>JASGJX010000033.1:0-471856 GCA_049840655.1 Chryseolinea sp.
AAATGGTTCAGCACGGCGGTGATGTGGTCCACCTCGCGCTGCAGCACCAGGGCCTTGCTGGCGGCGGAAGGCGTCAGTGCCACGCCGCCGGCGTCCTGGAACACCCAGGCCGGCATCTGCTCGTGCCACACCAGCGTGTGGCCGCGCAGCTTCAGGCCCTTGGCCTGGGCGAAGGCGACCTGCGCGTCGGCGTTGGTCCACGTGAAGACGCCAGGCTGGGCCTGCAGCGAGCTCCACTTCATGTCGTTCTCGGACACCAGGCTGTTGAAGTGCTTGACGACCAGGTCGCCCTGCACGCCGGTGATGCCGCCGTTGTAGGCGATGGTGCCGATGGGGAAGTAGGCCAGCTGGCTTTGCGCGATCGACGGCAGGCCGGTCTCGATGCTGGGCGGCGGCACGTAGCTGATCTGCACGTCGTCCACCATCAGCGGCTGGGTGTCGCCGGATTCGAAGTACAGCGTCAGCTTGGTGTTGGCCAGCGCGACGCCATAGGTCGCCGTCAGCCGCACCCAGGCGGATGCGCCCACCGCCGTGCTGTTGACGACCGTGTGGTAGGTCGTGATCGTGCCCGCGTCGCGCTGCAGGCTGAGCTTGGCCTGCGTGGTCGCCGCGCCGGCGCTGGCCGGCAGCTTGACCCAGGCGGTGACCTTGTAGGTCGAGCCGTTGAACATCACGTTCGTCACGTCGTAGGCCGGGCCGGCCCAGCTGCCGCTGCGGGCCGTGGCCAGCAGTGCCTGGCTGCCGCCGTGGGCGCTCTCGGAACGTCGTCGCGACGGTGGCGCCGCGGCCGAACCAGCCCTGGGTGCTGCCTTCGAAGCTGGAGTTCAGCCCGGTCGTGTTGGGCGGCAGGCCCGGCGCGCCCGACACCAGCGTCACGCTGAAGTCGTCGATGTAGTACGACGCCGTCGCGCTGCTGGACTCGATGTAGAGCACCAGGTTGCTCGGCGCCGGCTCGGCGAAGGCGTACAGGCCGGTGATCTGCGTCCAGGCGCCGTCGGTGACGCCCGTGGCGGCGCTGGCGCCGACGCTGTCGTAGCTGGTGCTGCCGCCGGCCGTGCGCTGCATGGACAGCTTGACCTGCGTGGCTGGCGTGCCGGCGGCCAGGCGGGCCCAGGCAGTGATCTGGTAGGTGGCGCCGGGCACCAGCTTGTTCGCCAGGTTCAGGCTGGGGCCGTTGAACGTGGCCGTGCGGCCCGTCGTCAGCAGGCTGCGCGAGCCGCTGCGGGCCACGGCGCTGCTGTTCGCCAGCGTCACGCCGCCGAACGGCGACCAACCTTGGGCCGTGCCATCTTCCCAGGTGGACTGCACCACCTGGGCCTGGGCGCCCAGTGCGCACAGGCCGAGCATCAGCCCGCCCAGGCGCGTGCGCCATGACTTGATCAATCCGAGCATGTCTCCGTCCTTGTTGTTGATGTCGCGGTGACGTGTGATCCATCACTGATAGCGCAACCATTTCACTGTAGTCAATTCGCTGTGCTGCCGTGAAGCCCGTGTTTACGAGGATGTCGGCTCATCCATCGGCATTGAGCGGGGCGCGGTATTGGCGTTGTTGAAGTCGTTCTGGTAGCGCATATCAATTGGTCCGCTCAAGCCGCCGGCCAAGCTGCCGAAAATCAGCTGCATGAGAACGTGCGTGTTCATCGCCGCCTGCCTGTGCGCGCTTGCGGCCCAAGCCCAGGAGGCCTCCACGGAACCTGTCGAAGTGCTGCGCCAGCGCCTGTCGGAGCGGCTGGCGACGCCGGGTGCCGTCGGCGCGGCCAAGCCGGTGCCCAGGACCCGGGGCGGGGCGAAGGCTGCGCCCAAGCCACCGGTGCGCTGGGGCTACACCGGCGACATCGGCCCGGACCGCTGGGCCGAGCTGGCACCCGAGTTCAGGCAATGCGGCGTGGGCACGCGCCAGAGCCCCATCGATATCCGCGAGGGCGTGGCTGTCGCCCAGGAGGCCATCGCGTTCGACTACAAGCCCAGCGGCTTCTCGGTGCTGGACAACGGCCACACCGTGCAGGTCCAGATCGCGGCCGGCAATGGCCTGACCGTCATGGGCCGGCGCTACGAGCTGGTGGACTTCCATTTCCACCGGCCCAGCGAGGAGCGCGTGGACGGCAGGCAGTTCGAGATGGTGGTGCATCTGATGCACCGCGACGCCCAGGGCCGGCAGGCCGTCGTGGCCGTGCTGCTGGAGCGAGGTCCGGACGAGCAGCCCCAGCCGCTGTTGGCCCAGGTGTGGGGCAACCTGCCGCTGGAGCGCGGCGAGGCCTTGCAAGGCCAGGGGCAGCTGGACCTGAACCAGCTACTGCCGGCCGAGCGCGGCTACTACACCTACATGGGCTCGCTGACCACGCCGCCCTGCACGGAAGGCGTGCTGTGGATGGTCATGCGCAAGCCGGTGCAGCTGACGGCGCAGCAGGTCGGCGTGTTCGCACGGCTCTACCCGATGAATGCACGGCCGCTGCAGGCCGGCTCAGGCCGGCTCATCAAACAGTCGCAGTAGCCGAGGCGCGGCCGCGCACGGCCTCCGGGGCCTGCTCAGGCTCTCTTGCGAACGCCCGATAACCAGTCGTGCAGCGTCGCGAACAGCTGCTCGGCGACCACCGGCTTGGCGACGTGGTCGTCCATGCCTGCATCCAGGCAGCGCTGGCGTTCGTCGTCGAAGGCGTTGGCGGTCATCGCGAGGATGGGCAGCGTCGCGCCCTGCGGCAGGCGGCGGATCGCGCGGGTGGCATCCAGGCCGTCCATGACGGGCATCTGCACGTCCATCAGCACCAGCGCGTAGTCGCCGGACTGCACCTTGTCGATGGCCTGCTGGCCGTTCTCGGCGACGTCCACGGTCAGCCCGGCGCTGCCGATCAGTGCCACGGCGACTTCCTGGTTCACCGGGTTGTCCTCGGCCAGCAGGATGCGCTGCGGCCGGCTGTTGGCCAGCTCGGCCAGCCGTTCGCGGGCCGAATGCGAGCGCGGCGCGGCAGTGGGCGCGGCCTCCGGCTGGGCGGTGACGTCCAGGTCGATGGCGAACCAGAAGGTGCTGCCCTGGCCGGGCGTGCTGTCCACGCCCACGCGACCGCCCATCAGCTCGGCCAGGCGGCGGCAGATCGCCAGGCCCAGGCCGGTGCCGCCGTAGCGCCGCGTGGTGGAGCTGTCGGCCTGCTCGAAGTCGCGGAACAGCCGGGTCTGGGCCTCGGGGGCGATGCCGATGCCGCTGTCCTGCACCTCAAAGCGCAGCGCCATGCGCGGGCCGGCAGCGTCGCCCACCGGCCGCGCGCCCAGGCGCACGAAGCCGCGGTCGGTGAACTTCATGGCGTTGCCGGCGAAGTTCAGCATCACTTCCGAGATGCGCTGCGGGTCGCCCAGGAACAGGCGCTCGCGCAACTCGGTGCGATCGGTGGCTCCACGCGCAGCCGCTTGGCGGCGGCGGCCTGCGTGGTCATGTTGGCGATGTTGTCGAGCACCTCTTCCACGGTGAAGGGGCGGCGCTCCAGCTGCACCTTGCCGGCCTCGATCTTGGAGAAGTCCAGCACGTTGTTGATGACGCTGAGCAGGTGCTCGGCCGCGTCGGCGAGCTTCCTGCAGCCGCTGCTGCTGCTGAGGCTCCACCGTGTCGCTCTGAGCCAGGTGAGGTCAGGCCGATGATGGCCTTCATCGGCGTGCGGATCTCGGTGGCTCATGTTGGCCAGGAAGGCGCTCTTGGCCAGGCTGGCCGCCTGGGCCGCCTGGGTGGCCTCGGCCAGCTCGGCGGTGCGCGCCTCGACCAGCTCCTCCAGATGGTTGGCGGTAGCGCTCCAGCTCCAGCGCATCGCGGCGCTGGCGCGAAATGTCGGTCAGGAAGCCGTGCCACAGCACGCTGCCGTCGGCCTCGGCGCTGCGCAATGGCGTTGCCGTACATCCAGCGCTCGCTGCCGTCCGCCTGCGGCGTGCGGAACTCCTGCTGCCAGGGACTGAGGGTGCGCGCCGACGCCAGCAGGCTGTCGCGCACGGCGGCGCGGTCGTCGGGGTGGATGCGCTCGAACCACGGCGCCGCGCTGCGGCTCAGCTCGGTGCTGCCCAGCAGGAAATACTCGCGCGCGGCCTCGCTGATGTAGGCGAAGCTGAATTCGCCGTTGACCGGCAGCCGCAATTGATAGACGACGCCCGGCACGGTCTCGGCCATGCCGCGCAGGCGCTCGATGAGGGCGCGCTGCGCGTCGAACTGCTGCTGCAGCGCGTCGCGCATGTGTTCCAGGTCGCCACCCAGCAGGCCGATCTCGTCCTGGCGCTTGTGCTCCAGCTTGGCGCTGAACCGGCCTTGCGCCAGGTCGTTGGCAAAGTCGCCCAGCTCGCGCAGCGGCCGGAACAGCCGCGAGTTCAGCAGCCACAGCACCACCGCCAGCGACACCAGCAGCTGACCGCCCACCGTGGCGCCGTACAGCCAGCGCTGGCGCATGACGGCCTGGGTGCTGAGGTGGTCGTCGATCTCGATCTGGATGTGGCCGATGCGGGTCGTGCCGCGCAGGATCTCGCGCTCACCCACCAGCGTGCGGCCCATGCGCCGTTCGGCCAGGTGGTTCTCGATGAACGGCACGCCCTGGGACGCGTCACTGACGCTGACGCGCACCACCTCGGGCGACTTGACGATGGCCGACACGACCTCGCGCGCGGCCACGGTGTCGAGGTTCCACAGCAACTCGGGCAGGCTTGTCTGGCGAGCACGTCCAGCTTGGCGTCGAGATCGCGCTGCAGCGCCTGCTCGGCGACCTTGGCCTCGCGCAGCCCGATGAACAGGCCGCCCACGGCCAGGGCGGGCACCAGCAGTCCGATGCTGGCGCCCAGGGCCAGGACGGCGAAGAGCGAGGAAGAGGGTTGACGGCTCAAGATATGTTCACGCGGAGCCTGCTGCGGCCGCGGCATGACGTCGGGCGACGCGCGGGCAGGGCGGGAGGTTCATGGTGCGGTCTCTGTGGCGATGTGCGCGGTCGGCCCATGATGACCGGGTGTTGCCGGCCCAAAGGGCTGAAACCGCCCGAAATTTCATCAGAAACCCGCGGATTCGCCGCGGCCGCCGCGCGCCGCGCGGGGCGTTGTCGTGACTTGTGCGGCAAAACGCCGTGAGGCATGCGCTCCCCGTCGCCGCCGAGGCCGGCGGCATGGGGCCTGGCGGGCCGAGGGGCCGGCACGGCCGGAGTGGTGGAAGTCGATGCATGCATGCGGACAAACACGGTACCTCAAGCTGGCATCAGTTCAAGAAGAACTTCGCAATATTCATCCAAGTCCTTATTTATCAAGGATATTTTTGAATCGGCCTGTATAAATCAACAGACCGCCTAAGTGCTTGATTTCATTGAAAAAACTCGTTCGGAACCTTGACCCGACCTGGTGCCGGGCTTAAAGTGGTGGAAAGTGTCTTTTCGTGGTGATAAGTGTCGGAAATCGTCTTTCAGGGAGCCTCCAACTTGGCGCTGGACGCCAAGGGGCGCCTGAGCGTTCCTACGCGGCACCGTGAGGTGCTGCAGCTGCTCTGTGAAGGGCGGCTGACCATCACCAAGCACCCGGACGGCTGCCTGATGCTGTTTCCGCGGCCGACCTGGGAGGTCTTCCGCGACAAGGTGGCGGCGCTGCCGATGTCGGCCGCCGGCTGGAAGCGCGTGTTCCTCGGCAACGCGATGGACGTCGAGATCGACTCCGCGGCGCGACTGTTGATCTCGCCCGAGCTGCGCGAGAGCGCGGGGCTGGACAAGGAAGTGGTGCTGCTCGGCATGGGCAGCCATTTCGAGATCTGGGACAAGAAGGCCCATGGCGCCCAGGAGGCCGAAGTGCTGGCCGGGCCGATGCCGGATTCGCTCAAGGACTTCAGTTTCTGATGGGCGCGGACGTGAACGAGAGCGCCGAGTTCCGCCACACCACCGTGCTGCTGAACGAGGCGGTGGACGGTGTGCTTGCGCGCCCGGATGGCATCTATGTGGATGGCACCTTCGGCCGCGGCGGGCATTCGCGCCTGCTGCTGAGCAAGCTCGCGCCCGAGGGGCGGCTCATCGGCATCGACCGCGACCCTGAAGCCATCGCCGCGGCGGCGGCGATCGCCGACCCGCGGTTTCGCATCGTCCACAGCGGCTTTGCCGACATGGCGGATGAGCTGGCGGGTCTGGGTGTCCATCAGGTGGATGGTGTGCTGCTGGACCTGGGTGTGTCCAGCCCGCAGATCGACAACCCGGAGCGCGGCTTCAGCTTCCGCTTCGACGGGCCGCTGGACATGCGCATGGACACCACGCGCGGTGAGAGCGTGGCCGACTTCCTCTCGCACGCCGACGAGCGCGAGATTGCACGGGTGATTCGGGACTATGGCGAAGAACGGTTTGCTGGCCAGATTGCAAAGGCGCTTGTTGCTCGCCGAGAAGCCGGTGCGCCGCTCACGCGCACCGACGAACTGCGCGAACTCGTGGCTCGCACGGTCAAGACCCGCGAACCCGGCCAGGACCCGGCCACGCGTACCTTTCAAGCCCTTCGGATTCATGTCAATGGCGAACTGGCCCAGCTGGAGCAAGGGCTGAATTCGGCGCTGCGGCTGCTGGCGCCCGGCGGCCGGCTGTCGGTGATCAGCTTCCACTCGCTGGAGGACCGCATCGTCAAGCAGTTCATTGCCGGCCACAGCAAGGCCGAGGTGGACCGCCGCGCGCCGTTCGCGCCGCCGCCGCCGCTGGCGCTGAAGGCGCTGGGGCGCGTGAAACCGAGCGAGACCGAGGTGAGGACCAATCCGCGCTCACGCTCGGCCGTGCTGCGGGTTGCCGAGCGCACCGATGCGCCGCTGAAGGGCTAGCGGCGTGATCCGGATCAACTTCATCCTCATCCTGGCCGTGCTGGCCAGCGGGCTGGTGCTGGTGCACAACGCCTACGAGTCGCGTCGCCTGTTCACCGAGCGTGAGCGCGCCAAGGCCGAAGGGCAGCGCCTGGCGACCGACGCCGAGCGGCTGAAGGCCGAGCGCCATGCGCAGGCCACCAACCTGCGCGTGGAGCAGGTCGCGCGCGAGCGCCTGGGCATGCGGCTGATCTCGCCGGCTGTCGTGGCCTCGGGGGTGGCCCCGTGAGCAAGCCTCCCAAGTCCGGCGCGCGCCTGCTCGGCTCGGGCCGTGCGGTCAGCTATTCCAGCAGCCCGCTGCTGGCGTCCAAGACGCCGCCGTGGCGTTCGCGCTTCCTCGTCGCGCTGGTCGGGCTGGCCTTTGCGGGCCTGCTGGGCCGGGCCGTCTACGTGCAGATCCTGCACACCGAGTTCTTCCAGAAGCAGGGCGAGGCGCGCTACGCGCACACGCTGGAGCTGCCCGCCAGCCGTGGCCGCATCAACGACCGCAGCGGCCAGGTGCTGGCCGCCAGCGTGGCCGTGCCGTCGATCTGGGCGATCCCGAAGGAAGTGGATGCCGACGCCGACAAGCGTCGCGAACTGGCCAAGGCGCTGGGCCTGTCGAAGAAGGAGCTGGACGCCAAGCTCAACCCCGAGGCGCGCTTCGTCTGGCTGAAGCGCCTGGCCGACGACGAGACCGCCACGCGCGTGAAGGCCATCGGCATCAAGGGCGTGTTCCAGGACCGCGAGTACCGCCGCAAGTACCCCGAGGGCGAGGCGGCGGCGCACGTGGTGGGCTTCACCAACGTGGAGGATCGCGGCCAGGAGGGCATCGAGCTGGCGTTCCAGAAGGAACTGCAGGGCCGCGACGGCTCGCGCTCCGTCGTGCGCGACCGGCTGGGCCGCGTGGTGGAAGACATCGGCGACGTCGTGCCGGCCGCCAACGGCCGCGACGTGGATCTGGCCGTCGACTCCAAGGTGCAGTTCTTCGCCTACCAGCGCATCCGCGACGCCGTGGCGGCCAACAAGGCCAAGGCCGGCTCGGTGGTGGTGCTGGACGCACAGACCGGCGAAGTGCTGGCGCTGGCCAACTTCCCGAGCTATGACCCCGGCAACCGCCAGAACCTGTCCGGCGAACAACTTCGCAACCGCGCGCTGACCGATGTGTTCGAGCCCGGCTCGACGATGAAGCCCTTCATTGCCGGCCTGGCGCTGGAGACGCACCGCGTGAAGCCCGACACGCTGGTGGACACCGGCAATGGCCGCTACCCCTTCCAGGGCGCCGTCATCAGCGACACCAAGGCGCACGGCGTCATCACGGTGCGCGAAGTGATCCAGATGTCCAGCAACATCGGCACGACCAAGCTGGCCATGCAGATGCCGGCGCGCGAGATGCACGAGATGTTCACCGGCATCGGGCTGGGCCAGCGGCCGCAGATCAGCTTCCCCGGTGCCGTGTCCGGCAAGCTGCGTCCGTACAAGACCTGGCGGCCCATCGAGCAGGCGACCATGAGCTACGGCTATGGCCTGTCGGCGTCGCTGTTCCAGCTGGCACGGGCCTACACGGTGTTCGCGCGCGACGGCGAGATCATCCCCATCAGCATGCTGCGCCAGCCGCACGATCATCCGGTGGCCGGCATCCGCGTGTTCAGCCCCGAGGTGGCGCGCGAGGTGCGCCACATGCTGCAAGCCGCCGCCGGCCCCGGCGGCACGGCGCCCGATGCGCAGGTGCCCGGCTACAGCATCGGCGGCAAGAGCGGCACGGCCCACAAGCAGGAGGGCCGCGGCTACACCAACAAGTACCGCTCCTGGTTCGTCGGCGTCGCGCCCATCGTCAACCCGCGCATCGTCGTGGCGGTGATGGTCGACGAGCCCACCGCCGGCGTCTATTACGGCGGCAAGGTTGCCGGTCCCGTGTTCAGCCAAGTCACCGCGCAGACGCTGCGCCTGCTGGGCGTGGCGCCCGACCTGGACGTGAAGAGCCAGATCGTCGCGAACCAGAAGGCCGTCCCCGTGGAGGAGAGCTTCTGATGCTGACCCGCCTCAAGTCTCCCGACGCCGCGGCCCGCTGGCTGGCCGAGTGGTGCACCGGCACGCTGCGCACCGACAGCCGGCAGGTGATGCCTGGCGATGCCTTCATCGCCTGGCCCGGCTATGCCCGCGACGGGCGCGAGTACGTCGCCGCCGCGCTGGCCGCCGGCGCGGCGACCTGCCTGGTCGAGGATGCCGACGTGGAGCGCTTCGGCTTCACCGATGCGCGCGTCGCGTCGCTGCCGGGCCTGAAGGCCCGCACCGGCGAGATCGCCGCGGCCTTCTTCGGCAAGCCCACCGACAAGCTGGACGTCATCGCCGTCACCGGCACCAACGGCAAGACCTCGTCGGCCTGGTGGATCGCGCAGGCGTCGGCTCAACTCGGCAAGCGCTGCGGCGTCGTCGGCACGCTGGGCATCGGCGAGCCGCCCAAGCTGGACTACAACGGCCTGACCACGCCCGACCCGGTGCTGCTGCAGGCCGCGTTCGCGCGCATGCGCCAGGACGACTTCGCGGTCTGCGCGATCGAGGCGTCGAGCATCGGCATCGTCGAGGGGCGTCTGGCCGGCACGGCCATCCGCGTCGCCGTGTTCACCAACTTCACGCAGGACCACCTGGACTACCACGGCGACATGGACGCCTACTGGCTGGCCAAGCGGGCGCTGTTCGACTTCCCCGGCCTGCGCGCGGCGGTGGTCAACCTGGACGACGCCAAGGGCGATTCGCTCGCGGCCGAACTGGCCGCGCTGGACGTGTGGACCACCGGCGTCGAGCGCCAGGACGCTCGCCTGACCGCCCGCGGCCTGCACTACACCGGCGAGGGCCTGGCCTTCACGCTGCACGAGGGCGCGGACGCCATTGCCGTGCAGACCGGTCTGATCGGCGACTACAACGCCGCCAACCTGCTGGGCGTGGCCGGCGCGCTGCGCGCGCAGGGGCACGCGCTGGCCGACGTGGCGCGCGCACTGTCGCGCGTGACGCCGGTGCCGGGCCGCATGCAGCGCGTGGGCAATGGCCGCGAGCTGCCGCAGGTGGTGGTGGACTACGCGCACACGCCGGACGCGCTGGACAAGGCGCTGTCCGCGCTGCAGGGCCTGGCCGCGGCGCGTGGCGGCGAACTCGTCTGCGTGTTCGGCTGCGGTGGCGACCGCGATGCGACCAAGCGCCCGCTGATGGGCGCCATCGCCGCGAAGCTGGCTGGCCGGGTGGTGGTCACCACCGACAACCCACGCACCGAAGCACCGGCGCAGATCCTGGCCGATATCACTGCCGCAGCGCCCGATGCCCTCGTCATCGAGGCTCGCGAGGAAGCCATCCGCATCGCCATCGCCGAGGCCGGCGCGCGCGACATCGTGCTGGTCGCCGGCAAGGGCCACGAGGACTACCAGGAGGTGCACGGCGTGCGCCGCCCGTTCTCCGACGTGGCTGAGGCGCGCGCGGCGCTGCTGGAAAGGGCGGGGCTGTGAGCTTCTTCCTGACCCTGGCCGAAGCCCAGGCGCTGCTGCCCGGCTCCACGCTGGTCGGCGACGGCGCGACTGGGTTCGCCCGCGTGCACAGCGACACGCGCACGCTGCAGCCCGGCGACCTGTTCGTCGCGCTGCGCGGCGAACGCTTCGACGCCAACGACTTCATCGCCCAGGCGCAGCAGGCCGGTGCCGTCGCCGCGCTGGCCGAGCGCAACCTGGGCGCGATGCCCGGCCTGCTGGTGCCCGACGCCAAGGCCGCGCTGGGTCAGCTGGCCGCCGCCTGGCGCCGCCAGCAGCAGCTGCCGGTCATCGCCGTCACCGGCAGCAACGGCAAGACGACGACGACGCAGATGATCGCCAGCATCCTGCGCGCCTGGGTGGGCGACGCGGCGCTGGCCACGCAGGGCAACTACAACAACGACATCGGCGTGCCGCTGACGCTGATGCGGCTGCGCCACGACGACGAGGTCAGCCACCGCGCGGCCGTGGTCGAGCTGGGCATGAACCACCCCGGCGAGATCGCGCCGCTGGCCTTGATGACGCAGCCGACGGTCGCGCTGGTCAACAACGCGCAGCGCGAGCACCAGGAGTTCATGGCGACCGTCGAGGCGGTCGCGCGCGAGAACGGCGCGGTGCTCGAAGCGCTGGCCCCCAGCGGCTGTGCGGTCTTCCCCGCCGACGACGCCTGTGCGCCGATCTGGTTCGAGATGGCCGGCGCGCGCCCGCACCTGACCTTTGCGCTGCACGGCGAGGCCGACGTGACCGGCGAGGCGCAATGGCAGGGCACGCACTGGGCGCTGGAGCTGCACACGCCGGCCGGCACGGTGCCGGTGGTGCTGCAGATGGCCGGCGAGCACAACGTGCGCAACGCGCTGGCCGCGGCTGCGTCGGCGCTGGGCGCGGGCGCGCCGCTGTCGGCCATCCAGCAGGGCCTGGAAGCCTTCCGCGCCGGTGAAGGGCCGCAGCGAGCTGAAGCGCGACGTGCGCGGCCGCCCGCTGATCGACGACAGCTACAACGCCAACCCCGACAGCGTGCGCGCCGCCATCGCGATGCTGGCCGCGCTGCCCGGCAGCGGCTGGCTCATCCTGGGCGACATGGGCGAGGTCGGCAACGAAGGCCCGGCCTTCCACCGCGAGGTGGGCGCCTATGCGGCCGAGCTGGGCATTGCCCACCTGTGGACCGCCGGCCAGGCCGCGCGTGATGCGGCGGCCGCCTACGGCCCTGCGGCGCGTGCCTTCGACGACACCGCGGCGCTCATCGCCGCCTTGAAAGAACAACCGGACGCGAACCAGTACTGGTCAAGGGTTCGCGCTTCATGAAGATGGAACAAGTGGTCTCCGCACTTCAAACCCAATCAGGAGACACCCATGCTGCTTAGCCTCGCCCAATGGCTGCAGGGCCTGTACCCCGACCTGGGTTTCCTGCGACTTTTCAACTACATCACCTTCCGCGCCGTCATGGCCGCGATGACGGCGCTGCTGATCGGCCTGGCCTTCGGCCCTTGGGTCATCCGCAGCCTTACCGCGATGAAGATCGGCCAACCCGTGCGCGCCTATGGCGTGCAGGCCCACCTGGCCAAGAGCGGCACGCCGACGATGGGCGGCGTGCTGATCCTGATCGGCATCGGCGTGTCCACGCTGCTGTGGTTCGACTGGAGCAACCGCTTCGTCTGGGTCGTCATGCTGGTGACGATGGGCTTTGGCGCCGTGGGCTGGGTGGACGATTGGCGCAAGGTTGTCGACAAGAACCCCGAGGGCATGCGCAGCCGCGAGAAGTTCTTCTGGCAGTCGCTGATCGGCATCGTCGCCGCGCTGTACCTCGCGTTCAGCGTGTCGGAGACGAGCTTCCTCGGCGTCGTGCAGCTGTTCTTCCGCTGGGTGAGTAGCGGCTTCTCGACCGAGCTGCCGCCCAAGGCCGACCTGCTGATCCCGTTCTTCAAGACCATCTCCATGCCGCTGGGCGTGTGGGGCTTCGTGGCGCTGGCCTACTTCGTCATGGTCGGCACCAGCAACGCGGTGAACTTCACCGACGGGCTGGACGGCCTGGCCATCATGCCGGTGGTGCTGGTGGGCTCGGCGCTGGGCCTGTTCGCCTACCTGACCGGCTCGTCGGTGTTCGCCAAATACCTGCTGCTGCCCTACATCCCGGGGGCCGGCGAGCTGCTGATCTTCTGCGCTGCGATGGCCGGCGCGGGCCTGGCCTTCCTGTGGTTCAACGCGCACCCGGCGCAGGTCTTCATGGGCGACGTTGGCGCGCTGGCGCTGGGCGGCGGCCTGGGCACCATCGCCGTCATCACGCGCCAGGAGATTGTGCTGGGCATCATGGGCGGCATCTTCGTCGCCGAAGTGCTGAGCGTGATGCTGCAGGTGAGCTGGTTCAAGTTCACGAAGAAGCGCTTCGGCGAAGGCCGGCGCATCTTCAAGATGGCGCCGCTGCACCACCACTTCGAGAAGAGCGGCTGGAACGAGACGCAGGTCGTCATCCGCTTCTGGATCATCACGATGCTGCTGTGCCTGGTCGGCCTGGCCAGCTTGAAGCTGCGGTAAGCCGATGAAGCTGGACCTGCCGCAATTTGCCGAACAGCGCGTGCTCGTGCTGGGCCTCGGGGACTCCGGTCTCGCGATGGCCCGCTGGTGCGCGCGTTTCGGTGCGCGGGTCACGGTGCTGGGATTCCCGCGAGCAGCCGCCTCAGCTCAGTGCCTTGGGTGCGCTGGGCGACACGGTGGCCTTCATCACCGGCGAGCTGACGGCGGATGTCGTGGCCGGCTTCCAGGCGGTGCTGAAGAGCCCGGGTCTGTCGCCGCTGGATGCGCGCTTGGCAGTGGTCTATCAACACGGCCCCGCGGTGCGCGGTGAGCTGGACCTGTTCGCCGATGCATTGGCCGCGCTGAAGGCGCAGCACGGCTATGCGCCCGCCGTGCTGGCCATCACCGGGACCAACGGCAAGACCACGACCACCTGCATGACCGGCCTGCTCGTCGAGCATGCAGGCAAGCGCGTGGCCATCGCCGGCAACATCGGCCCGACGCTGCTGGACACGCTGGGCGAAGCGCTGGCCAAGGAACCCGATCCGGTGCCCGTCGAGACGCCGGCCGAGGTTGTCGCGGCGGAGATCGAGGACGCGCCCGTCGTGGAAGAGGTGGCCGCGGAAGCAGAAGTGGCTGCGGTGTTGCCTGACGAGGAGAGCCCGCTGCCGATCGACCCGCCGCTCCCGCGCGGCCCGGTGTTCGAGACGCTGCCCGAGGTCTGGGTGCTGGAGCTGTCCAGCTTCCAGCTCGACAACGTCGCCGGCTTCGAGCCCACCGCCGGTGCGGTGCTGAACCTGACGCAGGACCACCTGGACTGGCACGGCGACATGGCCGCCTACGGCCGCGCCAAGGCGCGCATCTTCGGCCGCGAGTCGGTCATCGTTTCCAACCGCGACGACGTTGAAGTCGAAGGCCTGGTGCCGCAGCCCGTGTTCGTGAAGGGCACGCGCGGCAAGCCGGGCCGCACCGTGTCGCGCCGTGTCGTGCGCTTCGGCCTGAACCCGCCCACGGCACCGGGCGACTTCGGCCTGACGGAAGAGGGCGGCCTGGCCTGGCTGGTGCGCGCCCGCGAGCTGGACCCGACGATCAAGAAGCGCAAGGGCGACGAAGACGAGCCACTGCTGATCCAGCGCCTGATGCCCGCCGACGCGCTGCGCGTGCGCGGCCGCCACAACGCCGCCAACGCGCTGGCCGCGCTGGCGCTCGCCACGGCCGCCGGCTGCGAGCTGGCGCCCATGCTGCACGGCCTGCGCGAATACCGCGGCGAGCCGCACCGCGTGGAGCCGGTCGGCACCATTGACGGTGTCGAGTTCTACGACGACAGCAAGGGCACCAACGTCGGCGCCACCGTCGCCGCGATCTCGGGCCTGGGCGCGGATCGAGCACCGGCGAAGCTGGTGCTCGATCCTCGGCGGCGACGGCAAGGGCCAGGACTTCTCTCCTCTGGCCGAAGGCGTGCAACGCCACGCCCGCGCCGTCGCGCTGATCGGCCGCGATGCGCCGCAGATCGAAGCGGCACTCGCCAACACCGGCGTCCTCATGCAGCGCCACGACACGCTGGAAGCCGCCACGGCCTGGTGCCTGGAGCAGGCGCAATCCGGCGACAGCGTGCTGCTGTCGCCCGCCTGCGCGAGCCTTGACATGTTCAGGAACTACGCCCACCGCGCCGAGGTCTTCGTCGCGACGGTGCAGCAGCTGGCCGATGACCGTGGGGTGACGCTGTGAACGCCGTGCTGAGCGGCGTCCAGGCCAAGCTGCAGTCGCTGTGGAAGCGCGACGGCGGCGAGGACGCCAGCGTGCCGGTGCGCGACTGGGTGTCCACGTCGGCCGGCCGGCCCACGCAGCTGCAGGGTTTCGACGTGACCATGGTCTGGGTCGTGCTGGCGCTGATGGCCTTCGGCCTGCTGATGGTCTATTCGGCCTCCATCGCGCTGCCGGACAACCCGCGCTTCTCCAAGTACCTGCCCACGCATTTCCTGACCCGGCACATGGTGGCCATCGGCTTCGGCCTGGTCGCGGGCCTGGTCACCGTGCAGATTCCCGTGGCCGTCTGGGAGCGCTGGGCGCCGTGGGTGTTCGTCGTCGCGCTGGTGCTGCTGGTGGCGGTGCTGATCCCGGGTGTCGGCAAGGTCGTCTACGGCGCGCGGCGCTGGATCCCGCTGGGCGTCATGAACTTCCAGCCGTCGGAGCTGGCCAAGTTCGGCATCGCGCTGTACGCGGCCAACTACATGATGCGCAAGATGGACGCCCGGGAGAACTTCTTCCAGGCCGTCACGCCGATGGCGATCTCGCTGGCCTTCGTGGGACTGCTGCTGCTGGCCGAGCCGGACATGGGCGCCTTCATGGTCATTGCGGCCATCACGATGGGCATCCTGTTCCTCGGCGGCGTCAACGGCCGCATGTTCCTGCTGATCACGCTGGTGCTGGTGGGCGCCTTCGTGCTGATGATCAGCTTCAGCGAGTTCCGCCGCGAGCGGATACTGGCCTACCTCAACCCCTGGGACGAGAAGTACGCCCAAGGCAAGGGCTACCAGCTGACGCACAGCCTGATCGCCTTCGGCCGCGGCGAGTGGGTCGGGCAGGGGCTGGGCAGCAGCGTCGAGAAGCTGCACTACCTGCCCGAGGCGCACACCGACTTCCTGCTCGCCGTCATCGGCGAGGAACTGGGCTTTGCGGGAGTGGCCGTGGTGATCCTCGCGTTCTTCTGGCTGACCCGCCGCTGCTTCCTGATCGGCCGCCAGGCCATCGCGCTGGACCGCGTGTTCGCGGGCCTGTACGCGCAGGGCATCGGCATCTGGATGGGTGGCCAGGCCTTCATCAACATGGGCGTGAACCTGGGCGCGCTGCCGACCAAGGGGCTGACCCTGCCGCTGATGAGCTTCGGCGGCTCGGCCATCCTGATGAACTGTGTGGCGCTGGCGGTTGTGCTTCGCATCGATCTGGAGAACCGGCAGATGATGAGAGGAGGGCGTTCATGACTGAACGGCACCTCGTCGTGATGGCCGCCGGCACGGGCGGCCATGTCATTCCCGGCCTAGCGGTTGCCGAGGAAATGCAACGCCGCGGCTGGACCGTGTCGTGGATAGGCACGCCGCATGGCATGGAGAACCGGCTGGTGCCGGCGCGCGGCATCGAGCTCGACGCGCTGCCGTTCGCCGGCCTGCGCGGCAAGGGGCTCAAGCACACGCTGCGCGGCATCGTCGGTTTCTTCAAGTCGCTGGGTGCGGCCAGGCGCGTCTACGAGCAGCGCCGTGCGACCGCCGTACTGGGCATGGGTGGCTATGTCTGCGTGCCGGCTGGGCTGACGGCTGCGCTGACCGGCCGGCCGTTGATGCTGGTCAACGCCGATGCGGCGATGCTGAAAGCAACTTCGCGCTGAAGCCTTTCGCCAGGCGCATCGCCTTCGGCTTCGACGGTGCCGCAGCGGCATCGACGTCGGGCGCCATCGTCAGCGGCAACCCGGTGCGTGCCGAGATCGAGGCGCTGCCGCTGCCGGCCGAGCGTTTCGCCGATCGCACGGGCCCGTTGCGTCTGCTGGTGCTGGGCGGCTCGCTGGGCGCGCGCGCGCTGAACCAGGCGCTGCCGCAGACGCTGGCGCTGTGGCCGGAAGACCAGCGGCCGCAGGTGCTGCACCAGTCCGGCCAGGACCACCTCGGCGCCGTCTGGCAGGCCTACACCGACGCCGGACTGCCGGCCGAGGTGCGTCCCTTCATCGACGACATGGCCGCGGCGCTGGCCTGGGCCGACGTGGTGGTGTGCCGCGCCGGTGCCATCACCGTCAGCGAGTTGTGCGCAGCCGGCTGCGCGGCGGTGCTGGTGCCGCTGGTGGTCAGCACCACCTCGCACCAGCGCGACAACGCCGTCTTCATGGCCCAGCACGGCGCGGCCATCCATCTGCCGCAGACCGAGCTGACGCCGCAGAAGCTGTATGAGCTGCTGGGCGGCCAGGATCGCGGCTCGCTGCTGGCCATGGGCGAGAAGGCCCGCGGCCTGGCACGCCCGCGCGCGGCGGCGCGTGTGGCCGACGAAATCGAAGGAATGTTGAAGTGAAGCACGCCGTTCAGCGTTTGCACTTTGTCGGCATCGGCGGCGCCGGCATGAGCGGCATCGCCGAGATCCTGCACAACCTGGGCTTCATGGTCAGCGGGTCGGACGCGGTCGAGAGCGCGACGACCGAGCGGCTGCACGCGCTGGGCCTGCGCGTGGAGATCGGCCATGCGGCGCCGCACATCGGCGATGCGCAAGCGCTGGTCACCAGCACCGCGGTCGCGGCGGACAACCCCGAGGTCAGTGCCGCGCGTGCACGCCAGGTGCCGATCGTGCCTCGTGCCGTCATGCTGGCCGAGCTGATGCGGCTGCGCCGCGGCATCGCGATCGCCGGCACGCATGGCAAGACCGACGACGACCTCGCTGGTCACCGCCATCCTGGTGGAAGCGGGCCTGGACCCGACCTTCGTCATCGGCGGCAAGCTCAACGCGGCCGGCGCGAACTCGCGGCTGGGCCAGGGCGAGTTCATCGTCGTGGAGGCCGACGAGAGCGATGCATCCTTCCTGAAGCTCAACCCCGTGCTGTCCGTCGTCACCAATATCGACGAAGACCACATGGACACGTATGGTCATTCGGTTGAGAAGCTGCACTCGGCCTTCGTCGAGTTCCTGCACCGCATGCCGTTCTACGGCGCGGCGGTGGTGTGCGCGGACGATGCCGGCGTGCAGTCCATCCTGGGCCGCATCGAGCGGCCGGTCGGTGAGCTACGGCCTGTCGGCGGGAGTCAGCGTGCGCGCCGTCGACGTGCAGGCGCTGGCCGGCGCACAGATGCGCTTCACCTGCCAGCGCGAAGGCGGAGCCGGACCTGGACGTGCTGCTGAACCTGGCCGGCGAGCACAACGTGCGCAACGCGCTGGCGGCGATCGCGATCGCGATGGAGCTGGACTGCCCGGATGCGCCGTCCAGAAAGCGCTGGCGAATTTCTCTGGCGTGGGTCGTCGCTTCGAGAAGCATGGCGAATGGCCGACGGCCGACGGCGGCCGCGTTCTCGCTGATCGACGACTACGGCCACCACCCGGTCGAGATGGCCGCGGTGCTGGCCGCCGCGCGCGGCGCCTTCCCGGGCCGCCGGCTGGTGCTGGCCTTCCAGCCGCACCGCTACACGCGCACGCGCGACTGCTTCGCCGACTTCGTGCAGGTCATGCAGGGCGCCGACGTGGTGCTGCTGACCGAGGTGTATGCCGCCGGCGAGCGCGCCCATCGCAGGGCGCGACCTGGCGCGCGCTGGCCGATGCGGTCGGCACGCCGCACTTCGTCGACAGCGGTGGCCGACATGCCCGCAGCGCTGGCGCCGCGCTGACCCGCGACGGCGACGTTGTCATCGGCATGGGCGCCGGCTCGATGAGCAGCGCTGCCGGCGCGTGTCGACCCAACATTTGCGCAAGGAGGCGGATCAAGCATGAAGGTAGCCGTCCATGAGCAGGACCTGAACATCGATGCGAAGGTCGCTCGGCAAGGTGGCCGTGCTGTTCGGCGGCACCAGCGCCGAGCGGCCGGTGTCGCTGATGAGTCGGCAACGGCGTGCTGGATGCATTGAAGTCCATCGGCGTCGATGCCCATGCCTTCGACCCCGCCGAGCGCCCGCTGCAAGCGCTGAAGGACGAGGGTTTCGCACGCGCCTTCATCGCGCTGCATGGCCGCGGCGGCGAGGACGGCACGTTGCAGGGCGCGCTGGAGTGGCTCGGCATTCCCTACACCGGCTCGGGCGTGACGGCCTCCGGCGTCGCGATGGACAAGACCATGACCAAGCGCGTCTGGGCGTCCGACGGCCTGCCGACTCCGCAGTACTTGGTCTCGCTCGAGCGCGCCGAGCTGACGCGCGGAGCGCATCCGCACAGATTCCCGACGCGCTGGGCCTGCCGGTCATCGTCAAGCCGCCGCACGAAGGCTCGCAGCATCGGCATCACCAAGGCCGCCGGCTATTCGCGAGATGCAGGGCGCGGTCGAGCTGGCGCTGGGCTTCGACGACGAATTGCTGTTCGAGCAATGCATCGAAGGCCCCGAGCTGACCTGCGCCGGTGCTGGGCGAGGGCGACGACGCGCCGTCGCGCTGCCGGTCATCGAGATCCGCGCCGAAGGCGGCAACTACGACTACGAGAACAAGTACTTGACCGACACCACCCAGTACCTGTTCGGCACGCTGCCGGCTCCGCTGGAGAAAGAGATTCAGTAGCTGGTGCTGGCGCGCCTACCGGTTGCTGGGCTGCCGCGGCTGGGGCCGCGCCGACCTGATGCTGCGCAAGAGCGACGGCAAGCCCTTCCTGCTGGAGATGAACACCACTCCGGGCATGACCTCGCACTCGCTGGTGCCCAAGGCCGCGCAGGCCGTGGGCATCGACTACCCGCAGCTGTGCCTGTGGCTGCTCGCCCAGGCGAGGCTGGACAGCCATGAAACCTGCCGCCACTGCTTGCGTCTGACGCCGGGCGCCCAAGCCGCCCGATCCCCTCGGACGCCGACGACCGCGCGGGGCCACATGATGCCCTCGCCACCGCCCACTGCCGCCCGACGTCCGCCTGATGAACGTCGTGTCGGCGCTGCTCGTCGCCGCCCTGCTGGCGCATCGGCGGCTGTGGAGGCGGTGCACTGGGTGGTGAGGCTGCCGACTTCAACCTGCGCGCCGATCCAGGTGGAGGGCGACGTGTCCCGCAACAGCGTCGCGTCGCTGCGCGCCAATGCGCTGCCGCGGCTGCACGGGTTCCTTCCTGAGCCTGAACCTGAAGGAAGCCCGTGCCGCGTTCGAGGCCGTGCCGTGGGTGCGGCATGCGCAGCTGACGCGGGTCTGGCCGATGCGGCTGAAGGTCAGGCTGGAGGAACACCGCCCCGCCGCCTACTGGGAAGCACGGCCGACGGCGCCGACGCCGACAGCGAGGCGACCGTGCGAACGCGCGCTGGTCAACAGCTTTGGCGAGGTGTTCCAGGCGAATCTCGGTGACGTCGAGGACGAGACGCTGCCGATGCTGGCGGGCCCGGAGAATACGGCCGGCAGATGTTGCAGATGTGGCGCGCGCTGGAGCCGGCCGCCGAGCGATTGAGCGAGGGCATCGACCGGCTGGATCTGTCCGGTCGCGGTTCCTGGCGGGCGACGCTTGGCAGCGGCGCCGTCGTCGAATTGGGGCGGGGCGCCGAGGCCGAGGTGGTGGAACGTTTCGGGCGCTTCGCCGCACTCCATCACGCAGGTCACGGCCGCATACCACAGCTCGCTGGTGTCGGCCGACCTGCGCCACGCGGACGGCTACGCGGTCAAGCTGGGCGGCGTGACGACCCAGACTCCGGGGAAACCCGTAAATAGAAAACGTTGAGGACGGACATGGCCAAGGAATACAAGGATCTGGTCGTCGGTTTGGATATCGGCACCGCCAAGATCATGGCCGTGGTGGCCGAGGTTTTGCCGGGCGGTGAATTGCGTATCGCCGGCCTCGGCGTGGCGCCGTCGCATGGTCTGAAGCGCGGCGTCGTGGTCAATATCGACGCCACGGTGCAGTCCATCCAGCAGGCCCTGAAAGAGGCCGAAATGATGGCCGACTGCAAAATTTCGAGGGTTTACACGGGGATTACCGGCAGCCATATCCGCGGCCAGAACTCCACCGGCATGGTCATCGTGCGCGACAAGGAGGTCACGCCGGTCGATGTGGCCCGCGTCGTGGAAACCGCCAAGGCCATCAATATTCCCAACGACCAGCGCCTGCTGCTGGTCGAGCCCCAGGAATTTGTCATCGACGGCCATGAGGTGAAGGAGCCGATCGGCATGAGCGGCGGCCGGCTGGAGGTCAAGGTGCATATCGTGACCGGCGCCCAGAGCGCGGCGGAGAACATCGTGAAGTGCGTGCGCCGCTGCGGTTTGGAAGTGGACCAGCTGGTTTTGAATCCGAGCGCTTCCAGTTTTGCCGCGCTGACTTCCGACGAACGCGATCTGGGCGTCGCGCTGGTGGATATCGGTGCCGGCACGACCGACGTGGCGATTTTCACCGGCGGTTCCATCCGCCATACCGCGGTGATTCCGATCGCGGGTGACCTGATCACCTCCGATATCGCGATGGCGTTGCGCACGCCGACCAAGGATGCGGAGGAAATCAAGGTCGAGCATGGCGTCGCCAAGCAATTGTTGGCCGATCCGTCTGATCAGGTGGAGGTGCCGGGTTTGGGCGACCGCACCCCCCGCATGCTGTCCAAGCAGGCGTTGGCCGGCGTGATCGAACCGCGGGTCGAGGAAATCTTTTCGCTGGTGCATCAGGTCATTCGGGAAACCGGGTATGAGGAATTGCTGTCCTCGGGGATCGTGCTGAGCGGTGGTTCGTCGGTCATGCCGGGCATGGTGGAACTGGCCGAAGATATTTTTCTGAAACCTGTCCGGCGAGGAATCCCCACCTATTACGGCGCGCTGTTCGACATGGTGGCCAATCCTCGGTCGGCCACCGTCATGGGTTTGCTGGAAGAGGCGCGGTTGTCGCGGACCCGGGGTTTCAAGGCGGCGCAGCAGGCGGGCTCGGTCAAGACCCTGTTCGGACGCGTCAAGGACTGGTTCCTCGGTAATTTTTCAAGTCGGTTGCACCATCGGTAAGAAGTGTAAAAAATTCGTTGTACTTTATCTAGTCAATTTATCTCGTGCCCGGGGCACAATTGCAGTAGGAGGTTTGATATGCCCATCGAGATGATCGAAGAGTTTGACCAAGGCACCCAAATCAAGGTGATCGGGGTCGGTGGTGGCGGTGGCAACGCTGTGGACCACATGATCGCCCAGGGCGTTCAAGGCGTTGAATTCATCTGCGCGAATACCGACGCGCAAGCCCTCAACCGCTCCAAGGCCGACCAATTGCTGCAACTCGGCTCCACCGGTCTGGGCGCCGGTGCCAAACCCGAAATGGGCAAGGCCGCCGCCGAGGAAGCCGAAAACCGCATTCGCGAATCCATTGCCGGCGCCAATATGCTGTTCATCACCGCCGGTATGGGCGGCGGTACCGGCACGGGCGCCGCGCCGGTGATTGCACGCGTCGCGAAGGAAATGGGCATCCTGACCGTCGGCGTCGTCACCAAACCCTTCGATTTCGAAGGCGGCCGCCGCGCCAAGGCCGCTGATGCCGGCCTGGCCGAACTGGAAGCCAACGTCGACTCGCTGATCGTCGTGCTGAACGACAAGCTGCTCGACGTGCTGGGCGACGACGTCACGCAGGATCAGGCCTTCGCGCATGCCAATGACGTGCTGAAGAATGCTGTTGGCGGCATTTCCGACATCATTCACATCCCCGGCCTGGTCAACGTCGACTTCGAAGACGTGAAGACCGTGATGAGCGAGCCGGGCAAGGCCATGATGGGCACGGCCCAGGCCACCGGCCCGGACCGCGCCGCCAAGGCCGCCGAAGCCGCCGTCGCCTGCCCGCTGCTGGAAGGTATCGACCTGTCCGGCGCGCGTGGCGTGCTGGTGCTGATCGCCGCCGGCCGCAGCAACTTCAAGCTGAGCGAGTCGCGCAACGCGATGAACGCGATCAAGCGTTATGCGTCCGACGAAGCACACGTCATCTTCGGCACCGCCTACGACGAAACGCTGGGCGACGCGCTGCGCGTGACCGTCATCGCCACCGGCCTGACCGCCGGCCGCGCGCGCCAGCAGGCGCCGCTGCAGGTGGTGCAGACCCAGCAGGTCGTGCGCAACGGCACCGACGGCATGCCCGTGCTGACGCAGGCCGTGGCCATGGCCGCGCCGACCGCACAGCAGGCGAACGTGGGCCTGGGCCTGGGCGATTTCGCCAACGCCAACGTGCCCAGCGTGTGGCGCCACGGCCGTTCGGGCAGCGCGGCCGCCAAGGTCGAGGCGCTGTCGTCCAACGGCATGGACGAGATCGAGATCCCGGCCTTCCTGCGCAAGCAAGCCGACTGACGCCGCCCCCGGCCCCCTCCGCTACAAAGGCAAGCCCGCAAGGCTTGCCTTTCTTCATTGCGGGTCTGGCATCGCGGTGGCTGGCTTGCGGCCTGCTGACAGCAGGGCCAGCAGGCCGCCGCCGGCCAACACCAGGCCCAGCACGGCCAGGCGTGAGCCGGGGAGCGTCGTTGCGAGCGTGGTCAGCACGGCCGCAGCGGCCATCTGCAGGAAGCCCAGCAGCGCCGAGGCCTGGCCGGCCTGCGCGGCGTAGGGCGTCAGCGCGAGCGCCGTACCGGTGGGTGACACCAGGCCCATGCCGAACAGGAACAGGCAGCTCGCCGCGGCAAACGCGCCCAGGCCCATCGAGCCTGTCGCCAGCAAGGTGATGCCACCCAGCGTCGCCAGCGCGGCGCCCAGGCGCAGCACCGTGGGGCTGCCCCAGCGCGCGCTCCAGCGTGGCGCGGTCTGCCCAGCCGCGAAGACGACGAATACCGTCGCGGCGAAGAACAGGCCCACCTGCAGCGCCGAGAAGCCGTGATCGCGGGCCAGCACCAGCGGCGCGGCGCCGAAGTAGGCGAACAAGGCGCCGAGGATGGCGGCGGTCGCCAGTGCGGGCCGCACGAAGCGTGCGTCCGCCAGCAGCGCCAGATAGCCGCGCGCCAGCTGCGCCATGGGCTGCCGACGGCGCCTGTCGGTGGGCAGCGTCTCGCCCACCAGCCGGGCATAGGCCAGGCCCAGCGCCGCGCCGGCCAGCACCAGCGCGATGAACAGCGCCCGCCATCCCCAGCCGGCTAGCACCAGGCCGCCTAGTAACGGCGAGAAGCCCGGCGCGGCGGCCATGACGACCATGATGCGGCCCAGCAGCGCCGCGAGCGGCGGCCCCTCGAAGCGGTCGCGGGCCACCGCGCGCGCCAGCACGGACGCCGCCGCCGCGCCGGCGGCCTGGACCGCACGGCCCGCCAGCAGCAATGCCAGCCCATCCGCCGCCGCGCACATCAGCGTGCCGGCTACGAAGACGGCCAAGCCGCCCAGCACGACGGGCCGGCGGCCGATGCGGTCGGACAGCGGGCCCACGATCAGCTGGGCCAGTGCGAACACGGCGAGGAAGACGCCCATCACCGCGGCCGTCATGCGGGCCGGATCGGCGTCCAGCGTCCGGGCCATGACGGGCAAGGCGGGCAGCAGGATGTTGGTCGACAGCGTGGCCAGCGCGGACAGGCCCGCCAGCGTCAGCAACCAGCGGCGGTGCGGTGCCGCACTCATTGCGGCCGGCCCGAGGCGATGAAGGCCACGCTGCGTGCGATGACGTCGGCGTCGACCAGCAGGCGGCGATGCCCCAGCCCGCTCAGGCGCTGCAACTGCGAGCCGGGCCAGGCTGCATGCAGCGCCGTGGACGCGGCAAACGGCACCGTGCGGTCGTCGGCGTCGTGCAGGATGAGCCCTGGATGGCGCAGGCCCGGGTGCAGCCGCTCCAGGTCCACGCAACCCATGCGGGTGCCGGTGAAGCCTTCCACCCAGCCGGCAAACGCCGCGGCGTCCGCCGGGCCCAGGCCGTGCATGGCCGCCAGGCCCTTGACCATGGGCGTCAGCGACGAGGGGCCGGCCAGGTGCACGCTGCGCTGCACCCGCAGCCCATGCACGAACGCCAGCAGCGCCGCGGCCGAGCCCATGGAATGGCCGACGACGGCGTGCACGTCGCCGATGTCCGCCGCGATCGCGCGCAGGGCCCGGCCCGCATGCACGACGCTGGCCGCATGCCCGCCCGAGTCGCCATGCGCCGGCAGGTCGAACAGCGTGACCGAGAAGCCGGCCTCGACCAGGGGCCGGGCGAATCCCAGCAGGTGCGCGCCGCGGCTGTTCCAGCCGTGCACCAGCAGCACGCGTGGACCCTGGCCTAGCGTCCAGCGCGCCAGCTTGTGGCCGTCATGGCGCAGCGGTGGCTCGGCGGCGCCGGCCAGCGCCGCGCGCTCGTCGGGCTTCAACGGGATGCGTTCGGGCACGGAGAACGCGTGGCGGGCGGCGGCCATGCGGCCGTCGGTGGCGGCGTCGGGGTGGGCTTGCGAAGGCAGGGCGGCGTTCACGGCGGGCTCCCGAAGGTCAGCCGGCGTAGGCCGGTGTGGCGCTGGACAGGCTGGCCTTGACCTGGCGGCTGACGTCGTCGGCCAGCACCTCGAAGGCGCCGGCCTGCAGTTCCTCCAGCGCCTGGCGGGCCACGGCATCGGGCGAAGACTTGGGCGCCTCGACGCCGCGCGTCATGTCGGTGTCCATGTAGCCCACGTGCAGGCTGGTCACCTGGGTGCCCTGCTCGCGCAGTTCGGCGCGCAGGCCGTTGCTCAGCGCCCAGGCGGCGGCCTTGCTGGCGCTGTAGCCGGCCGTGCCCGGCAGCGTGACCCAGCTCAGCGCCGACAGCACGTTCAGCACCGCCCCGCCGCCATTGGCCTTCAGCACCGGCGCAAAGGCCTGGCTCAGCGACCACAAGCCGAAGAAGTTGGTGTCGAAGCTGCGTCGCGCGGCGGCGATGGCGTCCGGCGCCTGCGTCGAGGAGGGTTGCGAGACGCCGGCGTTGTTGATCAGCAGCGTCACGTCCGTGCATTGCGCTGCGGCCGCGGCCACCTGGACCGGGTCGGTCACGTCCAGCGCGACGGGCACCACGCCCGGCAGCGTCACGCTGGCCGGATCGCGTGCGGCCGCGTAGACCTTGGCGGCGCCGGCCGCGAGCGCGGCGCGCGCAAAGGCCAGGCCCAGGCCGCGGTTGGCCCCGGTGATGAAGACGACGGCGTTCTTGAGCTGCATGGCGAATCCTTCAAGGCAGTTATTCATGTCAACTGACATGATTGATATAAATGTCGGTCAACATATAAATCCGTCAAGTCACTTTTCACCAAGACCTTGGAGAACGCGATGAAGGTCACCCGCGAACAGGCCGAAGCCAACCGTGAACGCATCCTCGACAACGCCGCCCAGCTGTTCCGCGAGCGCGGCTTCGACGGCATCGGCCTGAACGACCTGATGCAGGCCGCGGGACTGACGCGCGGCGGCTTCTACGGTCACTTCGAGTCCAAGGACGACCTGGCCGCCCAGGCCACGCGGCGCGCGATGCAGACCAACCGCGAGGAGTGGAAGCAGCAGACCGACCGCAGCCTGGCAGCCTGGGTGCGCACCTACCTGTCCGACGCCCATCGCGACCATCCCGGCGCAGGCTGCAGCCTGGTGGCGCTGGCGGGCGACGCCGCGCGCGGCGGGCCGGCGGTGAAGCAGGTGTTTGCCGAGGGGGTCGGGAGCCTGCTCGCCACCTTGCAGGACCAGATGCCCGCAGCCGACGCGGCCGGGCGGCGTGAGCAGGCCTTGTCCATGCTGTCGACGCTGGTGGGCTCGCTGCTGCTGTCGCGCGCGGTGGGCGACGCGGGGCTGTCGCGCGAGCTGCGCGATGCGGCCCGCAAGCACCTGCCGGCAGGCGCCGGCTGAACGGTCTCACCCGGGCGCCGGCCGGCCGCGACGGCGTGTGGTGGCGCCGGCCCCTGTGGCATGCTCGCGCCCCATGTCAACGCCTAGAAGAATTCATCCGCATGCGTGACCTGGGCCTCCTGCTGCGCGTCTGGCTGCTGGCCATCCTGTGCGCTGCCAGCCTGGCCGCCCAGGCGCAGCGCCTGCCCCAGCCCAGCCCGCGCGGCGGCGACGATTCCGCGATTACCGAGCTGGCCACAAGCCACTGGAGCCGTGCCCAGCTGGACGCCTGGTGGGGCGCCCTGCGCCGCCATGCGGTGACCGGCGGCAGCCGCCTGGACGTCCCTCCCGAGCTGCTGCCGCCCGTGGCCGATGCCGCCTGGCAGGCACAGCCGCTGCCGGACGTGCGCCGCCGCCCGGGCGCGACGCTGATCTCGGACGCCGGTGGCTACGAGATGCGCTGGTACCGCCTGCATGTGCCGCCCGGCGGCGAGGCCATGGCCCTCTACCTGCCGCGGCTGGTGACGCTGTCGGCCGCCGTGCTGGTGCGCACGCCCGATGGCTGGGTGCCACTGTTGGACAACCAGCACGTCGAGCGCGAGCAGTGGGTGCAGCCGCTGTGGGTGCCGTTGCCGGGGGCCGGCGCGCAAGGCCTGGAGCTGGTGGTGGCGCTGCCCGTGCCGACCGGCAGCTACCACGCGGTGTCGCGCATCTTCGTCGGCCCGCGCGACCTGCTGGAGAAGCGCTGGCAATGGCGGGTGCGCATGCAGACCGTGCTGCCGCAGGCCGTCAGCCTGACGCTGGCGGTGCTGGGCCTGTTCGCGCTGCTGCTGTGGCTGCGCCGGCCCGACGAGGCCATCTACAGCCTGTTCGGCCTGGGCGCGGTGGCCTGGTTCGTGCGCAACCTGCACTACTACGTCAACCTGCCGGCCTCGCCCTGGGCGCAGGACTGGTTCTGGTGGCTCACCCATGCCTCGCTGGCCTGGGTGATGCTGACGGCGCTGTTGTTTGCGCTGCGCTTCGCCAGCCGGCGCTACCGGCGGCTGGAGTACGGCCTGATGGCGGCCGTGGCGCTGGTCAGCGTGCTGAGCATGCCGCTGTGGCTGCGCCGGCTGGACATGGTGGTGCTGCAGTACGCGGTGACCGCGGCCGTCGCGGCGGTCGGCACGGGCTGGCTGTGCTGGTTGGCCTGGCGCGAGCGCCACACCGAGTTGCGGCTGATGGCGCTGGCCTTGGTCATCGCGATTGCCATCGGCGCGCACGACCTGGCGGTGCTGGCTGGCTGGGCCTGGTCCGAGCATGTCTCCCTGATGCCCATCGCGACGCTGACCGTCATGCTCAGCTTCCTGCATGCGGTGCAGCGCCGCTACGTGGGCGCCGTCGAGCAGGTCAAGGCCGAGAACAGCCAGCTGCAGGTGAACCTGGACGAGCAGGTCTCGGTGCTGCAGCAGCAGAACGCGCAACTGCGCGAGGCCGAGCGCCAGCAGGCGCTGCTGCTGGAGCGCCAGCGCATCATGGCCGACATGCACGACGGCCTGGGTTCGTCGCTGCTGTCGGCGCTGGTGGCGGTGGAGCAGGGCAGCATGTCGCACGAGAAGGTCGTGGAGGTGCTGCGCGAATGCGTGGACGACCTGCGCCTGGTCATCGACTCGCTGGAGCCCGTGGGCCACGACCTGGTGTCGCTGCTGGCGACGATGCGCTACCGCCTCGGCAAGCGCCTGCAGATCGGCGGGCTCAAGCTGGAGTGGGACGTGCAGGACCTGCCGCCGCTGGCCTGGCTGGAGCCACCCGACGCGCTGCATGTGCTGCGGCTGATGCAGGAGGCGCTGAACAACGTGCTCAAGCACGCCGGCGCTAGCCGCGTGCGCATGGTCACCCGCCACCACGGCAGCTATGTCGAGATCCGCGTGGAGGACGACGGCGCCGGCTTCGACCTGCAGAACATCCAGCATGGCCGCGGCCTGAAAAGCCAGATCAAGCGTGCCCAGCGGCTGGGCGGCAAGCTGCGCATCGATTCGCAGCCGGGCCTGGGGACGCGGCTATCGCTGCGATTGCCCGTGGAGAGAAAGAACCCCACCTGATCCTGGGACAATCCCGGGCATGGTCAAGCAACGCACCCTGAAGTCCATCACCCGCGCCGTGGGCGTGGGCATCCACAGTGGCCAGAAGGTCGAGCTGACGCTGCGGCCGGCGCCGGTGGATACCGGCATCGTGTTCCGCCGCGTGGACCTGTGCCCGCCGGTGGACATCCCGGTGGGCGTCATGTCGGTCAGCGACACCCGCATGGCCACCACCATCAGCCCCGGTGGCGACCCCGGCGGTCCCAAGGTGCAGACCATCGAGCACCTGCTGTCGGCCTGCGCGGGCCTGGGGCTGGACAACCTCTACGTGGACATCAACGCCGACGAGGTGCCGGTGCTGGACGGCTCGGCCGCCAGCTTCGTGTTTCTGCTGCAGTCCGCCGGCATCGCGATGCAGGATGCGCCCAAGCGCTTCCTGAAGGTCAGGAAGCCCGTCGAGGTGCGCCAGGGCGAGGGCAAGAAGCTGATGTGGGCGCGGCTGGAGCCGCACCACGGCTACACGCTGAGCTTCGAGATCGAGTTCGACAACCCGGCTGTGGCCGCCACCGGCAGCCAGTTCGTGTTCGACATGGGCTCGGGGCTCTACAAGAAGGAGATCGCCCGCGCGCGCACCTTCGGCATGACGTCGGACATCGACCTGATGCGCTCGCGCGGCCTGACGCTGGGCGGCTCCATGGACAACGCCATCGTCGTCGACGACTACAAGGTGCTGAATGCCGACGGCCTGCGCTACGACGACGAGTTCGTGAAGCACAAGATCCTGGATGCCATCGGCGACATGCAGGTCGCCGGCATGCCGCTGCTGGCCGCCTACACGTCGTTCAAGGGCGGGCATGCGCTGAACAACAAGCTGCTGCGCGCGCTGCTGGCCGACGACGAGGCCTACGAGATCGTCACCTTCGACGACGTGAAGGCCGCCCCCAAGGGCTTCGCCGAACTGGCACCGGCCTGGTGAGACAAAAATGAACCAGCCCCCACGCTCGCTTCGCTTACTGCCCCCCGAGGGGGCGCTTCAGCGCCTTCGGGCGGCCGGGCGGCGCTGACATGCTGATCGCCCGCCTCGTCATCGGCCTGCTGCTGTTCTCGGCCATCGTCTGCTTCGCCTTCTCCATCGCCACCGGCCAGCGGCGCTGGCGGCAATTGGGCATCCTCATCATGAAATGGACGCTGATTGCCGGCCTGGCCTTCTTCGGCGTGCTGATCCTGGAGCGATTGGCGCTGTTGCTGTGACGCCGTTCACAGCCTGAGGGGGCGCCCCCTTGGCTTGCGGGGATGCCAGCGCGGGCCAACGTCCTCAGAATGACATCACGGTCGCTGTTCGAGTTGCGGCGGCCCAGTCCGGTAGACCACAAAGCACCGGGCGCCACGCGTGGAGATGGCCGGGGGGCCGGGGAAGCGTCGTGGGTTGGAAGAGAGATCGTTGAACGCAATGAATTTGGGCCGCTCCTGACGGGGCGGCCCTATTTTTTTGCTGTTTCCTGCTGTGGTCAGCCCAGGTAGCGCGCGCGCAGATGGGCCTCGAAGTGCGTCGGGTCCAGCGGCCCGCCGCTGGCGCGCTGCACCAGCTCCGGCGTCTCGTAGCGGCTGGCGTTCTGCCAGACGTGGGTGCGCAGCCAGTCGAACACAGTGCCCAGCTTGCCCTGGGCGATCTGGGCATCCAGGTCCGGCTGTTGTGCGCGCATGGTCGCGAACCATTGCGACGCGTACATCGCGCCCAGTGTGTAGCAGGGGAAGTAGCCGAACAGGCCGGCGGGCCAGTGCACGTCCTGCATGGGGCCGTCCTTGAAGTTGCCACGCGTGTCCAGTCCCAGCAGCTCGGCCATCTTGGCGTTCCACAGCGCCGGGATGTCGTCCACCTCGGCATCGCCTTCGATCAGCGCGCGCTCGATGTCGAAGCGCAGCAGGATGTGGGCGGGGTAGGTCACCTCGTCCGCGTCGACACGGATATAGCCCGGCTGCACGCGCGTCAGCAGCTTGTGCAGGTTGCCGGGTTCGAACGCGGGCTGGTCGCCGAAGTGCTTCACCAGCAGCGGCGCCAGCAGGCCGGCGAACGCCGGGTGGCTGCCCAGCTGCATCTCGAAGCTCAGGCTCTGGCTCTCGTGGATGCCCATCGATCGCGCCCGTGCGATGGGCTGGCCCAGCAGCTCGCGCGGCAGGCCCTGCTCGTAGCGGCCGTGGCCGGTCTCGTGGATGGTGCCCATCAGGCTGGGCAGGAAGTTGTCCTCGCGGTAGCGCGTGGTCATGCGCACGTCTTCGGGCACGCCGCCGCAGAAGGGGTGGGTGCTCTCATCCAGCCGGCCGGCGGCGAAGTCGAAGCCCATCAGCCGCATCGCGTCCAGGCCGAGCGCCTTCTGCGCGGAGGTCGGGAATGGACCTGCGGGCTCGATGACCGACTCGCTGGACTGCCGGGCGGTCACGTCGCGGATCAGCCCCGGCAGCCATTGCCGCAGCGGCGCGAAGGCGCGTTCCACGTCGGCCGAGCGCATGCCGGGCTCGTACAGGTCCAGCAGCGCGTCGTACTTGGACAGGCCCGCGCTCTGCGACAGCAGTTCGGCCTCCTGGCGCGCGATCTTCAGCACCTCGCGCAGATTGGGCGCGAAGCCGGCCCAGTCGTTGGCGGGGCGCTGGCTGCGCCACGCGTGCTCGCAGCGGTTGTTGGCCAGGCTCTTGGCCTCCACCAGCGCCTGCGGCAGCGCGTTGGATGCGCGCCAGGCGCGGCGGATCTCGCGCAGGTTGGCGCGCTGCGTGTCGTCCAGCGGTTCGGCGGCGGCGGTGTCCAGCAGGCCCGCCAGCGCTGGGTCGGTGGCCAGCTGGTGCAGCAGGCCGTCCATCTCGGCCAGCGCCAGGCTGCGCGCCTCGTTGCCCTGGGCGGGCATGTTGGCGGCCTGGTCCCATTGGGCGATGGCCTGCAGGTGGGAGAGGCGGTGCAGGCGTTGCTGGCGGGCGGCGAGGTCTTGGTAGGCGATGGTCATGACAGCCAGGTCTCCGGAATGAGCCACAGCAGCGCGGCGGTGTAGAGGACGAAACGCAGGAACTTGCCCAGTGCCATCCAGCCCACGCAGGGCCAGAACGGCAGTTTGAGCCAGCCGGCCACGGCGCACAGCGGATCGCCCACGAGGGGCAGCCAGCTCATCACGCAGGCCTTGGGGCCGAAGTGCTGCAGCCACCGCATCGCGCGCGAATGCCGGGGCTCGTGATGCTGCACGGCTTCCACCGCCTTCTCGACGCCATAGCCCATCCACCAGGACACCGCACCGCCCAGCGTGTTACCGACGGTGGCGACGGCGATGACGGGCCAGAACAGGCCTGGGTCGGCCTTGACGACCAGGAAGACTGCCGGCTCCGAGCCCAGTGGCAGCAGCGTGGCGGAGACGAAGCTGATGACGAAGACGGCGACCAGCCCGACCTGGGGCAACGCCAGCGCGGCCAGCAGCTCGTTGATGGTTTGGGCAAGCCAGGCTTCCATGGCCGGATTGTCGGTTTGTCGGCATCGCTACAATCCCGCCTCTTTTTTAAGCAGAACCCTCGTGCAGCTTGGCCCCTTCCAACTCCCCAACGCGCTGTTCGTCGCGCCGATGGCCGGGGTCACGGACAGGCCGTTCCGCCAGCTGTGCCGGCGCCTGGGGGCGGGCTACGCGGTCAGCGAGATGGTCACGTCGCGCAAGGAACTGTGGGGCAGCCTGAAGACCTCGCGCCGCGCCGACCATGCCGGCGAGCCCGGCCCCATCGCCGTGCAGATCGCCGGCACCGATGCGGCCATGATGGCCGAGGCCGCGGCCTACAACATCGACCGCGGCGCGCAGATCATCGACATCAACATGGGCTGCCCGGCCAAGAAGGTCTGCAACAAGTGGGCCGGCTCGGCGCTGATGCGCAACGAGGCGCTGGCGCTGGAGATCGTCGAGGCGGTCGTCGCCGTGTGCGCGCCGCGTGGCGTGCCCGTCACGCTGAAGATGCGCACCGGCTGGAGCCAGGACGAGCGCAACGCGCTGCATCTCGCGCGCCTGTTCGAGGCCGCCGGCATCGCGATGCTGACCATCCACGGCCGCACGCGCGAGCAGGGCTACAAGGGCCTGGCCGAGTACGACACCATCGCCGCGGTGAAGGCTGCGCTGGCCATCCCCGTGGTCGCCAACGGCGACATCGACACGCCGGAGAAGGCGCGCGACGTGCTGGCCTACACCGGCGCCGACGCGCTGATGATCGGCCGCGCGGCGCAGGGTCGGCCGTGGATCTTCCGCGAGGTGGCCCATTTCCTCGCGACGGGCGAGCACCTCGCGGCGCCCACCGTCATCGAGGCGCGCGACGTGCTGACCGAGCACCTGCACGACCACTACGGCCTGTATGGCGAACTGAGCGGCGTGCGCAGCGCGCGCAAGCACATCGGCTGGGCCGTGCGCGGCCTGCCCGGTGGCGAAGCCTTCCGCCAGCACATGAACACCCTGGAGCGCTGCGAAGAGCAGTTGCAGGCGCTCCGCGACTGGTTCGACGAACTCGGCCAGACCCACGACCGGCTGCCCCCCACCGAGGCGGCCAACGACGAAGAAGCCCAGGCCGACGAAGCCTGCGCTGCCTAGTAGAAGCTGTGAACGAAGCCCACACGCCCGCTCATCCCGCCGCCATGGCGCCACTCTGCGTTGCAAACGCTCGCCGTAGCTCAAGCTACCGGTTGCGCTTTGCGCCTTGATTGGCACCATGGTGACGGGCTGCTCGGCCGCGCGGGCTCCATTCGCAGCTTCTGAAAGCTCCTGCCATGAGTGCCCAGAAGAACACCACCCCGCCCAACCCCATCGACGCCTGCGTGCGTGACAACCTCGAAGCCTTCTTCCGTGACCTCGACGGCCAGGAGCCGCACTCGATGCACGAGATGCTGATCAAGCTGGTGGAGAAGCCGCTGTTCGAGATCGTCATGCGCGAGGCTGGCGGCAACCAGAGCAAGGCGGCCCAGTGGCTGGGCATCAACCGCAACACGCTGCGCCGCAAACTCACGGATCACAATATTTAAAACCTTGCGGGTTGGACCTTCGAGCGCAGCGAGAAGCTCCGATCTCAACTGATTAAGACGACCATGGCACTCACCGCACTCCTCTTCCGTCTCCGACAAGACCGGCATCCTCGAATTCGCCAAGGAGCTGCATGCTCTGGGCGCCAAGCTGCTGTCCACCGGCGGCACCGCCAAGCTGCTGGCCGACGCCGGCCTGCCGGTGACGGAAGTGGCCGAGCACACCGGCTTCCCCGAAATGATGGACGGCCGCGTGAAGACGCTGCACCCCAAGATCCACGGCGGCCTGCTGGCACGCACCGACCTGCCCGAGCACGTGGCGGCGATGAACCAGCATGGCATCACGCGCATCGACATCCTGGCCGTCAACCTCTACCCGTTCGAGGCCACCGTCGCCAAGCCCGGCTGCACGCTGGAAGACGCCATCGAGAACATCGACATCGGCGGCCCGGCCATGGTGCGCAGCGCGGCCAAGAACTGGAAGGACGTGACGGTGCTGACCGACGCGGCCCAGTACGCCGCCGTGCTTGAAGAACTCAAGGCCCACGGCAAGACCAGCGACAAGACACGCTTCGCCGCGTCCGTCGCCGCGTTCAACCGCATTGCCCAGTACGACGCCGCCATCAGCAACTACCTGTCGGCACTGCAGGAAGACGGCTCCAAGGCCGACTACCCGGCGCAAATGAACTCGACCTTCGTCAAGGTGCAGGACCTGCGCTACGGCGAGAACTCGCACCAGACCGCCGCGCTGTACCGCGACCTGTTCCCGGCCCCGGGCTCGCTCGTCACCGGCAAGCAGCTGCAAGGCAAGGAACTCTCGTACAACAACATCGCCGACGCCGACGCCGCGTGGGAATGCGTGAAGAGCTTCGACACGCCGGCCTGCGTCATCGTCAAGCACGCCAACCCCTGCGGCGTGGCCGTGGCGGCCAGCGCGGCCGAGGCCTACAGCAAGGCCTTCAAGACCGACCCCACCAGCGCCTTCGGCGGCATCATCGCCTTCAACCGCGAGGTGGACGGCGCTGCGGCCCAGCTGGTGGTCAAGCAGTTCGTCGAGGTGCTGATGGCGCCGTCGTTCAGCGCCGAGGCGCTGGAAGTCTTCAAGGGCAAGGTTAACGTGCGGCTGCTGCAGATCGCGCTGCCGAGCCTGGAAGGCTCCTTGCAGTCGCGTGGCGGCGCCACCCCGTGGCTGCAAGGCCGCAATGCCGGCGACAGCAAGCGCGTGGGTTCCGGCCTGCTGCTGCAGACGGCCGACAACCACTTCCTGAAGCGTGAAGATCTCAAGGTCGTCACGACGCTGAAGCCCACCGAGCAGCAGCTCGACGACCTGATGTTCGCCTGGACCGTCGCGCAGTACGTGAAGAGCAATGCCATCGTGTTCTGCGGCGGCGGCATGACGCTGGGTGTCGGCGCCGGCCAGATGAGCCGCCTGGACTCGGCCCGCATCGCGTCCATCAAGGCGCAGCACGCCAGCCTGAGCCTGGCGGGCTCAGCGGTCGCCAGCGACGCCTTCTTCCCGTTCCGCGACGGCCTGGACGTGCTGGCCGATGCCGGCGCCACCTGCGTCATCCAGCCGGGCGGCTCCATGCGCGACGACGAAGTCATCGCGGCCGCCAACGAGCGTGGCATCGCCATGGTCCTCACTGGCGTGCGCCACTTCCGGCATTGATGTGAGCCCCTCGCCCAGGCTGCCCCCGCTGAACGCGGGGCAGTCTGGTCGGTCCCCGAGGGGACGGCGATGCACGCGGCATCGAGCCGCATGCACATCGCCTAACGCGGGCCGGCTTGGGAGCGGCCCGGCGCTCGGCCCGCAAGTGCCCAAGATCCGTGTCACTTGCGCGACTAGACGCAGGCCTCTAGTCCAGGGCCGCCCCGCTTGGGTGGCCCGCCAGTTGCGGTTAGCCTCCTGGACCAGATCTAGATCCGGAGACAGCCCATGGACACCGCATTGCAGGAACGCCTGCACCTGGCGCTGACACTGCAGCGCCGCGCCTTCGACGCCGAGCGCATGCCCTCGTACGAGGTGCGCCGCGACCGCCTGGAGCGGCTGTTGAAGATGACGCGCCAGCACGGCGACGCGCTGGCCGCCGCGATGGCGCAGGACTTCGGCCACCGCGCCCGCCAGGAGTCGCTGCTGGCCGACATCTTCACCGTCGAGTCCGGCGCGCGCCATGCGATCAAGCACCTGCGCCGCTGGATGAAACCGCGGCGCGTGGCCACGCCGCTGCACTTCCTGCCCGGCCGCAACGTGTTGATGCGCCAGCCGCTGGGCGTCGTCGGCGTCGTGTCGCCGTGGAACTATCCGTACTACCTGGCCATGGAGCCGGCCGTCGCCGCGCTGGCGGCCGGCAACCGCGTGCTGATCAAGCCGTCGGAGCTGACGCCCGCCACCAGCGAACTGATGGCCCGCATCGTCACCGAGCATTTCCGCCCCGACGAAATGCACGTCATCGTCGGTGACGCCGAGGTCGGCAAGGCGTTCACGACGCTGCCGTTCGACCATCTGTTCTTCACGGGCTCGACGAACGTCGGCCGCCATGTCGCGCAGGCCGCCGCGAAGAACCTGACGCCGGTCACGCTGGAGCTGGGCGGCAAGTCGCCCGCCATCGTCGACCGCAGCGCCGACCTGGCGCTGACCGCGTCGCGGCTGGCCTTCGGCAAGCTGTTCAACGCGGGCCAGACCTGCGTGGCACCCGACTACCTGCTGGTGCCGCGCGAGATGGTGGAGCCGCTGTCGCAGCGGATCCTGGCCGACATGCGGCGCATGTACCCGCGCATCGCCGGCAATGCCGACTACACCAGCATCGCCACGCCGCGCCACTTCGCGCGGCTGCAGGGCCTGCTGGACGACGCCAGGGCCCGCGGCGCCCGCGTGCTGCGCAGCCACGAGGAGCGGCCCGACGACCGCCGCCTGGTGCCCGCGCTGCTGCTGGACGTGCCGGCGGACGCGACGGTCATGCAGGAGGAGATCTTCGGCCCGCTGCTGCCGGTCGTCGGCTATGACAACGTCGATGAGGCGCTGGCCCACGTCAACCGCGGTGATCGGCCGCTGGCGCTGTACTGGTTCGGCAGCGACAGCGCCGCGCGCGACCGCGTGATGCGCGAGACCCACGCGGGCGGCGTCACGATCAACGACTGTCTGTGGCACCTGGGGCAGGAGGAGCAGCCCTTCGGCGGTGTCGGCGCCAGCGGCATGGGCTCGTACCACGGCGAGTGGGGCTTCCGCACCTTCAGCAAGGAGAAGCCGCTGTTCATCCAGTCGCGCTTCGCCGGCACGAAGCTGTTCCAGCCGCCGTATGGCGCCACGTTCGAGCGCCTGCTCGGCCTGTTGAAGAAGCTGCCATGACCGACACCCCACGCTTCGACGAGACGCATGACGTCATCGTCATTGGCGGCGGCTCCTCCGGCTCGGCGCTGGCCGGCCGTTTGAGCGAAGACCCCGGCACGCAGGTGCTGGTGCTGGAAGCCGGCGCCGACGTGCACAACTGGCTGGGCACCGTGCCCACGGCCGCCGTGCTGATGGTGCCCAGCAAGCTGCACAACTACGCGTTCGAGACCGTGCCGCAACCGGGCCTGAACGGCCGCCGCGGCTATGTGCCGCGCGGCAAGATGCTGGGCGGTTCTTCCGGGATCAACGCGATGGTCTACACGCGTGGCCAGCGCGAGGACTACGACCACTGGGCCGCCTTGGGCAACGCCGGCTGGAGCTGGAACGACGTACTGCCATTCTTCGTGAAGAGCGAGGGCAACGACACCTTCGGCGCGCCGCTGCACGGCCGCGACGGCCCGCTGAAGGTCAGCCAGCTGCGCACCGACAACCCGCTGCACGACGCCTGGCTGGCCGCCGGCCGCGAGGCCGGGCACGTCGTCACGGCCGACTTCAACGGCGAGTCTCAGGAAGGCATCGGCATCTACCAGGTCACGCAGGACCGCGGCGAGCGCTGCAGCGCCGCGCGCGCCTACCTGCGTCCGCACCTGGGTCGCCCCAACCTGCGCGTGACCGTGCAGGCGCAGGTGCAGCGCCTGCTGTTCGACGGTCGCCGCGCGGTGGGCGTGGAGGTCAAGGTGGCCGGCCAGCTGCGCCGGCTGCAGGCGCGGCGTGAGGTCGTGCTGGCGGCGGGTGCCATCCAGTCGCCGCAGCTGCTGATGCTGTCCGGCGTCGGCGATGCAGAGCAACTGCAGCGGCACGGCATCCCGGTGCTGCACCACCTGCCCGGCGTCGGCGCCAACCTGCAGGACCACCCCGACTTCGTGTTCGGCATGCGCACGAGCAGCCTGCACGCCTTCGGCCTGTCGCTGCGCGGCGGCTGGGCCTTCTGGCAGGCGCTGCGCCGCTACCGCGCCGAGCGCCGCGGCATGCTGACCAGCAACTTCGCCGAGGGCGGCGGCTTCCTGCGCAGCAGCGCCGTGCAGCAGCGACCGGACGTGCAGCTGCACTTCGTCGTCGCCGGTGTGGAAGACCACGCGCGCAAGCTGGGCTGGGGCCACGGCCTGTCCTGCCACATGTGCCTGCTGCGCCCGCAAAGCCGCGGCACGCTGGCGCTGGCCAGCCGCGACGTCAACGCCGCACCGCTGATCGACCCCGCGTTCTTCCAGCACCCCGACGACCTGGCGCAGATGGTGGACGGCTTCAAGCTGACCCGCACGTTGCTGCGCCAGCCGTCGCTGCGCGCGCACTGGCAGCGCGAGCTGTGGAACACCGACCTGGCGTCGGACGCCGACATCGAGGCGCTGCTGCGCCAGCGCACCGACACCATCTACCACCCGGTGGGCACCTGCAAGATGGGAAGCGATGCGATGGCCGTCGTGGATGCCGAGCTGCGCGTGCACGGCCTGCAAGGGCTGCGTGTGGTGGACGCGTCCATCATGCCCACGCTGATCAGCGGCAACACGAATGCGCCGGCGATGATGATCGGCGAGAAGGCCGCGCGGATGATGCAGACTGCGGTGCGCCGGCCCGAAGCGCTCGCCGCGTAGGGCTTCGGGGGGGCATGGCGGCGGGTGAGAATCGTCGCCATGTCCACGCCGCTCCTGCTTCGTCTCGCCACGCCCGCCGACGCCGTGCCGCTGGCCGTCTTTGCTGGCCAGGCTTTCAGCGACACCTACCGCGGGCTGGATGAGCCGCAGGACATTGCCGACTACGTCGCCGAACACTTCACGCCCGACGTGATGGCCAGTGTCATCGGCGACCCGGCCTGCACCACGCTGCTGGCCTGGCATGACGGGCAGCTGGCCGGCTATGCGGTCGTCAAGGCCACGCCACCGCCCGGCTGCGTGAACGGGCCGGCGCCGCTGAAGCTGTGGCGGCTGTACCTCGGCAGCGGCTTCATCGGCCAGGGGCTGGGCGCGCGGCTGATGCAGGCCGTGCATGCCGAGGCCCGCGCGCGCGGCGCGCAGACGCTGTGGCTGGGCGTGTACGACCGCAACGTGCGCGCCGTGCAGTTCTACGAGCGTGCCGGCTTCGCGCAGGTCGGCACCGACCGCTTCCTGTTCGGCGGCCAGTACTACACCGATCCCATCTACGCCGCCGCCGTGCGGCCCGCGCTGGAGGCCCGCCCATGATCGAAGGTTCCTGTCTGTGCGGCAGCGTCCACTGGCGTTTCGACGGCCAGCCTGACGGTGCCACCGCCTGCAATTGCACGGCCTGCCGCCGCTACGGCACGCTGTGGGCCTACGACTACGTGGACGAAGGCATCCACGTGACCGGCCCGACGCAGGCCTTCGTGCGTGGCAAGGCACTGGAGTTCCACTTCTGCCCGACCTGCGGCTGCGTGACGCACTGGCGCGGCCTGCGGCTGGAGGAGGGCAAGCGCCGCATCGCGGTGAACCTGCGGCTGGCCGAGCCCGAGGCGGTGGCCGCCATTCCCATCGACCACTTCGACGGTTTCGACACGTTCGACGACCTGCCGCGCGACGGTCGTTGCGTGCGGGACTACTGGTTCTGACGGACGGGTCCGCCATCGCGGCGTCGCGATAATCCCGCCCCATGACGCCAGCCGCCTTCACCGGCCAGTTGCTCGCCTTCATCGCCCGACTCATCACGGGCGCGCAGGGGCACTGGAAGGGCTGCCCGCCACAAGCCGAGCAGCGCATCTACATCGCCAACCACCAGAGCCACTTCGATCTCGTGCTGATCTGGGCGGCCTTTCCGCACGAGCTGCGTGCGCAGACGCGCGCCATCGCCGCGCGCGACTACTGGACCAAGAGCGCGCTCAGGCGCTGGCTGACCACCGAGGTCTTCAACGCCATCTACGTCAGCCGCACGCGCGCCAACCCCGACGAGGACCCGCTGGAGCCGCTGGTCGAGGCGCTGGCCGCCGGTGATTCGCTGGTCATCTTTCCCGAGGGCACGCGCTCCAGCAAGGGCAACCCCCAGCCCTTCAAGAGCGGCATCTACCACCTGGCCCAGCAGTTCCCCGCACGTGCAGCGATCCCGACCTGGATCGACAACGTGCAGCGCGTGATGCCCAAGGGCGAGGTCGTGCCGGTGCCCATCCTGTGCACGGTGACCTTCGGCGCGCCCATCCAGCTGATGGAGGGCGAGAGCAAGGCCGACTTCCTGTGCCGCGCCCGCGAGGCCGTTATGGAGCAGCGGCCCGACCCCGACTGGGTCGGCCGCGAGGAGGGTGACGAATGATGCGCTGGCTCAAGGCGTTGACGGCCAGCGAACAGGTGGCCTTGCTGTTCGTCGTGCTGTTCGGCTTCCTGATGCTGCTGACGCTGGGCCTGTTCCTGAACTCGCTGCGCGAGCGCGACGACGAGGACGCGCGTCGCCAGTCGGAGCTGACCTGGGCCCGCGTGCGCCGCGACCTGCGCGCGGCGTGGATCGGCGGCTCCATGTTCTGGGTCGCGTGGATCTCCGGGCCGCTGGGCGCCACGCTGCTGTTCGCGCTGTTCTCCTTCCTGGCGCTGCGCGAGTTCATCACGCTGGTGCACACCCAGCGCAGCGATCACCGCACGCTGATCGTCGCGTTCTTCGTGCTGCTGCCCGTGCAGTACATGATCTGCGGCACGCGCTTCTTCGACCTGTTCACGGTGTTCCTGCCGGTCTACGGCTTCCTCGTGCTGCCCATCGTCAGCGCGCTGGCCGATGACCCGCGCCGCTACCTGGAGCGCAACGCCAAGATCCAGTGGGGCGTGATGGTCTGCGTCTACGGCCTGTCGCACGCGCCGGCGCTGCTGCTGCTGGACTTCCCCGGCTACACCGGCCGCGGCGCCTTCCTGCTGTTCTTCCTTGTCATGGTGGTGGCGGCCTCGCAGATCGCGCAGGAGATCGCCACTCGCACGCTGCGCCGCCGGCCGGTGGCGCGGCGCATCAGCCGCAGCTTCTCCATGCGTGCCTGGTGGATAGGCACGCTGACCGGCACGCTGGCCGGCGGCCTGCTGTTCTGGATCACGCCCTTCAAAGCCGGCCAGGCGCTGGCCATGGCCTTCGTCACCGCCAGCGCGGCCGGCTTCGGTGGCCTGGTCATGAAGGCGCTGAAGAAGGACGCCGGCGTGCTGTACTGGGGCAACCGCAGTTCCATCACCGGCGCCGTCGGCCTGCTGGACCGTATCGCCGTGCTGTGCTTTGCGGCGCCGGTGCTGTTCCATTCGGTGCGCTGGTACTTCCAGCTGCCGCTGGGGTATCGATGAGGATTCTCGGCATCGATCCCGGTTTGCAGACGACCGGCTTCGGCGTCATCGACGCCGAGGGGCCGCGGCTGGCCTATGTCGCCAGCGGCACCATCAAGACCAACAGCGTCGCCGTGGGCGACCTGCCGGCGCGGCTGAAGATCCTGTTCGACGGCATCCGCGAGGTGGTGTCGCGCTACCAGCCGCAGTGCGCGGCGGTGGAGATCGTGTTTGTCGACGTGAACCCGCAGTCCACGCTGCTGCTGGGGCAGGCGCGCGGCGCGGCGCTGACGGCGCTGGTGTCCGCGGACCTGGCCGTCAGCGAGTACACGGCGCTGCAGATGAAGAAGGCCGTGGCCGGCCATGGCCAGGCCAAAAAGGAGCAGGTGCAGGCCATGGTGCAGCGCCTGCTGAACCTGCCCGGCGTGCCCGGCAAGGACGCGGCCGATGCGCTGGGCCTGGCCATCATGCACGCGCATGCGCGCGTCAGCTTCGAGGCCATGAGCCGCAGCACGACGCTGTCGCGGCGCCAGCACGCGCAGTTCAAGGGCGGGCGGACGTACTGAAATGAAAACAGCCCGCCGAGGCGGGCTGTTGAAGCGGAGCGTGAGCGCTCAGATCACCTTGCGGCGGCGGGCCATCCAGCCGACGAGGCCGAGGCCGCCGAGCATCAGGGCGTAGCTTTCGGGTTCCGGCACGGCGGAGATCTGGAAGTTGCCCTCGCTGATGAGGCCGCCTGCGCTCACGTGCGTCAGGGTGCCTTCCAACGCCGACGGGAAGCCGGTGTAAAGCTCCAGCGAGGCTCCGCCGGCGGTCGTGAGGTACTGGAAGGCCGAAAACTGGCCGCTGTCGAAGGAGACCGAGGCATCAGCCGTGCCCAAGGTGTAGGTCTGGCCGGCGAAGCTCAGGCTGAAGGCCGTCAGCGGCACATAGCCCGTGAAGTCGATGGCCGGCAGGTCCAGCGAGAAGCTGCCGGCGAAGGTCTTGCCCTCCAGGCCAGGGGCCTGCGAAGCGGTGATGCTGCCTGTGAAGCTGAAGTCCGCGGCGGAGGCCGCGAAGGCGGACAGGCTCAGGATGGCCGCCGCCAGGACGGTGCGCGTGGTGGAGATTTGGTTCATGGCTGTTTGGATGTGAGAGGGTGGAAGCGGCTCAGAACTGGAAGCTGCTGGCGTTCAGCGAGGTGCAGCTGACGTTCTTGAGCAGCAGCAGCGGCCGGCGCGGGGCGGGGCCGGCGGCGTCCGGGTCCATGGCGATCAGCGCATCGTTGATGCCGCTGCGGGTGCAGCTGACATGGCCGCTGTCCAGCGGCGCTGCTGCGGTGACGCCGGCCGCACGCAGCACGGCGCTCAGGTTGATGACGTTCGTGCCCGGCGTGAAGTCGGCGATGGTGGCGCCTCCCGTGAAGCTGCCGGTGAAGGCGAACTGGTCGCGTCCGGCACCGCCCGTCAGCGTGGGCTTGAGTGCGCCCACGGTGATGAGGTCGTCACCCGCCGTGCCCGACACCGTGGTGCTGGTCGCCGTGATGTAGCTGTTGTACAGGTTCAGCCCCATCACGACGGGGTCGTGGTCGGACGAGCGGTACATGTGGTTCTGGTACGGGTCCACGGCGCAGGTCGCGCAGGCCGGCTTCTTGAACTCCAGGTTGTAGTCGTGCGCCAGCGATTCGTCGGCGTTGATGTGCCAGTGCACGGCCGCGCTGACCTTGGCCGAGGCCGAGGAGGTGGTGATGGCGTGGTCCAGGCGGCCGGCGGCGCCGTCGAACACATAGGAGTAGCCGAAGCCGTTGAAGCGGCCGATCTGGTCGCACGTAGCCGTTGTCGGTCAGCGCCGTGATCGGGTTCTCCATGCCGTAGGCGTTGAAGTCGCCGACCAGCACCACGTCGTTGCTGCCGCTGGAGGTCTGCCGCTGCGCCACGAACGTGCGCAGCTGGTTGGCCTGGGCGACGCGCGTGGCGTTGTAGCAGCCCTGGCCGTCACCCTGGTCGGCGTCCACGTCGGACGACGACGAGGGGCAGCTGCCCTTGCTCTTGAGGTGGTTGACCGCCAGCGTGAACCGCAGCCCGTTGGCCAGCGCGAAGGTCTGGGCCACGGTCGGGCGGTTGTTGATGCTGGCGTTGTCGACCACCGAGTCGCCCACGGCGCCGAGCTTGGCGGGCTTGTAGATGATGGTGGTCTTGATCGCATCGCTGCCCACCACGCCGGCCGCCGGGCCCGGCGCGACGGCGTAGGTGCCGGCGCCGACGCTGGTGTTCAGCGCGGCCACCAGGTTCTGCGCGGCCACGGCGTTGTTCTGGATCTCCATCAGGCCCACCGCGTCGGCATCCAGCGCGCCGATGGCGGCGACGATCTTGGCCTGCTGGCGGGCGAACTCCTCCGCGTTGTTGGCGCCGCGGCAACTGCTCGACGCGCTCTCGCCGCTGACACAGGTCTGGCCGTTGGCGCCGGCCACGTTGCGGCCGTCCTTGAAGGTGGTGAAGTAGTTCAGCACGTTGAAGCTGGCCAGCTTCACGTTGCCGCCCACCGACGGCGGCGTGGCGGTGCGCGGGTTGCTGATCGTGTACTGCAGCGTGGTGTTGTCCAGCGGCAGGATGCGGTAGGCGCCCGGGCCGGAGGTCTCCGCCGTGGTGGGGCCGTAGTCGATGACGCCGGTGATGGCGGCCACGGTGTCGCCGCCGCGCAGCGCGCCGTTGGGGCCGGTGAAGGGCGTTGGGTCGACGTTCTGCAGCGAGCTGCCATCCTCCAGCACCACCATGCGGGCGGCGTTGTCGGCGGCCAGGGCCAGGGCCTGCGCGCTGCCGGGCCGGTACTGTTGGTGGGCGTCTCCAGCCGGCCGCCGGCCGACAGCGTCACCTGGCCGTAGCGGGCCTGGAAGTAGTTCTGGCCCACGGTCAGCGGACCGGCCAGCGTGACCAGCATGCCCTCGTAGCGCTCCAGGCCGCCGGCGACCGGCAGGCTGATGGGCGTGGGGGTGATGCTGTAGCCCGGGTTGGCGGTGATGCCGGTCGGGCTGGTGATCTCGGTGACGGTGCCGCCGCCGGTGGAGAACTCGATCACTGTGCCGCTCAGGCGCACCAACTGGTTGACGGCCACGGTGGGCGCCGTGCCGGTGTAGACGAAGATGCCGTCCGAGGTCGCCGGGTTGCCGTCGCCCACCAGCGACTGCATGAAGAAGCCGGTGTTGGCGAGGCGGGTCACGACGCCTTCGGTCGTGACGCTCTGGTTGACCAGCGGGCTGGTGGCGCCGCTGCCCTGGATTTCGTAGATGTGTTTGAACGGGGCCGGCGCGGGGGCAGGCGGCGGGGGAGGCGGCGTCGTGGAGGCGCACGGTGCGAGCGGGCTCGCGGTGTTGCGTGGTGCCGGCACGGCGGAGGTGAAGCTCGTGCCGCAACCGTTCGCCTCACGCTGCGCAGCCGCAGTGCTGCTCAGTCCGCTGTAGCTGATCAGCTCGGCCGCAGACGGACTGGCGCCTGACAACTCGGAGGTCGACGTGGACAGCGCGACCCTGCCGGCCCCCGCTGCCATGGCAATGTTGCCGCTCGCGTCCGGTGTGGGCAGCGCGGCCCCAACGTCGGCTTGGCTGGCTTGCTGCACCAGAAGGTATTGGCCGGGTTGCAAGCTAACCGCTGGCAGTGCGGTGACCTGCCACCTGGAGTTGGTGTTGAACGTGGCAGGGCCGTATTGCACGGACCAGCCCGTGAGATCGACCGCCGTACTGCCGTTGTTGAACAACTCGATGAAGTCGTTCTTCAGCGTGGCGTTCGCATTCCCGCCCCCGCCATAGACCTGGCTGATGACGACGGCTGCCGACGCGTTCAGCGCCAGGGGCGCCGCGAAGGCCGCGGCAAGGAGAGCTACCAGGGGTCGGATTTGCATGACGGGTTAGTAAAAATTGCCCAGAACGGGGCGCATGCTATTGATCCTTCATGACGTTTTGATCCACCCCGTTCGTGGGGGTGGCTTGGGGCATCATTCGCGCCCATGTCACCTGCACTGCTTTTGATCGGGGTTCTCACTTATTTCGCCCTGCTGCTGGTACTGGCGAGGTGCGTCTCGCACGGTTCAGGGGCTGAGGGTTTTTACGTGGGGGGCAGGGAAAGTCCCTGGCCGGTCGTCGCGTTCGGAATGATCGGGACGTTGCTTTCCGGCGTCACCTTCATCAGCGTGCCGGGCTCGGTGGCCGTCAACGGCTTCACCTACCTGCAGATCGTCATCGGCCAGGTGTTTGGCTATGCCGTCATCGCCTTCGTGCTGCTGCCGGCCTACCACCGGCTGAAGCTGGCCTCCATCTACGGCCTGCTGGGCGAGCGCCTGGGGCCGACGGCGCAGCGGCTGGGCTCGGCCTACTTCATCCTGAGCCGCACGCTGGGCGCCACGGGGCGCCTGTTCCTCGTCGTCGCCGTGCTGCACACGCTGATCCTGCAGCCGCTGGGTGTGCCGTTCGCCATCGGCGCGGCGGTCGTGCTGGTGATGATCCTGCTCTACACGGTGGAGGGCGGCGTGAAGGCGCTGGTGTGGACCGACACACTGCAGACCGCCGGCATGCTGATCGGCCTCATCGTCTGCACCGCGCTGCTGTGGCAGCCCGACGCCTTCTCGCAGCTCGACGCCGCCGGCCTGAGCCGCGTCTGGGTGGATGACCCGCTAACCGCGACTTCTCGGTGAAGGCGCTGCTGGCCGGCATGTTCATCGCCATCGCGATGACGGGGCTGGACCAGGAAATGATGCAGAAGAGCCTGTCGGTCGCGAAGCTGCGCGACGCGCAGAAGAACCTGCTGGTGCTGGCCGTGCTGATGCTGGTGGTCGTCGCCGTCTTCCTGCTGCTGGGCGGCCTGCTGGCGCTGTACGCGCAGCAGCACGGCCTGGCCGCGCAGGGCGATGCGCTGTTCCCCACCGTCGTCATGCAGCACCTGCCGGCCTGGGTGCAGATCGTCTTCGTGCTGGCGCTGGTGTCGGCGCTGCTGCCCAGTGCCGACGGCGCACTGACGGCGCTGACGGCCAGCACCTGCCTGGACCTGCGCGCATCGGCAAGGAAGACACCCGCACGCGCCGCCGCGTGCACCTGGGCTTCGCGGTGCTGTTCCTCGCGCTGGTGCTGGGCTTCAAGGCCTTGGACAGCACCAGCATGATCTACCTGATCCTGAAGCTGGCGGGCTACACCTACGGGCCGCTGCTGGGGCTGTTCGCGTTCGCGATGTTCACGCCGCGGGCGGTGTCGGCCAAGGCACTGATCGCCGTCTGTGTGGCCGCGCCGCTGCTGTGCGCCGCGGTGGACTTCGGCCAGCCCTGGGGCGGCTACCAGATCGGCCTGGAGCTGCTGCTGCTGAACGGGCTGCTGACGTGGGCGGGGCTGTGGCTGGCGGGGCACCGGCCGCGTCGAACGCGGCCCTCGCGACTTCTCATTCGCTTCACCGAGCCGGCGTAACCTGCACGCTTCCCGACGCACTCAAGGAGCCCGTCATGAAATGGGCACAAGCCGCCGCTTCCGTACGCCTCGTCAGCTTCGTGCTCAGCGCCGCCTGCTTCGGCCTGGCCTGGCGCATGACCGAGCTGGGCGCGGCGGGGCTGGAAGACATCCCGCCGCCCTTCATCCTCGTGTCCGGGCTGGCAGGTCTCGCCTGTCTGCTGCTGAGCGTCTGGGGTAGATATCCCCGGCCCAGCTGACAATCCCCGGAGGCGGGCCGGGCGACACTTCGCCCTCGCATGTCGTCCGCCCCTCCCGCTCCCACCTCCCTCACCCGCATGCTCGGCGCCTTCGTGCGCGAGCACTGGCGCGCCTACGCGTCGGCCGCGGCCATGCTCAGCTGCATCGCCGCGCTGACGGTCTGGATCCCGCGCCAGGTCGGCCATGTCGTTGATGACCTCGTGGCCGGCGGCCTGCAAGGGCCCGCCCTCGTCGAGCAACTGGCGCTGCTGGTCGCCGCTGGCCTCGTCATCTACCTGCTGCGCGTGGGCTGGCGGCTGGCCTTGTTCAAGGCGGCTTTCCGCCTGGGCGCGCGGCTGCGCACGCGGCTGTTCGCGCGGCTGGCGCTGCAGGGGCCGGCCTACTTCCAGCAGCAGCGCACCGGCGACCTGATGGCACTGGCGACCAACGACATCGACGCCGTCGAGATGGCCGCCGGCGAAGCGATGCTGGCGGGCTTCGACGGTACGCAGACGCTGGTGCTGGTGCTGGCCATGATGACCATTGCCATCGACTGGCGCCTGGGCCTGGCGGCGCTGCTGCCGTTCCCGCTGATGGCACTGGCGTTCTGGTGGATCTCCAAGCATTTGCACACCGCCGCGCAGGATTCGCTGACTCGCTTCGGCGACCTGAACACGCAGGTGCAGGAAAGCCTCGCCGGCGTGCGCACGCTGCGCGCGCTGGGCCTGGTGGGCCGCAGCGAACAGCGCTTCGGCGACCTGGCCGGCCACGCGGCCGAAGCGGCCTTCCGCTCGCAGCGCTGGGAGGCCGCCTACGAGCCCGCCGTCGGCATGACGCTGGGCGCGGCGACGGCCATCGCGCTGGCCGTGGGCGGCTGGCTGGTGGCGCAGCGCGAGATCAGCATCGGCCAGCTGACCGCGTTCACGATGTACCTGGGCCAGCTGATCTGGCCGATGTTCGCGGCCGGCTGGGTGCTGGCGCTGCTGGAGCGCGGCCGCGCCGCGTGGACGCGGCTGACGCCGGTGCTGGACGCGCCGCTGACGCTGGCCGATGAGGGCAGGGCGGCGCTGCCGGCGCGGGCCGAACTGCGCGCCGAGGGGCTGAGCTTCCGCTTCCCCGGTGCGAAGCGGCCGGCGCTGGAGGGCATCGACGTTGTGCTGCCGCCGGGCCGCACGCTGGGCATCGTCGGCGCGACCGGCGCCGGCAAGTCCACCTTCGTGCGCCTGCTGCTGCGCCAGGCCGAGCCTGATGCCGGCCGGCTGATGCTGGGTGGCGTGCCGCTGCCCGAGTTGCCGCTGCAGGCCTTGCGTGCGCACATCGCCTGGGTGCCGCAGGAGCCCTTTTTGTTCTCGGCCTCAGTGGCCGACAACATCGCGCTGGCCCGTGCATCGGCCACACCGGCCGATATCGAGGCGGCGGCGCGGCTGGCGGCCGTGCACGACGACATCCAGCGGCTGCCCAAGGGCTATGCGACCGAGGTGGGCGAGCGCGGCGTGACGCTGTCCGGTGGCCAGCGCCAGCGCGTGGCCATTGCGCGGGCGCTGTTGAGTGACGCGCCGTTGCTGGTGCTGGACGACGCGCTGTCCGCCGTCGACACCGGCACCGAGACGGCCATCCTCGATCACCTGCGCGAGCTGCGTTCAGCCAGGCCCGACCGCAGCGTCATCGTCATCGCGCACCGGCTGTCGGCGGTGATGGACGCCGACGAGGTCATCGTACTGAAGCAGGGCCACGTCATCGAGCGCGGCACGCACCAGCAGTTGCTGGAACTGGGCGGCTGGTATGCCGCGCAATGGCGCTACCAACAGATCGAGGCCAGCCTTGACGCGGAATGAGAAGCCCTGGCAGAGCGTGGGTCTGCTGATGGACTCGGCGCGGCCCGAGCGCGCGCAGCTGTGGCGTGGTGGCCTGTGGCTGCTGCTGGCCGCGGGCCTGGAGGCGCTGGCGCCCATCCTCGGCAAGCGCTACATCGACGAGCACCTGCTGCCGGGCCGCTACGACATCGGCGCGATGGCCGGGCTGCTGACGCTGGTGCTGCTGACCGGCTGGGCGGCCAGCTGGATCCGCTACGCGCAGCTGTCGCGCATGGCCGGCGTCGCGCGGCGCTCGGTGCTGCGGCTGCGCGAGCGCGTCTACGCCCACGTGCTGGCGCTGCCCATGGCCTTTTTCGACAAGGCCATCACGGGCCAGTTGGTCAGCCGCGTGACCAACGATACCGAGGCGGTGAACCAACTGTACCGGCAGGTGCTGTACGTGATGCTGGACTCGTCCATCGTCGTCGCCGGCTCGCTGGTGGCGATGGCCTTCCTGGACTGGCGGCTGATGCTCATCGTCGCCACGCTGGTGCCGGCCATGGTGCTCATCATCCTGGGCTACCAGCGGCTGTCGGCGCCGGCCGTGGCGCGCACACGCCAGTTGCGCAGCGACATCAACGCGCAGATGGCCGAGAGCATGGCCGGCATGGCCGTGCTGCAGGCGGCCGGCGCCGCGGGCCGTTTCGGCGCCCGCTTCGAGTCGGTGAACGCCGAGCACCGCCTGTCACGCATCGCCGAGCTGCGCGCGAATGCGTGGCTGCTGCGCCCGGCGCTGGACCTGCTGAACGTGCTGCTGCTGGTGACCGTCATCTATGGCTTCGGCCGGCGTGAGCTGTCGGGGCTGGAGGTGGGTCTGCTGTACGCCTTCCTGGCCTACATCGCGCGCGTCGTCGAGCCGCTGATCCAGATCACGATGCAGTTCGGCCAGCTGCAGCAGTCCATGGTGGCGGCGTCGCGCGTGCGGGCGCTGCTGGAGGAGGATGAGCACCGCGGCCCGCCGCAGGACGGCGAGGCCATCGCGCAGGGTGCGATCCGCATCGACGACCTGTCCTTCGGCTACGACCCCGCGCGGCCGGTGCTGCAGCACGTCGACGTGGACATCCCGGCAGGCAGCTTCACCGGCATCGTGGGCCACACGGGCAGCGGCAAGAGCACGCTGCTGTCGCTGCTGCTGCGCTTCTACACGGTCAGCCAAGGCCGCATCACCATCGACGGCCAGCCGCTGTCGGCCGTGCCGGATGCGGCTTTCCGCGACGCGGTGGGCCTGGTGCCGCAGGAACCCTTTCTGCTGTCGGCCAGCGTGCGCGACAACATCGCGATGGGGCGGCCCGGCATCACCGACGAAGCCATCCAGGCGGCCGCGCGTGACGCCCGTGCGCACGACTTCATCACCGCGCTGCCACAGGGCTACGACACGAAGCTGGGCGAGGGCGGCGCGCGCGTGTCGTCGGGCCAGAAGCAGTTGTTGGCCATGGCGCGCGCGCTGGCCGGCGCACCGCGCATCCTGTTCCTGGACGAGGCCACCAGCAACGTCGACAGCGAGACCGAGGCGCGCATCAGCGCGGCGCTGGCGGCGCTGCATGGCCGTGTGACGGTGATCGCCATCGCGCACCGGCTGTCCACCATCCGCGCGGCCGACCAGATCCTGGTGCTGAACCATGGCCGGCTGCAGGAGCGCGGCCGGCATGACGAGTTGATGGCCGTCGAGGGCGGGTTGTATCGCCGCCTTGTCGAATTGCAGACCTTGGAAGAGGCCGAGGACGAGACCTAGCGCGCCCGCGCTTCGAGCATGCTCAAGGACCCGCGCAGCGAGCGCAGGGCCTGCTCGGTGCGCGTCTCGCCCGGGGCCGGCAGCAGGCGTGCCTCCGGATTGGCCAGCACGTCCTCACGCAGCGTGAGGCCGGCGCGTGCGAACTGCGGTTTCAGCGTGGGGGCGCGTTCGCGCAGCAGCTCGCGCGTGGCCTGGTAGGCGTGCTCGGCCAGGCGGCGGCGCTGGCTGTAGCTGAAGGTGTTGGCGAGAAAGATCTCCGCATCGCGCGGGTCGGGCTCGAACAGCAGGATGTCGGTCTGCGGATGCGTGTGCTCGTAGCCCTTCAGCCCCAGTGCCAGCCGGGAGTGGATCAGCGAGCGGAAGGTCTGCGACAGCACCAGCGGCAGGCCGCCGTCCACCAGCCGGTGGATGCGCGGCTGTAGTGCGGCCGTGCGGCCGAGCTTGCTGGCCAGTTTCTTGGCGCGACGCTCGCGGTCCTCGCGCGGTGCGCGGCGGTCGCTTTCGTACGGCACCAGCGGATTCAGGCAGATCAGCAGGCCCAGCCCGCGGTCCAGCAGCACGGAGGCGTGCAGCGTCTTCTTCAGCGCACCGTCCACGTAGTGCCGGCCGTCGATCTCGACCGGCGGGAACAGGCCCGGCAGCGCGGCGCTAGCCTGTACGGCCTGGGCGATGGGCACATGGTCCCAGCCCTCGGTGCCGAAGGGGATGGCCTCGCCGCTGTCGAGGTCGGTGGCGACCAGCACGAGGCGGTGGCGAAGTTCGCGGAAGTCGTTGCTGCGGCCGGGGGCTGCGAACACCTGCGTCAGTGCGTCGCCGAAGCGTTCGCTGCTGAGCAGGCCGGTGGGCAGCACGCGGCCCAGCCGTTCGACGGCGCCCAGCACGGAACGGCCCTCCAGCACGACCTCGCGCGCCGCGTCGGCCAGCAGGCGCGGCAGCAGGCGCAGGCGTTCGCCGAACTCGCTCCAGGCCGGCTGCAGCAGCTCGGCGGGGTCGAAGCGATCCGGGGCTTCGGCCGTGTTCTCGATGAAGGCGGCGCACAGCTGGCGCGGCGTCATGCCGTTGGCCAGGCCGGCGGCGATGAAACCACCGGCGCTGACGCCGATGTAGCCGTCGCAGGCGGTGAAGTCCAGGCCGTCGACGGCCTCTTCCAAAGCACAAAGGGCGCCAACTTCGTAGATGGCGCCCAGTGGGCCTCCGCCGGCCAGGGCCAGGCCAATCCTGGGCTGGCGCATGGTCAGGGAGTCAGTTCAGCGATCAGGCCTGGGCCGCGGGCGCGGCGGCAGCCTTCTTGGCGGCCGGCGCCTTCTTGGCCGGAGCGGCCTTCTTGGCGGCAGGCTCTGGCTGCTGCCTTCTTGGCGGGGGCGGCAGCGGGCTTGGCGGCCGGCGCCTTCTTGGCCGGAGCGGCCTTCTTCGCGGCGGCCTTCTTGGCCGGCTCGGCGCCGGTGGCCTTGGCCAGTGCGTCGATGCGCTTGATCAGCGCGTCGATGTCGCCCTTGGTGGGCACGCCCAGGCCTTGCAGCGCCTTGGCCACGCGGGCTTCGAAGATGGACTCCAGCTTGTCCCAGTGCTGGCCGGCCTTGGCGCCGACATCACCGGCCACGCCGCTGACCTTGCTGGCCACGGCGCTGAGCTTTTCCTCGGCGGCGGACTGGGTCTTCTTCTGCAGCTTCACGCCTTCGGCGACCAGCGCCTCGAAGACCTTGCCGCCTTCGCCTTGTGCCTTGGAGAAGGAGGCCAGACCGGCGGCCCAGATCTGCTGGGCGCTGTCCTTGATGTTCTGCGCCATCGCGCTGTCGAGCAGGCCAGCCGGGAAGCCGGTGGCGGCCGCGGCCTTCTTCTTGTCAGCCATCTTCTGGAGCTTCTTGACCATGGTTGTCCTTTCGAGTGTGCGAGTTCGTGCCAAGCACTGTAGCCGCCGGATGCCCCGTCGGCACGGGCGTTCCTAGTGGGAGCGCTCTATGCGCAGCCCCGGGAAAGTGCGCAGCGAACGGGCGCTGACCCTGGTGAAGAATCAGGCAAAACCCCCAAAGCAGGAGACTCCGCATGCAGTATTTCGTCACTGGCGCCACCGGCTTCATCGGCAAGCGACTCGTCAAGAAGCTGCTGGCCCGGCGCGGCAGCACGGTCCACTTCCTGATGCGCGAGGAGAGCGCCGACAAGCTGCCCGGCCTGCTCGCCTACTGGGGCGTCAGCAAGACCCGCGCGATTCCCGTCTACGGCGACCTGACGAGCAAGAAGCTGGGCGTGGCCAGCGACGTCATCAAGAGCCTGAAGGGCCAGATCGACCACCTATACCACCTGGCCGCCGTCTACGACCTGGGCGCCGACGAGGAGGCGCAGGTGGCCGTCAACATCGAGGGCACCCGCTCGATGGTGGAGTTCGCGCAGGCCATCGACGCCGGCCACGTGCACCATGTGTCATCGATTGCCGCGGCGGGCCTGTATGAAGGCGTGTTCCGCGAGGACATGTTCGACGAGGCCGAGAACCTCGACCACCCGTACTTCATGACCAAGCACGAGAGCGAGAAGATCGTGCGCAAGGAGTGCAAGCGGCCGTGGACGGTCTACCGTCCCGCACTCGTTGTCGGCGATTCGACGACCGGCGAGATGGACAAGATCGACGGGCCGTACTACTTCTTCAAGCTGATCCAGCGCATGCGCCAGATCCTGCCGCCGTGGATGCCCAGCGTGGGCCTGGAGGGCGGTCGCATCAACATCGTGCCGGTGGACTACGTCGTCGACGCGCTGGACCACATCTCGCACAAGGTCAGCAAGGGCCAGGGCTGCTACCACCTCGTGGACCCCAAGGGCTACCGCGTCGGCGACATGCTGGACATCTTCAGCAAGGCCGCGCATGCGCCCAAGATGAATTTGTTCATCAACGCGGCGCTGATGGGCTTCATCCCCAAGAGCGTGAAGAAGGGGCTGATGGCGCTGGCGCCGGTGCGCCGCATCCGCAACGCGGTGATGAAGGACCTCGGGCTGCCCGAGGACATGTTCACCTTCATCAACTACCCGACCCGCTTCGACTGCCGCGACACCGAGGCCGCGCTGAAGGGCTCGGGCCTGTCCTGCCCCGACCTGAACGACTACGCGTGGCGGCTGTGGGACTACTGGGAGCGCCATCTGGACCCGGCGCTGTTCATCGACCGCTCGCTGAAGGGCGCGGCCGGCGGCAAGGTGGTGCTGGTGACCGGCGGCTCGTCGGGCATCGGCCTGGCGGCGGCGGTCAAGTTCGCCGAGGCCGGCGCCGTCACGCTGATCTGCGCCCGCGATCAGGTCAAGCTGGACGAGGCCGTCAAGGAGATCAAGGACAAGGCCGGCAAGCAGGCGCAGATCCACGCTTTCGCCTGCGACATCGCCGACGCGGAAGGCTGCGCCAACCTCATCGAATGGTGCAACACCTTCGGCGGCGTCGACTTCCTCATCAACAACGCCGGGCGCTCCATCCGCCGCGCCGTGGAGAGCAGCTACGACCGCTTCCACGACTACCAGCGCACGATGGACCTGAACTACTTCGGCTGCCTGCGCGTGACCATGGGCCTGCTGCCCGGCATGGCGGCCAAGAAGAAGGGCCACATCGTCAACATCAGCTCCATCGGCGTGCTGACCAACGCGCCGCGCTTCTCGGCCTACGTGGCCAGCAAGGCCGCGCTGGACGCCTGGACGCGCTGCGCCGCCAGCGAGTTCGCCGACACCGGCGTCACGTTCACGACCATCAACATGCCGCTGGTGCGCACGCCCATGATCGCGCCCACCAAGATCTACAACAACGTGCCCACGCTGTCGCCGGAAGAAGCCGCGGACATGATCGCCGAGGCCTGCATCAACAAGCCGGTGCGCATCGCGACGCGCCTGGGCGTGTCGGGCGAGCTGCTGCACGCGGCCGCGCCGCGCATCGCGCAGATCGTCATGAACACGTCGTTCCGCATGTTCCCGGACAGCGACGCGGCCAAGGGCGAGAAGGGCAAGGGCGGCCTGTCGCCGGAGGCCATCGCGTTGCAGCAGATGATGCGCGGGATTCACTTTTAGCCCCTCGTCCGGACTCGCGCCGCTGAACGCGGGCGCGCCCGGCCGGTCCCCCGAGGGGACGGCGATTGACCGGGCGTTGAGCCCGGTCAACATCGCCTGGCGGGCCGGCTTGGGGCGGCCCGGCGCTCGGCCCGAAACTTGAGCCTTGTTGCCTGGTCCGGCTTCGGCCGGGATTCTTCGTTCAGAGGACTGCATCCATGTTGAGAGGACAGCGCGTCGGCCTGCGCCACGTGACCGAGGAGGACCTGCCATGGATCAAGCACGCCTCCAGCGACCCGCAGGTGCGGGGTCCGCTCATGGGCACGCGCATGATGGCGCCGCACAAGATCGATGCGCGCTGGAAGGAAAACGGCTTTGCGGGTGAGGACGCCGAGAAGCTGTTGATCTGTCACCTGATCGACGGCAGCGTCATTGGCGACGTGGTGCACTTCGCCGCGGCGCGTTACACGACGGCGCGCGAAATCGGCTGGACGATGGCCGACATCGCCATGCGCGGCCAGGGCCTGATGACCGAGGCGGCCGCGCTGCTGGTGGACTACCTGTTCGAGAACTGGCCCGTGAACCGGCTGTCCTGCGGCATGTCGGTGCACAACCACGCGTCGCGGCGCGTGGCCGAGAAGTGCGGCTTCAAGCACGAGGGCGTGCAGCGAGGCATCGTCTTCGTCGGCGGTGAGTATGTGGACTGCCATTCGCTGGGCTTGCTGCGCAGCGACTGGCTGGCGATGAAAGGCAGGACCGATGGCTGACCGCGAGTTCGATCTCATCGTCTTCGGCGCCACCGGCTTTACGGGGCGCCTCGTGGCCGAATACCTGCACCTCAGCGGCGCGGCCGGCGCGCGCTGGGCCATCGCCGGTCGCAGCCTGGACAAGCTCGCCAAGGTGCGCGACGAACTGCACCTGCCGCCTTCGGTGGCGCTGCTGAAGGCGGATGCGGCCGATGCCGACGTGCTGCGGGCCTTGGTCAGGCGCACGCGGCTTGTCATCACGACGGTCGGGCCCTACCAGTTGCACGGCGAGCCGCTGGCGACCGCCTGCGCCGAGGGCGGCACGGACTACGTGGACCTCTGCGGCGAGCCGCTGTGGATGGCGCGCATGATCCCCAAGCTGACGCCGCTGGCCGAAGCGAGCGGTGCGCGCATCGTGTTCTCCTGCGGCTTCGACTCCATTCCCTTCGACCTGGGCGTGGTCTACCTGCAGGCCGAGGCGCAGGCCCGCTTCGGCGCGCCGCTGCCCGAGGTGCGTGGGCGCGTGGCCCGGCTCAAGGGCACGTTCTCCGGCGGCACCTTCGCCAGCCTGATGGAAACCGTCGAGGCCGTGCGCCGCGATCCGGCGCTGGTCCAGCTGATGGTCAACCCCTTCGCGCTGGCCGGTGGCTTCAAGGGGCCCAGGCAGCCGGCCGGGCAGGAGGCCGATTTCGACGACTGGGCCGACGCCTGGTGCGGCCCCTTCGTCATGGCCACGATCAACACCAAGAACGTCCATCGCAGCAATGCCTTGCGTGGCCATCCCTGGGGCCGGGACTTCATCTACAGCGAGAAGCTGCTGACCGGCAAGCCGGGGCAGGGCGACAGGGGCCGCAAGAAGGCCCTGGCGCTGGCGCGCTTCACGAAGCTGCAGAACCTCGCGCTGGGCTTCGGCCCGACGCGCTTCCTGCTGCGCCGCTTCGTGCTGACCCAGCCGGGCGACGGCCCCGACGCCGCCGCCCGCGAGGCGGGACGCTACGAGGTCTGGTTCACCGGCCGGACCGATGAAGGGCAGCAGCTGCGCGCCGTCGTCAAGGGCGATCGCGACCCGGGCTACGGCTCGACCTGCAAGCTCATCAGCGAGACGGCGCTGTGCCTGGTGCAGGACGTGGGCCGCGACGCGACGCCCGGCGGCGTCTGGACGCCCGGCGCCGCGATGGGCCTGGCGCTGGTGCGGCGGCTGCAGCAGCGCGCCGGGCTGACGTTCGCCATCGGCGACTGAGGAGCGCGCCTCAGCTGCGCCGGATCAGCGCCGCATAGCAGCCGCGCCGCGCGTAGTGCGCGTGCACATAGGCCACGTCGGGCCGGGCCAGCAGCCGCTCGATGAGCGCCTCGACGGCATCGCCCTCGGCGATGTCGGCATCCACCATCATGTGCCGGGCGTCGAAGGCGCGCAGCGACATCAGGCTGCGCATCATCGCCGGCAGCTGATCGACTTCGTCAAAGCTCGTGTCGGCGTGTTCGCGCACGAAGATCGCATGGCGCGAGCGGTAGGGCGTGTCGGCGCCCTGGTGCTCGTGGTTGACCAGCAGCACGGTCTCGCCGGGGCGGGCCAGGCGCAGGCCGATGCGGTCGGGGAAGCGGTCGCCCTCGGAGGCGGTCAGCCGATGGGCGCCGTGGCGGGCGAGCCCGGCGTCGTCGAGGCCGAACAGGTGGGCAAAGGGCTGGGGCGGCAGCCCGGTGATGCGGAAGGACATGGCGTGCTCCGTGACAAGGGATGCACGCCATTCTTCAGGCGCGGCGCGGCCGCGTCTGGCCGCAAACGGACCTGGAATCAGTCCCGCCCGGCGGGGCGCTCGAAGCCGTTGTCCACCCAGGCTTCAACGGCCGACTGGCTGAAGCGGAAGTTGGCGCCGACCTTGACCTGCGCGAGCGGCTCGCCGGCCGCATCGTGGGCGCGCAGCCAGGCGAACGGATCGTCCTCGGCGGGCACGATCTCCAGCGTGACCTTGATCCAGTTGCCGTCGCGGGCGACATGCAAGGCCTTGTTCAGCTGCGCGTGCAACTGCTGCTCGTGGCGACGGATGACCTCCGAGGCCGTCTTCACCAGCGTGTTGAAGGCGCTGCTGTCCAGCGGCTTGGGGTTCTTCTTGTCGCGGCCCATGGTCCACGGGCCGACCAGCGCCGGCTCGCTCTCGCCGGCCTTGAACATCACGACGGCCCAGCCCTCGTCGTCCTCGTTCTTGATGACCTGGGCGGTCCAGCCGTTGTCGCGCCACAGGCGGGGCTCATGCAGGGGTTCGTCGAGGTCGGCGGTGTCGGACATGGAAACAGAAATGGCGGGACAGAGCCCGCCATTGTCGTTGTGCAGGACGCGCGTGTCGGCGCGTCAGCTGGTCGTGGTCGGTGCGGCCGGCTGGACGGCCGGGGCACGGGTGATGCGGGTCTTGCCGCCGGTCGTCACGAGGACGACCGGATCGCCGGCGTTGAAGTTCTCGGCGCCCTTGGCCTGCACGATGGAGCGGCGTTCGCCGTTGCGCAGCTGGACGATGATCTCCAGCGCGTCCTCGCGGGTGGCCGAGCGTTCGATGGCGTTGCCAATGACGGCACCGGCCACGGCGCCCAGCACGCCGACCACCTGGCCTTCGCGGCGGCCGCCCACTGAACTGCCGGCGATGGCGCCGGTCACGCCGCCGGCGACGCCGCCGATGCCGCTCTGCGAGCCGTCCACGACGACGGGGCGCGACGACAGCACGGTCGCGTCCTGCACCTGCGACAGGCGTTGCGCGTCACCACGCTGGACGACGTCGGGGCTGGTCGTGGAGCAGGCGGAAAGCACCAGGGCCGCAGCCAGGGTGAGGGAAGTCATGAGCTTGGACATTCGAGTAACTCCTTGGGCAAGACAGCCGCCCAACGTGTCGAATTGTCCCGCCGTTGACGGCCTGAAGGCTGTCGCTACAACTCTTTACGCCTGGACGGTCAACCGTGCAGGCGCGAGCTGCGCGGCACGCTGGCCAGCAGGAACTCCATCTGGTCGGCCAGGATGCGGCGGCCGCGCAGGATCATGTCCTCGTGCAGGCTGGGCACGTAGGGCAGGTAGAGCAGGCTCATGCCCGCCTCCTCGGGCATGCGGGCGCCCTTGCGCCCGTTGCAGGGGCGGCAGGCGGTGATGCAGTTCATCCAGCTGTCCAGGCCGCCGCGCGACGTGGGGTGGATGTGCTCGCGCGTCAGGTCCTCGGGCAGGCAGCGGTGGCCGCAATAGGCGCAGACGAAACGGTCGCGCGCGAACAGCTTGGTGTTGGACAGCGCAGGCGCCTGCCGCCAGGCCCGGCTGGGCACGGCGCCGCGCACGGCGATGATGGGATGGACCTCGATGCGCGATTGCCGGCCGGTGATGCGCTGCCAGCCCCCGCGCAGCACCTGGCAGGGGTCGCCCAGCGTCCAGGCGACGCCGTCGCTGGCGTAGATCACCGCGGCTTCGCGCGTCGTGATCCAGGCCTGGGGCCGGCCGGAAACATCCAGTTGGAGCACATCCACGACTTGGGCCTCTTCACGCTACGGGAATCGGTGCGAGAGGGTCTGCGCGGGTGCAGGGCTAGGCGTCGCGCTGAAGCCCGGGCTGGTTGCCCGGGCGAGGCGCGCAACGACGCCATGCGCCCGCGCAGACCCTCTCCCGAAGGGTTGTCACTCAAAAGCCCGCGCGCGGCGTTGCAAAGCCTCGCTGGGGAAGGCCCCAGCTTCGACTTTGCGCCTTGCTCGCGGGCTTTTGAGTGGTAACGCATCCGATTCCCGTAGCGTGAAGAGGCCCTGACCTCCTGCCCCTGAGCCTAGCGAGAACCGGGCCAGTGCTCAAGCGTGGCGCCATGACAGTGGTGAGCCCCGGGCATTCCCTAATCCACGGCACTATTAGGCACATCACCCTAGGAAAACGCTGGGGCAAGCTAGCGTTGTCGCGGAAGCGACCTGCAAAATAGAACGACCGTTCGTTTTATTCTTGCTGTCGTGTCCACGCTGCCCGTCCCCGCCAAGAAAGCCGCCCCGCTGCGCGTTGCCAAGCCGGCGCGGGTGGCGCGTTCGCTGCAGAAGGGCCAGCAGACCCGCGCCGCGATCCTCGACGCCGCGCTGGGCCTGGCGTCGCACATGGGGCTGGAAGGCCTGTCCATCGGCGCGCTGGCCGACGTGACCGGCATGAGCAAGTCGGGCGTCTTCGCGCACTTCGGTTCGCGCGAGGAACTGCAGATCGCCGTCATCACCGAGTACCACGCCAAGTTCGAAGAGGAAGTCTTCTTCACGGCCATCCGCGAGTCCCGCGGCCTGCCGCGGCTGCGCGCGATGTTCGAGCGCTGGGTGCGCCGCGTGTCCGTCGAGGTGGACTCGGGTTGCATTTACATCAGCGGCGCGGTCGAGTTCGACGACCGGCCCGGCCCGGTGCGCGACGCGCTGGTCGGCATGGTCAAGGCCTGGCATGCGGCGCTGCAGAAGGCCATCCAACTGGCCATCGCCGAGGGCCACCTGAAGGCCGACGCCGACGTCGAGCAGATCTGCTTCGAGCTGCACGGCCTCATCCTGTCCCTGCATCACGACGCGCGCTTCATGCGCATCCCCGGCGCCATCACGCGCGCCGGCATCGGCTTCGAGCGTGCCGTGCAGTACTACGCCACACCGGACGGCCTCGCCATCGACGCCGCCCGCAAGAACCCCAAGACCGGCGCCGTGCGGCGCTGACCCGATCACCCATTCATCGACCGCCCAGGAGTAAACCGATGCCCCAGTACACCCCGCCCATGCGTGACATGCAGTTCGTCATGCACGAGCTGCTGAACGTCGTCGACGAACTGAAGATGCTGCCCGGCCACGAGGACATCGACGCCGACACGATCAACGCGGTGCTCGAGGAAGGCGGCAAGTTCGCGGCCGAAGTCATCGCCCCCATCAACCTCAGCGGCGACGCCGAGGGCTGCACGCTGGACAAGGCCACGCACGAGGTCACGCCGCCCAAGGGCTTCAAGGAGGCCTACAAGCAGTACGTCGAAGGTGGCTGGCCGGCACTCTCCTGCGACCCGCAGTTCGGCGGCCAGGGCCTGCCGCACCTGGTGAACCAGTTTTTCTACGAGATGCTGAACTCGGCCAACCAGGCCTGGACGATGTACCCGGGCCTGAGCCACGGCGCGTATGAAGCGCTGCACGCCCACGGCACGCCCGAGCAGCAGGCCACCTACCTGCCCAAGCTGACCAGCGGCGAATGGACCGGCACGATGTGCCTGACCGAGCCGCACTGCGGCACGGACCTGGGCCTGCTGCGCACCAAGGCCGAACCTCAGGCCGACGGCACGTACAAGATCACCGGCGCCAAGATCTTCATCTCGGCCGGCGAGCACGACATGGCCGACAACATCATCCACCTGGTGCTGGCGCGCCTGCCGGATGCGCCGCAGGGCTCCAAGGGCATCTCGCTGTTCGTCGTGCCCAAGTTCAACGTGAACGCCGACGGCTCGCTGGGTTCGCGCAACGGCATCTTCTGCGCCGGCCTGGAGCACAAGATGGGCATCCACGGCAACTCCACCGCGCAGATCGTGCTGGAGAACGCCGTCGGCACGATGGTGGGCCAGCCCAACAAGGGCCTGGCCGCGATGTTCGTCATGATGAACGCCGCCCGCCTGGGCGTGGGAAACCAGTCGCTGGGCCTGACCGAAGTGGCGTACCAGAACGCCGTGGCGTATGCGAAGGACCGCCTGCAGATGCGCTCCTTAAGCGGCCCGAAGGCGCCGGACAAGCCCGCCGACCCGATCATCGTGCACCCCGACGTGCGCAAGATGCTGTTGACCGCCCGCGCCTTCGCCGAAGGTGGCCGCATGCTGCAGGCCTACACGGTACTGCAGCTCGACAAGGCGCTGAAGAGCGACGACGAGGACGAGCGCAAGGAATGCGAAGCCGAAGTCGCGCTGCTGACGCCCATCATCAAGGCCTTCATCACCGACAACGGCTGGCTGGCCACGTCGCACTGCATGCAGGTCTACGGCGGCCACGGCTTCATCCACGAGTGGGGCATGGAGCAGTACGTGCGCGATGCGCGCATCAACATGATCTATGAAGGCACCAACACCATCCAGTCGCTGGACCTGCTGGGCCGCAAGGTGCTGGGCAACAACGGCGCCACGCTGAAGAAGTTCGGCAAGAAGATCGCCGCCTTCATCGAGGAAGAGGGCACGAACGAAGCCATGCAGGAGTTCGTGAACCCGCTGGCCGACCTGGGCGACAAGGTCAACAAGCTGACCCAGGAACTGGGCATGAAGGCCTTCGGCAATCCCGACGAAGTGGGCGCCGCCGCGGTGGACTACCTGCGCGTTGTCGGCCACATGACCTTCGCCTACTTCTTCGCCCAGGCCGCCAAGATCGCGCTGGCCAAGAAGGATAGCGGCGATCCGTTCTACACCGCCAAGCTGGCCACGGCACGCTTCTACTTCGCCAAGCTGCTGCCCGAGACGGCGAGCCTGATCCGCACCGCGCGTGCCGGTCTGGCGCCGTTGATGGAAATGGAAGAAGCCCTGTTCTGAACTGAACTGAATCGCTGAAACGACAAGGACGCCCGATGAAATCCCTGTTCGCTGTTGCCCTGCTTTCGCCCGTGCTTGCGTTCGCGCAATCAACACCCGTGGGCTTGTGGAAGACCATTGACGACGACGGCAAAACCGCGAAGTCGCTGGTCCGCATCAGTGAACAGGGGGGCACCCTCGTCGGCAGCATCGACAAGCTGCTGGACCCGACTGCGCCCGCCGACAGCAAGTGCGACAAGTGCACCGACGACCGCAAGGACAAGCCCGTGCTGGGCCTGCAGATCATCCGCGGCGTGAAGGCCGAAGGCGATGGCGTGTGGGGCGGCGGCGAGATCCTCGACCCCAACAACGGCAAGACCTACCGCACCCGCCTGAAGCCGGTGGACGGTGGCAAGAAACTGGAGATGCGCGGCTATATCGGCCCCTTCTACCGCACGCAGACGTGGATCCGCGTCGAGTGACCCGAACACCTTTAGGAGCAAATCAATGAGTCGTTTCCAAGTCCGCAAGGTCGCCGTGCTCGGCGCCGGCGTGATGGGCGCGCAGATCGCCGCCCACCTCGTCAACTGCAAGGTGCCGGTCGTGCTGTTCGACCTGCCCGCCAAGGAAGGCGCCAAGAACGGCATCGTCACCAAGGCCGTCGACGGCCTGAAGAAGCTCAAGCCCGCGCCGCTGGGCGACAGCGCGGAAGGCGCGCTGATCCAGCAAGCCAACTACGAAGAGCACCTGGAAGTCCTGAAGGGCTGCGACCTCATCATCGAGGCTATCGCCGAGCGCATGGACTGGAAGCTCGACCTGTACACCAAGATCGCGCCGTTCGTGGCTCCGCACGCCATCGTCGCGTCCAACACGTCCGGCCTGAGCATCACCAAGCTCAGCGAAGTGCTGCCCGAGGAAATCAAGCCGCGCTTCTGCGGCATCCACTTCTTCAACCCGCCGCGCTACATGGCGCTGGTCGAGCTGATCAACACGCCGACCACGCAGCCCGAGATCCTCGACCAGCTCGAAGCCTTCGTGACCACGTCGCTGGGCAAGAGCGTCGTGCGCGCCCACGACACGCCCAACTTCGTCGCCAACCGCGTCGGCATCGCCGGCATGATGGCCACGATGATCGAGGCCGAGAAGTTCGGCCTGTCGGTCGACGTCGTTGACGACCTGACCGGCAAGAAGCTGGGCCGCGCGTCGTCAGGCACCTTCCGCACGGCGGACGTCGTGGGCCTGGACACCATGGCCCACGTCGTCAAGACGATGCAGGACAACCTGAAGGACGACCCGTTCTATTCGACCTATGCCACGCCCGCTGTGCTGGCCGGCCTGATCGAGAAGGGCGCGCTGGGCCAGAAGACTGGCGCCGGCTTCTACAAAAAGGTGGGCAAGGACATCCAGCGCCTGGACTTCGCGACCGGCGAGTACGTCGCCGGCGGCAAGAAGGCCGACGAGATCGTCGCCCGCATGCTGAAGAAGCAACCGGCCGACCGCCTGAAGCTGCTGCGTGAGAGCACCAACCCGCAAGCCCAGTTCCTGTGGGCCATCCTGCGCGACAGCTTCCACTACGCCGCAGTGCACCTGAACACCGTGGCCGACACCGCGCGCGAGATCGACTTCGCGATGCGCTGGGGCTTCGGCACGACGCAAGGCCCGTTCGAACTGTGGCAGGCCGCCGGCTGGAAGCAGGTCGCCGAGTGGATTTCCGCCGACATCGCCGAAGGCAAGGCACTGAGCACCGCACCGCTGCCCGCCTGGGTCACCGAAGGCCCGGTCGCCGAAGCCGGTGGCGTGCACACGCCCGCGGGTTCGTGGAGTGCTGCCGAAGGCAAGTTCAAGCCGCGCAGCGAGCTGCCGGTCTACGCCCGTCAGGCCTTCCGCGAATCGCTGCTGGGCACCGGCGCCGCCGACCCGCTGAAGTCGGGCACCGAGCTGTTCAAGAACGACGAAGTGCGCGTCTGGACGCTGGACGGCAACGTCGTCATCGCCTCCATCACCGCCAAGCTGCACCTGATCAGCCCGGCCGTCACCGAGGGTCTGCTGAAGGCCGTCGAGATCGCCGAAGCCGACTACAAGGGCCTGGTGATCTGGTCGCCGGACGACGTGTTCTCGGCCGGCGCCAATCTCGAAAGCCTGATGCCCGTCTTCATGAAGATGGGCAGCAAGGGCATCGCGCCGGAAGAAAAAGCTGCAGGACATGATGCTGCGCCTGCGCTACGCATCAGTGCCGGTCGTCGCCGCGATGCGCGGCCTGGCGCTGGGCGGTGGCGCGGAGCTGGCCGTGCACTGCGCGCGCCGTGTCGCGCACGTCGAGAGCTATGTGGGCCTGGTCGAAGTCGGCGTGGGCCTGATCCCCGGCGGTGGTGGCCTGACCTACATCGCCCGTCGGGCCGCCGAGATGGCCGCGGCCGGTAACGCCGGTGCCGACATCCTGACCTTCCTGAAGGACGGCTTCCTGACCGCGGCCACGGCCAAGGTCGCGACCTCCGCCCACGAGGCCAAGAAGAACGGCTTCCTGCTCGACAGCGACATCATCGTGCCGCACAAGGACGAGTTGCTGCACGTGGCCACGGCCACCGCGCTGGGCATGTTCGAAGGTGGCTACCGCGCCCCGCACAAGGCACTGTTCCCGGTCGCTGGCCGCAGCGGCATCGCGACCATCAAGGGCCAGGTCGCCAACATGCGCGACGGCGGCTTCGTCAGCGCGCACGACTACCACCTGGCCGCGGCGATTGCCGACGTGGTCTGCGGTGGCGAGGTCGAGGCCGGCTCCCTGGTGACGGAGGAGTACCTGATGGCGCTGGAGCGCAAGCACTTCTGCTCGCTGCTGGACAACTCCAAGACGCAGGAACGCATCATGGGGATGCTGCAGACCGGCAAGCCGGTGCGCAACTAAGGTCCGACGTGAACCGGCTTCAACGCACCCTTGCCAAGCTGGACGGCCTGCCGTCCCCGCTGCGTGGGCCTGCGCGCAACTTTGCGCTTCGGCGTGCGGTGCCCTTCACGGGCACGGCATCGCTGGATTTCGTCGCACTCACCCCTGAGCGCAGCGAGATCCGCGTGGCCAACAAGCGCCCGGTGCAGAACCACATCAAGAGCGTGCATGCGGCCGCCATGTCGCTGCTGGCCGAAACGGCCACCGGCATGGTGGTGGGCATGAACGTGCGTGATGACTGCCTGCCGCTGTGCAAGTCGCTGCAGGTGAACTTCCGCAGGCGCGCCACCGGCGGCCTCGTCGCCCGCGCGCATCTGACCGAGGCCCAGCGCGCCAGCATGGCGAGCGAGATCAAGGGCGAAGTGCGCGTCGCCGTCACCGTGACCGATGAAGCCGGCGTGGAGCCGATCGAGTGTGAATTTGTCTGGGCCTGGGTGCCCAAAGAAAAGCCCCAGGCTTGAAAGGAACGAACATGAGCAAGCAAGTCCAGGACGCCTACATCGTCTCCGCCACCCGTCTGCCCATCGGCAAGAGCGGCCGCGGCTACTTCAAGAACACCCGTCCCGACGAGATGCTCGTCAAGGTCATGCAGGCCGTGATGGCGCAAGCCCCCGGCATTGACCCCGCGGCCATCGAGGACGCCATCATTGGCTGCTCCTTCCCCGAAGGCGAGCAGGGCATGAACATCGCCCGCGTGGCCTCCGTGCTGGCCGGCTTCGGCCCGACGGTGGGCGGCGTGACGATCAACCGCTACTGCGCGTCCGGCATCACCGCCGTGCAGATGGCCGCGGACCGCATCCGCGTCGGCGAGGCCGACGTGATGTTCGCCGGCGGCGTCGAGTCGATGTCCATGATCCCGATGGGCGGCAACAAGCCCAGCCTGTCGCCGCTGATCTTCGAACGCGACGAGAACATCGGCATCGCCTACGGCATGGGCCTGACGGCCGAGAAGGTCGCCGAGAAGTGGAAGATCAGCCGCGAAGCGCAGGACGCGTTCTCGGTGGAATCGCATCGCCGCGCGGTGGCCGCCATGCAGGCCGGCCACTTCGACGCCGAGATGACGCCGTTCGACGTCATCGAGCGCACGCCCAACCTGGCCGACGGCACGGTCAACACTAAGACGCGCACCGTCAAGCTCGACGAAGGCGCGCGCCCCGACACGTCGCTGGAAGGCCTGGCCAAGCTCAAGCCCGTGTTCGCCGCCAAGGGCAGCGTCACCGCCGGCAACAGCTCGCAGACCTCCGACGGCTCGGGCGGCCTGCTGATCGTCAGCGAAGCCGCGCTGAAGCGCTACAACCTGACGCCGCTGGCCCGCTTCGTGTCGTTCGCCGTCAAGGGCGTGCCGCCCGAGATCATGGGCATCGGCCCCATCGAAGCCATCCCGGCCGCGCTGAAGTCCGCCGGCATCACGGCCGCGCAGCTGGACTGGATCGAGCTGAACGAAGCCTTCGCCGCGCAGTCGCTGGCCGTGCTGAACGACCTCGACAGCAAGGGCATCGAGCTGGACCGCGCCAAGGTCAACCCCAACGGCGGCGCCATCGCGCTGGGCCACCCGCTGGGCGCCACCGGTGCCATCCGCGCGGCCTCGGTCATCCACGGCCTGCGCCGCACCGGCGGCAAGTACGGCATGGTGACGATGTGCGTCGGCGCCGGCCAGGGCGCTGCGGGCATCTTCGAGCGCCTGTAAGCCATGGACCGCCGCCGCGCACTCAAGACCACCACGGTGTTGCTCGCGGCGCCGGTCGCCACGACACAGCTGGCCGGTTGCTCCGGCCGGCTGAAGACGTTCACGATGTGGAAGGATGCCCAGCAGGCCGTGCTGGACCTGTTGTTCACGCCCAAGGCCGTGCAGGGCAATGTGTGGAACCTGAGCCAGGTGCTGCAGCATCTGGCCCAGAGCATCGAGTTCTCGATGCAGGGCTTTCCTGTGCTGAAGGGCGCCTGGTTCCGCTCCTCCATCGGCTCGGCCGCGTTTGGTGTGTTCAACGCACGTGGCCAGATGAGCCATGACCTGGCCGAGCCCATCCCGGGCGCGCCGGCGCTGGATGCGTCACAGGCGCTGAAGACCTCGGTGAACCGGCTGCTGGCCGCGATGGATGCCTTCGCCCAATTCAACGGTACGCTGCGGCCTCACTTCGCCTACGGCGAGCTGACCAAGCCGCAGTACGAGCGAGCCCATCTGATGCACCTGGCCAATCACTGGACCCAGTTCCACGCGAAGACGGCCACGGCATAAAGGAACGCACATGACCATCAAGACCTACACCGTCAACGGTGTCGCGACCCTCGAGATCGCCCGCCCCGAGAAGAAGAACGCCATCACCCAGGCCATGTACCAGGACATGGCCGATGCGCTGCGCGCCGCCGATGCCGACAAGACGGTGCGGGCGGTGCTGATCACCGGCCAGCCGGGCATCTTCACGTCGGGCAACGACCTCGAAGACTTCATGGCCGGGCCGCAACGCGGCGAGGACGCGCCGGTGTTCCAGTTCATGCACGCGCTGCTGGACTGCGGCAAGCCCGTCGTTGCGGCCGTGACGGGCGCGGCCATCGGCATCGGCACGACGATGCTGCTGCATTGCGACCTGGTGTTCGTGGCCGATGACGCCCGCCTGGCCATGCCTTTCGTGGGCCTGGGCCTGGTGCCGGAGTTCGCGTCCAGCCTGGTCGTGCCGCAGCTGATGGGCAACCGCCGTGCGGCCGAGAAGCTGCTGCTGGGCGACCCGTTCACGGGCGAGCAGGCCGTGGAATGCGGCATCGCCAACGGCGTGCTGGCGGGCGGCGAGGTGCTGAACCACGCGCGCCGCGTGGCCGAGCGCTTCAACCACCTGGCGCCTGGCGCCGTGCGCGACAGCAAGCGGTTGATCCGCGAGCCGCAGCGCGAGGCCGTCAAGGCGGCCATCGCGCGTGAGGCCGAGATCTTCAGCGCCCGGCTGCGCAGCCCGGAAGCGACGGAGGCCTTTCAGGCCTTCTTCCAGAAGCGCAAGCCGGACTTCTCCAAGTTCGAGTGAGCGGCGGCGTCACTTTCGCACCAGGCCGACCAGCAGGCCGATGACGGCCAGGATCAGGAAGCCGTAGAACAGCAGCTGGGCAAAGCCCGCGGCGCTCGCGGCGATGCCCGTGAAGCCGAACACGGCGGCGATCAGGGCGATGACGAAGAAGATGATGGCGTAACGCAGCATGGCGAACTCCTCGGGGTTGACGCCTGGATGGCGCATGCATGCAGCCTAGGGCCGGCGCCTCGCGCCTCATGCCGGACGCCGGGGCAGGCTGAGGTCGGACATGGCTGACGCCGTTACAACTTGGGGGACGTGTTCGTGCAGATGACGCTGGCCAAATGCCTGCTGGGGCCGCTGCTGCTGTGGCAGGGGCGGCGGGTGCGCGCCACGGCGCTGCGCCTGCCGGAGGCGGCTGGCGAACGCACCCAGCCGGGTGGCGCGCTGCGGCTGCTCATCGTGGGCGATTCGTCGGCCGCCGGCGTGGGCGCCGCCTGGCAGCAGGAGGCCTTGGCGGGCTGCCTTGCGAGCGCGCTGGCCGCGCGGTTGGGCCAGCCGGTGGGCTGGCAGCTGGTCGCCCGCAGCGGGCACCGCAGCATCCAGGCGCTGGCCACGCTGCAGGCGGCCGAGCTGTCGCCGGCCGACGTGCTGGTCACGGCGCTGGGCGTCAACGACGTGGTGGACCAGGTGGCACCGCGTGACGCGCTGGCGGCGCTGGACGCGATCGACGCGCTGGCGCGGGAGCGTGCCGGCGTGCGCCTGAGCCTGCACTGCGCGGCACCGCCCATGCAGAGCATCCCGCTGCTGCCGCAGCCGCTGCGCTGGTTCTTCGGCCGCCAGGCGGCGCGCTTCAATGCGGCACTGGCCCTGCGGATCCAGGGGCAGGCCGCGCGCCGCGTCGTGCACCTGCCCGAGGCGATGCAGCGCGATGCCGCCGCGCTGATGGCCATCGATGGCTTCCACCCGGGGCCGCGCGGCTATGCGCTGTGGGCGCAGGCGCTGGCGGATCAGATCGTGATGGGCCTGGGCTTGCCTTCGCGGTCGATGGCCACATAGGTCAGGTTGGCTTCCGTCACCTTGACCACGTGCAGGTTCTCCGGGTCGCGTTCGGCGACGACTTCCACATGCACCGTGATGGAGGTGCGGCCGATGCGGGTGACGGTGGCGTAGAAGCTCAGCAGGTCGCCGATGGAGACCGGCTGCTTGAAGGTGAACTCGTTGACGGCCACCGTCGCGACGCGGCCGCGCGAGATCCGCGCGGGCATGATGGAGCCGGCGATGTCCACCTGGGCCATGATCCAGCCGCCGAAGATGTCGCCGTTGGCGTTGGAGTCGGCCGGCATCGGCATCACGCGCAGCACGAGCTCGCGTTCGCCGGGCTTGTGTGGGGTGGGGCTTGATTCCTGGGACATGGCTTTCACTTGGGACAATCTGGCTGCCATTTTCGGTCCAGTTGCTCCCATGAGATCCACGCCGCGCGCCATCGACCTGCCTTCCGCGCCCGCAGCCCCTGCCGTGCGCGGGGACTGGGGCACCATCGGCCGCCTGCTGCCCTATCTGTGGCGCTACCGCTGGCGCGTCGGCCTGGCGCTGGCCTTCATGATCGGGGCCAAGATCAGCAACGTGGGCGTGCCGGTGCTGCTCAAGCACCTCGTCGACAGCCTGGACCTGAAGCCGGGCACAACATCAGGCGTAGCGCAGACGCTGCTGGTCGTGCCGCTGGGCCTGCTGTTCGCCTACGGCGCGCTGCGGCTGTCCACGTCGCTGTTCACCGAGTTGCGCGAGTTGATCTTCGCCAAGGCCACCGAGGGCACGGCGCGCAGCATCTCGCTGCAGGTGTTCCGCCACCTGCACGACCTGTCGCTGCGCTTCCACCTGGAGCGCCAGACCGGCGGCATGACGCGCGACATCGAGCGCGGCACGCGCGCCGTGCACTCGCTCATCAGCTATTCGCTCTACAGCATCGTGCCCACGCTGATCGAAGTCGTGCTGGTGCTGACGCTGCTGGGCGTCAAGTTCGACGTCTGGTTTGCCGGCATCACCATCGCGGCGCTGGTTGTCTACGTCACGTTCACCGTCGTCGTCACCAACTGGCGCACGCAGTTCCGCAAGACGCTGAACGAGCTGGATTCGGTGGCTCACAGCAAGGCCATCGACTCGCTGCTGAACTACGAGACGGTCAAGTACTTCAACAACGAGGGCTTCGAGGCGGCGCGCTACGACGAGAGCCTGGAGAAGCTGCGCAAGGCGCAGCTGAAGAGCCAGACCACGCTGTCGGCGCTGAACACCGGCCAGCAGCTCATCATCGCGACGGCGCTGGTGCTGATGCTGTGGCGGGCCACGCAGGGCGTGGTGGAGGGCCACATGAGCCTGGGCGACCTGGTCATGGTCAATGCCTTCATGATCCAGCTCTACATCCCGCTGAACTTCCTCGGTGTCATCTACCGCGAGATCAAGCAGGCGCTGACCGACATCGAGAAGATGTTCCTTCTGCTGGACCGCCAGCGCGAGGTGGCGGACGCACCGGATGCGGCCGATCTGGACGTGCGGGGCGCCAGTGTCCAGTTCGACAACGTGCAGTTCGCCTACGACCCGGCGCGCCCCATCCTGCATGGCGTCAGCTTCGAGATCCCGGCGGGCAAGAAGGTGGCCGTCGTAGGCCCCAGCGGCTCAGGGAAAAGCACGCTTGCGCGGCTGCTGTACCGCTTCTACGACATCGCCGGCGGCAGCATCCGCATCGACGGCCAGGACATCCGCGCCGTGACTCAGCAGAGCCTGCGCCGGTCCATCGGCATCGTGCCGCAGGACACGGTGCTGTTCAACGACACGGTGGCCTACAACATCGCCTATGGCCGGCCGGGCGCCGGCAGGGAAGAGGTCGAAGCCGCGGCGCGCGCCGCCCACATCCATGGCTTCATCGCCGCCACGCCACTGGGCTACGACACCATGGTGGGCGAACGCGGCCTGAAGCTGTCGGGCGGCGAGAAGCAGCGCGTGGCCATCGCGCGCACGCTGCTGAAGAACCCGCCCCTCCTCATCTTCGACGAGGCGACCTCGGCGCTGGACTCGACCAACGAGCGCGCCATCCAGGCCGAGCTGGAATCGGTGGGCCAGAACAAGACCGTGCTGGTCATCGCGCACCGGCTGTCCACGGTGGTGGACGCGCACGAGATCCTGGTGCTGGAGCAGGGCCGCATCATCGAGCGCGGCCGGCATGACGAACTGCTGGCCCGTGGCGGCCGCTATGCGGAGATGTGGCGGCTGCAGCAGTCCGCCGGTTGACACCGGTCAGTGCGGCTTCTTGGGCTTCTCGAAGCTCTGGGCCGGTAGACGTTGCCGTCCCACTCACCATCCAGCCGGTTGCTCTGGGCCGACTCCTGCGCGCGGCGTATGACCCGTTCGGCCTCCAGCGCGGCCGCGCGGGTCTGGCGCTGGCGGCGGCGCCAGCCCACGGCACGGTCGAACTGGCCTTGCAGCCAGCCCAGCAGGCCCGCCGTGGCGGCGTCCACCCGCGCGCGCAGCCGGTAGGGCAGGGCCATGTGCACCGCCAGCGCGATGCAGACGGCGAGGCCGATGGCGGCGAGCACGGTGTGGAACATGTCTTGAGTGTGAACCAAACGCGCAGCGGCATCCACCTGCGTTGAGGGGATGCGTCAGGCTTTCCGGTGAATCTCCCACAACGCCAGCATGGCGTCAGGAATCGTCCGGCTGGCGGCGTCGCGCGCTTCCAGCGTGCCCTCGGCCAGCGCGCCGTCCGCGCCGCCCAGCGCCGCGATGGGCGCCAGCAGCTCGGCGGTCGGCGGGTTGTCGAACAGCGGCGCCCAGGCGTCGGGCGCCAGGTCCACGGCCATCAGGAAGCCCACGGCCCAGTCTTCCGCGTTCGCGTACTCAACGTCGTCGTCCTCACCGTCGGCAAAGCTGAAGATGGGTTCCCAGGCCTGCGGCCGCTGGGCCCAGGCCGTGGCGATGGAGTAGTTGGCGCAGCACCAGCATGACCAGCTTCTTGCGTTGCTTGCCGCTGGGGAAGGGGGCGGGTTCGGGCTCCAGGTCGCCACCCCAGATGAGGGGCAGCCAGGCCTCGCCGGGCAGGCTGGGCAGCGGCCGGTTCATCAAACTGAGGATAGACGCGCAGCAACGCATAAACCGTCTGAGCCCACGACTGGTGTCCCAGCAAATTGATCTGCGGAATGAGGCGGATGTTACTTGCCTTGCAGACATTCACAATCTTTTTCACGTCTGCTTTGGAAAGTGCAATGCTGTCGCGCAGCTCCGGATGCTTTTCATATTGATAGTTCCAGTCAACGCGAAGGATAAGCGTGTTTACACCGCGTGCCGCGAGCTCCTCTTTGATAAACTTTACGAACGCGTCTACATTGCTTGCCTTGGGAGCGGCAACGCAGAAGCCACGTACAGGAATACTATTATCCAAGGTGGTCGATTGTGCTCCAGCGTGTAGGGCACAGGTGATGAACAGAATTGCGCCCAGGGCGCGCGTTAAAAGTTGTGGGTAAATGGCTTTCATAAATTCAGTCATGGTGGTGTTATAGTCACAGATCGTAAACAGAAATCAATGACTCTTTTCCTGTTCAGGGAAAGATAGGGATTGCGCGACAGCGCCGCTGAGTGTGTGTGTGGAATGGCACTATAGGAAGTGCAGACGGTCTATGGAAACACCAACCGCTTAACGATGAGTACGGTTGTGCGTTGTGTCCTAACTAAAGGAGTCCTGATTAAGGAGCAGTGGTGGATGGATAGGGCGCGTAGTCAATGGCATACCATTGAGTTCCCTGCGCGTCGACTTTACGTATGCTTTGAATCCGTCCCTTATAATATCCGAATCTCCAGATAACCGTGTAGCTGTAAGAGAGTCCTTCAATAGGATTCTCAATTTTGAGTTTTGCTACTTGAGTTTTTCTATTCGGGACTAGTGTGCCAGGATGGTAAGTTTCGATCATCTTGTCATTGAAGAAACGATGATCGTCTCCACCCAACTTGCTGATATGAGGGCCAGCGGATAACTCCACCTTCACGTCGTAGATTGGAAAATCACTTGGATTGTCTATAACAACGTAAAGAGTATTGTAGTGTGGTTCGTTGGTGAACGCGCTGAGGATAGGGCGGGTACGGCTGCCCGTTGTATGCTGAAGAAGCTGACGATTAGCGTAGCTAGCTTCTTTGCTTGCCTGAATAGCCTCTTCCCGTGCCTTGTTAGACGAGCGCCGCTCCTGATCAAGCGTCAGAGTAAGCGTTTCGATACGATCATTTGCCTTGGCCAGAGCGCTGCGAGTGGAGTCGTTGATTTCAGTAGCCTTCTGTTTTTCGTTAAATTGATAGAACGCACTGGCAACAACAGCCAATGCCGCCGCTAACGCGAGGTAAATACCGGGATCCTTAAATGCACTCCACATACATTATTACAAAACTGGTGATCTGGGTATCGCCGCTTTGTAACGGAACACTGGCGCGTTCCATTGACTAGGCAGGATGATTTGGATAAAGTCAGCAGCAAGTTCACCGCTAAATTTTTCCAGCATTCAAGAAATGCAATTAGTAAACACAAAGCCAACATTTCTAAAAAAAAATGTTGTTGTGATCACAAATGCTTTCTGATGTTCGAGTAATAAGAGGACTCAGGCGCGAATGAGAAATTAAGCGATCGCTTAAACTAATACTTTAAGAGATGAGAAACAGAGTAAGACTTTTTGGGCCGTGAGCACCTAGCACGAGTGACTGTTCGATATCGGCTGTCTTCGAAGGGCCAGCTATAAATGTTCCAAAATCCTGGGATGATGTTCCGATCCGATCATAGGCATGTCGCATCGTGGGAACGATGTTCGATCGTTGAATGATGAGTGCAATGTGCTCGCAGATGAACGGCAGCGCTCGATCGCCCATGCTCTCGGAGGTAATCCATACCGCGCCATTTTCTGCTACGGCGAATTCTCCGCTAAAAATCGCCAGCTGCACATCCTCCAGTTTATGCGGATCACCACCCGTGGGAATCGCAGATATGTCTAACTCCTTAACCATGCTTAACCACCTGCCGGCAGATTCAAATTTCTCCTTCAAGTGACCAGTGATCTCCGTCATGCTCCCAACATTAATCACCGTGCCTCCAATACCCTGAAGCACGATAGACAATTGTTGGTGCAGATCGTCAGGAATAGTTGAAGCAACAACATCAGGCAGTGTGTCATTGGTGACGAGTGCCGCCTTCAGCTTTGACAAAATTCGTTCCCGGCTATTCATGACGCGATCGTTTCTCTTTGTACCAGCTTTGAAAACTGGTTGTTGGGGGCGACGGCATTTCACGCTGCCGATACCAGGGATTTAAACTGTTGTTCACAAGCGATGGAAATCTGCGCATGAACCATCGACCAACTCGCCCGCTCATTCGATAAAGCCATGGCCGCGAAAGGACAGAAGCCATCATATTCATTCCAGCCTTCTTGGAGGAAGTTACGTATCCTTCTTTCACAATCACCTGTCGCCACTTATAAAGTTGATTGTGTATATCAATCTTTACCGGACACACAAACGTACACGATCCACATAACGTAGAGGCAAAAGGAAGATCACCGAAAGACTTAGCGTCAAGACCGGGCGCGAGGATGGCGCCAATAGGACCTGCGACTGCATGATGATAGCTATGACCTCCGCTTCGTCGGTAGACAGGGCATGTGTTCATGCAGGCGCCGCAGCGTATACACTTCAATGCCCCCCTGAAGTCGGGATTGGCAAGACGGTTCGACCTTCCATTATCCACGAGCACAATGTGCATCTGTTGTCCGGGCCGTGGGCGGCGAAAGTGACTGGAATAGGTAGTGACCGGCTGGCCCGTAGCGCTCCGTGCAAGAAGTCTTAAAAACACACCAAGATGTTTGCGCTGTGGAATGATCTTTTCAATTCCCATGCAGGCGATATGCACATCTGCGAGTTGTACTCCAAGATCCGCGTTTCCTTCGTTAGTGCATACTACAATCTCCCCGGTTTCTGCCACCGCGAAATTAACTCCGGTCAATGCTACGCGGCTGCTCAGAAAGTGCTGACGAAGATGTGTCCTTGCCGACGCAGTAAGATATCCCGGGTCGCTGGCGCCAGGTGTTGTACCTAAATGTTTTGCGAACAACTGTCCTATCTCTTCCTTCTTCCAATGAATACAAGGCAACACAATGTGAGATGGAGGTTCTCCGGCAAGTTGTACGATGCGCTCACCAAGGTCGGTGTCCACTACATCAATACCTTGTGACTCCAGGAACTCATTCAGGTGACACTCCTCTGTAAGCATGGATTTGCTTTTTACCATGCTTTTCACACCGGCATCGGCGATGATCTTGTGCACGATACGGTTATGTTCTTCTGCGTTTTCCGCCCAGTGAACGACAGCGCCATTCGCCTGCGCCTGCTTCTCGAATTCGAGCAGGTAGTTGTGAAGGTTGTCGAGGACGTTGAGCTTAATCGTGGATGCTGCATCGCGCAATGATTCCCATTCCGGAAGTTGCTTGACGGCGCGATCCCGCTTGGCCCGGACAAACCACAGCGTCTCATCATGCCAGTCAACCCGCGACGGATCCTGATTAAAGATCTCAGCGCGCGTGGCATGATCAAGTGGAAGATTCTTGGAGCCGGGTTGTGTCATGATATTTTCCCGTTCAGGATTTGAGCAATATGTATTACCTGGGTAGAGCTCTTTTGTCTGCGGAGTATTCCTTCAAGATGCATCAGGCACGACATGTCAGCAGCGGTGATGAATTCAGCTCCATGTCTTACGTGATCGGCAACTCTGTCTATTCCCATCTTTACCGACACAGCCTCTTCGGTTACGCAGAAGGTTCCGCCGAAACCGCAGCACTCGTCCCGGCGATCCAGTTCAACAAGTTGTATTCCATCCACCATACGCAACAAGTATTCAGGCTTCGAAAATCCGGGAGCAACAACTTCCGACATCTGCGCCAGGCCAAGCCCCCGCTGACCATGGCAGCTTTGGTGGAGACCCACCCTATGAGGGAACGAAGCCTTCAATTCCTTTACGTTCAGCACATCAGTCATGAACTCTGTTAGTTCCCTGATGTGTTCACGGATATGCCTCGATTCTTGTTCACGACCATCGGCATCAATATGGTCTTTAATGTGCAAGGTACAGCTTCCTGATGGGCAGATAATGTAGTCGTACTCTGAGAAGCTATTCACAAAATTTTCGTCACACCCCTGGGAAAGGTAAGCGAAGCCGGAGTTAGCCATAGGCTGTCCACAGCAGGTTTGATTCTCAGGCACTGAAACATTTACCCCTAATTTCTCGAGTAGTTGAAGCGTGGCGATACCGACCTGTGGATAGAACTGATCGATGTAGCACGGTACAAACAAAGCAACCTTCATTCCGCTGTACGCCTATTGGCGAGTAAGTATAAGTCTTGAACGCGTAATAACGACAACTATTCTGATAAATCTGATAGCGTCATCTTCCCCTCAAAGTAGACATAGAAACGGAAGGAACTGTCCTGCTGGGCCATGCTATGATGGTCCCCATGCAACGACCTGCCTAGAGCAACGGTTCAAGAACCTTTAGAACATTTGTCGCCACGATCTTGTGGCCCTCAACATTGGGATGAATGCCATCGGCATTGTTTAGCTTTTCGTTGCCAGCAACTCCCTGCAACAGGAACGGAATCAACTTCGCATTGTTTTTCTTTGCCAGGTCAGGGAAGATCTTCTGGAATCCTGTTGTGTAATCGGGTCCCATATTAGGGGGAACCATCATTCCGGCAATTACCACGTTCGTACCAGGATTCTTTTTCTTAACTGCATCAATGATGCTTTGAAGATTCTTCCGGGTTTCATCCAAAGGCAGTCCCCTTAAACCGTCATTCGCTCCAAGTTCCAGCACGAAAATATCAACAGGCTGACGAAGCACCCAATCAAGGCGGCTCAATCCACCGGCGGATGTTTCTCCACTAAGTCCGGCGTTTATAACTTTAACTGCCTTTCCCTTCTGATTTAGTGTCTTATCCACAATAGCCGGAAAGGCCTCCTCCGTTGATAGCCCATAACCTGCAGTCAGGCTGTCGCCGTAAAAAAGGATAACCTTTGGCTTATTTGTTGTCTGAAATAAGCCAAATACTGAAATAAACAGGAGCATTTTCGCGACTAAGGGCATACGGGAAATTTGTCTTTATCTTGGATTCTGAAACAATTTTAGCGTAATAACGCTTTAACTAATTAGTCAATAGCAAAAATCATGTCAACGGCGGTTCTGCAGGCAGAAAACCTCACTAAGATATATCGCTCCGCAGGGAGAGAACTCGTGGTGCTGGATAGTGTTACGTTTTCAGTAAACCAGGGTGCTTCTCTGGCGATTATAGGCCCATCCGGCAGTGGAAAGACGACACTACTAGGCCTTTGCGCCGGGTTAGATACCGCCACATCCGGAGTGCTTTCGTTGATGGGATTCAAGCTTAATGCCATGAGTGAGGACGATCGTGCTTATCTGCGCAATCAGTATGTGGGGTTCGTTTTTCAAAACTTTCAGCTGCTTCCGACGCTGACAGCCCTTGAAAACGTAATGGTGCCCATGGAGCTTAGAGGTGAGCGCAATGTTGCTCCCGCAGCAATGGAGCTGCTGGAACGGGTCGGACTCGGAAGTCGTTCCCATCACTACCCTTCACAGCTGTCGGGAGGAGAGCAGCAACGGGTTGCTATGGCCAGAGCCTTTATTACAAATCCCAGAATTCTTTTCGCCGACGAGCCGACAGGAAATCTTGACGAGGAGAATGCATCCCATATTACAGATCTCCTGTTCGGAATGAACAAGGAAAAGGGCACTACCCTTGTATTAGTTACGCACAATCTGGAGTTAGCACAGCGCACGCAACGAATCCTGAGAATGCGGGGCGGTAAGTTGGTTGACGACATCGCTCAATTACAACATATCTCCTGAGTCGTATGATTGAATACGTAATCAGATTGAAGCGTACCACCAGGTCGATATTCCGTGATCGGTGGGTTTGGTCAATGGCATGGCGCGATGCCCGAAAGAATTTCTCGAGGCTTCTCTTGTTCATGGCATCACTAGTGACGGGTATCGCTGCCGTTGTAGCTCTCGATTCTTTCAGTCACTCGATGGAGAACGACATTGATCGCAATGCAAAAGAATTAATCGGAGCCGACTTCGTTGCAAACGGAGACAAGCCGTTCGCCAAACCACTGCAAAGTATCTTCGACTCCACCGGAACGGATCAGGCAGGAGAAGCCGACATGGCTTCTATGGTGTTGTTTCTGAATAACAATCAATCAAGGCTGATAAGACTCGTTGCTTTAGAAGGACCTTTTCCATTTTATGGGAAAATAGAAACGCTCCCCTTGGATGCTTACGAAAAAATGAAGGGTGGGGGATATGCCATGCTTGACGAGACATTGGCGAGTCAATTTGAGGTAAGCTCTGATGATTCTATCCGCATCGGCAATCGCGTATTGAAAGTTGCCGGAGTAGTGTCCAGTATTCCAGGGGGCGGGGGCATCATGGCTTCTTTCACACCTTCTGTCTATATATCGATGAAAGAGCTTGGAGAGACAGGTCTGGTGCAATATGGAAGCCGTGTCAATTACAAACGCTTCTTTCGCACGGACACTGACGAAGAGACTCAACGATTGATCGACCAACTGAAGCCCGAGCTCAAGCGTTTTGGATACAGTTACGACACCGTGCAGGAAAGGAAAGAGGGCCTGGGACAGGGCTTCCTTTCTATATATAGATTCTTTTCGTTGCTGGCCTTTGTCGCATTGATCCTGGGTTGCATCGGCGTGGCCAGTTCCGTTCACATCTATGCGCGAGAGAAGCGTGAAGAAGTAGCTGTTCTCAGATGCATCGGCTCGTCGGGATGGCAGGCGTTCAATATTTACTTCATACAGATCTTTATACTGGGTATGATCGGTAGTGTCATCGGTTCCGTGTTGGGGATAGGTATTCAGCAGCTCATTCCGGTCTTCCTCAAAGGTATCCTTCCTTTTAAGGTTGAGTTTTCTATTTCGTGGATGTCGCTGTTGATGGGCGTACTTATAGGAGCACTGGTATCAGTATTATTTTCCATTCTTCCATTGATCTCGGTTCGCTTTGTGCCACCACTGACAGTTCTTCGTGCAACAAGCGACAATCCAACACCACGCTCAAAGACAAGATGGGTAACAGTTGTATTGATTGCATTGTTCCCTCTGCTTTTTGCGGCCATGCAAACAAAAAGCCTGTTGACGGGTACGTTCTTCTTTCTTGGTCTGGCCGCAGCTTTGGGACTTCTTGCTGGCAGTCGCCTCGCTGCTGCTTTTTCTGGTACGCCGTTTCTTTCCTGATAAGGCGGGATTTATCCTTCGTCATTCATTGTCGAGTCTCTTTCGACCGAACAACCAAACACGTGTACTGCTGGTAACGATCGGGCTGGGCGCATTCATTATTTCCACATTGAACATCGTGGAAGAAAGCATGCTCGGGCAGGTTGAGTTCACCGGACAAGAGAATCAAAGCAATACCATCCTTTTCGACATTCAACCGTCGCAACGTGATGGTGTCATAAAATTGATGGAAGACAATCACCTAAAAGTCAATCAGGTTGTCCCTATCATCACTTGCAGGCTTCGCGAATTAAAAGGTAAGCCAGTTGAGAAACTTCAGGCAGATACAACTGACAAGATTCCGAATTGGGCTTTGTCAAGGGAGTATCGCGTTACCTACCGCGATAGCTTACATCATTCAGAGGAACTGATAAAAGGAGAATTACAACGCAAGGAAACAGGACCCGATTCAGTTTGGGTAACAATTTCCGAAGGCATGGAGGAATCTTTAGATGTTACGGTTGGTGATTCGTTGGTATTCGACATTCAGGGTGTCCCGTTGCCAGTACGGATTGCAGGTATTAGAAAAGTAGACTGGCCCAAAGATCCACCCAATTTCATCTTTGTGTTTCCGCGCGGCGTGCTGGAGCAGGCTCCGCAGATTTACGTAACGGCCACACGCATCGACGATCAGTCGAAGGCAAACATCTTTCAGCAGCAGCTGGTATTGCAGTATCCGAATGTATCGCTGATTGATTTAAGACTCATACTGAGTACTGTGAATGGATTGTTTGATAAGCTTGCACTCGTAATCAGGTTCCTGGCCGTTTTCAGTATTATTACGGGACTTGTCGTATTGGCCGGCGCGGTTATTAATAGCAAATTTGCCCGTGTAAAAGAGAACGTTCTGTTGCGCACAATCGGTGCACGTACACGCCAGATCTTCAAGATAACATTGATTGAATATGCCTGGCTGGGTTTGTTTTCAGCGCTAACCGGAATGGTGTTAGCTCTGGTAGGCGGTTGGCTACTGACAACCTATTTCTTCGAGATCACCTTTGCGTTCGACGCGCTGGAGCTGTTGATAATAGGAGGGGGAGTGGTGCTACTCACGGTAGTGATCGGATGGTTCAATTCACGCGAAGTAATTACAACGCCACCGCTACAAGTTCTTCGCAGGGAATCTTAGTTACAATTATTCAGCAACGGTACCGCGGGCTGAGACCACCTTGATCAGGCTGATCTCAATTCTTCGGTTCAGTTGCCGGCCTTCGATCTCATCGTCGTTTGAAACCAACGGACGCCTTGCACCATAACCTCTGACCGATAAACGTTTTGGATCTACGCCCTGCTCGGCGAGATACCTTGCCACCGAGTTCGCACGGCGTATAGACAATGCGTTATTCAACACGGGGTTGCCCTGGTTGTCCGTGTGCCCTTCAATGAGACTGCTTACATCCTTGTTTGCCTTGAGATAGCTTACAATATCGTCGAGTTTACGCATTCCTTCCTTGTTTAGTACATCTCTGTTCGTGGCGAAGAAAAGCATCTTCCTTGAAAGAGTGGGGCCAGTCGGAACTGGTCCAGGACGACCATAATCTGTTCCCTTTGCCGGCTTAGGGGTGGTCTTCGGTTTTTCAACGACCTGCGGGCCTTCCGATACGGGTTGACGAACTGTGCGGGATCCGGTATTCTTTGCCGGAATCTCGTCCATCACGGGAAGCTGAGCTTCAGCAACCACCATATAAGGCTCGTTGAATGTCAGCGTATAGATCTCCGAATTGCCTTCCTCGCGCATCGATGAGAAAAATGCCTGACGTCGATCTCCTGTAAGACCAAAGAAACTATCGTCCTCGACGGAATTGATTGGATATCCCAGGTTAACGGGCTTCTGCCACTTGCCATCCTTAAACTCGCTTCTGAAAATGTCCATGCCTCCCATACCCCGATGTCCATCGGATGAAAAGAACAATGTCTTTCCATCGGCATCAACAGCAGGCGAATCTTCGCGTCCGGAAGTATTGACAACAGGACCAAGATTCTTTGCCTTTCCCCAGTCACCGGTGATCTCCATCTCGCTTACGTAAATATCCAGGCTGCCCATTCCCCCGGCACGATTGCTGGTGAAGTAGAGCTTCTGTCCATCCGAAGTAACAAATGCCGACGTCTCCCAACTTGCAGGTGAGTTCACATTCTGATTCAGTGGTATCGGTTTCGACCATTCGTTTCCTTTTAATTGAGAAATGTAAATATCGCCACCGCCATATTCGTAATAGATGATCAGCGTCTTGCCATCTCTTGAGAGGGAGGCTGCAGCATCGTTGAATCGAATGTTAATGTTGGGACTGATCTTCTGTGGCTTGCTCCATTGATTATTAACCCTCTTGGAAATGTAGATGTCTTCATAAAGCTTGCCCGATGGTACACCGTCGGTAGGACGATTGGATGTGAAGATCATCGTATTTCCATCCGACGAAACAAGAGGCGAGTATTCGTGAAAGGAAGAATTGATTGCCTTTCCCACATTCTCAACCACGGCACCCGACGGCTTATGCATCGCTGAATCGGCAAACAAAACCTGGCTTATGCGTTTATCTACATCGTCTTTTGAATTGGCGTGACGCTTCTTGTGCTCATTGAAGAATTCCAGAGCTTTTTGAAATTGCTTGTTGCTCTGGTACGACATTCCTAAATAATAGTAAATATTTTCGTCAACGGACGGGTTAGTGGTGTAAGCCGCCTGCAGATAGCGCAGCGATTCCGCCCTGCTGGGCATGGATAAGTAAGTAAGTCCGGTTCTGAAATTCAGTCTTGCATCCTTAGGGTGCTTCTTGAGGCCCTGCTGATATACATCCAGTGCCTGCGGATATTGCTTGGCTATGTATAGAGCCTCGCCTTTCTTCAAAAATTCTTTCGCACTCTGACCGTGTGAGCTTATTGAAATCCCGGCAACAAGCGCAATGATGGCTACTATGATTCGATGCATAGGCAGAACAAAGGGCTAGGGTTTAGGATGGTAGTTTCGTTTTGCTTGGTCGATCGCATCCAACAATCCTCCGACATACTTATCATTCGTGATTTCCCAATACATGATGCCATTAAGTTTCTGATCCATCACATATTGAGTTTTCAATGTCATGGACTTACTATCGTCGTAAGTGATATACAATTGCTTCTGCGCGTTGTAAGCATAAGGCGCTTTCGAAACATCGTCCCAGTATTTCGTCCACCCCTGCGCTGCTGTGAGCTCACGATCAAACCGGTTGTAGTCCATACCTTGTTTGAATTTTCCGGACTGATACAATCCATTTTTCGTGGCCGCTACGCCTTCCCACATGCGCCCATACATGGCAGCACCAATCACCAGCTTGTTGGCAGGTACGCCGATCTTGATCAGATATTTAACTGCGTTGTCTGTAGATTCTTTCTGTGACGGATTGCTATACAGGGGCGTATGATGACCTGTAGTCGTCGAATATCCATTTACCAGGTCATAGGTCATCAGATTAATTCTGTCTACTAAAGGAGCTACAGCTTTCCAGTCAACGGCCTCGTCAAGAAATTTCTGAAATCCACCAGCGGCAAAGCTGATTTCATATTTTGTACCAAGAGCATTCCTGAGTTCGGTGATAAGATCTGTAAAGTTCTTTTTATCAGCGGGGGAAAACTTGTGTCCGGGGTAGCCTTCAACTACAGGATATTCCCAATCTATATCAATGCCATCGGTTTTGAAAAACTGATTAAGCTGTAGCACCGATGCGGCAAAGTCCTTTCTTCCTTTAGGTGTGGAGAATACGTCAGAGCAGGTTTCACAACCGCCCCATCCACCAAGTGACAGCAATATTTTCAGGGAAGGATTCTTTTTCTTCATTGCGACCAATGCTGTAATGGTAGCTGCATCATTCGCGTTATCGACTTGAAGCACATTACCCTTGAGATGACAAAAGCTGAAGATGATGTGGGTGAATTTGTTTACAGTCGTCATCGACACGCTATCGACGTCAGCAGACTTACCCATGAAGTATCCCGTTACAGTGATGCTGCGTCCCGTCTGCGCTTGCGAGTATGAAAATGTGAAAGTGACTACAATAGAAATTACAAGTGCAATTGAAAGTTGCCTGGACATAGTGGTTTTTAAGTCAATGAGTTGAAACAGTAACATAAAGTTGACAAAAAATTATTTCACGATCGTTGTTCTATGCAGATAATTCGCAAACGATTTTCTATTGTTGAATCAACCACTTCAAGTATTAGTTTAAGTGAGCAACCAAGGAGATGTTGTTCTGTCGACTAACAACGATGATACTGCGCGTTCTATGCGAGCGATTGCACTGCTGAGAATGCTGTCGATCAATTTTGAACCGGCACTGAAAAGTGATGGCAATATTAATTTCTTGGAACTGTGTTTGGTAACCGGCTTGTAGCTTGAAATTGATAAGCCTATTTTTGCGGGCCAAAACAAGAACAACTTTGAATTATCTATCCGCAGAACTGGTTTCGAAAACCTACAACGACAAGTGGCTATTTAGAGATATTTCCCTTGGAATATCCCAGGGCGAGAAATATGCGCTGGTTGGAAGCAATGGAGTAGGCAAATCGACCCTTCTGAGAATTCTTACCGGTGAAATAGAGCCCGACACCGGACAAGTGAGTCGCAAGATCGGCATTCGCGTCGCCTATCTCACTCAGCAACCACGTATAGATGGAGATCAGCTGGTAAAAGATGTATTGTTCAGCGACGACAATGAGATAGCTCGTGTTGTTCGCGAGTATGAAGCCTGCCTGCAGAATCCCAACGTCGATGCTGATCATATGCAAAAGGTTTTGGAGAAGATGGAGGAGCTCAATGCCTGGGACTACGAGAACAAAGTTCATGAGGTGATCGAGAAACTTGGGGTTCCGGGATTGGAGAAAAAGTTTTCTGAACTCTCCGGAGGACAGCGCAAGCGAATTTTCCTGGCTCAACTTCTCCTGCAGGATGCGGATCTGATCATTCTCGATGAGCCTACTAACCACCTGGACCTTCAGGCGATTGAATGGCTCGAGAATTATCTGCGAGGAACCCAGATCACTTTGATCATGGTTACACACGATCGTTATTTCCTCGACAATGTTGTTACCGAAATTATTGAACTCGATCGGGGACAACTCTTTCGTTATAAAGGAAACTACGCTTACTTCCTTGAGAAGAAAGCGGCGCGTGAAGAATTGTTGAAGATAGAAGTTACCAAGGCGCGTAACCTTTTAAAGAAGGAACTGGAATGGATGCGCAGGCAACCAAGGGCCCGCGGCACGAAAGCAAAGTATCGTGTGGATGCCTTTTACGAATTGGAGAAGAAGGCATCGCAGGATCTGAAAAAGGATAAGCTTGAACTCGACATCAAAGAGGCTCGCCAGGGAGGAAAGATACTGGAAGTTGAACATTTGAATAAACGGTACGGCGCCTTGCCGATCGTAACCGACTTCTCTTATGTCTTCAAGAAACAGGATCGCATTGGAGTCGTTGGAAAAAATGGGATAGGTAAGTCCACATTTCTGGACATGCTCGTTGGGAAGGACAAACCAGATTCGGGCGAGATTATACCCGGGGTCACTACAAAGTTTGGGTACTTCACACAGGAGGCCATTTCTCTCAACCTTTCTAACCGGTTGATAGAAGAAGTGAAACAGATCGCAGAGTTCATTACACTTTCTGATGGTTCTCAGATCTCAGCTTCAAAGTTTCTGGACAACTTTCTATTCCCTCCTGAGAAACAATATACATTCATCGATAAACTTAGTGGTGGTGAAAAGAAGCGTTTGCAATTATTAAAGTTGCTGGTTACCAATCCAAACTTCCTTATCCTTGATGAGCCCACAAATGATTTCGACATCGACACGTTAAACGTACTTGAGGACTTCCTCGACAAATTCACCGGTTGTCTGCTGCTTGTATCGCATGATCGTTATTTTATGGATCACCTGGTGAACCAGTTGTTTGTATTTGAAGGTGATGGAAAGATCCGGCTCTTCAACGGAAACTACACGGATTACCGCGACTGGCTAAGCGAACAGGAAGAAGTCGATACAAAAGATGTTATGCCGAACGTTGTAAGGACTGAGGTTGTACAACCAGTCGAGTCATCAGGAAAACGCAAGATGACTTACAAAGAGAAGCTTGAGTTTGAAAAACTTCAGGGCGAAATCGACGCCCTTGAAGGGAACAAACAGAACCTCACCAATAGCATGAACACGGCTACGGATCACGTACAACTCACGCAATGGGCGCAGGAGGTAGAACGTATTTCCCAGCTCATCGATGAGAAGACTGCCAGGTGGATAACTTTATCAGAGCTCGAAAGTTAGACGACCAGGCAGTTTAACCAGAACAGTTATATAGGAAGCCAGTAATCAGTAGATGATTACTGGCTTTATAGCATTACGCAATGTAAAAGTCGGATTGGCATTGCGATGCGCACCATGCTTTCCATCTGGCATTTGTTTCGAACCGAAATAACACTGTTTGGCCGTATTTAAAATCCTTCTAAACACAGTAATTAATTTTTCGTATCATTCGTGCCGCTATTCAAAATCGATTGAATAGCTTATTTTTAGCAAATTTTATTCTCTAAACATGAACCTTAATATCGACGCTGAAAAGAAAAACACCTTCGATGCAATTGTGGTGGGCACAGGCATCAGCGGTGGTTGGGCAGCAAAGGAATTGACGGAAAAAGGACTTAAGACCCTGGTGTTGGAGCGAGGCAGGATGGTAAAGCATCCGGACTATCCAACAGCAACTAAAGATCCCTGGGATTTTCCGAATGCCGGACGTCCAACTCAAGAGGATCTGAAACAACAAGGCAAGCAGGCGCGGACAGGTTATACTGTGCAGCAGGGACACAAGCACTGGTTTGTGAACGATCTAGAAAACCCCTACAGTGAAGTCAAACGATTTGACTGGATGCGCGGATATCACGTTGGGGGACGTTCCATTACATGGGGACGTCAAAGTTACCGTCTCAGCGATCACGATTTTGAAGCTAATGCAAAAGATGGAATAGGTGTAGACTGGCCAGTTAGGTATAAGGAGCTTGCACCATGGTATGATTATGTTGAACAATACATTGGCGTGAGCGGGCAGGCAGAGAACTACGCGATGCTTCCCGATGGAAAGTTCCTTCCTCCAATGGAGTTGAATTGTGTTGAGCAGGATCTCAAGAAGGCGGTGAAGGATAAGTTTAGCAGGTTGCTGACAATTGGCCGAACAGCCCATGCAACAGCACCACTACCACATAGTCCGCAACGCGGCACTTGCCAGTTTAGAAACCTTTGTATGCGCGGATGTCCCTATGGTGGATACTTTAGCAGCGTTTCTTCTACACTTCCTGCTGCAGAGAAGACCGGCAACATGACGCTGCGTCCAAACTCTATTGCATACGAGCTTATCTACGACGAACAAAAAGGCAAGGCTACGGGTATCAAAGTTCTTGATGCAGAGACTGGAGAGCAACTCGAGTTTTATGCACGTGTAATCTTCCTTTGCGCGTCTACATTCGGTTCTACATTTATTATGATGAACTCCATATCTAAACGATTCCCTAATGGTTTCGGAAATGATAGTGGTGAGTTAGGTCACAACATCATGGATCACCACCTGAGCGTTGGTGCTAACGCTGACGTGGAAGGTTTTGAAGACAAATACTACAGCGGAAGACGCGCTAATGGTTTCTATATTCCTCGTTATCGCAACGTTGGTAGCGATAAGCGCGACTACCTGCGTGGCTTTGGTTATCAGGGTGGCGCGAGTCGTCAGGGTTGGGGATCAATGGTTGCAGAGCTGAGCCTCGGAGCGGCGTTGAAGGATGCGGTTGGCAAGCCCGGCAAATGGACAATCGGAATGGGAGGCTTCGGTGAGATTCTTCCTTATCACGAAAACTTTGTAGTGATCAATAAGGACTTGAAAGACAAACATGGTTTGCCTACGTTGACCTTCGATGCTATCCTGCGCGACAATGAATTCAAGATGCGTAAGGATATGGCGAGCGATGCAGCTGAAATGCTTGAAGCCGCTGGCTATAAGAACGTGACAACGTTCGATCGCGAAATTGGCGTTGGTCTGGGAATTCACGAGATGGGTACGGCTCGCATGGGTAAGGATCCTAAGACATCTGTATTGAATAAGTTCAATCAGGTTCACGCCTGTAAGAACGTGTTTGTTACTGATGGGTCATTCATGGCCTCAGCGGCTTGCCACAATCCGTCGCTCGGTTACATGGCATTTACAGCGCGTGCAGCAGATCATGCTGTAAATGAATTGAAAAAGAATAACATCTAAGTATCCGAAAAGATCAACACATATGGATCGCAGAGAAGCATTAAAACGTACCGCTTGGATCATGGGAGGTGCCATTTCGGCTCCAGCCCTCATCGGTATCATGAAGGGCTGTAAGGCAAAGCCCACTTTGGAAGGATGGAAACCATCATTCCTTTCAGAAGATCAGGGCCTGCTCATCAGCCAGGTTTCAGAAATCATCATCCCCAAAACCGACACACCGGGTGCTAAGGAAGCCGGAGTGCCAGGGTTCATCGATCAGATGCTCAAGGAAGTTTATAAGAAGGAGGATCAGGATAAGTTTCTCAACGGCTTGAAGGCGTTTGCCGACGAAGCTGCCAAGAAATATGGTGATCCGTTCACTGAGCTCGATGCTGCCAAGCAGTTGGAGTTTGTAACTGAGAAGCACGACGCAGCTGTGAAGGAACAAAAAGAAACGAAGCCTGCTCCCGAAAGACCTTTCATTTTGAACATGAAAGAGTTGACTATGCTCGGATTCTTTACATCGCAGCCTGGTGCAACACAGGTGCTGCAATATGAAGCCGTGCCAGGCGCCTACAAGGGTTGCCTTCCGCTGTCGGAAGCTGGTAATGGCAAGACCTGGGCAACGTAGAGATTCGATGTGATAATTTACAATTGACAATTGATAATTAAAAACGGGCCTTATCGGCCCGTTTTTTGTTTTATAGATTCAGCCATCACTTTCTGATTCTCATTAAACCTGAATCTTCCAATTTCAGCCACCCTTATACCGACCTTATACCGACGTTATACCGACCTTATACCGATGCATCGTCTATATCAAGTCGATATGTCATGCATACATCGTGTATGTATTGTCTCTCCGTTGTCGTCCTGGACTCGAGTCTTATCAGATTAATCGCTTTATATAGATAGTCTCATTGCTCAGAACAATGCGTAAGTGACGCCTCACTCGCGCTAACATGTAGTGGTTGCCAATCACAACTTTCTTACGATGTGTACGATAAAAAAAAGGCCCTGCAAAGGGCCTCCATAATTATCAATTGTCAATTGTAAATTATCAATTCTTCGCGGGCGGCGTAATCATAATGTGTGCCCTGTGAGTTCCCTGATCCATGATCCACGGCATGCCCGGAGCCTCAGGCTTTAACGGAAGTCCAGTGCTTTCCGCTGTAGCGTACGGAATGTAAATGACATAGCGCAGGTTTCCGTTTTTTGCTTCTCCAGTTGCAGCATTGAATTCCTCTGCAGGCGCAGAATATACAAATAGTGTTGTCGGCTGTTTCGGCATTAATAGCTTTCCCGATTTTACCTCAGCCTCACGTGTGTCGAAGATTTCCTGAAATGATTTCCCGGCCTTTTTTAAATCACGTCCGCGCTGCATAAATGGTTCAAGATCCTTGTGATAGCACGATACGTTCAGTCCGGCTTGCGCGGGGTCATCTGCAAGACAAACCATATCATTGGTGCCTGTTCTCAGGACAACAAAATCTCCCTTTTCACTGTAGCCATATACCATGGCATTTGATCTTTTTTCTTCAGGAGCTGCTAGCACGGCTGCCTTAATCTGTGCGTCCTTTGCTGGATAAGTCACAGATTGTGCATCAGCTGCTTGAGTTAGCAAACCCAGGGCGCATAGTGATGCCGTTGTGATGAGCGTTACTTTCATGGTTGTAGTTTTTTGAGTCGAAAAGAACATTGATTTTTATTACCAGCCTATACCGTAGTCTTCGCCGTGATTACTCGAACCTCCCCAGAAACTTCCATGCTGCCAGTCAAAATATATTGCGTTGATCGGACCCGACGTGCGATCATCAAAAGATAATTTGTATCCCATATTGAATAATTCCTTCCGAACCCACTCTGGGGTCGACGACTGCAACAGAATTCCTCCCGGAATAGGTTTTCTGTCTTCACCGCCTAGTGATGAATACATTTGATACGTATTGATATTCGCCGCCTCTGTTGCCTCCTGTACAGTCATGCCGAATTCAACTATATTAAGAAAGAACTGCAGAAGATTCTGATCCTGAGTATCGCCGCCCTGAACAGCAAACGAAAGGAACGGCTTACCATCCTTGAGCGCAAGGGTAGGAGTAAGGGTAACCCGCGGTTGTTTGCCAGGTGCCACCACATTGAAGGGATTTAACTTTGGATCAGTTACGAAGCTCTGCATGCGTTGACTCATTCCGACACCAGTCTTTCCTGCTACGCATGCCGGCAGCCATCCGCCGCTAGGTGTAATAGACACAACCCATCCCTCTTTATCCGCAGCCTCAACTGAAGTCGTTCCTAATCTGAATTGATGGAGGAAGGCTTCTTCAGTGAGCGGCGGTGTACCAGGATAAATAAGGGACGCGTGCCCCCATTGCTTCAGGTACTCCATGTATGGATTTACTTTTCCTTCAAACGGATATGGATCGCCGGGTCCGGCCGCAGGGTCGTTTCGTTCTGTGTTGATAGACTTAACACGTTCCTTTGCATATTCTTTTGAAAGCAAACCTTTCATGGGTTCTTCCGGTGCTGTTGCTGGATCTCCATAGTAGAAATCGCGGTCAGCAAAACTCAGATTCATTACCTGATAAAGCGTGTGAATGTAACGCGCGCTGTTGTAGCCCATCGCCTTGAGGTCGATATTTTCAAGCATATTCAACGCCTGAAGCATAACGGGTCCCTGCGTCCATTGCGAAAGCTTGTACACATCAATACCCTTGTAGTTAACCTTCATGGGTTCTTCTATCTTAACCTTCCAGGTAGCCAGGTCGTTGGTTGTGATCAGGCCACCCTGTTCCTGAGAGCCACGCACAAATTCCTGCGCAATGTCGCCCTTGTAGAATCGCTCCATTGCGGCGTAGATTGCTTCTTTCCGGTTCTTGCCTTTCTTAAGCGCCTGCTGTTCGCTTTCAACCATCTTTTTCAGGGTCTCAAGCAGGTCCTTCTGAACAAAGATCTCTCCCGCGTCGGGTGCTTCGCGTGGTGCACCGAGATGAGGCAGGAACACGGCTTTCGAATAGGGCCATTGCTTTATGCGGTCTTTTCCCCGTTCCATAGCGTTAGCAGTTTGAGCTTCGATAGGATACCCTTCTGCGAGCGTCATGGCGGGCGTGAGTACATCTTTGAGGCTGAGCGTGCCATATTCCGCCAGCATGGTACAAAGTCCACCAGGAGTGCCAGGAGTGACTGCAGCCAGAGGTCCATACTCTGGCGGAAAATTCATGCCCTTGCCTTTAAAGAATTCAGGTGTTGCTCCCGTCGGAGCGACTCCCAGGGCGTTAATGCCTATAACCTTGCCAGTCTTGGGATTGTAGATGAGCGCCTGAGTTTCTCCGCCCCAGCTGAGAACGTCCCACATGGTACAGGTCGCCGCCAGCATCGCACACGCTGCATCCACCGCGTTACCACCTTTATTGAACACTGTGGCCCCTGCCGTCGCTGCCAATGGTTTACCTGTGATTGCCATCCAGTGGCGGCCGTGAAGTGCCGGCTTCTGAGTACCTCCTGGTCTGGCATTAAATGATTGACCATAGAGTTGCCCTGATAACAGGCATACAAACGCAAGCATGATTATGGCGCGCATGGGACGGTGTTTATTGATAAATATACAGCCGCCGCCATTTTAAACATGCACCGTTAGTAAAAATGAAAACTGCACAACGTGTTACAACGCCAAAAAGGAGAGAGAGGAACAGTGCGGGAGCGTATCACTCTTCTTCTCTCTGAGCAGGTCTACGCAGCAACTACAATTTTATGCGCGAGTTCATATCCTTCGGACACTGAACCAGTAATAGTCGACATCTCCTGATCGAGTGAATCAGCAAAGATGTTGTCGCTTGTGTTTGAAGTGTCCTGTTTTCCTTTCGTATAAAGCGCCGCCGTTGTATACACGGTATCGCAGGTCGAGGTGGGAAAAGCAATCTGCGTGACGAGCAGCGTGTTCCCTTTAGCATCATAGATATGCACGTGAATATGCGGCGCGCGCCCTGAATACCATCCGGGAAATATCGTCGTGAATCCTACCTGTCCATCCGCGTTGGTAGTTTGCCTTCCGCGAAGAAAATGGTATGAGGTAAAATTTGCCTGTTGCATACCCGTTCCCCCGTACTCAGAATAGTAGCCATCCTTGTCACAATGCCATACGTCCACGATGGCTCCGCTCAGTGGCTCGCAGCCGTTGTTCGAGTTCTGTACCGTAATCTTCACCGTCATTGATATGCCGGTGCGGTCTGAACTTATATCCTGCAGCACAAGTGATGAAGGATTCTTTGTTGGAAATGGGCCTGCTGTTTCCGAAGGCGTCACAACGCACGCTTCATCTGACGTCGAGTCCGTGGTGGTATTGCTGGGAGTCGGGTCCGCACTTTCATCTTTGCAACCCATCAATACGGGCGTAACCAGAGTCGTCAATCCAAGTCGTTTCAAAAATTGTTTTCGTTCCATAGCTTTGATTAGTAGGGTAACTTATAGGGTCTCCTACTAAACGCATAGTTACCAATAAACTTACGGTCCGTGGAACGTTTGCGGCAAGTCCAGCTATTGTGTAGCTTAAGCCTCATTATTCAGGTACCAAACAGAATGCTTTTGTATGTATACAAATTCAAACCGACCACAACCTATGAAGTTGATTCTTGCGATACTGCTGATGTTCGTGGGTTTAGAGTTGCACGCACAGAAGGACATCGTACAGTCGGTTAAAGACAAGCGTTTTACCATCAACGTTGAATCCATGAGCCCGCGCCGCGGCGGCTATAAAAGACTCTCATCTTTGTATACATTTAAAGTCACTCCCGATACCGTCGTTACCGATCTTCCTTACGCAGGGCGAGCCTATCAGGCACCCATGGGAACCGATGACACCGGCATTAAATTCTTATCCCGTGAATTCGAGTACACAGCAAAGCCTGGCAAGAAGGGCGCATGGGAGATTCAACTGAAACTGAAAGACACAAGAAATTATCCGGTGATCAGCCTTACACTTCAGCCAGGTGGTTCTGCCTCTATCCGCATTAGTCCGGTTGACAAGGACTTCATTTCTTATACGGGTACGGTGATAGAGAAGTAAGGGCGTGCCAGCAATGTATCACTGTGGAAAGAATTCACAGCAGTGTTGATCCAATGCTGATTTAATAGTACGTCCGTTCACCATGACGTTGTCTTTTCCTTCATTTCGTGGCACCCCGCGATTTTGTTGAACGATCCAATGCTGGAATGTAAAATGTTCTGGACATGACATCATGCTGATGACTGAACCATTCTCAGGTCTCTGATCCATTTATATAGAACTGCCCCCTGGGAATGTTTTAACAGATGAGGCACGGACATTATTCTGCGGCATATCCTTTATTGACTTACCGACCACTCTTTTTGATTACCAGCAGATTTATATTGTCACAACAGCATGGTGAAGTGATAGAATGCGTGTAGCCCATTAGTGATATAGTTACTAGGCACTCTGCATATTGGGGTACTATGATGCTGATTGGGGAATTAATTACCCAGCAACATGTTTGTCTGTTTTTAGCTGCAAACGATCGAGATAAAAAAGTAGAATAAATGTTCATCACTGACGTGCCTCGTGCTTTCAACCGCAACTTGCATGTAGCTACACCGTTAACCCGATGCATTTGAAGAATCGTTGTGTACTGTGTTGAAATGAGTGGTTTTAATGGGGTTTAGAGGCGTGGTTTTTGAGAAATGATCAACTGCATTTCAACATAACTGATAAGAGCCCACAGAATCATGGTCAGTATAGTACTAGTAACTTACAACAGAGCCAAACGACTCAAACTATCTATTCAGGATATTCTTCGTCAGAGTTTCCAGGATTTTGAGTTGATCATCTGCGACGATTGTTCGCCAGACAACACTGAAGCCATTTGCCGTGACTTCGAAATGCGCGATAGTAGGATCAGATATTTTCGGCACGATCAAAACAAACAAATGCCAGGCAATCTGAATTTCGGAATCCAGCAGGCACAGTTTGAGTACGTCGCCATCTTACACGACGGAGATCGGTACCGAAAGGATTTGATTGAACAGTGGTATAATGCCATCCATAATAATGAGAACGTAGGAGTAGTTTTTAATTCTCTGGGTGACTCGGACAGCGAGGACAGAATTGTGAGCGTATTTCAGGAGTTTCCCGAAGGCGTTATTGATGGTCAAAAGCTCCTTCGCTCCGAATACTTCCGTCGGTCCAATTTCAGCTCTCCGATTTATGGAGAGGCGATGGTGAGAAAATCGGTGGTTCAAAATTACGGCTATTTGAAGCCGGAATATAGCTTCTACGCAGACGTTGATCTCTGGATGGATATTCTGCATACACGCGATGCGTACTATTGCGCGGAAACGCTCATAAAGACTCCGATAAAAAGCTTCCAACCACAGGAGTTCGAAGACGATATCGTAAGATTCAACATCATGCTTTTCGATATCTCACGCAGACACAGGTTAAAAACGTTCAGGGGACAACCTCTCAAGCTTGCGAAGGAGATGAGCATCTATCAGTTGTTCAAACTGTGGCACTTTACTTATATACTTCTCCTCGTTACAAAAAACTTCTCGTTTCGCTATTTTCTCGACAGTCGTAAGGCATTTCGCGGTCACATTTACCTTTACCCGATTTGGTTGGCATTCCTGGTGGCCTATCCTGTGCTCAGGCCGGCTTTGCGAACATTTATAACCCGCAAATCAGAAACGGCAGGCGACAAATCATTATCAGAAAAAACCGACTTCAACTTCTCACAAGTTGAACATCGCAGTCGCTGAGCAATAGATTCATAAACTAAAGGTGTCGCGTTTAATCTGGCATCTTGGAAGCCTGTGGAAGCTTTTCAAGAATATAGCGTAGATGATATACCGTCATAGCATCTTTTGTCTTGGGAAGTGCCTTCTCAATGCGCGACCGTATTTCTAACAGTTTGTTCCGCGTAACAGGACCAATATCCCGATTGTCCCATCCGGATTTCGGATTGCCAAGCTCCATTAACCGCTCAACATAAATACGCTGAAGATATCTGCGGTAGATATTGATCGTGGTGTGATCCTCCAATTCGGTCCACATCATATTGTCAAGCTCATCCATATACTCGACGAGGCGATACGCCTTAACGCCGTACATTGCTTCTGACTCAGACAATCTGCTCAGTTTACTGTTGCTGAGAATAACATTGATGACCATGCGTTGTGCATCATTTACTATTTGCTCAGCCGATTGTCCGGTGCGGGACAAGACTGCCGTATCCAGCAGCCACTTTGGTGTCTGGAAGACATGACGGTTGAGAAAACTAAGAGCATCGCGTTGCAGATTCGCAGGAACAGGGGAGAAGACGGGACCGATCTGTTCGGCAGACTTGGTTGTCTCATAAGTTCCGGCAATGTACGTGGCTACGTGTCCCAGGTAGTAATGAAACTGAGTAATCGCGCCTGAATACACCTGACGAAGGTTCTTATAACCTTCATTCGGTTCGTACGTCCATTGGATGAGCTGTGGTACAATCTTCTGAAGGTTCTTGATGCCGTACTCACTTGCTTTCATAGCATTGTCACCAAGATCTTCGGTTTGAATCCTGGGATCCTCACTCGAGAACTCAGAGCCAAACCAATTTCTCCTGTCTTTGGATTTCTCCATTATCCATCCATTCAAAAACGGAATCTCATTGTCAGGTTGAGTGATCTCGGGCAGAAGACGATATCCATACTGAATCGCCCACAAGTCGTAATCTCCAATTCTCGATATCAGACCTTTCTCGGAAATGCTGTCCTCCGGCTGAGCGACATAATTGAAGCGCGAATAGTCCATGATAGACGGAGTATGCCCATGCTCTTCGACCCACTTCTTGTCACGTAGCTTTTCAACAGGCACGCTGGAACTGCTGCCGAAGTTATGGGTGAGACCGAGTGAATGTCCTACCTCATGAGCACATACTGAACGAATAAGTTCTCCCATCAGTGCATCATCGAATTTCATTTTACGGGCCTTCGGATCAGTTGTACCGCATTGTATCATGTACCAGTCATGTAGTGTGGACATGAGGTTGTGGTACCAGTTGATGTGACTCTCGAGAATTTCGCCACTGCGTGGATCCGTAATAATTGGCCCGGCTGCATTGGCAATCGAAGATGGCTTGTAGACAATGGCAGAGTGCTGAGCGTCCTGCAACGACCAGTTCGGATTTGCTGCCGGACTGGGTGCCTCTTTCGCAATAATGGCATTTTTAAATCCAGCCTTCTCAAAAGCAACCTGCCAGTCCATTACACCTTGCATGAGATACGGTACCCATTTCTTTGGTGTAGTAGGATCGATATAGTAAATAATCGGCTTCTGCGGCTCAACCAATTCACCGGCCTTGTATCGTTCCACGTCCTCAGGCTTCGGTTCAAGCCTCCAGCGCTTTATATAGTTTACGACCTTCACACCCTGCGGATTGGCGTCGTAGCTCGTGTAACGCTCTGTGAAGTATCCAACGCGTCTGTCCGAGAAGCGCTTTCGCATCGGAATTTTTGGTAGCAGTACCAGTGACGTATTCAATTCAATAGTGAAGGTATTGTCAGATGAAGTTTGTGAGTACGTTTTTATTGTTCGCAATTCAAGATTCAACGGAAATGCGCTGATGTCCTTGATGTAACTCATATTGCTTTGCTGACTCCCGACCTGCATTGACTTGCGCGTCGTAGTGTTGAAGAAGAGAATGTCATTGTCACCGTTGACGTAGTCAGTTACATCGATAACGCTTCCTTTACCATTCGGAGAATACGCGCCAATACCAAATGCAGCAACGAGTGGCTGGAGATTAGATCGCACTACAGAGTTGTACATTGAATTGGTACTGTCTCCGGGTTGCTCTTCAAAAGTGATACGTCGCAGAAATAGTTTGTGATCAGGCCCTTTCTCAAATCGGATAATCGTGTTACCGACCTGGTCTCCTGCGTATCCGGAATACCCCGGCCGGATGCCAGCAGCACCTTGTGCAATCCTGGTTACGATGAGTATGTCGCGCTCCAACAAACTATCCGGAATTTCGAAATAGTATTTGTCGCCAACCTTGTGAACGGTGAAGATACCGTTTCGTGAAATTGCGCCAGGTTTAATCAGTTTGTTGTAAGTGCCAGGCGCCGACAGCTGCATGTTCCCGGCAGGTACAGAAGATGGAGTTTCCAGAATGCTGGTATCTATAGGAGCAATGAGCGGCTCAACTGCGATAGGCACAATTGGCTTGGGTACCTTGACCGTGTCAACCTTTACCTTTACAGTATCGGTCTTCTGTGCATAAGAACCACTTAAAGTTGTGACAAGCAGTGACGCTAATAAAATAATCCTCATATCTCAACAGCCTTTACTTACTAAACAAAAAATGTTGTCGGATATCAACGTTGAACCCCGACGTGTCTGTATGACTTTGATGGACGTTTCCCTTAACAACCATTATTAACCGTCAGGCGTTCCGCAACGCCATCGCCAGGGAGATAACCAGCAAATGACGCGTCAAGCTCGCCTGTGCGACTAATCATGAATGATGATCTGATTGCTCCAGGGGCTGAAAATGACACCGAAATTAATATTAATCAGCTATTTAGAACAACGCTTTTGTGCCTAATAGCAAAATTGATCGAAAAGAGAACCTAAAACGCGGACGTGAATTGTGAGGGAAAGTGTGGCGTGTACACCACACTATTCAGCAGTGAACAGTAAGCAGACTGGCGAGCCAATCGAATATTTCTTGTCAGTTGCGTGAAGCATTCCGGTCTTTTGGTCGCGCGTAAACACAACGATCTCATCGCTGTTTTGATTGGCGACTAACAGAAACTTACCTGTCGGGTCAATGGCAAAGTTTCTGGGTGTCTTTCCTTGTGTAGAAATTCTGCCTGCGTATTTCATTAGTCCGGTGTAGTCGATTGAAAGAATGACGATCTCATTGATGTCTCCGCGAAGTGAAGCATAAAGAAATTTCCCATCAGGCGACAAGTGAATGTCTGCAGCATCGATTCTACCGGTAACACCGGATTGAGGAAGTGAAAGTGATTGCCTCGACGACAGCTTGCCGTCTGCATACGTGTATGCAGTAACCACGCCCGTCATTTCCTGTATGAGGAATGCATTCTTGCCGGAAGAGTCAAATGTGAAGTGACGTGGACCGCTGCCGGGCTCTACAGAGGCAAAGGAACTTTCTCCCAAAGGTTGCTCAGCATTGTAGTTTATGCGATAGATGTTCACCTTATCAGTGCCGAGGTCCGGCACGAAAAGAAAGCGATCATCCTTTGACAACACCGCAGCATGCACGTGTGGTTTTTCCTGATTGCTCTTAACGCCCTTGCCCTCGTGTTGTATCGTTTGTGATTTGTTATCATCAAGTGAGCCATCCGATTTCAATTTGATAGCAGTTAGACTTCCTCCACCATAGTTGCCTACGAATACATAACGCCCACGGTCATCCGTTGAAATATAACATGGGCCGTTACCACCGGATGATGCAGTGTTTAGCGGTTTTAATGCGCCCGAGCGACTATCAAAACTAAATGAGCTGACACCGCCTTCAGACGTTTCATTGACGGCGTAGACATATTTCTTATCCCGGCTGATTGTCAGAAATGAAGGGTTATTAACACCTGCAGCTTTTCGATTTAGCCGTGAGCTCTCCTGTGGATGAATCAAAGCTGTACACATAAATGCCTTCACTCTTTCCAGGTTTCGTGTATGTCCCAACCAGAAGGTTAAATGTTTTCGCTTTTTGTTGTGCCATGGTATTAGAGGCGAAGAACAAGCACAGAAGAATCACAAGGTATCTCATTCGGAATTAGAAATAGTTTGATGGAAGGAAGCTTGAATTACCTCATCGGAATTCAGAATATCAAACCATTCTTCAAATAAAAAGGCCGCCTTGATGGGCAGCCTTTGTTTATGTTTAGCGCGTGAGTAGTAATCAGTTGTGACGATCGCGTTTCGACACGCGGTCATTCTTTGCAGAAGGAAGGAACTGTGGATCCACCGACAATGCAATGGCGCCAAGAGCGTCCAATTCAACGAGCAGGGTAGAGATCTTATTTGCCTCTTTTGCAGATCCAGCGCCTGTCACCAGATAACCAATCGTTTCTCCGTCAGCACCGTAAACAGGGCGGTACTGCAAATTAGGATGCTCCACGAAAGCGTCATGAAGTGTCGCACCCAGTGTATTGATAGATCTTTCCAGTTCCAGATAGGCAGAAGCAGAATTGATGGAAACATCATGACCGGCCAGCATTGCCGAGGCAGCAGGTGCCACCTGGGCCTTAGCGCTCAACACAGATACTCCAAACACACAAATTGCGATCAGGCTCTTGTACATGGTTGCTTTCATATTCTTACTGTTAATCAATTTCCTCCTCGATTCGAAAACACGTGCCAGCTGTGGCATTCCGCCTAAAAAATGGTGTCCTGGGCCCTTTGCTTTTCGCCCTTTTGTGGACATTTTGCCGCACTGGTAGACATTTCGCTACTAGCTTTCAACGGCATCAACTGACGATAACACGACAAATATAGCCGTCGAGTTGCATGGGGTGGATGACCAATGTCATGATTGTTTGAGATTTTTGCACACGTTGGCGGAAATCGCGGAAATTGAAGCCTTTTGCTATTGTCAGACGGTGATCTTCGTCGAAAAAATCCCAAATCGGTCCAGCAAAATCCCAAAAAAATCGTCGAGTACCCGTCCTTGATGCTCCGCTTTTACCTAGCTTAGGCTGATGCGAATGACCGTCGTCATGACAAACTGCGGGGGCAGCCCCAACTGTCTGATCGATTCGGGCACGAGCAGCCCAGTTTTTACAAGAACATGAACCCTAGAATTCGAATTTGTCCTGATTTTCAGGTGCTTACTCTTGTCTCAGCCTTGATCTTCTCTTCATGCAGCAATCAACCCGGATCCGGCAGTTCCAACGAGACGGCTGGATTTGACTTGTTCGACGGCCGATCTCTTGATGGCTGGCACGTGGATGTTCCTGCAATGGACTCAACGGGGACTAACCCCTTCATCATTCGCGACAGCCTTTTAGTCAGTCTGGGAACGCCTCCAGGCCATCTCATCACCAACGCCAGCTTCTCCAATTATATTCTGGACGTGGAATATCGGTTTGCCGGAGAGCCGGGCAATTGTGGTGTCCTGGTCCACGCGTCTACCCCGAGGTCGCTCTATAAGATGTTTCCCAAGTCAGTCGAAGTGCAGATGATGCATGAAAATGCAGGCGACTTCTGGTGCATCGTTGAGGATATCAATGTGCCTGATATGGAGAAACGTCGTGGACCAAAAGAAAACTGGGGAATAACAGAGGGCAAGGAGCGAAGGGTCCAGAACTTAACCGACAATTCGGAAAAACCTCTTGGCGAATGGAATGTTATGCGGATTACCTGTCTTGGCGATAGCATTCACGTAATTGTGAACAACGATGTCGTTAATTTTGGTTACGACTGCACGGCGCGCCAGGGCCAGATAGCTCTTCAGGCAGAAGGATCTGAGGTTGAGTTTCGTAAAGTCCACCTGACTCCGATTACAAAATGGCCACATTAGAGCCGGGTATCCAAACAAACGGCTCAGATTACCGATTTCTCACAATCCTTATAACTTTGCCGTCAAAACCAACCATATGCTATTGGACTTTGAAAAACCTATCGCAGAGCTGGAGGCGAAACTTGTTGACATGAATCAGTTGGCCAGCGATAGTGACAAGGAGGTACAAGCTGCAGTTAAGGCGCTTGAAAAGAAGATCCTGGATCTTAAGAAGGAAACTTTTGAGAACCTTACGGGATGGCAGCGCGTACAGTTGTCGCGACATCCGGACCGTCCTTATACGCTTGACTATATATACGAGATAACGACAGACTTTATTGAAATTCATGGAGACCGAACAGTGGGTGACGACAAAGCGATGATCGGCGGATTCGGAACAATCGAGGGTCAGACGTTCATGCTCATTGGCCAGCAGAAAGGCAGAAACACGAAGCAGCGCCAGCTCAGGAATTTCGGAATGGCGAACCCAGAAGGATATCGCAAGGCACTTCGCCTCATGAAGATCGCCGAGAAGTTTAACAAGCCGATCATTACTTTCATTGATACCCCTGGTGCATTTCCGGGATTGGAAGCTGAGGAACGGGGACAGGGAGAGGCCATCGCGCGTAACATCAAAGAGATGTTTATGCTTAAAGTACCCGTGATCTGTATCATCATTGGTGAAGGAGCTTCCGGCGGCGCTCTTGGAATTGCAATCGGCGATCGCGTCCTGATGTTGGAGAATACCTGGTACTCTGTTATTAGTCCTGAGTCGTGTTCCTCTATTTTGTGGCGCAGCTGGGACTATAAGGAACAGGCAGCGGAAGTATTAAAGCTTACGGCAAAGGACATGCTGGCGAACAAACTCATCGACGGAATCATTAAGGAACCTCTGGGTGGTGCGCATGTCGATGTTAAATGGATGTCTCAGGAAGTTAAGAAGGTCATACTGGCACAGACTGCCGAACTTCAAAAGCTGAAGCCGGAAAAGCGCATCGATCAACGGATCGAAAAGTTCGGCGCCATGGGTGTCGTTAAGGAATAGCCTGTACGTTGTCTCACTAATCTTCATTAAGCTTAAGCTCGCGTGAATCTTTTTGTTATTGATACCGGCTTCTTCAAGCTCGACGGCGGTGCCATGTTTGGTGTTGTTCCTAAGTCCATCTGGGAAACAACAAACCCTGCCGACGAAAGGAATCTCTGCAACTGGGCCATGCGATGTCTGCTGGTTGAGAATGGCGGAAAACTTATTCTCATCGATAATGGTATCGGTGACAAGCAGGATGCAAAGTTTCTTCGTCATTATTTCCTCAGTGGTGAAGCCAGCCTGGCATCATCGCTAAAGAATGCTGGATTCGAAGCCTCCGATGTAACGGATATGTTTCTTACTCATTTGCATTTCGACCACTGCGGTGGCGGTGTCAAACGAAGTACAGCTGGATTCGAACTTGCTTTCCCCAACGCAAAATATTGGTCAAATGCAGACCACTGGGAATGGGCCACAAAACCCAACCCAAGAGAGCGCGCGAGTTTTCTCTCTGAGAACATACTGCCCATGCAGGACAGTGGACACCTTAATTTCCTCTCTCAGGGATCTTCACCATTCAAAGATATAGACTTCCTTTTCGTTTCGGGTCATACTGAAAAGATGATGATCCCCCGCATACGCTATAAAGGGAAGACGATTTGTTTTATGGCGGACCTGCTGCCATCTGTTGGACATATTCCTTTGCCATATGTTATGGCTTATGATACGCGACCATTGTTAACACTGGAAGAAAAGGCAGCGTTTCTGAAGGAAGCAGCAGACAATGAGTATGTCTTGTTTCTCGAACATGATCCTCAGCATGAATGCTGCACGCTGAAGCATACAGAGAAGGGAGTGCGGCTCGATCGGACGTTCAAGCTCAGCGAAATTCTATAGTCCAGCGTGAGGATTGGTTTAGCATTATCAGGCGGAGGCGCAAGGGGAATAGCACATCTTGGGATGCTGCGCGCCCTTGAAGAACACAACATTACATTTGCTAGTATTTCAGGCACAAGTGTGGGGGCAATACTTGGCGCGATGTACGCACAAGGTATGCGACCGGTTGAAATCATGGATGCCATACTACAAACCAGGATCTTCAGATCACTGCGTCCAGCCTGGACGTTGCGCGGATTGCTGAGTATGGAAAGTGTTCAGTCACTGCTGATGCAATTCGTGCCACATAACACGTTCGAAGGTCTTCGGATCCCGCTCATTGTTGCAGCTACTGATCTCGAGACCGGCAAGTCATTTCACTTTCGATCGGGCCCTTTGATTCCTGCTTTGCTCGCATCCAGTTGTGTACCAGGGATGTTTAACCCAGTGGTTCTTAATGGCACGACTTACGTAGACGGAGGTATCACCGATAATTTTCCTGTACACCTTCTTCGAAACGAAACTGATTTTATTATTGGTTTACATTGTAATCCGGTCATTAAAGCTCCGCCGGCTAAGACATTCAGAAATGTATTAGAGCGCACGCTGCTATTAGCCATCAATTGTAATGCAGAAAAGAGCAAGGCGGAGTGCGACCTCGTAATAGAACCTCGTGAGCTGGGTAAATACAGCACGTTTGAACTTGCCAAAGCTCGCGAGATGGAACAAATTGGATACTCATATACCAGGATGTTTCTCACGCCCGAACGAATAGCAACTCTTCAATCGTGATTGAGTAATTCTTTTGGTTTAGCCAATTCGCTAACTTTCCTGCGACATCAATTCGCGGCAACGTAGCGAACTTCAAAACATTTCCAACATCTCATTAATTAGCCTATGCCGGATCACAATTTTCACGAAGCGATCTTAGCTGGTATTCCCGATAATTTGCCTGGTGAAAGACAGCGTGATTCATCTGTCAGCCATGCTCCTCGAAGAAAGGATATACTCACTGCATCGGAAAAGAAGCTTGCTGTCCGCAATGCACTTCGGTACTTCAATCCGAAGCACCATGCAGTTCTCGCTGCTGAATTTCTAAAAGAGCTGGAAGAATTCGGGCGGATCTATATGTATCGATTCAGACCTGTTTATGAGATGTTTGCGCGGTCACTGGATCAGTATCCACACCGATCTAAGCAAGCCGCCGCCATCATGCTTATGATCCAGAATAATCTTGATCCGACAGTGGCACAACATCCTCACGAACTCATCACTTATGGTGGCAACGGAGCAGTGTTTCAAAACTGGGCTCAATATCTTCTTTCCATGCAGTATCTGGCAACGATGAACGACGAACAAACGCTGCATATGTATTCCGGGCATCCCATGGGATTGTTCCCTTCGTCTAAAGAAGCGCCGCGAGTTGTTATAACGAATGGCATGATGATTCCTAATTATTCTTCACAGGATGACTGGGAACGCTATAATGCATTAGGAGTGACCCAGTACGGGCAAATGACGGCCGGATCCTACATGTACATTGGTCCTCAGGGAATCGTTCACGGCACCGCGATCACAATTCTGAATGCCGGTCGAAAGATTTCCACGGATGAGGATGGCCTTAAAGGCAAATTGTTTGTCACATCCGGATTGGGAGGAATGAGTGGTGCTCAGCCCAAGGCAGGCAATATTGCTGGTTGCATTACGGTCGTGGCTGAAGTTAACGAGCACGCTATTGTGAAACGTCATTCACAGGGATGGGTGGACGAAGTAATACGAGGTATAGAAGCTCTGTTGTTGCGTGTTAAGGAAGCAATTTCGAAGAAGGAAACGGTGTCGGTTGCATTTGCAGGAAACATCGTCGACGTTTGGGAGGCATTATATGACGCCGGTATCAAGGTAGACCTGGGATCTGATCAGACTTCGCTTCATAACCCCTGGGCTGGTGGTTATTATCCGGCGGGTCTTTCTTTCGAGGATTCGCAATCGATGATGGCCGGGGATCCGCAGCAGTTTCGGCTGCGTGTACAGGAATCGTTGCGTCGCCAGGCGACGGCGATTAACCGTCATGCAGAACGGGGTACGTACTTTTTTGATTACGGAAACGCGTTCTTATTAGAAGCCAGTAGGGCAGGGGCGGAAGTATTTGCCGCCGACGGAATCAATTTCAGATATCCCTCTTATGTACAGGATATTATGGGTCCGTTGTGCTTTGACTTTGGCTTTGGACCGTTTCGATGGGTTTGTACATCCGGCAGGCCAGAGGATCTTCAGTTTACCGACACGATCGCTGCAGGGATACTTCAGGAACTTTTATCGGTAGCGCCTGCCGAGATTAGGTCGCAGCTACAGGACAATCTTGATTGGATCAAACAGGCGCAACAGAACAAGCTGGTTGTTGGCTCGCAGGCACGTATACTTTATGCCGACGCCGTCGGGCGGATAAAAATTGCTCTTGCATTTAACGAAGCTATCCGTCAAGGGCAGATCGGCCCCGTCGTTTTGGGGCGTGATCACCACGATGTATCGGGAACCGATAGTCCGTATCGGGAGACTTCCAACATTTACGACGGATCGCGCTTTACGGCCGACATGGCCATTCATAATGTTATCGGCGACGGTTTTCGTGGCGCTACCTGGATCTCAATACACAACGGCGGGGGTGTAGGTTGGGGAGAGGTCATTAACGGAGGATTCGGTATACTACTGGATGGCTCTGCGGATGCCGACAGGAAGCTACAGAGTATGCTTTACTTTGACGTCAACAACGGTATTGCCAGACGCGCATGGGCACGTAATGAAAATGCGTTGTGGACAGTTAAAAAGGAGCTGGCCACAAATAATCTCCTGAGGGTCACCATTCCTTATCAGGTAGATGACGCATTGTTGTAACGCAGGTTCAAAGCGCAGTTTGGTTCTGTTGAATGAACTATAACCAACTATTTAAAGCGTGAAGAATTTAGTGAAGATTGCAACAGTTTGCATTGTTGTCTGCAGTTCAGTATCCATTTCATTGGCTCAAATCTCTGCAGGGACTTTTGCCCTCGGGGGTAACATTACTTACACGGGAACGCATGATCAGGGCGCCGGAGCGGGAGATCCTCAGAGATCAAACAATTTTACTTTTATGCCATCCTTGGGATACTTTGTGACGAAGGGACTGCTGGTTGGGGGAGAAATAGTGGTTGCGACTATCAAAGAAGAATTTAACGGGTACAACTACAAGCAAAACGTTTTTGGTGTAGGACCATTCTTGCGTTACTACCACTTCACCAAAAACAACCAATTCGCGTTTGTCGGAGATTTCGGAATGAACTATGGTGTTGCCAAGGATAGGTATAACGACAATGATCCCAACACATCAAACAGATTCAACTTGTATATCACACCGGGCTTCACCTGGTTTCCGACGGAGCACTGGGGAATTGACCTCAAGGTAAATCTCTTCACCTACACGTCGTATGATCCAAACAATGATCAGGACAATGACAAAGAAAATACACTGACCTTCGGGCTTAGTACATTTTCGCCATCACTCGGCTTGCGGTATCATTTTGGGAAGTAAACCCATACTTAATTATGTTTTCCAACGTTATTTGGAATGAAATTTGAATTAGGGCTAAACACAGAACTAATCTTAACGTAAGAATGCATATGAATAAATCAACCTTACTGTTCGCCCTGTCTTTTATGCTACTTTCCGCTGGTGCAATGGCTCAGGAAGTGGCAATTGGTATAAAAGCAGGTCCAAATTTTGCAAAACTTGATGCTAACTCTTCGGTGGCCGCAAACTATTCCAATCGGACCGGATGGCACGGAGGTGCATTTGTGCTGTTCAGAGGAGAACGCGTCGGTTTTCAACCTGAAATAATTTTCTCCCAACAGGGTACGAAGTTTAACTATAGTGGATCGCCGGACGTCAAGTCCAATTTCAACTACGTGAACGTTCCGCTGATTGTTAAACTCTATACAATTGCAGGCCTGAATCTTCAGGTTGGACCTCAGATAGGGTTTCTTACCTCTGCAAAACTTGAGGAACCTACTTCTACCGAAGATGTTAAAGCTCAATTGAAAAGCACCGACTTCAGCCTCGGGCTTGGTGTTGGTTGGGATCTGCCCTTTGGTTTGTCTATCGACGCAAGATATAATTTGGGTCTGAGTGACAACAGTGATGGGTTAACCACCGCCAGCGGCGCGAAAGTAACTGATGTTAAAAATCAGGTGTTTCAAATATCGGCCGGATTCAAACTCTTTAAGTTTGGCAATACGAAATGATAGCTTTATCAACCGGCAGCGCTGGTGAGAAACTATAAATTGCACTACACACAGGAGAGGCTGTCCAAATTGGGCAGCCTCTTATATTTTGTCGTTGATGAAACCAAGACCGAATCAGCGATTGTTTCCCAACCTGTGGCGTCGAAACAATTAACGCGGCTTTATTCCACAACAATCAGGTAGTAGTTCTTTTTGCCTTTTTGAGCGATCAGGTATTTGTTTCGCAGCAGGCTAAAATCAGGTTTGGCATTGCCGTCGACAACCTTAGTCTTATTGATGCTTACTCCCCCGGCCTGAATCATTTTTCTTGCTTCTCCCTTTGATGGAAACACCAGCCCGTCAGTTGCAACAGACAGCAAGTCGGTTACAGAAGCACATGTTTCAAGCGAGTTTCTGGTGATGTTTTTCTGTGGCACACCTTCGAAGGCAGCAAGCAGTGTTGCTTCATCGAGGGTTCCCAGGTCCTCAGCTGTTGAGTTTCCAAAGAGTATAGCAGATGCTTTGATAGCAGCATCATAGTCCTGCCTGGAGTGTACCCGCACCGTTATGTCCTCGGCGAGTGCCTGTTGGAGTTTTCTTTCATGTGGGGCTTTGGAATGCTCTGCAATCAAAGCTTCGATTTCCTCACGGGATCTTTGTGTGAATATCCTGATAAAATTCGAAGCATCATCATCTGATGTGTTTAGCCAATACTGATAGAACTTATATGGCGAAGTACGCTTTGGATCGAGCCAGACGTTTCCGCCTTCGGTCTTTCCAAACTTGGTTCCATCGGCTTTTGTGATCAGTTTTGTCGTTAACGCAAATGCATTACCATCAGCCTTCCTTCGAATGAGTTCGGTACCGGTGACAATATTGCCCCATTGATCAGAACCACCCATCTGAAGCTTGCAGTTCTTGTTTTCGTACAGCCAGTAAAAGTCATAACCCTGCACGAGTTGATAGGTAAATTCCGTGAATGAAAGCCCGGATTCAAGGCGCTTTTGCACTGAATCTTTTGCCATCATGTAATTAACAGTAATGTGCTTACCCACGTCCCGGATAAAGTCAAGAAATCTGAATTCCTTGAACCAATCGTAGTTGTTTACCATCTCGGCGGCATTACTGCCCGTAAAGTCCAGGAACTTTTCCAACTGAGCTCTTACGCAGTCCACGTTGTGTCGGAGTATGTCCTCAGAGAGAAGATTTCGCTCCGCAGATTTGCCCGAGGGATCGCCAACCATGCCCGTCGCGCCGCCTACCAAAGCATAAGGTTTATGTCCTGCACGCTGAAAGTTCAGGAGGGTCATAATTTGGGTGAGGTGGCCGATGTGCAAAGAGTCCGCCGTAGGATCAAATCCTATATAACCAGAAGTTGATTCTTTTAGCAGTTGCTCCTCCGTACCCGGCATTAAGTCGTGCAGCATTCCGCGCCAGCGCAGTTCCTCTACAAAATTCATCGTTGCGTGATCAAGTTGCCCGCAAATATAGAAAAGCAGGCGAGGATCACATACAGATAGTCTGGAATGGGCACCTCAAGGTGTAGAAAGCGGCAGGCTGATAATATTTCCGCGTTCCACTCCGTTGTCGGTGTGGGCTCGGCAACAGGAGTGGGCGCGAAAAATGACTTTGGTCTATCGATGGTGTGCAGGAATTTCTTTCTGAAAATCCCGCGACGTGACAGTATGTGTTTCGTGAATTTCTCCCTTGTGCAAATCCAGGTACCACCCAAGCAATTGAATGTTGCGACCGGCTGTCCACGCTCGCTGAATTACTTCCATCGAGGCGAGGTTAGCGAGCTGCCTTCGGATATTCAATTCGCTGAGCTTGTGTTCGCGCTGGCGTGGAGTCAGAGGCGCCATCTCCATTGAATATTGTTCGTAAAGATCATGGATGTCTTCCGTCCAACGCGACACATATGCGCCGCGCTGTTTTGCAGCGACTACATCGCGAATAGTTTGGCAATGACTGTGCCCGCAAACTACAACGTATAGTGCTTCATTAGACTCGGCAAAAGCTTCCAGGACGGCCATAAACCCCGCATCATCAACTCTGCACTGGCCGCCTGGATTCCTATGGACAAGAATTTCGTCAGGTTCACTATTGGTTATCTCTGATGCTTGTGCTGCGTTGCCGTACGACTCAACCCACAGTATAGTAGCCTTAACGTGGTTCGTAAAATTCCTAAAGTAATCCTTGTCAAGGTTCTCCTTTTGAACCTTCCAGAGTCGGGCCTCCAATAAAATTCGTTCGCGTGCGTTCATGCTTTGAATATTGGATTAAGGGCTGTCGCCGATTGTTTTAATTCCACCTTTATCTGCCGGTTTGATGCAGCGTCACAGAAATCTGAAATCGTCTCTGCAATGTCCTGATCGATGAACGATGGTCGCGTTCCATCGATGATGACTTTACTTCCATTGGGGATCTCACGCAACGTCTGCCGCAGCAATGCTTTGTTCAAAAAAGTTACGTCTCCCGTCAGACGAATGAGATAATTATCCTTTTCGCTTGCGCTGATAATTGACTTCCTGAAATTCGTTTTCAGCACGAACAAAAGACCCACCATGATACCAATGCTGATACCTTTCAAAAGGTCAGTAAGCAGGATTGCAATAATGGTCACTGCGAACGGAATAAACTGATCCCAGCCCTTTTTATACATTCCTTTAACCAATGCCGGACTTGCAAGTTTAAAACCGACAACAAGCAAAATGGCAGCTAGAGATGCTAATGGGATAAGGTTCAGAAATGAAGGAATTAATAGCACGGAAAGGAGTAATAGAACTCCATGCACAATACTCGATGTTTTCGTTCTCGCACCTGCAGATAGGTTAGCCGTGCTGCGTACGATTACAGCCGTAACAGGTAATCCTCCGATCAATCCACTGACGAGATTTGCCAAACCCTGAGCTTTTAGTTCTCTGTTGAGAGGAGAGGTGCGCTTAAACGGGTCAAGCTTATCGACCGCATCGATACTTAACAAGCTTTCCAGGCTTGCAACGATAGCAATCGTGAATGCGACCATCCACGTCTGAGGTTTTGTAACAGCTGAGAAGTCGGGCAACGTAAAGTGACCTAAGAAGCTGCTGACATCCTGAGAAACGGGAAGCGTAACAAGATGCTCCGGTCTGATCTCCCACGTCGGAAAGTAGTTCCTGAATATCATATTCAATCCGAGACCACTCAATACGACGATTAACGGTGCTGGAAGAAAGCCGCTGAATTTTAATCGCTTGACGACGGGTTTATCCCAAATCACAAGAATAAATAATGAAAGCGCGCACACAATGATAGCTCCGGGATGAATAAAACCTAATGCCTGAAGCAATTCACTGAAAGTGTTCTCGCCATCTCTTTGAAAAAAACTTTCATCCCCTTCAAAGTCGCGATCAAATCCAACAGCATGAGGAATCTGCTTAAGGATCAAAATGATTCCAATAGCAGCTAACATCCCTTTGATAACTGCTGAAGGAAAATAATTGCCAATGCTTCCCGCGCGTAGGAAGCCCAACGTTATTTGTATAATTCCTGCGAGCACAACCGTAACAAGGAAGGCATCAAACCCTCCCATAGTTCCGATCGAAGCGAGCACAATAGTTGTCAATCCCGCGGCGGGTCCGCTCACGCTTAGAGCAGATCCGGTAAACGTTCCCACGACAATCCCACCTACAACGCCCGCAATGATTCCAGAAAAAAGTGGTGCCCCGGATGCTAGTGCCACCCCTAGGCAAAGTGGCAAAGCAACCAGGAATACCACTATACTGGCCGGAAGATCATGGCGGAGATTCTTCAGAGGATTGAATTCTTCGTCCCTTTTTGTCATGGCCTACCGCTTACTTTTCTGTGAGCTCTTTTTCTATTGTTTCTGTTTCAATGACACGAAAGATTGGAGGAAGCACTGACGAAGCGTCAAACGTTACTCCAAGGTCGTTGATCAGGCCAGTCTTAATGTCATAGATCCAGCCGTGAACCATTGGCGCGCGGCGATCCTTCCACGCGTTTTGAATAATTGTTGTTTTTACGAGGTCAAATACCTGTTCAATAACATTCAACTCAGCGAAGCGATTGAATCGTTGCTCTTCATCTTGTATCGAGTCAAGTTCTCTGCTGTGAGTTCTGTATACATCTTTGATAAAACGCAGCCAGTTATCAACAAGACCATATTGATCATTGGTCATCGCAGCCTTCACACCACCACATCCATAATGGCCGCATACAATTACATGTCTGACTTTTAAAATATTGACAGCATAGTCCAACACGCTAAGCATGTTCATGTCAGAGTGAACAACCATGTTGGCAATATTGCGATGTACGAATATGTCGCCAGGCTGTGTATTGGTAATCTCATTCGCGGGGACCCGGCTATCTGAGCAGCCGATCCACAAGAATTGAGGACTTTGTCCCTTTGACAGTCTCTCAAAGAATTGTGGATCCTGCTCCAGCTTCTCCCTTACCCACACTTTGTTTCCTTCCAATAACGAATTATACAGATCCATAGAATGATTCTTCAGTTTTCGATGCCTTGAATAAAATGATGCCGAATGCTGACGACTTGATTATGGTTAAATCAGTTCAGTGCAGTGGCGTTAAAAATAATTGATTGTTGCCAGTACGTCTTGACGTACTGGTGATTGCGAAGGCTACGCTTCGGGAGGCGGACAGAAGATTTCGTAATTGCCGTAACGTGGAGAACCGTGATTCTCTAAATGCTTGATCTGATTGGTATCAGATAGCTCGCTTATCTTAATGGAAAATAAATTCGAGGTGATCAAATCAACTTCTTTCACAGAAGCGTCTTCATCAGCATGACCAGTCTCTTCTTCGGAGGAACATCCGGCGATCTGTTTTGCTATATTTTCAGCCATCGAACGGTCCTTGTCAAGCTTCAGCGCACTCACTTCCACCAGTATCATGCTCATATTAAGGAACACGATGCTCGTAGCAAGAGCGAAAAACCGACATATAATATTGGACCTGACCAATTGCATGATGTAAAAGTACAGCAAATTTTCGTAAATGTTTTACGTTTGTGACGGGCGGTGGTCTGTAATTCCTGACGAAAGGCCAATTTTTGCTTATCGTCGACCAATTTAACCCCTCGAAATAAATTTGTCAAATAATAAGTTCGCGAATAGATTCATTATGAAACAGCCTGAAACACTCAACCTCGTCGCTCAATTCCATCAGACATTTAAACATCCCATCGTAGATCAACCCTCAATACCTGACGAAAAAAGGTGTAAGCTGCGCGTCGCCCTCATTGCTGAAGAGTTAAAGGAGTTTGAAGTAGCTATCCTTGAAAATGACATAGTAGCAGTAGCGGATGCGTTGTGTGATATTCAATATGTACTGTCCGGCGCAATATTGGAATTCGGGTTAGGTGAAAAGTTTAAGGAACTATTCGAAGAAGTTCAGCGCTCCAATATGAGCAAGGCATGCAATACGGAAGCAGAGGCGAAAGAAACGATGGAATACTACAAGAGCAAAGATGGAACCGAGTGCTACTATAAAGAGGAGGGTGGAAAATTCCTGATCTATAGGAAGAGCGACAATAAGACGCTCAAATCTATTAAGTATAGCCCGGCAGATCTCGATTCAATCATTGCCCGTAAAGGGTAGTGCCGGACGTCCTAAATTGCTTCTGTTTTTAATAACGTACTTGCGGAAGTACCTTAACTTCTGGAGGTTCTTGCACTCTGCGCTAAGGGATGTCAAGGGCGTTATTGGCTATTATAAGTAAAACTCGAACTGGAAGATGGCGTCCTGGCCTTTTAGTTGCAGAGGATTGATCGCCAGGATTTGTGAGTCATTGTACGCCTTAATAAACTCCTGCCGGCTGATCCTCAGCTTGCTGTGACCAGGCTTAATCTTGTGATACTGCATTCTCCCTGATGCATTTGCCGTCGCACTGAACAGGTAGCTGAACTGTAGCGGAATAGGGGAGGGGATATAGCGCATATAGCATCAGCGGCAATAGCTGTCCCGGAAATCGGTGTTTATGATGTCGTTTTGGCGCGTATTGTATTGAGCCAGAAGAGTATACGCATCCGAGGGTACGTAGTCAAACTTAGTCTCCAGATCCTCAATGAGGAGACACAATTCCTTTACGTAAAATCTGATTTGCTCAAGATTCCGGCATTCGCCGGGGCGCACAAAATTCCTGGATGCAAATGATTTAACATCCGATTCGATCTTCTTTTTAGCAGCAGCGGTCATGGTTGTTGTGTATTACTACACAATATTATGCTTATTGATTGTATTTTCAAAATATATTATGTGTATAATTGCACAGAATTAAGTGACCCAAGAAGCTCTACGTATGCTTCATATATTTTCGCATAACATTTTGAGTAAGAATACTTTAAACTTCGTCAGGTATTTTGGCGCTACTTTGATCTCTGGTGCAAAAGCGAAGCTTAAGCAGACAAAGTCCCGCCGATAGGATATTTGGAGGAATCAGCGTTGTAACTGTTGTTACAGGTTAATCATCGGCAAGAACTTGCATACCATCCTGCCATCACTGCCCATATTCAATAGAAAATTCTATCTTTAACAACTTTTTTATTGGCACTTATATATCCTATGGAACAACAGGCCCCTTCAGTTTTTCTGGATTACTGGCACTACGCGATGATCGTAGGCGCAAGCGTCATGGTAGTAGCTGCCGCTGCGGTTTATATCATCCACAATATCAGAATCTCAGCCATCAGCACTTACAAAGGCAAATACGATTACATCAATACCCACGAAATCAAAAACTACAAGAGGGTATTCCTATGCCTGGGAATTGCCGCAATGCTCGTCATCAACCTGTATGGTATGGGTAAGTTGACACAGATCGGCGTTTGGTTCTTTGTGCGACTGTTCATTTCTATTGCCGGCGGAACACTTGTTGCTTATGTCGCGTTTCTAATTCTTGAATATTACTATCCTACGATATTAAATCGTAAACTCAAGAAGTGGCGCTACATGCCACGTCGTGGAAAATCAGGAACCGAATTGCGCCTGCTGGGTGAAGAGGAAGAGGATGTCCATCTCGAAGAAGGCATGCGGGCGGAGGAAAATGTGTTCTCCGTCGATTATGACGTGTGGATTGATGAAAAGACCGGAGAACTTCAGATAGAGAAATATCCCGGCCATCTGCAGGCATTGAAATGTAATAGCTGCGGCTTTTACACTATGAAGGTTGTTCGGGAGGAAATCATCAGACCAGCTTCTAAGGACGCACCTGGTGAATTAATCAAGCATTATCAGTGTTACTACTGCAAGTCTGTAAGGGCAACTGCATTTAATATTTCGACACGCCAGGGAGATGACTACAAGAATCTTCAACGGGTTGCGTTGAAGAAAAACAAGAACATTGACATGGTTCGACTCGAGCTGCACTCCAGCACTGGCGGTAAGAAATTTTTTGAGTTTCAGAACATCGGTCAGGCGCAGAAGTTTCTTGATGAGTACGACTCAGAAAAGTCGGCTTGACGGTAGGTCCTGATCAGAGTATTTCGAATGATGAATTTTTTCATCATCGCAAGGTACCCTGCAGGCGAGTATTTGCGTTTGAATCAGATGAGGCACAAGATTTGCCCATTCCACTATTAAATTGATTTCCATGAGAAGACTATTTGTTGCTGGCTTTTTGTCAATCAGTCTCATGTCCATGTCCATGATAGCGCTGGCGAAGATTGTGCCGGCAGATACTACCAGGCTAAAAGCTAAACCGATATATGGTAAGGAGGCGAAAGTCATAGCCTACATTCTTGACAATAATCACTACCGCAAAGTCCATTTCAACGACTCTCTGTCAAGCGCCGTTCTGGACGAGTATGTCAAGAGTCTGGATAACAATAAAACCTATTTCATAGCCTCAGATCTGGCAACATTCGACAAATACAGAACGATGTTGGATGATCTGACACGTGCGGAAAACGTTGAGGCGGCATTTGATATTTATGCCGTCTTCAGAAAGCGTTTTGACCAACGAATGGATTATATCATGAACAATTTGATCAAGAAGCCATTCGATTATTCGGTTGACGAATATTATGAGACTGATCGCGACAAAGAACCATGGGCTAAAGATGAAGCGGCGCTTAACGAAGTTTGGCGTAAGATCATCAAGAGTCAGGCGCTGAGTTTGAAGCTTGCAGGAAAGAGCCAACCAGATATTGAAAAAGCATTGACTGAGCGCTACCAACGGTTCTCCAAGTCCATTCATCAATTCAATAGTGAGGACGTCTTCAGTATGTATATGAATACTATCACTGAAGCTTACGACCCTCATACGAATTATATGTCTCCAAGAAGTGCTGATGTCTTCAAGCAGCAAATGAGTCTCTCACTTGAGGGAATCGGTGCAAGACTTCAGACGGATAACGATTACACGAAAGTATCGGAGATCATCACCGGTGGCCCTGCTGACAAATCAAAATTGGTCGGAGTAAATGACCGTATCATCGGAGTTGCTCAGGGAGCTGACGGTGAAATGGTGGACGTCATCGGATGGCGCATTGATGATGTTGTCAAACTGATCAAAGGCCCAAAAGGAACTACAGTTAAGCTTCAAATACTACCAGCCGAAACTGGTGTTACTGGTCCTTCTAAAGTAATCAGCCTCGTAAGAGATAAGATCAAACTCGAAGATCAGCAGGCGAAGAAAAGTGTTATCAATTACGAAAAGAACGGCAAGCTGCTGAAACTCGGTGTGATCACCCTTCCTAGTTTCTACATGGATTTTGATGCTTATCAGAAAGGGGATCCTAACTATACAAGCACGACACGCGATGTTCAACGTTTGATCGCTGAGCTCCAGGCTGAGAAGATCGATGGTCTTGCTATCGACCTTCGTAACAACGGTGGTGGCGCCCTTGCGGAAGCTATTGAACTGACTGGCTTGTTTATTAAAGATGGCCCGGTCGTGCAGGTGAAAAACTCAGCTAATAAGGTTGAGGTTGGAAAAGACGATGATCCTTCCGTTGCATACAATGGACCACTGGTAGTGCTGACCAACCGGTTTAGTGCGTCCGCTTCAGAGATCTTTGCAGGTGCTATCCAGGATTATCACCGCGGTGTAATCATAGGAGAATCCACTTATGGAAAAGGAACGGTCCAGACTGTTGTTGACCTGAAACGTTTTATCAACGCGCCGGATGACGAGGTTGGCGAGCTGAAGATCACTTTTCAGAAATTCTATCGTGTAACTGGAAGCAGCACTCAGCACAAAGGTGTAACTCCGGATATCAACTTGCCTACGGCACTCAATCCCGAACAATTTGGAGAAAGTTCCAGCCAGAGCGCATTGCCATGGGACGAGATTAAGGAAACGCTTTATCAGAAGACGCCTATGGTCAATGACCGTACTTTGGCTAATCTGAATAAACTTTATCAGCAACGCCTTCAGGATGATGCCCAATTAAAGCGCTTTGCGTCTGAGACAGCGGAAACTAAGAAGAGCTACCAGGATACTAAAATCTCTCTGAACGAAGCTAGCCGCAAAAAGGAGATTGAAGAGGCCGAGAAAAGGAAGGCAGCTAACGACAAGTTGGACACAAAGATCGTGAGAAAAGAATCTGGCGAACCAACGGACGTGTTGGATGTGGACGATGAATATTTGAGAGAAGGTCTGTTTGTCCTTGGAGATATGCTGGCGACCAAGCTAGGTTAAGAAATCAAAAAAGGAAAGATAAAAAGCCACCTCGACTCCGCGGTGGCTTTTTTCGTTTTATACATGTGCAACTTCATTTTTATAATTACTCATTTAAACGCTATTTTAGGGCAGCCTTGAACCATGAGTGAAGAACTGCTTAAAGCCATACTGCAGCTGTTTGCTATCGTTTCCCGCGATCGAATAACAGACGTTGAGCGCAATAATATTAAAGACTTTCTCAGCATTCACCTTAATCGTGAGGCTACCAACTACTATCTGAAGCTTTTTGACGAGTTCTCACAGTCGCATGAGATCGATTCGCGGCAGGAACTCGTGAATCTCGATGTTGACACCCAGCAGTTTGTAGATGACTGGGCCAAGATCATGAAGATTGTGAAGCAGGTGAACCAAGCCCTCACCATGCAGCAGAAGGTGGTGCTGATTGCCAAGATTATCGAACTAGTCAATACGGACGACGAGATGTCTGAGCGGCAGGGCAATCTCATATTTTACATAGGGCAGGCGTTGAAGCTGGAAAAAGATGATGTACATACTATCCAGAAGTTCGTTACCGGCTACGACATTGACGAGATCGCTTCCAAAAATGTTTTAGTCATCGACGAGGGGTCGGGCGATTATTCGGGCCCTCGGATCATAGAAAAGGATCTCACGGGCCTTATCGCAATCCTGCACCTGCCACATTCAGATCTGTATCTGATCAAGTATCTGGGCATAACGACGTTATATCTGAACAGCATTATCCTGAAAAGCCGTAAGATCGATGTGTTCCCAACCGGGAGTACGATCCGTGGTGATAAGGTTGGCCCGATTTATTATAGTGACATCGTCAGTAAATTTCTCACGGACGAGAGCCAATCCAAGATCACGTTTACGGCGGATCACCTGTTCTATCATTTTCGTACAGGACGTGCTGGGCTACAGAATATTAACATTTCCGAAAAAGGCGGGAAGCTTATCGGTCTGATGGGGGCCAGCGGTTCGGGAAAATCGACCTTGTTAAATGTTCTTAACGGATCCGAAAGACCTTCAAGCGGCAGGGTCATTGTGAACGGCATAGACATTCACGAGCATCCTGAAGAAAGTTCAGGGAGTAATCGGTTACGTCCCTCAGGATGATCTGCTCATCGAAGAGCTAAGCGTATTTCAAAACCTTTATTACGCGGCCAAGCTTTGCTTTGCTCACTACAGTGAAAAAGACATCATCGAATTAGTTATTCGTGTACTCGTAAACCTTGGACTGACGGAGATACGTGACCTAAAGGTAGGGTCACCGTTGCAAAAAACGATCAGCGGTGGTCAGCGCAAGCGTCTTAATATTGCCCTCGAGCTGTTGAGAGAACCTGCCATTCTATTTGTCGACGAACCGACATCTGGCTTGTCTTCCCGGGATTCTGAGAACATCATGGACCTGCTCAAGGAACTATCTCTTCGTGGTAAGATGGTGTTCGTGGTTATTCACCAGCCATCGTCGGACATTTATAAGATGTTCGATACGCTCATCATTATGGATGTTGGTGGCTTTCAGATTTATTATGGCAACCCGATTGAGGCCGTTATCTATTTCAGAGATATCATCAACGCGGCGAACAAGACCCAGGGAGCGTGTCCCGAATGCGGGAACATTAACCCTGAACAGATCTTTAGTATTATTGAAACGCGCGTTGTTAATGAGTACGGTCGACTAACGAATACCAGAAAAATATCTCCAGGGCAGTGGTATCAGTATTTCAAGCAGAAGATAAAAGTTCCGAAGATCGACCACGTGCAGGACACACTCCCTGTTACGCAGGAGATCCCGAATTGGCTAAGTCAATTCAATGTCTTCGTTACTCGGGATATACTGGCAAAGCTTGCAAATAAACAGTACCTGTACATCAACCTGCTGGCAGCTCCACTTCTGGCATTCTTCATTGCCTTCATGGTGAAGTACTATAAAACAGGTGATGCGGCCGATACCGAGTATTCGTTCTTTAACAACAGCAACATCCCGGTATACTTTTTTATGAGTGTAGTGGTCGCGTTGTTCTTTGGTCTTATCATGAGTGCCGAGGAGATATTTCGCGATAGAAAGATTTTGAAGCGGGAGGAGTTTCTGAACTTAAGTCGGAGCAGTTACTTGATTTCAAAAGTGTTTGTGATGTTTACCATCTCTGCGATGCAGACATTGCTATTCATTATCGTAGGAAATTCAATGCTTGAGATTCCTCTGACTGAGATGCGCTATTGGCTTATTCTATTTACATGCTCGTGTTCGGCCAATATGGTCGGCTTGAACATTTCTGCATCGTTCGATTCAGCAGTAACAATTTACATTCTCATTCCACTCTTGATAATACCCCAGCTTCTTCTGAGTGGAGTTGTGATCAGTTTCGATAAATTCAACCCGCGCGTGGGTAAGCCGGTGGGTGTCCCCCTGATGGGCAACCTGATGCCTTCGAGATGGGCCTTCGAAGCGTTCATGGTAACACAGTTTAAGGACAATCCATTCCAGAAGCAGTTTTATGAGCTGGACAAAACCATTCGCGAATCGGAATACAAAAAGATCTATTTAATACCTGCACTTCAATCGAAACTTGCCTTTGTTCGTCAACATCGGAGCGAGTGGCAAAACCCAAACGCAATCCGCACCGTGAAGGCGCTTTCACTTCTTCAAAATGGTACAGGCGCCGAACTCGAACGGTTTAATGCCAGTCTGTTTCCTGAGATCACCAGGTTAGAAACAGGGAAGGTCGATTCTATGGTGCTGGAGAAAACCGAAGTGTTCCTCAGTAAGCTTCGCGATTACTACATAAATCAGATGAAAAAGGCTTCCGCTTCGCGGGAGCAGTTAGTGCAGAGCATGACGCGTACCCCGGCCTTACAGGCCGAATTCGATGATCATAGAAACCGTTTTGTCAATAAGGCCGTTGCCGATGCTGTTGAAAATATTTCATCACCAGATCGTATCATCGAATATGATGGAGAACTGGTTCAGAAGATATATCCTGTTTACTCTGAAGGCCGCCGGCCGCGTCATTTACTCGATTTTTCTGCGAACTTCTACGAGGCAAACAAGCAGTTCGCGGGTAAGAGGATCAATACCTTACCCTTCAATCTTGCCGTGATATGGATCATGACCGGACTGTGTTTTATCGCGCTATATCTTGACTTGTTAAAACGCATTGTCAAGCGGCTCGAAGGATCGAGAAAGTACCGTGTTAAGGATAAATGATTCCCTTGACCAGAATAGCTTTAATTAGCAGGAAAATCAGATAGACGCCGCTATAGATCTCCACCGTTTGCAGGGGATCTAATTCTGGTTATATTTCCCATCGGTATACATTTCATACATGCAAACATCCGCAGTTACCCGGGAGGAAAAATCTTCACTCTGGTTCGTCATCGTAGCTTCTTCTCTGGGCACGCTCATTGAATGGTACGACTTCTACATATTCGGAAGCCTCGCCATAATTTTATCAGAACAGTTTTTTCCTCAATCAAATCCTACGGCGGCATTTCTGTCAACTCTGGCGACGTTCGCGGCTGGATTCATTGTTCGACCTTTTGGTGCCATTGTCTTTGGCCGACTGGGAGATCTTGTAGGTCGCAAATACACTTTTCTTGTTACACTGGTACTCATGGGAGGATCGACATTTGCAATCGGACTGGTGCCAGGCTATCAATCGATTGGTATAGTTGCTCCCTGTCTCGTCGTTTCGCTCCGCTTGCTGCAGGGGCTTGCACTCGGCGGTGAATACGGAGGTGCGGCAACTTACGTGGCGGAACATGCGCCAGCCGCAAAGCGAGGATTCTATACAAGTTTCATACAAACCACTGCAACGCTTGGTCTATTCGTTTCAATAGGAGTGATACTGGCTGTCCGGCAGTGGGTTGGTGTTTCGGCTTTCAATGAGTGGGGCTGGCGTATTCCTTTCGTCCTGTCAGCGGTATTGGTTGCCGTATCAGTCTTCATACGAATGAAGATGCATGAGTCGCCACTCTTTGCCAAATTGAAAACGGAAGGAAAGGTCTCAAAAAATCCGCTTAAGGAGAGCTTCGGAAAATGGGAAAATCTCAAGCTCGTACTCATCGCACTTTTTGGCGCTACGATGGGACAAGGAGTTGTTTGGTATACCGGACAATTCTATGCAATGACTTTCATTGAGAAGACCTGTAACATTGAGTTTGTACAGACAAGAAACATTATTGCCGTAGCCCTACTCTTAGGCACTCCGTTGTTTATTTACTTCGGTTGGCTATCGGATAGGATAGGGAGAAAGATGATCATGATGCTTGGAATGCTCGCAGCTGTCCTTCTGTACAGACCGATTTACAGACAGATGTACGCACTATCTGACGTTTCCAAGCTGACGGAAATTGAGGCGAACAAGCGAATTGAAAAAACCAGGAACGTGACAGCAGCCGGAGACACTGTTGTGACGGTTAGTACAATCCACGGTTATGGCAACGACACGCAACTTACCATTTCTGAAACCACGACGTCTGCCTCATCGCAGCATCCGGCAAAGGTTGACACCAAACGTAATATCACCTTGGGTAACGAAAGCTATTGGGCAATGATTGGACTAGTGCTGGTGCAGGTTGTTCTCGTGACTATGGTCTACGGGCCAATTGCAGCTTTTCTCGTGGAGCTATTCCCTACGAAGATTCGATATACCTCGATGTCATTACCTTATCATATAGGCAATGGTATCTTTGGTGGCCTTGTGCCATTCATAGCGACGGCCCTGTACGAGGGCAGTAAATCCGATGCGAATCCCGCGGGAGATCCGTTTGCCGGACTGATGTATCCAATTGCGGTTGCAGCTATCTGCTTTATTATAGGGATGATTGCCCTCAGGAACAGGAAAATCGCTGATGTAACCGATTGATCCTTCGGCAACAACGTTTGCGATGTTGAATCTTTGAAATTTTCTCATTATATATGCAGCACAAGAGAATAAGCTCCCCTTGAGAAGAACGCTTGCCATAACGCTCCTCGCCGTCTTCCTGTTTCAACTGGTGGGCTATTACGTTGTTTATGTTGGGCTGGCAATTCAGGCCAATAAGTCGCTGATCACCCGACTCGACAATCATGATTATTCGGCGGATCAGACGATTACCCTTAAAATACCATTCACACTGCCTTACTGGACCGACAAGGAACATTTTGAACGCGTCGATGGAGATTTCGAGTATCAGGGGCAATTCTATAAGCTGGTCAAGCAGAAGCTTTCGAATGACACATTGTATGTAGTGTGTATCAAGAACCAGGACAAAAAACAGCTCTTCGATTCCCTGGCTGAATACATCAAGTTTTCCAGCGATCAGTCGTCAACTTCGAAGCAGACAGCACTCAAGCTTTGGGGGTCAATTGTTAAGGACTACCTTCCTAACGAAATAATCCAACTTACCTATTGTGGCGGTTGGTCTACCACAAACGAATTTGCACGCGATCAATTCTCGCTATTCGCGTCTCCATTAACATTCGTCATTTCGCCGCCACCCGAAGCATAGCGGCTGACGGTATTCTTCTTCGTTACTGTGTTTTCACACAGAGCAAACATGGTCTGATCTTTACGTCCTGCCAAGTCGTAGACTTTAGACATCTTTCACACACCGTCAGTTTATCTTACTCTATTCTGCAAAGAAAATTGGATGTGCTCTCAAGATGCCTGTCATCATCTTTTTGGCCATTCGGTCAGCCAACAATGCATGGATGAGGCCGTCGGCGTTTGGGTTCGCTGGCGGCTATCCACATTGACGGTTAAAAACTTTGGTACGGAGTGATTGTGTAATGGGTTAAACGCAATCACCTCCAGACCCTCTCTGGCAATGCCGGGGCAATCCTGCCCATATTTTGGGTTTATGGGCAGGACCCCGAGCATTATCCCCGCAATTCACTAAACATCATATGCCTTACATCTCTGTTGAAAAGCATTTGCCTGGAATTACAGGCTTGCTTGAATATCGCAAGGAAACGGCTGCGCCCATTCGGGATCTTACACAGCTGCTTCTTCGCGGGCCATCATCGCTTACTGAAGGCGAGCGGGAGTTAATAGCGACAGTAGTATCACACAGGAACCAATGCAGATTCTGTACCACTGCGCACTCCGCCGCAACGGACCTACTATTCGGGGAAAGCGATACTTCGGCAATCGCCAAAGTTGACATTGAATCAACGCCCGTCTCCGAAAAAATGAAAGCACTGCTTACGATCGCTTCCCTTGTGCAGCAAGGTGGAAAGTATGTTACCGCCGTTGCTGTTTCGCGTGCGCGCGAAGCAGGGGCCACTGATCTCGAAATTCACGATACCGTTTTGATTGCTGCTTTGTTTTGTCTCTACAATCGCTATGTCGATGGCCTCGCGACAGTCGCTCCTGCCGATCCTGCATACTACGAACAGCTGGGCGAACGTCTGGTTAACCACGGCTATCAGCGGATGCCTCAGGTATATGAACAGCTCAAGAAGGAAATGAATGCTAAATAGAACCTTTATACAGGTCATCAAACTTAACAACTTAAACACTCCATCACTCTCATCTCACCTTCACCTATGAATAGACTTTTACTACTACTTATTATAGTCATTGCAAATCAAGCTTTCGCTCAACAGATTACTGTCACGGGAAGCATCACAGATGCCGAAACGAAATCAGGCATTGAAGGAGCTTCCGTTATGATCAAAGGAAAGCTCACCGGAACAATGACCGATCGCTCCGGAAAATTTACGCTCCATACAAATACGGCCACACCATTTACAATTAGTGTGTCCGTTGTAGGATATCAAAAACAGGATGTTGAAATCACAACAGCCACCGACGTTCAGGTTGCTCTTACTCCAAGCGCTGTAATCATGGACGAGATGGTATTCTCGGCCTCACGTGTCGAAGAAAGCCTTCTTGAATCGCCGGTCAGTATCGAGAAAATGGACATTCGATCGATACGCGAAACACCATCCGTTAATTTCTACGACGGCCTTCAGAACTTGAAAGGGCTCGAGATGGTAACAAGCGGCCTTACCTACAAACAGATTAATACCAGAGGTTTCAATGACACCGGCAATGCGCGATTTCTTCAACTTGTTGACGGCGTCGACAATCAAACACCGGGTTTGAACTTCGCCGTGGGTAACTTGTTTGGATCTTCAGACCTCGACATGGAAAGTGCTGAGCTTATTCCTGGATCAGCTTCTGCGCTTTATGGTCCTGTTGCGTTCAACGGCGTGCTGATGCTCAGAACCAAAGATCCCTGGTTGTATCAGGGACTTAGTGCGCAAACACGCATTGGTGTTAATCACATTAATGAGGATTATGCTGATCCTCATCCACTCTACGATCTTTCGATTCGTTATGCAAAGGCAATCAACAACAAATTTGCTTTTAAGCTTAATGCATCTTACTTCACTGGCCTCGACTGGTATGCAACCAATTATGAAGATGTCGACCCGGGAACGCCCGTTGATGAGCGTGGGCCAAATAACCCTGCAAGAAATGCTCTGAATATCTATGGCGACGACGCCGCTACCGAATTAATTGGTGTTGGCAGGGTTTCAAGAACTGGATATGAGGAACGGTTTCTGATGAATTATGATTCGTATAGCGTTAAACTTAATGGTGCTCTACACTATAGAATTACCGATAACATAGAAATACTTTATCAATACAACTACAATCAGGGACGTGCAGCCTATACCGGCAGCAATCGTTTCATGCTGAATAACTTTAACTTTCAGCAGCATAGAATAGAGATGAAAGGCGCGAATTACTTCGTGCGCGCGTATGCCAACCTGGAGGACTCGAACGACTCGTACAATGGCAAGGGACTTGGTCAGTTGATCAATAGGATGTGGGTGCGCGACTTTAATGGCAATATTGTGAGCCCGCAGAACGCCGACGCGATGTGGTATCAACGTTATCAGTCTGCATTCCTGGGCAATGTTAATGGCGTAACACCAAACAGTCACGATGCGGCAAGAAGTTTTGCTGACGAAGGTCGATTCCTTCCCGGGTCACCAGAATTTGAGGCTGCCAAGTCACAGATGATTGCTACACAGGGAATGGGCGGAGCCGGTATCCTTAGTCAAAGCAAGTTCTATCACGCCGAGGGCCAATACGACTTCACAGGCATGGTTAAACCGGTCGACATTCTTGTTGGAGGCAATTTTCGTATGTATGATATGTTCACGAACGGTACATTATATGATGACGTGAACAACAAGGTAACTATCAAAGAAGGTGGTGCTTTTGTACAGGTATCTAAGAAGCTGCTTGCTGAAAAACTAAAGCTGACTGGATCTTTGCGCTATGATAAGAACCAGAACTTTGATGGGCGCCTAACACCACGTGTCTCTGGTGTGTACGCGATCAACGGCACACACCACTTCCGCACGTCGTATCAGACTGGTTTTAGAAACCCTACGCCGGGTGACCAATACATTAAACTGAATGCCGGACCTATCACCATCCTTGGTGGCGTGCCTGACAATAGCAAGGGAATGAACGTATATGAAAACTCGTTCACATCTGCCTCGCTGGATCCCTTCTTCAACGCGTACTATCCCGCGTACTATGGTGCGTTAGCAGGCGGTGCAACTCCGGAAGCCGCCAGCGCCGCTGCGATAGATCAGTCTAAAGATTTACTGGTGAAATCTGACGTTGAATATATCAAACCGGAACGAGTTCAAACTTTTGAAATCGGATACAAAGGTCTGTTTGCCAACAAATTGTTTGTAGACGTTAATTATTACTACAGCTTATATAACAATTTTATTCTGAACCAGGTTGTGATGCAACCGCAACACCCGATTTTGTTGTCAGATGGTTCGATCAACCCGGACGCTGCTGCCGATCTGCTGAGTGAACAAACACGTCACCTTTATCAGCTTTACACCAATTCCACTGACAAGGTTTCATCACAAGGTGCGACCCTTGGACTGAACTATCTTCTACCCGGCGATTTTACACTCGGTGGAAATGCTACCTGGGCAGATTTTAATCTACGCAATGCTGATCCAAATGAAATACCGCGCTTCAACACTCCGAAGTGGAGAACTACCATGACCTTCGGCAATAGTTCCATAGGAAAGAACGCCGGCTTCCAGGTCGCTTGGCGCTGGCAGGATACGTTTGACTGGTACGGTACATTCAACCAAATGCGACCAGGTACCATTAAGGCTTATTCAATTGTAGATGCACAATTCAGCTACAAGGTTCCTAAGATCAAGTCTATCTTTAAGGTTGGTGCAAATAACATCTTCAACAAGCAGGTGTATCAGGCATACGGTTCTCCCTCAATCGGAGCTGTATATTATGTGTCAATTACTTTCGATCAGTCGATGTTATGAGTACTTTGTCATCTGTGTCCGAAGCACCTTCAGTACGTACCACCGTCACTCCATATTTGTGGGGACTGTTCGCCCTGTGCTTTGTTGGTAACGTGATGGGTGGAACAGTGTCTACGTTGATGTCTGTCTATTTGCCCATGGTGGTGAAGGATATTGCGTCCGGACAAGATGTGGAAATGGAACAGCTGAGCGCGCTGTTGAGTGCGCTGTTCTTTGTAGGGTGGGCAATCGGAGGATTGACAATGGGAGTGGTTGGCGATCGCATCGGTAGGGTGCGATCGCTCGCCATTGCGATCATTATCTTTGGCGCTGCTACGATACTATTGCGTTTTGGTCATTCCTGGTCTTACATAATTTCCCTGCGTTTTATAGCCGGTTTCGGTGTGGGGGCGATGCTTGTTCTGAACACCACTTTGCTTTCAGAAGTATGGCCAGACAAGACCAAGGCCGTGTTTATAGGGATTCTTTCTGTTGGTTTCCCTGTAGGAATTTTTTCCTCGGGCGCCATGAACTTCTTTGTTGCAGACTGGCGCGACGGTGTAATCATCGGAATTGTTCCTCTTTTTCTCGGACTCACCATTTGGAGTGTTATCCGTGAGTCGGAGCGGTGGAAAGATTCCCGTGTAACGCGTAATCAAAGTCAGACAAGTGAAGAGCTCGGACGGCACAAACGACAACTGTTAGAGGGCGCTGTGATCTTTAGTGCTATGCTGATTGGCTTATGGGCAATCTTCTCGTGGGTTCCGACATGGGTTCAGAGCCTGCTCACTGATTCTGATGGTCAGCGTGAACGTGGCCTGAGCATGATGTTGCTGGGAATCGGCGGGTTAAGCGGCGGTTTCTTTTCAGGATGGATTTCTAACCTGTTAGGTACACGTCGGGCGATGATCATGTGCTTCAGTTTGTGCTTTTCAATCTCAGCTTTGTTGTTCCTTGGGAACTCATCGTTCAGCGCCATCACGCTCGCTGAGATTGGCATCTTGTCTTTCTCCTTTGGAATTAGTCAAGGACTTATGGCAGTTTATATCCCCCAACTCTTCCCCGTTGCGATACGGGCTATGGCAACAGGGTTCTGCTTCAACATTGGACGGTTCTTTACGGCCACCAGTGTGTTCTTCGTCGGCGCGCTGGTTACTACATTCGGAGGTTACGGCAATTCATTGTTTGCGTTCTCATTCGTGTTCTTAATCGGCCTGGGCTTTATACTCTCAACGCGTAAATAAATTACTCATGGCACATATCAATGTTCCGGATCATGTTCCCGGTATAAGGAGTTTGGTAATGTTCCAACCCGACACTGGAAAGCCACTTTATGAACTTGCAGAAATTCTGCTTCGGGGAGAATCACCACTCACTTCCGCCGAACGCGAATTGATAGCAGCCTACGTCTCCCGTCGCAATGACTGCGTCTTTTGTTCGTGTAGTCATGCTGCAGCATCACGTGTACATTATGGTGAAGAGGAGGCGATCGTCAATGCGGTGCTCAGCGATCCTACAACGGCCCCAATAAGCGCCAAGCTGAAAGCACTGTTGGTTATCGCAGACAAGACCAGAGAACGAGGCAATCTCGTGTATCCCGATCATGTCGCCGCTGCACGGGACGCTGGAGCGACTGACCGAGACATTCATGACACCGTTTTAATTGCCGCTAGCTTCAGCATGTTCAACCGATATGTCGATGGATTGAATACGCTTACTCCAACAGATCCGGAAGCATACGCAGAAATGGGCAAACGCATGGCCAACGTCGGCTACGTTCCCCCTAAACCTAACTGAGCATTAGCTACCACATGGCTTACATAAATTTAAATAATGAATTTCCTGGTATCCGAGGCTTGATGGCTTATCGTCCCGAGTGTGCGGGGCCTTTAAACGATCTCGCTGAGCAATTACTGTGTGTGGAGAATACACTCTCCAGAGGCGAGCGCGAATTGATCGCGACATACGTATCGTACCTTAACGATTGTTACTTTTGTCAGCAGGCTCACGGCGGCATTGCTCAATACCTGCTATCGTGCGACACTGATTTTATTGATCGCGTAAAGAGTGATTTCAGCCAAACAAATCTGTCTGAGAAAATGAAATCATTGCTTGCAATTGCTGCCAGTGTACAACGGAGCGGAAAAGCTGTAACACAGGAAGAGGTAGACGCAGCCGTTCTTGCTGGCGCTGTCGAAAAAGAAATTCATGACACTGTGCTGATCGCTGCCGCATTTTGCATGTTCAACAGGTACGTGGATGGGCTGGGAACGTGGGCTCCACAAGACAGAAATTTCTATATTCAAAGAGGGAAACAGCGAGCCGGTGAAGGTTACGCCAATTATAATCCTGCCCACTGATCGATTAACGGATAGTATGAAGAAGACCTTGTTTTATACTGGAGTTGTATTGCTTGCATTATTTGAGGTATTGAAAGTATACTTTATCATGCCGATGCCCGGCAGCCAGCAGCACAATACTCTTGACATTGCATATTTCCTGCATACCTACCGCTGGGTGTTTCGACTTTTATTCCTGGCATTTATCCTGTTTGGCGCAAGAGATGCCTTTAGCATTCGTCATAAATGGCTGCCGATAATACCAGTCATCGCTCTGCTGTTTGTGGCTTATACATTCAACTTTAAAATGCTGGCTGATCGAATGTTTGAGCAGCCAAAGAACCTCAGCTTTAAGAACAAAGCGAGCAATATTTTAACAGACAGTAGTCTGATCATAGGAGTTACGCTGAATGGTGACGCACGAGCGTATCCCATTCGCTACATGAGTTATCATCATCAGGTGCGTGATACGATCGGGGGGAAGCCGATGATCATAACTTATTGCAATGTGTGTCGGACAGGAAGAGTATTTGAGCCAATCGTAGAAGGCAAGGGTGAAACATTCCGGCTTGTTGGGATGGACCACTTTAACGCTATGTTCGAAGACGAGACGACAAAAAGCTGGTGGCGGCAGGCAACAGGAGAGGCGGTAGCCGGTCCGTTAAAAGGGAAGTCGCTGCCTGAAGTTGGCGCGTCACAGATGACACTACGTAAATGGTTTGAACTGAACCCCGATGGGGTAGTCATGCAATATGATCCAACGTTTAGAAGTGTCTACGATTCAACTGGTCGTTTCGAAAAAGGAAAAGGACGATCGTCCCTCACACGAACTGATTCGGCCTCATGGGAGGACAAGTCGTGGGTCGTAGGTGTGACCATCGACGGTGAAAGCAAGGCCTATGACTGGAATCTGCTCCGCGAGCAAAGGGTTATCAACGACGTAGTTGGAAACGTGCCGGTTGTTGTTGCCATTGCCTCTGATAATATGAGCTTCATGGTATTTGAGCGACCAACCTCCGGGCATCAGTTTCGTGTTTCAGGAGATACCCTGTTTGCCGAAAAGCAACAATATGATTTCTCGGGAAGAGATCTCTCAAGTCTCACTGGCCATCTTCCTGCAATAAAAGCGTATCAGGAGTTTTGGCACAGCTGGCGTACATTTCATCCGAACACCACTAAATATGGTGAATCGGAGAAGCAGTCACAGGTAACGCGGTAAAACTGATATTTCTTATCGACTGCCTGGACAGATCTCCGTTTAGGCGATTATCGTTTTCAATTGCTATTTTTAAGGATGCCGTTTACTCCTGCGCATCCTGCTATTGTTCTACCGTTCCTGAAAAGGCGAGGATTCTCCGCTTTGGGATTGGTGATAGGTAGCATGGCACCCGATTTCGAATATTTTTTCAAAATGAGAGTGAGCAGTGCGCATAGTCACACGTTGGCGGGTCTTCTCTACTTCGATCTGCCGGTAACATTTCTGCTCAGCTGGATTTTCATAAAGTTTGTGAAGGGCAATCTTCTGGCTAACCTGCCACCATTTCTGCAGCGACGATTTCGCCCGATGCAAGATCTAAATATGCACTCGGTGCTTGTAAGTTGGTTCGTCTTCGCCTGCAGTGCGTTGCTGGGATCGATGTCGCACATCTTATGGGACGGATTCACCCATGGCAATACCTTTTTCGTTCGAAACCTGTCGTTTTATCACGGAACATACGTTCCCTATGAAGGAGTAAAATATCCTTTGTGGTATGCACTGCAACACATCAGCACTGCCATTGGTCTTGCCGTAATGATAATCTATGTAGTCAGTCTGCCTCCTCAACCTGGGATGATAACAAGACCGTCGCTTGCTTACTGGCTTGTGGTATTGACAATAGCTGCAACGATGGTCGCGACTCGTTTCTATTTACATCCTGAAGATCTCAAAGAAGGCAATTTTGTCGTTAGTACCATTTCAGGATTGTGTGGCGGTGTTATACTTGCCGGAATGATCAACTTTAACAATGCCGTCCAGGAAGCGGAGCAACAGGATGGCTAAGAAGAAAACACAATGGGCTCAGGTGGGCAAGCGTGAGATAGAGCTGTCGAATCTGGACAAAGTACTCTTTCCTGAAGACGGCGTCATCAAAGCACAGGTGATTGCTTATTACCTCGCAATAGCCCCAACGTTGTTGAACTACGTCAAGGGACGGGCGCTTACGCTGATCCGCTTTCCGGATGGCATTACAGGGGAGAGCTTTTATCAAAAGAATCGTCCTGAATGGGCTCCGTCCTGGGTAGAGTTTGTTGTGCTGGGAAAGGAAAAGAAGGACTACATACTGGCGACAGAACCTGCGCTGCTGGTCTGGCTGGCGAACCTCGCATCACTAGAGCTTCACCAACTCCACAGCCGTAAACCGGATTTCGAGTTTCCGGATTACATGGTGTTTGATCTTGATCCGCCTGAGGGTTACGACTTCCGGAAACTCGTGCCGATAGCCCTCGAGTTAAAAGACGTTCTTGAAGAGTATGGATACACACCATTTGCTAAAACGACTGGTGGTAAAGGGTTACACATATGTTGTCCGATAGAGGCAAAATGGGACTTCCATACAGTATTTGAAGCTGCGCAGGATATTGCAAAGCCGTTCGTAGATAATCGCCAGGACCTCGTCACATTGCATATCAAGAAAGATGCGAGGAAGGGTAGGGTTTTAGTAGATATTTTTCGGATTCGTTCCGGACAGAGCATTGTCTCTCCGTACAGTTTACGTGGAAGAAACAAAGCTCCCGTATCCATGCCATTGACATGGGAAGAGTTGAAGGATGTCGCGGATCCAACCGTATTTAACATTGAGAATGCCGTTGAAAAGGTGACGCAGGATGGAGACGCATGGGAAGGATTTGACGCCTACGCGGTGGCAATTCATACGAAGCGACCAAAAGATGCGCCGACAAAGCCAACCATCAATCCCAAGGGTAACAAGCATAAATCTCCGGAGCAATTAGAGGCCTATGCGAAGAAGCGCGACTTTGAGCGAACGCCTGAGCCTGCAGGAGCAGCGATGGAGGAGAGCGGTAACAGATTTGTTGTTCATCGTCATCACGCGTCTCGCCTGCACTACGATTTGCGATTGGAACAGGATGGTGTCCTCAGATCATGGGCCGTTCCGAAAGGGTTGCCTCCGTTCCCTGGCGTAAAGCGATTGGCTGTACAGACAGAAGATCACCCAATAGAATACCTGAAGTTCGATGGCAAAATACCAAAGGGTCAGTATGGCGCCGGAGAAATGTGGATTTATGCATTGGGGCGCTATCAGGTAACGAAAGATAAAAAGGACGGATTCTATTTTCGACTGAACAGTAAAGAGATCACCGGCGAGTATCGAATTCACAAGATGAAGGACAAGGAGTGGTTGCTCGAACGCGTCGACAATCCGCAGGTTGACTATCTTCACCAGGATATTCAACCCATGCTGTCAGACACTGGGGAAATGCCTTCAAAGAGCAGCGATTATATTTACGAAATAAAATGGGATGGAATCCGCGCGCTCATCTCGGTGGAAGATGAGAATGTGATTATCAAAACGCGCAACCAAAATATTGTAACCGCGCAGTTCCCGGAACTGCAAATAGCGGCCAAGGCATTTCGCGCAACGAATGCGCTATTCGACGCTGAAATTGTGTGCCTCGATTCTGCGGGTAAGCCAATATTCAAACGCGTGATAAACCGACTCATGTCGACCGGCGAGACAAACATTCAAAAACTGTCGAAACAAAACCCGGTTCATTGCTATGTTTTTGATTGCCTCTACCTCGACGGAAGAACGCTCATCAACGAACCATTATTAAAGAGGAAAGAGTTTGTGCGCGATGCCATCAAAACGGATACTCCTTACCGCGTTAGTGAACACGTCGAAGATGGTGTTTCACTTTATGAAGCTGCGAAATCCCATGAGCTTGAAGGCATCATGGCCAAAAAGCGGGATGGCCGTTATCTGCCAGGCAGACGAAGTGATCTTTGGGTCAAGGTCAAGCTCAGACAATCGGCAGAATGCTGTGTCATTGGATTCACTGTAGGCCGCGGCACGCGCGGTTCACTGTTTGGCGCACTTCATGTTGCCGAGCGCGTAGGTGACAATTGGGTATATAGGGGTAAGGTTGGTACCGGCTTTGACGATGCCTTGATGAAAGAGATCGACGGCATCATTAAAAAGCATGAGCTCATCAAAAAGCCTGCATTCGTTCCAAAGTTGCTTGATGATTCAGCATCAAAGTGGATCGCCGATCCCTTCGTGGTGGAGTGCAGTTACGCGAAGTTGACTCCTGATAAGATTTTTCGTGAACCTGTCTTTATGAGGTTGCGTCCAGACCTGGACGTATAAAATCGAGCGGTTATTTGCAGACCTCTTTCTTGATTTTCTCGCTCACCTTATAACCAAGTTCCTCAGCTTTTTTTAAGTCTGTGCAGGCGAGGGTACTTTGCTTTTGACGCTGAAGAGCGACTGCACGATTGTAATAGGCGACCGCATATTCCGGATGAAACGTTAGGGCTACTGTATAGTCTTCAGCGGCTTCCTTGTAACGTCCCAGCTTCAGAAGAACATTACCACGGTTGAGCCATGCCTTGTCATATTTCTCATTGAGCTCAATCGCCTGAGTGTAGTCAGCAAACGCGCCTTTAAAGTCATTCAGTTTCTCTTTTACCAATCCCCGATTTAGCCATATGTCAGGATCGCGGGGTTCAATTTCGATGGCGTGATTATAATCATCCAGAGCACCTTTATAATATCCACCTTCCATTCGCTGAACTGCCCGGGCCAGATAGGGGTGAAGCATGCTGGAATCGCTTTCTATGGCTTTTTCGATCTCATCCATCGAGTCTTGTGTTGCACCCTTGCTGCGTTGAAGGTTTGCAATATTGGCGCGCGCAGCAACGTGATCGGGATTGAGTACCAGCGCCTGACGGAAGTCAGCGATCGCCGTACTATCCCCCATAGCATGCTTGGCAATGCCCCGGTTGACATAGTAGTCCGCCTCTTTCTTTTGAATTGCTATTGCTGAATCAAGCCATTTTACCGCTTCCGGATAGTGCTGTAATTTGGTGTCAACCAACCCAAGATAATTGAAGATCAGAGGCTCCATTCCAGTAGCCTTCGAGGTAACCTGATTACTTCCTGATCCCGTAGCCCCGATTCTAAAAAATACAGTGTTGGTTTCTCCCGATTGCACGCTTAATAACCTGAGGAGATCAGCTTTTGATTGCTCGTAAAAACCCAGCGTGTAGCGCAACGTGGCGAGACTGTATAGAACGTCCGGCTGATCGGGAAACTTATCGTTGTAGATACCGTAGTCGGTAAGCGCACCGTGAAGATCTTTAAGCTGCTCCCGGGTCGATGCACGGGTAATATAGGTGTCCATGTTGCCCGGGTCTTCTTCCAGACACTCGTTGGCTAACGCCAGCGCGTCCTCGTACTTGGCGTTTTCATACGCTGTACGGGCCTGTTCGCAAATTTTTCGAATATCCGATCGTTTTTGCTGAGCACCTGCATACATTGAGCAACACAAGATCGTTAAAGTCCATGCGACTTTCATATTGCATGAAATTAACGAAATATTCTCCGTCAAAGTGTAAACTCTTTCCCGTAAATAATGTTTAAAACACTATGAAGACCGCCAAAAAATCCTCTAAGAAATCGGCCGGTGCATCCGACGCTACACTGCGTACGGCCTATATCGAATACCTGCTCACTCATGGTGCGCGGCCAGCCTCAGTTTTCAAATTTTGCCAGGACCTGGGAATTCCGGAAGAGCAGTTTTATGCTTATGCCGGATCGTTTGATGGTCTTGAGCAGCACATCTGGACAGGGTTCATTGATCACGTGATCGGTCGACTACAGGGCGACGCGGAATTTGGCGGCTTTTCATCACGAGACAAGATCCTCACATTTTACTACGCATTGCTTGAGGAGTTAAAGAGAAATAGAAGTTTCGTGCTGCTCCAGACAGACAATTTGCACAGGCCAACGTTGGCGCCCCAGCATCTGAAAGGTTTTAAAACATCATTTGAGCGGTTCGTCGAAAACACGCTCAGTCTCGGAAAAGATCGTGGAGAAGTTGCCACACGTCCGGTCATCGATAAACGATATCCCAAACTATTCTGGTTGCACATGGGATTCATTCTCACGTTTTGGAAGAACGACAACAGCGCTGATTTTGAGAAGACAGATGCCGCCGTCGAGAAGTCTGTTAATCTGGCATTCGACCTTTTGGGAAAAGGTGCCGTTGATTCAGCGATCGACTTCGGCAAGTTCCTTTACCAGTCAGCGAGATAGCTTAATAGAATATTGACCCCATAAGTTACGTGAAAGAGCAGGACAGTATCCCAGTTACAAAAGTACAGCGCGCGTCAAAATTCATCACGACAGGCGCAAAGATCGGTGCCAATTATCTGAAGCACTACGGTAAAAAACTTATTAACCCGGATACAACAACGGCAGGACTACACGAGGACAACGCCAATGATATCTACAATTCCCTGAGTGAATTGAAGGGCGGAGCTCTTAAGGTGGCGCAGATGCTGAGTATGGATAAAAATCTTCTGCCCACTGCATACCAGCAGAAGTTCGTGATGGCGCAATACAGCGCTCCACCGTTATCATACCCGCTGGTGGTACGCACGTTTCAAAAATACTTCGGCAAGAAGCCCGACCAGATTTTTGACACGTTCACCACAAGTGCTGTAAACGCGGCATCAATGGGGCAGGTTCACCAGGCTACAATTGGTAAAAAGAAGTTTGCAGTAAAGATTCAGTATCCCGGAGTTGGCGATAGCATAAAGTCGGACCTGGCTATGGTGAAACCAATTGCTCTTGCCATGTTTAAACTTAGTCCGACTGAATATGACGAGTTCATTCAGGAAGTGGAATCGAGGATGCTCGAGGAGACAGACTATGATCTCGAACTAAAAAGGTCAATGGATTTGTCGCAACGGACCCGACACCTGAAGAATGTTGTGTTCCCTACTTACTATCCTCAATATTCATCACCAAGGGTATTGACTATGGATTGGATTGAGGGCAAGCCATTGGGAGAAGTATTGAAGTCTCCTCTTCCCCGGGCTACCGCTAACCTGCTGGGTCAGGCTATGTGGGACTTTTATCATTTCCAGATGCACACCCTGAAGGCAGTGCATGCTGATCCCCATCCCGGAAATTTCATCATTACTCCCGACAACAAAGTTGGTATTATCGATTTCGGATGTGTCAAGGAAATACCGGCTGACTTTTATGAGCCATACTTCCAGTTGATGGATCGTCGGATTTTGACTGATACTACACACCAGGAGGAACTGTTCCAGAAGCTCAGGTTCATTTATCCCGACGATACTCCTAAACAAAAGGCGTTCTTCACGTCAACCTTTGTTAAGCTTATTGAGATGTTGAGTCGTCCATTTCGCGACGGAGAATTTGATTTTGCCAACAAGTCATACTTTGACGAACTCTATGCTTTCGGTGAGAAGCTATCGTCGATGAAAGAGCTACGTGACAGCAAGAAGGCGAGGGGAGTCCGCGATGCTGTCTACCTCAATCGAACCTATTTCGGCCTTTATACGATCCTTCATGACATGAAGGCAAAGATCGTTACAAAGCCGGGGTAGATAGAAGCCGATTGAAAACATAGTCACCTCCTTGCGTAGGGTGCCGTATTTTCTTTATCTTTACCTATCCTGATTCATTTTTTATCTAACTTGATGTTATGAGAGCAATCTGGAAAGGCCATATACAATTTTCATTGGTGACGATCCCGGTTCGGATCTACAACGCCATCGATACAGCACAGTCCATCAGCTTTAATTTGTTGTCCAAGGAAGGGCATAATCCTGTCAGCTATGAAAAGAAAGACAAGGTTACTGGTGAGACTCTTAGGCAGGAAGACATAGTAAAGGGTTATCAGTACGAGCCAGGTCAGTATGTGATTATTGATAACGAAGACTTCGCCAAGGTGAAACTCAAAAGCGAGCGTGTTATCGAGATTGAAGGATTCGTTGATTCTTCAGAAGTACATCCAACGCTGTTTGAAACGCCTTACTACATCGGGCCGGACGGTGATGTTGCTGCCAAGACATACGGACTTTTGAGTGAAACATTAAAGCAAACGGGACGCATCGCAGTTGGCAAAGTGGTGCTTCGTGACCGCGAGACACCATTATTGTTGGCACCAATGGACAGGGGCATTGTCATGTACCGGCTCCGTTATCCGGAGGAAGTGCGGGCGATGAACGAAGTACCTCAGTTGCTGGAAGTAAAGGCAGATAAAGAACAGCTCAAGCTGGCGAAGACACTGGTTGATTCAATGACGAGGAAGTTCAGTCAAATTGAAATGAAGGACCACTATACTGAGAAGCTTCGGAACATTATAGATGCAAAGATCGAAGGCAAAGAAGTTGTTGTCATAGAGGAAGAAGCACCGAAGGTTGTGGATATCATGACCGCGCTGAAGGCGAGCATCGACGCCGCCAAGAAGCCGATGGAGAAAGCAAAGGGAACAGAGGCGAAGAAGGAGAAAGAGAAAACAGAAAAGGCAAAAACGACCCGTCGGAAGGCGAGTTGATTTTGTGCGCTGCTGTTCGTCGTAACTTGTTAAATTTGCACGCACATGGGTAAGGTCGTCAAGTTTCCAATTCAAACCCCCGAAAAGTTTGGGCCTGAACGCGTCCGCAAGAAGAAGGAGGGCGAGGTGGAAAAACATGGCCAGCTCAACCTATTCACTGGTGCCAAGATCATAAGGCTTCATAAGCTCTCGGAGTTTGAAGAGGCATTAGTACTTGATGATCAGGGAGATAAGCAAAGTGCAATTAAACTATACTTAAAGGCGATAAAGAACGGCGACGCTCTTGGGGATGCATATTGCAATCTAGGGATCATCGAATGGCAGAAGGGTGAGTCTACCAAAGCCGTTGATTATTTTACCCTCGCTCTTCAGCATGATCCACGTCATTTCGAAGCTCACTACAATCTCGCAAACTTGTATGGCGAGTTGGGAAATTTCCCCCTGGCCAAGGCGCACTATCGCATATCGATTGAAATAGAACCAACTTTTCCCAATAGCCATTTCAATCTTGCAATGACTTTTGCGATGAATAAGGAATTCGATGAGGCTGTTAAAAGTCTGATTCAATATCGCGACCTGGCAGCACCCGCGGATCATCAGCTCGCGGATGACCTCATCATAAAACTTTCCTCTGCAAAGTAGTAGTGCTGATCATTCGGATGTTGGTTGCAGCATATCTCATCATTTGTACTAACTTATAGCCCATACCTCATAAAATGGAGACCAGGTTAGTACGTGAATCCCGATTGTTAGCGGAGCAGGTGTTTTCGGATCCTGAGTTCAATCAACTGCCATTTCACAATCTAAGTCATACGAAAGACGTAGTGGATGCCGCGAAGGAAATCGGCATGCATTCGGAGCTGACAGAGGAGGAAATGGAAGCATGTGTTGCTGCCGCCTGGTTGCACGATGTGGGTTACAGGTCAGGCATGAAGGACCATGAGAAGCAATCGGTGGCCGTAGCTACTGAATTGTTTAATCGCCTCGGTACACCAGTTGGTATGATCAACATGGTGAACAACGCGATCCTTTCAACACATATGCCGCAGCAGCCGCGTTCAATAGTTGACAAGGTTCTGTGTGACGCTGACCTGGCACATCTGGCCGGTCCTATGTGTGAGCCCAAATCAATTTTGCTTCGGGAGGAATTGGAGGGCAAGGGTAAATCGTTTGGTGACGATGAGTGGAAGGTTTATAACCTGGCCTTCATGCAACAGCACCATTATCATACGCCGTATGGTCAGACTGTTTTAGAAGAAGGCAAACGCAAGAATATAAAGCGAATTAAGAAGGCTGGCGCCGGAAAAATGGAAGGAGAAGAGTTAACGTCCCTATCACCAAAAAAAATCAGGAAGCTCCAGGAGGAGAATGAAAAACTGAAGGGCAAGCTGGAAAAAGCAAAGGGCACACGGCCTGACCGGGGAATTGAAACAATGTTTCGGACTACATCACACAATCATGTGATGCTTAGTCAGATGGTTGACAACAAAGCGAGCATTCTCATTACCATCAATTCGATCATACTTTCTCTGGTGGTTTCTGTGCTGATTCGAAAGCTGGAGGAGAACCCCAACCTTGTTGTTCCTACCGTTATGTTGGTGGGGGTTTGTCTGGCGACAATGGTCTTCTCGATATTAGCGAGCCGTCCTAATGTCAGTTCAGGAAAGTTTACAAAAGAGGACATCAGGAATAAGAAGACTAATCTTCTGTTCTTTGGAAACTTCCATGCCATGGATTTCGACGACTACTACTGGGGCATGAATGAAATGATGAAGGACGCGGACTACCTATACGGAAGTATGATCAAGGATGTCTACTATCTCGGCAAAGTATTAGGAAAGAAGTACCAGTACCTGCGAATTGCGTACAGTATCTTCATGTACGGATTTGTGCTCGCTATTCTCGCGTTTGGTATAGCCTTCGCGTTAACGTCCAATGGACAGCTCTGAACGCTTCTTTACAAAACAAAACACACACAGGCCCAGCTGGACAAAGGCCGTGCAGAAGATGGTGATGAAGATTTCCATGTCGTGTTGTGTTGATGTATGGTCAAATCTAACGCAATCCCTGCTGGGCGATGCCTTGGTTTTGATTACTTGCAGCTCACACCGATAGTTGCCCAAATACGACTTTAAATGACCGTTGCTGATAAAATCCACATAATGTGCAAAAGAGGTACTGACACTCAACTTGTTGATTATGTGGGGCATAATGAAAATTACTTTAATTCATTGATTAGCATATACATAAGCGGTCCGTACAGGATCACGCAGCGTCTTGCGGGTCCACTTACCATGATCTCAATAAATAATCCATCCCTATTAACCCCTCATTTCGCGTCGCTGATTAAAGCGTTGAACAGCGAGGATGCGCCCAATGCATTGAAGAGAAATACAATTCGATTACTTCAATTTGTGCCAGTGCCAAAAAACAAACGTGGCCGCATTCTGGATATTTGCTTTCGCTTCCTTCACGATAAAAAGGAAACAATAGCCGTGAAGGTGTTTGCTATGTCTGTCGCTGAGCGATTAGCAGAACAAAGCAGCGAGCTTCGTCGAGAGTTGCAAATTGTGATTGAGGATCAATTGCCCTACTCCGGTCCTGCCTTTCGATCCAGGGCAGCCAAAGTACTCAAGAGACTTAGGGTGCTGCATTGATTTCAACGGAGGCAGACGTCATCCGGCCCTGCATTAGGCAGCTCCCGTATCTTTGCCGTATTAATTTGATTATCTTGCCTCTAGGAGCCTGTCTGATCTTTTATGTAGCTGTATGAAGTGGGAGTTCAGGAATTGCCTGGCAATTGTCCTGCTGTTTGGATTCATGACGTTGCGCTTTGCTGCCGCCGCGGATCCGGGGAAGGGCTTGAAATTCATTGAAAATAAGTCACAGTGGCCAGCCTGCTATGATTATGGTGCATCTATTCCAGGTGGATCATTCTTTGCACAGCCGGGAGTTTTTACATATGTCTTTCTTGATGCGGAACGGATCGGACAAATGCACGAACAAACTCACCAGGCAGATCCAGCCAGCGAAGGCTGTGATTTGATCGACGGCGTGCGGGTGCAGACGCATTTTATTGGGGCCAACGGTCGGGCCACTGTTAGCGCGATCGATCAGAACAGCGACTACTCGAACTACTTTATCGGAACGGATGAAAGGAGCTGGGCTAGTGGCGTACGTAATTATCAGGCGCTGTTGTATCAGGCGCTTTATCCGGGTATTGATTTAAAGGTTTATTCCTCAGATCATAATCTGAAGTATGATTTCATCGTAGAAGCAGGAGCAGACCCGTCGGTTATACGATTCTCGTATGATGGTATAGATGCTGTTTCTATGAATGCTTCAGGCGATCTGGAAGTTGAAGCGAAATGGCCACTGTTCATAGAAAAGAAACCGGTCGCCTACCAGCACATCGACGGAAAGCGCGTCCTGGTTTCGTGTCAGTACGAGTTGATAAATGGCACGGTGTCATTTCAATTTCCCGAAGGATACGACACGTGTTATCAGCTGGTGATTGATCCGCTGTTGATTTTCTCAACTTATTCCGGATCTACGGCTGACAACTGGGGAAGTACTGCGACGCCAGGAGAGCATGGAACGCTGTATTCTGCAGGAGTGACATGGAAAAATCCCCAGCTACAATCCCCTGGCAACTTCCCAGCAACGGCAGGTGCCTTTCAAGTGACTTTAGGTGGTGTATTCGATATCGCTGTTCTCAAGTATGACTCGACCGGATCAAAGCTACTCTATGCAACTTACTTAGGAGGAGGTCAAACAGATTCGCCGCATAGCCTGGTCGTTAATGAAGAAAATGAATTATTCGTCCTTGGTTCCACAAGCTCTCATGATTATCCAACAACCGCCAATGCCTATGACCGCGTATTTAACGGTGGTGGCAATTTCTATGCGGTAGTCCCGTACAAATATGGTTCCGATATTATGATCAGCAGACTTTCGGGCGACGGCAGGCAGCTCTTAGCCAGCACGTTATTGGGTGGAATTGAAAACGATGGTCTGAACCAGGGAGTGCTTGTGCAAAACTATGGCGATCATCAACGCGGAGATATAATCACCGACTCAGCAGGCAATGTATATGTGGCTACAGTCACTGCATCACCAGAGTTTCCTATCGTGAATGGGCTTCACAATACCTATGGAGGCGGCAACTCAGATGCAGTCTTGATCAAGATGAATCGACAGCTAAGCACTATACTTTGGTCTACGTTTATAGGAGGCTCGGGATCAGACGCGTGCCATACTATTAAGTTTGATAAAAATGGAGATCTTTTTATCGCTGGAGGCACGTCGAGTCCCGACTTTCCGGTCACGGCAGGGAGTTATCAAACTACATTCAACGGCGTTGCAGATGGGTGGATCGCTAGCCTAACTTCTGATGGAACTGTCTGGCAACGTTCGACATTTACAGGTACCGCATCCTTTGACGAGGTTTTTTTTGTTGATCTTAATGCCGATGATGAGATTTATGTATTCGGACAAACCTCCGGTGCCTTCCCGGTATCTGCCGGTGTTTATAACAATCCGAATAGTGGGCAGTTCATCCAAAAACTGGATCACAATCTGACGCAATTGAAATTCTCTACTGTTGTAGGCTCAGGAAGAGGGATCCCAGATATTTCACCTACTGCATTTTTAGTCAACGACTGCAATAATATCTACATCGCCGGATGGGGTGGCGTAGTGAATATTGAAAACTTTATGTGGCAAAACAATACGGTGGGAATGCCGACTACTCCGGATGCGTTTCAAGGCCAAACGAGCGGTTCAGATTTTTATTTCATGGTGCTTACTGACGATGCATCGGAGTTTCTATATGGGACGTTTCTTGGCGGAAATCTTTCCCGAACACACGTTGACGGCGGAACCAGCCGTTTCGATAAAGGCGGAATAGTATATCAGGCAGTGTGTGCAGGATGTAGCGCGTACAACGCAAGCGGCCGTGCTACGTCCGATTTCCCTACAACAAAGGGTGCATGGTCCAACTTAAATCGCAGCGGCAACTGCAACAATGCAGCCTTCAAATTTGATCTCTCATCCCTCAAAGCACGACTGCCAGTCCAATTCCATTAAGCTTAACCATCCTGGATTAAACAAGATCTGCATACCCGATCCGATTGTATTTCAGAATCTCAGCACGGGTGGCGAAACCTTCGAATGGGATCTGGGCGACGGAACCAAACTGGTGAAGCACGATACTTCTATGGTCATTCATCAATACAAGAATACTGGACCATACACAGTTTGGCTGAAAGCGATTGACAAAGGCACTTGCAAGGTGAAAGATTCCGTTTCGGTTAGGCTTAATGTATACATAGCAGACATCAGAGTTCAGGAAGACGATAATGCTTGCCAGAACATACCCTATACGCTTCAGGCAAGTGGCGGCGTTTCGTATTTCTGGCGTTCACAGGATAATTCATTTCAATCGACCGAGCAAAATCCATCAGTACTTCCTAACGACACAACGGTTTACATTGTGCGTGTAACGGAACGAAGCGGATGTGTGAAGGAGGACACCGTTCAGCTCAGCGTAATACCAACGATCATGCCGACGTATGACCTGGAACAGTCAGCAGAATGCTTTGAGCGTCCGTCTGTTCACGTGGTGAGCACTACGGATAGTCTATGGGCCGACGATCACTTGTACTTTGATTTTGGCGACGGTATATCTTCCGACAACGAAGACATTACACACAACTATGAAAAAGATGGTGTCTTCAACCTCAGGCTTGTTCTCGTCCGTGATGAATGTGTCACTGAAAAGGTGGTACCGTTACCTGTGTTTCAACTGAAGATTCCGAATGTGATTACTCCGGGAAAGAAGGATAATAACAACGACAATTTTGTAATTCAGTACGGTCCCATGGCAGGGGTGACGCCAGCACAATACGGATTTAAGACCAGTGTAACGATTTATAACCGATGGGGCGCAAAAGTCTATCACAACGACGACTATCAGTACGACTGGGATGGCGACGGTGTTGAGGGTGGCGTTTACTATTACGAGGTCACTATACAGGACCACGCAACGTGTAAGAGCTGGCTACACGTTGTGAAGTAACCAGACCGATTTCAAATTCTTAATTCTTTCCTATTCTCCGATCTGAATAGGGGATGGACTGAAGCTGACCACAAAAATGATCAGTGCAATCCATCCGAGGATAATGCGTTTTGTGTCCAATGGCTCTTCTATTTCAGAAGGAGGATGTTGTATTCCGATAAAACGTCCGAGCAAGAAAACAAACACAACCCAACCCGAAAATCCATGCGTATTGGGAAAGATCGCACCTAGCAAAAGCAATGATGCAAGGATCAATACAGCATACATGATCGTATCTTTCCGTCGAAGCCCAAGACCTTGAAGGGCCATGTATAAAAACAGCACGCCACCGCCGATCCAGTATACCAGATTCTCGGGCGTATCGTGCAGGTCTATTAGTCCGATCCCGGCATAATAGAGTAGAATGATGAAGGCCACAGTCGCTATTACGCGATGGATCTTGGAGCCGAATAGTCCATACACTACATGTCCGCCGTCCAATTGACCAATCGGTAAAAGATTTAGACTTGTAAATACTAGCGAGAGGAATCCTGCGAAGAGTAGGGGATAGTGCATGAGCTCGTGAGGATTGGGCATTCGCTCGTGATCGGCTACAAACTTTTCGAAGAATAGAAAAAGAAGGTTTTGTCCAACAATAACATCGATGACCTTATCTGAATTAGTGTCGTAGACGTGATCCTTGTAGTTTAGTCCATACTCCTCATACTCTGGGTGGATTTGAAATATATAGCTCGGCTCAGGCAGATTTACGAATCCATATACAAGAACGATAAGGGCCATAACAAATCCAGCCAGCGGACCGGAGATTCCGATATCGAAGTTCTGTCGCTTGGAGTAAACCTTTTGACGCAATCGGATTAACGCACCCATAGTACCAATAGAAAATGGCAGAGGCGGTATTGGAATATAAAACGGCAGCGTTGCACTGACAGAATGATAGCGGGCAGTAAAATAGTGCCCCAGCTCATGCGTTGTGAGTATGAGCAAAAATGGAATCGAAAAGGCAAAGCCACTGACAAAGTCCGACCACTCATACCCTGGAATGAAAATACTTTTTCCGTATGTCCATTCGGCGCCAGCGAGCGTAGTCGTGATCAATGTCGTGATAAACAGTGCAGCCTGGATCAGCAGCGTTCTACTTTCGCGCGTCATTAAAATAGGTAAGGATGTAGTCTGGCGTATTTACGAAGGCCGTTTTGATTCCAACCTTGGTGGCACCCAGGATGTTGTCGTGATTGTCGTCGAGAAATAATGTCTCGTCTGCATTCAATCGACTCTCAGCAAGTACCTCTTCAAAGATTTCAGCATGCGGCTTGCGCTTCTTCATAACGTGAGAGTAGTAAGCGCGATGAAAGTAATTATCTAACGAGGGCAACGCTCCCGGTATAGCCGGCAGCATTACTTCGTTAATATATCTTAGATGTATAGCGTTCGTGTTACTGAGAAGGTACACGTTATATTTGTCCTTAAGAGACAGTATCAGGTCAAGTTTTTGTTTTGGCAGACCACGCAACATGGCATTCCAGCATTTGTCGATCGTGGCATCGGTTCCCGGAGAAACACACTGACCATTAATGAACGACCGAAATTCTTCGTCAGTGATATGCCCCGTTTCATACGAAAGAAATTCAGGAGCTGTGGTATACCACTTATCAATGATTTTTTTTTCTACGCCGGCGAGCGCGGCAAATGTTTTCAGAGTGTCGTCAATTGAAAGGTCAATGATGACACCGCCGAGATCGAAAATGAGATTTTTAACAGATGAGTCTTGCATCACGTTTCGATTGATTGTCAAGGCGCCAAAGATGGCCGTTTCCGTTATTAATTCATAATCGAGGACCGACAGGCGACACACTGAGAACGTGAAGCGTGCTGGCAGTTATCTTTCATGCAGGCTCGGGATAAATTCTATTGGCTGGGTGCAAATTGTGACACGATTTTACTAAACTTGCAGTCCCTTTTCGGGCCCATAGCTCAGCTGGTTAGAGCACTTGACTCATAATCAAGGGGTCGCTGGATCGTGCCCAGCTGGGCCCACTCTGATAATCAGTGATTTAGACTGAAAGTCTGCGAAATAAACGCCATTCGATCGACTCGGGTGGCTTTTTTCATTGCAGTTGATGCTATGTGGCTTTGCATCATTTCCTGGCAGCAGCTGCGTCAGACAATCGATTACGCGATTCTCTTCTGTTCACAATCAGTCTTCGTTGGTGAATAAATTCACTTTTAGACAAAGTTTCTCATGCGCCGATTAGAAAAAGATAGTCGCCGACAGCTTTACATGTCTTACAAAAATCAGCAACGGTTGACCGGGGGTCAAAGTCAGACGAAGTCAGTGGAGTTGAGATAAGGCCAGCTACAGGCCGCCTAAAGGCCACCTACAGGCCGGAACAAGGCCGGAAAGCTTAAGCAGCGAGCCCTTTTGATTTGAACAACAGCAACGAACTATTACGAACCTCAACGAACTGCAAAGTAGGTTTGGAGGTGTTGTATGTTTGCATAGTCAGCAGTTGACGGGAGCATAAACAATCCCGGAAAGTCTCAAGCATTCCGGGATTGTCTGATGTGTGGCTTACTCTGAACGCAATCCCTGAGCCGGCTTTGCCAACGCAGCTCTAAGGGATTGATGGGAGATTGTGGTTAACGCTATGGCTAGAGCAAGAACACCGGATATGATAAACACATCCCATGTGATGGGCACCTGATATTCAAAGTCCTGCAGCCATTCGCGCATCATATACCATCCGATCGGCGAAGCCAGTATGAAGGCAATCGACACAAGAACTACGAAGTTCATAGTAAGAAGCTTGAAGATACTGTTCATGGACGCTCCAAGAACCAAGCGTATGCTGATTTCCTTGCTGCGCTGCTCAACCATGAATGCCGAAAGTGCAAACAATCCCAGGCACGCCACAACAATGGCAAACACGGCAAACGTGGTGAAGATGCGACCCATTCGCTGAACATCGTCGTACATTCTCGCGTAGGTCTCGTCAAGGAATGAATAGCGTATTTTTTGGTTCGGCGAGAACTTGTTCCAAACTTTTTCAATCTGGTCAATCGTCGATGCAAGATCAGTTGTATTCAGTTTAACCGATACAATGCCGGGACTAATGCCAGCGATCATCGCCAGTGGTTGAACTTTACTTCTAAGCGATTCATAGTTAAAGTCTTCAACCACTCCGATGATATTCCACGGACGATAATTAACAATGCGCTTTCCTATCGGTTGAGTCAACCCCAGTTCGTGGGCCATGGACTGATTGATGATTATGTTGAGCGTATCTGAAAGCCTGTTCCTGGCAAAATCACGCCCTTCTAGAAGCTTCATTCCCATTGTCGACAGGTAGTCTTCATCAACAACCCAGAATTGTCCTCCGACAGAAGGATCAGTTTTTTCGCGGCCTTCATTCCAAAATCCATTTCCGTTTCGTTTAGTGCCCCGAACTGGCAGGTAGTCACTGATGCTGACACTCTTCACGGCAGCGATGGCAAGAAGTTCTTCTTTCATCGTCTTCAATTTCGGTTCGATGGTCCCTGTGCCTTGTAGCATGAGCACTTGCTCCTTGTCATAGCCGACCTTCCTGTTCATAATGTATTCCATCTGACGATAGATGATCACCGTCGATATGATGAGCACGATAGAAGTGGTGAACTGAAAGACCACTAAAGCACTTCGCAGGGCAGAACCTTTGCTTCCTTTACTTAAATGGCCCTTCAGCACCTGCGCGGGTCGGAACGACGACAAGTATAGCGAAGGATAGATACCAGCCAGCATACCAGTGGCAATGCAGCATGCAGCCATAGCAGGTATGAACCACCATTCGAAGAAGGGGAGTGTCAGTGATTTGCCGGCAAGGTCATTAAAGTAGGGCAACAATAACCAGGCGCCGACAATACCAACGGCAAATGACCATGCGCTGAATAAAACCGACTCTGTGAGAAACTGGGTAACAATGTTACTGCGATAGGAGCCTACTGTTTTGCGTAAGCCTACTTCCTTCGCCCGGTTCGCCGACTTTGCTGTGGAAAGATTGATGAAATTGACACAAGCGATGATAAGAATAAACGAAGCAATGGCGCCGAACAACCATACGAATCCACGGTCGCCGTGACTCACAGGATCCATCATCTCTGCGTCCAGATGGATGTCTTTTACAGGTTGTAGTCCGTAGGAAATCTTGCTGGCGATGTCCTTAGCATTCGATCGTCCTTCTTTAAGCCATAAAGGCATCATGTACTTCTCTATAACCTTTTGCAACTTGGTAGCGAGAGCATCCGGACTGGCTCCCTCTTTAAGTAACACATAGGTGGGGTAGTTTGTGGCTCCCCAATAGTTCTGTTCTCCGGGCCAGAATTCTCGACCTGCCATGGTGATGATAAAGTCATGCTGGAAATGAGAATGTGAACTGAAGTCTTCGATGACACCGCCAACTTTAAATGGATTGTTAGCATTGTCATTGATGATCATTAGTTTACCCACAGGATTCTCACCTGGAAAATACTTCTCAGACTTGCTTCGGGTGAGCACGATTGTTTGCGGCTGATCAAGTGAATGTTTCAGATCACCATAAACCATCTCTACTTCAAGTATCTCCAACAATTCCTGGTCGGCAAATACAAATCGTTCCTCAAAGAAATTCTCCGAGGTTCCGTCAGGTCTGATTTGATTAGGGCCACCTCCAAACAACTCGGATGAGTTGTATCGTCCTGCTTTCTCAATCTCTGGATAATCTTCCTTCAGCGCTTTAGCAAATGGTGCCTGAAACCAAACTCCGTTTTCAATCTTACCACCTTCATCCCACTTTTGATAAACACGGTAAATACGATGACCCTCTTTATAAAATTGATCATAACTTAGTTCGTCCTGGATGTAGATCGAGATGAGCAAACAGGCAGTGATACCCATAGCAAAACCTCCAATCTTAATAAACGAATACATGCGTTGACGAACCAGGTTGCGCCATCCAATCTTGAAATAATTCCCTACCATAGCGATGTTGTTTTGTGGAGTTGATTTGATCCTTTTAAATGCGAATGGCCGCAGGTAATTGAATACCTGATACCAGTATTTATATCTGGCGCGAAGGGCTCCATGAACCTCGACGTCGCCGTAAAATTTCTCTTCCAGATCGCCAGCGACATCTTCAGCTAAATCGTCACGCAGAAATGATAGAAGCAACCGTGTTGCTGCACGTGGCGGCGTATACGGACTGTCGTTAATTTTTCTCTTCATGATTTAGCTTCTAACCGATGCGCAGATAATTTTCCAACACAGGGTATTGCCTCCAAAGCGACAATCTGAACTCCATACATTCTTTTAACACGCGCTTACCCAGGGCCGTCACGGTGAAGATGCGCTTTCGCCTGCCACCCCGAACGGCAGTGGCATCACCCATTTCTGAGGTTACAAATCCCTTGTCTTCGAGTCTTTCAAGAGTTGAGTGCACCGCGCCAATAGAGACATTTCTTCCAGTTTGTCTCTCAAATGATTCTGCCACCTTCAGGGCATATGCTTCCTTTTCAAGTATCCCCGTAAGGATGAGGATCACTTCTTCAAATTCACCGAGTTTGGTTTCAATCATGGCGTTTTGTTTAGATCAACCCAGGGCTTTCTTCGGTAGTACCGAGCCTTCCGCGATTAGTTACTAAATTCTAGAATAAATGATTTCAGTCAAGACGAGAGGTTGCGCAGTCGCCTATTTTTTTCTTACGAAGGCGGGTCCATCAAGCATGAAACACCCTTTTTACTTCAAATTCGATGAATCCGAAGTCCTTTTTGGCCTAAACAATGTCGGTCCTTTGTTCGCTTTCGTGTGATTTACAGCTAGACAAACGAACCAGACAATGACGACTCGCAGAGATTTTATAAAGCAATCCATTGTAGCGGGCGCAGGGCTCGCGTTAGGATTTTCAGGCAGCTCCTACGCACTCGTCAAGGGTGAAGATCTGGTCAGAGCGGAGTTGTCTCCATTCATAATCATCGGTAGCGATGGACTGATCACCCTCATCAACAGAAACCCCGACATGGGTCAGGGTTCAACGCAGGCGATTCCCACACTCATTGCCGAAGAATTGGAAGTTGATCTCGATCAGGTGCAAATCATCAACAGCAATGGCGATGAAAAGTATGGCCTGCAGGTCTCGGGCGGAAGTGGGAGCGTAGTGCGCGCATGGGAGCCTATGAGAAAGGCTGGGGCCGCCGCCCGTGAGATGCTTGTACAAGCTGCAGCTCAAACCTGGAAGACATCCATCTCTTTGTGCAAGGCAGACAAGGGACGTGTGATCAATATAACCACGAACGAAGTCCTTACCTATGGCCAGTTGATTGCTGCGGCCGCGAAGTTGGACGTGCCTCAAAATCCAATCCTTAAACCAGCATCAGAGTTTCGCCTAATCGGCAAAACAACTCTTCGCCCCGAGATCAACGATAGAGTAAACGGAAAGGCTGTCTATGGGATCGATATGAAGGTTGACGGAATGGTGTACGCGTGCGCGCTTCATTCTCCGGGCTTACATAACAAAATCAAATCCGTTGACGACTCTGCTGCGAGAAATGTCTCCGGCGTCTTGGACATCGTAAGATGCGAGAGGCCAATGCCTCACAGATCGTCTGATGCCGTTGCCGTAATCGCCAACAACTATTGGTCAGCGCTTCAGGCACGTAAGCAGTTGAAGGTAGAGTGGGAAACCAACACTGCCGACACAAACAGTAATGACTATGTTAAAAAACTGTACGCAGCTGCAACGAATTCTGGTGCTGTGCATTCAGATGTCGGGAGTTTTGATGCAACATACACATCATCACAAAACAAATTAGAAAGTCTCTACGAATCGAACTTCCTTGTTCATAGTTCAATGGAACCGGAGAATGCCATAGCTCATGTGAAAGACGACGGCTCCATTGAAGTGTGGGTTCCATATCAATCTCCGGATTGGGCAAAGAAGGATATCGCGAAATTCATGCTGGTTCCTCCCGACAAGGTCACGGTCAACATCAAGCTGATGGGTGGATCATTTGGGAGGAAATCCTATGCTGACTTTCTGTTGGAGGCGTGCATACTGTCAAAGCACATGAGCAAGCCTGTGAAATTGATCTGGTCGCGCGAAGATGATATTTCTCAGGGACCATTCCGACCCGCCATGCTAAGTCAGATGCAGGGCTTTATTGAAAACAGAAGGATAACAGGCATGCATCATCACGCCATCGGTGAAACATTCGATGGACAGATTCACGGCACGCTTAAACCCGGCACACCTGATCCCGTGCTTTGCGGCGAGATCGCGTTCGATAACAGCAAGTATGTTCTCGCACATACGAAGATCAGCCACACCCGTGTCACCACCGACATACCCATCATCTGGTGGCGGTCAGTTTGGGGCGCAAACTTTGCCTGGAGTCAGGAATGTTTTGTTGATGAGATGGCACATCAAATGAATATCGATCCATTACAGGCGCGTATGGACTTGTTGCAGGATGAGCGTTATCGAAATGTGCTGAACGTGCTAGTTGCTAAGAGCAACTATCATCAGCGTTTGCCGAAAACTGAGGCGCGCGGCATAGCCATGTGGAAGTGCTTTGGTAGTATTGCTGCTGCATGTATTACTGTAAGACGTACATCCCAGGGTGTTAAAATCTCGCGCATCGTTTCCGTCCTCGACTGCGGAATATATGTTAATGCCGATATGGTCAGGGCTCAGATGGAAGGAAGCGCGATCATGGGAATCAGTTCTGCGACCCTTGAAAACATATCATTCAACAAGGGAACATGCGATCAGTCCAATCTTCATCAATACAATTTGTTAAGGATAGGTGATACACCGGAAATCGAGACCCATATCATTGCCAACCAAACTTCACCAGGCGGTGTGGGGGAACCCTCATTGCCGCCAATAGCCCCAGCGTTGGGTAATGCGATTTTTAATCTTACTGGTAACAGGATCAGGAAATTGCCGATCAATCTAAAAACTCTGTGATATTCAAAAACTGTCGACCGCACGGGGGCTGTTATTACGCCATTATCACGAAGGTTGCCTCTGGGCAAACTTATTTCGATAGACCTGCGGCGTAACCTGTGTTTCTCTTTTAAAGGCCTCATATAAAGATGTCACACTTGAGAAGCCCACATCCTTAGCAATGGTTTCAATCTTTTCGGTATCACTGCTTTCCAATCGTTCCATGGCTTCACGAACGCGAAATCTGTTCAGGAACTCATTGAAGCGGATGTTGTACTCCTGGTTGATGGATTGCGAGATCAAATACGCCGGATAGCTCGACTGTTTCGCTAACTCCGATAATTTCAGACCCTTGTTGCGATAGATCTTTTGTTCAGCAAGCAAGCGGTTCAGTTCTGTGGTTATCCGAGCCGAAAGCTTTTTGTCCAGCTGCCTAGACTTCTTAGCTATCATGGATGAGAGAATGTCGCCATCGCTCGCAAGGAAGAAGTTAAGTATGTACAGGATGCCGATTGCCAGCGTTACCCCAACCGTATACACGTATATACCACCCTGCGATGCCTGAACGATAAAACAAGAAAGTATCAAGCCGACACATGCAGCAAGGATGCGAAAATGCTTCGGAACAATGTTCGACTGGCGGCGCATCCTGTGAACGCTGTAGCCAAAATAGAATGCAAGCTGAAGCAAGCCGACGTAGTACACATATTGCGTTAGCCCTGAGACCAGAATTAAAAGTGCAGGTAGAAAATGAATAAGAATCCGATAATCAAGTTTCTCACCATAGCAAAGTCGGGCATAGCAATAGAATGCTGGCCCAATTACCCAAAGACCCGCTCCACCAGCAATGACCCCTGGCTCGGGATACGCCTGAGGAACAAATACAAAATATGATTTGGCGAGTCGGAGAGCCAATCCCAGGAGCATGATCCCAAGATAGAACTGAGCGCCTCGGTTCAAGCGATCCTTTACGAACATCAGCACAGCCAAAAAGAGGCTTTGAACCAGCGCCATGCCGCACACGACTGCGAGAAATATCTGCCAATTCTTCATTTTCGAAATTTACGAAGCCCTGAAGAACCTGCGGAAATCAGAACACGAAACGTATATGAAGAACTGTGCAGTGTATCAGGTGGTAAATGCCACTCGTAGATTTAAGATTCGCGAACTTAAAGTCTCGATTGTTTCCATTTGCTGGAAGGGATCGATGGTTCAACTGTTTCGGTCGCAGATACGCGCGCTGATAAACGAATCGCGGCCAGAGCAGCAGCAAGCTCTTCTTCATCTGTATTTTCTGCGGGTTGAAGCACAGACGGCTTAAAGTACAGTTCCACGAACCGGGTATCAAATTTGCCACTGACAAACGCGGGATGCGTCATAACAAAACGACAAAATCCCAGCGTGGTCTGCACTCCGGTAACATCGTATTCATCAATTGCACGAATCGTTCTGGCGATAGCCGCGTCACGATCACCAGCATGGCACACGAGTTTGGCAATCATGGGATCGTAATAAAACGGAATATCCATCCCTTGTTCAAAGCCATCATCTACACGTATACCCGGACCGTTGGGCCTCACGTAAGTCTTAAGATTACCGATATCGGGTAGAAAGTTATTCGTAGGATCTTCGGCATACACGCGTATTTCAATTGCATGGCCATTGATGCGCAGATCCTCCTGAGCAAAGGGAAGCTTTTGCCCCTGTGCCACCATGATTTGTAATCGAACAAGATCGAGTCCGGTGATCTGCTCAGTGACAGGGTGCTCCACTTGCAGGCGTGTATTCATCTCAAGGAAATAGAAGTTGGATTGATCGTCGAGGATGAATTCAACTGTTCCTGCATTGTAGTAGCCACAAGCTTTGGCAACGTTCACTGCAGCTTCACCCATGGCCTGCCGTTTCTCAGGCGTCAGGATCGACGATGGTGCCTCTTCAACTACTTTCTGGTGTCGCCGCTGGATTGAACACTCACGTTCAAATAAATGCACCGTATTGCCATGCTGGTCGCCCAGTATCTGGAATTCAATATGGCGGGGTTGCGTAACGTATTTCTCAAGGAACACAGAACCGTCTCCGAATGCCGCCCGTGCTTCGCTTGTAGCGCGCTCCATCTGCTCGGACATGTCCTCAGCGCGTTCAACAATTCGCATTCCTTTACCGCCGCCACCGGCGCTGGCTTTGATCAGTACGGGATACCCAATGCGATCTGCGATTGCTCTGGCTTCAGCAGGGTCAGAAATAGGAGTGGTTGTACCAGGGACCAGGGGCACGCCGTATTTTGCCACAGCCGATTTCGCGGTAAGTTTGTCGCCCATCACCGCAATTGATTCCGGGGAGGGGCCGATGAATATCAGTCCGGCATCGCGAACGGCCGTCGCAAAATCTTCATTCTCCGAAAGAAACCCATAGCCCGGATGGATCGCATCGGCCCCGGTCCGCCTGGCTGCCTCAAGGATCTTCTCGGTTCGCAAATATGAATCCGCCGACGGAGGGGGGCCAATAAGCACCGCTTCATCAGCGAAACGTACATGGAGTGCTTTCCGGTCAGCCTCGCTATACACGGCTACAGTCTTAATGCCCATTTCACGGGCTGTACGCATAATGCGCAAAGCAATTTCGCCTCGGTTGGCAACAAGAATTTTACTGATAGAACGCATGCAGAAAGGTACTTCTGCAATGCTAATCATTATTTATACGCCTCCAAAGAATGTTAAAACGCCGATATGATCGGTTTTTTGATTATTTTTGCCGCAATTTTAACCAATCACAACGTCAAATGGTAGATCTTTTTGAAAAGCTGAGAATGGAAGCCGGACCGCTGGCTAAGTATTCACATCTTCCCGATGACTATTTTTTCTTCCCCAAGCTGGAAGGTGAAATCGGGCCGCACATGAAGTTCAATGGCAAAGATGTTTTGAACTGGAGCCTGAACAACTACCTGGGACTTGCTAATCATCCTGAAGTTCGCAAGGCGGATGCAGATGCAGCCGCGCAGTACGGACTTGGGTTGCCAATGGGAGCCCGAATGATGTCGGGTAACTCCAAGAACCACATCGATCTTGAAAAACAACTTGCAGCATTCGTAAGCAAGCAGGACGTGATGCTCCTGAACTTCGGGTATCAGGGAGTTGTGTCGATCATCGATGCGCTCGTTGATCGGAAGGATGTTATCGTATATGATGCAGAATCTCATGCCTGTATCATCGATGGCGTGCGCCTCCACATAGGCAAGCGTTTCGTGTACACACACAACGACATGGATAGCCTCGAGAAGCAGCTTCAACGTGCAACGAAACTTGCCGATGAAACTGGTGGTGGTATTCTTGTGATCACTGAAGGTGTGTTTGGTATGTCAGGCAAACAAGGTGATCTTAAGGGAGTTGCTGAACTTAAGAAGAAGTATAACTTTAGATTGTTCGTGGACGATGCCCATGGCTTCGGAACGATGGGTAAGACTGGTGCAGGTTGCGGTGAAGAGCAGGGCGTTCAGGGTGATATCGATCTCTACTTCTCAACATTTGCAAAGTCTATGGCTAGCATCGGTGCATTTGTCGCTGGTGACGCCAAAGTGATTAAGTATTTGCGCTACAGCGTGCGTTCTCAAATCTACGCGAAGAGCCTTCCTATGCCGCTCGTGGTAGGTGCTTTGAAACGCCTTGAGTTGCTTAAGACTCGTCCTGAATTAAAGAACAACTTGTGGAGGATCGTTACAGCTATGCAGGACGGTTTGCGCCAACGCGGCTTTAATATTGGGGGTACCAACTCTCCTGTGACTCCGGTGCTGTTTAAGGGCGGAGTGGGCGAGGCTGCCAATATGGCGATGGACCTTCGTGAGAACTTCGGAATTTTCTGCTCTGTGGTGATCTATCCTGTTGTGCCTAAGGACATTATCATGTTCAGAATCATCCCTACATCAGCCCATACACTTGAGGACGTGGAGCGCACTTTGAAGGCATTTTCTGCCCTTAAAGAGAAGCTTGATAATGGTTTTTATAAGGAAGAAGTATTGGTTTCGGTGACCAAAGGTTTGTAAAAAAATGCGTTTTTGGTTGATTTAAACGGTTTTAGACCTAAATTGGCATAGTAAACTATATTACTAATCTTAAATCCAGAAATACAATGCAAAAGTTTGAAGAGCTCAAGAGTCTCATCGCGTCGCTCGAAGGAGATGCTGACAAATTTTATAACAAGGGAAATAGTGCAGCAGGCACCCGTGTAAGAAAGGGTATGCAAGACCTGAAGAATCTTGCTCAGGCTATTCGCGCAGAGGTTCAGGAGATCAAGAACAAAGCCTAAGCAATACTTAACAACCAAACGACATCAAACAAGGGATAGCCATACGGTTATCCCTTATTTTTTTATGACACCGGCGAGACGATCGATCTTCGCCTTCAATGATTCAGACGCAGGCACTAACGGCAAGCGCACGGCTGGTCCACAAATTCCCATTCGCGATAGAAGATGTTTTACTCCGACCGGGTTTCCTTCTTCATACATGGGCCCATTGATTTCAAGAAGTTTTGTCAGTTCCTGTGATGCCTTGATCATGTTCCCGGCATCCGCATTCGTTTTCACTCTCTGAAATATTGCAGGATATGCATTTGCGAGTACAGAAATTACGCCTTTGCCACCCATTGCGTAGATGGCAGCAGTCATCATATCATCTCCGGAAATGAGCATAAAATCCTTCGGCTTGTCGCGCATGATTCGCATGCACTGCTCGAGATTTCCAGAAGCTTCTTTTGTTCCGATGATATTGGAGTGACCGGCCAGACGCAGTGTGGTTTCTGCGGTCAAATTCGAAGCAGTCCTTCCGGGCACATTATATAGCAACACGGGTATCGGCGACGCATCAGCAACCGCCTGGAAGTGACGCACGATACCTTCCTGCGATGGCTTGTTATAGTAAGGACTAACAGACAGGAGCGCATCAACACCAGTAAGATCCGCATCCTTAATAGCTTCGATTACGCCTGCTGTATTGTTGCTTCCTATACCGTACACAATTGGAAGCTTTTTGGGATTGTTCTTTTTAACGAACTCAAGGACCGTAGCCTTTTCTTCTTCGGTGCAGGTGACTGATTCACCTGTCGTCCCCATAACGACATAATAGTCGACTCCTTTGGCCGTATGCGTGAGCACTTTTTTAAGAGCCTTATAATCAACCTCAAGCGATTCCGTGAACGGTGTCACAAGCGCAACACCGGTTCCGAACAGTTTTTTCATGTCTTACTTTAATTGGATAATATATCTATGTATCGTTTCTGCCAGATCCTTCACATTTGATGGTGCTTGCACCATAAACTCAAAGTAGGAGGGGCCATCGTCCCACTGACGCCCTACGCGGCATTTCGCCTTACTCATGGCAAGTAAGTGCATCATCAGCGGATTCGGTTCTGTATCGAGATAAAAAAGGTAATCGAATGGAGTTTCAGCAAATTTCAATGCATTGGCAGAGGTTATTTTGCCCCAAAAGGAAATGTCGTTCTCCGTGAAGAAATCAAATTTGAACTCAAAGTTCTGCTTGTCTGGTGGAAGGTATTCCATGACCTTCACTTGCTTGCCATCATGCTCAAGTTTTCGAATGAAGTCCTTAACAACTTCGTGCTTGGCTTTATCTTCTACCGAAAACAATACTCCAATATTTCGGGAAACCGCATATGACACACTACTCCTGGCTCCATTTTCCTTCTGGAGGAGCTTTTCAGTCCTCATCTTGAGCAGGTTGTGATTGAACTTCATCTATTGTACTAACGCGTTAGCCCTTTATCAGTTTTTCAAATTCCTCTTCTGTAATGATCTTGACGCCTAGCTTTTCGGCTTTTTCGCGTTTTGAGGGGCCCATATTATCACCGGCCAGCAAATAATCCAATTTTCCTGAAACACCCGACAAAATCCGGCCACCATTTTTGATTACAACCTCCTGCAATTGATCCCGGTCATAATTGCGGAACACTCCTGAAATCACAAACGATTTGTTGGCCAGCACGTTGCTGACTTTTTCAGGTTCCTTCGCTGCGCTCTCCATGCTTAACCCTGCCGCACGAAGTCTGTCGACTTCTCTAACATTCTCCGGATTGCGGAAGAAGGCAAAGACACTTTCAGCAATCTTTTGCCCAATCTCAGGCGCTTCCAATAATTGTTCCTGTGAAGCCTCGGCTATTTTATCAATTGACTTAAAATATCGCGCGAGTTTCTCAGCAACGGTTTTGCCAACATAACGAATTCCAATTGCAAAGAGCACACTTTCAAATGCTGCCCTCCGCGATTCTCCAATTCCCGCCAGGAGATTATTCGCAGATTTTTGTTTAAAGCCTTCCAGCTGCAATACGTTTGCTTCTGTGAGATCATATAAATCTGCCGGACTTCGGACCAGGCCGAGTCTATAGAGAGCTTCAATTGTCTTTTCGCCCAGTGAATCGATATCCATTGCCCGGCGCTGTATGAAGTGTTCTATTCGGCCCAGAATCTGAGGTTCGCAGCCATTTGTATTCGGACAATAAAACGCAGCTTCCCCTTCTTCGCGCACAAGGGGCGTTCCACACTCCGGACATTTATCTATGTATTGAATCGGTACCAGTCCGGCCTCGCGCCTCGGAAGGTCAACACTGGTAACTTTGGGAATTATCTCTCCACCTTTCTCTACGAACACATAATCACCAATCCGGAGATCAAGGCGCGCTATTTCATTTGCATTGTGCAATGACGCACGCTTCACTGTTGTACCCGCAAGGAAGATTGGCTCCAATGATGCCACAGGTGTGACGGCACCCGTTCTCCCCACCTGGTACGTAACGCCATTCAGACGCGTACTCATGCTCTCTGCTTTGTACTTATATGCAATCGCCCATCTCGGGCTCTTGGCAGTGAACCCAAGTTGTTCCTGCTGCTCGATACTGTTCACCTTAATAACAACGCCGTCCGTCTCAAGCGGGAGCTCAAGACGTTTTTTGTCCCAATGTGAAATGTAGTCAAGGACCTGTTCGATATTCCTGCACTTTTTGTAAGTCTGGGAGACGTTGAACTTCCAACTCTCGAGAAGATGAATGGCTTTCTCGTGCGTAGGAGCCGTTGCTTCGTCAGTTTTCAAATAGTATACAAAGCAGTCAAGTTTTCGCCGCGCTACTTCACCGGAATCCTGCATCTTCAGAGTTCCGCTGGCTGTATTTCTCGCGTTGGCGTAACGTTCTTCTCCTACATCTTCCCGTTCTTTGTTCAGTTGAGCGAATGCAGATTTTGGAAGAAATACTTCGCCACGTACTTCAAAAGTCGACGGAAGGTCCTTGCCTTTTATGACCAACGGAATATTTCGTATAGTCCGAACGTTGTTTGTTACGTCATCCCCGCGTACGCCATCACCCCTGGTAACACCTCTGATCAAAATCCCATTTTCGTATGTCAGGCTGATTGATACTCCGTCAAACTTCAATTCACAAAAATACTCGTAAGTGTCACCGTCAACTCCACGTGCCACGCGACCGTCAAACTCCTCCAGCTCCTCTCGGCTATAGGTATTGCCAAGTGAAAGCATTGGATACCTATGATACACTGTAGCAAATTCCTTCGTGATAGTTCCTCCCACACGTTGCGTTGGCGAATCGGGCGCACGATATTGGGGATATTGCTCCTCTAGCTGGATAAGAGACTGAAGCAATGCGTCAAATTCCTGATCGCTGATTTCTGTCTTGCTCTGCTGATAGTACAAATCGTTGTGATGGTCTATCAGTTTGCTGAGTCTTTCAATTTCCTTCTTTGCCTGATCGGGTTGCATAGGCATAAAACTAAAGAGCAGGTGGTTAAAAGCAAAATCTATGGCAAATCCCGACGCCTTAATAAAAGACATCAGGTTTCGAGCAGACGTATTTGCCCAAAGCCCTTCTTGTCGCGACTAAACAACAATCTTATTACCGCGTAATAAACCTGGATGGTTTGAGATCAGTGGTAAGATCCATCCTGTTGTTCTTTCTGTCAACGTCTGCCAACCTCTGTGATGGATCAATTTCAATAGCGGTTATTTCCGATAACGGTTTAGCTATTTGCGCTACGTAAGTAGTGTTTACCCAATGCCAAGCGTCCAAATCAGTTCTTTGAGTTTGAGGTTCCTGCTTCTTTTTACCCAGCGTTTCATTTGAAGGGATATAAAGGGTTTGTTGCGTTCCATCCTTGAACGTCACGACCAGGTCAATGGGCATAGGGAAGTCTCCGACACGTTCTAGCTGAACGATAGTAGCATTGGATTCGCCAACTACAGATCGGATCGCGTAATCAATCTTCTTAGTGGTATTAATCCAGTAGATCATATACCACTTCAGTTCCATATCAGAAACTTTTTCCATCACGCGGATAAAATCGTTCGGTTCAGGATGACGCATTTTCCAGGTATCGTAATACTGACGCATGCCCCTGTAAAAGGCCTGATCACCGATGATGTATTTTAACTGCTGGAGAAAAACGGTACCCATAGAGTAGGCGGCAGTGCCATAAGCGACATTCGTATTGTAGTGATCAGAATGTTGACTGATAGGCTCCTGGAGACCTCGTTTCACCAATGAGAAATAACTTTCATAGCTTCCAGCGTGTGATGTTTCAACCGGATTGTTGAACATCATTGCCATTGATTCCTGGCTGGAAAAATCTGCATAACCCTCATCAAGCCATGGATATAATGCTTCATTAGACGCGAGAACACCCTGGTACCAGCTATGAGCGGCCTCATGCGCCATAACGCCAACAAGACTTCCAAAGCTTCGTTCGCCAGTTATAAGCGTACACATAGGGTATTCCATGCCACCATCACCGCCTTGAATGATGGAGTAAGTGTCGTATGGATACCTTCCGAATGTGCTGTTCATGAATTCAAAATGCCTGACAGCGTAAGGCTGAAGCTTTTTCCAACTTTCTGTTGTCTTGTCACCAGGTTGATAGAAGAAATGCAATTGAGGGCCATTAGGTACAGTAGCTTGCTCATGAACATATTCAGGATCAGCCGCCCACGCAAAGTCAATGACATTCTTAGCCACGAAATTCCACACAAGATCACCAGCAGGGCGCTTAACTTGTGTCCCCGCTTTCTCGTATCCGTAGCCAACCCTATCGGCATTTTGCAGCTTACCAGTGGCAGCAATCACGAAGCGTGGATCAAGTGTTATCGACACATCGAAGTCGCCCCATACGCCATGAAACTCACGAGCCACATATTGATAGGCATGCCATCCACGAAAGTCGTATTCTGCCATCTTTGGGTACCACTGAGTCATTGAATACGCAATTCCCTCTTTGTTATCGCGACCCGAGCGCCTGATCTGGATGGGGACTTGTGACTCAAATTGCATTTCAAATGTTGCTTTTGATTTCGGCAGTATAGGCTTTTCCAGGCGCACCTCCATAATCGTTCCGTCTATGGTAAACGAAACGACTTTGCCATCATGTTTCAATGATTGTATATGCTGAAAACCAATCTCGTTGTCCGAAAGCTTCGATATCCTATCTTTAACTCGTGGATCAGGATCCATAAGGGCACGCGATCTCACATCCATCATGCTTCCTGGCTGGAATGCATTAAAGAAAAGCAGGTAATAAACCTTCCTTAGCGTATCGGGCGAGTTGTTGTGATATACGAGCTTCTGCGTTCCGTTTAACCGATGAGTCTTTGCATCCAGCTGCACATTCATGACGTACTCGATTCGCTGTTGCCAGCGGTAATCTTGCGCTCTTAGATTAGTTAGGAGAATGGCAAAGCAACAGGCAACCAGGATATTTTTAAACATGCAGGTAATTTGAATTTCACTTGAGCATTTACTAACCACCGCATTCCCGCAAACAATGCTTCGTGTGAGATGGGCGAAGGCGCAAAATATCGAAGCGAATCAAAATTCCAAAGCGAATTTATTCCTCCGCAAGGGTATAAACCACGTGATGCTTCCAGATAGATAACTGCTCTCAGAAAGAGTGAGTGGCTCGCCCGGCAGTGCCTTCGGTATATTATAGGTATAGGTAAGCATTAAGGTTAGACTTTTGCGTGTAATGGACAATGGTGCGCTAAACGCATAGTTCATGATGCCAAACATGCGCTGATTGTGTTCGACTAGCGTGAAGATCCGTCCGTATTGTTTCTTATTCTTAATGGCCTCAGCTAAAGTACGTGGCCAGACAAATTCAATGTCTGTGATCGTTTCATCACCGAAGAGGGCGTACGCTGAAGGAGACAACGAAATTCGATCAAGTCCAAGCCATCGGGATTTGGAAATCACCCAGGTCAGACCTGGCATAATCCTGTTTGCATAGGTATCGCCAAAATAAAAAGAGTAGTTTGCCGAAAGCGTTAGAGACTTAAAGTCGAACATCGGCGTAACAGATAAGGCGTTGCTGTAGGGAATGTAGGTGTCCTCATTGAAATTATAAAAGTAGTGGTCGTAGCCACCCATCACTGAGAAGTACTTTGAGAAACTGTGCATGTATCCCGCTGATAATATCGTAAGGTAATAGGAGGGATCGAAGTCTTTGCTCCAGTATCCGGAAACATCGGCATACAGTCCAGATTTATGGTAGAAGGATACTCCGGGTGCAAGTCCAAAGTTTTCTATTCCCAATGTTCTTCCGGCTGACAATACGTTGCTGTTGTAGCTCAGTCTGATTGCAAGCTGTGAGCGGTTGAGGTCGCCCATCTGCATGATGCTATCGATCATGTTGAATATCGAGAGAGAGTCTTCGAAACTCAGTACGTCATCAATTCCCAAAAGAACAAGTGAATCCGCCTCCTGTGCCGTAGAGAGCAGGGAGGACATTGAGAGCACGACTGTAAAGAGCCATCGTTTACAAATCCGCATGCAACGGTAGTGCTAGTTGTTGCGCTCCTGAAGTTTCTTCTGTGACTGATCCCTTAGATTTCTCTGACGCTCCTGCTGTTGCTGGCGCCTCTGTATTTGCTCAAGTATCATTTGTCTGAATCTTCTCTCGGCATCCGGAAGTGTACGCAGTTTCTGTGCGCTGATCACTTTGAGCAATCTGGTTGAATAGTCTTTCTCAAGATTAAGTTCCTTCTGCTTGATATCGAATTGCTGATCCACCAGCGCTTTTTCATTTTGCTCTTGCGTCTTTCCGGGGTCAGGATTGTTCTTTGCACTGTGAAGCTGCATGCGCAATTCCTTGCGCTTAGATGTGAACTCGCGATAAATGGGCCAGAACTTTTCGGCCTCTTCAGGTGTGAGTGCCAGCTGGTCCGTGATATAAGCAACCCTTGCGGCCTGGATCTTGCTGCGGACGTTTGGGTCCTGCCCGGTCGGCAGATCATCATCATCCTGCGCCCATGCGGGAAGCAGCATTAAGGTGAAACCTAACGCGATAAGGATTTTCATAAAAATGCGTTTTTTATCGTCGGCTAAATTGTTGCTCATATTTTGTACTCGCACTATCATCTGATATCAATCAATTTCATCAAGAAGATAATTCAAATCCGTATCATTTACGTGAAGATTAAAAACAGCTCCTTCGATCTGGTTAACATCCTCGTTGTCTAGATGCAACTCATCCAATAGCTCATCCGTGGTGATGTCCCCCTCGTTCAGATATGCAACGAGCTCCGAAGTATCAATGCTTGCAAGTATTGCTTCCGGAGAATCGCTCTGTGTCGCAGGGCTGGTCCAAAACCATACAAATGCAACTACAGCAACGGTGACGGCTGCCACTGCATACTTTAAGGCATGCCCGAATATGGCGGGAGACCTGAGGGTGCTGCCCTGTACACGGGCCTGCACCTTGCCTGGCAGCTTATCAAAGTAGTCATCCGGTACGTTGAATGGATGCTGTTTGGGAATGTCATCGAGCTTTTTCATCTCTCAGTTCGCTGTTTAGACCGATTTGATGCTGTTAAGTTTAATCATGCTGACAAATATTCTTCAATTTTCTTCACGGCGTGGTGATAGCTCGCCTTCAATGCTCCCACGCTTGTTTCCGTGATCGCCGCAATTTCCTCGTAAGACATCTCATCGTAGTATTTCATGTTGAAGACCAGTCGCTGCTTGTCCGGCAGGCGAACCAGCGCCTTCTGAAGCTTGAGCTGAATTTCGTCACCCGAAAGGTGCGGCGAGCTGTCGATCTTGGCAGTAAGTTCGCCCTCCAGATCCCCAATGGGAAGGAGGAAGCGCCGTTTTTTCTTTTGAAGGAAGGTAAGGCATTCGTTGGTGGCGATTCGATAGATCCAGGTGTACAGCTGGGCGTCCTCCCGGAAATTATCGATGTACTTGTGAATTTTTACGAACGTGTCCTGCGTGATGTCATCGGCGTCGTCGTGATCGATAACCATTTTACGGATATGCCAGTACACCCGCTTCTGGTACTCGCGTACAAGCAGGTTAAACCCGTAGTTTCGGGTTTCCGGATTACGGATCTTAGACAGGAGTTCTTTGTCCTCCAAGGCCAGTGGGGCTTGAATGTGCGCGTTGGACACCGAAAAGCTCAAATGGTTTAAAGATACCACCAAAGAATGGTGATAAATCTGTGCTCTGGCGTGTTTTCCAGCGGGTCGACCGACATTAACACGCAGACTACGAGCGCATTATACGTCTACCGAAACGTCTTTAGGATATCACAGAGCAGCTCAAATTGCTCTTTGCCGTGCGTCGGAAAATTGGCAAAGCGCAGTTGAGTCGACTTACCTGCACCGTATCCGTCGCCTGGCTGGATTCCATTTTCCAGTAGTCGCTCGGTTATTGCTTTAGTAACACCTCCCGTTTCCGCCACGACCACCGTTTTCGATTGCAGGAGCGGATCCTTAACAAATGGTTTAATAGTCGCGTGCGCGTTCAGCTCGTTATAAAGAAGTGCCGCCTTGTATTCAGTATCCTTGCGGATCTTATGAATACCTACGCGAAGCATATCGGCAATCACTTTGCCCAACAGGTATATACCCAGTACATTTGGTGTTTCAGGCGTCTGATACTTGGCCTCATGTTGAATAAGGCTGGGCAGGTTATGATACGATCCTATTGAAATGTGTTTACCCAAAAGTTCCTGTGCCTTCTCAATACAACGATCGTTGATGAGCCATACGCCTAAACCAGCGGGTAACCCAAATCCCTTCTGCACTGAGAAGAATACAGTATCCACAACGTTGTAATCAAAATCAGGATACGGTAACGATGATACGGCGTCAACTGCAATAAGAGCGGCCGGATGCTTCCTTCTAAGGTCAGTCAAAACCTGCAACGGGGTCGATACGCCTGTGCTTGTCTCGTTCTGTGTCACAGCGATTAATTCCACATCGTCACCGACTACGACATCATTGTTGAAACCGAGCCCAGGAGCAACTTCAATCGAATTAGATGCGCGCCCGAGTTGAAGCGCAACTTCATAAAACCTCTTTGAAAAGGATCCATTGACGAGATGCAAAGACCTGCGCTCAACCAGATTTTGTATGATCCGTTCCCAAATCTCAGTTGCAGACCCTGTGAATACAATGTGGAAATTTCCCGGCATACCCAATAAAGCCCGCAAGCCATCGGATACATCTTTGTATATGGACTCAAATTTCTTGCTGCGATGCGATAGCGAGGGGATACCTTCCCTGAATGCAATTTTCGCGTGATCTTCAACTGTGAAATACAGCTGCGAGGGGCCCGGGGTAAAGTTTATTTTGGGAGTGACCATGGGACGCAAAAGTAGAATATCGTCGCACAAGTCGTTTAATTAAAAAATACATTTTTAACAACGTTGTCATGCATCGGTGTTTTAGGTAGTTTCGCACTATCCCACTCGGGTTTGGGACACGTTTGCTGAACCTAACAAATAAAAACAATGCCGAGTGAAGCTGTTGTACAAAATCAGGCTTCATCACGCTACGGCGTGACCTCGCCCAAAAAGCAGGATAACAGAAGAAGGTTGCGGACAACGGCAGCTCAAAACTTGTCTCTATGGGGTTCAGAAACACCTCACCAAATCCAGTGGGGCTTTTTATTTTTTGATTTGTTGATTTGGTGATTTGTTGATTGACCATCAAAAAAAATGCCCATCGCTATTTGTAGGCAACTTCATAAAAAAAGCCGCTCTACCGCGGCTTTCTTCTTTTATAACATGTCGTGCGACTATCAATACAGGATTCGGAATTTGATCGTTTGATCAATTTCACGAAGCTGTTTAATCACATCTTTGTCGTACTTCTTGTTGATGTCAGTGATTACGTAACCAATAGACTCGTTTGTCTTCAGATACTGACCTACGATATTGATTCCGTTATCGGCTAATATATGATTGATCTTTGCAAGTATACCGGGTACATTGTTGTGAATGTGAATCAAGCGATGCGCGTCGCTCAACAGGGGCAAAGTAAGATTAGGGAAGCTCACACTGTTTGACGTGCTTCCGGTATTGATATAATCAACAATTTTGCCGGGCACGAATGTTCCAATATTCTCTTGAGCCTCTAACGTGCTGCCACCGATGTGCGGACTAAGGATTGTGTTAGGCAATCCACGAAGTGGCGATTGAAACTCTTCGTCATTACTTACGGGTTCGTAGGGAAACACGTCAATGGCACAGCCCGCCACCTTGCCGGTGAGAATATTCTCCCGCAAAGCTTGAATGTCGACAATGTGACCGCGACTGAGGTTGATGAATATCACGCCATGTTTCATCCATCCGAACTCGCGCGGGCCAATCAGGTTGTGATTACTTTTGCGACCATCTACATGAAGCGAAATAACATCGGCCTGTTCAAGCACTTCCTTTAGTGATTTGCACTTTACAGCGTTGCCCAGACTCAGTTTTTCTTCAGTATCGTAGTAAAGCACTTTCATGCCCAGTGACTCTGCAATCACTGACAATTGTGTTCCGATATTTCCATACCCTACGAGTCCTAATTTCTTTCCACGAACTTCGAAGCTACCCTTCGCTGACTTATCCCAAACACCTTTGTGCATCTTGGCAGATTTGTCAACGATATTTCTCATCAGCATGATCATTTCAGCAACTGCCAATTCAACTACTGAACGTGTGTTGCTGAAAGGCGCATTGAACACGGCAATTCCCTTGCGCGTAGCAGTGGCCAAATCGATTTGATTCGTGCCGATACAGAACGCACCAATCACCATGAGGCGGTTGGCATTCTCCAGCACTTTCGCAGTAACCTGAGTCTTCGAACGAATGCCCAATACAGATACATTCTTAATACGTTCGCATAGCTCGTCCTCCGTCATCGCTGCGTGGTAAGTTTCCACGTTAAAACCTTCAGCGCGAAGAATTGACACGGCAATAGGGTGAACATTCTCTAACAACAGGACATTGATCCTGTTTTTAGGATACGAAATAGCTGTATTGAGTTTGTTCAAATATAAAAACTCATCCAGGCTCGGCGTGATGTGGTCAGCCTTGCTAAGTACACTTTCTCTTTCCACGTTCTCGGTAAATGCGTAAAATTTATTGGCAAGCCCGGCATGTTTGATCTCATAGTCCGTGTAGCCATCACCAATAACATAAACATCGCCAGGAAGGTTTAATCTCCGGAGCTGTTCTACTTTACCATTATTAGCGGACAAGGGATTTTCGGTATCGAAGCCAACAACGTGGCCGGCATCATCGAATCGAAACTCATTCGCAAGAATGTTCTCGCTTTTAATGCCGTACTCAGTAACAATAGGCTCGATGAATTCACGGAACCCGTTCGAAATGATGTAGATATTATCGGCGTAGTCCGCAAAGAATGTACGATTGCGCTTAAAGGATTCTGAAACCATCTCCTTCAGGGCGCTGATTAATGGACCAAGATGTGACCTGGAAGGCGCCAGCAAATTAAGGCGTGCGCTCAAGGGATTCCCGGAATGAGATCGATCCGTCCATCCCCATATTGGTAATCTCCGCGATCTGTTTTTTGCGTGTTTCCCGTTCAGGATGGTCCTTTAAAGAGATATCAGCGAGGGCATCAAATGCTTCTACTTTGGTGAAGGTACTGTCGAAATCAATTACGAAATACTTGTTCAGCTTCATGCGGCTTCAATCAGACCGCAAATGTGCATGATTTATGGAACATACCCGTTCGGAGAAGTAAAAAAAATGGCATTAAACTGGTTCACAAACTGCTCATCGCCTAACAATTGATAGTACGTTTGAGCAGCCGACCGTAAAGCGGTGAATATTCGTCTTTTGAAGACCTGTTCAGCCAATGTCAAGCTTCATAACAGCTGCTGCCTTTGGCCTTGTCGCCGAAAATTCGGAGGAAGCATGTAGCTCGGCGGGAACCTGGCTACGGTCTACATCGACAAACCCCTTACGCTGAAAGAACCCGCGGGCGTTTTCTGTCAAAAGATAAATACCCTTGATACCGCGTGCTTTTGCTTCATCAATGAGGTAGGTCGTAATTGCTGTTCCCAAAGCCTTGCCACGGGTCCCCAGTTTAACGGACAACGAACGCAGCAGACCGTACGAACCATAGATCTCAAGTCCTCCGGTGCCCACCATTTGTCCATCTTCGACACAGGCAACAAGCAAATCCCTCCGCATGTTGAGGTCTTCGTTCGGAAGATTTGAGGATTTCAACAGGCTCTTAAAGGCCAGGAAGTCATTCTCATTCGTTATGGTAATTATGACATTGTCCATACATCAAATGTAATCATGGATAAAATCATTATGCAATGTCGGTTTTACATATTGTACTGGTGACATCAATTGCCAGGGCGGAGCAACTTGCAGGCGCGATCAACTTCCGCTGTGTATCGCTCTATCGCAGAAGCAGCGACCGATATCTGTTCCTGTGCTTCTTTCCAGTTTCGCTGTTCAATTGCTTCCCGGATGCCAGGTAAAGTCTTTACACCATAACCTGTATAATAGCCAGGCGAATATATCGTGTGCTTATACCAGGGCCGGCGAGGTAACCCTGAATCAACCATAAGCTTTTGCTCGGCCTGGAATAACGTCTGGTTAAGTTCTGCAATCCGACCGGTGGGTTCCTGGTGTGACGCAACGATATCGCTATACGTCGACGTGGATGCTTTCAATGCCTGCATCGAATTCTGCAGAGGTGAGAAGTCGAGGTAGGGGACCAGCCCCTTTGCTTCGGGAGAAACATACTTTACTTTCGGATCCTGTGCATAAATGAAATAGTTATCCTTAATCATGCGGTTGTCGACGTCTGTACTTTCACGCATGTTGTCAAGCAGCGCAGTTACCTCATTAAGATAGCCATTGACAGTCGTATAGAAGGACTTGAAATCGAATGGGAGTACCTTCGCATTTGCCAGACGGAGTGTCGTGCGTCCGGCAGTTTTGGCAAGCGCGATTCCGTAGTCAAACCCTGGATCCTTAAACCGGACATACAGATCGTAGGAGTCATATATCGAATGGTATTCGCCACCGTCATCCTCGCCTCCGAACCCGATGTTTAAGGATGGAATTCCCGCGTGCTGAAAGAACGGACTGTAATCAGATCCTGATCCTAATGCACCGATTGACATCGCCTTCTTGTCCAAAACGCTTTTGCGCGCCGCAGTATTGGAAGCGCGTGTAGCATACGCCGCGCGTGTCCGCTCAAGTACAGAGATCTTTGTTTGGGGATCGTTGACATCGCGTGCCACTTCTCCGATCAGAGGCTCAAGCGTATGCGAACCACCGACGTATAAAAATCCTCTTCCATTGCCATCAGAGTTGATATAGGTTACTACCTTTTGTTTTAGTTCTGCCGCGTGATGTTCAACCCATTCCGTAGAGCCCATTAATCCCTGCTCTTCTCCGTCCCAGGCACAATACACAAGGGTGCGTTTTGGGCGCCAGCCCGTTTTGATTAACTCACTTACGGCGCGCGCTTCTTCCATAAGCGCTACCATGCCACTAATGGGATCGTTGGCACCATTAACCCAGGCATCATGATGATTGCCGCGCACAACCCACTCGTCAGGAAATTCGCTGCCCTTAGTCTTTGCAATAACGTTGTAGCAGTCCACGATCTTCCAGTCAAACCCAAGCTTAAGATGAACCTTTGCCGGGCCGGGGCCCACCTTGTAGGTAAGAGGCAAAGCTCCCCGCCACGACTCGGGAGCGACGGGACCGCCAAGCGCACGCAGAAGCGGTTCTGCATCAGCATATGAAATGGGTTGGACAGGAATCCTTAGCAGATTTTCGGCTTCGGTATGGTCAATTCTTTTTGCGTCAGCCAGCGACGCAACGCCTGGGGTACTGGGATCGCCAGGTCGGACCGGAAGGTCCATTACTGCACCGCGCTGAGCGCCATACTTGCTCCGGTAGGGGCCAGCCGGATATACATCACCCTGATAATATCCTTCCTCTTTTGGATCGGAGTAAATTAAACAGCCGATTGCGCCATGCTCCTGAGCTACCTTCGGCTTGATTCCCCGCCATGAGCCTCCGTACTTGGCAATGACAATCTTGCCCTTGACATCTATTCCTAAACGCTCCAGTTCTTCATAATCGGCAGGCACACCATAGTTTACAAACACGAGTTCAGCAGTGACATCACCATCGGCAGACCACGCGTTATAGGTGGGTAGCTGCTCACGGATCTGCCCGCTAGTGTGGTCTTCCTTGAGTTGGGGTTCTGAAAGTCCTGCCTTGAATTTCGTGGGTGCAACGAGTTCAAGCACACGCACCTTGGGTGTCGGGAAGAGTACCTTATAGGTTTCTATTTCGGTATCAAATCCCCACGATTTAAACCGGTCGCGAATGTACTCTGCACACTCCTTGCCGTAAGGAGAGCCAAGGTGATGTGGCCTTGCTGTAAGAAACTTCATCCACTCATCGAGATTCGATGCCTTTAATTGTGCGTCGAACTGCTCTTCAATCTTGAACTCCGCCGTCGCCTCGTCTGCAGTATAACCAGAAAGTGATTTGCTTTGTGACCAGAGTATAGTCGGCACCAGAACACTCAATGCCGCAAGGATTGATTTTCTCATAGTTTAGGTTTTGACCATAAGATAGCTAATGCGGATGAAATCGCGTTGTAATTATGACGTGTGGTAACATGGCAAATGGAACGTCGTGATCAAACCATTGCGCGCGCTTACCATTCACCAATGGATGGAACTACCCGATGAAACTCGAATTCTTGCAGCTAAAGCTGCGAACGGGAAAAGTCGTGACCTCAGAGTGGCATTTACTTTTTACCTTTTGCAAGCGGACTGGTAACGTATTCGACGTCTTCTTTTTCATAGGGGAGTCGTAAGGGAACTACGTCGATCCTCTCGAGCAGGAGCGCAGACGGGCAAATAATAGAAGTAAGAGATCCTTCACCAGCGGGTACGTTGTACGCCTGTTGTGCTGAAGAGATACCGGTAACCTTTTTGAGATCCTTAAGTGACAAACGCCTTACTTGAGCAGGTCGAAGCAGAGTTTCGGCACCGGTAGTAAGATCCACCTTCCACACTTCGGCCATACTACCTCGGACATCGCCGCTCTCACGAACAATAATAGCATAGGGCAGACCCTCGTCAGTAGCCAGTTTGATCAATGACTGCTTCAATGCTTTTTCTGTAGTTCCTTTCGAAGACGAAACATCAATTACTGCCGGGCCTCCAGCGTGGCCGTTGGCCTGCTGACCGTCCCGTGCAAGAGAGCGATCGTTTAGTTGATTTTTCAAAATTCCCTTGTCGACAAGTATCAACTCGTCAGCCGGCACAACACCTTCTTCATCGACGTCATATGCGCCGAGCAAAATCACGTTACCGAACTTCTTTTGCTTAGGTTTTGCTTTGACGGTAATACTGTTGTCCATAATGAGTTTTCCAATGCGCGTGTCGAGAAGTGAGGTGTTCTCGGGGCGTTGATCGGTCGTACTCGGAATATCGTTTGACGCAACCAGGGTTTCTCTATACGAAAACAAGGTCGATGTCAACGTGCTTGCTACTGCAGAACCTACAAATAACACTGGTCCTGAATATTCTTCTTCCATCGCTGTGCTCTCAGCAACCGCCTGCAACTTGGCAATCATAGCTTGAACCTGTGCGACCATGGAGTCAGCTTTTGGAAATTCAGAAGGCAATTCAGCGTAATGAACGATGCTTTCAGTGAGCGGTTCTCCGTGAGATGTTTTCAGTTCGGCACGACATTGTAACATAGCAAGCCGATATGGACGCACTACAACTGATCCTTCGCTGTTAATAAAGTAGTCGCGCCCTTGCAATACGTTGACGACGACGTCTGAAGATTCCATCCCGGGATAATCCTTAAATACCGCTGATACGCGCCTGCAATATTGCTCGATGTCCGTCTTTGCTATGGCGTACTCTTCCCAGGGAGCAACGACCTTAACCACCGGTGCGTGTGCAAAGATGCGATGAGGAACGTCTTCTATCTTTTTGTGCTGTTCTTTGAGTGTCTGTTGATGCTTGCGGAACTTTTGAGCTGCGCCTCTGTAAATGGCGTCGGTAGTTGTCCAATATGCTCTTCTTATTCCTGCATAGTCATCGTCGGATGGAAGCTGAATTTCAGCGCCGGATGTTTCACTGTCTGTGTCATTGTCAAGGCTCTCGTCATTAAAACCATAGTCGCCGACGAGCACACGCATTGCCTTGCCGCGGTTATTTGATTCTTCAGCCTGGACAATAGCGCCCAATGATGCATATACACTGTAGCTGTTTACATCCGTCAGCCCGTAGCTGATGAAAAATGGTTTGTCATATCCGGTTTCGCGGATATCCATGTTTCGCTTAAGTTCGTCCTGCATAGCCCGAAGTATAACTTCATCGCTCTGCGCGAAAAGTTCCACCGAGGTTAGAACGCCGAAAGCAATGATAACATGCTGAAGTATAGTCGTTGTACTTTTCATGATTCTCATTGTTCAGAGGTTGATGGACGTTCAAGCAACAACTGAGACTCGTATTGCCTCGGCTTTTTCTGGGTTTCTATTCTACGGACGAATAGCGATGGTGCGCTGGCACTAACAGGAACGCTACCTGATTCAGCACCGCAGAACCCGATGAAAACATCGCGGTCGTTCGCAGCAGCCTGAATTTCGGCAAACATGGCGAGGGGTGTTCCGATGAGATCAACACCGCGAACAAGCTCGTCGGGTCGGCCGTCGGCATAGATACGATACACGAGAGTAGGGAAGATGTTAAATGCATTGGGGTTGTATCTATCGGTTACCGTAAATCCCCCAACAACTTCCTTGAACAGGTAGCCATACCGTTTGCCCTGACGTTTACATTCTTTCAATAACATCTTTCGCAGATCTTCCATGCTAACTGCTTTTGATGATTCGACTACGAGGTTCGACTGACGCGATACTGGGGCATTTCCAATGGCAGCACGCGCGTGTCCATTGGAATGAGGCACCTCGTCCAGCGGAGTACGAGACATGAGGAATGTTCTGAGTATGCCTTTGTCAACGACAACAACCTTTTTACTCTTAACACCTTCGTCATCGAATTGATAAGAGCCATTGACCGGCTGTCCCATGACAACATTGACCGTTGGATCAAAGGTTACAGTTAAAGTTTTTGGAAGTACGGGCTCATTGATCCGAGACTTGAATGTTTGTCCGTCGTATTCATTCTTGAGGCGATGCCCTTCAATCCTGTGCCCGAAGATTTCATGAAAGAATACGCCTGCCGCAGGTGCGAGCAGGATAGCGGGACCACTATATGGTTCCGCCAGAGGAGCATTACGAAGCTCATTCAGAAGCTTCACCATGTTGTCAACATCAGCAAAGACCTTTTCATCAGAAGGTAGCTTATCAGGGACTTCGGCGTAGTACGAAAGATGTAAGGGAACAAGATCTCCATCGGTAGCTCTAACTGTTCCTGCAATGTTCACGTAGCAGGAGGTCACATATTGTTTAATGCGTGCGCCCTCGGACGAAAGGAAATACTTTTGTTCCGTCGAGAACCGAAATGCCACATCGCCCGACACAACATGAGCGCTGGTGAGAAAACGTGCTGCATATGAGCGCACCTTCTTTTCCCATTCTTCCTTCTTGTACAACACGCGAAGAGACGGTCCGGAAGATTCGTGATATACCTGGGCTGACTCTTTTGAAAAATCCGGAATATTGGTTTTAACAGAATCACTATTTATTCGTCTGTTCCGAATTGTTTTATAAGCTTCGAGGGCCACCTTGTATTCACTGGCTGCTGCTTGCCATAGTCCGGTCCGGATTGCATCGCGATCATTATCGAGTGGCAGGACACGCGCGCCTGCCCCTCCGGAAAAGCCACCCAACTCTCCACTCTCAATAGAGCCGGGGTGGGTGTTGTCGAATTGATAATTGCCAACCCGCACTTGGGTTGATAAGATCCGGTTACGGTTGACACTTGAATGCGTAAGGCTGCCGAATGACGAGGTGATGGTCGCATACTCTATGTCATTCACATAATAATGCATGTAGTATGCCGGAACTTCGGCCTTGCTCAGGCCGGCAATTTCACGGTCGAGTTCGTCGGCTACGATTGACATCAGCGAATCCTGCTGAGCAGTCGCGCAATGGAACGAGCACAGTATTAACAAGACATACCCGACACGGCGGGACAAGAGGGTAAAAAATGGAGACCGCATTCAATAAATTAAAAATCCAGATAGCGAAACGAAGTAACGAGTCTGGGCTACATCAGCCTTGAAAAGTATGTCAATTTGAGCGTACCACAAAATGAATGTGCCCCATTGCACTTAAAACGAGTCTACGCGCGTAAGATTATCTGCCGAATGTGAAGGATTTACAGCCTGCGGGGTCACTTTTTAGGAAGAGCGAACGCGACATAGCTGTCTCCTTTAGGGGCACCCAACTTAGTACCTCCGCAGGCCATCACTACGTATTGACGCCCATCCACGCTGTAAGTACTCGGCGTGGCAAAGGCAGGCGCGGGGAGTTTGGTTTCCCAAAGCAGCTTACCGGAACGCATGCTAAACACGCGGAACTTGCTGTCTTTCGTACCGGCGATAAACAGCAAGCCGGATCCCGTTACAACAGGACCCCCGTAACTGTCGGATCCAGTTTGATGCATACCCGTTGATTCAAGCTCGGGGCTCTCACCAAAAGAAACCTTCCAAAGATAATCTCCTGTATTCAGATCAATTGCATTGAGCGTTCCCCAAGGCGTTTTCATTGGAGGATGGCCATTCGAATCAAGGAACTTGGTGTAGCCGGAAATGCGCCAGGACTTTGGCGTCTTAACTGACATTCCCGCTTCCTTCTTCTCGGCAGGTGCTTTGACCTTATCATTAAACAGAAAGGCAACCAGAAGCGTCTTTTCTTCCTCGGTGAATTTCTTGAACGCCGGCATCATTCCTTTTCCAGTCGAGATTACCTGTTTTACATGATCGCGCGTGAATCTATCCCCGGGGCTTAGCAACGATGGAAAACCACTGGCGGGATTACCTTTGCGTTCCCGTCCGTGACATGACGAACAATTGGTCATGTAAAATCGCTCTCCGGGGTGCTTGAACTTCTGGTCAAAATCGATGGTGTCCAGAGAGATGAGCCAAGCCATCTCGCTGCTGTTGATATACATGATGCCTTTCGGGTCTACGGCAACGCCGCCCCACTCGGCCCCTCCGTCAAGACCGGGATAAATGATTGTTCCCCGTCGGGACAGCGGAGTAAACGGTCCTTCATTTCTGCTTTTTGCCAACGTGGCAACCAGCTCGTCATGGTTAGGCGCGTCTGGGTTAATGTCGTCGGCGGTAAGGGATTGTCGCGCATAGGGCAAGGGTTTCGTCGGCCGGGGCTGAGTCTTCGACGCGACTTCACCCGGGATATCAGAGGCAGGAACGGGCATCTCTTCGATTGGAAAGATCGGAGTTCCGTTTTCACGATTGAACAGAAATACGTATCCCTGCTTAGTGACCTGGGCAACGGCATCAACTCTCTTTCCTTCATGAATGACAGTTACCAGGTTTGGAGGCGCTGGCGCATCACGATCTAGGATGTCATGATGAACCATCTGGTAGTGCCAGATACGCTCGCCTGTCTTTGCATTAAGGGCAAGTAGTGTGTTGGCATACAGGTTGTCGCCGACGCGGTTTGCTCCATAGAAGTCGAAGGCGGCAGAACCTGTCGGCACATAAACGATGCCACGGGATCGATCCACGGCCATACCTGACCAATTGTTTCCACCACCGAGTGTAGTGTCCTGGTAGGCTTGCGCCGGCCACGTTTCATAACCTGGTTCACCGGGATGGGGGATGGTCTTGAATGTCCATTCCAATTTGCCCGTTCGGATGTTGAATGCCTGTACGTTGCCAGGTAGGCCATCCGTTGATTCAGAAAGCCGAATCGGCATGATGATCAGATCGCCATAGACAGCTCCCGGTGTGTTGGATATCACGAATCGCTTCTTTCCCAGAGGACCTAAACCAGTTCCAAGGCTTACACGACCTCCGTCGCCGAACGTCGTGATAACTTTCCCCGTCGAAGCTTCTACCGCATAGAGCCATGATTCCTTTGTATAAAGAATTCGTTTGTCATCACCATCCTCCCAGTATGTCACACCTCGGTTCGTACCATACCAGGTAGTGGATGAGGTATCGCGTACGCGCCACAGCTCTTTGCCAGTAGCTGCATCGAGTGCAAATGGCTGGACCGATGCAGTGATACCGTACAAGACATTGTCCACAATCAGCGGATTGCATTGAACCTGTCCACTGTCGCCCGCGTGATACACCCATGCTACAGTGAGTTCATTTACATTGGTGGAATCGATCTGGGTTAGCGCGGAATAATGGTTTCTGTCAGGTCCACCCAGGTACTCAGCCCAATCTGTTGACTTTGAATCGCGAGGGCCGCATGAGACGAGGGCAGCAATCGCACTAAAAAGAGAAATCGTTCGCAGTGTCAGTTTAGTGCTGCTGACACTCATGAAGTCAAAGTAATTAATGGTGTGTTTCAGGTGCATGGATGCGGATGGACTAACTCAAACATACAATTAATTCACATCTGTTCACGATGCGAATATGTCGGCGGTAAGAAGACATCCGCCAGCGCCATCCTTTGTAAAAGGCACCTTCCACAAAATCAAATCTTCACCCTTGCACTCGAAGCAACGGAACGATAAATCGCTTCTACGACCACGATGTCTCTCAGTCCCTCTTCACCTGGTGCCAGCAGCGGTTTGCCATTTAATATTGCAAGCGTGTCGTCGTCCATTTGAGTAGCCTGCTCATTTTCAATTGGCGCGTTTAGTTTCTTTCCGTCACTCGTAACGCCGTTAACGCCGTTATATGCAGAAAATGGCGAAAACTTGATCCAGCCCTTAGTGCAGTCGATCTGAAGATCATTCATATTCTTGCCAAAACTTGCCTGACATACGGCGGTCGCACCACCCGGAAACTCAAGGGTAAAGTCCATCGTTTCTTCGACTTCTTTGTATATCTCAGGGCGAGTGGTTGAAGCTTTTGCAGTTACTGCGATCGGCTCCAGTCCTGTACTGTATCGCGCTGCATTTAATGGATATACGCCCATGTCACCCATCACGCCGCCACCCAATGACTTCTTTTGTTTCCAATGATCAGTGCGCGGATCTACATAACCAGCTTGTGCCATGACCTTTGTCGTCTTGCCGTAAGTTTGCTCCTTCACCAACTGCATGAGCTTTTGTGTGTTCGGTTCGTGGTGCATTCTGTAGCCAATCGCGAGCTTGACCTTGTTTTTGTTACACGCATCGATCATAGCCTTGCAGTCAGCGACAGTCGGTGCCATAGGTTTTTCGCACCATACATGCTTTCCTGCCTTAGCTGCCCTTATGGAATATTCGGCATGCATTGATGGAGGCAAGACGATATAGATAACATCGATATCGGGATTGTTAGCAACAGAGTCAAAGTTGTCGTAGGAGTAACAGTTCTTGTCGGGCAAATTGTATTGCTGTTTCCATGATTCGATCTTGGAGGGCGTACCCGATACAATTCCTGTAAGCTTACAATGCTTCGTGAGTTGCAACGCTGGGGCTAACAGATCCGTACTGTAGTATCCCAAACCAACCAATGCCACATTCAGCTTATCCTTTTTTTGTGGAATGATAATATTGGCGAATCCCGCCTTGGCTATGGTAGCGCCGGCAACACCTGCCGTTACCTGGCCTAAAAATTTTCTTCTGTTGATCATGGTATATGCGTAAGGTATGAGCAATTAAAAGTCTTCATTCGAAATTGTGAGCACCGATGTTCGAAGTTACGTTAACTGAAATCAAGGATCAACTTCTTGCTCTTGGTCTTAGGCGAACGTTACATTCCAGATGCCATAAAGCCCAACAAAACATATCGACAAAATGCTGAACCAAAGTGCGGAATCATAAAGCACGCCTGGCGCCTCAAGCTGGTATTGGCGATATCTGAAATTGAGGGCCGCGTACACTATAATCAGCAGAAGTACTGATCCGACAATTCCACCAAACAGGATCATTACAACTGGCAGGCTCACGAATAAATATGCAGCTACCCATAGTGGAGGGCATAGCCACGCAAGCAAAGCTATCAGACGCTTTCTAACCGTCACATCGAAAAAATTGATCCAGCCCAACTGCCCAAAGATATCACTGTACATGCGCGACCACGCTGCGAGCGAGGCAAAAAGACTGGAGTAGAGAACAAAGAATGCACCGATGAGATAGGCGATTCTAATACCTGGTCCAAGCGACTCAGTATAGATTAACGAGACGACCTCAATCAATTCATTTCCCTGGGGAATTGCGCCTTGTGCATGCAGCACTGCAGCGCCAAGGAGGTAGAATGCAGCTGTAACAGAAGTATAGATGATCATGGCGACGATGGCATCAAGATACATCACGTGCACCCAGCCACGAGCGCGTTCTTTCCATTCAGGGCTATCATCCCTGGGCCCTGTGTATGTCGCATATCCTTTCTCGAGACACCAATAGTTATAGGCAATGATCTCATCACTTGCCACCCCCGTTATGCCGAATGCGCCTATGGCAACCGTGACAACCTCCGGTGAAAAGTGAAACGCTAAACCGCTAAGAAACTGATCAATCGTAATCGAATAGGGAGTAACTGCAAGAGCGGCCACAGCACCTATGGTGAGCACGGTAAATGACACCGTCATGATGAGTGAAGAACGCTCAACTACGCTGTAGAATCCCTTGTAAAGCAAGAGTGAAAGGGAAAGGGCGATAATACCCAGCCAAAGTTGTAAAGGCATGGACGGCACCAGAAGCTTAAGTACTATGGCAGTGCTGCCGATCATCCCACCCAGTTGGATTATTTTGAGTAGAATAAGGGTTAGAATCACCCAGATACTCCAATGCCCTCGTCCTAGCCTCATACCCGGCAGGCTGTTGAAACACTGCATGGCCGTTCGTCCTGTTAGAATGGTATGCTTGCCGAACTCCAGCTGAACGGCAACCTTAGCCAAACAGCTTACTACAATAATCCAGAAGGCATGAAAACCAGCCGTTGCTCCCAGCGTAGTCGTCGCAATCAGTTCGCCGGATCCGACAATTGAGGCCGATAGTATAAAACCGGGTCCGAGAAACTTAAGGCGCCCGGCAAAGGTATGCGGTGGCTCCTTGACATTGTGAATAGATAAGACGTAGGGGTCGTGCATACTTTTTGATCGTAATAAATAAGAAATTCCGCGGCTCGAAAACAAGCTTTTTCTGATCGCGCACACGAATGTTTGAGATCGAGCTATTATTAGGGTTTGCAAATCAAGATACCGATTGGTATCTTCGTGTCATGCGCGATCCGGAAGCAACACGAGAAACGATTTTGAGAAAGTCGGGCATTCTGTTTAACACTCGAGGTTATAAGTCAACCTCTATTAGTGACATAACTGAGGCAACCGGGTACACAAAAGGAGCGATCTATCGGCACTTTGAAAGTAAAGTCGATCTCGAAGTGGAAACATTAGCGCATCTGTCTTCTGTTATGCTTGATAAACTTCGGAGTTGCATCAAATCGGAGAGAACGGCACCCACCAAATTGAGTGCAATGTTTCATTTCTTCGAATCTTATATAACGAAACCACCGTTGAAGGGAGGGTGTCCTTTGTTGAATGCTGCCATCGAAGCAGATGACTCGCATCCGGCATTGAGGCGTACAGCCCTGAAGATCCTTAGGGAAATGCGTGATTCAATAGTTCGCGTTTTGGAGAATGGCATCCGATATAACCAGTTACGGAGCGATATCGATGTAAACGAATTTGCTACTTTAATGATAGCCTCCCTGGAAGGGGCAATAATGATGAGCAAGCTGAGTGGTAATGATGAAGACATCAAGCGCGTTATTGGGCACCTCGATAAGCAGGTGACTGGCATGATGATATGATTTTTTTTGTTGATGTAGATACCGATTGGTATCCACGCAAATAATGAGAAACCTGAAGTAGTAATCGAGTGACAATGAAAAAAGTTATCATAAAGTCGATGGGGGCGTGGCTGAACGTGTTAGCGGTGCTGGATCCTGCGCGCGCAGCCAATGCAGCTTTCAAGATATTTGGACACCCCCGACGCCAACCTGTTACAAGAAAGCATCTGGCCTTTTTTAAAACTGCTGATCAAGCAGACATGCTGTTCGAAGGCTTGCACGTACGGGTATACCGTTGGGGCAAGGGTGACCGCAGCGTATTGTTCCTGCACGGATGGGAAAGTCATACCTATCGCTGGAAGCGTTATGTTGAAACATTTCGCGAAGCAGGCTACACAGTGTATGCCTTCGATGCTCCTGGACACGGTCAGTCAGAGGGCAATACCACAACCGTTCCACTTTATGCCGATACGCTCAAGGCTTTCGTTAAGCAATATGGGCAACCCGATGTGATCATTGGTCATTCTATGGGGACGTTCGCCTCATTTTATGGCCTTTACAAATACCCTGAAATTACGCCGCGGACCTTGATTACTCTGGCGGCGCCAGGCGAAGCAACAGAATTCATCGATCACTACCAACGAACGTTATCGCTAACGAAACGTACTCGCGAAATACTTGTCCAGCACTTTACAAAATTATTCCAGGCACCGCCAGAGTTTTTCTCGACACCGTTCTTTGCGAGTAGTCTTAATATACCTGGACTTCTTATTCATGATGAGGAAGACAAAGAGACTTCGGTAAGACATTCGCGTCGTATCCACGAAGCCTGGAATGGATCTGAACTTATTGTGACGCATGGTTTAGGACACAACCTGAAATCCCATAGCGTGGTCGAACAGGTATTCAAATTTGCTAATGACCAGCTTCAGGAACAAACCATGGGAAGCAGAGACACGTCGCATTAACGGTGGTTATTCGCTGGACTCTGCCTTATATTGCGTTAGTAACTATAAGTAATGCAAAGGCATCAACGGATTATTATCTCGATCGGAACCACGGTCGTGGGAGTCGTCCTGTGTGGATTTGCCGCTACTGCCTCGACTCATAATGCCATCACGACGGTAAGTGTCGTTGCAGGCATTGCCTTGTCAGTGTTTGGGTTCATCTCAGTCGTGCTTCTACTAAAGTCTAAAAAACCATGATTAGTCGGGCCTCTTCCCCCGATTTCAGGGGGTAAATGATTGCTTCAATGGAGAACGCAACGGTTGCATTAAACGCCGCATCGTTCCAGTGGTCGCTCCACACGCCGCGTTAGTCGATGGAACCGCACGCGTCACGATCCAAATCGTTAACTTCAGTACACATTTTCTTCACCTTGTTGCCTGAATATTTATGATTGACCCCACGAGACTTGAGCACTTTCGAAACCTGGTTTCGCTGTGCGCTGCAGACGGAAGCATCAAAGACATCGAGCGCGTTGCATTGTCCAAGATTGCGTATTCAAACGACATTCCGCTGGACCGGCTTAACTTCATGCTTTCCAAAGCGAGAGAATACACTTACCTGATTCCTCAGAATACACTTGATCGCGAACGGCAAATGGAGGATATGATCCAACTTGCCTGGGTTGATGGCGATTTTGCGATAGCAGAAAAGGAACTGATCCACATGGTAGGGGAAAAGCTTGGGTTTTCCATACCCCAGGTTGATCATATGCTCGCTGTCAAAGAGCACTGATCCCAGCTTGTCCTACTTCTTCCGCTTATCGTCGAGCTCAAACGTGATTGACTTGATGTTGATAATATCTTCGTTTGGCTTTTGTGGCTTCTTGAAGATAAAATACACATCATGTTTCCCGGTAACAGGTTCATGAAGATAGCCCGACACCGTTGCAAGCGAATCCCACGAACCAGTAGCCGCATAGTTGGTAAGCGATATGACTGGCCCTGCCTGTGAATCCTTTCGCACTTCGATTTCGCCAGCCTTGTCCTTTGATGCATACTCAAATTGGAACCCACTAATGTGATTCAGGTCGACATTCTTCAGCAAAAGGAATGACTTGTGATCTCCATTGGCAAGGTTATTTCCAAATCTCGCAAAGCCTGATTGCTGGTCAGTGTAAACTGCACGCACCTTCGCTGGTCTGAGATTGACCGTTGTCGTTGTTGTTAAAGGATTTGCGCCTGCCGCTCCGCCATCAGTATAACTGGCCGTTAGCGTATAGACTCCACGTGATTCTTCGGGTTTGTGATCTTTTAACGGAATCGCCCCTTTTCCGCGAGCTGTAACCGTGGGTTTCGCAGTCTGATTAAGTGATAAAATGTATTTAACAATCTCGATCGCCTCCTGCTTGTTTAGTTGAGGATGTGCACTCATGACGTGCTCGGTACCCCAGTTTCCACCACCTCCGGCAATGATCTTGTCCGCCAGTTTGTTAATCGCGCCTGCGTCGCTTTTGTAGCGTTCGGCTACCTGCCTGTAGGCAGGACCAACTGATACCCGGTCCGCAGTATGACAAGCCTTGCAATCGCTGCTGGCCATCAGCGTTGCTCCAACCATCATGGCCGCAGGCTCGGCATTATATCCAAACGTAACACCTACGCGCGAGCGCGCGATGGGTTCGTCTTCCTCATCAATAATGACGACATGGTAATCAAAGACTTCATTGTTCCAAAAGAAAGATGTATTCTTCGTAGTCGCGACAGCAACTACGGGAGCAGCATTGCCAGCGCGGACCACAACGGTATCGGTATCCGCTGCACCTGCCTTGTCGGTAACCCTCAGGACGACCTGATAAACTCCTGCCTTTGTAAAAGTGTAAGCAGGATTAGCAGTCTTAGACCCTATAGACTTTCCATCAAAAAGCCATTCGTAACTGAACTCGTCACTGTCATCAGGATCAGTTGTGCCATTGCTGCTGAAGGTCACACGCAACGGAACCCTCCCGGTAATCTCGCGTTTCACCGACGGTAGGCGACGCTCGGATGTAAGGAATACCATTTTATCCCTTGTGGCCATAGCCACGCTGTCAACGATGCTCGCCTGAGCATGGGGCGCACGGTTGCCACCGTTAAACTCAATCTTCACCAGCCTGGAATCTTCATTGTCCGCCCCATAAACTGATCCATACTCCAGCATGTACATAATGCCATCCGTTCCAAAAGCTAAGTCTATCGGACGACGGAAGTCACCATTCGATGACATGAAGGGCTCACTTCGTACGTAATTTTCATTCTTATCAAACCTTAACGCCAATACCCAGTTTCGCATCCAGTCGAATACGAATAACGCACCGTCGTAATACTGTGGGAAAGCATTATTGCCAGTCGATCTGCTGTAGGTGTAGAATTGTCCAGCCATGGCACTTCTGCCTCCCTGACCTAGTTCCGGGAATTCATTGGACGAAGCGTAAGGATACCAAATCATAGCGGACTGAGCTGGAGGTAAGTTCTCGAGACCGGTGTTATTTGGAGACTTATTAACCGGAGCAGCCGGGTTGAATTTTGCACCTGCTGTGTTTGTAGCAAAGTCCCATTTGAAGTATGCCTGATTATTGCCTACGAAATACGGCCAACCATAATTGCCTGGTTTCTTTGCCTGGTTAAATTCGTCATAACCACGAGGGCCTTGAACACTATCCTTGCCTGCATCTGGGCCAATCTCACCCCAATAAAGAACAGAAGTTTTTGGATTGACAGCTATGCGGTAAGGATTCCGGCAACCCATGGCATATATCTCCGGCCTGGTTTTCTCTGTCCCCGGTGGAAAAAGATTTCCGTCTGGAATAGTATATGTGCCATCTTTTTCAGGATGAATACGCAATACTTTTCCTTTCAGGTCATTGGTATTCGACGCGCCACGCTGCGCATCAAGACTGTAGTATTCCTGACCGGGTCGTTCGTCAAGCGGCGCATAGCCATTGGCTGGGAAAGGACTCGAGCTATCGCCAGTTGATAGATAGAGGTTTCCTTCTTTGTCCCAGGCAAGCGATCCACCATGGTGCGCACCACTGTTTATTTGGACTGGAACCTGTAACAACACCTTTTCCGAAGTTGTATCAAGCGTATTATTCGCAGTCAAAGTAAACCGGGAAAGATTGAACATGATAGGTTCTGCTTCCGTCGGTGGTGCGTAGTACAAATAGATGAAGTTGTTGCTGTCGAAGTCTGGATCTAACGTAACACCGATAAGCCCGGTGCCGCCTTTTGTGCATACTTTGAATTGATGCACGAGCGAATACTTATCCGTTTTGGTGTTGTACATACCAAGATTCGCCGTGCGTAGTTCTGTGTAGAAAATACGTCCATCCTTGGATACAGCGAGCTCCATGGGAGTGTTGAGATCGTTTACCAATATCGTTTTAACGAACCGATTTTCTTCAGGAACAGTCACCGCGTATGACTTGCGATAATCAATTTTACCATCACCGATAGCGTACTTGATTCCCCCCAACAGATGCTTGAGGAAAAGAGGCTCAGAATAACTTTCTTCTGTATGTCCACCTCCTGTGTAAAAGGCCCGGCCGCCATCAAACTCATGATACCATGAAATAGGGTGGTCCGCGCCGTTTGTCCCTCCTTCATAAGTATTTTCATCCAGATAAGCCACAACATGCAATCCTGGATAGAACGATCGATAATTATACCATTCATCTGTGCGTTTCCAGTCTGCGGGTAGCCCGGAAGTAGACATGTGTGTGTTGTCTGTTACCCGAACTGTCGCCGGTCGAACATTAGGATTGTGTGGATGACTCGAAAAATGTGCGCCTACAAGTTTGTCATACCATGGCCATTCGTACTCGGTATCAGCGGCGGAATGGATGCCGACAAATCCCCCGCCAGCCTGAATAAATCGCTCGAAGGCAGCTTGCTGGTCAGGATTAAGAACGTTGCGGGTCGTGTTGTTAAAAATAACGGCCTTGTATTGTTTGAGATTGAAGTCGTCAAAAAACGAGGCGTCTTTTGTCGTATCAACCAAAAAGCCATTTTCTTTTCCAAGTTTCAGGATAGCATCAATACCACTGGGAATCGACGTGTGTTTCCATCCTTTTGTTTTAGAGAATACCAGTACACGGGGAGGACCCGGGTCGCTACAGGACGATAGCGAAAAACTTGCTAGGACAACCCCCACCAAGAAGAGGGGCCACATTCCGGACTTGACAAAATTCATGTAGACGGGTGCTTGCTTTCAACTGCGAACTTCTCTGCAACACAATGGAGCGAGATAGTCAAAGGTAAAATTAGAGTAATGGGGGTATGACGCGAATCTTTCTTTACAAACGGTAACAGACGCGTGCCGAGATTTCTGGCTGAGGCTTGAAAGAGTCATTTTTGGTCAGAACAGCACCGCAATGGTAAGGGATTATCCTGTAAATCTCACATGCCCCAACGACTGTGCTACTACAAAATTTTTCCGGAGTTTTTGTCTACGGATTTAGTTGTAGCGACAAACGTAGATCTCCTACAGGACCTACATCCCCATCATGACAAATGCTCCCCAGTAATATGGATCCTTGTATTTGGTCATAAGCTGCAATTGCGCCTGCTTAAACGCCTTATGCTTGTCGCCGAGTTTAATCCAGGAAGAATAGAAGTTCGTCATCAGTTGCTGTGTTGCAGCATCATCTACTTTCCATAGACTCATGACGAGGGCTTCGGCGCCGGCGACCTGAAAGGCTCGTTGAAGCCCATACACACCTTCCCCTGCCTTCACTTCGCCCAGTCCGGTTTCACATGCGCTCAATACTACAAGCGAAGTACCCTGCAGGTTTAAGTTCATAGCCTCGTATGCGGTAAGGACACCATTGTCGTTGCTTCGAAGGCTCGGCTCCTGTTCACCGCTTACCGTTTTTCCACCTCCGGTAAGCAGCAGACCCGAACGAAGGAGTGGATTTTCCGTTGCGTTCTCCATATGGATTCCGAACCCGGTACCGGTTACTTCAACGTCTTTTAGGAAATAACCATGCGTGGCGATGTGCATAACGGTTGGGCTATTCGAGGTCTTCAGATTCGCTTCACTCGCCGTCTTTTGCATATAACTTGTTGCCGTATATCCTGCCGACTTAAGCGTGCGATTAATACCCTCTATCTCAAGCTTCGTCGCGGGCAAAGCAGCAACATCTTTCGATCCATAATCAGGGAAGCCAAGCAACATTGCCTTCCTGGTTGTCGCTGTTTTTTTCTTGTTCTTAAGCGCTAGGAGATCTTTTGAATTGCCCAGGGTGACAAAATCGTAAGTGTTTATGGAATAGGAGCCATCAGGTTGCTTCAGCGTATTCAAATTGATCTGATTATATACTCCGTCCGGAGAAACATAAATTATCTTTTTGTCACCTAAACCATCCGCTATCCGTCTCCAGTATTGTTCATAGGAATGCTCGTCCTGTATGCGTTGCTGAATTGCATTTCGATAGAACTTCGCGTAACGTGAATCGAGTTGTCCACCATTATCAAGGACAATCAGGCGTGGCAAATCCGTTTGCCGGGTAACGATCAATGCTGCATAACGCGCCTCAGGTGTAAACTTTTGGTCGAACTGGCTCACCCGGATCAATTCCACGACAGCTTCATTTTCGGCAAGTGATGACTTCACTTCTTCATAGCCGACGGCCTTTCCTCCATACCCTGCAACAAACTCCTTGCTCTGCTCTGACAATCTCTTCTCCATTGCATTAGCAGCTGTCGTCATTGAATCCAGGTTAATCTTCTGTTCCTTCAGCTCATCCTTTGAATATTGATAGTATCGTGCTAGTGTCTCCTTCTGATCTATCCAAACATTGTAGTCTTTTATAAGGTCTTTGTTTCCACTGGCCAGAATATTGCGCTTGATACGATTAGTTGCACTAAGCAGCAATGCTTTAGTAGCCATCTGATATTCGTACATATCACGCAACACTGATGGGAGAGAAGGTGACGCCTCAATGGCGAAATTGTAGAAGCGCTGAAACCTTGGGGATAGTACGTCCCAGTACTTGCTTTTCTCAGCTTCACTCATCGACGCAAAATACCGGTTGATGAAGTTCACCGATTTGTCCATCACTGACTTATATGCACTGTAAGCCTTATCATATTCCTTTTTCTTCCAATAAAGAATAGCGATATCTTCCTGCGATTGAACAAACAACGGGTGGTCAACGCCGAATGACTTTTCTCTGATAAGCAGTGATTTATCTAACAGTGGTTGTGCCTCAGAATAGCGTCCCTTATACCGGTAGAAATTGCCCAGGTCACTGGTACTTTTCGCAAACGCAGGGCTATCTCCACCGAAGCTTGTCTTGAATATTGCCTGCGATTTCTTCAACAGTTCTTCTACTTTGTCTTCTTTACCCATCAGCATGTATAATGCTGCCTGACTGTTGAGCATACTTGCATAGTCGGGATTCGTTTTCCCCAGTCTATGCTCCATTGTTTGGTAGATTGCATCTGCATCATCATACTTCCCCATCTGCTGATATAACAGTGCTTGATTGGAAAGAAACTTCAATCCGTTTTTTGATTTGCTGTCACCAAGGCCTTCAGCAATAGTTATGGCTTGCTTTAGAATTTCGTCTGCCTGTTGGTATCTGCCAATAGTTTGATACAGCATTGCACGGTTGTTTTGAACGATCCCGTATTGCATCGCAGTCTTTCCTGCGTTCTTTTCAATTATTAACAGAGCCGCGTCAAACGTCTTTTCGCTTTCATTATAGTTTGCAAGGTCGAATTGAAGTACAGCGAGATTGTTGAGCGACGACGCCACTCCAATGTTGTTCTCTCCGAACTTAGCCTTACGAAGCTCCAACGCTTTTGTCGTATAGTCCATCGCCTGACTGAAGCGACCCATCGTGCTGTACAATAAACCTTGGTCTGCCAGCGCCTTTGAATAGCCAATCTCGTCCGTAAGTCCGGCGCGTTCGTATATGATCATCGCGCTGTTAAAACGCTTTTCAGCGAAAGCGAATTTCCGAGTGGCGTATGCTAGTTCACCTGTCTCAAGCTGAAAACGAGCCTTTTCGATTTCATTCGACTTACTGCTGTCAACGGATCCCAACACGAGACTACCGCTGGTGGCAAGCTTCGAAACGAACTCGCCTTTTTCTTTCACGTCGAAAAGGCCAGAGTTATCCAGCAATAGAATCGCATAGTCAAAGTCGGTGGAATCAAAGCTGTCACGAACACGATCGAGATCTTCCTTCCAACTGCCAACAACCTTTTGGCGGTTTTCCTTTGACGTGATCTGCTGCGTTTTGCTTTTGATCTTTTTAATCACCTGGCCACTGGCCGTGCAGGCGCAAAACACCAACAGTAGGGCAACTGTTCTGCTCATGTGAACTCTGGGTTTAAGGACACAAGGGATATTGAACGGCGAACAACCGATACAGTTACACGCAGCCCGACCCTGGACTTCGGTCGCTGCTTTGTGTTTAATAACTTCCTTTCAAACTTAGCGCTTTAGCGTCAGTAACAATATCATCTCCAAATGATTCTTCATACACAACGTCACCATTTTTCCGGGATACGCGCACGAAATCTACACTGCCGGCGCCTCGGAACTTAAATATTGTTCCTACCCAGGACAATGGCTCCATGCGCGTGATCAGCTCAAATGCTTTCTTACGGTTAATAAATACCTGAGCGACGGAGTCCACCACTTCAAAACGCACATCCACCCAACTTTGCAGGTCTGCACCCAATGGCGATAAGTCGGTTACTTTCCCGTTCTTATCGTAGAATTCAAGGTTTGAAACGCAGCCCGGGACGCTGAGAGGAATAACCATCGCCGCTCCCTCGAAGAGAATATGAACTTCTGTATAGCGACAGGCTGCAGCGCCTTCTCCATAGTCGCTTCTCACGCTGGCTTCAAATACAAAATCGTCGCTTTTGATCGAAGGCATATCGCCCACGTTGTAATAGCTGCACCAGGGCGCTTCAGGCTGCAGACCGATACCCATCCCTTTAATTCGATCTTCAGTCAATGCCAGACGCCCGTTTTGCAACGCAGCTTCGGATTTAAAGTAAACGGGCACAGGGTTGGTTTCAAGGAGAGGTAACCATCCATTACTTTTGATTAGTAGTTTGTGTTTCTGAACAATCTCACCATTCACTTTGAGCCGCGCATCAAAGAAACCCGGATAATAATAAATAGAGGTGTGAGTTGTAAGTCTGGCGTCAACGGGTTCGCTGAGCCTGGGATCCCACGACTGCTGGATGCTCACTGAATCATCGGCGTCACAATCCGACGCATCATAATCGAAGATAACAGTGTTTGGAACGCCGGTATCTACAACTTTCTTGCTGCTGAACGTAAAGGTTCGGCCGCGGCTGGTAGCCGATGGCCTAAAAGCTGTTACGTAGAATATCACGGCTACTGTACACGCAATCGCCAGTGCACCCACAACCATTTTCGAAGATCTTGTTTGACGTAACTTGCTGGTTGAAACAGTTTGCGCGGACGGTTGGTTCTCGATACTTTTTATTTCATTGGTAGCGATATTGTACTGCTGCCTGAATTGCTGCCAGCTTTCCGCACCTGCAAAGTTCGCCAATGCATTGAGTGTCGTGATCGTCGGTTTTCCTGAATATTCAATCTTCTTCCATACACGCTTTAGCGTCGCAACGCTAAGCTGTACGCCAGTTCGATCAAGGATGTGCGACGACAATCTTTCGAAATCATTTGTTGACCACTCAAGACCATTTCCCCATTTAAGGTTGCCTTCAATCTTGGCAATGAGGGCAGCAATTGCGGCTTCCTGTGTTGACTCTACTGACATGGCTGTTTGCGCAAAGGCCATTTTGACAACTTGAACAAGCTTGAACAGACTTGTCGGGCCAAGTAGGCTGCTGCGACGTTCAAATTTCATTGTTTGGCGTCATAAAACCGAACAAATAGCTGACACATGTTAATGAATCTTCTTCGCGTTAAACCACCATTTTTGATTTCAATAAAGACGATGGTCTTACACCTGGCGGTCGTGTTCGCTATCCTCACGCAAGATGCGTTAGGAGATACCGGCATCATGAATCCCGGAGTAAAATGGAAGTTCCGGACGCAAGGCGCGTTGCGCGGACAGCCGTTAGTCATTAATAACTTCATAGTCTTTGGAAGTGCTGACGGGAGACTTTACGCCCTCGACAAAAACAATGGCAACCGAAAATGGAGCATTTCCACCGGTGGCTCTATAACCGGTGCACCCGTAAGTGCAGGATCAATGATCTATTTCGTTTCCGATGACGAGCATGTCTATGCTGCCGATTTGAACAATGGATCTGTCAAGTGGAAATTCAAGATGAATGCTCTTAAACAGTCTTACTGGGAATGGGACTACTTTACGGCCTCACCTGTTTTTTCTGATGGAGCAATCTGGATCGGTTCCGGCGACGGCGCCTTGTATTGTATTGACGCCATGACTGGCAAGCAACGATGGAAATTTGAGACAACGGGAAGAATACGTGCTGCACCGGCGGTAACTGACAGGATCGTTTACACGGCCTCAAATGACGGCGTGGTTTACGCCGTTGAGAAGAGCACAGGTAAATTGATTTGGAAGTTTAGCACCGATGGGGCTGGATACGACTCACGCAAGTTCGGCTGGGATCGTAATTCCATTTATGCTGCACCAATTCTGACCGACAGCCTTATGATCATCGCCAGCCGTGACGGAAAGACTTATGCCGTAAACACTTACACGCATCTTCAGAAATGGAGCGTTACATATGGCCCAACCTGGGCAATGTCAACAAGCTTTAAGGATAACACAGTATATATTGGATGGTCTGACAATGGTTTGATTAGCGCTATTGATCTTCAAACAGGAAAAGAGCGGTGGAAGTATAAAGCGGGGTCTATGGTATACACGAAACCACTTCTGGTTGGACAAGAAGTACTTTTTGGTTCCGGCGACGAGAAATTGTATTGCCTGAGCTCAACCGACGGATCAAAACGATGGGAGTACAGGCTGGGAGGTGCAGTCTATAGTTCTCCTGTAATTGACAAAGATGTTGTTTTCGTTGGAAGCGACGATGGATATTTGTATGCGATACATGAGAAGCCGAAGCCAATTAAGGCGGTATTTCAACCGATAGTAAATGATCCTGGAATGAATCAGGCATTTGTTGCCGATCCTAAGATCACGCCGTACTTAAAAGACCAAGGGTTCATTCAACTCGATTCGAGTTCCATAATAACATTCATTCGTCAGAGGATCACGGACGGCGCACCAAGCGTAATCGTATTTGCCTATGAACAATTATCATCTTCACTTGTTGGCGCTCAGCCAGAAAAAGGCCTGCTACGTCAATATCTGAACAGCGGCGGCAAGGTCGTGTGGTTTGGAAATGTACCTGCACTGTATACATTCGACAAAGAAGGCAAGCCGACAATGGATATCACGCGGGGGGAACAAATGCTAAGTGTGAGGTTCACTCGCCCCGAAGAATCCGGGAACTACTATAGCAGAGCAACCCAGGCAGGCGTAAATCTTGGTCTTCCGCCATGGAAGATGTTTACTTACGCAAACATAGAGAACGCAGGCATAACCCCGCTCGCAATTGACAGTTTCGGCCGCACAACGGCCTGGATGAAGTTGTACAACGACCGGCCTGGAGCAGGATTTTTCTCCTGCAGAACATGGGGGTGGTACTCACCAATCCACGATGACGACCTGTTAATTATTCTTGAGATAGCAAATTATGGACTTGAATAAAATGGATGCTGCTGTATTCTTAAAGACGATTACTCCATCAATAAATCAACTCGGACGACAGGTATCTCTTATGAACTTTCTCCTGATGGCCAGTCTATTCGTTTATGGACAACGGTCTGGCAACCCGCAGGAGGCTTCTGTAAAGCAACCAGCAGTGCTTTGGACATATTCGTCTGGAGCGGCCATTATTTCGTCTCCGGTCATCGATAATGGACTCGTTTATTTTGGGTCTGAAGACAGTACGTGGTACGCACTTGAATCCGCCACAGGTAAAGTAAAATGGAAACTTCGCACCAATGCTCCGATCCGGTCTTCGCCAGTAATATCCGGAGATCGAATTTTCCTTACCGGCGGTAACGGGGTGTTGGCGTGCGCAAACAAGGCAACGGGTGCCATTGTTTGGCGAATTGTTTTTGATCAGACAGCCTTGTTCATGGCTGAACGCAGCTACGATTTTGCGGACTATTATCACTCGTCACCGACCATTGATGACGGAGTAATTTATCTGGGCACCGGCAATTCTGTGCTTGCTGCGTACCGAACAGAGACTGGCGAATTGATATGGCGATATCCAACTGGCGACATTATTCATTGTCGCCCGGTTCTCGTCGGAGACAAGGTTATTATTGGCAGCTTTGACGGGTACATTCACGCGGTGAACAAGAATACTGGTAATCCCGTCTGGAAATTCAAGACAGTTGGACATCAGTACTTTCCGAAGGGAGAGGTCCAGGGAATTCTCGCGTCGGACGGGCAGCGCGTATTTGTTGGAGCCCGGGACTATAACTTCTATGCCATCGACGCAAACGCTGGAACAGCTGTCTGGAATCGTAAGTTCGATAACGGTTGGGCTATGAGTGCGACTGTTTCTGACACCGTAGTGTATATTGGAACCTCTGACGATCGCGTCATGGTTGCCGCTGATACGCGCTCCGGCAGAGAGTACTGGAGGACAGATGTGAAGTTCAATATTTTTGGTGGCGCCGCTATTGTATCAGATCAGATCATTGTTGGAACCATATGGGGAAAGACCTACGCCCTCGAACAGAAAACAGGTAAGATTAAATGGTCTTTTGACACCCAGGGGTTCCGCGCAAATCATCTCAAATATTTTACCGGACAAGATCAGTTTAGATCTGACATCGGTTCAATTCTACGGACGCCATTTGCGTGGATCGCCGCTGAACGGCGAATGGGCGGAATATTTTCAACACCAGCTATCAATGGCGGGCTTGTGATCCTCACTTCGACAGAAGGAAAAGTCTATGGCCTGAAAACGAACTAAGCCTTCGCGGAGCGCTCAATATCTTTGAGGTTCTCCATCTTCTTATTTCTTAGAAAGCCATTGATGTCTTCAAAGTGTTCCCGTACGCGCTTATTGCCAAACTCAAAAACTTTCGTCGCGAGTCCATCAAGGAAGTCGCGATCGTGAGATACCAGAATCAATGTGCCATCGAACGCTCTCAATGCATCCTTAAGAATGTCTTTAGTTTTGATATCAAGATGGTTAGTGGGCTCATCGAGGATAAGCAGGTTAACTGGCGTAAGCAACAGCTTTAACATGGCAAGTCGGGTTTTTTCGCCACCCGAAAGCATCTTCACCTTCTTGTCAATTGTGTCGCCGCCGAACATGAAGGCTCCGAGCAAGTCGCGAATCTTTGTCCGGACATCTCCTTCTGCAATCTGATCGATCGTTTCGAAAACGGATACCGTTTCATCCAGAAGTGATGCCTGATTCTGTGCAAAGTATCCGATCATCGAATTATGGCCAACCTGCATCTTCCCTTCAAACTCGATTTCACCCATAATGGCCTTAACCATGGTAGACTTTCCCTCACCATTTCGTCCCACGAAAGCAACCTTATCGCCGCGGGCAATGGTCATCGCCGCGTTCTCGAACACGACATGGTTGCCATACCTCTTGGTAAGTCCATCTAATATCACAGGATAATTGCCCGATCGCGGAGCAGGAGGGAACTTCAAATTTAAAGCTGACGTATCGACTTCATCCACCTGAATGATCTCGATCTTCTCGAGCATCTTTACGCGTGACTGCACTTGCAGGGTCTTCGAATAAGTTCCTTTAAATCGTTCGATGAATTCCTGAATATCGGCTATTTGCTTTTGCTGGTCATCAAACTGCTTTTGCTGCTGCTCACGTCGTTCCTTGCGCAATTGCAGGTAGTGCGTATAGTTGGTCCGATAGTCGTATATACGACCCATCGTAACTTCAATAGTTCTGTTGGTAAGGTTGTCAACAAACGTTTTGTCGTGGCTGATAACGATAACTGCCTTTGCATTATTGATCAGAAAATCTTCCAGCCATTGAATGGACTCTATGTCCATGTGGTTGGTTGGTTCATCAAGCAGGATCAGGTCGGGCTTCTGTAACAGGATCTTTGCGAGCTCAATTCGCATGCGCCATCCGCCGCTGAATTCACTCGTCGGTCTCGTGAGATCGCTTCGTTTGAAGCCCAGACCCATCAAAGTTTTTTCGACTTCAGCATCAAAGTTTATCTCTTCGATTGAATAATACTTCTCGCTCAGTTCAGATACCTGTTCAATTATTTTAGCGTATTCGTCTGATTCGTAGTCGGTACGAGTTTCTAATTGATGATTGAGCTCGTCCATCTGGCGCTTCATCCCAAGGATTTTTCCGAACGCCTTGGAGGCTTCTTCAAATACCGTTGCAGTATCTTCCGTCAGAAGGTGCTGCGGAAGATAAGCGATCACCGCAGCGCTGGGCGCCGAAATCTTGCCCCTGGTGGGCTTATTCACACCGGCGATGATTTTTAAAAGAGTTGATTTTCCGGCACCATTCTTTCCCATCAACGCGATACGATCGTTTTCGTTGATGTTGAAGGTGATATTGCTAAAAAGAGGAGAACCGTTAAACTCTACTGTTACCGCGTCTACTGAAATCATGGCTTGCCTTTCAAGGCCGCAAAGATATTATTTGCTGGGATAAATTTGATTTAACTGGTCGGCAACATTCGTGGCAATCGGTTAGATTTGAGTCCTCAAACGTGTACGATGAAGTTAATTTATGGGATTGTCGCGGCAGGCATGCTGTTCAGTTCATGCAAATCAAAAACCTCCGACGAGTCAGTGCCGCTAACAGACTCAGCCGCAATTGCCTCGGGTGAAGCTGTTTTTAAGCAGGATTGTAGTGCATGTCACGCGTTCGATCGTGACGCTATAGGTCCAAGGCTTGGTGGCGTTACAGCATCCGCATCTGGCGAATGGATCATGAATTTTATTTCAGATCCGAAAAAGATGATAGAATTGGGTGACGAGCGGGCCAACAAATTGTACGACCGCTTTAAAACGATGATGCCATCGTTCAGCCATTACGACAATGAAAAAGTACAGCAGATTCTGGCCTTTCTTAAGTCAAAGGAAAGCGTTGCAAAGGCCGAGGTAGCTGATGATCCTAATGCATTGAAAGATCCTATACCGGAAAAGATCGCCATGTCCGATCTGGTTGCTGAGCTTAGACTGGTCGCGACTATTCCGTACTCCAGCGAGGAGAAACCAAGGACGCGAATTGTAAAGCTGGAAATCCAGCCCGGCACCAACAAGCTTTTTGCACTGGATTTAAGGGGCAAGCTTTACGATATAAGTGGCAGCAGTCCTGCCCTTTATTTTGATATGACCCCAAATCGGCCTGCGTTCATTCACAAACCAGGGCTCGCAACGGGATTTGGAAGCGTCGCCTTTCATCCTGAATTCGAAACGAATGGCTTAATGTACACGACTCATACGGAACCTGCAGGCACGAAGCCCGCTGACTTTGCGTACGCAGACTCTATTCAGGTAACACTACAATGGGTGTTGACAGAATGGAAGTCGACAAATCCCGGTCAGGCGACATTCTCCGGTGAGGGAAGGGAGTTACTTCGAATAAACATGGTGACTGGTATGCATGGCGTACAGGAAATATGTTTCAATCCGTACGCCAAACGAGGAAGTAAGGACTATGGATTACTCTACGTAGGAATCGGTGATGGGGCATGTGTCGAATATAATTTCCCGGAACTGGTCAGGCATCAATTGCTCTGGGGGTCGATCATCCGCATCGATCCCAAGGGAAATAACAGCAAGAATGGAAAGTATGGAATCCCGGCAGATAATCCATTTGTATTAAAGCAAAGCCCTGAAGTGTATGCGTTTGGGTTCAGAAATCCACACCATATTACCTGGCTGCGTTCAGGTACTATGTTAGCTTCAAACATAGGCCAGCATGAAATCGAATCCTATAGTATAATTAAAAGCGGCGCTGACTACGGCTGGCCTATACGCGAGGGTTCTTTCCTGCACAACGAACGGGGAAACATCAATGTAGTTTACCCACTCGCGCCAGATGATGCATCATCAAATATTACTTATCCTGTGATCCAGTACGATCATGATGAAGGTAACGCCATGGGTGATGGCTTTGAATACATTGGCTCCGCCATTCCACTGTTAAAAGGAAAATTTCTTTATGGAGATATCCTGCATGGTCGACTATTTTACTCTAACGTCAGCGAACTGGTGCCGGGTAAGAAGGCCGTTGTTCACGAATGGCAGGTCTCGGTTGATGGAAAACTAACAACCATGGAGCATCTTTGTGGCGATAAGCGCGTGGACATGCGTGTGGGTCGTGATGCAAAAGGCGAGTTGTATGTTTTTACAAAGCCAGACGGGAAGATTTATCAGGTAGTTAATGCACGATTAACATCTTCCTCACCTTCAGCGGCGCACTAGAACAACTCTGCGTTTGTTATGCGGTGTAACCTACCGTTCATGAATTGTTGGTCGACTATCCTAGCATGAGTTTCTTAACTGTCAGTAACATCTCAAAAAAGGGCCTTGATGGTCTTATACTGGAGGATATTTCGTTTCAGCTTCGGAAGCACCAGAGAATTGCTATTGCTGGAGAAACAGGTTCAGGCAAAAGTTCTTTACTCAAGATCGTCGCCGGCCTTGTTCAGCCGGATGAAGGCTCGGTAATGTTTGAAGGTAGCCGCGTTGACGGAAGAGACGTCCTCGTGCCAGGTCATCCGGACATAGCTTATCTGGCTCAGGATTTTGACCTGGCGAAATCGCTTCGTGTTGAACAGGTACTTGAATACGCCCGCAAACGTACTCCTGAAGATCAGGCACATTTGCATCAGATTTGTCACATTGATCATTTGCTAAAGCGACGAACAAATGAATTGTCTGGCGGTGAGCGTCAACGAGTTGCTATCGCACGACTATTGGCGGGTATGCCGAAGTTGCTCATTCTTGACGAGCCATACACAAATCTGGATCGCATCCATAAGCTTGTTCTGAAAAAGGTGTTGGATGAAGTAAGTCGTCTCGGTATTACGTGCATGATGATCTCTCACGAACCACATGAATTGTTATCATGGGCAGATTCTTTAATCATTCTGCGGCATGGTAAAATGGTGCAGCGGGGGTCACCGAAGCAACTTTACCATTCGCCGAAGAACGCTTATGTAGCATCTCTTCTTGGAAGCTATACGGCGATGAATGAACGAACTCCGGGTTTTGGATCGTATTTTAACCTTCATCCCAAGGCTACGCATTTTGTTCGTCCGGAAGCATTGCATATCGGGGATAGCGGAGCAGCTGGCGTAATAAAATCTGTGCGTTTCCTGGGCAGTCACTACGAAGTTGAAGTAGAGTGTCAACAATTAGTTGTCATTGTAATGGATCTCACCGGCAAGTATGAGATTGGTGACATTGTTCATGTGCGAATGGAATTGCCAAAAGAGCAGGAAGCATCGTAGGATTAGATTTCCCGCCACTTGTGTAAGTATGCAATCGTTCTCAAATTAATATTCAATCGTTTACCTGCATTCACTCATAAAAAAACCGGCCACAGGGAACCCGTAGTCGTTAGTTTTGCGTTTGACAATTTTGTTAAACAAAGCTGATAATGAGTGTCGATGCTGCTCAAACCGAGGACCTGATCAAAGAAAAGGCCAAGCTTCTTTTCTTTCAGAAGGGTTTTCTAAATGCGACTACACAGGAAATCGCAGATGAGGCGGGCGTAAATCGCGCGCTGATCCACTATTATTTTAGATCACGCGAACACATGCTCGATATTCTCCTGCAGGAAACAATTCAGGAGAAAAGAGTAAGAGTGAGGGCTATTCTCAGTTCCTCGTCTCCGTTTCATGTGAAGATTGCCAACTACATCAATGCATTGGTTGACCTGGGTCTTAAATATCCTTACCTCGAGAATTTCATCATCCATGAGACGGCCCGCAATCCGGAACGCGCGAAAGAACTGTGTTCGCGCGACAGGGTTAAGACAAGTGATCTGTTGCGCGATGAGCTGGAACAGGAGATCGCAGCGGGTCGCCTGGCACCAATATCTGCAGAACACTTTATGATTAACCTATCTGCGTTAACTAACTACCCCTTGCTTGCCAAGGGGATTCTGCAGACAATCCACGGCATGTCGGATACCGCGTATCGAAAATTTCTTACTGAACGAAAGCGCGTCATTTACCGGACAATTTTTGGACAAGACATGCCGGACAACATTTCCCTTGAATAGACTAGAGCCCAACCCCTTAGAACCAACTATGCAAACATATTCTCACATACAAAAACTTAAACCGCTCTACCTGCTGGTACTTGCCTTGGTCGCTGTCAGTCTGAATGTGCAGGCTCAACGTCGTGAGCTTGAATCACCATCCGTAGGCGATACACTACAGGCCGCTACGCTTGATCAGGTGGTCGCATACGCCATTGTACATCAGCCATTGGTAAAGCAGGCTGAAGCAGATGAGCTAATTGCTAACAGTGTCATAAGAGGAAAACTGGCTGACTGGCTTCCGCAGGTTAATTTCAGTCTAAACTACCAGCGCTATTTTGACCTGCAGTCAAGTGTTATAGGAGGAAATGTGGTTCGATTTGGTGTCGACAACACTTCTTCAGCACAATTCACCGCGACACAAAATGTATTTAATCGCGATGCCTTACTGGCAAGTACTACTGCTTCAAAGGTTAGAGTGCAGGCCGCACAAAACACAGAGAAGAACAAGATTGATGTGGTCGTAACTGTGACAAAGGCTTTCTACGATTTGCTAGCTACTGAACAACAAATCAGCGTGAACCGGGAGTCGATCGTGAGATTACAGCGAAGTCTTAAAGATGCACGTAGTCGCTACGATGCAGGTATCGCCGATAAGACGGATTATAAGAGAGCACAGATCCAGCTTGCCAATACCCAGGTTTCATTGCAAACAGCCCAGGAGCTTCTGAAGTATAAGAAGGAATACTTGAAGATGCTGATGGGATATCCAATTGATCGTCAATTCAACATCCTATATGATACTACAATAATGGAGCAAGATGTTCCTTTGGACACGACACAAGAAGTAGTCTATACGAATAACATTGACTACCGGATACTTTATATGCAGAAGGAACTCCAGGAAGCAAATGTGAAATACGCGAACTGGGCCTATTTGCCCTCGGTAAATTTATTTGGTGCCTACATTGTCAACTACCAGAACGACGCTATTGGCGAGCTCTATCACAACCGTTATCCATTTTCCTACGCAGGAGCAACGCTGGCGTTTCCCATATTTCAGGGAGGCAAGCGTATCGCGAAAGTGCGTGAACAGAAATGGACCAGTCGTCGTATAGAGTGGGGGTTAGCAAACCTTCGGAGTTCTATCAACACCGAGTACAATCGCGCACTGGCAACCTATAAAAGCAACTTGACCAACTATTACGTGCAAAAGGAAAACGTTGACCTGGCAAGAGAAGTATACGATGTCATCCAGTTACAATACAACAGCGGGATCAGGGCATATCTCGATGTGACGGTTGCCGAGACTGACCTGCGCACAACTCGCATAAACTACTTCAACGCACTATACGCAGTCCTGGCAAGCAAGATGGATGTACTCCGTGCACTTGGACAGATTAACTATCAATAATGTAAACGGTAACCATGAACCGCTACATGCAAACAAAGAACAGACATAAGAACTTTATCCCTCAGATCATGCAATCAATAACAATAAGAAATTTCAGTTTGCTCGCTACTCTGGCGTTTGCTGCTGCTTGCGGCAACAAAGGGCCGGGCGGTCCCGCGGGACCTCCGCCAGTTTCTGTCTCCGTGCAGGAGGTGACAAAAGGTGACGCTGCATATTATGCCGAGTATCCCGCTATTGTAAGAGCTCTGAACGAAGTAGAGTTGCGTCCTCAGGTTAGCGGTTATATCACAGCCATTCATTTTAAAGAAGGCGAAAAGGTAAAGAAAGGACAAAAACTTTACTCCATAGATCCTCAGCAGTCCCAGGGCGCATATCAGCAGGCACTCGCGAATCTGAAAGTCCAGGAAACGAACCTGCTCAAAGCCAAACAAGATGTAGAACGATATCGTAAGTTAAACGAGAGCGATGCGATCGCGAAGCAGCAGGTTGACTATGCTGAAGCTGCATATGAAGCCGCGCAAAAGCAAGTTGATGCAGCCAAAGCTGTTGTTTCCAGTGTTCAGACCAATGTGCGTTATACGACCATCACAGCGCCGTTCGATGGAACGATAGGTATTTCGGCTGTTCGCCTCGGCGCATCAGTGAGCCCAGGCACAACATTGCTGAACACTATTTCTACGGACGATCCAATTGGCGTTGATATCACTATCGATCAAAAGGAAATTTATCACTTCACTGAACTTGCTCAAAAGGCAAATCCAAAGGACTCAACGTTCCGGCTGTCCTTTGGCGCTGACGTGTATCCTTATCCTGGCCATATAACAGTTGTGGACCGTGCAGTAGATGCTCAGACGGGAAGTCTTCGGGTAAGACTGACATTTGAAAATCCTGAGCATCGACTTCGTGCGGGAATGAGTGCAACGCTGAGGCTATTGTCAAAAGCTGATCAAGCTGTGATCATTCCTTTCAAAGCAGTGACAGAGCAATTAGGTGAGTTCTTCGTCTACGTAGCCGACAGTTCGAAGGTGACTCAGCGAAAGGTACTGTTGGGGACACAGGTCGGCCGTGATATTATCATTAAACAGGGTCTTACGACCGGTGAAGTGATCGTTACTGAGGGTGTTCAAAACCTTCGCGAAGGATCTGCGATCAACATTGCTCAACCCAACAACGGTCAGCCTGCGGGGGCAGCAGCCGCAACGCGCAACTAATTCAGCCATTAACAATCAAGGTAACATATGATTGCAGACGTTTTTATTAAGAGACCAGTTACAGCGATCGTCATATCCATTGTGATCGTACTCGTTGGACTCATCTCCATGTACACGCTCCCCATATCCCAATATCCGGATATCACTCCGCCAACTGTATCCATACAGGGAACCTACGTTGGGGCTGATGCCCAGACGGTGGAGCAGACGACCACCACTGCCATTGAGACTCAGGTGAATGGAACACCAGGTATGTCTTACATGACCAGCAACAGCGCATCCAATGGTGTCTCTGGTATTACCGTTACATTCGACATAGGCACCGATATTAACATCGCTACGCTCGACGTACAAAACCGCGTAAGTGTCGCAGAACCTGCACTTCCGGAAATTGTAAAGAGACTTGGTCTCACCGTTCGCAAGCGTAACCCGAGCATCTTCCTCGCGCTTGCTCTGTATTCTCCTAACGGAACGCACGATGCAACCTTTCTCGGAAACTTTGCCAATATATACTTGAAAGATCCGCTTCTGCGCGTAAAGGGGGTGGGAGATTTGTTCACAGTTGGCGATGACTTTGGTATGCGTATCTGGTTGAATCCAGAGAAACTCGCGAGTATGGGCATCACGCCGGCTGAAGTAAACGCCGCGTTGTCTGAGCAAAACCTGCAGCTGGCGGCTGGTTCAGTAGGAGGGAATCCGCAACCGAGAACTCAGGCATTTGAATACAACGTACTCACTAACAGTCGTCTCAACAGGGCCGAAGATTTTGAGAACATCGTAGTAAGATCCAATCCGGTAACTGGTAACCTGGTTTATCTGAAAGACATCGCACGCGTTGAGCTCGCTAAATTCAACTATGGAAACAACCCTTATACCTTTGGAAAGAAGGCAGCATTTATGCTGCTGTATCTTGCTCCCGGCGCAAATGCGCTCGACACGAACGAAGGAGTGACGAAGGCACTGGCCGAGCTTAAGAAGAACTTCCCAAAAGATGTTGACTATGTAGTGCCGCTCGAAACAACATCAGTCGTTCAGGTTTCTATCAAAGAAGTTATCAAGACCCTGATAGAAGCGCTCATCCTGGTGGTACTGGTGGTGTTCCTGTTCTTGCAGAACTGGCGAGCCACGTTGATTCCGGTATTGGCCATTCCAGTGTCACTGATCGGTACGTTTATATTCTTTATCCCATTTGGCTTTACAATCAATACGCTGACGCTTTTTGCGTTTGTGTTGTCGATAGGTATTGTTGTGGATGATGCTATCGTAGTGGTGGAAGCGATTCAGCATAACATGGATGCAGAAAAGTTGTCCCCAAAGGATGCGACCATCAAAGCGATGAAAGAGATTTCTGCGCCAGTTATTGCGATTGCGTTAATTCTGTTTGCCGTATTTGTGCCAGTGGGATTTGTGCCCGGCATTGTTGGAAAGCTCTATCAACAGTTTGCCATTACGATTGCCGTGTCGGTAATGATTTCAGCATTCGTCGCTCTGTCATTAACTCCGGCATTGAGTATGATGCTGCTGAGACCAGCAGTGCCTGACGATGAAAAGAACTTTTTGGATCGTGGTTTTGATCGCTTTAACGCATGGTTCGACCGACTTTCAGGGCGCTACACGCATGGTGTAAGCAGCTGGATCAAAGGAACGCCATACGTCCTTGTCATGATGGCGTGTCTCTTCGTCGGGTTATTCTTCCTCTTTAAAAATAAACCTACTGGCTTTATACCAACGGAAGATGAGAAGCGCGTTTTGATGACCTATGAATTGCCCGAGGGTTCATCTACGACCCGAAGCATAGAGCTTCAGCTCGAACTTCAGCGTCGCATTCAATCGATCAGAGCTGTAAACGTGGCCGGTGGTATGGCGGGCTTGAACATCATGACGTTCTCGAACAAATCCAACGTTGGTACGTTGTTTATTAACCTTAAACATTGGGACGATCGTGATCTTAAGACAGAAAGTGTTCCTGCCGTAATTGATGAAATCAGACGCCGTACTGCCGACATCAAAGAAGCGAGGATTACCGTCGTAGCTCCTCCCGCGATTCCTGGCCTTGGCCAGTCATCAGGTTTCACATTTGCAACTTCAACAGACCACAAGTTCAGACGACGTTCGACAGTTTGAAGGAGTGCTAAGGAAGTTTATTGCTGCGTTAAACCAGCGACCTGAAATCGGAATGGCTTATTCATTCTTCACGGCGCGTACACCCAGCTACCAGGTTGACATCGATCGTGAAAAGGCAAAGAAGCTTGGCGTGTCTGTCTCGGATGCTTACACTACTTTGTCGACAATGCTGGGTAGCAGCTATGTGAACGACTTCAATTTGTATGGACGAAACTTCCGGGTCGTTTCGCAAGCCGATACACTTTACCGTCGGAACATTGACGATATCGGACGGTATTTTGTGAGAAACAACGTCGGGGGTATGGTCCCTTTGAGTGCACTTACTACATCGAAGATGATTGAAACACCCGCGATGATTACTCACTTTAACATGTATCGTTCTGCGGAAATTATGGGTTCTGCGAAACCTGGATTCAGTAGCGGACAGGCCATAGAAGCACTCCGTGAAGTTGCTGCAGAAGTACTGCCAACAGGATACAGCTATGAGTTCGGCGGTATGTCGCGGGAAGAAGTTGCCGCAGGGAATGCAACAGGTTTAATCTTTGCGATCTCAGTCGTGTTCGTGTTTCTGTTTCTCGCAGCCTTGTATGAGAGTTGGTCGGTGCCGTTCTCTGTACTGTTTGCTGTACCGATTGGGGCCTTTGGATCCATCCTTACACTAACGTTGTTGCCCAATCTCACAAATAATATATACGCGCAGATCGGACTTATTACCTTGATCGGCCTTGCTGCAAAGAACGCGATTCTTATTGTCGAGTTTGCAAAAGAGCGCGTAGATCGCGGCATGGAAGTAGTCGCAGCAACACTTGAGGCGGTTCGACTTCGCCTTCGGCCGATCATTATGACATCTCTTGCATTCATCCTGGGCGTTATGCCTCTGGCTTTCTCGGTCGGAGCAGGCGCAGAAGCTCGTAAGACTATTGGATGGACAGTGGCAGGTGGAATGCTTGCGGCCAGTTCGCTGGCCATATTCGTCGTCCCTGTATTGTTTGTACTCATTACAAAAATTTCACAGGGTAAGAAGGTGAATGAGTCTGGGGCACATCAGGATGCGCCTGCACATTGATATGAAAGAGCAATAGCCGCCATAAAGATGGTGGTACGATCGTTCGTTGAAACGATTGTACCACCGTATGTTTGTTCGTAAGAAATTTAGTTTAGACCGGCATAAAAGTCATTCGAAACCCTTTGTAGATTGGCCCAAAGCTAAATGAATGAATCATGGGTGACGCTGCATCACGCGCGGAAATGCCTAAAGGCAGTCAGTCTGTTTTGGATAGACGTACCGTTATAAACGGAAATGCGAACCTGCTAAGCATATTGAAGCGCGGCGATCGCGTTCTCGATGTAGGATGTGGAAGTGGAGCAATCACTAAGGATATTGCCGGACTTGTTGGATCTGATGGATATGTTCTGGGGATAGACACCAGTGATCATCTTATTGGTCAGGCGAAAACTACTTTAAGTCACGTATCTAATCTTGCATTTGCCATTGCAGACATAAACTCATTCACAACTGAGCAACCATTCGATGTCGTGACAACGGCCCGCGTGTTACAGTGGCTTGCTAACCCGTCAACAGTTGTCAACAAGATGGTGTCGCTGCTCAAACCTGGTGGATGTCTCACCGTACTGGATTACAATCATACAAAGGTTGAATTCAATCCATCCATTCCAGCTAGCATGCAGGAAGTCTATGCAGCATTCCTGAAGTGGCGTGAAGATGCCGGAATGGACAATGCTGTCGCCGATCATCTTGAAATGATGTTTACAAAGTCAGGTTTGGTGAATGTTACTTCATCTGACTATTCTGAAATCTCCATACGTGGCCACAAGAACTTCATTGACGATATCGCGTTGTGGTCAATCGTCGCTCAGGTACGTGGTCCTCAAATGGTAGTGGATGGTTATGTAACAGAAACAACACGCCTTGCTGCAATTAGCGATTATAAGCAATGGATGGAAAAGGATGCCCAGGTTATGAAACTGTACTTACGAGCTATTACCGGATACCGGAGGTGATGAGTGCCAGGAGATTTTTGCTTTCCGATACGCAGGCAATGACTAGCCAATAACGGATCAACCTTCAATAGAAAATTCAACGGTTGCGTCATCCGACAAAACGATCGCTTCAAAGCCTAATGTCAACACAATCCGACAGACACGTTCATTGTCAATATTGTTAAACGGAGACCGGATTCTCATAATGCGGTCGCAATCTTCGAGATCGAAGTTTATCATATAACCAGCAAAGAGCTCCTGAAGACGGTTGCTGATTTCCTGTGCCTGGGCCAGAGTGCGAATATTGGTTTTGTACACTTCCACCATAATATCATCCGATTTAGGCGCGAATATCCACCTTGCTATACGTGAATCTTAAAGTTAAGGATGAATTTTCGCGCGATTATTCGCAAGCTGACACTCGCTTTCAAAGCATTAACATTGCGTGCTTGAAGTCAGCAAAACACCGCCGCGGGTTAAATAAGGTCTAACGAAGAATATCGACCTGTAAAATAGGAACATCGTCAGGAAGAACCTCTCCCAGGAATCCATGTCGTTGCAAGACTGCCACTACCTCTCTGGTATCAACATCGCCTACGAGGCACCTGATACGGAGAATTCGGTCACGATCTTCGAGGTCGAAGTTGGCAACATAGAGCACATTACAACAGTGTAAACTATCAAGTATCAACGTTGCGTCCGTTGCATCTACCACATTTGTTTTGAATACCTCTATCATTCGCTAATCGAATTAATATCTTCAACCAGGGCTGGAATGCCATTTACATACAAATGTCCCTCGTGATCCAACTGTCTGATTTTAGCGTCAGGCAGCGCAACCGCGAAATGCCACAAATGCGATACAGGCACCACTGCATCATCTTTACTATGATAAAAGAATATGTTGGGTATGTACTGCAAATGCCTTTGAAATCCATGCTCAAAACCATATTCGTGTACTTCCCAATTCTTCAGTCCCCAATAAACAGCGCCAATCAGGAACAGTCCTGCAATAGACTTCATGGGTGGCTTCTCAGACAAATACTTCAACGCAACGGATGCACCTATTGAATGCCCAACGACTATGAGCCGTTGATCACCGTGATCACGGAGCGTCCGCTCAAATTCCCTTTTCCACGGCTTATAATGTGGAGCGTCAAGATCCGGCATCGTCGGTATCAATATTCTCGTGCCAGACGCCAGATTTTCCCGTAGAAACTTTACCAGAAAATCGCTTCCTTCTCCGTTACCCTGAGGCCCTGCACTCGTGAGAAAGAGAATGACTGTTCGGGTTGAAGCAATCTGCACGACGGTCTTGTTAATTTTTGAATGCGCGACAGGATAGTTCATCTTGCAGTTACAAGTTCATGACCCATGATCCTGATCATGCAGATCATCTCATCATCATTTAAATACCATTCTATAGCGGGTCTGTCTGCCACGGGACAATCATCTTTCAACATTTCTGCGAAGATATCCTTGATGGTATGCACCTTCTTCATCCATTGATGTACGCGGTCGGCCGTGTATTCTCCCTTCTGAATTGTATATCGCTCGCAATTGTATTTTTCTGCCTCTCCAGGATTTAATTCCTGAACGGCAGCGTGATAAACAACCTCATCGTTGTCCATATAGCTGATACCGTAGTACGTACGGTCAATTCCGTCGGGTATAAGGCTCATAAGCGAGTCAAATGCGTCTTTTATTCCATCTGGAAATGTGTGCACACGAAACCCGAAGGCGCTGATGTTTTCCTTGATTTTTATGATTTCCATGGGCTTTTGCATCTTTATTTCAAAGTTAACGTGGAACGGTGGACAAGGTCAGGGTTGAATACGGCATTATAAGGGGTTGATTACGACAGCGACTGACACTATTTTTGAAGAATATGAAACATATATCGATTCTCGTCCCCAAGGGAGCCATTCTTGGCAGCCTCGAAGGTTCCCGGCAATTGCTAACGCAGGTAAATCAATTCTTCCTGGCGAGGGGAAGTGACCCGATCTTTCAGGTTCAACTGGTTGGGCTGAGCAAGGAAGCCAGCCTCGCAGGAGGACTCTTCGTAGCACATCCCGAGAAGACTATTCATGATGTTCATCGCACAGACTTGATCATAATTCCAGCAGTCGACGGAGATCTTACTCAGGCAATCGATGCAAACAAAGATTTCTTCCCATGGATTGTGAAGCAATACAATCAGGGAGCTGAAGTCGCAAGTTTATGTCTCGGAGCATTCCTGCTTGCCTCCACAGGCCTGCTCAGCGGCAAGCGATGCGCAACCCATTGGATGGCTGAAAATGCATTTCGCAAAATGTTTCCCGATGTAACGCTTGTTACAGAGAAGGTCATTACGGATGAACATGGACTCTATTCAAGTGGCGGAGCATTCTCCTACATGAATCTCATTCTGTATCTGATTGAAAAGTTTGCTGGTCGCGAGATGGCGGTACTCGCAGCAAAAGTTTTTGCTATTGAGATCGCACGCGAGGATCAGCTCTCGTTTATCATATTCCAGGGACAGAAGGATCATGACGATGAACAGATCAAAAAGGCACAGGAATTTATCGAGGCAAATTTTCATGAGAAGATCACCGTTGATCAACTTGCTTCACGATTTGCAATCGGGCGACGGAACCTGGAGCGCAGATTCAAAAAGGCTACCAGCAACACGGTTGTCGAGTACATCCAGCGCGTGAAGATGGAGGCTGCCAAAATCAACCTTGAGTCTTCACGCGAGAATGTAAACGAAGTGATGTATAAAGTAGGCTACACGGATACCAAAGCCTTCCGCAATACTTTCAAGCGCATTACAGGATTGTCGCCTTTACAGTACCGCACCCGGTATAACAAGGCGGTAAACGCTAATTAACGTTCCCAGAAGAACGGAGGCTCAATGCCAAGAGCGCGTAGATAGACATAGCCCTGTCCGCGATGATGGATTTCGTTGTCAACAAAGTACATCATCATCCAGTATATTTTTCCGGGCCATTGTCCGAAAGCAACGTCGTCTTCGTTAAATCTGCCCACCGGTATCTTCGACCAGTTTTCGTCGATATAGGCCGTTGTTTGATCCCATCTGGCAAGCAGGTCCTCCTTCGTTGATATTGATTTTGCATCAGAGAATGCATCCCATTTCCTTGTGATAATGCCATTCAATCCCGGCTCTGCCATCCCTAACATCTCCTTTGCTAACTCGGAGAACGGTCGCATCCCTGCTACCGAAAAGGAGAACAATTCCTTTTCAGGAAAAGCCTCGATGACACGCCTTGTGAGACGGCGATGACCCTGCCACATATGTAGTAGATCCTGGCTGCTGATGGCCGTTTGGCCTGTTGTTGTCGTTGGCTCAACTACTTCGTTTTTCATGATTCTTGGATTTGGTGAGGTTTAAACTTTGTTTCTTTCTTGATGACTCAAAGTAACCCTCAGCCTGTGACAACAGTATGTCAGGAGCAAAAAGCCCGTATGAAAATAGAATGATCTTTTTTGACTTTTTTTTCAAGAAGGCCCCCAAAAGGGACTGCATCAGACCGCCGACAGGATCCGATCCATAAAACTGTTGCGGAATTTGCCCTCGGGGTCATACTTTGCGACAAGGTCGCGGAACTGACTGAACTTTTCATATTTCGACTGAAGTTCTGAAGGCGCCATTGCGAATTGCTTTCCCCAATGAGGACGAGCATCAAATGGCTTTAATGTCGCTTCTAACCGCGGTAAAAATTGCGTCACACCCTGGATGTCCTGTTTGAGTGTAAAGTGAATAGCTACGCTATCCCTCCCATAGGCGGTACTAAGCCAAAGATCGTCGGCCGCGATAGTTCTGATCTCTGAGATAAACAACAATGATTTCAATTCATCTTTATGATGTGCAGCTACTGCCTCAATTGCTTCAACAGCCCTCTGACGAGGAACAAAATATTCAGCCTGTAATTCTTCACCGCTACTCGGTGTAAAGTCCAACTTAAAATGAGGTAAACGCTCGTACCACGGTCCGGCTACACCCATCTGCGGCGTGCAATTCTCTGCTGACACAGATATGATTGGGTGCACATCCCGATCAGCAAGCTTTGCACCGAAAAGTTCAGGCGACACATCGGAGTTTTCATTTTCCCTTGCAACTTTCTTCACCCAAACCTGATTAACATTCTCAGTCTGCCAGTCAGTAAAAAGGCTAACGCTATATCCGGACGACATAATCTCGTCAAAATGATTGAAAAGCTGTTTCATGGGCAACTCGAGGTACACCCATTGCCTTACACTAAAAGAAGGCAACAGACGAAGTTTTACCTTTGTCACAACTCCCAGCGAACCGAGGTTTACTACAACTCCGGCAAATTCCAAAGGATTCACGGACTTCGAAAAAGTCGTGAGTTCTCCAGCTCCGGTAACAATCTCGACTTCCTCCAATGCAGTCGACAAATTTCCATTAGTGACGCCAGAGCCGTGGGTTGCTGTTGCGCATGCACCAGCTACTGAAATATGAGGCAGCGATGCGAGATTGTGAATGGCAAATCCTTTTTCATTAAGCGTCTTGCAAAGATCTCCGTATCGGATGCCACCGCCCACCGCTATCGTTGCGCTCACCGGATCGATTGTCCCGATAGTATTTAAGTTTCGCGTTGAGAGTAAATGCGCATCGGAGTCAGCAATAGTGTTGAAACAATGTCGGGTACCAAGCGCGCGAAGCTTTCTCGTCTTGAGGATTATATCCCGAACGTCATCAGTGTTTTTAGGTTCTGATATATTACCTGTGCTATAAGTTATATTACCTGCCCAATTCTTAATCACTTCAACATCATTGGTTTCATTCTTCGGGGCGTTGCATGATGATAGCGGTGATAGTGCAGCACCAGTCAGCATCGCAGTCGACAATTTAAGGAACGATCGCTTATCCATGGAGTAGAATTGACATTAAGTTATTCTCAAATTAGTGATTTAAGCCATAATATTGCTAAGAGCGTTTCTACATTATTCAATGTGTAACTTTGACGCATTCATTCTGTTCCGTATCATTGATCTTTCTTCATCAATATGGTCATACGTATTACCTCAGCTTTGTTGCTCTCTCTGGTTATCTTCTCATGTAGTCATCGTGATTCCAACGAACAACATCCAGACTTGCTGGTTGTCAGAACCTCTGGAGGCATGGTTTCAGGTAGTTATCAAGACAGTGTATTCATCTTCAAAGGTGTGCCGTATGCTGCACCTCCAATTGGAGACTTACGTTGGAAGGCCCCGGAGCCGGTTGTGCCATGGAACGACACTTTGAAATGCCTGGCCTTTGGTGCAAGCCCGATTCAAAATGAACCGAAGCCATTCATGATGTGGTCCAAAGAATTTATCACGCCGCCCAAACCATTGAGCGAAGACTGTCTGTTTTTGAATATTTGGAGCGGAGCTCATACAGCAGCGGATAAATTGCCGGTTTTTGTGTGGATTCACGGAGGAGCATTCACTTCGGGGTCAGGTGCATGTGCGATTTACAACGGTGCCGCCATGGCAAAGGAAGGTATTGTGTTTGTTTCCATTAACTATCGTCTGGGGGTGCTTGGTTTTATGGCGCATTCCGAGCTAACAAAGGAGTCGGGTCGCAATGCTTCAGGTAACTATGGACTAATGGACCAGGTCGCGGCCCTTCAGTGGATTAAGGAGAATATAGCTGCTTTTGGAGGTGATCCAGGAAAGGTCACGATAGGCGGTCAATCAGCCGGGTCCATGAGCGTTCAGGCGTTAATTGCGTCACCGCTCACAAAGGGCCTGGTTCATGGCGCAATAGCTGAGAGCGGGGCTGGCAGACAGGTAACTCCCTTGAAGAGCGCTGAAGCAACAGGTGATAATTTTGCCAAACTTGCCAATGCCGCTTCGATCAGTGAGCTTAGAGCATTACCAGCCGACACAATTCTGAAGATAGGAGGCAAGATGCCCTTTGGCTCCTTCTTTCCAATAGAAGACGGATACGTATTAACAAAACAGCTGGCGTCTGCCTTCAGTGAGAAACAGCATTTAGATGTTCCTCTGATGGCCGGGTGGGTGACGGGAGACGGGGCTCTTGCTGCCGGAAAGCCGGTAGGTGCAAAACAATATCAGGAAGAACTGAAGAAAACATTTGGTCAGCACGCAAATGACATACTTGAAATTTTCCCTGCCGGCAATGACGATATCGCCGCTGAATCACAACTAAGACTTGGTGCCATGCGCTTCGCGGGCGTACCAGATTATCAATGGGCACTAGCCAACACCAGTCCCAGTTATCTTTATGAGTTCACATATGTCCCTACAGACAAGCCGGGGTTTCCTAACTACGGGGCATTTCATACATCAGAGGTTCCCTTCGCCCTTCATACTCTCGACTATTGGGATCGCCCATGGCAACCAAACGACAGAGAGGTCGAGAAGTATATGTCGGCTTACTGGATCAATTTTATCAGGAGTGGAAATCCCAACGGCAAAGACTTGCCGGAGTGGAAGCAATACAGTGCTGATTCCGGCGACATGATGCGTTTTAGCGAAAAGCCCGAAGCTTTTCCAGGACATTATAAAAAGGCATTCGAACTCCTGTCGGCAGCTAATAGACACTAGAGACTTGCTGACAAATTATTTACAGGGTGTTATGGGATAACACCATTAGACTGGACGCGTCTAATCGTCAATGCTCACCTGAATCTGACGAAAATCCAAGGCACTTACGTAGCCGTGATGAATGCAAACACAGACCTGGCCGTGATGCGCGTCAGAATATCATTAACGGAAGATGATTCTTTCTTAACCAGCGTCGCCGGAATTCATCCACCTTATCAGTTATATTTGATAGCCGGCCACACGAAGGCACTTAACTAAGCTTGAGTCTGTTGCAGCTGGTGTTTTGATATCGTAAAAACAAAAGATCCTACCTATGAATGATTTGTTTGGCCAGGTTGATGACTACATTCGCGACCTTGTTGGTAAAGAAGATAACGCGCTCAAGGCAACTGCACATTCTGTCGATGAAAATGGGATACCTCCAATAGCAGTTTCCGCTAACCAGGGAAAATTCCTGCACGTGCTTGCGCTTGCAGTGGGAGCTAAGAAAATCCTGGAAGTCGGAACATTAGCAGGATACAGCACCATATGGATGGCACGCGCTTTACCCAAAGACGGAAAATTGATCACGTTGGAGTATGATCCCAAGCACGCATCTGTAGCTCGCAAGAACATAGCAAATGCAGGTTTATCAGATCGCGTTGAAGTACGCGTAGGCAAAGCAATTGAATCGCTTCCACAATTGCACAACGAGAATCTCGGTCCATTCGATATGATATTCATAGATGCTGATAAGCCACCGTATAAAGAATACTACGAATGGGCGATTAAACTTTCGCATCCAGGAACGCTGATAATTGCCGACAACGTTATCAGGGAGGGCAAGGTACTTGACCCCAATTCCGAAGACGACATGGTTCAGGGGGCGAGGCGCTTTAACCAGGCAATGGCCGACAATCCAGCAACAATCGGGACGATCATTCAGAACGTCGGCGCAAAGGTGCACGATGGTATGGCGATTATGGTTGTTAAGTGATCTAACCCAGGATAACTTTCAACGTCGTAGCGATTTGATCGGGCCAATGCCCGCCGTCCGTGGAATTCAACATCGACCCAAATCGGTAGTTCATGTTTTTTGTATACTATTGTGTACACCTAACACAATGAACACCATTTTATGAAGCACATCAGTACGCTCATCATGCTTTTTGCCGTAACGATATCGGCAAATGCCCAGAAGGCGTCGACGCCATTGGCCACGGGGGCGAATGTGGCGGTCGCTCAAACCCAATCGGGAAAAGTACGTGGCTATATTCACAATGGCACGTACATCTACAAAGGCATACCATACGCTAAGGCTAGACGCTTCGAGGCACCTCAACCTCCTGATTCGTGGGAAGGAATACGAAGCTCGATGACCTATGGCCCCGTCAGCCCATTGATGACTCCTACTACACGAGTACAGGACGAATCTGAATTTGTGTTTCATCATGACTGGGGATATGCCAATGAAGATTGTCTCCGGCTCAATATCTGGACTCCAGGCATTAACGACGGGAAAAAGCGACCCATTATGTTTTGGATCCACGGTGGTGGCTACACCGCAGGGTCTTCACAGGAATTGCCTTCATACGATGGAGAAGCGATTAGCAAAAAGGGCGACGTAGTATTGATCTCTGTCAACCATCGCCTTAATATTCTCGGCTTTCTGGATCTATCAGAATACGGAGATAAGTATAAGTCATCAGCAAATGCCAGCTTTTATGATCTCGTCGCTGCATTGGAATGGGTAAAAGCAAATGCTGCTAACTTCGGAGGTGATCCTAACAACGTGACTATTTTTGGGCAATCCGGTGGGGGTGGAAAAGTAACAGCTCTGATGAGCTCGCCGCTCGCAAAGGGACTATTCCATAAGGCCATAGTACAGAGCGGGGTATGGTCGCCATATCAGGACCAGACCGTATCAAAGCGCATCGGAAGTGCTGTATTGAATGAACTGGGTTTGATACCATCGCAGGTGGATTCCATCCAAAAGGTGCCTTACGAAAAGTTAGTTGCGGCAGGTAACAAAGCGATTGCAAAAGTGCGTGAGCAACTTGCTGCCGAAGGCAAAATCACTGGCAGTGGAATCACTGGCAGGACTCCGAATGGGATGGACACCGACTATCGACGGAAAGTTTTTGACGCACAATCCGGGTGACGCCGAGGCATTGGCAAATTCTGCAACGGTGCCTCTGCTGATCGGATCGACAAAGAACGAATTTATGTCGTCGCTGAGAAATCCTGAATTGCGTAATGGAAATGAGGAACAAGTAAAAGCGTTTCTCCAGAAACAGTGGAAGGACAAGACGGATGCGTATATAGCTGCCGTTAAAAAAGCTTATCCTAACGACACCCGCGCTACTGACCTCATGGATATTGACGCATTCTTCCGGCCAGGCATGGTGGCGCAGGCAAACGCGAAATCAGCAAGCGCCGCAGCGCCGGTGTATGTGTACCTTTTTACCTGGCAGTCTCCCGTTTTGGATGGTGTGTATAAGGCGTTGCATTGCATGGAGATTCCTTTTGTTATGAACAACATCGCCCGATGCGAGGAAATGACCGGTGGGGGTAAGGACGCCTACGCTCTGGCCGATAAGGCGAGCCAGGCATGGATTAACTTCGCCCGTTCTGGTGATCCTAATCACAAAGGACTTCCAGCATGGCCTAAGTATAATGCTTCAGTAGGAGCTACGATGATGCTTGATAACACTTGCACGGTTCGCAATCATCCGGACAAGGAAATTCTGGAACTCGTGGCAAGTGCTCAGCCTGGCCTCTAGGGATTGAACAATTGAAGCGCTAATAAGATTATGAGTAAGGCCCCAGAAAGGGCCTTACTTGTTTATGCAATTCAGATTTCCTGTATTGCAGAAATTTGAACGCTTTGGTCTAAGGGTTTATAGTCATACTCCATATATGCAGCTGTTTCCCGTGCAAGTAAAGTGCTGGTTAACATTTCAAGCGCATAGAATGAAAGATCTATGCCAGCCGATATCCCGCCCGAGGTGAAAAGGCGAATATCGGTTCTCACAAAACGTTTGCCTGGTTGTGGAATTGCAAGCGGAGCAATCTGGGCAACATGATCATAAACGTCATGATGGGTGCAATATCGCTTGTGATCAAGCTTTCCAAGTTTAGCAAGTAGCCTTGCCCCTGAGCAGATGCAAAGAGTAAGCGACGTGTTGTCAACAAGCGATTTCAATGCGGTCAGAAATACTTCGTCGTGAAGCAGTTTACGAGTGCCCACCCCGCCAGGCAGAATTAAAATATCAATAGGAGGATGGTTGTTGAAGGAAAAGTGAGGTATGACGTTGAGGTTATTTACACCGTTCACTGCCTTTCCATCCATTGAAAAAGTGAAAACATCAAAACGTGATTCTGAAAAAACTTCACTTGTAGCTGAGAATACCTCGAATGGTCCGGCAAAATCGAGCACTTCAACCCCGTCAAAGAGGATGATTCCCACTGTCTTTTTCATGTATTTGTTTGTTTAGTATTTTTTCACAAATGAACCGCTCAGGGAGTCAGCCTTCAACAACTCATGATGCTGCGTACGCAAATATGCAGACGGTGCGAAATACATGAAGCAGATGACGATACAGATGACGATACCTATTAGCACGGTGATAATTCTGCCAATCACTGAACGTTGATGTCTCATGATGACCCGGAAGTTAGACTTTTGAAAATTTGTTCCCGCTAGATACGTGGCGGCTCAGCCTTCAGCAATCGAAGCACTTGCCTTTCACTTTGCAGTCCACACTCGTGTGCCATTTGTTTACGGCTCATACGTGGATTCTTCATAAACTCTTTGAGCCGCTCCTGGCGAAGTAGAGTTGTGTATTCGTTAACTGAAATACCAGTCTCTCTTCGAAAGGTTCTCGTGAGCGAACGTGAACTCATGCAAGCGGTGTCAGCAAGCTCTTCCAGTGATACCTTCTTGCTGAGATTATCCTGAAGGTAATCCTGCGCTTTATGTATGCCCGAGTGAATATGATTCCGATACTTGAGAAAAACACTATGCTGTGAATTGGCGCCATCGCGCCGCATGTATACAACCAGCTCCCGGGCTACCTTAAATGCCATCTGCTCATTGACGATCATTTCCAATATATGCAGTGCCATATCGATCCCTGCAGTTACGCCGGCACTCGTAAAGATTCCGCCATCTTCCGCGAACAGAATATCTTCCTCCAGTCTGATCTGCGGAAACGCCCTCTTCAATTCATCGGTTCTTTTCCAATGCGTGGTACATTTCCGGCCATTCAGCAGGCCGGCCTTACCAAGAACAAATGCGCCGGTACAAACCGAGCAGATTCGAACGCCTGAGGCGTGCCGTTCACGCAGCCAGAGAAACAACTCATGCTCTGCTGCAAACTCCGGCGACATCAAATATTCCACGGAGGAGCCTGGTATGAAAAGAAAATCGCCAGGCTGAAGTTTGACTTTCTGAAAGTGTTGCAACCGGCCAATTGGGAGGGAAGCCGACGTATGTAGCCCGCGGGCTAATGAGCAATATTGTAACGAAAGGTTTGCTCCATAGTCGTTGGCTTCAAAAAATACCTGGTCAGCTCCGGCCAGATCGAGCAGGTGCACATGAGGCAGAATAAGATAGGTAATCTGTGTTGCCATGATCGTAAATTCTTACACAAACATAGGCCATAGCAGCAGTTTGTGTGAGACAGGAACATGACATTTTGAGCCAACAATCAGACCATCTTCAAATCGGCTGCTATTCCGTCCGCAAGCTATTAACTGGATTGACTAGGAGTGCTCTGATTGTCTGAAAGCTGACAGCCGCTAACGCGATGACAATGGCTGCTCCGCCAGCCAATGGAAAAATCCACCAGGCAAGTTCAGAGCGGTAAGCGAATTCGCTTAACCAGTTATCCATTACAAACCAGGCGAGGGGAGAGGCAATGATCATTGCTGAGCAGACGAGCAGAAGCAGTTCTTTAGACAGTAAACCGAACAACGACGATAAACTTGCCCCCAGTACTTTCCTGATTCCGATCTCTTTCGTTCGTTGTTCTGCAGCAAAGATCGTAAGTCCCAGCAGCCCAAGGCACGAAATGAATATCGCCATGCCCGCAAACGCATTTGATAACTTCTCAACTATCATTTCACTCACATACAACTTTCTATATTCTTCGTCCGCGAACTTATAAGTAAAAGGAAACTTCGGGTTGAGCTCTTTGCAAAGTTTTTCAAGTAACACAAGTGCGGAGCTTGTGGCTCCAGTTTCTGTTCGAACAATTGCCCATTCCATATTTTCTCCCTCTCCAAGTCGCAGCACGAGAGGACGGATTTCTTCATGCATGGAATTGAAGTGAAAGTCTTTGATCACGCCTACAATCGATCCTTTCCGACCCCAGAACGTCAATGGCATACCGATCGGATCATGGTATCCAAATAGTCCCAACGCACGTTCATTCACGATATAGCCGACAGAGTCCGAAGCGACGTCTTGAGAGAAGTCTCGTCCCTGAATGATCTCCATATTCATCGTCCTGGTAAAATCTGTGCCTATCGCTGCCTGCGTAAATTGTATCAAAGAATTTGGATCCTTTCCTTCCCAGACAACACCACCGGTGCCGTTGTTAATCGAGGTCGGATTGTTTGACGTACAACTGATCAGCTTTACACCGGGAATACCGAGCGCCTCGTTTTTGAATGTGAGATACTTCCTGGCGAGGTCGCCTTCCAAAGGAATGTACATCAAATTCTGGCGATCATATCCCAGTTGCGCCGATTGGACATAGTGAACCTGTCGCGAGATCACGATCGTACCAACTATGAGCATAATAGAAAGTACAAATTGAAACACAACAAGTGAGCGTCTGAACCATACCGCGCTGCTCGTGAATTTCAAAGCACCTTTAAACGCTCTTATGGGATTGAATGAAGAAAGGTACAGTGCCGGATAGCATCCCGAGATGAATCCCGTAATCACCATAATTAAAATCCATCGTGACCAGAACAAAGCGCTGTCGAATGGAAACCCGATCTGCTTTTGAGTAATGGTATTGAACGAAGGAAGTGCTGCGACTACTATAATCAACGCTACGGTAAATGCAAGACAGGCCGTAAGCATAGACTCACCGATAAATTGCCGCACAAGTGACAATCGAAGTGCACCCACAACTTTTCTTACGCCGATTTCCCTTGCCCGTCGCAAAGAACGCGCAGTGGTAAGATTCATAAAATTGATCGATGCGATCAATAGAATAAATATTGCAACTATTGAAAACAACGTAACGTATTGAATACGTCCACCGGCTATCTCACCGTTTTCCAAACGGGAGTGAAGATAACCCTCGCTGAATTTTTGCAAATGGAGCTTTATGAAAAAGTTATCGTTCTGACTGTCGGGATGCTTTTCAACTAGAAAGTTAAGGATTTTGCTTTCAAAAGATTTTACATCGGCATCAGGTTGAAGAACCAAGTAGGTAGCCGGACCGTTGTTACCCCAGTTGCGTGCCCAGGAGTGTCGCTCGAGAAACGTTTCCCAGTTTAACAAGTAGTCAAACTTCAGAGAGCTTTTGGGTGAGATGTTCCTGAATATCGCGCTGATCCGGAGATCTTTTGAGTTTTCAAAACGAATCTGTTGTCCAAGTGCCGCATCTGCTGATCCAAAGAAGTTTAGTGCCATATCTTCTGAAATCGCAATATCAGATGTCGTTTTTAGGGCTGTTTCAGGATGGCCAGCAAGCAGGGGAAAGCTGAATGCTGAAAAGAAGTCGGGACCCGCGTACGTTCCATCCTGCTTAAGGATTTTGGAGGAAGATTCAAACGTACGCACCTCAGTCCAGGAGGCCATCGGTACCGCATACTTCACTTCCGGATAAAGCGTCTTCAGTTCCTCATACAACATACCAGGAGTATACGGGCCACCCTCGATTATCCCATCGTGATGTTGGGTCTCATACACTGTGTACAGGTAACCACTATTTTCATGAAATGAATCAATTCCCAATTCATCGTCAATCCACAGATAGATTAACATGCTGCAGGCAATACCAAGTGCAAGCCCCAAAATATTAATATTGGATAAAGCCCTATTTCTGTAGAGATTTCTCCAGGCGACTTTGATGTAGTTGAGAAACATAACCGGTACTCATTTGGTGTACTTACCTGGGCGTTGGCAGAAGGTTACAATTAAGGATGGCCACTATAATTCGGTGCAAAAAAAACGAGCAGTGAAATCTCTTCTTCGCCGATGAATTTGTGTTCAGCACGGGCAGGCACGTAAACAACATCTCCCGTAGTAAGCGGTACGGTTATAACTTCACCCTGGTCCACAATTCGAATTGTCCGTGAGCCTAACAGCACGTAATATAGTTCATCCTCCTGATGTGGACGTTGCAGGTCCGGAGCGCCAGCTGGCAACCTGTAAAAGTGAAGACTCATTTCTTTCAGCAAGGGCGTCGATAGTTCGGCGTCGTAGTCACCAATCATGGTAGCGAAATTGATGCTGCTTGCCATCATGTCCGAAAGACTCCATTTTGTGCCTGCTGCAGGTTTGGCTTTGTTCATTTGTTAATCTTTATGTGATAAATTTCTTCCGTTATGATTCGCAATACGAGCGGACTAACGTCCCAAAATAATGCCACTCAAATCCAGTCTCCACGCGGTTGTGACGAAGGGTAGGGAGTTGTGTTGTGATAATAACTTGAGTGCCTTCGATACTGGCAAAATGGTGTTGGGGAATCTGAAGCTTGATAGCTTTTACCATCTTGAATTTGGCACTGAATTCGGTTTCGAATGATTCCTTAATCTTCTGAATGTTGTTCATGCCGTACAGGAGCACGAGCTTGGGGCGATGCGCTCTTATTTGCTGAAGAATTGCCTTTATCCGATTCGGATAGACTTCTTGTTCGTACTTGGCGCGGTCCCTTATATAGGAGAGTGGTTTGGAGACAACCAGCCATCGGTAGTACCATGCATGACTATGTGGACTTGGAAGTGGATACAACCGTATGATAGCTTCGTTGTCGCCAGATAGGAACGAGTTCTTTTGATAGCGAATCAGATCGGGTGGACTTTGATTATTGTACCCGTGCGTAAACGCTATGAGGTTTTTCCAGGCACCGTGAAGAAGGGCTTCTTTTCCAAAGCGATAGTCGTAAAGGGTATTGAAGTTTTTTCCCTTGGGGCCTTCGTCACGATAGGTCACCTGATGATACAGATCTCTGGCGTCGCATAATACCGGTTCACTGAAGGCTGCGTGCTTAGCCGCGAAGTAGTCAGTTTTTTCTGCGACTTCTTCCGGTAAGTCACCTCCGCCTTCTTCATATCCCAGAAGCCAAATACGTGCTTTCCAGGATCCATAGCCGTAAAACTTATTGATCCAGAGTTTGAGATTCTCTTCACTGATTTGCATGCGAACCAATATACAATTTACCTTCGCGCAAAATTGAGCAAACAGTATGAACTATTGGCTGGTGAAGTCTGAACCATTTAAGTATAGCTGGGAACAGTTTATTAAGGACGGAAGGACCTTTTGGGATGGCGTACGTAATTACGGCGCCCGAAATAATCTAAAGGCCATGAAGAAAGGAGATGAGGTGTTTTTCTATCACAGTAACGAAGGGCTGGCAATAGTCGGTATTGCCAGGGTTGTTAAAGAGGCGTATCAGGATCCGACGACAGACGATCCGAATTGGGTTGTGGTGGATTTGAAGCCCTTTAAGACAATGCCGGTGCCAGTTACTCTGGCTCAAATCAAAGCAGAACCTTCGTTGAAGGACATGGATTTGGTGCGACTCTCCAGGTTGTCAGTAGGGCGCGTTAAACCAATGGAACACGCAAAAGTGCTTACCATGGGCGGACTTTGAACGAGTTCACCGTAACGTATTTAACATAATATAAATTATATTACAATGAGCAGGCTGTAGACGGTCAACGTTTCAGGGACCAGTCGCGGCCCAGTCTTGCGCGGACTCTTGCCCGCTAAGTGTGTTTCTCGATCCCAAACAGGCCGTGCTATTCAGCAGTAAACGCACTTGCTGACTTCGCGTATGTCAACGTGAGCTTGTGCATCGCTCTCGTACACGCTATGTAAAGCATACTGCGATCTACGGCAGTTCTGTAATTCCGATCCGAAACAAACGGAACGACTACGTTATCAAACTCGAGACCTTTGCTCAGGTGCACAGTCGTTATTATGACACCATTCTTAAACGACGTGCTGTCAGCGTCCAGCAGCGTAAACGGCAATTCAAATTCCTTATCGGACTTCAGGTGTTCATACAGCGTGCTTGCCTGCTCAAAAGTCTTACAAAGAATTCCCAGCGACTGGTAATCGCTTTCGTTGAAGGCATATAACATTTCCTTGATTGCTGCGGCCTCATCAATATTAGATTCAAAACCTAGTACCTGGGGTTCGTCTCCGTGACGTTCCATCGGAATGAGCTCAGGATTCCTGCTAATACGCTGCGCAAAATTCGTGATCTCGATCGTAGACCGATAGCTGCGCACAAGTTTCACCGAATCACCATTTGGAAAGACACGGCCGATATCATCCGAAGATGACGCACTGAAAGGATTAACCTTCTGATTGACATCCCCAAGAATTGTTTTCTTACAGCTAAACAAACGATTCAATACAGCATACTGCACAGCCGTGTAATCTTGCATCTCGTCAACCAACAAATGTTTTACGTGATCATAAGACATGACGCCTTCCACGCGAATGCGAAAATAAATCAGTGGAAAAACGTCGCTGTACTCAAGTTCCCCACCAGCAAGTGGTCGGAACATTTCTGGCCTCCCCAGCCACTTATAGAAGTCTTCGTACAGCGCCAGTACGCTATTAAAACGGAACATGCGCGGAACCTGTTCCCAAAGCTTTGCACGGTCTTGCCCGTTGAGTTTCTTACCACTCATTGTCCGCACGTGCTGTTGAATGTCGCGGATAACCTCCGGAAACCGCTTTAGAATCGGGATTCTGTAATATGCCCGGAATCTTTCAAGAATAAAAGGAAATGGCACCACCGTTCCGGCTACACGCAGCTCCGTAAAATCAAAATAGTTATTCTCTACATGTATCAGATACTGATTGAGTTTTGACAAGAATTCGAACGTTGCCTTAAATCGAATACGCTCTGCAAAGGCTGCATCATCGTGCTCAAGAATTTCAGTAACCTGCTCAAAGAAGCTTTGAAAAGGATACTTGTGCTCCAGCAATTCATTGGCAAGCTCCTCCATCCCGGTTTCTGGAATTGTCTCTTCACCGAGCTCGGGAAGAACATTCGATATGTAACTCGCAAAAACCTTGTTCGGAGAGATGATCAGAATATCCTTTGCAGTAATTGTATCACGAAAGCGATACAACAGGAAGGCTATACGGTGAAGCGCTATCGATGTCTTCCCCGACCCGGCCACGCCCTGGATAATCATAACCTTCGAGGTATCATTTCTGATAACCGCATTCTGATCCCGCTGAATCGTCGCGACAATATTCTTCATCTTGTCGTCAGCAGACTTGCTCAACTCACGCTGCAGAATCTCATCCTGAATGTTGACGGCATTCTCAATCATGAAATCCATTTTGCCGTCGCGGATACGGTATTGACGTTTAACAGAAATCTCGCCTTTGATCAACCCAGAGGGTGTCTGATACGCCGCCTCCCCTAATTCATAATCGTAGAACAATGATGAAACCGGAGCACGCCAATCATAGATAAGATTTGATCGCCCAACTTCACTGGCGTAACTGTGCAGACCGATATATACAGCATTGGTTTTGCCCCGCTGCGGCGTAAAGTCAATCCGACCAAAGTATGGTGAATCCATCAGCTTCATCAATCGCCGGCGTCGCTCCACTACCGATTCACCTGTAAATGCAATTCGATCAATAGATTGACCGGCAGCAACAATGTCAGCCTCATCCATACCGGATTGATGCTCGTGGATATATTGCTTTTTCTGGCGAAGCTCCTCCGAGAATTGCTTAACATTGTCATCAACCAGTTGAACCGACAACATCAGTTTCTCCTTAATCTCTCCGAGGTATTCGCGCTCTGATTGTTCTGTTGGATTGACCATTACTGTGAACTGCCTTGACTTGAACCAAGTCGCAAAGGTAGGGAATTCTCAATGGTTCGCCCCCCTACCCGATGCCCTTTGCCCCATGTTCGTCCTATAATAATAATTGCGCCAGCCGATAATGAATCTGAAGGGAATTTCAGCTATCCTTAGTGCGTTGATGCAAACGTATTCGTAGTCATGAGCTTTACCCAGACTCAACTTTGGATTGGATTTAACCTGTTCGTGTTGCTCATGCTCGTACTCGACCTGGGAGTATTCCATCGAAAATCAAAAGCAATTTCGATCCGCGACGCGCTCGTGTGGACGGCAGTGTGGGTTGCCCTTGCCCTACTCTTCAATACGTTCGTGTACTATCAGTTCGGGAGCGAAGATGCCTTTGAATTTCTAACTGGTTACGTGATTGAAAAATCGCTCAGCGTCGACAACATCTTCGTTATAATAATAATCTTTTCGTATTTCCATGTTCCCGCAGAGTATCAGCACAAAGTCCTGTTCTGGGGTATTCTCGGTGCGTTGGTCATGCGTGTGCTTTTCATCGTGGCAGGAATTGAACTTATCCATAAATTCCACTGGCTCATTTATGTCTTCGGACTCTTCCTCGCCTTTACCGGTGTGCGGATACTCACGCAGGGCGATGTTAAGCTGAACCCTGAGAAAAATCCCGTCGTCAAGTTCGTGCGACGGATCTTTCGTGTTACGCCTGGCTACGAAGGTGATCAGTTTTTCGTGCGACGAAATGGTTTGCTTTGGGCAACACCTTTGTTTGTTGTCATGGTGCTCATCGAAGCAACAGATTTGGTCTTTGCTGTGGACAGCATTCCGGCTATTCTCGCTATATCAGAAGACCCATTCATAGTTTACACGTCGAATGTGTTTGCCATCCTCGGACTCCGCTCGCTCTACTTTGCGGTCGCCGGTATCGAGAAGTATTTCGTATACCTTAAGTATGCGTTATCTGCCATTCTCATTTTTATTGGGGTCAAGATGCTTTTGGCGGATGTTGTTAAAATTCCAATCGAATGGTCACTTGCCTTCATCGGGATTGCCCTTGGAATTGCCATCGTAGCTTCACTGGCAATGAAAAAGCAGCAAGTTAACTAGCCTGAAATTTGCGTCATTGTGACATAGCCAAGAGATGTATCAATCGCGTGGACTGATATTCCGCCCAGCCCTTCAGTATTGCTTTGATCTTGCAACCAGCGTCACATTCCGGGCTAGTACTCAGCACATGTATTCACTGACGCTCAATAGATCACTGCACCGTGACAATCACTCGCCGGTATCTGGTCAGCTTAGGGGCACCGTCATCTGAAACTTCAGCAATGAGGTGAAACGTATCCCCCGAACGCGCATCCAAAGGAATTTTGAAGCTGGATAAAAGTTTACCTGAGTTCATTAATTGTATTTTACCTACGTAGGAGTCCACTTCCTCGTACTGCCACCATTTGCAAGAAAGCTTATCGCCGTCGGGGTCCGACGCATTCACCGCGAGGTTCATAACCTTGCCAGGCTTCCCAACAAGATGTTTTTCATGAGCAAGATTGACAACCGGAGGATGATTTGCGTCCTCAACGGTGGACACACACCAGTCCGCCCTTGCAGCAAAATCTTCCTGCAGTACATCAATCCATCTTGTCTGTGGATAGGCTTTATCATAGCGCTTAGTGTAGGGGTTGAAGTCTGTCACATTGTCGCCATCTTCCCATCGGCTAGGGTTCGACTTTGACCGAACCATGCGCCCACCCCATCCGCCAAAAGAAGCGTCCTGAAGGTTATCAAGTCCCACATCGATCAGGTGAAAGTAAGCGGGCGAGTCACCTTCCGAGATAAAATCATACTGCGTCATGCCAGCTTTTCTCATCACAGCAGTGTCACCTTGATTGTGCTCAGGGTCATTCTCTATTTGACGGCCATCACCCCATAAGTAATACTGCTTCATAAGTGGCCCATGATCGGTCCGGATATTCTTGTCAAACCACGCACCCCGGAGATATGCCTGCAAGGGCAATGGTACCACACGAGGCCATGGGTAAGCAAAGTTCCAGAACTGGGCTGCGTTGTAAAGTACTTTGATCTCCGGCCAGTTCGGAGCAACGTACTTCTGATAAGTATTGTCCTGATCCAGCACGGCATAGAGAATTGCCTTACGGGATATTCTTCGTTTGAGCGACTGCCACTCAGGCTGAGCCTTATACTGCTCTTCTATCGACTTCAACGCTCTGGCTACGGTGTTCGTACCGCCCCAGATCTGTAAATAGACCACATTTGTGTCTGCATCAAGGAGAATCTGTTTAATGAAGTCGGAGCCTGGTGTATCGTGTTCCATTTCACCTTCAAAGTCAATGTTGCCTACGCGGATAATACTCTTGAGATAATCAGGACTTGGAAATCCGGCGGCATGCTTCTTCAGATTTTCATAAACTTTTGAATATTGGTCAATGTGTGCCTCCATCCAGGTTGTTCCAGGCCAGCGTAGCTCCGTTCGTTCACCATACCTTTTGGCTGTCATCGGCATCGCCGATGTGTATTTGGTGCGCTTGCCATCCCCTTTGTAATGCCATTGAGAACTGCTGTAGACAAGCCCAACCAGATCAAACTCGTTGCTGTATAAAAGCATTCTGATAAACGAATCCTGATCATCTACCTCACCGTCAGTTGTGACGATTGTCCGTGCTTTCTGAAAAGAACCCTGGGCAATGACGTCAACCGACGGAAGAATAGGCAATAATAGCAGGCTGACAATGAGCAGCTTTTTCCCCAGACGTGCGTAAAAAATAGTGCTCAATTCTCCACTTAACCCCTCAGTCATGTCATGATGTTTATTTAAAAGAAAATCAATTAGTTATGACGCATTACTTATGTCTCCACTCAAATGCGAATGGCGCGATATTACTAATGAGCATCGTAGCGCGCCGGCTGATGACCGGGAGTGGTTTGTCGTATGAATTCCCGTAAATGATCATTTGATAATGCAAGGTCCTCGCTGCGAAGATACATCATATGCCCGCTGCGGTATCCCTCAAAATGCAGCCGGTCTTTCAAACGCCCGCTGGGGTCTAACTGCCAAAGCGTATACTTAGCGTCGAAATAGGTCGTCGCGCCATCATAATAACCTGATTGGATAAGAACATGCATGTAAGGATTTTCTGCCATGGCAATTCTCAGATCTTCGCCCGTCTGATCCCCCGCATTATCCCACGGATGAACCGGACCAAACATATTGTACTTGATATCCGTCTTGTACTTTAAAACCTCGCGCAGGTAGTAATTAATCGCTGGCGTAAATGAATGCAGCCAGGAAGTAAGCTCAGCATTGTAATCGGGATCGGTCCCACTTTCTTTTTTGTCGATGCCAATGTAGCGCGAGTCCAGCCGGCCAATTGTCTTACCATTATCCCGAAGTAATTCCTTCCAAAAGAAGCTTGGTGCAACGGCAAGGTTGTTTTGCAACACGACCTTTGAACTAAGTCCCGAATAACGTGCTACCTGCTCAGCTATTCTATTCCTCTCGGCGTCATCAATGAATCCACCCTTTGCAAGAGCGGGGATAAACGATTCGATGGTGAACTTCTCAGATTCTGCAAGTGCTTCTTTAAGGTCTTTATTTTGTAGATCTGCGGAAAGTTTTTTATGATACCATGCGGCCGCAGTGTAGTACGGCAACGACAACGCATCGCCTACGGTTCCATCGCGTTTGATTCCCAGTTCAGTTGGTGACACCAGGACTACACCATTGAGGTACATCCAATGTGAATTCTGCAATGCTTTGGCAAGCCCGGAAACTCTTGTCGTTCCATAGCTTTCACCGATCAGATACTTGGGAGACAACCATCGGTTATACCGTGACACAAAAGTGTTCAACCATTCTGATAAGTAGGTGATGTCCGCATTAACACCAAAGAATACTGAGCGCTCAGCTTTTGAATCCAGTATGCGGGAATAACCCGTGTTAACAGGATCAACGTAAACAATGTCGGCCACGTCAAGAATTGAGTGTGGATTGTCTTTTACACCATATGGCTGAACAGGATACCCTTCAGAATCGATGTTCAGTATTTTGGGGCCAGTGTACGCAATGTGCATCCAGACAGATGCAGACCCTGGTCCCCCATTGAATGACATAACAAGCGGGCGTTTGCTTTTGTCCGCTACGTCGGTGCGTTCATAGTAACTAAAAAACAATGACGCAATCACCTTGCCGTCTTTGTCCCAAACGGGCTGAGTACCGGCTGTCACTTTGTAGGGCACATTCTTGCCTTTGATTGTTACCTGCCCGTTGGAAGTGACCAGGGACTCTGCCTGAAGCGTGCGATCCTGACTCGTTACCGTCGACGACGAGATCAGCACTAGCGCTGATATTAATAACAGACGGGATATCTGACTAAGCTGCATGCGTTTTCTTTTTGGGACAAGGCACAAGGAAACAAAAAATCCCGTTCCTGACGCGACCCGGTGGATAAATTTAGTTTGTTCAAGTGCATTAACTCGTTTACGCGAACCGAAGGAAATATATATTTTAACGGTTCGCATGGTCAGGAAGTCATCATCAGCAGGTGCCGGATACAGTCTGCATAACGCAGTCAAATTAATTCATGACGGTGCGTCGTATTTCCGGATACTCGAAGATATGATTGATCACGCCCGGGAAAGTGTACATTTTCAAATGTACATCTTCGAGGCTGACGAAACTGGGGAGCGTATAGCCAACGCGTTAAAGCGCGCAGCGAGTCGAAAAGTGAAAGTTTACCTGATGCTCGATGGATACGCCTCAAGACCGCTGCCAGCTGCCTTTGTAAATGATCTGCGCGCCGCGGGAGTCAATTTTCGGTGGTTTCAACCACTATTCAGGGGCGACAATTTCTTTGTGGGCAGACGAATGCATCATAAGGTTATTGTCGCAGATTCGATTCATAGCCTCGTCGGAGGCCGCAATATTTCAAATCGATATAACGACCTTCCGGATCAACCTGGCTGGCTTGATTGGGCTGTATACTGCACCGGAGATATTTCCCGGGAATTGTATAACCGATGTGTTCAAATGTATTTCAGGAGACCACCCTCGTTGCACGCAACTCCCGGAGCACTTCCTCCTGTTGATGAATGTCGGGTCCGAATGCGTATCAATGACTGGATCAGAAACAAAAACCAGATCTCACGAAGTTACCTGGAGATGCTCAAACGTGGACAGCAAAGTGTAACCATCATGTCGAGCTATTTTCTGCCAGGCCGCGTCTTTAGGAAGAACTTGCGACTGGCATCCAAACGTGGTCTCCGTATTCGGGTTGTTGTCACAAAACTATCGGATGTTCCTCTCGCTAAACATGCCGAACGATTCTTTTATCCCTGGCTCCTTCGACGCAAGATCGAAATTTATGAGTATCGGAAAAAGGTACTTCACGGCAAGATTGCCTGTAGTGATGGAACATTTGTGACTGTAGGCTCTTTTAACTTCAACGACCTAAGCGCTTACGCAAGTATCGAATTGAATCTCGATATACAAGACGGGGAATTTGGAGCTCAGGTTGAAGCATCACTGGATAAGATTATCAGGGAAGACTGCGATCAAATCACCGCGAATGACTTGAAGCACAAAACACATTGGTGGAACACGGCACTATATCGAATAGCCTATGCGTTATTCAGAACATTCCTGGTCATTTTTACCATCAGTTCTGATCGTGAACGACGTAGCTCCCGTCGCCTTTGATTCTCAATTGCCTCGAATCCTACTGAGAAGTGTTCTCGTCGCGCCATAATCCCATCCTTGAAACCTTCCACGTTGTAACACAAGTGTATTGTCAATTTCAGGGCTGAGATAATAATGAAATACGAAACCGCCCCGGGCATTTTGCCAGCCAAGCATCTGGCCGAAACGAAGGTCGTTAAAAATCAATGTGTCTCCGTGGACTTCAACAGTGTAATGTCCCTGCGAGAGACGCTTAAGCAGTTCAATTTCATGCTCTGATGTGTTATTAGCCAACGCGAGCAATGAATCATTCCGCGGAAAGAACTCAAATTTCATATCCTGCGATCGATCAAATACCGAGCGATAACCAACATAGCTGCCTGAAGAATCAGTGGCAACAACATACCACAACCAGTTGTTAAAGGGTGTCGGTGTAGTGAAATGTGATGAGGCCAAAATTCCCTGGTTGTAGAAAGCTTCAGTCGATTTCCGCTCGACTTGCCATTTGTTAAATAAGCCATATCCCAAGTAAAGTCCACTAACGCTCAATGCCACGATAGCCGTGGCTTCCCGCCATCGAAAGTCAGTACGTGTGAACAGTAGCAGTGCGAACGCAAGACCCAGCGGCAATGAAAAGAAAGGGTCTGCCACAAACACGGCATTGAAACTTATCCGTGTGTGATCAAATGGTTCGAACCACCCTGTTCCATAAGCATTGAAGGCATCTAAAAGCAAATGCGTGAGTATCTGAGCTCCAAGGAAAATGATCCAGTATTGGAACGAGATTGTCTTGTCACCCCACCACGGGCGCACCATCCATGCAAGCACCGGTGAGATCAAAATAAGGAACAAGAATGAATGAGTAAGACCACGATGCGCAAGCGCATTGGCTGCGGGCGACATCCAAAGACCGAAAATGAAGTCAATATCAGGAACCAACTGCGCGGAACCTCCGAGAACCATCGCCTTCTTACCAACTTTTCGTCCCGCTACGAGCTCTCCGATACAGGCTCCCGCCGCGAAGTGAGTAATGGTATCCATTTCTTACTTCAGTGTGCTGGCTCCTCAGCGTTCGTCGGGCTCAATACCCCGAACGTAATTAACACCCCCTTCGATGTTGTACTTGAACCGCTTTAAATCATCCACAATTAAATCCTGCAGATATGGATTGAATAACTGCGCCGCAAGACTGCCGATATCTCCGCCTGGAAGGCGATAAGCAATTGTTGCCTTGACCTCGGTTCCATTACGCGGTGCATCCAGGAAATGAACATAGCCAGCATTATCAACTGCCGAACCCGGGACCGATGACCATGCGATATATTCTCCGGGCTGATCATCGACGATCTCGGCAGTCCACGAAAGTGTTCCAATGTTCCCCGGCAGTGCTGCCTTCCATACAGAATGTGTTTCGTCAATTTGTTGAATGGACGAAAGATGCTTCATGAACAATGGCAAATGTTCGAGCTTTCGCCAATAGGAATAAACTTCAGTTCGCGGCTTGCTGATGATCTGAGATACCGAAGCCTCCACCGTAGTTGCGCCACGTTCAGCCGTATTTCTTCTCAGCGCAGAATTAATTGGACAGTAACCTGTTGCTCCGCGCATAAGAAGAAAACCACCAGCGACCAACATCGGCAGTGCTGACAACTTCTTCATATTACGTAGCCCATACGTTGCGAGTAATGCGCCTCCCGCTACTGACACAATGCGCTCGGCAGTTCCAACATTCACAACGCTGGAACCAGACGCCGGCGGCAGCAGGCTGACGTCACTGGACGCCTTCTTAGAAATATCCTCAGCCCTCATAGTTTGATCATTTTTACTAATATCCGCAAAAATTGTGCGAAGGCAGCAATTGATTATCAACAAAAAGGCCAGCAAGCGCCGGCCTTGTTGTAGTCATGGTGAGCCCCACCGTTGTGAGGCTAATATCAAATCATCAATTCTTGTATGCCTTGTCCAGGAATTGGTACCTGGCATCGTCTTTTGCATCGATCGATTTTGACTCGATATCAATTATCATTACTGGAGGAGTGGTATCATTCGCTTCTGCAGCAGGCCAATTTGGAAGTTTCTCACCATTCGGATTGCCAGTCTTAACAAAGTTCGCAAAGTAGCTCAACATTGTTTCCGATACTTTGAAATCATCTGGTGTCCATGCGTATTCTTTGATCAAATGAAGATTGCCCATACAATACTCAATTTCGCACGCATGGGGTGCTCCTACAGGCTCCGGAGGTTTTGGCGCATTGGCGTTCTTTTCTACTGTGCCCCCGGCAAGTCCGGATGTGCGTGTCTGATCTACCAACGGAGGTCTCAGCTTGCTGTACAGATAACGGTAAACGGGCTTGCTGCTGTTCTTTCTATGGAGGTCGAACCACTTCCAGGTACTGTAGGCAATAAAGCGATCTGAAGCCAGCGCTGTAGCCGACAATTCGATCTCCTTTTCCGAGGCATGAGGATAAAGTTTCAGTACCTGTTCAAAATCATTCGGGTAAACTTCCTTCACTTTCTTTACATAGTTTTCATCGTTATAGGGAAGTCCCTGCATGAATGCCATACCCGGAATTTCAGCAGAGTTCCATCCAAGTAAAAGAGGTACCTGTGCCTGTTCTTTGGCATCGAATATCTGTGGGATCGTTTTGGGGTAGAAGTATCCATCGACAACAGTTGGAAAACCAAATCGTTTGGACTCTGTATAGATCTCATAAACTTCCTTTGTGCTTAAAGCGCGAAGCTGCGCCAGAGTAACATAACCTGCCTTCTTGCCAAACTCGAAACCTGTTTGTTCGGCCTCTCCCAATGCCACTGGCGCCAGCGTAGGATTTATTCCTGCGCCGCTCTCACCGATCGCCCCAGCTATCAGATTTCTGGACAAAGGCGACGACATCAACGCGCTAACCGCAATTGAGCCCGCAGATTCACCCGCGATGGTCACGCGTTTAGGATCACCGCCGAAGTTTGCAATGTTCTTTTGAACCCACTGTAATCCGGCAACCTGATCAAGCAGTCCGTAATTGCCCGACGCCTTATATGACGCCTCCTTTGAAAGTTCAGGGTGCGCAAAGAAGCCGAAGATGTTGAGTCGATAGTTCACCGTCACAACGACTATACCTTTCTTCGCCATGCTGGCACCATCGTAGCGGGGTTCAGATCCATCCCCCGCCACAAACCCTCCGCCGTAAAAGTATACCAGCACAGGCAACCCAGTCTCGTTTCGCTTGGCGGGAGTCCAAACGTTCAGATACAAGCAGTCTTCACTTATTCCGGCCGATCTGGAGTTCATATCACCAAACACTACAGCCTGAACCGGCCTCGGTCCGAAGGCCTTGGCGACTTTAACACCAGCCCATGAGTCTACGGCCTGCGGAGCTCGCCATCGCAGATCTCCGACTGGGGGCTTTGCGAACGGAATTCCGAAGTATTGTGAAAGTCCGGATCGCGTGTCGTAGAGACCTTCGATCGTCCCTTTGTCGGTCTTCGATTGGACGGGAAAACCGTAGTTATCTTGAGATAACGAATTGAATGATAATGACATAAGCGCCATTGTCAAAGCGGTTAAGATGGTAAATTGGGACCTGTGTTTCATTATTGTCTCAGTTTGTAACAATAATACAAACAGCTTTGTTAACTTTCCATGGTCAGCCAAGAAAAAAGTAATGCAATTTCTTCCGCACATAGCTTATGACTCGGTCATATTCGGCTTCTCCGGCGAGGAGCTTAAGATCCTCATCATGGAGTATCATAATACTGGCCTTTTCGCCCTCCCTGGTGGATTTGTAAGAACTGACGAGGACCTGGATAATGCGGTGCGCCGGGGATTGCATGAACGAACAGGACTTTCAAACATCTATCTGGAACAATTTCATACGTTCGGCGATGTCGCCCGATTCAAGCCAGAGGTCATGGACGCGATCTTAAAGGCCAACAATCATGATATCCCGGCGAATCAATGGCTGAAGGATCGATTCATATCTGTCGCCTATTACGCGTTGATCAATTATAATGATGTCGTACCTACACCAGATGCGCTTTCCGATTCGTGTACCTGGTACAATGTTGATGCCCTTCCCCCCCTCATCCTGGATCATAAAATAATAGTCGAAAAAGCAATTGAAACACTGAGGCAGAATCTTCACCGAAAGGTTGTGGGCATGAAACTTCTTCCAGAGAAATTTACCATGAACGAGCTTCAGAAGGTATACGAGAAGATTACCGGACAGCCTATGCGAAGAACAACCTTTCAGCGTACGATGCTGGCAACGGGCATGCTGGAGCGTCAGGAGAAAAGGTTCTCTGGTGGAGCTCACAAAGCACCATTTCTCTATAGCTTCCGCGAAGCGGACTCAAAACTATAGTTTCACTTCTGCCGGTCGGCCTAAAACGATTTCGTGTTCAGCTCAGAATGTTTATTTTAAATCGGGCAACTGATTATGTCCGGGCTGAATGACAACAATCCTAAGAAGATTCTTTAAGGCAGAGTACAAGATTGCTAATAGGATGACGGCCCGGCTCTTCTCTGCACTCCTCATATTTTGCTTGGCCTGTATAGACCCGTACGCACCGGATTCGCTTGCCATCGACTATGGAATTTTAGTGATTGATGGATACTTTGTGCCGAATGATACCACCCGGATTCAACTTAGCAGAACGGTAACGATAGATCACGTTGCCAATAGTGCTCCTGAGCCCATTGCCCAGGTTCGTATTGAAGGCGACAATGGCTTTACTTTATCCCTGGAACCACACGCAGATCACTCCTACACAGTTCCACCTGTTACTGTCGACTATAATGCACACTACAGACTAGCCGTACGTACATCTGATGGCCGTGAGTACGCATCCAAATTTGTACCTGTTGCTGCAAAGACTCAAGTCGATAGCGTTGTGGTTCATCAAAGCACCAATACTGAAGTAGTAACTTTCAACGTTTTTGCCAGGGATCCCCGGAATGTTTCAAGATATTACTCTTATCAGTTTGATGAGACATGGGAGTACATCGCGAAGGACTATTCTGTTTATGAATTCAAGAATGGCATGATTGTGCCAAGGCCCCGGGCGGACGAATTGTATACGTGCTGGCGCTCGCGCCCGAGTGCCGACATCTTGGTCACCAGCACAGAACAGCTTGCCGAAGACATAGTATATGACTTCCCAATACTGAGCATGCGGCAGTCAGACCGACGACTGTACTTCGCTTATAGTTTGAATGCACGGCAATATGTGCTGACGCCCGAAGGCTATAGCTATTGGCGTATTATCAAACAGAATAGTGAAGAACTTGGAACATTATTCGATCCGTTGCCAGCGCAACCAAATGGAAATATAACCTGCACATCAGAACCTGGACGGCCTGTTGTGGGGTTCTTCACGGCATCGGACGTATCAACCAGTCGCGTGCTTGTGAAGCGTGAAGAACTACGCGGTCCGAATGAGCCTTATCAATCCGATGGCTATGAAAATTGCGGAAGTGAGATTTTTCCATTAGATGAAATGGATGAACAGCACCTGGCCGGAAGACTGATTAACAACAAGAAATTCGACTTGATAACATTTGAGCTCGTAGGCTATTCTGTGTATCCCTCCTATTGTTTGGACTGCCAGCTCCAGGGAGGAACTACTAAAAGACCTGACTTTTGGCGATAGTGTTTTGCTGTGTGACAGCTTCCAAAAGATCTATTTCGCCGATGCTTTACTACTGGCGCTATTTTGATAAACCTTCTCGAGGATATCTGATTTTCCATCAATTACCGGCAACGCGAGACCAAGTATTCTGGCCATTAGCGGGTAGATGTGTACGTTCTCAAAAGGACGTAGCGTGTAGCCCTTCCGTATGTTCGGTCCGTTGGCATAAAATATCCCATTCATTTCGTCCGTCTCACGAGGATCGTATCCATGAACACCGGCAAATTTCCATGGCTTTAAGAACCCGGCAAGCTTATCACGTTCCATATCCAGAAAATAGTAGCCCGCATCTGCCATAAGAAGTATATCGCCTGCCCGTCGTGAATTGTAATGCCACCGCTGAGGATAATCTTCCTTCAGCACAGCGTGAAAGTGACGCGGCTGTCTGTTCAATTGGTCATACAAGGCCATTCTCTTTACTTTATCTGGTTGATACAGGTGCACGTGGCTTCCTGAATTAACGACAACAGTGCTCTGGTCAACACCAGAAAGAATCTCAGGCATTAGTAAATAGGATGACTCACTTTGCGCTATGCCCTTCATACCATGATCTGAGACGAGGATTACATTCACCGGTATTGGTAACTGCTCGATACCCCGGATGAGCATACCCAGAATGGAATCTGCATGGTGAACTGCCAGGCGGATCTCCTCACTTTCCGGGCCGTGCTGATGCCCCACGTCGTCCGTTATTGAAAAATAGAGTGCAGTAAATCTTGGCCTTTCAGCTGCTGGAAGTGAAAACCAATTCAAAACCTGGCCTACTCTTTCAGTGTCTGGTATTTTGTCATTGTATGGAAAAAAATAATCGGGTTCACCATGTTTAACTTCTGACCCCACCCAGAAGTAAGATGCCGTCTTCATTCCATTCATTTGCGCCAGCTTCCAGATTGGTGTACCGCCGTAGTAAATGGAATCAACAACGGCCTTCTTATTCTTTGAGGTATAAGCAACTTTTGAATCCGGATCGTAAAAATTGTTATCGACTAATCCATGATTGCCGGGATAGAGACCTGTGACTATCGAATAATGATTTGGAAAAGTCTTAGATGGAAATGATGGAATTAATCCTTTGGCACTGGTTCCCTTTTGAATAAACGCTTTAAAATTTTGCGCGTCGTATTTGTCAACATAGTCGTGCCGGAATCCATCAAAGGATACGAGCAATACATGAGATACCTCCTGCGCAGTAGCGATGTGACGAAAACATAGTATGCTTAAAAAAAGAAATGCGGCCCTCATAGGCCGCAAAACTATAAAAACAATCAACATTTTTTGCACCGCTCTTGAATTCCTGCGGACAATCAACTTGGATCACCAGTTCGAACGCGCTCATAGAAGCCTGCTGTTCTTACTAGTTTGATTGTGTCCCCATTGCAGTCGATGCCTTTGCTAGCCTCAATAATTGTGTAACCAATGCAAGCTTTTTTTGCTACTTTCTTTCCTTCCTTTGCTTGCACTGCACCTCTTTGTTCTGCCCCCATAACTAGTAGGCCCACCAGGCCTAAAGTCAGAATTAGCGATACTCGTTTCATTTCCTTGAGATTTAAAGCCATTTGATCCTACAGAAAAAACTATACCATTTATATTCTTAACCGAAAACGATATTCACTCGCAAAGGTTTGTGGAAAATTATTCGCAGTAATGAAACCTTTTCCATTTGTCAGCTTTAGTTCAAACAGTGCTTGATACATCTGGCTAACAACATAAAGTAACGAAATTCCCATCCGGTGAGGTGAGGGCATTCGTCATCAACTCATGATGACAGTTGACAAAACCCATTGCGGTTTTTCCAATGTGTTGAGACATAACGCCATAATTTCCGACGAATCACTGAAAAAAGTTGTCGAAGTAATCGGGCGAATAAATCGCAAGAGGAATTGCGATTCACATCCCGTCTCTAAATGCAATTCGTGCTCAAAATGAGAATACTTTCCTTTTGGAGAGGATAAAATTGAACGCAGAATTGGGAAAGAAACTGCGAGGTGATGTCAATCATTAGCATCACCACCGTCGTGCAGGAAAGAAACTACACGACCTGACACAACGCAATGGCTACACTACGGAGAGTAAATACTTCTGGTCGTCCGTACAGCATAAGTTGTATTTGAAATCTGATTGTATAAAAAAAACACAGTTGCATTTGATCTGCTCAAATTTTGCAGCAAAGGAAACTTTGACTTTGGCTCCCGGGATTTTTTCGGCGGCATGAAATAAAAAAGCCATCCGAGGGTGTCGGATGGCTTCAATTCAGAATGATGATGTATTAATTGGCTAAACGCACATTAACGGCATTCAATCCTTTTTTGCCTTCCTTCAGTTCAAAAGTGACTGCATCATTTTCGTGGATCTGATCAACCAGGAGACCTGAAACGTGTACGAAATACTCCTGACCGGTCGCTGTTTCCTTAATGAACCCAAAACCTTTAGTTTCATTAAAGAATTTTACTCTTCCTTCTTTCATTAGTGATAAAATATAAAATTAATTAAGCCTCAAAGATAGTAGAATATTTTGAGTATGCCATAGTTTCCAATATGTGTCCCGTTGTGGTGATGTGTGCCTGCACAAAGCATTAGAATTAATGCAACTAATTGCGGTATCTTTGCGTTAGAAATTTCAGAAACATCTCCCTGGAGCCTGCCTTCCCTGATCACCCGAGGCTCCATTTTTTGATCTGGGAAATTCAAGGAGTTCAAAATGGAGATTGGTTTCTCGTGAGAAAGCAGAACATAATTGTTATAAAATAGTAAAGTGAAAGGAATTGTATGGGTTGGGTAACAGTGTACATCAGAGGCCGGAGCGGATTTAAGTCGGAGGTACAGCATGAGCTGGATCGTGCCGACATCAGTGTCCTTCCGGGCTTTGCAAACGAACGCGGAGTGGCATTGTATTGGATTTCTGAGGATTTATCGCTGAGGGATTTTAAAAAGGCCATTGGCGCAAAGACCATTTTCAAGCATCGCCTGAAATTCTATGCAACTGTTGAGGAGTTTGTTGAAACCAAATTCAACGCTGCTGCACCAGAATTTGAATTGAACTAGGGCCTGCCGCATTGCCTGGCCAGCCAGCTTTCAGCGGCAGTGGCCAGTTCATTAATGAAGGACTTTTTGCCACGCATAAATGCGTGGTCCGCACCTTCAAACGTTTGCAGGACAGCAAACGATAACGACGAACAAACGCCTTCAATTAGATCTAATCGCGCTAGTGCATCCTTGGTGCCCTGAAGAAAAAGCATCGGCAATTGTACATCCTTTAAGTGCTCCGCCCTTGTTATTGCTGGTTCGTTCGCCACGTGAAGTGGAAATCCAAAGAATACTATGCCCTTCACATTTGTTCCATGATGCCTGGAAAGAAACTGCGACGACATTCGGCCCCCAAATGACTTACCGGATACAAACAACGGTCGGGCTGGAGCAATCTCCTCTGTAAACTTAATAACTGCTTCGACTGTCTTCTCCGCCACCGGCGCAAAGTCAGGACGCTTCTTCTTCGCCTCTATAAATGGAAAATTGAATCTCAACGTATCGATTCCTAAAGTCGCCAACTCCCCTGCCAGAGCAGACATAAACGAGTGTGTCATTCCAGCGCCCGCACCATGCGCAAGTGTAAGAGTACACCAGGAGTTTTCACCAACGTTCATGATAGCGCTAACTTCTCCTATACTTTCAGAAACAGGAATCTTATATGAGGTCGTGTGCATACAGGCAATATACGCAATAGAAAAGCCATCGTATCCACGCTGCTGTTAAAATGCATGTTGTACGATGGCTTTTAATAAATCGTCTAAGACGATACTAGAAGATTCGTCCGCTGTCAGCTGTGGCACCCCAATAGACATCAACGTCATCGTAATAACTGTGATCATTAGTGTCAGGCCAGTGGTTTTTATCAAATCCAGGCATGTTCTTGAAAGCGTCACGTTCACGATCCAGCACAAAGCATTCCTTATCACTATTGAGATATAGTTGAGGATATGGAACAGCAAACAGTTTACCACCCATACCCAGGAATGATCCGAACTCGAGCACTGCATATTCGATCTGGCCGGTCTCAATATTGATCATCAGGTTATCAATCTTTCCAAGATCTTCACCCTGAAGATTTTCAATTTTATCGCCAATGATCGAACTGGCTGTTAACCGACGAACGGGCGCATTTGCATGCGGGCCTTCATGGTTTCTGCCTGTTGCGTTGTCTACTTCATAATTCTTTCTCGTACTCATGGCATATACGGTTTAATCCACGCTATTAGAATTAATAGCTGAACTCACCTGCATAAAAATCGTGCAAAAGTGTAACACTCGTAAATGCCAATTTTGCTTGATGCTTCTGTGGAAAAAAAAAGACAGCTGTGGGATTAAGCGACTATTCACGACTGCGACGTCGGCGTTCTCGTCGCTCGCGACGTTCCTTCTTTGCCTGTTGCTTCACCACCTTAGCTTGTTGACGCTCAGTTTTGGCCTGACTCTTTTCGACCTTTGAATCCTGTTTACCCTCCGAATATTCGGTCTCCTTCACACCTTTCTTGCGATTGAACAATCGGTCGAGAAAATTGCGATCTGATTTGGACAACTCACAATCAAGTTTTTTCATCTGCGCCGGCGTCAATGATTCGAACCTGGCTTTTGAAAGCTGGGCAAACGAAGGATCTGCATTCATCTGCTGAAGAAACCGTCCCACCACCGGCAGAGCTGTAGCAGCACCTTGTCCAAGCGCAGTGCTACGAAAATGTAAACGTGGATCATCTGCTCCCACCCAACAACCCACAACCAGTCTCGGTGTAATGGCAATGAACCAACCATCAGTATTTGATTGAGTCGTCCCTGTTTTTCCGGCGATGTCATTGTTTAGTCCAAATCTGCTGCGCAACGATGAGCCTGTACCTTCGTTCACGACGCGACGAAGCATGTGCAGCATCATAGCAGTCGTTTCCTTTGAAACAGCAGCAACTGGTTCATCAGGATTAGTGAAGCGTTCAAGAACCTTTCCTTTTGAATCTGTGATCGCAGTGATGTACAAAGGAGAAACGTGCTTGCCATGATTGGCCAGTGTACTGTATGCGTTGACCATTTCCAGCACGGAGATTGAAGCGGTGCCAAGTGCAAGCGAGGGAACCTTGGGAAGTTCGCTGCGTATGCCCATTCGCTCTGCCATCCTGATCGTGTTACTTATTCCTGCCTGTTCTATCAGCTTTACAGAAACTGTGTTGACAGATCCGGCAAGACCGCCTTCCATACTAAACTTTTGATCGTAAGTAGTGGCGTCACTATTTTCCGGAGTCCAGTCTTCCATGTTCGTGTACGAGGTTTGTCGTGCTGAAACATAGTCGCACGGGCTAACACCCTGTTCCATTGCTGCAGCATATACGATGGGTTTAAATGTAGAACCGACCTGTCGCTTGGTAGTTTCCCTGACGTGATCATATTGAAAGAACTCGTGGTTGATGCCGCCCACCCATGCCCTAAGCGCACCTGTATGCGGATCCATCGCAAGAAGGCCGGTTTGAAGAAATTTCAAATGGTGAAGCAAAGAGTCATAGATGCTCATCTCCGCTTCCCTTTCTCCTGACCAGTCAAAAACACGTCGAGTTCCTTTCTTCTTTAGTTCCGACATAATCTGCGCATCGCTCAAACCTTCACGCTTCATATCCTTGTACAAAGGAAGCTGTGACAGATGCGCTTTACCAATGCTTGCTAGTGCCGACTTGTTAAGCTGCTGGCTGAATTTGCCCTGAATAGTTGATATCTGACTGCGTACCGCTTCCTCTGCGAATCGCTGTAGACGGGAATCAATGGTTGTGTAGATTTTCAGACCGTCCGTATAGAGGTTGTATGAAGAGCCGTCAGGTCGGTTGTTCTGTCTGCACCAGGCCATCAGCTCTGCCTTAATATAAGAACGAAAGTACGGGGCGAGTCCCTCGTTATGCGATAACCGTTGGTACTTCAGCGCCAATGGTTTCGCTTGCAGCTTGTCAGTTTCTTCCTGCGTCAAATGACCATACTTCTCCATTTGTCCAAGTACGACATTGCGTCTTTGCTTTGCCCGTTCAGGATATACGCGGGGATTGTATCGGTAAGTGGCCTTAAGCATACCGATGAGAACTGCTGATTCGTCTGTGGAGAGAGATTGAACAGGTTTGGAATAGAATCGCTCTGCAGCTGTCTTAATACCAAACACATTGTCACCAAATGGAATTGTATTCAAATACAAGGCAAGGATCTCATCTTTAGAATAAATCTTTTCCAGCCTTCGTGCGATGATCATCTCACGCACCTTGTTGATCGGCATAGAGAAAAACGCGTAGGACCTCCGTGGAAAAAGATTTTTGGCCAGCTGTTGCGTTATCGTACTTCCGCCGCCGGCAGATGCATCCTGAAGAGCTATTGTCTTAACAAAGACACGAAAGAGACTTAAGATATCAATACCGCTATGGCGGTAGAATCTTGCATCTTCTGTGCTAATGAGCGCATCTCGCAGCCCCTTGGGAATTTGTTCGGCCGACACGGGAGACCGCTCCTGCAAGTAATAACGTCCCAGGAGAACGCTGTCGGCACTGTAGATCTCGGTGGCAACCTGATTGTTAATTGAGTGAAGCTGCTGACTATCTGGTATCTTTCCGAATACCCCTATCCATACCATGGCAACAAATGAAACTACCGCCAGCACAGCAAAGGCGATTCCATACAAAGCCCAGCGTACTAAGCCCGGCCGCTTTCGCATACCTTGACCGATCCATCCTAAAACGCTTTTGATGGCCTTCCAAATGCTGACAAGAAGAGCTTCCATAGTTTGTCTGGCGAACTAACGAATTTGGCAGACAAAAAGCGTGCAGCATATAAAATTTCAGCCCTAAAACGGGCAAAAAATTGAAGTCGTTCAAAGGATTACCACTGAATGCCCGGCACGAAGCGGAATCTGCGGTCTTCAGTCATCTGAATAAACCGCTCTCCTATCTTGGTCCGGAGATTATCAATATACACATCAATGGAAGTATCAAACATGTATACTTCGGAACCCCAAATATTGCAGAGCAAATTTTCGTGGCTTATGGCCTTATGCGGGTTTTGTGCGAAAAAGAATAGTAGCTCAAATTCAGGCTTGCTGAGACTTATTTCCTTGTCGCGAATTTTCACAGAATGCGAACGACGATTGATCATCAGCTCGCCGATATTCAGTTCGGGTACTCGCTTACGAATGACGAACCGTCGCTTCAACACCGTCTTCACTTTGTAAGTCAGGGCTCGCAAACCGATGATCTTCTCAATAAAATCATCGCCGCCTGTTTCAAAAGCAGCTTCCTGGTAATAGCTTTCTGATTTTGCGGTAAGAAAGAAGATGTAGGTGTCTTCAAAGCGCTTCATCGCGCGGAGCTCTCTGCATATTTCGATGCCATTAGGATGAGGCATCATAATGTCAAGAATGATGAGATCAGGTTGGAATTCTTTCGCTGCTGCAATTGCCTGGTAACTATCTTCAAGAGCTTTCACTTTGAAGCCTTCCTTTTCCAGGTTGTACTCCAACAACTCGAGGATATCCCAATCATCGTCGACCAAAAGTACCTTGCCTGCCTTGATGTCACGCGCCACTGGATAACGGAATGTACGTAACGAAAGTATACAGTGCGTATTACCCGGCCGTTACTCACTAATTACTAATAAATGAAATTCGGAAAGTCGTGAATTCATATTCTGCTCTATCCTTCTGCCCACACTCAAATCGGACTGCTTGATATCCGTCTGATTGCAAAAAGTAGCGCCGCTATTGCTTGCCCATGGATACAGCTTGCGCTACTGCATCAGCTGTATGATCATCGTATTGAACATTGATTCTCATATCTGTGTCAATCCAGTTTTGAATCTTATCAAGGTTACTCTTCTTGAGCTTTTTCAAAACCGGTACACCCATTCGTTTCAGTGCTTCAGCATTGTAGTGTTGTTCCAGCTGTGACTTCATGGGGAGAACCATAAGCTTCTTACCCATGTACAATGCCTCGGCTGGCGTCTCAAAGCCAGCGCCACATAAAATTCCTTTCGATGATGCAACGCTCATAGCAAACGCACCCTTATTTACCGGGTAAACGGATAACCTTCCGCTATGATATGGCTTCTTCGCGTGCTTGGAGAATACTTGCCACGTAACACCTTTTATTTTGGTTAATAGTGGAACCAATTTCTTATCGTCGTACGCGGGCAGATAAACCGTGTAATGATCTCCGTCAACAACACGAGCCTCGCGAATCGACTTGCGAATAACTGGAGTGAAAATATTGGAATCGTATCGTTCGAAGTGAAACGATACATACTTATCAACGGGTGCATAACTTTTCAGAACCCACTCACCAACCGGATCCATTTTTTTCGGTTTTGGAACAAGTGGTGACAACAGCGCGGTCTGGTGACTCAAGCCGACGCACGGAATCTCGCGCTTTCGGCATGCCCATGCTGTTATAGGTTCAAAGTCATTGATCACCAAATCATATTTTTCGACTGGAAACTTCTTGATTTCCTTGTATACATCCTTTGTGCTGTTGTTCTTAAACGTCCTGAGGAAATCAATACCGCCGCTTTTACCAAAGAAGAAGCTTAAACCTTTGGAATAATACTTTACCGGATAACTGAGTTTGATGTCGGCCTGAGCACCGCTTATGAAGATATCAACATCTCCATGAGTTCGCAATACAGGAATTACGTCTTCGGCACGAGCGAGATGCCCATTGCCGGTGCCTTGAATAGCGTAAAGGATTTTCATTTTTTCGGAGATAAGAATTCATCGACGAGCTCGCGAAATATCTCCTTGTTATTACGGTCGTCGCGAATGCGCTTAGGCAATTTAATCCGCTGCGCAACCTGGTCTTCCTGATAACGGTAAATGCGCCAGCTACCTTCGTGATATTCCAGCGCCGAGAGATTTTCGATCCAATCGCCGCTGTTAAGATACGTTACTTCGCCCTTATCAGTAACAATTTTTCTTATTTCCGGATGATGTATATGTCCGCACACGACAAAATTGTAGCCGTTTTCAATGGCGATTTCTGCCGCAACTTTCTCAAAATCATTAATAAACTTAACTGCTCCTTTCACACTGTCCTTGACTTTCTTTGAAAGTGATATCTTTTCACGACCAAGACGCGTGAGCAACCAATTCACAAAGGTATTCAGTATGATCAGCGAATCGTAGCCAATTGCACCAAGCTTTGCCAGCCACTTTGAATATTGCATCGTGACGTCGAAGACATCGCCATGGAATACCCACGCACTTTGACCATTCAATTTCAAAACAAGCTTATTATCAATCTGGAATGAGCCCACTCTGAAACCCGCGAACCGGCGAAGCATCTCATCGTGATTTCCTGTAAGATAAACCACCTTTGTATTTCGTGTTACAAGTCCGGTGATGTGTTTAACTACCTGCATGTGCGACTTAGGCCAGAATCGCTTTGAGAACTGCCACATGTCGATGATGTCCCCGTTAAGGATGAGTCTTTTCGGGCGAATTGTTTTAAGGTAGCGAAGCAGTGCCTCCGCGTGGCACCCATATGTTCCGAGGTGAATATCAGACAATACGACGAGGTCGACGTCTCTTTTTCGCTTCTTGCCCATGGCGTGTAGGGTTACCGTGTCGATTTCGAATCCAGAATACTCCCGGACATTCTTACATCCACTGCACCTGCTCACTCAATGGCGAACGATGGGTCTGTGCAACAGACACGTTTACCCACAGCAAAGGTACTAATTGTATTCCACTGCTTAGCAAACAGATCTGTTATGAAATTGTTATGCGATCGAATGCGATCAGAAATGAAAGCGTAGATATTTGATCTTCTCTCCCAGAGCAGTGAACTGCTCCTCGTATCGGGTCTTGATATCAAAACACTCAGGACGCAATGCATCCTCATACAAATCATTTGTCCAGCGTAAGTCGTGTATATCGTTACGTTCCTGAACAGACTCTAACGTGTACTCGAAGAGCGCTGTGTTATCGGTTTTCAATCGAATGTAGCTGCCAGGCTTCACAAGCCGTTTATAGGAATCAAGATATCGCGGGCTTGTAAGGCGCCTCTTGATATCACGCTTCCTTGGCCGTGGGTCGGGAAAAGTTATCCAGATTTCATCAACTTCTCCCGGTGTAAAGAAATTCTCAATCAGCAATATGGGTGTTCTTAAGAAAGCAACGTTTGTGAGATTCTGTTCAACAGCCAATGTGCTTCCCTTCCAGATGCGTTCACCTTTTATGTCAACGCCTATGAAGTTTCGATCTGGAAATGTCTTCGCCAGGTTAACGCTGTATTCTCCACGACCGCAGGCCAGCTCCAGCGTAATTGGCCGATCGTTTTTAAAATGATCGGCATTCCAGTTGCCCTTGATCTTCTCATATACTTCCTTGGTTCTCTCGATAACGTTGTCACGCTCCTCAATAATCTTAAACCGCTCCAGCTTCCGTTTCATAAATTCTCAATTTCAGCAACCGTAAATGTGCTTCCTCCAATAAATATCAAATCATTCTTTCCTGCAATTTCCCGAGCCTTAGCTAACGCAACATTCACATCTGATATGACTTCACCGCGAAGACCTGCAGCACCTGCTGCGATCCGAAGCTGTTCTGCCGGAAGAGCACGCGGAATCTTCGCTTCACAAAAGTAATAAGTCGCATCAATCGGTAACTCTGCAAGGATCGCAGTAATATCCTTGTCTTTCACCACTCCAATGATCATAAACAATCTTTCATACTTCTGCGACCGGATCTGACTAACAACTTCACGAATCCCATCGATGTTGTGTCCGGTATCAGCAATAGCCAATGGATTACGTGAAAGTATCTGCCATCTTCCTTTCAAATTAGTATTGGTAACAACGCCTGTAAGTCCGTTGGCAATGTGCGAGTCATCAATATCCAAACCACGCTCTCTCAGAACATTCACAACTGCTAGAACGCCTGCTACGTTCTTCCTTTGATAATTTCCCTGCAGCGGGAGTTCAATAGCATCGAACAATACGTGCCCGTCCTTCGCGACGTGAAGTTGGTTGATGCCATTAGAGTTCGTTTGATCGACTCTGTAGTGGTCGGTAGCAAATGTTATTGGAGCCGATACTTCGTGGCTCCTCTGAATGAACACATCTTCGATGTTCTTTTGGCGTTCGCTGATCACAACTGGCACGCCTTGTTTGATAATACCAGCCTTCTCTGCTGCTATCTTCTCCAACGTATCTCCAAGAATATCCTTATGATCCCAACCTATATTGGTGATCAGTGAAACGAACGGAGTAATAACGTTGGTCGAATCAAGCCTGCCGCCTAACCCTGTTTCAATCACAGCTATATCCACTTCCGCTTCGACAAAATAGTCGAACGCCATGGCTACTGTGATTTCAAAAAAAGATGGTTTGATCCTATCAATATGAGGAGTGATCCTGTTCACAAAGTCGAGGACAAAGGAACGAGGGACAGGTTGTCCATCGAGGCGTATGCGTTCGGTGAAGTCCTTGAGATGTGGAGACGTGTACAGTCCGGTGCGATAGCCTGCCTCCTGCAAAACGGAAGCAATCATGTGGGATGAACTACCCTTTCCGTTCGTGCCAGCGATATGTACAGATTTGAATTTCTCTTGCGGATTGCCTAGCGCTTCGCACAAGCTAATCGTGTTTGACAAATCGAGCTTCAGCGCTGCCGCACCGATGCGTTGAAACATCGGTAGATTTGTATAGAGAAATTGAACGGCGTCGTTGTAACTTTCAAGCATGGGGCGACAATACTAGACATTGCGGCCTTACAATCCTATCTCTTGGCGATTGATGCCGAACTCGTCCGCACTCATGCGCAGCATAGCCAGAACCTCGTGATATGTTATTAGCTTGGCTTCTATGTAGGTTAACTCCTCCGTATCGGCAAAAGTCTTCCGCTCCTTCAGCTCGCGTATGTTCTCGTGGATCGTAATTAATACGTCCTGCACGAACTGTACGTAAGCGTCATCGCGGCTTTTCAACGCCCTGTTACTTGGAAACGACCCTGAAAGTGATCTTGCCTTCAGACTGTGGAGGCAGATTAGACCCTTTGGGTACAAAGACAAGTTTCTGTATCATCTCCTTCAGCTTCCGCTCGGCCTCAAGACTGAGGCCGCGCTGCAAAGGAGTGACGGAGATAACATCTCCCTGATCGTCGACCTTAACCATAAACTCATAAACACCGTATGCCTCGTCGGGCAGTGTTGGCGTTTGTACGGTTGGCCAAGTGAACCCGTTAAAGCCTGACATCGAAACACCACTGCCCCCTCCGGATCCACCTCCAGATCCAGGCTGACCGTAAAGTGCTTTGGCATCAACTTTCCCTTCAGAACTTCCCTTGTCGCCAACCTTGCCTTTGTCGTCGCCATGGTTGCCAGGAACTCCGGCTTTTTCGCCTGATTCGCCAGTACCCGTAGCAGTTTGTTCCTTCGGCTTAAACACTGCTTTGGAGTCTACTGTAGGTGCCTCAGGTTTCTTCTCTTCGATCTTCTTCTCAGGAGCTTTCTCAACTACCTTTTCAGGCGTCTTTTCTACCGGCTTTTCAATCACCGGCTTTTTCTCCTCAGGTTTCTTTTCCTTGACAAGGACCGGACTTTCAGGGTCGTCATTCTTTTCAGCAACCTCCGGTTTGGTTTCCTTCGGTTCGACGACTGGAGCTGGTTGCTTTACTTCAGGTTGAGGTTCTTCCTTAACCTCAGGTGTAGATGCAATTTCTTCCTGACGCTTTGGAGCTTCTGCCTGATCTCCACGGTTCCCCACAGGTTCATTTGGCTGTATGTCTCCGTAACCTTCTGAGTCCAAGCCGAAGTTGAGTTCAACCCCACCCCCCTGGGCTTCCCATGGCGGATCTGGCGGGCGCCAGGCAACAAGCATGACCAGGGCCAGCATCAGTAAACCCTGAAGTCCTGCCGTGGTAAGGGCAGCGACAAGGCGATTCTTCTTGTTCAACCGCTCTTCTTCCATCATCACTTTCAACTGCTTGCTCTGTCTGAAGAAGTCTTTCATGGTCACTGTGATTTTCTAACCTGGCCCCACCAATGAGGCCTTACTTCGAGTAACAAAAAAGTCTGACTCTCTAATATTTCAACACCCACAACTTATCTCCGTAGTCACCACCTTTCATACCATCAGCAGTAGCCTGCGCATTGGCGTAGGTGTCACCGTCAGCTACAGCTAAACGATGGAATTGTACTTTTCCATACGGAGCAATGATATGAGACGTAACCCCTTTCGCACTAAGCTTCTTAGCATAGTCCATAATCAGATCGCCATCAATGGAGCTGGCGACGATGACATAGTATCGTCCCGAGCGGCTGGTCAATGTTTCTATGGTGCCGGCAGGCAAGGCAGCTGGCGCTTGAGTTTGTGCTTGCTTAGCTGCCTCTTCCCGCTCACGTGCTTCCTGCTCCGCTAATCTTTTGCGCTCCTGTTCCTCCTGATCGGCCAGCCTTTCCTTCTCCCTTCTTTGCTCCAAGGCCAACTGATTCGGACGATAGCTTACGAAATACCAAACGGCCCCACCAGCTACCACCAGCAGCGCTAACACAAGAAGTACTTTCGGCCATATCGACGGCCGTTCTTCTTCGTATGAATAGTTATAATTAGGTTCGTAATACGAATTCTCCTCACCAAACTCCTTGCGCTCCTGCACAGGCGGCGTTGGTACGTCTAACACAGGCTCGGGCGGCGTAAAGCCAGAGTCGTTCGAAGAGTTGAACGGAGCGTCTGGCTCACCGACAGGCTCGTCGCGCTTGAGCGGCTCGTAGTCTATCTCGGGAAGGCCAAAGGAGTCATCCGGGTTCTCGATGTTCTCTTTACGTTCTTCTTCTTCGTTTTCATTAGTAGGTGTTGACATATCAGGGAGCTTATGGTTATTCCTAAGTTAAAATTAATCAAAGTTAACTTTAATATTTCTTCAATACAAGCCACCTAACTTCTCACTACTCCCCCATCGGCGGCTTCGATAAACGGTACGCCGCACCTGAGCTATTAGAAACTCCAGGTGATTCCTGCAGTGGCCTGAAAGCCTCTTACCGGGTAATTCAAAAATACGGGATACTTGTTCGATATAATGTTGTTCAATTGCACAAACACACTGAAGCTCTGCGAAAAGATATACTCCGTTTTAAAGTTGAGGTCAAAGGCAGCGTCCAGCTTCACCGTCTTGTCAGTTACCGGATCGAGTGCCTTCATCCCACCCTGAGCGATGATATCAGCACTAAGTAATATCTTGTCATATACGTTGTATGACCCGTTGGCACTTATCCTATAAGTCGGGCGATGCCATGGCTCAGCAATGGTACTGGTCTTATACCCATAGAAATCGGCGCGCAACATAAATTTTGCCATCTCCGATTGAACATAACCCAGGGCAACAAACAGATTCACCCGGCGGGTACCAGCTCCGTTGTCGTATACCACATCGAATTTTGCCTGGTTAGTTTCTGAAGTAACGAAGTAGTAATAATTCTTAAGAGTGGCCATAGACAAACCGGCGTGTGCCGCAATCTTGCTTCCTAACCTCGCTTTGATTCCTCCCGTGAAATCAATGGTTTTGTTTGTATGGAATATCGGTACGTTCGGGCCCAGCCATATGTTCTCATACGATAATGACTGGAGAGAGACTTTCTCAATACCACCGGTAAGTGATGCGAACACATCAAGTGTCGGGGTGATCGGATAGGTGGCTTCGATATCCGGATAGACATGGACATTTTTTGAATCGATGGTATCATTTTCATAAGCGACCTTAAGGCCCGCTCTGAGCTTTAGATCTTCCACCGGCTCGAACTGAAATGAAGGAGTGACTACAAACAGATTCCTCGCACCAATATCCACCTGGCTATCCTTGCGATTGATCATGGTATAATCGGCATCGATGTTGATCCTTTGATCATCATTAAGCTTATAAGCCGATCTGAAGAGGAGATCTATCTGGGTCTCTTTTGCATCATATTTATCATTGAGGTGACCTAAACCAGCGCCGAGCTTATATGAGAAATCCGTGTTCGATGAATTCGAAAGATCCCCATACAATTTGAACAGATTATAGAACTGCTTGATCGCGGTGGCATTCATCGACGCGCCTTCCGGATAACCGTAAAAATGAGTCGTTCTGTTCTCAAAGTCGGCGTTGCCGGATAAAGCTATCGCATCGTTAAAAGTCTTTCCAAATACACTAATACCCGATGTACCGCTTCCCGAGTTCTTTCCATCTACAGGCCCGCGATCTGAACTGTGGTGATAAGCATGCGCGCCTAAGAGTTTGTTTTTATCGCGAGTAGTATTGTAATAGGCTTCCAGTAAGGGCGATATGTAATTTCCAAAACCGGCCCGAACATATCCGCCATAAACTTTGGACTCTCCCTCTTGCTTCAGTTTCAATGGCCGTAACTGCATACTCACTGGTGGCGGCTGAAAGTTTACGGATTTAAAATCATAGGTAATCGGCGGCTTGATTGGCTCAGAAGCACGTGGTGGTATTTTATCAAACGCACGATTTGCTTCAGGCAAGGTGATCTGACGCTCAGTATAGATTTTTATTTCTACGTTCTCAATACCTCCATCTTTCTCCCAATCCTTCTTGGTCTTCCCTTTGTCTTTGTCTGTGTCTTGCGCAAATCCCGAAAGTGTGCCAACGAATAGCAAAGTAGAAGTCAGACCAGCCAGCCGGATTGTCATTCGTTTTGTAGTGTCGTTAAACATGAACGATTTCGTCATCTCAAAAAATAGTTATCGATTAACATCCAGTGTGTCCTGTTCCACTTCGGCCTCTTTCTCCGTTTGGGCCTTCTCGATCAATGCGAGTTTGGCCTTTGCCTCGTCCTTGACCTTTTGTTGAGGGAAACCGTCAATGAGAGACTTTAATGTCTCTTTGGCCTGGAATACATTGTCCATAGCCACACAGTTGTCCGCTATAAGCAGGTATGACTTGCCAACCCAATCCTCGTAAGAGGAGAAGTCATTATTCAGACTGATTAACGTTTCATAGGATTGTTTGTACTGCTTCTGCTGATAGAATACCTGGGCCAGCAGATACTTTGCCTCTGCGCCATACTCGTCACGGGCAGCGTTTAGCGTATTCAGGAATTCATCCTTAGCGCCATCAAGATCACCACGCGCAAAAGCTGTCTTCCCTAAGAAAAGCGATGCCTTATTCTGTGCGCCGGCGCTAACATTGCCACGGGCAAGGATTAGTCGCGCATAGTTGTCGGTAGAATCGTATTGCTTGATCTGATAGAATGACTCCATCAAACCAGACCAGCCCAGAAACTGATCCTTGGGATTAGTGGCCTGACGCACGAAACTTCTGTACGAAACTACTGCATTATCATACTTGCCCTGGCGAAATTCAATCTCCGCCACGCGGCCAACTGATTTGCCTGCGAACCCTGACGGGATCTCTTCCGCCACTTCTTTATATAAAGGAAGCGCCTGATCATACTCACGAAGACGATAATGTGATTCCGCGACGTAATATTTCGCCTCATAAGATTTTGCAGACTGCGGATAGCTGGCAAGAAAGCTCTTCAGATTTGTGATAGCCTTCTGATACTGCTGATCGAAATACAAATTCTTGGCAGTTTCGAATTCGACACTTTCAAGACCCTTATTATCAGGATTGGCGGACTTGATCATGGCCAGATACTTATCAAAATCGCCCGACTTCCCTGCAAGGTTCATCGCCTCCTGCAGTGGCAACAACACTTCCTGTGCGGCAGGGTGCGTAGGGTATTGCTGAATGAGTGTGCTATAGTCGCCGACGGTTTTGTCGTATTGTTTTAGGTTGAAAAAAGCCGCGCCACGCCGCATGAATGCGAGGGGAATAAAACGGGCATCTGTACCGGTTCTTATAATCTGCGACAGAGCTTCAATGGCAGCCTGGTTATTCCCCTGCTCGATATCAAACTGAGCAAGCTGGAAAGTGGCTTCGTCGCGGTAACGTGACTTTGGATAAGACTTGGCCAGTTCACTAAAGCTGCTCCTCGACTCAGGATACTTGCCCTGTATACCATAGATTACGCCGGATTGAAGCAGCACGTAATCATTGTCAGGCGATCCCAGAGTTTTCGCTTTGCTATAGTTTGTTAAGGCATCGCTATACTGCTTCTTTACATAGTAACAGTCTGCGATACGAATCACAGCGTCGGCATAGTTCGGTGTAGACTTGTTCCCGCTGTTGACAAACTCCTTGAAGTTCGCCATCGCCTTATCGTAGTCTTTTGTATTATAGTACGCATAGCCCAATCCGTATTTTGTCTTGAGTAATATATCGGGGTCTGCATCCGATGATACACTGATTACACGTTGATAACTGGAAATTGCTTCTGACCACCGCTTACCAATTGAATAGGCTTCGCCGTTCCAATAACTCGCGAGAGCGACATACCTCTTGTCTTTCGGATACTCAAGTGACTTATTAAAGTGAGATACAGCCTGCTCATACTCGCCCTTATTAAAAAGTTCGGTCCCCTTCAGGAATGAAGCCTTTTGGAATGCCTGATCGATGTACTGATTGCGCGACGGTAATGCCTCAATGTATTCAATGGCCTTGTTGTAGTTGTTTCCGTTTACATAGGCTTGTGCGAGCAATTCGTTTACCTCAACCGCGTGTGTGCTTCTTGGATATTGCTGCAGATACTTTTCAAACTCATCGATTGCCAGGTCGGGTTTGCCTGCGTCATAAGCAACCTTGGCATACTGAAAAGAACTTTCCTCTGCGAGCTTTGCGTCCTTTGGATTTTTCCTCGCGTAGTTGAAGGAGTTAAGCGCATAAGGCTTGTTACCTTTCTTCAGATACAGAACACCCAAATAATAAGACGCATAATATCCCACTGTATCTTTGGCAGCTGCTGCCCGCTCGAGATAGCCAATGGCCTTATCGGTATTGCCTGCTGAGTAGTTTGCAAAGCCTGCTCTGAACAAAAGAGATGATTCAGCTTTTGGTGCGTTCTCAAGATACTTTTCGTACGCCTCAAGTGCCTTCTTAAAGTCGCCCTTGTAATACTGTGCTTCAGCCACCAGCACAGAAATCTCATTTTGATTGGCAACGTCTGTACGTGATTTCAAGGTATTCGCGTACTCGAGCATGGTATCGTATCTTCCTTGCCGGTAGTAGATGTTAACGATCAGATAAGGAACAATCTTGGCGTATGCTGCATTTCCTTCAGCTTTCTTCAAGTCAGCCAACGCTTCATCATATCTTCCCTTCGAGTATTCGATAAATCCAGCGTAGTAATTCGCCGCAGGCGAATAGGTGTTGGATAATCTCTTTACGAAGTTGAACTGCTCCAATGCCTCGTCGAGTTTCTTTTGATTAAAATACGAATAGCCCCACTTGAAATGGGCCTGGGCTTGCTGATCAGATGTAAGTGCTGCAAAGTCTACCTTCTTATAATAGTTCGATGCCTTAACATAGTTGCCCTGAGAGTAGAAGAAGTTCGCGAGGTCATAGTAAGCCGTTGCGGCCTTTGGACTCGCTGCGTTATTGTCGATGAAGTCGTCGATTAGTTTCTCGCCATCGCGGTGACCAAGTGTGAGTGCACTGAAGGCCACGTAGTATTCTGCCTCTGACCTGCGGGAGTCGGTAACAGGGGCTGCTTGCAGGAATTCGCTAAAGGCTTGACGAGCGGCTCCGTAGTTCGAATGATTCACCAATTCAGTACCACGACGGTAAAGCTTTTCAATTCGGTTTTGAGATAGCTGGTCCTGGGCAATTGATGTGTGAAGCGTGAATACAAATAAGAATAATGATATATACCTGTGCATTACAGTACGTCTGGGTTGTGAGTAGAACAGCGTTCCAAAAAAATTATTGCAAAAAAGGAACCAAAAAGCTTAAAAAGTGACAGTCTTTAAAAAAGGAAAGACTTCCAGGACTTAAAGGTAATGCCCGGACTATGAGATGTGCAAATTTGTTTTGCAATAAAGAATCGACGAATTAATTCATCATTCTCCAAACGAGCTCTCTTACGATCTGACCTTCATCAGCGCTTCCAGTGTTAACGCCTTTAAGTTTTAAATCGGCATCTTTCAGCGAGGAGATGATATCAACGATTTTAGGAGCCTGGTATACACGTAAAGCACTACTATAGTCGCGTGCTGCGTATGGACTCACTCTCAGCTCACTAGCAAGCCCCTTGTCACTCTTATCCGATACCTGGCTCGCGGCGAGCAGTTTGCTGAAAAAGGAATATAGATATGCAACTACTGGTATCGCCGGATTCTTTTTGGTGTTGGCTTCAAAGTAATTAACAATCTTGTTAGCCATGATATGATCGCGCTGAACGATCGCGCGCTGCAACTCAAAAATATTGTATTCCTTGCTCACGCCAACCTGACTCATAACGTGGTTGGCGGTAATTGCTTCTCCTGGCTGCAGTGAAATAATAAGCTTGTCAATTTCATTTGCGAGCCTGTGAAGATCGTTTCCTACGAACTCACACAATGCCCGTATTGCCTGGTCTTCTACGGGGATTTTACGTTCTGCGGTATACTCATTGACAAACTCAGGGAGTTGATTATCGTAGAGCTTCTTGGTGCTGAGTGCAACGGTAAGCTGATCGATCTTTTTACCCAGCTCCTTTCGCTTGTCCAGCGACTTGTGTTTATGACAAAATACCAGAACGGTGGATGGAACTTTCCTGGATAAATAATCGAGCAACAATTTCGATCCTGTGTCGCGATTCAGATCCTGAATGTCCTGGGCTTCCTTCACAATTACAACCTGACGCTCGGCCATCATGGGGAAGCGTCTGGCATTGGTAAGTACGGTGGCTACGGTTACATCCTTTCCGTACAGCACAACCTGATTGAATCCTTTTTCGGAATCAGTCAATGCGTGCTTCTCAATATAATCCGAAATAAGATCGATGTAGAACGGCTCCTCACCTTGTAGAAAATACACAGGTGCAAATTTGTTGCTCTTAATGTCTGTAAGGATCTTCTTTACCGCAGCGTCCATTTAGCTCACCTTCTTTTTACCGCTAAAGGTAACAGCAGATCCGACACCAACCAATGCACCGGCAAAATGTGATTCCCAGGATACACGTGGATCAGTAGGCAGTACGCCGTAAAATACTCCGCCGTACAGAATTAGAACGGTCATCGAAATGATGATGGACATAAAATCACGACGAAGAAATCCGAAGAAGATCAGGAAAAACGCCAACGCATACACTACTCCGCTGGCACCGATGTGATTCGCTGGACGGGCGAACAGCCAAACCAATATGTTCGTCCAGAAATATGCACGCGTGAAAACCTGGCCACCTATGGGCTTGTAAAAAAAGAAAAGCACGGCGCCAAGAAACAGCATGGGCACGGTGTTGGAAATAAGATGCAGCACGTCACCATGGATCAACGGCGCTGTGAAAATCCCGATAAGCCCGTGAAACGTTCGTGGTGTGATACCAAAATCGTTTAGAGGAAAGTTGAGCAGGATCTCGAGATAGAACGCAGCCCACATTAGAAACACGAGTCTAAATGGTACTATCGAGCTGCCAAAAATTGTCGACTCTGATGCCATATTGTTTTTCGGGTGCAAATATGAAGATTGCCCGTCAACCCGAAGGCACGTCGCTTAAAAAAATATCAAACTTTCATGGGATCGCGAATCACAGAAAGCTCCAGGTACTTTGCCTCTTCGTCAGTCACTGATTTCATTCCCCAAATTCCGCCTGATGACGACGCGATTTTCGATGCCAGCTGCTTAAGCATCTGATATACCAGAGCGGCGAACTTTCTATCCATCTTGGCAAAGACGGTGTCCAACTGCCCCAATTCCCGTGTGATCGCTGTTCCCCGCTGTGCCGGCACGTGTGGATAGCTTTGTATGAGAACCTTCAATTTGTCTTCAAAATCCTGCGAAACCTCCATCAGATAGTCAGCCAAAGCCGCACTGGTCTTCTTTTGTGTCTGCGTGATCGCCTCCTTAATTTCCTTTTTGTCGATGGTGCCGTCGGCGCCTGCAATCAGAATACATACGAGTACCGGCGCTTTCAGCATTAAATCGATTTCACCATCCGTTAATTTCTCAAACTCTCTTATCATAGCACTACCGACAGCACTTTTACTGTACGACTGGAATTTTACGCCAAACAACGAGAATAAATGCGCTTTCTTTTACCGAATTGGACCCTTATATGGCTGATGGCATATATTGCATTGTTTTGCAGTTTTTTTGCCGGAAATAATGGATAGAATTCGGTCTCAAATCATTTTTTAAACTGTCCTGAATTTTTAAACCTTCGCCACACAACCATGTACGAAAAAGATCCGGTTAAGATCTTCGTCGTTGAGGATGATCTCGCTTACACGAAGTTTCTAAAGTATGTCCTGGGATTGAATCCAGACTACGAAGTCGAATACTATACAACCGGCAAAGACTGCCTGGCCAACCTGTATAAAAATCCGACTATCATAACGCTGGACTATTCGCTGCCGGATATGGCAGGTGAAAAGGTTTTAAGTCAGATAAGAAGTCAGGATCCCAACATCAGCGTCATCATCGTCTCAGCTCAGGAGAAAATTCATACAGCCGTTGAGTTGTTGAAGTCAGGAGCCTACGATTACATCACGAAAGATGAAGAGACAAAGGATCGCCTGTTAAACTCCATCCACAACGCCCGAAGCAAAACGTCACTTATCAAAGAGATCGATCACCTCAAGAAAGAGATCTCTGAAAAATACGAGTTCGAAAAGAGCATTATTGGTACCAGCCCTGCGATCAAGAAGACTTTTAGTCTCCTGGAAAAGGCTGTTCAAACGAACATCTCTGTAAGTATTTCGGGCGAAACGGGTACTGGAAAGGAATTAGTTGCAAAGGCAATACATTATAACTCCAAGCGGAAGAACAAACCATTCGTCGCGGTAAACATTGCAGCGATTCCACGTGAACTTATCGAAAGTGAGTTGTTCGGACACGAGAAAGGAGCATTTACTGGTGCCGTAACGCGACGTATAGGCAAATTTGAAGAAGCAGAAGGTGGTTCAATTTTTCTTGATGAGATTGGTGAAATGGATCTCAGCCTTCAGGCAAAACTTCTTCGGGTACTGCAGGAACGCGAAGTAACACGCATAGGCGCTAATCAAACCATTAAACTGGACGTTCGTATTATCGCAGCGACGCATAAAGACCTCGCTGAAGAAGTAAAGGGCGGTAAGTTCCGGGAAGATCTTTACTATCGACTCCTGGGTCTGCCGATCCATCTGCCCCCTTTGCGCGATCGCGGTAATGACGTATTGCTGATCGCTAAATTCTTCCTCGACAACTTTGCCCAGGAGAATCAGATGCGGAAGTTCAAGATCTCTTCTGAGGCTCAGGAGAAGATCATGCAATATCCCTTCCCCGGTAACATTCGAGAACTGAAATCTATCATAGAGCTCGCAGCTGTTATGGCTGAAGACCAGGAGATCCGTCCTCAGGATATCAGCTTCACCAGCACGGCACGCATGGAATCTTTCCTTTATCAGGAAATGACCATGCAGGAATTCATGTACAGAATTATCCGCCATTTCCTGAACAAGTACGATAACAACGTACTCGAAGTAGCACGCAAGCTGGACATTGGCAAGTCATCCCTGTATCGCTACCTGAAAGAAATGGAAGTTGCAGGCATCTAATGGCATATAAATCAGCGCATGCGCATAGAACAATATGTACAGAAGGGCTCGTTCTACAAAGCCGTTGTAGAAGATGGGTCTGATATCATTTTCGTAGTCGATTACAACGGAAAGATTCATTATCACAACGCTTCTGTTCTTGAAACCCTCGGGTACAGAGCAAAGAGCCTTATCGGGAAAAACTTCTTTGACTTTGTCAGACCGGAGACTGTCAACGACGTGACGCGTCAGTTCAAACAAAGTCAAAAACGAGCATTCACTGAGAACGTTGAATTCCAGTTCCTTTGTAAGGACGGCGATTTTCGATTCCTCGAATTCAACGCTATTAACCTCAAACACAAGGAAGGATTAGACGGCTTTATTCTCGACTGTCGCGATATCATGCAGCGCAAAGAGAATGAAGCAGAACTTGTGCGTCTGCAGAAGGCGAAGGAACAATTTCTCGCCAACATGAGCCATGAGATCCGTACGCCAATCAACGGAATAGTGGGTATGGCCAACCTATTAAGCCAAAACCCCAGTCCTGTTGAACGCGAAACCTATCTCAGCGCAATCAAACATTCGGCTGAGAATCTCACGGTAATTATTAACGACATCCTCGATCTCGCTGCGATTGAGTCAGGCAAACTCAAGTTTGAAAAGATCGCATTCAATCTTCGCGACTTGTTGCCGTCACTTATAAGCACATTTACATATCAGGCTCGTGAGAAGCGAATCCAGGTCGACTATCACATCGATGATTCATTAAATAAGATTCTTCTTGGCGACCCTGTCCGTCTCAATCAGATCCTGATCAACCTTGTCAGCAATGCAGTAAAGTTTACGCATAATGGTTCGATTAAGATCCATTGTATGGCTGAGCGTGAGACGAAAGGTCTGTGTTGGGTGAAGATCGAAGTTGAAGATACAGGTGTCGGAATTCCGCAGGAGAAATTGAACACCATCTTTGAAAGCTTTAGTCAGGCAGACGCCAGCGTAACACGCAAATATGGAGGAACTGGACTTGGCCTTACCATCGTTAAGCAGCTGGTTGAACTTCAAAAAGGTAGCATAACTGTTCGCAGCAAGGAGCACGTGGGCTCGACGTTTACCGTCCGCATCCCCTACACTATTGGCAAGGCTGATGAAAAATCAGCACCTAAGAATGCGCGGGCAATGAAGAAGGCAAGCGCCGCCAAACTATTTGTATTGCTGGTGGAAGACAACGACATCAATCGTCTTTATGCTAAAAGCGTTCTGAAAAATTGGAATTGCTATACCGAAACAGCAGAGAACGGACTGGTAGCTATCGAGAAGATCAAGAACCAGGAGTATGACGTGGTACTGATGGATATCCAGATGCCGGTGATGGATGGATATGAAACGACGCGTGCCATTCGCATGATGGAAACGCCGGCTCGTAATGTGCCAATCGTAGCACTTACTGCCAACGCAACCAAGGCCGATGTTGAAAAATGCATCGCAGCAGGCATGAACGATTATTTGCCCAAACCTTTTTCACCTGATGACCTTTACAGGAAACTGTTCCAGGATCTTCGCATAACTCCAAAGGAAAAAATAAAGAAGAATCAGCCGGCACAGCAAAACAAGCTTTACAATCTCGACTATCTCCGATCTGTATCAGGCAACAACGAAGATTTCATTCGGGAAATGGTGCTTACGTTTACGCAGACCATTCCACCTGTTCTTGACGAGATGAAAGTTGCTCTGGATGGAAAGGATTGGGAAAGGCTTGCTCGCATGGCGCATCAGATCAAACCATCCTTTACTCTCATGGGCCTGAATCCCCTTCGGTCCAGCATTCTGTTCATTGAAGAAAACAGTAAATACTCAACTAAACTGGATGAACTGCCCGATGTAGTAAGTGATTTCGTAAGGCAGTGCAGGGTGATATTGCCCGAATTAGCGAAGGAAGCTATACCAGCTTAATTGTTATTGTTATCAGTATCTCATCAACGAACATGTGATGGGAATGGCCTGTGCGTTCATTTGAAATCAGATTCAGAAGGAGATTCTTTGGGAAGACGTTGCTCTGCCGCCCGGCTAGATATAGCAGAAATTTCCGTTCCATATTTGATGTAAATACAACAACGCGTTCGCGGGTTAGAATGCATCGCGCGGACTGGGTGTGACTTAGTTAACTTTAGCGTCGGCGCTGTATAAAAAACGCATCACTCTCCTCAGTTCTTGTTCATGATCGCAACCTTCTTGTACACAACTGACTGGCTACCCGTTTGTATAGACATGAAATAGATACCATTTGCCAAACCGCTGACGTTAATCTCTTGCGGCCCGTCTGTGAAGTCCTGCTTCAGGCTTCCTTCAAGAACGGTGACACCACGCTGATCGATCATTCGCCATTCGTATCGCTTACCCAATGTTCCGGGAACTGTTATCTTCAGAATCTGCGAAGCGGGGTTTGGATACAGGCTAAGGTCCTGCAATTCCGCATTGACAGGATTATCCTCAACACCAGTGATGTTCTGACCATCTTTTGCCTTTAGTTTGATGACTCGTGCCTGGAGGATCTCTTTTGAAGGGGTTGCTCCGCCGATGACATTGTTCTGAATAAAAGCTACCAGGAAGACGCTATCACGATTCACAATCGGAACATCTATTTCATAGCTGATATCTTCCGATATGGTAGTACCCTCTGTCCATGACTGATCCACAGTCTTGCCTTGTGTACCTAAGAGAAGCTTGCGGACAACAGGACCATTTGTGCCAACACCACGTTCGACTAAAGCAACGTTCATGTTAACCCGACTGTTCAGTACTTCAGTAGAGTCAACGTAAGTAAAGGTGAGTCTGGCGCGCACTGTCGTCGCAGACGCTCCGCCACTCGTGACTGTATCAATGGAGATAGCAAATCTCGGATCAGCAAGCGCACGACGATCGATCTCAACATTGGTGATGTTAGCGGTATATCCGTTGAAGTAGCCGTCCTGTTTTCCATCCATAAATGTGTTCGGCGGAGCCGGTACGTTGTAGAACAACGCTCTGGCTACTGGATCCTGAGGGTTATCTCTCGCGATTTGGTCAAAGCTGTTCGCGGATTCTTCCCTCGATGGGATGTGATATTCGATGGCAAAGAAGTCAGATGAATCCTTGCTTACGAATTGATCCGTATAGCGCCTCTTTAGAAAGTCGGTGGCCTGGTTACTGTTAGGAGACGTTGTGTTTGCAAAATGCTCAATGAGTACATTTCTGGTCTTCGCGCCAACAAAAATGTCATCGAATGCAAAGCCATTCAAGGTTGAACCAAACGGGTTGTCATCATTGCTACCGAAAGCTATCCTCAGAATCACGGTATCCCGAACTGCTACTGGTATCTGGTCAAGATTATAGCGGCCATTTTTCCATTCTGTTTCTTCGCTGGACCATGCAAAGTTCGACTGGCCCCCTGGCTCTCCAGGCAGGTTCCGGCTATTGTACCATTCGACACCGCCACCCTCAGCATCACCGATCGTCTGCCATGTGGTGCCTCCGTTAGTTGAATACTGAACAACAGCACCGTCAAAATTTTGCTGTGCACTTGCCCAGTAATTGAGCGAGATCATAGGGCGCTTAAGGGCAGTCAGGTTAAGACACGGACCAATTACGAAGGAGTTCTCATTGTTGTGGTATGTGCCCCCATTGCCACCCGTCCAGAATGCATTTGCACCAGATTTGGCCGAGTTGATTACTTGTCCATTAGGTGTACCGAACACCCAGCTGTTTGTCGTATCACCCGGGTTCGTTACCGCCACCCAGGTACCAGCGCCGTTCTCGAAGTTAGTATGATAAGGATCGTCATCAGTCAAAACGCGAAGTTCCTGAATGTAAACTTGCTTTGTGGTGTCCGCAGAGCATCCCGCATCAGTCGTGATAGACAAGTTCACCGGATAATAGCCATAGTTGCCATATTGATGCTTCGGATTCTTGACATTGTCGGTGCCTCCGTCCCCGAAGGTCCACGTATAACCATTTACGGCGCCAAACTGCGATGTCGATTTATCAACAAAATGCGTGGCATCCCCTCTGCAATATGCACTCCATGTGAAGTCCGGCTTAGGCGGCTGACCAACGACAATAGTCTTCACAGCTTTGCTGCGACAAGCCTGGTTAGTCACAACTTCAAGCGAAATGTTTTTAGATCCCGGATCAATGTATTGGTATTGCGGCTCAGCTGTTGTGCCCGTACTACCATTTGACCCTTCATCATACAGCCAGTTCCAGTTGATAATGGTACCACCTGAGAGGTTGTTCGGAATGGTCGAAGCCTGTGTAAACGTCAGTACATCTTCAATACAATTGTTGCCAACTGTGATGATCGCCTGCGGCGCAGAGAACACTATCAGGTCTTTCGTAAGCGTGTCGGTCGCGTTATACTCATTCGTAAATATGTATTGCAGCTGATAAGTGCCGGCGAGCAATCCATTCGTATTCAACTTCCATTCAGTGCCATCATATGCAATGCGAGGTACAAGCTCTGCAGAAAGGGCCCTGAATTTAGTAGGATCAAGACCTTCCGACGCTGGAGGAACACCAACCAATGTAAGGTCACCCTGGTTAGCACAGATCTGCGGATTTCCGGAGGCATTAGGACGATTGTCTTCCAGTATGAAGAAGTCTACATCCGTTACCGGGTTCACGATCGTAGTTCGCTCAATGTAATTCGTACAGGAAGTAACGGGATCGGTATACGTGTATCGGATGGTGATATTACCAAATCCGGCATTGGCTGGATTAAACTGATTCGTACCCGCCACGATACCTGGTCCGGTAAACGAGCCACCGGCCGGGAATCCATCGAGGTTGTCGATGCCACTATTTTCTGCGTAAACACTTTCAAGTCCCGCGAGGAATACGGCTGGAAGTTTGTTGATGCGTACAAATACCTGGTCTGCAACAGATGAACAAGGCCCACCTGCGTCAGGATCGTTTGTAGTGATTTTCAATGTAACTCCACCCGCTGTGATATCCGCTGGTGTAAGAGAGTACACAGAGTTTACATTGTTTATAGGAGCAAACTGAGGCGCACCGCTGCCGCCACTCCAAAGCACGGAACTTGTGGCTCCTGAAGCGGTAGCTGCAAGGTTAATTGATTGGTCTTCACAAACCGCGAAGTCCGGACCGGCATCGATTCGTGCCGCTTGATTTACTGTAATGTTGATGTCCTTGAAAGCTGATACGCATGGGCCTGAACCATCAGGATCATTAGACGTAAGGCGGAACATCAAAACAGTTGACACATCTGAAGCCGATGGCTGATACGTTGAAGTAACAGTTAACCCTGTAACACTGGTGGCAGCAAGTGTTCCTGTGCCCGTCATCAGACTCCAAAGTCCGGAGGTTGCACTTCCACCCAGTGTACCAGTCAGATTGATAAGGCTTGGCTCACAGACTACATTATCCGGAGGTAATGTAACAGTTGCTGCACGGTTAATGGCAACAACCAGGTTGTCAGTAATCACAGAACAAGGGCCTGCTGCATCCGGATCGTTTGTGGCAAGTTGGAAGACAACCGAGGTTCCGATGTCAGTGGCATTAACAGTATACGTTGCTGTCACATTACTTCCGCTGGTTGAGCTTGCGGAAAGAGTTCCGCCGCCAGATACGATAGTCCATGTGCCTGATGTTGCACTTCCGCTAATTGCACCTGTAAGAACAACAGTTGTTGGCTGGCAAACTGCGTAGTCAGCACCTGCATTAACAATGGCTATAGGATTCACCGTCGCGACAACATTAATCGGCGTTCCATAGCATCCATTTGCCATGGGAGTAATTGTATAAGTCACCGTTCCTACAGAAGCGTTTGTTGAAGTAAGTTGCTGGCTGATGGTCGAACCATCTCCGGCTGCTGCCCCGACAACGTTAGGGCTGGATACAGCCGTCCATGAGTACGTGGTTCCAGGTATACTTTGAGGCGTCGGCAACAGGCTGATAACTGCAGTCTGTCCGCTACAAATGGTTACAGGCGAAGCCGTCACGGATGGTAAAGGTTTCACATTTACGACATAATCAACCGTTGGGCCGGAACATCCATTAAAGGCTGGTACGATGTGATAAGTCACGGTGCCTGCAACGCTGCCTGTATTTTTTGGAGCGTTCGTAATATCGCCTGACCCGGACGCAGCAATCGAAGCTGGATCTATCGGTCCTGTGGTGGTGGTTGTCCACGTAAAGGTTGTTGACCCTATACTTGCTGTTGGAATAAAATTCAGCGCTTCGCCACTGCATGTCGTTTGAGAAAGAGTAGTTGAAGTATTAGTGAGCACGGGGACAGGTTTCACAGCAACTGTAACAGTAGTTACAACGCCGGAACAGCCATTGGCCCATGGTGTAATAGTATAAGTCACTGTTCCGTTGGAAACACCGTCGATGCTACTGAGCGTCTGTGCTATTGTACTACCGGCTCCAGCTGATGCACCGGTCACATTGGAGGCTGCAGCCGTCCAGGTGTAAGTTGTTCCAGTTACACTATTCGGATTGGTTATAGCTACCGACGTGGTCGAGCCCGAGCAAATTGTCTGCGGTGAGGCAGCGGCCTGAGTTACAGGTCGCACAGTTACCACGTAGCTGATAGACGAACCGGCACACCCAGCAATATGCGGAGTAATGGTATAGATAATTACTGCCGTGGAGTTTGTCGCATTCTGAGGAGTGTCATTAACTGCACCACTTCCAGTGGCTGATACTCCAGTCAATGTACCTACTACAGAAGAAGTCCATGTGAACGTCGTTCCCGATATCGAAGCTGTCGGGGTAAAGTTAAGAGCCGTATTGCTGCATATCTCCTGAATGAGCGTCGACGGAGAGTTTGTAATCACTGGTGTCGGAGAAACTGTCACCAGTACGTCAAACGTACTTCCCTGACATGTTCCGGCTGACGGCGTTATTCGATAAGTAACGGTACCTGACGTCGTTCCATTGAACGAAGCCAGTGTTTGCGCAATCACGGAACCACTACCCGCAGTTGCGCCCGTGGCGTTTGCTGATGACAGAACCGACCAGGTATATGTCGTTCCAGGTATATTGTTTGGGTTCGTAATGACTACGTTTGTAGTGGCTCCGGAACAAATGGTTTGAGGGCTTGCCGATGCAGTTGGCAACGGTGTCACAAGCACTGTAACTGCATAGGGAGTACCATTGCATCCAGCCGCCATCGGTTGGATGAGGTAAGTGACTGATCCATTCGTTAATCCATCTGTCGAACTAAGCAGTTGAGCTATGGTAGTTCCGGCTCCTGGAGTCGCCCCAGTAACATTGTTAACACTTTGGATAGTCCACGAGAACGTCGTAGTCGGAACACTATTAGGGTTTGTGATGGCTATGCTTGTAGTCTGTCCGCTGCAAATAGACGCATCAGTTGCAAAAGCATCAGGTACTCTTTTTACGGTAAGCGCAACTGGTGTCGTCGTTAATGTGCCACAGGTGCCGGTTATCTTTACACTATAAGTTTTTGCATTAAGAGAAACGGGAACACCACTCAGCGTTAAGCTGGACGTTGAGGCACCGGAATAAACGCCACCATTCGAAATATCAGTACCATCCTCCTGCCATTGATATGTCAGTCCCTGTCCAACTGCAACAACACTGAATACTGTTGATGATCCCTCACAGATCGATTGAGTGACTGGAGCCGTGTTTACAACCGGATTCTGATATACACTTAGCGAGGCAGCATTGCTTACAACGGCAGGGGCACATGTTCCTGTGATAATAACACGATACAGGTTGTTGTTGTAAGACAGCGGAATAGCCGACAGATCAAGTTGACTAGTCGTAACGCCTGCGTATACTCCACCGTCAGACAAGTTTCCATAGCTGACGCCACCGTTTGTGCTGAGTTGCCATTGAAAAGTTAGCCCTGTGCCGCTGGCTACGACCGTATATTGTACATTACCATTTTCGCAGATTGAAGTCGATACTGGCTGTGTTCCGATCACTACCGGAGTGTTCACTGTCAGCGTGGCTGCGGTACTGGTCACCGGTGAAGGACATGTTCCTCCTACCGAGAGACGATACATATATCCATTCAATGTCGCTGATGCTCCTGTCAGAGTCAGCGTATTGGTCAATGCTCCGGAGTAAACACCACCGTTGGTGACATTGCCATAAGTGCCGCCTCCGTCTGTACTGATCTCCCACTGATACGTTGCCCCGGTAGTCACACCGGCACTCGCTGTGAATGTCGTGTTACCTCCTGAGCAGATCACCTGGTTCACTGGATTCAAAGTGACCTCAGGCTTCTCGTTAATGGTTAGTGTTGCCGCATTGCTGCTCACCGGTGATGCACAAGCACCACTCACGCGAACGTAATAAGTCCTTCCATTGAATGCGGAAGGAACGTTGGTAAGTGTTAACTGATTGGTGGTTGTTCCACTATAGACACCTGCATCACTCAGTGCAGTTAAGGGTCCTTCATACCACTGATAGAGTAAGCCTGTGCCCGTGGCTGCTACTGTAAACTGTACAGTTCCATCTTCACAAATGGTTGCTGATACTGGCTGTGTTCCGATCACTACCGGAGTGTTCACTGTCAGCGTGGCTGCGGTACTGGTCACCGGTGAAGGACATGTTCCTCCTACCGAGAGACGATACATATATCCATTCAAGGTCGCTGATGCTCCTGTCAGAGTCAGCGTATTGGTCAATGCTCCGGAGTAAACACCACCGTTGGTGACATTGCCATAAGTGCCGCCTCCGTCTGTACTGATCTCCCACTGATACGTTGCCCCGGTAGTCACACCGGCACTCGCTGTGAATGTCGTGTTACCTCCTGAACAGATCACCTGGTTCACTGGATTAACAGTGACCTCAGGCTTCTCGTTAATGGTTAGTGTTGCCGCATTGCTGCTCACCGGTGATGCACAAGCACCACTCACGCGAACGTAATAAGTCCTTCCATTGAATGCGGAAGGAACGTTGGTAAGTGTTAACTGATTGGTGGTTGTTCCACTATAGACACCTGCATCACTCAGTGCAGTTAAGGGTCCTTCATACCACTGATAGAGTAAGCCTGTGCCCGTGGCTGCTACTGTAAACTGTACAGTTCCATCTTCACAAATGGTTGCCGATACGGGCTGTGTTCCGATCACTACCGGAGTGTTCACCGTCAGCGTGGCTGCGGTACTGGTCACCGGTGAAGGACATGTTCCTCCTACCGAGAGACGATACATATATCCATTCAAGGTTGCTGATGCTCCTGTCAGAGTCAGCGTATTGGTCAATGCTCCGGAGTAAACACCACCGTTGGTGACATTGCCATAAGTGCCGCCTCCGTCTGTACTGATCTCCCACTGATACGTTGCCCCGGTAGTCACACCGGCACTCGCTGTGAATGTCGTGTTACCTCCTGAACAGATCACCTGGTTCACTGGATTCAAAGTGACCTCAGGCTTCTCGTTAATGGTTAGTGTTGCCGCATTGCTGTTCACCGGTGATGCACAAGCACCACTCACGCGAACGTAATAAGTCCTTCCATTGAATGCGGAAGGAACGTTGGTAAGTGTTAACTGATTGGTGGTTGTTCCACTATAGACACCTGCATCACTCAGTGCAGTTAAGGGTCCTTCATACCACTGATAGAGTAAGCCTGTGCCTGTGGCTGCTACTGTAAACTGTACAGTTCCATCTTCACAAATGGTTGCCGATACGGGCTGTGTTCCGATCACTACCGGAGTGTTCACTGTCAGCGTGGCTGCGGTACTGGTCACCGGTGAAGGACATGTTCCTCCTACCGAGAGACGATACATATATCCATTCAATGTCGCTGACGCTCCTGTCAGAGTCAGCGTATTGGTCAATGCTCCGGAGTAAACACCACCGTTGGTGACATTGCCATAAGTGCCGCCTCCGTCTGTACTGATCTCCCACTGATACGTTGCCCCGGTAGTCACACCGGCACTCGCTGTGAATGTCGTGTTACCTCCTGAACAGATCACCTGGTTCACTGGATTCAAAGTGACCTCAGGCTTCTCGTTAATGGTTAGTGTTGCCGCATTGCTGCTCACCGGTGATGCACAAGCACCACTCACGCGAACGTAATAAGTCCTTCCATTGAATGCGGAAGGAACGTTGGTAAGTGTTAACTGATTGGTGGTTGTTCCACTATAGACACCTGCGTCACTCAATGCAGTTAAGGGTCCTTCATACCACTGGTAGAGTAAGCCTGTGCCTGTGGCGGCTACTGTAAACTGTACAGTTCCATCTTCACAAATGGTTGCCGATACGGGCTGTGTCCCGATCACTACCGGAGTGTTCACTGTCAGCGTGGCTGCGGTACTGGTCACCGGTGAAGGACATGTTCCTCCTACCGAGAGACGATACATATATCCATTCAAGGTTGCTGATGCTCCTGTCAGAGTCAGCGTATTGGTCAATGCTCCGGAGTAAACACCACCGTTGGTGACATTGCCATAAGTGCCGCCTCCGTCTGTACTGATCTCCCACTGATACGTTGCCCCGGTAGTCACACCGGCACTCGCTGTGAATGTCGTGTTACCTCCTGAGCAGATCACCTGGTTCACTGGATTCAAAGTGACCTCAGGCTTCTCGTTAATGGTTAGTGTTGCTGCATTGCTGCTCACCGGTGATGCACAAGCACCACTCACGCGAACGTAATAAGTCCTTCCATTGAATGCGGAAGGAACGTTGGTAAGTGTTAACTGATTGGTGGTTGTTCCACTATAGACACCTGCATCACTCAGTGCAGTTAAGGGTCCTTCATACCACTGATAGAGTAAGCCTGTGCCTGTGGCTGCTACTGTAAACTGTACAGTTCCATCTTCACAAATGGTTGCCGATACGGGCTGTGTTCCGATCACTACCGGAGTGTTCACCGTCAGCGTGGCTGCGGTACTGGTCACCGGTGAAGGACATGTTCCTCCTACCGAGAGACGATACATATATCCATTCAATGTCGCTGATGCTCCTGTCAGAGTCAGCGTATTGGTCAATGCTCCGGAGTAAACACCACCGTTGGTGACATTGCCATAAGTGCCGCCTCCGTCTGTACTGATCTCCCACTGATACGTTGCCCCGGTAGTCACACCGGCACTCGCTGTGAATGTCGTGTTACCTCCTGAGCAGATCACCTGGTTCACTGGATTCAAAGTGACCTCAGGCTTCTCGTTAATGGTTAGTGTTGCCGCATTGCTGCTCACCGGTGATGCACAAGCACCACTCACGCGAACGTAATAAGTCCTTCCATTGAATGCGGAAGGAACGTTGGTAAGTGTTAACTGATTGGTGGTTGTTCCACTATAGACACCTGCATCACTCAGTGCAGTTAAGGGTCCTTCATACCACTGATAGAGTAAGCCTGTGCCTGTGGCTGCTACTGTAAACTGTACAGTTCCATCTTCACAAATGGTTGCCGATACGGGCTGTGTTCCGATCACTACCGGAGTGTTCACCGTCAGCGTGGCTGCGGTACTGGTCACCGGTGAAGGACATGTTCCTCCTACCGAGAGACGATACATATATCCATTCAAGGTTGCTGATGCTCCTGTCAGAGTCAGCGTATTGGTCAATGCTCCGGAGTAAACACCACCGTTGGTGACATTGCCATAAGTGCCGCCTCCGTCTGTACTGATCTCCCACTGATACGTTGCCCCGGTAGTCACACCGGCACTCGCTGTGAATGTCGTGTTACCACCTGAACAGATCACCTGGTTCACTGGATTCAAAGTGACCTCAGGCTTCTCGTTAATGGCTAGCGTTGCCGCATTGCTGTTCACCGGTGATGCACAAGCACCACTCACGCGAACGTAATAAGTCCTTCCATTGAATGCGGAAGGAACGTTGGTAAGTGTTAACTGATTGGTGGTTGTTCCACTATAGACACCTGCATCACTCAGTGCAGTTAAGGGTCCTTCATACCACTGATAGAGTAAGCCTGTGCCTGTGGCTGCTACTGTAAACTGTACAGTTCCATCTTCACAAATGGTTGCCGATACGGGTTGTGTTCCGATCACTACCGGAGTGTTCACTGTCAGCGTGGCTGCGGTACTGGTCACCGGTGAAGGACATGTTCCTCCTACCGAGAGACGATACATATATCCATTCAAGGTCGCTGATGCTCCTGTCAGAGTCAGCGTATTGGTCAATGCTCCGGAGTAAACACCACCGTTGGTGACATTGCTATAAGTGCCGCCTCCGTCTGTGCTGATTTGCCATTGGTAGGTCAGGCTTGTACCTGTTGCAGTCGCAGTGAATTGCGTGACTCCAGTCTCGCATACCGAAGTGCTGGAAGGTTGAATAGTAATTGATGGGCTTTGATTTACAGTCAGGATTGCAGGATCGCTGAATTCTGGAAGACCACATGCCCCGGAAACACGGACACGATATCGGAAACCATTCAGTGAAAATGGTGTACCAGCAATATTTAGTGTCGCGGTAGTTATACCACTATACGGTGCTGCATTGGGAACATTAGAGTAATTGACACCGCCATCGGTGCTTATTTGCCATCGGTAAAGCGGCGAAGTGGTAGGCCCGGCATCAACAGTAAAAGAGCTCGCTACTCCCTGGCAAACAGCTACGTTAACTGGTTGGGAATCAATAGTGGCCGCAATCTGTGAAGGGTCCACACTCACGGTTGCCGTTAAGTCGATATCACAACCTGTAGTTGAATTTCGCGCGTACACCTTAATGGTGGTTGCAGAAGACAACACGTTGCTGACAATAGTTAAGTCGCTTCCATTTCCAGAGAAAAAAGAGCTAATAGGTGTGCTGGTGCTTATCTCCTGTAATTGATAAAGCACGCCAACTTCCGACGCTTCAATGGTTACAGGTGCCCCGGTGCTCTCGCATATTTCGGTTGGAGCAACAACATTCAAGCTGTTTGAAGGTAACGGTGAAACAGTCACGGTCTGAACATTCGCACAAGTCGGGATGAAAGACACGTACTCATTTGTGGTGTTCCAGCCGGCATTGTTGTGCGTCGAATAGGCTCCTGTTCCGGCGGGGTTCTCGATTCCCTGAGTCATCCCCCCTGCTCCATTGTCCTGGATGCTGGTGGTATGGATCTCAATCGCGTTGGAGGTTTCGTGTAGCTGGATCTGGAAAGTCACCTTTTCAGGCCCTACTACATAACCCACGTTGTCATAGTTAATGATAAAGCGGCGATTCGGCGCGGATCCCACCACAACCGTACTAATCGTTCCTCCCGTAGCGTCCAAATCATCCCACGCTCCGGCAATCAGATTGTTTGGTGCCGTGGCCGAAGGCAACGTCTGATTAAGACCCGATCCCGCATCAGCGCCAAAGGTTACATATCCGTTAGCATTTACAACAATGTTGCTATAAGCTTGTCCAAAAAATGTAAATGAGAATCCGATAGGACTTGACGCACTGTTCTCATCCGGACCAAATGTGAGAGTTGTACCAGGCGTGAGATCCGGATTAAAGGTGCCTGAACTTGAAATTGTATAGGCGGAGCTGTAAATGGTATGGGTGCCGGTTCCGGCTGCTGACGGTGTGAATGTGGTTCCTGAGATTCCCGGACCGTAAATGTTGGCGCCTCCGGAAAGGACCACAGAGGCATCATCAATGCAATAATTGGATTGGAGATTGGTAATGACGCACTGCGCACGGAGGGCGTACCCCGTCACGGCAAGCAGCATTATCAGCGCAAGTCTTAATACAACCTTGTAAAAATCCGCCATTCAGTACCGTAAAGCGCTGCCAATCAGCCGTTGAACTTAATTTTTGTCCCCCTAAAAAGGTAACCGTCATTGGTCGACAGCTATTCCGAAAAAGTGCCTCTTGGGCTTATGAGGGTTAACATCATTTTTTTCTGTGTCTCCAACTCGATCGTTCCAAATATCGCCACGCGTTGATCCGGCAAGACTCGCACAGCCGCTGCCGTGTCGTCCCCTTCAACGGATCCAAACCTCATCTCCCCCCCAAAGGCACCATCGCTCTCGAGTTTAGCGAGGTATATATCGTGATTATTGTTGTCTTGTTTCTCATCCGCCAGGACGAACATAGCGTCTTGTTCGCCGTATGCCGCAGAAACGCCTTCGGCGGAACGAGGAGTGGGGATAATTGTACTCAACCGAACGGTCACATTAGGCCTGCTGTCCATGTACTGAACTACAAAAATCTTCCGGGAAACCTCCTGACCTGTCGATCCAACAAGCAGGTATCCACGCTGCGACGCTATAGGCATTTCAATTGCCTCGCCGGCAATTTGGGTTTCCGGTGACTGCCCGGTTTGCACTACCCGGCCAGAGACGAACGATGCATCCCAGGGAAATACCTCAAAAGTCCGACGGTACTCAGGATTATTTACATTGAACGGTCGGTCCGAATCACCAAAGCTGAGATAGGTTTTAGGCCCGGAAAGCTTCGATTCGAACAGCTTGACAATTTTGCCCACATGTTCACCACCCTGGGCAACTACTAACTTGTTCAAGGTTCCATCCAAACTGGGGTCAATTCGGTAAATAAACAGATCTTGTTCATCAGGTGGCGGCGTAGCCATCTGATTATCACCAACCAGATTAGGTCCCGAATATCCGGCCACCATCAGCTGACCATCCGATACTTCGGTAATTGATGTGGCCACAATTCCTGCAGCATCATCAACCTTGAGACTATCGACAGTATTGCCCGACTGGTCAAGTCGCAATACACGTATTGCTCCACCAGATAGGTTAGTTACTATCAGAATGTCATTGCGACTATCCAGCTCCACGTCAACAGGAGCCTCGTTCTCAGCTCCTATCCTGCGCTGCCAAAGTACTGTGCCTTCAGTATCTACTTTCACAACGAACGATCTTGTAACTGGATTGGTCTGCGATTCAGATCGCCCAACCATTACCATTGAACCATCGGACCCGACAACCATGTCGGTGCCAAACTGATTTCCATCTTCCCCATAATATTTCGTAAAATAGGTCTTGAAGGACGGAGCAATATTCCGCTCGGTATCACAGGAAAACACACCCGCAGCGATCACCGCGGCAATGAGACTAATTCGCCCGGTCATCTCTTTCAATTTTACGTAGTACAGACTTAGTCCTGGCCTTCTTCAGTTTTCGGGGTTTGTAAAGTGGATGAATGTAACCCACTGACAACGCAAGATTGTCGAGACGAAAATCATCATCGACATAAGGTACTGGCAACCCATCCTGGGTACTGGTAAACCGATTGTTAACGTCCGCAAGGTTCTTAAGCCCAAACGAATAACGGGCATCAAAATAGAAGTAGTCGAGTTTGTACTTGTATTTCAAGCCTACACCCAGGAAGAATGCACTATTCGTAGCATTTCTATTTCCTGAAAGATTGACGTTTGAAACACTTTTATCGAAAGAAGTAAGCTTGCTTTCGTCGGTCGCAGATCCGCCAGAAGGCGTTGGATCAGTAGCTTGTGCATCACGGTTCCTGATCTCAACGTCCGCCCGGTTCATTAGCAGGAAATTGAAAGAATATCCTACATACGTGTACCTGCGCAATTTGCCCTTGCCCTCGGAAAGGTTAACAGACAACGGTACGGCTATCCACGTCTGCTTGTCAATGAAGTCAACCATATCCTTCCCCATTCCAAACAAGTTTGTCGTCTCATGTTTGAATGTAGACTGTTGAAGAGTCGCCCCCACTGATGCCGACAAATATTCGTTGTAGTTATAGTCGACACCACCGCCAGCCTGCCAGCCAATTCGGAGTCGATACTTCTCCTTCGTATAGGTCTCTCCTCCCGGCCGTACGTCGTGAATTACCCGGGCAATAGAAGTGCTGGGACCGAGATAAGCATGCCACGCAAAGATTGGTGTAGCTGTAAACTTTCGACTTAAGTAAACGAGGTCGATGGGATCACGTTTTTCGTCAGTTACAAATTCAGGGTTAGCCCAAAGAACATTCAGATAACTTTGCTCGGCACCCAGCGGATCCTCAAGCAACAGGTACGTTTCAGCAAGCAAAAGATAGGCACGTTGCCGCCATTCTCTATTGTTGTTTTTGTCGATGCAATCCTTTAGGAGAGCAGGAATGCCATAAAGATGCCCGGCGTTAAATTCTTCGGTAGCTTGTGCAAGAGTAAGTTCGCATTCATCCTGGGCGAACAATCGTCCGGAAATGCATAGGCAGCATATCATGAATATGGTAACACTGCGAATCATTAGCGATCACTTACGGGAAGGTTCTGACAAGTACTTTCGTAGCTGATCTCCTCGGTATTACCCACATATTTCTTCCATTCATCACGCGTCATATTGCGCGTCAGCTTTGGACAAATCTGATCCGCCAGGATTGTTGGATCAGTTGGCCAGACTCTAATCTCTGACTCGCTGCAGGCAGCGATGAGATAGTCCGATCCTTTTGCGAACTCAATATCCCAGATGAAACCTGCGTTGTTGCTCATGATAACCGGAAGATCGTCGGGGCTTTCAAGCACATATAACTGCAATCTCTTATCGAGACCAGCGCTTGCCAACAGCTTTTCGTCAGGACTAAACTCGACGTCGTTCACACCGGCCTTATGACCGCTGAATTGTCGCGTTTCCCGCGTTGTAAAGTCATACATCTTAGCTAGACCGCGCTTATTGGAAATATCATCGAGACCTACAGCAAGGTATTTACCAGATGCACTAAGCGTAACAGACAGTACGCGGTTAGGCGCTTCATTCATCAGCACACTTGCCTCTTGCGTGATCATATTAACGACCACCACCTCTCCGGACCAGGCACCTCCAACAAGTTGCCGGCCGTCGCGACTCACAGCTATCGATTTTAATTCATATGGGAGATTCATAAACAGCTGAACGGTACCTGCTGCTGCATCTACCTTGAAAAGAGACTTCCCTGTTGTCGAGACAATAAAGGAATTCGTGTTAGGAATAGAGGCTATGTCATTTGTTCCTCCATTCAAGCCCTTGATGACGGACCCCCTACCTGCTGACGAAGACAAATCATAAACCTGAACAAATGCCGAGTCGGTTCCATTTATCAGATAACGCTCGGACCTGTCAGTAGCAATAGACTTTGTCGGATACGGATTTGTGTAGTTTGTTGCCTCATTGCTGAGCGCACCATACTGACCGCGATAGATACGCCCGTCAGCACCAGCGACATAAAACTTGTCGTTGTTATCAGATACTACCAACGACCTCATGTGCACACGCGGTGGCCCGCTGATCTTCATTGCATTGTAGGTTAGACCATTCAGCTGCGTGAGTGCATTGTAGAGTCCTGTGTAAATAAACGGATCGTATTTCTTTCCGTCGTAACGCCTGTGATAAGTGTAGCCCTGCATGGCCATCAAGCCAGCAAGGTTCTTATCATCTTCCTCGGCCGCCGCTTTAGCAGCCAATTCCTGCGCCTTGGTCAACATAAATAGACCCTTAGCCTGACGGTAATTGGTTTCAGCACGGGCAAACTCAGATTGAGCTTTGTTCCGGGCTGTCTGCGCAGAGTCACGCTGTATATTCGCTTCTACAAGATTTCGTTCGGCCTCATTCCGTGCAATCCGCGTGTCGGAAAGTGACCGTTCAAGGTCACGGCTGGTTCGTAATATTTCAGCATTAGCCGCCTCCAAAGCAGCATTCTTTACCTTGATGTCGCGCTCGCGTTGCTCCACAATTCGCAGCGCACTCTCAACATTTTTCTTTTGCCGTTGTGCTTCAGCTTCACTTGTTCTGGCCAGCTGACGATCGGCATCCGCCTGAAGTTTTTGAAGGTACGCAAACACGAAAAAGATGATAGCAACGAGGAATGCAATACCAAGAATAACGGCCGTAGCGCGTGTCCGCTGCAATACGCGGCGCTGCAGCATTTCCTGATTCTTGAGTTCGGCTTCGTATGTGATTCGACTGGTCTCGAGGAACACAATTGTTCTCTCAAAAGCCTCGTCATAACGTTGTCCCCAGGTTCTGGTGGGATTCTGCTTCTTGTGCCAGTTGAGGGCCAACTGCAAATCGGGTGGACGCCATAGACCTGTCTTGCCTATTTGGTACATGGCAGCAGCCTCTGCAAGTCGCTTGTACATCGACGCGGATTCAAATTCCTCGTCAACCCAGGTTTCCAGCCTGGTCCATATACGCATGAGACTCTCATGCGACAACTCGATCATAGAATCTCCATCGAGCGGAATGTGAGCTGCAGGCATCAGGAATGAACGACCTGCACGCCGAAAGTGCTCGACAACGGCAATTACCTCGTCTTCACCGGCATCGGCCAACTCGGCAATAAGTCCAAGTCTGCACGGACGGCGCATGCCCCGGTTATTCTGATTCTTCTCTGTTATGTTCTTAAAAAGGATCTCTGCAATATGTTTATCGCGAAGTGTCAGCTCATCAAATGCTTCATTCGCGTGCTGGGCCAAAGCCGTATTGACACGTCCGATCGCATTATAATGGCGGACTTCTACGGGTTCTCCGGGTTCATGATTAGATACCCAGTAATCCCATGTACGCATGAGCGCATGCTGAAGAATGGGTAGCTGATCATGGGAGTTTCCAATCTCGTTCAATAATCGCTTCACCAAACGGGGCGCAATCTGACCTCCCGCCACCGTGATCGGCCCCTCAATAACTGCCTTCTTCTGTTCGCGAGACAGCTGAGGAATCAGGTAGTTGCTCCTGTTGATCTGTTGGGTGAGTCCTGCAAACACCGAACATTCACCAATAAAATCAGACCTCATCGTGAGCGCGACGAATGCCGGAACGGCTGTTTGCTCTACCGCCGTCAGAACCAGGTTAACGTAAAGCTGCGCGTCGTTAAGAGCCTCAGAATCATCACGATCCCTGTATCTGAAAATTTCCTCAAATTGGTCGATGAGAAAAAAGGTGTTCTCTCTCTCTGTACGTTGAAGGAATCGTGCGATTTCGATCAACCCCTCGTTGCTGCTTCTAAGCACAGCATTGAGGATTGCCCGGTAGACGTCTGTTTCGGCTTCAGAAACCCGCCCTGTGTTTACCATAAACTCGATTACCGAGTTTATCAGGCTTTTAATTGGTGACGATCCTGGGCGGGTTGTTACAACATTCCACTCACTTCCATTCGAGGCGATGAATCCTCCATAGAGCGCCGGCACAAGTCCGCACGACATCAGCGATGACTTACCGCTGCCTGAATAACCCATCACCGCAACAAATCGATTCCTCCCCAGTTTGTCAAGGATCTCGTCAATCTGCCCTTCACGACCGAAAAAAAGATGGCTATCGTCTGTACTAAAGGATCTCAGGCCCGGAAATGGATTTTCCACCTGAACCAATGTTTCTTTAACTGGTTCAGCATAACTCGCTGGATCACTGTTATGTAGTGGCCTATTCAACATCTAACACATCGGATAATTTGCGATTGCATTCAACAATGAAAGCCACATAGAACGCCCAGTCAAACATAAAAAAATAGCAGGGTGTCAAGCTTAAAAAATGAATCGTGGCCCAAGTTAACAAAGTCAACCAAAAGAAAAGGGGCCAAAAGCCCCTTTCTCAATCGTAATATCGACGATGTAATGTTTACTTGATTTTCTTCACCAAACTTTCGAAAGCAGCCGGGTGATTCATGGCCAGATCAGCCAATACTTTGCGGTTGAGTTCGATGTTAGCCTTATGGATTTTACCCATGAATTCAGAATACGAAAGGCCGTGTTGGCGGGCACCTGCGTTAATTCTGGCGATCCAGATTCCTCTGAATTCTCTCTTCTTTTGTTTTCTGTCGCGGTAGGCATAAACTAAGCCTTTTTCAATGGCGTTCTTAGCCACTGTCCACACGTTCTTCTTACGACCGAAGAACCCTTTCGCTAGCTTCAGGATCCTTTTTCTTTTTGCCCTGGAAGCTACGTTGTTTACTGATCTTGGCATTTTACTTACATTTTTGGTTGATGGCGCTCTCAGTAACCCACTGAGAATCTTAAAGCCAGCATCCGGTTAAACATTAATAGAAATTAAAGGATGAGCATGGCCTTCACATTGTTCAAGTCGGCTTTAGACACAAGCTTCTTGTTTCCAAGTCTGCGCTTTTGCTTAGTTTCCTTCTTGGTCAGAATGTGATTTTTAAAAGCAGGCTTATGCTTTACCTTGCCGGTACCGGTCACTTTGAACCGCTTCTTTGCACCGGACTTTGTTTTTAACTTAGGCATCGTATTAACTATAAAAAAATTCTTACTTCTTTGCTGCTTTCGCCATGAGGATCATCCCCATGCGCTTTCCCTCCAATTTGGGCATCTGCTCCACTTTACCAAACTCCTCCAGGCCCTGTGCAAACTTCAACAGGAGAATTTCTCCCCGCTCCTTGTAGACGATCGAGCGACCAGCAAAAAACACCGTCGCCTTCACTTTTGCACCCTCTTTCAGAAAGTTCTCGGCATGCTTCAGCTTGAAATTGAAGTCGTGTTCGTCGGTGTTCGGCCCAAACCGAATCTCCTTTAGCACAACCTTCTGCGCCTTTGCCTTGATTTCCTTCTGCTTCTTCTTCTGTTCGTATTTAAACTTCGAATAGTCTACAATCTTACAAACGGGCGGATCTGCGTTGGGAGAAATCTCAACCAGGTCCAAACCCTTGTCCTGAGCCATTCTAATGGCCAAATGGATGGGATAGACATCCACCTTAATATCCTCACCTACGACCCTGACTTTAGGTGCTGTTATGCGCTCGTTGATCCGATACGGCTCCTCAGGTCGCTGGGGCCCACGTCTCATCGGCTTATTGAAACCACCGGGTCTGTTATTAAATATTGCGATACGTCTTAAGTTTTAAGTTTTAAAAATAGGGTGCAAATATCGATATTTTTCGAGAATATCAAATAGGTGCCGCACACTCATTGCGGAATGTTGACACGAATTCGTCTAGTTTAACGCTTCCCTGGTCTCCCTTTCCGTGTCGCCGAACAGCCACCAGGTTGTCGGCAACCTCCTTCTCTCCTACAATCAACATATAAGGTATCTTTTGAGTCTCAGCATCACGGATTTTCCGCCCGATCTTTTCGTCGCGGTCATCCAGCACGCCTCTGATATCCTGTTCTTTAAGCCTATTATAAACAAGCTCTGCGTACTCGTTGAATCGCTCAGAAATCGGTAGCACAGCAATCTGGTCAGGAGCCAGCCACAGCGGAAAATTGCCTGCACAGTGCTCAATCAATACGGCAATAAAGCGCTCAAGTGAACCAAACGGCGCCCGGTGAATCATCACCGGAGTGTGTTTTGATTGTCCTTCCCAACATATTCGAGCTGGAATCGCTGTGGTAACTGGTAGTCCACCTGGATAGTTCCTAATTGCCAGCTTCTGCCGAGTGCGTCTTTGATCATGAAATCAAGCTTAGGACCGTAGAATGCAGCCTCTCCCTGGATAGCCACAGTCTTCAGCCCGCGCTCGTCAGCAGCTTCCTGGATCTGGCGCTCAGCCTTGTCCCACTGGTCATCAGACCCGATGTATTTCTCTTTATTACCTGGATCCCTTAATGAGACCTGAGCAGTGAAGTCATTGAATCCCAATGAAGTAAACACATGCAAGACAAGGTCTATAACTTTGATAAATTCTCCCTTCACCTGATCTTCCATGCAGAAGATGTGAGCATCATCCTGTGTGAACCCACGAACGCGGGTCAGGCCATGTAGCTCGCCACTTTGTTCATACCTATACACAGTGCCAAATTCGGCAAGACGAACCGGCAAATCCCGATACGACCTTGGTTTGCTTCTGTATATCTCGCAATGGTGCGGACAATTCATCGGCTTAAGAAGGAAAACCTCATCCCCATCCGGACTAGTAATCGGCTGGAACGAGTCCTTGCCATACTTTTCAAAGTGGCCCGAAGTAACGTACAACGCCTTACCACCAATATGTGGAGTAACCACAGGATCGTAGCCGGCTTTGATCTGTGCCTTGCGCATAAACTGCTCAAGCCGTTCTCTGAGGATAGTCCCTTTTGGCAGCCAAAGAGGTAATCCCATTCCAACACGCTCCGAAAAGGTAAACAGTTCCAGTTCTTTACCAAGCTTACGGTGATCACGCTTCTTTGCCTCTTCGAGCAAGTGGAGATACTCATCCAGCTCCTTTTGTTTAGGAAAAGTTATCCCGTAGATGCGGGTAAGCATCTTGTTCTTTTCGTCTCCTCTCCAGTAAGCACCAGCTACATTGAGCAGCTTAACCGATTTGATGAACCCTGTATTTGGTAAGTGTGGGCCTTTACAGAGGTCAACAAAATTACCCTGCTGATAAAAGGTTATCTTACCATCATCCAGTCCCTCTATCAATTCAAGTTTGTAAGGATCCTTCTTTTGGGTGAAATACGCTAGCGCCTCCTGCTTGCTCACATCACGGCGTTCATATATACTGTTCTTCTTGGCAAGCTCCTTCATCTTACTTTCAATTGCCAGCAGATCCTGCTCACCAAAGGAACGTCCGCCCAGATCGACATCGTAATAGAATCCGTTGTCGATCGCTGGACCAATTCCAAACTTCACGTCTGGATATAACGCCTCGAGCGCTTCCGCCAATAAGTGGGCGGAAGAATGCCAGAAGGCGAACTTCCCTCCTTTGTCATTCCACGTCAGGATTTTTATTGATGCATCGGTATCTATTGGCCTGGATAAATCCCTGATCTCGCCATTCACCTCGATAGCAAGTGCCACGCGCGCCAGCCCTTCGCTGATGCTGGCGGCTATCTCAGCACCCTTCACTCCTTGCGGATAGTCCCGAACACTTCCGTCGGGTAATGTAATCTTAACGTTCATGTTTCTTCATTCGACCAGCCTTTCTGATCAGGGGACAAATATGCAACTTTTGGTGGACAGTTTATTTCGGAAAAGCAGACTGGTTTTTGTCACAAGTTTCGGATTGATCGTTCATTGGTAGAGGACGGGTATTCTCCATTCCAATCATCGGTGCTTATCCAGTATTCCCAATGTTTCCTGGCCTTTCGCAACTGTTAAACTTCCCCTCAGGAACCCAACACCTGGTCTCAGCGCATGGCCCAACTCAGCCTTATCATCTCATTGAATGCTTTGCGCATAGCACTGACGTTGTCTAATTGCCGGCTCCCGATCGATAGGTGCCCAACCAACTGCATCCACAAGATCTCCCGTCCCGGGAAAAGACCCCGAGACGTTAGGCATGTACCAGGCACGTAGTAGGCAGTAAGGCCGCAAAGTTTAGACGTTTGGTGCGCAAGTGAGCGGCCGTTGCTTCGCTACTCTTCCCCAACGGTTAGGCTACTTTTTCCCAAGTGTTTCCCAGCCTTTTCCCAACTCCGACCAGCGTTTCCGCAGCTCATCCAGACTTTCCTATTTGCGTTCATCGGCGGACGAGGCGCATAACCGCAAAATGCAAAACTCTGAATGTAAAATGTAAAAGGAAGGAGTTAGTCGCTGGCTATATCAACGTCATCAAGGCAGCACAATATGCTTCCTACAAACTAAACTGGAAGCTTCCCATCACACCAAAGCTTCTTACATCTGGACGATCGAGATAGCTCATACGATGGACAAAATCTATACGAAAGAAGCGGAAGATGTTCTCGATACCATAGCTAAGTTCAACGTATGGCCTGCTGTCGAAGTATCCGAGCGGTAACGTCTCCTCTCCATCTGGAGTAACCGGTGCATTGAGATCAATATTGCTCTGACTCAAAGATCCCCAGATAACATTCGCAGATCCTACAAGACGCCACTTCAGTTTGCGCATGAGCGGAATTCGATTCAGCAGGAAGCCCTCAAAATGATGCTGATATTGAATCGTCAGATATTGATCACTTACAAATTCACCGTAGTTCATCAGGTTGTAGGTCACCGGCGTGTAGATGAACGACTGGTTTCCAAGATGAAGTCCCAGCAGTGGATATGGCAATGAGCCAAATACTTTCTCGCCCGTAACGTTTACGTATCCCAGACCAAGCGGCCCGAATTTTATTCGCTTGTACACGCTCAGACGAAGCTTTTCATAATCAAAGTCGCTTGCCATCAGACCCTTGAATCCGCGTGTATAGCGCAGCGTAATCACAGGCCATTTGGTTGCACCGAGACTTATTCTGTCATTGTCTGATTGTATGAATAATTCATCTCGTGCATAACGAGATTCGAGTATCACTTCCGAGGTTGTGAAATTCTGACGAATTTCCGATTCAGCAATATTTTCCGGATTCTCGTAATAACCGTAGTTGAACGTCGGATCAAAAGTAAAGTAACGGAACCCTACACGCTGAGTAAACCCTTTGAACAACTCGCGACGGAAATCAACTCTTGCTTCGTTCGTGTAGTATCCTCTGCGAAAGAAACCAAACCGCTGAGACGCGAGCAACAGGAAGTTATCGCCAGCTGTTTCTTCATCAACACCTACACGACCAAGGTCTGTACGTGCGCGAACGGTAACTGTTGTCCATCGGTCTCTCGCTAAAATCCGCTGGACGTACGCGGTATATTTGAATCGCTCATCCTTGAAACCATAACCAAGCTGCCCACCCAAAACCCATTTATCGCTGAACTGAATATTCGTCCGGAAGCCAGGTTGCAGCCGAAGACCTTCAATGTTGTTAACGGCAAACATCGACACGTATGGGCCGATATCAATCTTGCCAGCCTTGTAATAGCCGCTTACTGCGATCTTCACAATGTCGGTATAGGTTCGAACGACAGGTATCGTCTGAAGTGTGTCGATCATCCTGTAGACATTCTTTTCCGTACTGGTGAGCGGCTCGTGTCGAAGTGAATCCCAGAACTGGTCTTGTTCATTCTGGCGCGCATCCTCGGCCATGATAATTGGCTGATGATAGAACGACGGCTCGTACGGTTTGTTGATGACAAAGTTCTTGTTTGATGTATAAAACTTTGCCAGCATACCGGCACTCGTATTTGAAAGCTCTCCAACATCTACCAATACACGGTTCTTGACGGGAAGCCAGGGCTCATCTTTACCTGCAGGCTCGAGCTCCTGCTGAATCTTGATCTTCTCAACAAAATTGATGTTGGCAGTCTTCCCCATAGTGACGTCAATCTGCTTCAGGGCATAGCCATTCTTGGTTATCCACATACTTCCCGTAAAGGCAAGATCCTGCGGGCTCTTAGGGAAGAAATCCAAACGGTAACAATAATAGTCGCCAACGTAGAGGCTATCTACAAGATCGTATTCATAATAAAGCCGCCAGCCATCAGCAATCGGAGATACGAATTCCTTTCCAACAATGTTCAACCAGTTCTGGTAGAAGTTGTACTCCTGAAACGAACTTCCGACGAATTGCGTAACGGTATTTCCGTCTGTAACCCCGAGGCCGTTAATTTTAGACTTGAGGATATTCTCGTAACGCAGGCTCGGATTATCCCGATAGTAAATTTTGGAAACACTTTCAGTAATCAGCATCGGCAGAATAGGTTTACCTTCTTCGCCGGCAATCACATCGATACTATCAAGCACTTGGGTGATCTTTTGTACAAGCTTGCGCTTCCGGAATTTTTCTGTGATGTGATCGACATCAATTTCAATCTTCGTATAGGTGTCGTACTCGTATGCTGTCAACTTCCGCTTATCGTTCTTGCTCTTATTGCGCACAACTTGCCTGAGGACGGCATAAGCCGGGTTCTCGCCGGCATTGATCACTACCTCCTGGAGGCTGGTCGACACTTCATCCAGCTGAAAGTTGATTACCTGGGTAGTTCCTCTGGTGATTACCTTTTTTTTTGTTTTATACCCAACGTATGATGCTGCAATGGTATCGGATGGGGAGGTAGTCCGGATTTTGAAGTTGCCGTCGAAGTCGGTTGTCGCACCCCAGGTGGTTCCCACCAATATGACGTTTACAAAAGGCAGCGGATCGCCACTGTTGGCATCGGTGACCTTTCCCGAAATAACCGTCTCCTGCGCCTGCACCGTAACGGATAGCACAAGCAGTAGCGCCAGCGCCGATAGACCGGACAGAACGAAGGACTTCAGACGTTTGCGTTGCACTGCTATACTACTATGTGATCTCTCTTCAGATGACGTAAACTGCGTTCAATTTATTTGACGGCAGTCACTTTGATATTTTCCTTTTCACCCATAAAACGGGGCGTGGTTTTCAGTATATACAAATCCAGGACCGCTTTCGTTCGTGCAAAATATTCCCGAAGGCGCACATTGAAAGAATAGGACACGTCTGGTTCGCCCGCAACCATTGCTACCGCATCGATTCCGTAGTAGCGACTGATGAAAACCGCACGATAGCTGTGAAAGGGTTGTGTGATGATCGTAATCTTTTGCTGGCCAAACACTTCTTTACAACGAACAACAGAGTCTAATGTTCGAAGACCAGCCTGATCCAGGGTTATAGCGCTGGCAGGCACGCCAAGCTTGATTAAAGCTTTCCTCATCTGAAGAGGTTCATTGTAGTATTTGGAAGAACGGTTGTCTCCGCTAAGAATGAGATGATCGATCTTGCCTTGCCTGTAAAGCTCTGCCGCCGTTTCCATCCGGTGTGCAAAGTAAGGATTTACACCACCTCCAACGGTTTTGCTGCTGGTTCCCAAGACCAGCGCAACCCGGTGGTTCGGCAATGCTTTTGCATCGGCAAATATCCTGCTGGTCGTGCTGTTTACAATCCAAATATTCGAAAGAAGAACTAGCAATGCGAACACCAGCAAAGATGTCAGAACTGTCCGGATCAACCACCGCATTACTATAGACATTGCCAAGGCTATTCAGACAAAGTTACTCATTTGTCCGCAGAAACTCCCTTTCAATAACAGAGGAGTTCCGAACAATTTTGCGGTACCAGGAAAGACGAATCGCGTCCTTTTCTTCGTCTGAAAGGCCCGTGTTAGCCCCACTTTCGCGTAATCTTTTAACGAGTGTACTCAGACAAATCGCAACACTCACTGATATATTCAAGCTTTCAGTAAAGCCATACATTGGAATCTTCACTTTCGTATCGCACAGGTCAAGTGCCGTAGTGGAGAGCCCGCGAAGTTCATTGCCAAAGACGAGGGCTACCTTCGATGAAGCAATGTCAATATCGAATATCGATTGACCATCAGGATCAGGGTCTAGTGCCAGTATCGTGTATCCATGTTCCTTCAAATGCGACACACAGGCGACCGTATTGTTCACCTTTCGCGAAGCATGCTTCGAGATATTCATCCACTTGTTCGATCCCTTTAACACGCGTGGATTGATGCTGTACTTTGTGATGTTTTCAACAACATGCACCTCCTGCAGGCCCATGCACTCGCATGTCCTTATAACTGCACTCGCATTTTGTGACTGGAAGATATCTTCAAGGACGACGGATATGTGCTTCGTCCTGTTAGCCAGTACTCGCTCAATACCCTGCTTCTTGTGATCCGTAACAAACTGTGCCAGGTGCTCGAACACCCGCCGCTCAGAAGGTGTTAACATGGCCGTTGTAAATCCAAACTGGTTTGGTGTTGTTATTCGAAAAGATGAGAATCAATTTCGCTTGCTAAGTTCATCGCGAATCTTAGCAGCACGTTCATAATCTTCCTTGTCAATTGCATCTTTCAGCAATTCGTTGAGCTTATCAAGGGAGTAGTTTTTAAAATCGTCTTTCTTGGTTGATTCCTTTTTAACCTTTGCCTTTGCTTCAGCTTTGGGTTCCGGCTTATCTTCCTCAACTTCGTCTGTTAACACAATACCTGCTTCAGCCAGTATACTTTCATACGTGAAAATAGGCGAATCAAAGCGCAGTCCTATAGCAATGGCATCCGATGGTCTCGCGTCCACTTCACTTTTCTTCAATCCGTCTGAACAAACGATCTTGGCAAAGAACACACCTTCTTTCAGGTCAGAGATAATGATCTCCTCTACCGTAAAATGAAAATTGTTGGCAAACGCTTTAAACAGATCATGCGTCATCGGCCGATTAGGTATAATCTTTTCGATTTCGATGGCAATTGCCTGTGCTTCAAACATACCAATGATTATCGGTAGTCGTCGGTTGCCTTCAGTTTCACCAAGCACTAATGCAAAAGAACCAGCCTGTGACTGACTGGATGAAAGTCCGAGTATTTCAAGCTTGATCTTCTTCACTACTTCGCTGCTTTGATCGCTTCAGTCAATTTAGGAATTATTTCAAACGCGTCCCCCACAATACCATAATCTGCAGCCTTGAAAAAAGGAGCTTCAGGATCTTTGTTTATGACAACAATATATTTTGAAGAGTTCACGCCTGCAAGGTGCTGAATAGCACCCGAGATACCCACCGCAATATATAACTGTGGTGCCACTTTTACACCTGTTTGTCCCACGTGTTCGTGGTGTGGCCTCCATCCCATATCAGACACAGGCTTGCTGCAACCGGTAGCCGCGTTTAATGACTTTGCCAGCTCCTCAAGCATTCCCCAATTCTCTGGGCCCTTCATGCCCCTTCCACCAGACACCACAATGTTGGCCTCCGGTAAAAGTATCTCGCCTGTCGCCTTTTCAGTTGATGTAATACGTGTACTAAAGTCATTATCTGTTACTCCCGACTGGAACGGTGTAATTGAAACTGGTGAACCAACCTCCTGAGCGGACGCTGCATTTTTCTTTATCACAATTACTTTCTTAGGGCTGCTCAGAGTAATCCAGGCAAAGGCCTTTCCTGTATAAATGCTTTTCTTCAGTTTCATCTCGCCAGATGTCACTTCCGGTGTGCTAACAATGTTCGTGGCGATACCAGCGCCGATCCTGGCTGCAACACGCGCAGCCACCGGCGTACCCAATGTCGATCCCGCCAGCACCAACGTATCTGCCTGCTCATCCTGTACAGCTTTAACCAAAGCAGACGTGTAAGCCTGAATTATTCCATGGTTCAACCTGCTGTCGGCATCGTGTAAAACTTTGCTTGCTCCATACCTACCCAGGCTCTCAAGCTCTGACTTATCAGCATCGCCAAGCGCTACAGCAACGATGTCGCCGCCGATGCTTTTGGCGTATGCAACTGCTTCGATGGAGGTCTTTTTCACCTTCCCCTCCGCAGTTTCAACAAACACAAGTATTTTCATCTGTCTAATTCTTTTGTTCGAGTGACAACTTTTCTTCAGGTCTTCAGTATCGCTCTTTAAATCTTGACCCAATACTGCTCAGTCGTCACATCTGATTGTTCATTAACAATGAACTACTATTTCTACATTCCTGACTACGTGTGTATGTAGCCGATCAGTTTATAAAATTCGAGCCTCGTTTTTCAACAAATCAACAAGCCCGGATACGTTGTCCGCCGGTACTAGCTTTACTGCTCCCTTTGGAGGCGGCAATTCGTACTTCTCCAACTTCACAAAACCTTCTGCCTGAACCGGCTCAACGACCTTCAATGGCTTTGTCCTTGCCGACATAATTCCACGCATGTTGGGAATCTTCCACTCAGCAATAGGTTCCTGGCAACCCGCTACAAATGGCAGGCTCACCTCAAGAAGTTCTTTACCTCCTTCTATTTCTCTTGCGAGTTTTGCTTTTGTACCTTCTATTTCCAGCTTCATTACCGGGGAAATCGACGGCAGTCCCAGCAGCTCCCCTACTAATGCATGTACAACTCCGCTGTTGTAATCAATAGACTCGCGCCCCATCAGAATCAAATCGTAATTGACTCCGCGCGCATGCTCTACAATTTGTTTAGCTACAAAAAAAGAATCTGTCGGATCTGCGTTAACCCGAATGGCATCATCGGCCCCGATGGCCAACGCTTTTCTTAAGGTTGGTTCAGTTTCAGGGAGCCCTACATTCAGAACAGTAATCTTCGCCCCACTGGACTCCTTTAATTCTACAGCACGTGCTAATGCATAGTCATCATATGGACCAATGATGAACTGCACACCTGCTGTATCAAACTTTGTTTGATTATTGATAAAGTTAATTTTGGAAGTGGTGTCGGGAACATGTGTGATGCAAACCAAAATCTTCATCTTCCTCTATGTCAATGCGTTAAAATACGTTTTTTAAAACTGCGGTCAAGATACAAAAAACCGCCTCCGAATTGCAAAACAACGCTAAATTTAACGCCACTGACCGCTGGTAGCAGCGCCCAATGTTATGACCAATAAGTTAATCGAGCAGTTGGAAAGTTTTGCAAAGGAGGAACCCAATGATCCTTTTAATTTGTATGCGTTGGCATTAGAATACCTGAAGGTTGATGTAAGCAAGGCACAATCCCTGTTCGAGCAATTGATCGATCGCCATCATCAGTATGTGCCAACTTATTATCATCTCGGACAGCTGTACGCCGACCAGGGAAAAACAGAAGAAGCTATCCAAACCTTTGAGCGAGGCATTATAGCGGCTCGTAACGTTGGTGATCAAAAGGCACTCAGGGAAATGGAAGGTGCAAAACTGGCCTTGCTCTACGATAACTAGAACATCAGTTTGCTACGGCACCATCGTCGACCCAGCAACTGATCAGATCAATCTCCTTTTGTGACAACGTTCCTTCACGAGGCATACTTCGATCTCTCGTCTTCGATTTAATGCTTGCTGCATAGAACTTAGCGTTCTCAAATACACGCAGGTCCATGCGTGATTCGCCATTGTGACAGCCGCTGGTTGCACATGACTTCACGATAATTGGACGAATATCGTTTTGCCAGCTGGTTCCTGAAAACGCCCGGGGTACAGTTACACTGAGAAATACACTGCATCCGGTATTGTCTTTTACTGTAAAGCCGTATGTGCCTGTTGCCAGTCCACTGAAAACATTAGCCTCTCCAAAGCTTCCGGTTCCAAGCCGGTAGCTGTAGGGTGGATTTAGTTGCTCTACATTAATCGTGACCTGACCATTACCACCGAGGCAATCGCTGTCACCAACCAACATTGTGCTGAATTTAAAATCTGATGCTTTGATTGCCACGTTCTCAACGAACGCTGAGCATGCGTTGGCATCAGTGACGCTTACCGTGTAGGCGCCGGCAGAGAGGTTATTGAACGCACCATCTGCCTGCGACGGAAGGTCATTGATCTTAAATAAATAGGGTTCCTTACCACCACTAGCTGTTACGCTGATTGACCCATCGGCAATGCTACAGCTTGTAGCATTGGCAACCGTGCCGAGGCTAATGATAGGTCCGGATGCTGAGCAATCAACGGGGTCGGGATCAGTGCCACAGTTCCAACAGCACAAGCCTGCAAGTAAGAATACGATAGCTTTTTTCATCGGCAAGCACGCAATCTACTCATTTCCAGGGCGGCGATTATGCATATCAATGCGCGACAGCAGAAAACGATAATAGAACGCTGAAATATTCTGTGAAGCGATAGACAGACTGAGCAGTCTGTTAAAAAGGTGTTTCATCGCCTGGCGGCATGCGCGGCGGCTCACCTTCAGCATCGAAGGTATTCAAACGACTCTCACGCGTGATCATTCCTGAGAACGGATTGTCATACGACGATGATGGTGCATCGAGATCGGCAAACTTGGTGTACTTGCCTATGAACTTGAGCTTAACACTTCCAACGGATCCGTTACGGTGCTTGGCAATAATTACTTCGCCAGTTCCTTGTGTCGGCATTCCATCTTCATCGACAGTGATCTTATAGTACTCCGGACGATAGAGGAACATAACGATGTCGGCATCCTGTTCAATGGAACCCGATTCCCGTAAGTCAGACAACTGAGGACGCTTATCTCCACCCCTTGTCTCAACACCGCGACTCAACTGAGAAAGAGCAAGTACCGGGACGTTCAACTCTTTCGCTATTCCTTTCAATGCTCTTGATATAGAGGCGATTTCCTGTTCGCGGTTTCCTCCCTGATCACCGCGCATCAGCTGCAGGTAATCGATGACAATGATCTGTATGTTGTGTTCTGCTTTTAAGCGTCTGCACTTGGCTCGCAGTTCAAGAACTGAAAGAGCAGGTGTGTCGTCGATAAATATAGGTGCAGAAGAAAGACGATTTGTTTTGTGCACCAGCTGAGTCCACTCATGATCAGCAAGCTGACCTTTTTTGATCTTTTCGCCTTCGAGCTCCGCTTCGGCAGAGATCATACGATTAACGAGCTGGATAGACGCCATTTCCAGAGAGAAGATGGCCACCGCGTGCTTGAACTCGACCGCCGCATTACGAAGAGCGGACACCACAAAAGCAGTCTTACCCATACCAGGACGAGCGGCAATGATGACAAGATCAGAACGCTGCCATCCGGAAGTCATTCGATCGAGCGCAGTAAAGCCGCTAGGCACACCTGTAAGTCCGTCTTTGTGCTCTTTTAACTGCTGCAATTCCTGTATAGCACGGGTCATGAGATTCCTCATGCTATCATAGTTCTTACGGAGGTTCGAGTCTGATATTTGAAATACGGATTGTTCCGTTTTGTCGAGCAGTTCGAAGACATCAGTCGTATCTTCGTAAGCATCGCTGTGAATCTGAGAAGCAACCTGGATGAGATCTCTCTTTATAGACATCTCCATGATCACCCTCGCGTGATACTCAATATTAGCTGCTGAACTTACCTTGGCTGTCAGTTCGGCGATGTAATAGGCACCTCCTATCAGCTCAAGCTTGCCGGTCTTACGCAGTTGATTGACAACGGTCCGCATGTCGACTGGATCAGATGCTTTAAACAGGTCGACAATCGCTGTGTAGATCTCTTTGTGCTGCTCTTTATAGAAGTGTTCCGCCTTGAGGAATTCGACGACGGCGTTCAATGCGTTCTTCTCCAGCATCAACGCACCCAATACTGCTTCTTCTAGATCGGGCGCCTGAGGTGGCAACTTACCAAGACTTTCCGCGATGTCTCTTGGAACTAATTTTCCTGATTTGCTGCTTAACCTCAGAGGCGTCGATCTGCCTTGCTCCATACAGTGGTTGTTGTTGCTGTTTTCGTAGGGGGGACAAACGTAACATCAAACTGATTGAATGCCGTCTGATCTCTCCACAACTTATTAACATTCAAATAACAATATTGTTGTTAATAAATTCCGACAACACTACCCTATCCCGTTCAGGATCGAGCACGACTGACGCGATCATCTTCAAATCAATCAGACTTTTAAACATTAAACATTTTCCTTTACTTTAAGCCGGAATTTTTTTTTCATGCACCAACAGAAACAGAAGGTACACTTCATAGCCATCGGCGGAAGCGTGATGCATAACCTGGCGGTTTCCCTGAAATTGGCAGGGCATGAAGTAACCGGATCTGACGATGAAATCCATGATCCTTCACGTAGTACATTAATTCGACACGGCTTATTGCCTGATTACGAAGGATGGAACCCTGATCGCATCACTTCAGACTTAGATGCCGTCATCCTGGGTATGCATGCGCGAAAGGATAACCCTGAATTGCTTCGTGCCCAATCACTTGGCCTTAAGATCTTCTCCTTTCCCGAATATATTTATGAGCACGCCCGCAACAAGCAGCGTGTCGTAATAGCAGGCAGCCATGGCAAGACCACTATTACCGCGATGGTCATACACTGCCTCAATCACTTCGGCCGAAAATTCGACTATGTCATAGGAGCTCGCGTGAAAGGAGTTGAACACACCGTGAAACTATCCGACGCTCCCATCATTATTATAGAGGGCGACGAATACCTTTCTTCAGCGCTTGATCCAACTCCAAAATTATTACGTTATCAACATCACATCGGGCTTATCAGCGGCGTCGCGTGGGATCACGTCAATGTGTTTGCTGAGGAAGAAGATTACCTGAAGCAATTTGATCGCTTTGCAGACGAGACCCCTAAAGGGTGGAACGCTCATCTATTGTGAACAGGACTCGCTTGCTCTAATTATTGGAAAGAAAGATCGTGCCGACGTACAGTCAATTTCTTATAGAAGTCATACCCATTCCGCCGATGGCGCTGGGAAATTCTTTGTTACGAACGGTAAAGAAAAGTATGCGGTAAAAGTCTTCGGCAGTCACAACTTTCAGAACATGAGTGGCGCTAAAGAAGTACTGAAGAAGATCGGTATAACAACTGAAATGTTCTTCGAAGCCATACAGTCGTTCGAAGGTGCTGCTGGCAGACTCGAGAAACTCGCAGAAAATAAATCGTCTGCCGTCTTTAAAGATTTCGCGCACGCGCCCTCAAAAGTAAAGGCGACCGTAAAGGCTGTAAAAGAGATATTTCCGACTCGCGATGTGGTTGCCTGTCTCGAGCTGCATTCATTCAGCAGCCTTACGAAGCGCTTCCTTCCACAGTACAAGGACAGCATGAAAGTGGCAACTAATCAGATCATTATGATCGATCCTGACAAGCTTAAGTCGAAGGGTCTTGACAGCATAACTGAAGCAGAGCTACGCAAGGCTTTTAATGCGCCCACTTTAACTCTCTTCACGTCACGCACTGAACTGGAGTCGTACCTGCAATCTCAGCGTTGGGATAACAAAGTATTGCTGATGATGAGTTCGGGTACCTTTGGCGGACTAGACATTAAAGGTCTCGCCTCACGTTTGATTTCCTAATTTGTTATTGCCCTCATTGGCTTCCATGAAACTGAATCTGAAGACACCCCTTTGTTTCTTTGACCTGGAAGCAACAGGCACAAACATCATAACCGATCGCATTGTGGAAATTGCAGTTATCAAACTCATGCCGAGCGGCGAGATCCTGCGCAAGTCCAATGTGCTCAACCCAACTATTCCAATACCCGCAGAAGTAACCGCGATACATGGACTCACGGATGATGATGTAAAAGACAAGCCAACGTTCAAGGCTGTGGCTAAAGACTATGCTCGTTTCTTTGAGGGTGCCGACCTTGCCGGTTTTGCCATCATGAAATTCGATGTGCCCCTACTCGTCGAAGAGTTTCTTCGGGCTGATGTAGAATTTGATTACACGAGGAAGAAAGTGATCGACTCACAAAAAATCTTCCACCTCATGGAGAAGCGTACGCTCTCGGCAGCCTATAAGTTTTACTTAGGTAAGGAATTTGAAAATAGTCACACCGCAGAGGCCGACACCGAAGCATCGATGGAAGTGCTGCTTGCTCAGGTAGTCAGGTACGAGAACCTCGAAGTTACCGATACTTTAAATAGAAAGATCGGCGAGATCAAGAATGACATGGAAGCCCTTCACAAAGTGACCTCTATGCAACAGGTTGATCTCAGTGGCCGAATGATCCTGAACGAAAAGGGCCAGGAAGTATTCAACTTCGGCAAGCATAAGAATCGCGTCGTGACAGACGTGTTCAAACAGGAACCCGCATATTACGACTGGATCATGAATGGTGAATTCCCCCTCGACACCAAAAGGAAAATCACGGAAATTAAACTGAGAGGTTTTAAGCGATAAAATAAGAGAGTAATGAGAATTGGCAGGCCACTGGCTCATTACATTTACACAAGACTTATTACCACGTACTCACTACTTCTTCTTGTAACTCATCGCCTCCGGTATCCAGCCTTTCAGGTCTGCAACGCGGGTGCTATGCGACGGGTGAGTAGAAAGAAATTCCGGTGGCTCCTGACCGCCACTTATCTTTGTCATTCGTTCCCAAAATGCAGGTGCTGCATTAGGATCATAGCCAGCGATCGTCATAAAGATCAAGCCGATGTGGTCCGCCTCGGACTCATGTGAACGGCTGAAGCTCAGCATACCTAAGTTAGTTCCTGCGCCAACAGCTTGCATCAGCAGTGCCTGGCCTGCTGATGGATTTTGCCCCATCAGAGCACCAATTGTACTTAAACCATATTGAGCAACCATTTGCTGGCTCATGCGCTCCCGACCATGATTCGCGATCGCGTGGGCGACTTCATGTCCCATTACAACAGCAACACCAGTCTCGTCCTGGCAAATAGGCATGATGCCTGTATAAAATGCCACCTTTCCGCCTGGCATACACCACGCATTAACAGTTTTAGGATCGTCTATCAGATTAAACTCCCATTTGAAACCCTGGAGTTCTGAAGAAAGGTTCTTTTGTGCCATGTACTCTTCAACCGCTTTCTCAATCTTTAGCCCAACCCGTTTTACCATTTCTGTCTGCTCGCGATTCTTCGAGAGAGGACCCGTACGGACGACTGAGTCGTATTGTTGATTAGCAACAGGGATGATCTCCGCGTTAGACACAAGGCTCAATTGACTTCTTCCGGTTACAGCCACCTTGGCGCATGCAAATACGACCAGTGCAACGGAAAGAGATAGCAATAACTTCTTCAGCATGACATTTTTTTGGCTAAAAGTACAAATCCCGGGCCGGATTGTTTCATAGATTTGTGAAGTTGTAATATAACATAGCGGACTCCCGCCAACAGCCCATGAGGATATTTGCCATAGGAAGAAATTATGCCGAACACATCAAGGAGTTAAACAACGAACGCCCTGATGAACCGGTTATTTTCACGAAGCCCGATTCAGCTGTCCTCAGGAATAATGCGCCGTTCTATTACCCTGATTTCTCCAAAGATGTCCACTACGAAGTGGAATTGGTGTTGAGAATCTGCAAAGAAGGCAAAAACGTTGAGGAGAAATTTGCGCACAAATATTACGATGCCGTCGGTATCGGTGTCGACTTCACGGCGCGGGATTTGCAACAAAAGGCTAAAGACAAAGGTTTGCCCTGGGACATCGCTAAAGGTTTTAACGGATCTGCCCCCATCTCCGATAAATTCCTTCCGGTGTCGGCATTTGGTGACCTTAAGAACATCAATTTCAGCTTGCAGGTAGATGGCGAAACGAAACAACAAGGGAATACAAGCCTTATGCTTTTTAGTTTCGATTACATAATTTTGTATTTGTCCAGATTTTTTACGCTCAAAACGGGTGATTTAATTTTTACGGGTACGCCAAAAGGTGTTGGCCCAGTCAAGGTTGGTAATGTGCTTTCCGCTTATGTTGAACAAGAAAAACTTCTCGAGTTCGAGATCCGGTAGAGTTTGTGCGTGGCTTCTTTCAGCGGTGCCCCTGATGGCGCATGCGCAGTTTGCAAAGCCAATTGAAAAGTTTCCGGCCGAAGAAAAGTATTTGTATCCAGTATACCCCGGGCAACCTGGCTCTCTTGCTGGAACTATGGGTGAATTGCGCAGCACGCACTTTCACAGTGGAATTGATATCCGCACGAACAACATGATCGGCTTGCCGGTTGTAGCCTCGAAGAGTGGATACATTTCCCGGATCGGTGTCACCCCTGGCAGCTACGGCAACGTGATCTACATTACGCATCCTGATGGTAATACTACCTTATATGCCCACCTTGATAAGTTTGCCGGTAAACTTGGAGAGTATATTCTTCAGGAACATTATAACCAGAAATCGACAGAGCTTGAGCTGACCTTTACTCCCGATCAGTTTCCTGTAAAACAAGGAGAGCTTATCGCGCTGTCTGGCAATTCAGGATCTTCAAGTGGGCCTCATCTCCACTTTGACATCCGCGATCCCGAAAACTTCGCCCTGGACCCTCTCAAGGTTGCAGGCTTTCCCGAACTGGTGGACAAACTACCCCCGGCAGCTGAAAAGATCGCCTTGAAAACCCTGGATGCAAACTCCCGAATCAATGATCGTTTCGGACGCTTCGAGTTCTATGCACAAAGGGTCGGTAACAACTACATCATTGCAGCTCCGATCATGGCGTCTGGTAACATAGGCGTAGAGTTGGTTGCTAAAGACAAACTCTCTCCACAAAGCCAATTTTATGGTGGAGTGAACTATATTAAGATGAAAGTCGATAGCCAGGTTATCTTCAATCAGGCCATTGAAAGAGTTAATGTCGCTGAAACCCGCGCTATCTATTCGCTCATGGATTTCAAAACCATGCGCAACTACGGCACACGATTTTACAAATTGTACATCGATGACGGGAATGACTTAAAATTCTACGACCCTTCACTGGGCTCAGGAAAAATCAAAGTAAAACCAAGCAAAGACTCCAAAGTTGAGATTGCCATGGGTGACAGCGATGGAAACCAGAGCAAACTCACGTTCACATTGAAGTCTACCCCTGCCGTCAGAGAAGTGAAGTCGCTCGAAAATTATGTATTCGACATCGGTTACGATATATCGGAGAACACGATGATGGTAATCAGCAAGCCATGTGACAGCAGCGAAAACAAGGCAATGATCTTTGCCAATGGAGCATCGGTGCTTGTTGATGCCGACTACTATAACGATAAGCGCGCTGTATACCTGATCGATCTCCGGAAACTCGTTCCAGATTCTATCAGCGTGTGCGGCAAGACTGTCGCTCCTCATGTCAACGCCAGCATTCCGAGTGGCACGGATTATAAGTACTACGGCGACCTCATGGATGTGACTTTTCCAAATACGGCTATCTACGACACGCTGTACTTAAACACGGAGTATGCTAAAAGGGGCAAACAAGAGATATTTACGATCGGCAACCGAACCGTTCCTCTTCACAAGAGCATCGACGTATCGCTTAAGCCAACGCTCGATTATCCTGTTAAGTCCGATGTCGGGGTCTATCGCGTGGCGGGGAAATCTTACTCTTACGTTGGAAAAGGTGAATGGACTAACGGACGCTTGAATTTCAGTACGCGTGAGTTTGGTGAATTCACCATTCTCCACGACTCTATCGGACCTAAGATCACGCCATTGGTAGTCAATTACCAGAATGCGCGCTTCAAGATTAAGGACGATTTGTCTGGTGTCGACAAGATTGAAGCCTACGTCAACGGCAAATGGTTGTTAATGGCTTACGATAGCAAGTCAAATACGATCTGGTCGCGCACACTCAATAACGGAGATAATCTCAAGGGAAATTTTGAGCTGATCATCACTGATAACGCCGGTAACAAGTCTAAGTTCTCCAAGAAAATCCTTTAATGTGAGATGAAGCTCAAGGTAGGCGATACAGCTCCAGATTTTAAAGTAAACGACCAGGACGGAAACGCGGTCAAGTTGTCGTCTTACAAAGGACAGAAAGTTGTCTTATACTTTTATCCAAAGGATATGACCCCCGGCTGTACAGCTCAGGCTTGCGACCTTCGCGATAATTACAAGGTCCTTCAAAAGCAGGGATACGCTGTTCTGGGCATCAGTTCAGACGATGAAAAGACTCACCGGAAATTTGCAGATAAAGAAAAACTCCCCTTCCCCCTGTTAGCTGATACCGACAAATCCGTACACGAGAAATATGGTACTTGGGGCGAGAAGTCGATGTATGGAAGGAAGTTTATGGGGACCTTGCGTACAACGTTTGTAATCGATGAAAAGGGCAAGATAGCCGAGATCATCTCTAAGGTCGATACGAAGGCGCATACCAAACAGATCCTGAAGGATTCGAAGTAATATTTGCACCCGGACGACGTCCGTTTTATATTCACGCGAAATATCACTTCCATGAGTCAGTCGCCCGACATCAACAAGCTTAAGAATATTGCGTCACAAGTAAGAAGAGACATCGTTCGGATGGTTCACGCCTGCCAGTCAGGTCACCCGGGCGGCTCGTTGGGTTGCACTGAATTCTTCGTGGCACTTTACTTTGACATACTCAAGCACGATCCCAAATTCAACATGTCAGGGGCAGGAGAAGATTTGTTCTTCCTGTCGAACGGACACATCTCGCCGGTTTGGTACTCCGTGCTGGCACGGTCCGGATACTTCGACGTAAAGGAACTCAGCACGTTTCGTAAGCTTGACTCCAGACTACAGGGCCACCCTGCAACACATGAACATCTGCCAGGCATTAGAATTGCGTCAGGCTCACTAGGACAAGGTCTCTCCGTCGCCCTTGGTGCTGCTCAGGCGAAGAAACTTGATAAGGATGATCGTTTCGTATTCGTTCTTATGGGTGATGGTGAACAACAGGAAGGTCAGATCTGGGAGGCCGCTATGTACGCTGCACATAACAAGGTTGACAACCTGATCGCATCGATCGACTACAATGGCCAGCAAATCGATGGCCCCGTGGATAAGATTCTGAACCTTTTAGATTTAAAGGCAAAGTGGGAGTCCTTTGGCTGGGAAGTCATCGACAGCAATGGCAATAACATGGAAGAAATCATCAAGACGCTCGAGTACGCTAAGACTCAGGCCCGCAAGGGTAAGCCCGTGATGAATCTTATGCGAACCGAAATGGGTCATGGTGTTGATTACATGGTGGGATCCCATAAGTGGCACGGCGTAGCTCCAAACGATGAAGAGCTTGCTAAGGCACTTGCTCAATTGCCCGAAACACTCGGCGACTATTAATTAAGTTGACTGCGCTGGTCCCGTCCACCCGGCCAGTTACCATCGGCTTCGATTTTCGATAAATATACGACCGGTGCAATTCGCACGTTGCCAATCCGTTTGTATGAGATGACAGGACGCCTCGCTTTTATCTTCGCCACCACCCTATTGCTATGCGCAGCGGCGTCATCTCTGTTAGCGCAAAACAAGGTACAGCAAAAGCTTCCCGAGAAAACGCGCATCCTGTTTCTTATCGATGCGTCAGGTAGTATGATGGAAGAATGGCAACGCCCCAACCAAACACGTTGGACAGTAGCCAAATCAATCATGTCGAAACTGGTTGACTCTCTTAAACAAAACGCTAATCTTGAACTTGCTCTGAGAGTCTACGGACATAAGTCTCCCCAGGAGCAAAAGAACTGCAAAGACACCTGGCTGGAAGTCCCGTTTAAGGCACGTAATCACTCGCTGATCATCAACAAACTTCAGGAGATCAAGCCTAAGGGTGTAACGCCAATCACTTATTCTCTTGAACAGGCTGCAAACGATTTTCCAGCCGGCCCGGGCTATCGAAACATTGTGATCCTTGTTACTGATGGTATAGAGTCCTGTGGCGGTGATCTGTGCGCAATGTCGCAGGCTATGCAAAAGAAGGGCGTGTTCCTCAGGCCGTACATAATAGGTCTGGGATTGCAATCAGAGAAAACTTTGGAATGTGCAGGTAAGTATGTTAACGCCGACACGCCCGGGAAGTTCTACGATGTGCTGAATGAAGCGATTGAGTCCAGCTTTGCCAAAACAACAGTGAGTGTTAGTTTGCTCGATGCGTCAGGAAGACCAACAGAATCAAACGTCAATATTACGTTCATCAATCGTCAAACCACTCTACCCATGTTTGACTTCGTGCACTATCTCGATCGTCAGGGCAGACCTGATACGATGCAGGTAGATCCTGTAGTCGAGTACGATATCGTTGTGAATACCGTACCACAAATTATTAAGAGAGATATAAGGATCAACATCGGCAAACACAATGACCTCATTATACCAGCACCGCAGGGCAATCTTATCGTGCAGCAGGAAGGACGAAGAGACAATAGTTTACAGTCTATCGTTCGGGAGCGGGGTAAGGCGGGTACGATAAACGTACAAGGAAGCAATCTACCCTTTCGATATCTGACGGGTAGCTATGATGTAGAAGTGATGACCCTTCCACGAAGAACCTTCGAGGTAGACGTCCAGCCCAACAAGACCAAGACGATCCTGCTGCCAACACCGGGGGTTGTCAATTTCAATACTATCTCTCCGGGTTACGGTAGCCTGTATGAAATGAAACCCGACGGATCACAGGAATGGGTCTGTAACTTAAACGATCTCAAGTCACAATTTGCACTTACGCTGTTACCTGGAGAATATAAAGTCGTATTCCGCGTGCGACAGACAACCGGCAGTAAATACACTGCCTTTAAGAAATTTACCCTCAATCCAGGACAAACGCTTATTATAAACGTTTTCAACTGAGCGGGATAATCTTATTCTTATAAAGCAGTATTGTTTGCCACCGAGAGTGGTGACTTAGTCGGTTACGCCAGTGGCTAATACAATCCACGGTAACACCGCGATCGCCACGGAAATCACAATCCAGACAATGAGCTTTTTATTGGCCGTGTCATCTGACATAGCTTGAGGGTATTTTTCCAACGTATACGGAGCCGGACGAAAGCTGTTGCATCTTTGTCAGCGTTTAACAACTTTTTAACACTCGGAAGAGTGTAAAACTTTTACGATTTTAGCGGCGCTCTAAAAAAGGCAGCATTGCTCATGACCAAATTCACATTTACCGAAAAGAAAGACACGCGTTCCGGATTCGGCGCAGGCCTTCATGAACTGGGAAAGAAGAACTCCAATGTCGTTGCTCTTTGCGCCGACCTTACTGGCTCACTGAAAATGGATGCCTTTAAAAAGGAGTTTCCGGACCGCTTCTATCAAATCGGTATTGCAGAGGCTAACATGATGGGCCTGGCAGCGGGCATGTCGATCAGTGGCAAGATTCCGTTTACTGGTACTTTCGCCAACTTTTCAACAGGCCGCGTTTACGACCAGATCCGTCAGTCTATCGCTTACTCAGATAAGAATGTTAAGATCTGCGCGTCACACGCTGGCCTGACACTCGGAGAAGACGGAGCAACTCATCAGATCCTCGAGGACATCGGTATGATGAAAAACCTTCCGGGCATGACTGTAATAGTTCCTTGCGACTACGAGCAAACCAGGCTTGCAACTATCGCTCTTGGCGATCACGTAGGACCTACATATCTCAGATTCGGCCGCCCTTCATGGCCCATATTCACAACCGGACGTCCCTTCACGATTGGAAAGGCCGATAAAATGACTGACGGTAAAGACGTTACAATCTTTGCCTGCGGCCACCTGGTGTGGAGTGCAGTTGAAGCGGAAGCAATACTGGCTGAAAAGGGAATTAGCGTTGAGCTGATCAATATTCATACGATCAAACCTCTCGATGTAGAGGCTATTCTGAAGTCAGTGGAGAAGACACGTTGTGTTGTTACATGCGAAGAACACCAAATGAACGGCGGTCTTGGAGATGCTGTGGCACAAGTATTGGCCCGTTTCAATCCTTCGCCAATGGAAATGGTTGCTGTTCATGACTCATTCGGCGAAAGCGGAACACCAACACAGTTGCTGAAGAAGTACGGACTTGGTCCCGAAAACATCGTTGCTGCAGCTGAAAAGGTGATCAAGAGAAAGAAATAATCCGCAAAGTATAACCTTGCTTGTTTAATGTCGTTTGAAGATTCCAGGCATCAGGAATCCTGAAAAGATATTGCGCGCATTTGCCGTTGATCCATTCGTCGAAAGAGGGTTACCTGTATTGTCGATCTTGTATTGAAGCTGTGTTAGGCCTTTAAGCTGCCGTTGTATAGTATCCGGCCCTAATTCTGCATCTCCCAATCTGCAACTTTGCTGCTGTTATGGTTATTACCAGCTGATTGGCGATCACGATCTGTTAACCATTATTTATTAACCCGTTGCGGCAATCTCCGATGCGCAGTCTCGTTTGATGAATCATTACGATTCACTGAAGAAATCGCAGAAAATACGTTACCATTTAATTCGCACTGCATTATCTATTCGATAATGAGCGTCGTTTATGGAATCAGTATTGTTTTTGCATCTTCATACCGTGAAGATGAATCAAACAGAGTATCGCGTCATGACTAAAAAACAATTGTTACACAAAGCACTGTTGGTACTGGTCATCCAAGCCATGATTTATGTACCCTTAGCATGTGCACAATCCAAATCAGGAACCATGACACCGTTCGACTACAACAAAGCCTGGAAAGAAGTTCAGGAATTCGATGACAAAGAGCTGCCGGAGTCGGCACTCAAAGCAGTTAACATTATTTACGACCACGCAAAGCAGGAAAACAATTCTGCACAATTAGTGAAAGCCGTTGTGCATCAACTCAAGTATACCGATTACAAGGAAGAAAATGGTATAGCACAAAATCTTGCCAGACTGAAGGTAGAAATCTCGACAGCAACTTTCCCGGTCAAGCCATTACTTCATTCGATGCTGGGCGAAATGTATTGGCAATACTATCAGACCAATCGCTGGCGCTTTCAGGATAGAACCCGTATATCAAACGACAATGATGACGATGTTACAACCTGGTCCCTGGACAAAATCGTTGAGGAGACATTCTCTCAATACAGGCAGTCACTTCAGGACGCAGATAAAAGCAAGGCAACAAATATTGGCCTTTACGACGAGGTCCTTTTAAAAGGGAACGCCATTGGTCGTCGCTTCCGCCCTACTCTCTATGATTTTCTCGCACACCGTGCACTCGACTTTGCTCAGCAGGGAGAAGCGTCCATCAACCGTCCTGTGAATGCATTTGTGCTTGCGGATGAGGGCTATTTTCAGCCGCCAGCTAAGTTCAGTACGCTCACAATCCCTGTTGATGATTCTTTGTCGATGGAGGCCTTCTCATTATTGATCATGCAGGATTTGATTCGATTCCATCTTCAAGATAAGGACATAGAGCCACTGACAGACATTGATCTGAGAAGACTGGTTTATCTGAGTATGAATCACAAGTCTCCCCGCAAACAGGATCTTTATCTTTCTGCATTAACTGAGTTGGAGGAACGAACCATTGCGCATCCAGTCTCTGCGCGAGTGTCCTATTTAAGAGCGACTATATTTGATGGCACTGCTTCTCAGTACGTGCCGATGCAAGGCGACGCACACAAGTGGGACCGTAAGAGAGCTTTGGAGATATGCGATTCAACCATTGCACGATTCCGTAATTCCGAGGGAGCCGTGCAATGCGAAACGCTTCGAAACAATATCAAATCGAAATCGCTGGAAGCAACTATAGAGGAAACCAATGTTCCTGCCCTACCCTTCCGTGCGCTAGTAAAGTACAGGAACATTACGTCGCTCTACTATAAAGCCATCCGAGTAACCCGTGCCGAAGTACAGGCAGAGCGAAAGAAGTGGGAACGAAATTACAAGGTAGATCAGGAGCAGAAGTTCATAGAATACTTCACGGCAAAGAAGGCTATCAAGAGCGGACACTTTGTTTTGCCTGATGATCAAGACTATCAGGAACACAGCCTCGAAATAAAATTAGATGAACTACCGGTTGGTGAATATATTGTTCTGCTTAGCAACCGCGACGACTTTTCCACCGGTAAAAATGCAGTTGCGTATGCATTTACAACGATTACAAACCTGGCTTACATTCATCGCACGGCGAACGATGGCAGCACGGATTGCTTTGTTACTTCGCGTGCAACGGGCGAGCCACTGGCTGGTGTTCGGGCCGACGTATACAAGACTGTCTATGATTACAAAAACAGCAAGTGGAACCTGACTAAGATCGGCACGTATACCTCCGATGCAAAGGGTTATTTGCGAATTCCATTTCAGCGTGACGGTGAACGCAATTTTCACATGGAGTTTACACTGAAAGATGATAAGGTATATTCACTACCCATTGACACGCACGGTTACTACGAGGGCAACATTTATCAATACCAGTCTGAAGCACCTCGCAGGGAGCTACGTACGCATTTATTTCTCGACAGGTCAATTTACAGGCCGGGACAATCTATCTACTTCAAGGGGCTTGTCGTAAGCACGGATGGAAAGACTTCTGAGATCGTCACTCGACACAATGCAACGCTTTCTCTTTACGATGTTAATCATCAGGTGCGCCAGGAAATTGAAGTAACCTCCAATGAATTTGGTACCTACAGTGGCGTCTTTACTGCACCGGCAACTGGTCTCACGGGCGAGATGTATATTCAGGACAATGGAGGAACAGGATCTGTTCACTTCTCTGTCGAAGAGTATAAGCGCCCAAAGTTTGAGGTCGTTTGGGACACGCTGAAAGGGACGTATCGATTGAATGATACTATCAAGGCGACTGGATTAGCGTCTGCGTATGCGGGCAATGCAATCGGCAATGCTAAGGTGGTCTACAGGGTTGTGCGTAACGCCCGTTATCCAATTTGGTGGAGCTACTGGCGACTTGCACCTACTTCGCCATCACTCGAGATCTCACACGGCGAGACCACAACGGATGCGCTGGGTAAATTTGAAGTCATGTTTGCGGCGGTACCAGATCTTTCAATAGATCCATCGGGCGATCCGACGTTCGATTATACGCTGTATGCAGATGTAACTGACATCAACGGAGAAACACACAGTCAGTCAACCACAGTATCTGTCGGGTATAAGTCACTGCTGCTTGACATCCGCGTGGGCGACATCAACCTGGATAGCGATGCAGCGCAGGGAAAATCGATTCCAGTTAACACGTCAAATTTCAATGGCCAGTTTGAACCGGCGAAAGGAACGATTAAAATCTTTGCTCTCCGTCAGCCAGGCCGTCTGTTTCGTCAGCGCTTATGGTCACAGCCAGATCGTTCCATTTACAGCCGTGAAGAATACTATAAATTCTTTCCCAACGATCTTTACGCCGACGAGCACGATAAACACAAATGGCAGAAGGACCAGCAAGTGCTATCAGTTTCATTTGATACTCATCAAAGCAAATCGGTGTCGCTACCTAACATAGGCCAATGGAAGCCCGGAGAATATGTACTTGAAGGGATAACTGTCGATCGAGATGGAAAGGAAGTCAGCTACGAGGAATACTTTACTGTGTACTCGCCCAAGTCGGAGGCTATTCCCGTTCAATCCGTCTTCTATTTCAAACCAGTAAAACTTTCTGGCGAGCCCGGTGATAAAGCAAGTTTCTCCGTAGGAACGACTGACAAAAATATCCGGGTACTTTACGAGTTGGAGCTTGAGGGGAAGATACTTTCCAGCGAATGGATATCATTAAACAACGGTCAGCGCTTCTTCGAAATTCCTTTGAAGGAGGAATACAGGGGCAACATAGCATTGCATCTTACTACGATCCGGAACGGCCGTCTGTACAAGGAAGACAGATCCATTGTGGTTCCACGAACTGACAAGATGCTTGACATAGTCTTCGAGACATTCCGTGATAAACTGCAGCCAGGACAAGCGGAACAGTGGAGATTGTTAATCAAAGGAAAGAATGCAGACAAGGTTGCTGCCGAAATGGTGGCTTCATTGTATGACGAGTCACTCGACAGCTTCAGGCCTCATGACTGGTCGGCTGATTTGTTTGGAACAAACAGTCCGCGTCTGATCTGGACGAGTGCCAACGGATTTAATACACGCGACCTCGCTGTATATAACAGGAGCTGGAATCAGTTTGATTCCCGATATGTGGAGACTGCAGATTTCGATCGCCTGAACTGGTTTGAGTACAGCGTGTATTCCTATGGCTACCAAACGCGGCGGTACAAGAAAGGAGCAGGTGTTTATAGAATGGCTTCGCCGGCTGCACCTGCCGAAATGGAAATGATGAAGGAAAGCAAATCCGAGGAGGCCCAGGCAGCAGGAAACGTAATGCTCGATGCCGCTATGGCTGATTCAACAGCTGCTGATAAGAACTCATCATCGGCTGCAAAGGAGACGAGTAAGCCGGACGCTACGGCTCCGCCAAAAAACCGTTCTAATTTTAATGAAACAGCATTCTTCTTCCCCCATCTTCAAACGAACGACAAAGGTGAGGTCATCATAAACTTTACCGTTCCTGAAGCACTGACCCGATGGAAGATGCTTGGGTTCGCTCATACGAAGTCTTTGCAGAACAGTCTTGTCACCAATCACCTGGTTACCCAAAAGGAACTGATGGTCGTTCCTAATCAGCCACGATTCTTCCGCGAAGGCGATAAAATGATATTCTCCGTGAAAGTGTCGAGTCTTGTTGATAAACCTCTTGAAGGCAGGGCGCGTTTGGAATTCATTGATCCATTCACCGGCAAAGGGATCAACCTGCTTTCAAAGGATGCGAAAGTTGAGCAGCCATTTTCCATTGCGACAAAACAAAGCACAACAGTCGACTGGAGCATCGAAATACCGGAAGGGCTACAGGCAGTGACTTACAGAGTGGTTGCAAGTGCCGGTAACGTTTCGGATGGTGAAGAAATGACCATTCCCGTGGTTACGAACCGTATGCTTGTCACCGAAACGTTACCCCTACCCATCCGAGGTAAACAAACTAAGGATTTTCGCTTTGAGAAGCTTATCAACAACAAGTCGCAGACGCTGCGCAATCAGCAATTCACGCTGGAGTTCACGTCGAACCCTGCATGGTATGCCATTCAGGCACTTCCTTATCTCATGGAGTATCCATACGACTGTATTGAACAAACATTCAGCAAGTTTTATGCGAACAGCATTGCTGCTCATATCGCCAACAGCAATCCCCGCATTAAGCAGGTGTTCGATACATGGAGAACCATTCAGCCGGATGCACTCCTTTCAAAGCTCGAAACAAATCAGGAGTTGAAGTCTGCCCTGCTGGAGGAAACGCCTTGGGTGCTTCAGGCAACCAACGAATCTGAAAGAAAGCGCAACGTGGCGTTGTTGTTTGATCTGAATCGAATGGGCGCTGAACAGGAAAGGGCTCTGCAGAAGATTACCAGGGCACAATCGCCCACCGGCGGCTTCCCATGGTTCCCCGGCATGCCTGACGATCGCTACATGACGCAGCACATCGTCACAGGTATTGGTCATCTGGATAGAATGGGTGTTATCCGAACAGGCTCTGACGCTGAGATCAGTGGCATGTTAACTAAAGCCGTGGCTTATCTCGATAGCAAGATCGCAGATGATTATGATCAGTTGAAAGCGATGGCTGCAAAGAAGCAGATCAAACTGGAAGATCGTCATATCGGTTATACACAGATTCAATATCTGTATGCGCGGAGTTACTTTACAACGCTTGAGATACCGGCCCATTCTAAAGCGGCATTCAACTACTATCTGGGACAAGCTAAGAGGTACTGGCAGTCGAACAACATCTATATCGAAGGGCTGAGCGCACTTGCGCTGTCCCGCTTTGGAGATCGCGAGACTCCAGCAGCCATGATTAAGTCGTTCAAGGAACGTTCACTTTCATCGGACGAGATGGGCATGTATTGGAAGTCAGAGCGTGGCTATTACTGGTACCAGGCACCCATAGAAACTCAGGCACTGATGATCGAGGTGTTTGATGAAGTCGCGAATGACAACGCATCAGTTGAAGCGCTTAAAGTGTGGTTGCTCAAACAAAAGCAGACGCAGGATTGGAAGACAACAAAAGCCACTGCCGAAGCTTGTTATGCGTTGCTCATGCGCGGTTCAGACTTGTTGACTAAACCATCAGAAGTTGAAATAACTGTAGGCAAGGAACGCATCGATCCCAAAACCCGACCCAACATTCGCGTGGAAGCGGGCACTGGTTATTTCAAAACGTCATGGCAGGCCAATGAGATCACAAGTTCGACGGGGAATATTCACATCGAGAAACGCGATGACGGAGTCGCCTGGGGAGCTGCCTACTGGCAATACTTCGAACAGCTCGACAAAATCACACCTGCTTCTACTCCTCTTTCACTGAAAAAGCAGTTGTTTATTGAACGAGTTGGTGACGCCGGTCCTGTTCTTACGGCCATCGCAGGCAATACGGCTATCAAGCGCGGTGATCAAATTGTCGTCCGTCTGGAGATCAGGGTAGATCGGGATATAGAGTATGTGCACATTAAGGATATGCGCGCTTCCGGGCTCGAGCCTGTATCCACACTATCGACTTACCGATATCAGGATGGACTTCATTATTACGAAAGCACTCGCGATATGGCGACAAACTTCTTCATAGGTTATCTTCCGAAAGGCACGTATGTTTTCGAGTACCGGGTGCGTGCCTCACAGCGCGGAGATTTCTCTAATGGCATCACCACGATCCAATGCATGTACGCTCCGGAGTTCACAAGTCATTCCGCAGGTATCCGCATAGGCATTCAGTAACTAAGAAATGACTGAATACTACGACAAACTCAATCTATCCGATTGATGCAAAAAGGGCGATGGACTATCCCATCGCCCTTTTTTTGTCCGGGAAATAAATCCACAATTCTGTGTGCGTCAATCCGCAGTGCTTCTGTAGGCTTTCGCAGGCTAACACTTTTTTGCAATCATTTTTCTGGTAAGATTTTTTCCTTATGAGGGTGCGACGTTATGAAAAACAAGAAAGTATTGATAATTGACGATGAGGAGGATTTAGGGATCCTCTTTCAAAGATTCCTCAATCCCAAGCATATTGATGTGTATGTGGCCCATACCATAGCTGAGGGAATGAAGCTGCTGGAGGAGCAAAATCCTGACTTTATATTTCTTGACAATAACCTTCCTGATGGATTCGGCTGGGGTAAAACAGAATACATTCTGCTAAATTATCCAAAGACTCAACTTAATCTGATCAGTGCGCTTGATGTTCCTAAAACGTCAGCATCAAATTTCCGCATCCTGGAAAAACCGTTGTTGCTTGAAGAACTTACTAAAATGTTTGGCTGAAGCGACATCACGTTAAAGGCGAATATCATATCGCCGCAAGTGTGCGATAAATCTACGACTCTCCACTGCCCTTCTTCTCTGAGCAAGGCGTAATTAACCTGCATTTCAAAGTGGAATGATTTTCGATTTGCGAAGTTATCGAGAAACAAAATGGTGATGCATGAGAGGTTTGCAAAACTCACTTGACGAAATACTTTCTCCTTTCCTGAGCCACTTCCAGCAAGAGAGATTTGCCAGGCAAGAGGTGAATGAAAGGCCTCCTTTACGCTCGGAGCTTTTCAGCATCGAGCAGATGGAGGGTCACGCGCAGCAGCTGGCAAAAACACATCAGTTATCTACTCAGGATGCACCCGAGTTATTATTAAAGCGTCTTGCCGAGAACGAACATACGCTCTTTGAAGTAGCCAATCTCCTACATGAGGCGGTTCGTGAGAAAAAGGGAGTCACTCCTGCTGGTGAATGGCTTCTCGACAACTTCTATCTCATTGAAGAGCAAGTTAACATTGGAAAGAAGTATCTGCCCAAGGGATACAGCAAAGGCTTACCACGACTTGCCACAGGTTCCGCGGAAGGATATCCAAGGGTTTATGACATTGCTATTCAGATCATCTCCCACAGCGATGGTAGAGTCGATCTAAATATCCTCACCAGTTTTATCAATGCTTATCAAAAGGTGAATTATCTCACCATCGGTGAGTTGTGGGCTGTACCGATCATGCTACGACTTGCCTTGCTTGAGAATCTGAGTCGCGTTGCAGCCCGCATAGCCGTTGACAGGAAGGATACGGACCTTGCCGATCAATGGGGCGACAAAGTCGTGAAGACTGCAGAGGAAAGCTCCAAGGACCTGGTACTTGTCATTGCAGATATGGCTCGTTCCAATCCTCCGATGGTCAGCGCTTTTGTGGCCGAGTTTACACGGAAGCTTCAATGGAAGGGTCTGGATTTTAATCTTCCACTCACCTGGATAGAACAGCACCTGGCTGAATCGTCAACATCTATCAATCAGATGGTTCTGGTTGAAAATACGAAACAGGCGGCCGATCAGCTATCGGTTAGCAATAGTATCAATAGTCTGCGCTTCCTGGCAAAGACCGATTGGCGGGAGTTTGTCGAAGAGCTTAGCATCGTTGAGCGATTGCTTAAGGAAGATCCTGCCGGCGTGTATGCCAAGATGGACTTTCATACGCGTGATCAATATCGTCATGCTATTGAAAAGATTGCCAAGCAAAGCAAGACCCCCGAAAACAAAGTTGCAGAGATCGCGATCCATGCTTCGCGCGATGCAGGCGAGAACATTCGCACCGAGGCACTCGGAAGACAAACGCACGTGGGCTATTGGCTGATTGGGCCGGGATGTAAGGAGACAGCGCGACGAACCGGATCAAAATTGAAGTTCAATGAAGCGATTCATCAGTTCTTCCGTCAGCGTGTTGGGGGCATCTATGCATTTCTGCTGGTGCTCGTTAGTGCAGCGTTAGCATTCGGCCTTGCATACCACACATGGAAACTTCACGGTTTAACATGGCCTACCATTTTGGTTGGTTTGCTGTCGACCATTGCAGCCAGTCATTTTGCGATCGCCATTGTCAACTGGTGGGCTACACTATTTGTAAAACCGCGGCCTTTACCAAAGCTGGATTTTTCAAAGGGGATTCCTGAGGAGCATAAGACGTTGGTGGCGGTTCCAACCATGCTTGCATCGCGGGATCAGGCTCAGGAACTGGCTGACGATCTCGAGGTACGATTCCTCGCAAACAGGGATCCTAATCTCTTTTTCGTCCTGCTCACAGATCTGAAAGATGCTGACGTCGAAACATTGCCGGAAGATGCTGAAATTATCAATACAGCCCGTGTCGCTATAGCCAGGCTAAACCATAAATACCCGCGTCCGGGGTCCGATCGCTTTTTCCTACTTCATAGGCCTCGCCACTGGAATATAACGGAAAGAAAATGGATGGGATATGAACGCAAGAGGGGAAAATTAAGCGATTTGAATCGGCTACTTCTGGGTCAAGACCTTGACAGATTCAGCGTAATCAGTGGGTCTGTTGGTGTTCTCCAGGGCATCCGTTATGTGATTACCCTGGATACTGACACACAGCTTCCACACGACTCCGCAGCGCAAATGGTCGGCCTTATGGCGCACCCTCTTAACCGGCCGGCATACGATGAGCGTCGGAGAGTCATCACAGATGGATACGGTATCATTCAGCCGCGCATCGCCCTTAGTCTTCATGGCGCTACATTTTCACGCTACACGCGCATGCACGAGAATGACTCGGGCATCGATCCATACACACGAATTACTTCCGACGTTTACCAGGATGTATTTGCAGAAGGCTCTTTCATCGGCAAGGGCATTTATGATGTTCAGGCATTTGAGCGCGTTCTCGGAGGACGCTTTCCTGAAAATCGAATACTGAGTCACGACCTTTTGGAAGGGTCGTATGCCCGATGTGGATATGCCAGCGATATCCAATTGTACGAGGCATATCCGTCGAAGTATTCTTCAGACGTAGCACGTCGTCACCGTTGGATTCGAGGTGATTGGCAGATTGGTAACTGGTCATTGCCATGGGCCGTGGCGGCAGACAAGCGACTACATAAAAATCCGATCTCGTTTTTATCGAGATGGAAGATCTTTGACAACCTTAGGAGAAGTCTCGTACCGATCGCCCTTCTGGCATTAATTATTCTTGCGTGGACCGTGTTGAGAGAGCCCTTGTTCTGGACTTTGTGCATCACGGCGATCATAATGCTGCCTCCATTTCTGATGTCGATATGGCATGCCTTAAACAAACCACCCGAACTGGACCGCACGCAACATCTCCGAAATAGTCTCGGAGGTGCATCCAAAGGTATTCAGCAATCTGCTTTTAGTCTCATCTGCCTTCCTTACGAGGCATTTTACAGTGCCGACGCCATCATTCGGACGCTTTGGCGTGTGTATGTGAGTCATAGACATCTTCTGGAATGGAACCCATCGGGCTTTCTTAAGAATGAGAAATCCGGACCACTCCCGAGCTATACGCAGATGTGGTTCTCTCCTTTCCTAACGATCGTAACTGCCGGATACTTGATGTTATTCCGGCCAGAGGCGATTCTAATGGCGGCTCCGATATTGATTGCCTGGTTCTCTTCGCCACTGGTGATCTGGTGGCTTAGCAAACCGCTGCCATCAACACGATCTCAGATCGACGCGGCCCAGCATCGGTACTTGCGTACTTTGGCGCGAAAAACCTGGGCGTTTTTTGTCGACCTGGTAGGTCCGACAGATAACTGGTTGCCACCTGACAACCTTCAACAGTATCCCATTCCCGTTGTCGCTCATCGTACCTCGCCGACAAACATCGGCCTATCACTACTCGCCAATCTTACTGCCTACGACTTTGGATACATCAGCACAGAGTCTGTCATTGAACGCACCGAGAACACGCTGGCAACTCTGGAAAAGTTAGAGCGATACCAGGGGCACTTCTTCAATTGGTATGACACTCAAAGCCTTCAAACGCTTTATCCACGGTATATCTCTTCTGTTGATAGCGGAAATCTCGCAGGTCACCTGTTAACGATGCGACAGGGACTTATCGAACTCGTCCATCGCCCACTCATTCCGCATAACATTATCGATGGCTTGTATGATACTTTGCTGGTAGCAGCCGAAAGTAGCCGTTCCAAAAACTCAACCCTACAGAAGCTGGTTACATCGTTCGAGCAGCGAAAGCCGGCAGCACCAACACGCCTGGAGGATGTGCATGAATTTCTATCCGGCCTTAAAGTCGACTTTTTAAACATTACACAAGAGTCTCCGACAGAAGAAATGAATACCGACACGCGATACTGGTTGGGACTATTTACCGATCAGCTTAATGCCATGCTGGTATCTGTTGAAGCCATAACGCCATGGCTTTCGCTACCGGGCAATGGCCGGCCTGACGGAACGCAATCACTTCATCGGATGCCAACGCTCTGGGACTTATCACAGATCGACAAAGAGCACCCGGGAGCTCTTAACGATGAAAATAGTCAGTTCGAAAAGGTGCAGGATACATCTGCAACATACCAGGCAGGGCAAAACGCCCGCAACCTTGTGACTAAATTGAATCGCCTCGCCGACAAATGTTTCGAATTCGCTGACATGGAGTACGGATTTCTCTATGATAAGTCTCAACGACTCCTTGCAATAGGTTTCAATGTTGATACACATCAGCGCGATTCCAGTTATTACGATTTACTCGCCTCTGAGGCCAGGCTGGCAAACTTTGTGGCAATCGCACAAAACAAAGTTCCTCAGGAGAGTTGGTTTGCTTTAGGCCGGCGATTAACAACATCAGATAAAACACCTGTTCTCCTCTCGTGGAGCGGTTCGATGTTTGAATACCTGATGCCATTACTAGTCATGCCAACATACGAACGAACACTGCTTGACGAAACGTATAAGGGTACCGTTAAGAGGCAGATCGAGTATGCAAAACACCTTGGTATTCCCTGGGGAATTTCTGAATCGTGTTACAATATTGTTGACTCGAGTCTCATTTATCAATATCGCGCGTTTGGTGTTCCTGGACTTGGTTTCAAACGCGGGCTTGGTCTTGATCTGGTAATTGCACCGTACGCAACAGTTCTCGCTTTGATGGTTGATCCCAAAGCGGCAACACAAAACCTTCTCAAGCTGAAAAGCTCAGGTTTCGAGGGTAAATATGGATTCTTCGAGGCCGTCGACTTCACACCATCGCGCCTTCCCCGTGGGCAGTCGCAGGTATTGATACAGACTTTCATGGCTCACCACCAGGGAATGAGTTTGCTTTCACTGTCTTATCTCCTGCTCGATCAACCGATGCAACGACGTTTTGAGAGTGATGTACAATTTCAAACCTCTCTACTCCTATTACAGGAACAGGTTCCAAAGACAGTAGGTCACTATACCGCTTCGACAGAGATGGAGGACATTACGCCTGTCTCGTCTCATGCCATGATTCGCGTAATACAAACGCCTAGCACGCCTACACCTGAAGTTCAGCTTCTTTCCAATGGACGATACCATGCCATGCTCACAAACTCCGGCGCCGGTTATAGTCGCTGGCGTGAACTTGCAGTCACCAGGTGGCGGGAAGACGGCACATCGGATACATCAGGCACGTTCTGTTACATACGCGATCTCGAAAAGCAGGCGCTCTGGTCAAATACTTTCCAGCCTACGCTAGCTGAACCGGAGCATTACTCTGCCATCTTTTCACAGGGAAGGGTCGAATTCCGTCGAAGCGAACATCAGTTTGAGACGTACACTGAAATAATTGTATCGCCCGAAGATGACATTGAAATACGAAGAGTACATCTCACTAACCGATCGCGCACGAAGCGTCATATAGAATTTACCAGCTATGCAGAGGCTGTTCTGGCACCGCATATGGCAGACGCATTACATCCTGCATTCAGTAATCTGTTCGTTCAGACAGAGATCGTATCTGGTCAGCATGCCATCATGTGCACACGCCGTCCAAGGTCAAAGGACGAAACTCCACCCTGGATGTTTCATGCGGCAAAGCTCATCAGCATGAACAATCCATCTGTTTCATTTGAAACAGACAGATATCGGTTTATTGGAAGAGGTAATTCATTAACCAACCCCAGGGCTACACAAGTGAATGAACCGCTAAGCGGTACACAAGGTCCTGTGCTCGACCCCATTGTTTCTGTCCAATATCGAATCATCATTGAACCCGAGGAAACCGTAATCCTCGATTTAATCACCGGGTCGGCGGTAACACGCGATGACTGCCAGCATCTCGTAGACAAATATCAGGATCGCCATTTGCGCGACAGGGCATTTGAATTATCGTGGACGCATAGCCAGGTCGTGTTGAGACAAATCAATGCGAATGAAGAAGAAGCTGAACTGTACGCAAGACTCGCGGGATCGGTGATTTATGCCAATCCAGCCCTGAGGGCTTCGCCTTCGGTTCTTATGAAAAATCAACGCGGTCAATCGGCTCTCTGGAGTTATTCTATTTCCGGCGACCTGCCAATCGTGCTGTTGGAAGTGTCCGAGAGTTCGAACATTTCGCTCGTGAAGCAGCTTATCCAGGCGCAGGCCTATTGGCATCTTAAAGGTCTGGCTGTAGATCTCGTTATTCTCAATCAGGACGCGAGCGGTTATCGTCAGGTCCTTCAGGATCAAATACAGAGTTTGATCGCTGCCGGGTTTGGGATGAACACACAGGACAAACAAGGTCGAATTTTCGTACGCCCGGTGGATCAGGTGTCCGCCGAAGACGTTATACTTTTAAAAGCAGTTGCGCGGGTAGTTCTTTCCGACAGTCGCGGAACGCTCGCAGATCAGATCAATCGACGTGCAGCTGGCAAGCAGAGTGCTCCTTATCTCAATCCGCTTCAGCATTATACGCCAGTGAAAATCAGTTTACCACAGCAGGCATTGAAATTCTTCAACGGCCTTGGTGGTTTCTCAGATGATGGCAGAGAGTATGTCATTCAATACAACGGCAGTGAGCGTACACCCCTTCCGTGGATCAACGTAATTGCTAATTCCAATATCGGCTGCATAGCTACCGAAAGCGGATTGTCATATACCTGGTGCGAAAACGCGCATGCTTACAGACTTACTCCCTGGAATAATGATCCTGTCACAGATAAGAGCGGCGAGGCATTGTACATCAGAGATGAGGAATCAGGCGAGTATTGGTCGGCCACACCATTGCCATGCCGCAAGCAGATTCCTTTCGTTACCCGACATGGCTTTGGATACACAACGTATGAGCATGCCTATGACGGCTTAATAATAAGTGTGACGCTGTTCGTTGACCTGGAAGCACCTGTGAGATTTCTGTCTGTACGGATACAAAATCACTCAGGTCGCGCACGTTCATTGTCTGTCACGCAATACCTGGAGTGGGTTCTGGCAGATCTCCGTTCGAGAAGTGCCCTTCATATCATGACTGAGCTGGATACTTCAACCGGTGCCCTACTGGCCAGGAATGCATACAATCTTGAATTCCCGAACAGAACGGCGTTTATTGATGTAGATGATCCGCAATATGAATACACCAGCGATCGCGGGGAGTTTCTTGGCATCAATGGAACACTGGAGCATCCGGAAGCGATGCGCAAGGCGAGGCTATCGGGAAAGTCCGGTGCAGGCTTCGATCCTTGTACTGCTCTGCGCGTAGCTATTGAGTTAGAAGCAGGAGGATCACGAGAAGTTGTTTTTCGTCTGGGAGCTGGTAAAGACAGGTTCGAAGCCACGCAACTCATTAAAAACTTCCGTGGCGCCCGCGCCGCACAGCATGCGCTTGAAAGAGTAAAACAATTCTGGACTACAAGTCTGGGCGCTGTGCAAATCAGTACTCCTGAACCGTCACTGGACATTCTCACAAACGGCTGGCTACAATATCAGGTGATGGCGTGCAGACTTTGGGGACGAAGCGGATATTATCAATCCGGAGGTGCGTTCGGATTCCGCGATCAGTTGCAGGACGTTCTGGCATTACTTCACTCTCAGCCTACCCTCGCAAGGAATCAAATTCTGTTGGCTGCATCCCGGCAATTTCTCGAGGGTGATGTGCAGCACTGGTGGCATCCGCCAATCGGACGCGGCGTGCGAACGATGTGCTCTGATGACTTCATCTGGCTGCCATATGTAACGGCCAGCTATGTGACTACTACCGGCGACTACGCGATCCTTAATGAAACAGTGGCATTCCTGGAGGGAAGACCTTTGAATAGTATGGAAGAGTCCTACTATGACCTTCCTGTTATTTCTGAAAAACGTGCCTCGGTATATGAACATTGCAAGCGGGCAATCCAGCATGGCTTACGTTTTGGTGATCATGGCCTTCCTTTGATCGGCTCGGGTGACTGGAACGACGGCATGAACATGGTCGGGATCCACGGCCGAGGCGAGAGCGTTTGGTTAGCGTTTTTCCTGTATGATGTTCTGGTAAGATTTCAATCTCTGGCAAAGAGCTGCAACGACGAGACGTTTGCATCGCTGTGTGATTCAAGTGCTGCGGAACTCAAGCGCAACATTGACATGCATGCCTGGGATGGGGACTGGTATCGCCGTGCATACTTCGATGATGGGACACCGCTCGGATCATCAACCAATGATGAGTGCCGCATTGATTCTATTTCTCAAAGCTGGTCAATCATTTCCGACGGAGGAGACCCACAACGGTCACGACAGGCGATGCGCGCCGTTAACAAGCATCTGGTCAATCGTGACAAAGGATTGCTTCAACTTCTTGATCCTCCATTCGATAAATCCGCACTAGACCCTGGATACATCAAGGGTTATGTGCCTGGCGTCCGCGAGAACGGAGGCCAATACACGCATGCTGCAGTTTGGATGATTATGGCGTTCGCGAAGTTGGGTGACGCATCGCGGACGTGGGAATTACTGAGCCTGATCAACCCTATCAATCACGGACGTAAACTCAGTGAGATAAACACATACAAGGTAGAGCCCTATGTGATGGCCGCTGATGTATACGGTGTTTATCCGCATACGGGTCGAGGAGGCTGGACCTGGTATACAGGATCCGCGGGATGGATGTATCAACTCATTGTCTCGTCTGTCCTGGGTATACGCCGCGAAGGTGATAAGTTATGGTTGGCACCGGTCACGCCGCAGTCGTGGAAGGAGTTCAGTATAAATTATCAGTGGCGAACATCAGCGTATCGTATTCACGCCATTCAGGAAGAAGCCAGAAGCACGGTAACGGTAAGGCTAGACGGCAATGATCAGGCTGAGCCTTACATCACGCTGTTGGATGATGGTCGGGTCCATGAAGTGGAGATCTTCTATCAACTTCCAAAGGAGCAGGACCAACCGGCATTGACTACGAGTTAGGTCTTTTTAAACCGCGTTGATCTTTTTTCCGGAAGACCATGCCGAAGGCTGTGGAGTGAAGTAGTAAAGTTACACCAGTGATGGTCTATTTCCGATCAAGCTTATCGATCCATCGGTTGGCCTCGCGTTGCCTGTCGATTGATCCATCACGCAGTTGGCTTGCAAGAAATGGATTGGCCGGTCCTTTAGATGTGAGATGATAGCCACCGCAGTCATCGCATCGGTAGACTCCAACAGGGCCTTCTCCGTTCTTGAATTGCTGTTTTGATTGGAGGTGCACCAACGCCTGTTCGGCCTGAACCACGGAATCGTAAACTCTTTTTCCTGTTGAACACGTTCTCATATTTCAGGCGATCTATTTTCTCAGGTTAACCTAAACGACGGCAAAGGACATGCAAAATTACAAACCTCTTGTAACTTGCGCTCAAATTTAAACAATAAGGATTCGAGCTTATCACTATGAAAACTGCTGAAATTCATACCAAGAAAGGCGTAATGAAGATTCGTTTCTTCGAAGAAGACGCTCCCAATACAGTAAAGAACTTTGTAACGCTGGCTGAAAAAGGCTTCTATAACGGGCTGATTTTTCATCGTGTCATCCCGAACTTTATGATCCAGGGTGGATGCCCTGAGGGCTCCGGGCGTGGCGGGCCTGGCTATCATATCAATTGCGAATTGACTGGCAAAAACCAATTCCACGACCGCGGCGTTCTGTCTATGGCTCACGCTGGCCGCAATACAGGAGGCTCTCAGTTCTTCATTTGCCATACGCGCGCCACAACGGCCCATTTGGACAGAAACCACACGGTATTTGGAAAAGTGTACGAAGGATTAGACGTGATAGACGCTATTCGCGCCGGCGACGTTATGGAGAAGGTAGTGATCACAGAAGAAGCCTAAGGGAAATAACTTAACGGGGGGCTTACACCCCCCGGAAAACCGGCTCCTTCAACGCGGTTTCGACCGCTATCGTGTGTTTAAAGTCTTATTTGTTGATGACACCAATCATCAATGGACTAGAGCAGGTCGGCGTACCTTGTAGCGTTCGAAGTCCAAAACCTCTTGTGCCGTTTGAGCGCCCCTGGGGATAGGAAGTCTTCGATATCTCAAAAAAATGAGGCCCAATATTCTTCATTTACCAGTACGTGACAACAGACCGCGTCAATAGCGGCCTGTTACTAAGGAAATTGTATTTGGATGCTGATTAATTTCTCAAATAGGGTCCTCTTAGGGTTGCTCCTCATCGCCGGGATCTTTTTCATGGATCTCGTCTTCTCGTGGGGTGACCTTGTATACCTTTTGGCGGCTGTCTTCATCTTTACTACGCCAGGAAAGTTTTTCCATGGAGTAATACTGGGTCTGGTAACTAATGTTTTCATCGTCGGCGGCTATTTCGCTGCCGGGTATCCGCCAAGTACTGCAAATTCCGAAATCACCATCCGACTTCTGTTGTTGTTTTCAGTCTCGCTGGCTGTGCTGGCAAGAATCCGCAATAATCCTTTTGAATCAACTAAGGGTCAACTGGTTATGCTTGATTCGGCCATCGCTGAACGAGCGGAGGCTATGGCGAAGCTAGCCCAGGCAGTGAAGGAAAAGGATATTGCAAGGGGCGAAAAGAATGAAGTTGAAAACGAGCTTCAGAAAGCCCGGCACCTGCATGAGGCCATGGCTCACCACTTTCCTGATGGTGTAATATGCGTCCTGGACAAAGACATGCGCTATACGTTAGCCGATGGCCGTGGACTCGAAGCCCTGGGATTAAACAAGCAGGACGTCAAAGGCGAGTATGCTGCGATCAACGCACAGCAGGAATTGAAGAGAGCTTTTCAGGGTGAGGATGTTGCATTTGAAACAGTCCTTAACCATGAGGTATATACGGTTAACGCAGTCCCTATACCCGATGGCAAGGGAGAAATCAACGAGATCCTTGTTGTGATTCGGAATATCACTGACCGTAAAAAGCTGGAGAACAATCTTTTGAAAGCACTCGACAAGGAAAAGGAATTGAATCTTCTGATGTCGCAGTTTGTGACGATGGCCTCTCACAAATTTCGCACTCCGCTCAGTACGATACTTTCGTCGGTCTTTTTGCTGGAAAACAACGTAGAGGCTGATGATCAGGAACGGAAATCATATTTCGACAAGATCAAACGGGCCGTGCACAATGTTACCGGCCTCTTAAATGACTTCCTCTCATTGGGTAAACTTGAGGAAGGAAAAGTTAAGGTGGCCTTTAGCGAGACCGAAATCAAATCGTTTTTTCAGGAGTTCCTTCAGGAAGTTGGTTCCATCAAGAAAGCAAAGCAAAGAATCAATTTCACCTATGACGGCGTCGCTTGCACAGTCATGACAGATCAACTGCTCCTGAAGAACATTCTTATGAGCCTGTTATCAAACGCTATTGAATACTCCGCTTTCGATGCAGAGATAGAATTAGCTATAGAGCTTAAGCAGGACAATCTGAAAATACGGGTGTCCGACCATGGCATTGGTATTCCTGAAGAAGAACAACACCAGGTATTCCGAAGATTCTACCGCGGACAGAATGCAAACAACATTGAAGGCACGGGATTAGGCTTGAACATCGCAAAGAAGTATATTCGCCTTTTGAAGGGAACCATAGAGTTCACCAGTCAGGTGAATAAGGGAACGACTTTCATTGCTAATATCCCCGTGGTTACTCTCGATATTTTGGAAAAACAGGCCTGAGGCAAAACCGCCAGGGGCCTTTAATAAAAACAAGGCCCTATGAAACCAACGATCCTCCTGATCGAAGACAACACGGAGATGGCGGAAAATATTTGCAGCATCCTGAAGCTTGCTCATTACAACGTGCTGAGTGCACCGAATGGCAAGATCGGTGTTGAAATTGCCCAACAACAACATCCTGATTTAATCTTATGTGATGTAATGATGCCTGAGCTCGACGGCTACGGTGTCTTACACATTCTCAATAGCGATCCAGAGACTGCCAATATTCCATTCGTATTCCTTACTGCCAAGGCCGACAGGAATGACCTGCGAACAGGTATGAACATGGGAGCAGACGACTACGTGACTAAACCATTTGAAGGTCTCGATTTGTTGAAGGTGGTTGAAATCAGGTTAAAGAAAAGTCAACTGCTGAAGGCCAGCAACAACTCCAGCAAGAATGATTTGTATGACGTAAATACATTCTTCAATAAAGCCCGTGAACTGAAAGAATTTCAAAAGCTTTCAGAGAATCGCCCTACCCGCCTTTTTAAGAAGAAAGAATTCGTCTTCATGGAAGGTCAAACCCCTTCCGACCTGTATTTCATTGTGAGCGGAGAGGTAAAAACTTACAAGGTGAACTATGATGGTAAGGAACTCATTACCAGTATTCACTCAGCAGGTGACTTCCTGGGATATGTACCTCTTCTCGAAGAGAGACAACACAATGAGAGCGCGGAAGTACTCGAGGAAGCTGAGATCTCGATCATACCAAAGCAGGATTTTCTGACACTTATTTATTCGAGCAAGGACATGGCGAGAAAGTTTATCAAGATGCTTTCCAACAATCTGATCGAAGCAGAGAATCGTCTCCTCGATCTCGCCTATCAATCCGTCCGTCAGCGGGTAGCTGGTGCGTTGCTGAGGATTTACAACGAGCACAACGTCCCGAATAAAAAGGAAATCATCACCATTGCCCGTAAGGACATATCCAACATGATCGGTACGGCAACCGAGTCCCTGAACCGAACTCTGGCCGATTTTAAGGATGAAGGTCTGATCGAAATTACCGACGAGGGCATCAAAATCCTGGAGAAGTCCAAGCTGGAACACCTGCTCATGGCGTTTGCGAACCGGGTGATGAAGTTCAAATAAGGTGTCCTCCCTGTTTTAAGCTCACTTTTTGCCAGACATGGGTCTGTTTTTAAGCCTCACCAGCACCAATTTGCGGTGACTCAAAACTTTTTTTGATTTTTTTTAAGAAATCTTACACCTGATTCAGGTATGTGAGATGCGCAAAAAGCGCCAACTGGAGGGATAAAACACGGTTTTTGAGGCAGATGAGCAATGTTTTTCTATACGATGACGGTGGTCATGTAGCCAGAATGCGTCACAAATTACTTTTATAGCATGTCTGGCTTAATCTTAGTTCGTCATGGAAGATAGATATTACTCCCGCGTCATAAAAATGCTGGTATTCATCCTTGATTTTTACCTCATTTCACTGGCATTTACGATCACCAAAAAACTGGGGATCGAAGACGGAGTTCCTGATAACCAGGAAACTTCGTTCTTCCTGATCTTTAGCCTGATCTGGGTAATCTCAGGATTTCTCAGTGAAATCTATCGCATCAATAAACTCACTTCATTCAGAAACATCGTCTGGAACCTGGCGGGATCCATGTTGGTTCACTTCTGTCTTCTCATGTTGCTGCTGTTCACAACAAATCTGTATCAGATCCATGACTTGTTCCTGCCCGTGTTGTATGCTTTTGCATTCTCACTGTTTGTACTCTCAAGAGTTGCCTACAAGACAACCTGGAAGTACTTCGAGTTTTCTGGTTTTGACCAGAGAAAGATAGTGATCGTTGGAGCTACGCACTCAGGCCGCGCGTTGTATGAGTTTTTCGAATCTCATGACTTTGCCCGTTACAATTTCAAGGGATATTTCGACAACAACCCTGATCCGCTTATCGTGCACAAGGCTTTGATCAAAGGAAGAATTTCCGATCTGAAGTCATATTGCTTGAAAGAGTCTATTGACGAGATCTACTTTGCGCTGCCTCCAGGTAACGAAGAGTTGCTTGCAGATATTTCGAAGTTTGCTGACGACAATTGCATCTACCTGCGTATCACGCCTGACTTTGGCGACGTGGTATCTGAAAAATACAATATGTTCATGCTCGACTCAATCCCGGTTCTGACTACTCGTCGCGAGCCACTGGGTATGGCAGTTAACGTGTTCCTGAAGCGTCTTTTCGATATCGCATTTTCTCTGCTGGTGGCACTCACAGTGTATCCTATCATCTTCCCGATCATTGCGATAGCAATTAAGCTTGATTCAGAAGGTCCGATATTCTTCAAGCAACCCCGTCAGGGTAAAAAGAACAAGTTGTTCCTCTGCTGGAAGTTTCGCAGCATGTTTGTTCATGGCGCATCTGAGCGTCAGGCGACTAAGGACGATCCACGGATTACGCGTGTCGGTCGCTTCCTGAGAAAGACTAATCTCGACGAGCTGCCTCAGTTCATCAACGTGTTACTCGGTGATATGTCAGTAGTTGGGCCACGTCCTCACATTAGTGCACAGACAGACCAGTACAGCGAGGCCATCAAGAAGTACAAAGTGAGACATTTCGTAACTCCTGGTATCACTGGTTACGCACAGGTAAATGGATTCCGTGGTGAGACTAAAGAAGTAAGCATGATGGAGAAACGTGTAGAATACGATGTGAGCTACATGGAGAACTGGAGTCTTGCCCTCGACGTAAAAATCATCTTCCTGACAGTTTGGAATATGGTGAAGGGAGAAAAGAGCGCATATTAATTGGTTTTAATCCTTATAGGGATCGCCTTAATCACCCAGATTAAGGCGATTTTTTTTGCCTGCAGATCACTGGCTGGAAATGCGGCCCGCCGACCATGGGAACCGGGCGACGGCTCCCACCTCAACCAACGCGACGCCGTGCATAAGTAACGATCTCATCGACGGCCAGCCTGAAACACTCCGGCTCACCCGGGAAGGAACCCGAGGGCAATTGCGGGGAGGAGCCTCAACCTCTCAAGGAAGAACTGGAACACTCTCCAGCAAAGGCTCGAACGGATTGCATCTCATAGACTCGAATTATTAGAAAGGACGACCCGGCTTGGTTGAGACCGAAGGATTTAGGCACGCATAATCTCCTTTGAGTCAAAGCCAGTACTGCCGCTGGCCGGGATTGAACAGTTTGGATTCATTGGATCAGGGCGCCAGCCTTAATTCAAAGTCTGATCAGATCGCATATGAATACTTAACAAAGCCTACATCGAAGTTAAGCAAGTATCTGTATAAAGCCTGTATAATCTCTATATAACCTCTGTGTAAGATCTGTTTAATGTCGATGTAACCTCCTTATAAGGTCACTAAAAGATTAAGCTGGGGAATCCAGTTTCAAATGCGTGCGCTGGAAATATTTGCTTAACAGGAACCCAAAGATCAGGCCGGCATTTTGGAATAATCTCAAAAACCTCCAAAAACAAAAATGTCAATCCTGAGACTGGCTCAGGACTGACATTAACATTTGGATTTGTTGCGGTGCTCTAGAGGCGTTTGCCGGCCCAATCAGCAACCGTCTTACCAATTGAAAGGGACGACGTTGCAGCCGGTGAGGGCGCATTACACACGTTGATAACTTGTTTATCCTCCAGGATGAGAAAGTCGTCCAGAAGGCCTCCAGTGCGGTCACAGGCCTGAGCCCTTACTCCTGCTCCTCCTTCGACAAGATCTTCTTCTCTGATGTCCGGCATAAGCTTTTGCAAAGCCTTCGTAAAAGCCGCCTTTGAGTATGATCTGTGCATTTCACCAAGGCCCGTGCGCCAGTACTTTGCCGCAACCTTGCGGAACCCGGGCCAAGCCAGGGTCTCGGCCAACTCGGGGATGCTTACATCTGATTTCTTATAACCTTCCCTCCTGAACGCCAGAACAGCATTCGGACCGCATTCAACTCCCCCGCCTACCATGGTCGTGAAGTGAACTCCGAGGAACGGGAAATTAGGATCAGGTACCGGATAAATAAGCGTCTTACACAAATACTCCTTCTCCTTGCGAAGCTTATAATACTCCCCTCTGAACGGAATGATCTTGAAGTTGACGTCTTTCAATGTGAGCTTGGCAATCTTATCCGAGTAAAGACCTGCGCAGTTTACCACCAGCTTGCCGGTATAGCTTCCCTTTTGAGTCACCACTACGGCCTGGCCGTTGCCCAACTGAACATCGAGCACCTTCTCCCCAAGCTTGAGATGTCCATCGTATTTTTGAAAAAGCTCCGCGTATTTCTCAGCTACAACACGATAGTCAACAATGCCAGTTTGAGGCACATGAATGCCGGCGATGCTGGCAACGTGTGGCTCATACTCCTTTACCTGAGGTCCGGTTAACATCTTGAGATTTGTAAGACCGTTTGCCTGGCCGCGCTCGAATATTGTCTTGAGCGTGGGTAATTCTCTTTCTTCAGTAGCAACGATCACCTTGCCGCAGAGATTGAATGGCACCTCATTCTCCCGAAGGAAATCGAGCAACATATTGTATCCACCAATGCAATTCTTAGCCTTGAGGCTTCCTGGCTTATAATAAACACCAGAGTGAATTACGTTACTGTTGTTACCTGTTTGATGATTTGCTACCACCGTCTCTTTCTCGAGCACGACAACCTTCAGTTTCGGGTTTTGCTTCTTTAACTGCAAGGCTGTCGCCAGGCCTACGGCACCGCCGCCGACTATAATTACATCGTATTGCACTTCTTTTTAATGATTAATGTTTGCGTCCTTCTTATTTCACGAAAAATCCAGCCGAACCAAAGGTAACGGCTGGACTATGCGTTCGACGTTTTATGCGATTACATTGAAGTATTCATTCTGCTCCTGACGGAGCTTATCGCAGAATCGTCCTTTAGGAAGAATTACATCTGCGTAAGTAAGCACTTTGTCTTTTGGAACATCACGGGTCAGGATACAATCCTCAGCCAATCCCATCGGCAGTAATTGCTGCTCACTTGTGATCTCCGCTGTTTCACACTGTCCGTAAGTCATGTAGCAGCCGATACCGTCCAGCTTCTGACCAGCTTTCAGGTCGATCTTCGCTGTTGTTACAACCTCTACGCGTGGTGCGCCAATCGGTGCAATAGCAGCGTCATTGAATAACACGGCGCGTGCAGCACTGAATGGGACTTCAAAATGACACAGGTGATATGGCGTATAGAAGAGATACAGTGGTCCTTCACCCAACTTGTACAGGTTGAGATAGTGCTTTTGCTTAGGGTGATCGTGTGTACCTAATACAAACACACCAGGTCCCGGTTCAGCGCCTACGCAGTAATCAACTATACCTGGTCCAGACAAGAGAACATCCAACGGATACTTATCCATGATTTGTTTCAAGGGAGTGCCTGAAGGCAATGTCGGCCCATACATACCACGTTGGCCAACTGTCATCCCTGTTGCATTTGCCACGATAGCCTGCTCAAAAGAAATCTTTGTACCGTCAGCAAATGATGTCACCATCGCGGGATTCTGTCCCCACTTCTTAGCGAATCCTTCCTGTGTGGTTGGATTTCTGTATGGGTCCTGAAGTCCCTTGATGTTGCCGCAAAGAACAGGCTTAACACCGATGCCCTTAACGAAGCGATACAAGTTCATTTCAACACCAGGCTGATCGCCATCAGCGTTGGAAAGTATTACACCCGCTTTATCGGCATAGACTTTTAATATTCCGCCTACCGTGCCGTCGAGTTCGGCACCCATCGCTATCACATGCTTACGATGTTGAATCGCTTCGTATACTACGCGCGAACTGAACTCTACAGCACCTGTCACTTCGATGATCACGTCGATGTTCTCGGCGCGGCAAAGAAGCAATGGGTCTTCTGTTATCGTATATTTTCCTTTGGCAATGCGGTCTTCAATCTCTGCCTGTGAATTCACGACAGCAAAATCTTCAACGCCAGCCTCGATGTACGCTCGCTTTGATCCCTCCAGGGTGCGATTGTATATGGCGACAACGTCCATACCAGGAACAGAATTCAAAATCTGGAGTACTACTCCACGTCCCATAAATCCAGCTCCAACCAATCCGACTTTTATTGGATTTTTCTCAGCTTCTCGTTTCGCAAGTGCGGTATCTACGATTACCATATACTAATCAGTTTTATTTTATTTGGTTAGGGTAATTTCCCGGAAGGCCGGGTGGGCCAGGTCCTTTTCGGAAACAACTGTCGGCTTGATCGGCCACTCAATCCCGAAAGCGGGATCGTCAAAACGAATGCCGCCTTCAGCGCCTGGTGTATAGAATTCGGTTACCACATAATGAACGGACGTATGATCCTTCAGGGTAATGAATCCGTGTGCGAATCCCTCCGGAACATACAACATGCGAAAGCTGTCTTCAGTTAGCTCTACACCTATCCACTGCTTATATGTGGGTGACTCAGGGCGGATGTCTATAATAACGTCATAGATAGCGCCAGAAGTACACCGGATAGTTTTTGTCTCGGCAAACGGCGCAACCTGGTAGTGCATACCGCGAATTGTTCCTTTTACCTTGTTGTAAGAAACGTTTGCCTGCGCCGCATTTGCATTTAGACCGTGTTGTTCAAACTCACGTTTGCACCATGCCCGGCCAAAGAATCCCCGTTCGTCTTCCAGTCTTTTGACGTCTATTATAAACGCTCCCTTAAGTTTTGTTTCAGTGAATATCATAGTGAATAATTAGAGAACGTTATTATTGCCACTTCAGGTCTGTACTCAATTGCTTCTTGTCCATCAGGGAAGTAAGCACTTTCAATCTCATCAGTTTCGAGTCACGGAATTCGGAATCGTTGAACTTCATCGACTCTAATCCGTCTCTCAATTCCTTAATTGTCGTGAGCAAGTCATACTTAGGCTGGTGATTTGGCGCCAACTTCTTGTACAACGAGAAGTCTACCCTGTATGAACGTTTGTCCGGAGGTGCGTCTGTATTGATAGAAACTTTTACTCCAGGGATTACAGAAGCCACAGCAGATGCAAGATCTTTCACCTGGTAGTTCCATTGATCGGTACCTGTATTCACTGCGAGGAAAGAACCGATTGCTTTAGGACGGCTAATCGCCCAGTCAATTGCAACCGCCATGTCTTTTACGTTAATCAATGGTCTCCATGGAGATCCATCGCTAAGAATCGTAATGTGCTTAGACGAAAGTGCGCAAGCAACGAAATCATTCAACACGAGGTCGAGACGCAAACGTGGACTCATGCCGCATGCTGTAGCGAAGCGGAGACATGTGATTGTGAAATTATCATCTGCCAACGGCTTAAGATCCTGCTCTGTGAAAACCTTTGAGCGGGCGTAAGCGGTGAGCGGGTTCAGTGTCGACTCTTCTGTTTTTGCCGCATCGCTGGCTGCACCATACATGCTGCAGCTTGATGCAAATACAAATGTCTTTGCTCCTAACTCTTTCGCGCGCTTAGCCAGAGCGATTCCTGACTTATGGTTAACATCGAGAGTAACTTCCTCGAACTTGGTTCCCATGGGGTCGTTAGAAATAGCAGCCAGGTTTACGATAGCATCAGCACCTTCCAGTACAAAGTCTGGTACGTTACGGATGTCACCAAAATATTGATGATCGAGCTTACGCTCGGGCAAGAAATCGACATCTGTGAGGCAGCTTGCAAAAAATCCAGTGTCGTAACCAATGAGAGAAGCTGTAGGATACGTCTCACGAAGTCTTGCGACTACTCCCGGGCCAACATAGCCCATGTTTCCGAAAATAACGATTTTCATAATGTGCTTATACAATTATAGTCAATTTTACAAGAATGAACAGGGTGGAATTACTTCCAGATCTTCCATGGAGCCTTACCTGACTTCCACAGATCCTCGAGGAAATGTCTGTCGCGCAGGGTATCCATAGCTTGCCAGAAACCTGTGTGCTTATAAGCCGCAAGGTTGCCTGAGCTTGCCAGGTTTTCCATCGGCTCGCGTTCCCAGGTTGTATTATCGTCTTCAATCAGATCGAAGACTGACGGTTCACAGACAAAGTATCCACCGTTAATCCAGGGGGTATCACCAGTAAGGGGCTTTTCTTTAAAGTTGCCAACCATGACATCGGCGGGGCCAAGCGTGAAGGCACCAAAACGACCAGGCTGTTGTACTGCCGTAAGCGTTGCCTGTACTTTCTGTGCCTTATGAAATTTGATGAGCTCAGTGATGTTAACATCACTCACACCGTCACCATATGTGAGACAAAATGATTCGTTGCCAACATAATCTTTTACACGCTTGAGGCGGCCACCAGTCATTGTATTCTCGCCAGTCTCAACAAGGGTAATTCTCCATGGCTCAGCCTTCGTATTGTGAACCTCCATCTTGTTATTTGCAAGATCGAATGTTACGTCAGACGTATGAAGAAACAGGTTAGCAAAATATTCCTTGATAACGTAAGACTTATATCCACAACAAATGACGAAGTCATTGATCCCATGGTGTGAATAGATTTTGAGAATGTGCCAAAGTATAGGTTTGTTTCCAACCTCAACCATTGGCTTTGGACGAACACCACTTTCTTCGCTGATTCTCGTACCAAATCCACCGGCAAAAATTACTGCTTTCATAGGGTTTTCTTTGTTGATTCTGTGTTTAAGGGTTTGTAAAGGAGGCTATTTTATTGAGGCTGTTTCATGACTGCAATCATTCCTTTCAAAGATTGAAATCATACTTGATCGGGGTATTCTTCAGCAACGGTTTGCACTGGAAAATAATCCAGACATAGTCGCTCTCCGCACCTGGAAAGCAGGAGAATACCGCGTTTCAATCATATAAATTCTGGAGATCTGATCTCTCACTGGTCTGCAAGTTTGAGCAGGCCACATTCTTCTAATCGCGAGGCAGCTTCTCTGATGATCTTAAAATCAGTTTGAGAGCGACGTGCTATGTCCAACAGGGAGTACTCCCCGCTAGTGAGGTTCAACGTCCAAAGAAGCGCCATCTGAAATGCCTTCGCATCGTTGTTTCCACCCTTCAAACTATAAAGGCCACGTTTTCCCAGCTGAGGTTCGCAATTGGGACTAGTATTGAGGTATATCCTGTTTTGATCCAGCGTTGTCAGAATCTCCAGGTATACGTTGTATGATTCTTCCATTGACTCTGCCGATATCAGGTCAAGGTTATCAGCAGAAGTGTGATACTCCGGATACTGTCCAAATGGAGTACGTGATAAACATCCTACGGCAAGATTAAATCCAGGCGAACAATATTGGCGTTCATCGTACCCGTAAGGAAAGAAGTCAATGATCTTGTTTTTTTCATTGCGCGCCTTGAGCACGTATTCGGCAATTTGGTCGATTTCCGTGTTTCCACGTCGCGAGCGCTTATATGTAAACACACCCCTGTCGCCCAGTAGCGAGGCCACCAAACCAAATCGAATTCCCCTGGCCTGTTGTTCATTTCTGGCCAGCCATGTTATCGCGCCAATCGTTCCTGGCACAAAAACAAAGCGGTAAGAATAATAGTTGTTTTGCCTGCTCAACGTTCGGGCTAGCGCACTGACTACAGCCAGACCAGAGAGGTTATCGTTGGCGAGAGAAGGATGACAAACATGCGCTGAAATCAGCACTTCGTCTTTAACTTTTCCGGGAATAAAATATTCTCCGTAGGTAAGAGATCCAGGTACTAACGTAGAGGCTATACAAACCTCATAGTAAGGGTCATTGAGTTGTTTGTACTGATTGTATGTAACGCAAAATCCCCAATCTTCCTTATAATATGAGGTGCGATACGGAATCCAGTCCGGATGATCTTCCAGGAAGAACAAATGCTTACGCAGTTCTTCGAGGCTGACACGCTGATTGACGGGCACGCTGTAGTTCAAGACGTGCAAATTCGAGTTTGCAAAATCTATGACTCGCTCTCCCGCGGCGTTCTTAATGTAAGCGTCAGTGATGTTCCATTCGCGAGGCACTTCCCAGTCAAACACTTTCGTGCCTGATGGAACTTCGAAAATCTCCAGGGGAATTTCTTCGGATAGGATCCTCAAAGTCTCACGTACGCCGTTGCCAGTGATACTTCTGCAAATCGGATAAAGCCTGGTCGCGAGCGCGTGCATCTCCTGGCCGCTCGTCCAATCTACTCCGACTGCCACTCCCGCTTCCATATACAAATGTGTGACTTATTTAGAGCGTAAACCAAACTTCAAAAAAAAAGGATAAGGAAGGGCCTTATCCTTTGACTGCCGATGCACTCTAGCTCGCGCGTTTGTAACGTTGCAAAAGCGCATGCGAATCAAGAACCTTCAGTTCAGGAATTGGAATTACAAATTTGCCTCCCCACTCATGAATGAACGACATGCTATCCATGATTTCTTCCTTCAGGTTCCAGGGGAGAATAAACACGTAGTCTGGCTTAGTCTCACGAATCTTTGAAGGTTCATATATAGGGATGAGCGTTCCCGGCAGGAAGTTGCCCTGCTTATTTGGGTTACGATCAACAGTATAGTCGATAAAGTCGGTGCGTACACCGCAGTAGTTGAGCAGTGTGTTTCCTTTTCCAGGCGCGCCATAACCAGCAATAGTCTTACCGTTAGATTTTGCCTCGATTAAGAATTCCAGAATTTTCATCTTGGTCTGACGAACATTCTTTTCAAAGCTGGTATAGTAGCTCATCTCCAGCATACCTGCTTCAAGTTCCTTTTTCAATAAAGCTGGAACTGCTGGTAATATAGCTTTAGATGAATCTTCGCGATGTTTGGCGTATATACGAAGTGATCCTCCATGTGTTGAAAGTTCTTCTACATCAAAGATGGTGAGTCCGTGATATTTAAATATTTTTTCAACCGTGGTGAATGACAAATAAGAGAAGTGCTCGTGATAAATTGTATCGAACTGATTTCCTTCTACAAGACGGAGCAGGTGAGGGAATTCCATGGTGATAACACCCTGAGCGCCCAGAAATGCTTTCATTCCAGAGACGAAGTCATTGATATCTGGTACGTGTGCCAGCACATTATTACCTATGAGTAAGTCAGGTTTGCCATACTTGGCAGAAAGGTCAAGCGCTGTGTTCAATCCAAAGAACCTGTTTTCAGTGCGAATGCCTCTTTTGTTAGAAGCATATTCAGCTACGTTCGGAGCAGGTTCGATTCCTAACACAGGAACATTTTTTTCAACGAAATACTGAAGCAAATAACCATCGTTGCTGGCCAACTCTGCTACCAGGTTGTTTGGTTGCAGTTGCAATCTTTCTGTGATCTTGTCGACATACGCTTTGGCATGTTTCAGCCATGATTCGGAGTAGGAAGAGAAATACGCATAGTCGTTGAAGATCTCAGCAGGTGCCACAAACTCTTCTAATTGAACAAGGAAGCACGAGGAGCATACATATGCATGCAACGGATAAAACGGCTCCATTCGATTCAACTCTTCAGGCTTTACGTGGTCCTGACACAACGGTGACATTCCAAGATCGACAAAAGTCTGTTCGAGGGGGGCTTGGCAGAATCTGCACTTGCCGGGGGTCTCGTGATGATTCATTTCAGTTAATTGTTAAAAAAAGCCACTACGTTTTTATTGTTCATCCTAACCGCCCTCGGAAAGTAACATCCGAAATACCATTTAATTGGCCGGAATGTTCGCCGAACAACGGGGATGCGTTATTCAATGTTTAAAAGTAGTATGCTTGTATTCCCTCGTTAATGACCGGGATTGGAAAAGCGCATGATTGTAATCATGCCTGTTAAAAAAGGGCTCTAAACAAGAGAATTCGCAGATATTAGCGCTCAATATTTATAGCCATAACCATAGCCATATGCGTAATAATTGCCGGATTCTTTGGATGGCCGTACATCATTAAGCACAATATTAAAATTACCGACGTTCTCACGATCAACAAGCTTATTGAGTCGCTTCAAACTTTTTCTATTCGTGTAGTCAGATCGAACTACATAAAGATTAGCATCTGTATACTTCATTAAAATGATGTACTCAGATACATACCCTATCGGCGGCGAGTCAATTATTACTGTACTGTACGTCTGCCTGAGCGATTGAATAAGTTCCTCCATTCTCGGGTTTCCAATAAGGTCAATTGGATTCGGCGGTATAGGACCCGAGCCTATTACATCAAAACCTTTATGTTCTGTGTTATTGATAATCTCCTTAATAGATCCGTCGCCAACGAGAAAGTTCGATAGTCCCTTTCTGTTTTCAAGCTGAAAGTATGATGCAACCCTCGGGCGCCGCATATCGGTATCGATGAGAACGGTTCTTCTTCCTGAGTAGGCCATCACGGCTGCCAGGTTAACAGCACAAAATGTTTTACCCTCACTTTCCCGCGAAGATGTAATGCCGATGACGTTCGCCCCCGCATCCAATGCGAGATACTGAAGGTTCACTCTCAACGAACGGAAAGACTCTCCCACTGCTGATCGCGCGTGCGCCACAATTGTGTTTTGCTCGCGCTTCTTTGCGTGGCTAATGGTCGCTACAAGGGGAATCTTTGTGGTAAGTTCGACATCTTCTGCCGACAGCACAGTGTCGCGCCACATGTCCTTTGCAATGGTGGCCATGATCACTAACAGAAACACACCTGCAATAGCAATGGCGTACACTAAGTCAGGAAGCGGTGACACAGGCTTACCGCCGCTTGCCGTATAGGGTTTGTCAACGATAGCCTTATCAGTTGTCGCCGACGCCAGCGCCATGCGTGTTTCAATCCGTTTGTCGGTAAGATATGCGCGCATCTTATCGCTCAAAGTATCCGCCGGATTGTTCAACTGATCTTCGATAAACTTCAATGTCTGCAGCGTTGTTCCATGTTCGGCTTCCGAAGTGGCCTGCAAATATTGTTGAATGAGTGTTGTCAGAAAGATCTTCTCCTTTTCAGGTACCTCGCCATGTACAACCAGGGAAACAATGCGCGAGTCAGCTGATATTGGCTCTGCGGTAAGTTTGTGTTGATAAGACGCCACGAGTGAATTCAATGGCCGTAACACAAAAAACATTTCGTCGCCTGCTTCTACTTTATACTTATCGTTAAATGCGATAAGAAAATTCAAATACTTGTTTCCAAGCGGCTTATTCAACGGAACTTCTTCATCAATTTCAAGTTCATCAACAGAGCCTTCAATCTGATTTGAAAAGCAATTGTAAAGTTGAACGTTCCTGGCAGAGACTTTAACATGATACCTGGTCGATGAAATCCTTTTTACATAAACAGGAACATTAATCGCCTGGTTAACACTTGAGTCCAATCTTATCTTGAAGTAGCTATTATCGTATTGTTCCCGGACTGCAAATTGATTCTCTAGGCAGTAAACTGCGCCAAAGTCCAGCTCGCGCAAACTCTTTTCGATAACAGAGTTCGATGTAAGAATACCAACCTGGTCTTCAACGACTCCCCTGGGTAAAGGATCTTTTTCGTTTATGACATCGGCTTTTGAGTCCTTATTTTGAGTCGGAGCTGCGACCATGATAGAAGCCTGGACCGCGTACTCTGAGGGAGTCAGATACAAATAGAGGAATGCTGCGGGAAGGGCCACAAGCAGCGCGAGTATAAAGTAATACCAACGGGAAAGAATTCTTTTTGCGTAGCGTGTAAAGCTCCTGGTGCCAGCCATTTGTATTGTCTCTCGCAGGATGTCCTCGCACAGACACCCAAATGTAGTTCAAAAAGTATTAAGGACAGGGAATCCACATGCGGCATGTACCAAACGCTCCTGCTCATTCGAGCCTGCCAGAGAACGCCGCACGAGCCCCAAGATATCTATTATCATCAACGGCAGCAATCAGCCTTGCAGCCGTTCACAGAATCTGGATGCAAATAAAAGAGGTTGGACGATGCCAACCTCTCTATTCGTGATGATCAACAGGAAATATTGGTGATCAATTGTCAACACCCATTTCCTTGTACTTCTTTTCAAGGCGTTTCATTCCTGGTTCGTTGCCTAGATCCTGATAGATCGAGAAAAGAACGTCGACAACTTCCTGGTCTTTCTGATTCAGCTGTTCAGCTTTCTCCCAGTATGGTTGAGCAATCTTCAGCTTTTCTACCAATACTTTATCGAGGTCGAATTTCTTCTTCTTATCTGCCGCGGAGATACCCAACGATGCCATCTCCTTCTTGATCACAGCTGCATCATTATACATGAGTTTTGCCAGATAAAGCTGAGCTTCAAAATAGTTGGGATCGATCTTAAGAGCTGCTTCGTAATTCTTTTTTGCTTCTTCGTTGAGATTCAAGCTTGCATTCGCATAGCCGAGGTAGAAGTGCAGCACCTTATTGCCCGGTTCTTTGGCTACAGCGCTTTCCAAACCTTTCTTGGCTTCATCAATACGCTTCAAGTCTATGAGCAATCCAATTTCAACTTTAGGGAGCTGTGGGTCATTCGGAAACTTCGGTTTTGCTTCACGAACAACCTTGAGCGCATCTTCCTTGCTGTCCTTGGGACCGCTGTAGATGTTGATGATGCTCAAATACGCATCAACAGACTTTCCACCGAGGTCGATGTACTTACGGAAGCTTTCAATAGCCTTGTCATAGTTTTCCATGCCGTTCGCTACGAAGCCGGCGTAGAAATAACCAAGTGTATCATTGGGAAGGATCTTCTGCGCCTTCTCAAAATCTTTCAACGCTGTTTCAAGATCTTCTTCCTGATAAGCAGCGGCTCCTTTGTTAATATACTGACCATGCCAGTAAGCGATCTGCTGAGACTTCAGGATTGGCATTCCCGCAGCATCCTGAGTGAAATGTTCCTTGCCAGTCTGCATCTCATCGCCTTTCTTGAACGCTGCAAGAGCCTGATCGAAAGCATCTGGGGCAAGCGACTTGAACTTCTCATTTGTAGTAGTGTCGAGCGACGCATAGATAAGCCCCTTATAATAATACGTCTTAGCATCATTCATGGTCTTTTCGTACGTCGTAGCCGCATCGATTATAGACTTTGCTTCGTCTAACTTGCCTTCAGTCCACGCCTGAAGGGCTTTGTTCAGGTTAGGTTTTGGTGCCTTCTGTGCGTATGCTGCCGCAGAAACCAGCAACACGAGCAAGAGTGTATACTTTTTCATTTGACTTAGTTTATAAAAGGTTGGAGTTAGTTTTCAGCGTTGGAGTTCGTTTTCGGTTCGTCGTCGATCTTGTCAATCTTCTGGATCTTTTCTACAGAAGATATGCGGTCGTCATCATTCAGCTTAATCAGCTTGACGCCCTGAGTAGCGCGGCCCATGACGCGCAATTCACTCACTTTAATGCGGATAGTAATCCCGGAACGGTTGATTATCATCAGTTCGTCGTCGTCGACTACTTCCTTGATGGCAACAAGCTTGCCAGTTTTCTCCGTAATGTTTAGGGTCTTGACACCCATACCGCCGCGTCGTGTAATCCGATAGTCATCTATCAGCGAGCGCTTTCCATACCCATTTTCCGACACCACCAGCAAGTTAGCATCTTCCCGGCTTATGCAAACCATCCCTATGACTTTATCAGAATCAGAGTCCAGGGTTACACCCCGTACGCCAGCCGCGGTCCGTCCCATAGGCCGAACATCCTGCTCATTGAAGTGCACGGCCTTACCTTCACTCTTTGCGATAATAATATGGTTATTGCCGTTCGTGAGCGAGGCATTTAAAAGCCTGTCTCCTTCGTGAATTGAAATGGCTGTGATACCGCCCTGTCTTGGCCTTGAGTAAGCCTCCAGAGAAGTCTTCTTGATCGTACCTTTCTCGGTGCACAGGATCACGAAGTTGTTGTTCACGTACTGATCGTCCGTGAGATTCTTGATATTGATGAATGTCCGTACCGTATCCCCCGGCTCAATGTTTATTAGGTTCTGGATCGCCCGGCCTTTCGATGTCTTGGTGCCTTCAGGAATTTCGTACACCTTCTTCCAGTATACCTTACCCTGATCGGTAAAGATGAGCAGGTAGTTGTGCGCCTGGGCCACAAAGAGGTGCTCGGTAAAGTCGTCGTCCTTCGTTGATACACCGCGGGAACCCACGCCGCCACGGCCCTGAGTACGGTATTCGGAGAGAGAAGTCCGCTTAATGTACCCCTGATTGGAAATGGTAATAAGCATTTCCTCATTCGGAATCATGTCCTCATAGGAAATGTCGTCCTCATTGTGTTCAACAAGAGTTCTTCGTTCGTCGCCATATCGCTCGCGGAGATCATTCAATTCATCCTTAATGATCTGCATACGAACCGACTCATTATCAAGAATGTTACGAAGCTTTTCAATCAACGCTTTCACTTCGTTATACTCTTGCAGGATCTTATCTCGTTCAAGTCCCGTGAGTCGCTGGAGGCGCATATCGAGGATCGCCTTTGACTGGATCTCGGTAAGTCCGAAACGGGTCATCAAACCTTCCTTCGCAGTCTCAGGATCGCGTGAACTTCTGATCAGGGCGATCACCTCATCAAGGTGGTCTAATGCGATAAGATACCCCTCGAGGATATGGGCTCTCTTTTCGGCTTCGGCAAGCTCAAATTTCGTTCTGCGTACAACTACTTCGTGACGATGCTCTACGTAGTACTTAATAAGATCCTTCAGGTTGAGCGTCATTGGACGCCCTTTCACCAGAGCTACGTTGTTCACGTTGAATGACGACTGTAGCTGTGTGTACTTAAAGAGATTGTTTAATACAATGTTCGGTATAGCGTCCTTCTTCAGGTCGTATACGATCCTGTAGCCTTCACGATCCGACTCGTCGCGCAGGTCAGAAATACCTTCTATCTTTTTCTCATTGATCAGCGCTGCGGTCTTCTCGATCATCATCGCCTTGTTGACCATGTACGGAATTTCCGTCACAACAATCTGATCCTTGCCGGTTGCATTTGTCACGATCTCTGCTTTCGATCGAACGACGATGCGTCCGCGCCCAGTCATGAACGCTTCCTGAACACCTGAGTGACCATAGATGATACCACCTGTCGGAAAGTCCGGCGCAGTGACATACTTCATCAACTCGGGAATGGTGATTTCCGGATTATCTATAAAAGCAATGATGCCATTCACAACCTCGGTAAGGTTATGTGGCGCCATGTTCGTTGCCATACCTACGGCGATACCCGAAGATCCATTTACCAACAGGTTGGGAAGCTTACCAGGAAGTACGCTTGGCTCAGTGAGAGAGTCGTCAAAGTTTGGTTGAAAATCAACGGTATCTTTGTTGATATCGGCCAGCAACTCTTCTGCTATACGCCGGAGTCTCGCCTCTGTGTATCGCATAGCTGCCGGCATATCGCCGTCGATGCTACCGAAGTTCCCCTGTCCGTCGACAAGTGTATATCGAAGAGACCAATCCTGCGCCATACGCACCATGGTATCGTATACAGATCCATCGCCATGCGGGTGGTACTTACCGAGCACCTCCCCCACGATTCTGGCCGACTTCTTATACGGTTTGTTGAAGTTAACGCCGAGTTCCTGCATACCGTAAAGCACTCGACGGTGTACAGGCTTCAGTCCATCACGGACGTCCGGCAATGCGCGAGATATAATGACGGACATCGAGTAATCGATGTACGCACCGCGCATTTCATCTTCAATATTAATCGGGATTATATTCTGCCTTGCAGGAGGCATTCCGCCACTTTCTTCTGCCATTTAAAACGCAATTGTTACTGTCTATTTCAAGGCTCTTTTTCGAGCTGTGCAAGATAGTAAAATTCAATACGTTCGGACCTCCGCTGAGCAATAAGTTTAAAGGATTTTTGAGGGCGATAAACCGTTTGCTGTCAAGTGTCAAACCGGTTCAAACTGTAAGCAAAATTCGACGTCAGTACGGGTTAAGTTTCTTCTTGTTCTTACCCTTGTACTTGATCAGGTTGGGGTGGTTTTCACCATAGTGTGGATTCTGCTTCTTGTAGATCGGATGTACACGGCTGCGATATTCGCGGTTGCCATGCGCGTGATTCATCTGAGCCTTGCAGGTCTTCAGGAAACATCTGCGGAGTTCGGGGATTCGGTAGGTAGCCCCAACGTTCACATAGAATGCATTTAACTTGTTCGTCACACTCAGACTGCTCTCGGGATATCGAAGGTCGTAGCTCTTGATCTCATACGAAGGTCGCACAAACAGCCTGAAGTACTCTGACATCTCTCTTTCGATAGAAACGCCAAGGTTAATGAACATTCCCTTCTGGATCTGGCTTTTCTCAAACTGCTTACCGAGACTGTATCCACCCAGGTTCAGATCAACTACAACCAGGTATTCATTGTATCGGTACACGGTTCCTCCGATGATGGCAAAGTACTTCTTCAGGAAGAATGATGAGAAGTCAGTATTGAAGCTATTGATTTTGTCGCCGTAGCTGGTGGGCCGGAACGAACCGACATGTGTATACTCGAACGAAAATCCCCCGCCAACTCTTACCTTATCGAAATCTACGTGCAGCGTAGCACGAAGTGGAATGTTAAACGATTTGCTTTTAAAACCAATGGTGGTTGTATCACTGTTCACCATAAATGCTGATGGCTGGGCCGTCGTTGTTGAACTGGTGAACTCATTAACCCAGTTGCCATAGGTTGCCGTGGTGCTGGACGATGCGAATATAACTGGCCTCGCTGTACCGCCGTTCTGAATGATCCCATAACCACCGAGGTCATGTTTGAAGGCAGTGCTTCCATAGCCAGTGCTCAATCCGAACGTGACTTTGCTAAACACCCGTCGAAAGAAACCGATGTTCTCCCGCTTGATGTAGAAGTACTCAAGAGGAATGGTGGCATCCTTCTCATTCTCGTACTGCGCCAGCGCAGATTCTGAGCACAGGAGCGCACTGCACAACAGAAGGGACATTATGAAAACCTGGCGCTTCAGAAAAAATCGGGGTTATCTCCTAAAATCAAAAAATGTAAGGCACTAATAATGTGCGCTTTAAATGGCCAAGTTAACGCAATTTCATCTCTCATCCTATTCCGCACAGTTGATCCATAATCATTCCCCGGCTGAACGGCGACCGCTATCGTTCTGCACGCCGTGAAGCGCCTGTTTTTTCGACGAATGGCGTCATCAAAACGTTGAACCAGTCGCTGCATTGTGCGTGAGTTACTGAAGATAGGATGCAATTGTGCCAGCTTGTCTATCAGATTATCAAAAGATCAAAGGGCTTTCAGACCGCGGATAGCGGCCTCCGGGTCTGAAGCACTGAAAACAAAATTTCCTGCAACCAGCACATCGGCGCCGGCGGACAAGAGAGCTGCGGCGTTCTTCATACTTACACCACCATCGATCTCTATCAGCGCAGAAGAACGCAGGTCGGTAATCATCTTCTTAAGTTGCCTGACCTTCGTATAGGTGTGTTCAATAAAACTCTGCGCACCGAATCCAGGATTAACTGACATGACACAAACATGATCAACATCGACGAGGATATTCTCCAGTGCAACCAACGGAGTATGTGGGTTGATAGCTACCCCGGCCGCACAGCCGAGCGCTTTAATCTGCTGAATGTTTCGATGCAGATTGGCACACACTTCCACATGAACACAAATTCTGTCTGCTCCTGCGTTTTTGAAAGCATCAACATGATGCTCAGGTGTCATGATCATCAGATGCACATCAAGAGGCTTCTTTGTGTAGCGTCGGATAGCCTGCACTACGGGAATGCCCATTGAAAAATTGGGGACAAATGTTCCGTCCATGATATCCACGTGAACCCAATCCGCTTCGCTTCGGTCAATCATTTCAACATCACGTTGAAGATTGCCGAAATCGGCGGCAAGAACGGAAGGCGCAATCAAGGGAGAAGCCATAGCAGTTTTTCGTGCGGCAAAGTAAACAAAAAGTTGATAGATGATAAGAAGTTAAATGCTGCGGCTCAAACCTTCGCGATCCGGTAGATGTATCTCCGCTCCTGCCACGTAATACGAACGAAGTATATGCCTGCACGAAACGAACTCAGGTCGGCTTTGTATACCCGATTTAGCCAGGAGAACGAGACATCATTTGCATTGAGGAGCTTGCCATCGGCGCTGATGAGTTCGACACGGCAGGTGGTCACTGCCAGCAGGATCGGCCGGCTTCACAATCAGTGAGTCGGCAGTGACAGGGTTTGGATACACAGCAAATATTTCCTCCTGTGGATGGCTTTCAATATAATTTACAACGGCCTGAAAATTTGGAATGCCATAGCCGATAAGCGAATCGGGTGACGTAGACTGTGATGCGGAATTGCGTATTGCCTGAATCACTGCTTCGCTGCTGAGGGACGGATACCGCTGCCAAACCCCGGCAGCAAGACTTGTAATAAGCGGAGCAGCCAGGCTCGTACCGTTTAGCGTTGCTATACTACCATCAGGTCTGATGATTGAGGTGCCCACTCCCATCGCAGCAACGTCGGGCTTGATCCTGCCATCGGCTGATGGACCTTTGGAACTCGAGGGAGAACGCTGTCCTGTACTTGACACACTTGCGACGGCTAACACATCTATCGCGTCTGCTGGTGCTGTGATCAATTGCCATTGATTAGCACCTTCGTTGCCTGCGCTGCAAACCACAATTATGCCCCGGTCGGCGGCCCATTGAGCTGCACGTGAAACGACAGTGGTTTTGCCATCGAGTTGATTCTTTGAGTAGTTCATCGAAGCATCATCGAAATCATAATAGCCCAGAGATGAACTAATGATATCAACACCTGCACTATCGGCCTCTTCGGCGGCGAACAGCCAGTTGTATTCCTCTATACGATATTCTGTGGCAACGTCTTCTGTAATGTAAAGTTGATAGGTCGCTTCGTAGGAACCACCGATGAAATTACCTTCGGCATAGGCAGCGATTACAGAAAAAACAGCTGTGCCATGGTCATCATTCTGAAAAACTTCGTGCGAGTTGGTTACAAAATCAACGCAGGCATCTTTATCAAGCCTGCCCTCGTCGAAGATATGTTGGAAGGGGGGCGCGGTATCCACTCCGCTGAAGCCACCATCGAATAATGCAATAAGTATCCTCTCTCCGCGATAACCAGCGTCCTGCATGGCATCTAATCCCAGCATAGATAACTGCGTCGCCGTGCGTGTACCCTGTACGTGACTTTTTGCTCTTGAGGACTGACGCTTTCGTCCCCCCGTATTTAATCGTGATCCTGGTGCTACAAATTCAACATGATCAACATATGCCATTTGGGATATTGAAGGAAGCAACGACGGCTCAACCTCTATCAGCAACGCATTTGCCCAGCGGGAAGAGAAGAACGTTCTTGCACCTTTGTCACCAACCCCTGCGATATACGCCGGAGCAACCGGCAGATCCAGTTCATTAACCGCTATCCCCTGCGCCAGACGCCGATCGATTGCCCTCTGTGAGAGGAAGTCAGCAGGATTGCTGACTGAATATGGAGTACCAACCTTGTCTTTGAAAAACACCACGTATCGATTGGTCTGCGCAGCTGCACTGAAGGATACAACACTAAGGAGCAGAACAAAGACAAACCTGGTGCTATTCCTGCCCATGCGTAATCAGTGTTTGCGTATACTCCTCACCTTCTTCAACTACCTGCTGCCCCAAACATCCGGAATTTGAATCAGTGCAATAGTGCAGCTGACGAACTTCCTTTGAGACCAGTCCGATATTCCTTGCATAGATCTCCTTGCGCTGATCGAGAAATACTACGAAGTCCTGATTATCACTTTGATTAACAACAAGGCAGTCAGTATAGCTATTGCCTCCGATTGACTGGGAGATCTTCACGTCTTCCATCACGTATTCATCCGCCTCCATGCCGTTGTAGGCATTGCCGTTCCATGTATAACCTTTCGCCAGAGGAAACTTGTATTTCAGATAGGAAGTGTTGGCTTCGTTCACGATCAGCTCACGTTCATCTGCCTGGACAGCCCAGGTACCAACATATACCCAGTCCTTGCCACTCGATTCGCGTTCGTAATTGTACTGCACATAAGAATACGTCCCGTTTCCGCGGTCGATCGAATCGACTAACAGGGTTTTAAGCTGATAGTCTCTTTCAGATGCTACACCCAGGGTATATTCGACCTTGTGCATATCATATATCTGAAAAACGCCTTTTCTTAATGGAAAATAATCCTCTGGCAAGTCCTGCACCACCACATTGTTGTTTTCAGATTCGCATGAAAGCGCGAATATTGTGGCCATCAGAATAAAAAATGGGAGCCCACGACGCGTTAGGTTATGCATGTTCACAAAAGCCGGCACCACTTGGTTAACGCCGAAAGGGCAAAGTTATTTCTAAATCCTGATTAATACTATGCCACTGAAGACGTTAGTAAAGGTAGGTTCGCTGACTAACCTTAGCGATGCACGCTACTGCGCGGGAATGGACGTTCAACTGCTGGGCTTTCAGGCGATCCCTGACCGTCCGGGACACATTACCGCTGCCAGGTATCAGGAAATACGCGGGTGGATTTCGGGGCCTTCGATCGTCGCCGAACTGCATGGTGCCCAATCGCGTGAGCAAGTTGATAGCATCGTTGAAGGCTTCCGGCCGGATTATCTTGAACTTGGAATTGCAGAAGTTCCCTACGCTGCTCATTTGTCGCTTCCCTTTATTCTGCGCCTTGCCCCCGAAGACTTATACGCACCAATTAATCCTGCCTACGTGCTGGTGAATGCTGATGATCCGCGTTCATTTGACGCGCCGCGAATTGTGCAGGTATTTTCACAAACGGAAGCCGAGACGGTTCTTGGATTTGAAGACGTGGGTGGCATCGCTCTTCTTGGAAGCGAAGAAGTTAGTCCTGGATTGAAAACATACGACACTCTAGCTCCGATTCTGGAGATGCTTGAGACCGATAATTAGACCTCGATCGTGACCGGAGACAAAGTGTTTAGTTCAAGAGGAGACGATTAGATTTCAGTTTCCTGAGCAATCTTTCTCCATTTGCGCCGCTGTTTGGGATGAAATGTTTCCCAGATCTCTTCGCTGCGTTCGAGCAAGCTTTGAGCAGCCTTGGCCCTGACTACCTGATGATTTGATTCATTCGCTACGTCAGACAATTTTTTATAGAAGTCACTGTTGATCTCACGAATGCGCAGGCATTGCGTATCATTCAATTTGAGCTGATCTTTCCAGAAGAGAGGATCGAACACGATCATGTTCTGCTCGCTCTTCAACTCCTGTGCGTGGAGGAAAGAAACAGTTGAAAGAAGCATCACAGCTACTACAATAAGTCTGATCTTCATTACGATAGCGTATTGTTTCATGGCAAAACTAAAAACTACACGCCAACTAAACGAGCCGCTTAACCTAAAATTGTTACACAAACGTATTCCTGAGACGACAGACGAGATTCCAGCGACGAAAACTGTCCATAACTTACAGCTCTCGAAAACGGTTGAAATACACGCAAACGTTTGGGTAAGCTTTTTGATGAACTGCCATCGGTGAGCGTAGCTTTACGGTTGCTGTATCAACTAAGCGATTAAGCATCATCAAACTAGTATTGAGGTCCGCTGGTTCGATACAGCAAAACCACCAATCAATCGGAGCAACAACTGCAGAGGGTTCGGCAGCCGGGTGATCTTACCAGTATTGTGCAATCTTTGCTTTGAGGAAAGCTACACTACGTTCCAACTGATCCATGCCATCGACACCATCTTCAATACTGATCCAACTATCGAAGCCAACGCGCTTGAGTTCTGTGAAGATCTTGTCGTAGTCGTTTAATCCCTTGCCTATCTCGCCATGCCGTAAACGCTTAGCATAACCCATTGCGCCCAGCTCTTCTCTTCTGAGATCTTCGATAGTGCCCTCGATGAGAAATCTATCGCTGGCGTGCATTGTTACAACGCGCGATGAGATTTTGTATAACAATTCGAGCGGATCTTCTCCTGCAAGAAATGCATTACTCGGGTCGTAGTTGACACCGAAGTTGGGGTCAACAATACTATCTACCAACTTGCTGAACACCGCCTGCTTCTGCGCGAACTCCGGATACTCCCAAAAATCATCCTTGTAATGGTTCTCCAGAATGAGTGTGATGTTGCGCGCCTTCGCATACGGAATGCAAGCTTTGATACAGTCAGCGGCGAGACGCACGCCTTCGTCAATTGAAAGCTCGGGGCGACGCTGGCCTGAAAGTACCCGACAATAACTTCCACCGAGAGCGTGTGTCATGTCAATCCAGAATTTCTGTTTCTCAATTTCGCGGTTGCGAAACGTCGCGTCAGGATGGGTGAAGTCTGGTGAGCAGCACATCATGGGAATCTGTTTGCCGCGGTCCTCGACCTGCTTTCGAAAGCTTGCCCAGTTGCCACGGTCCTGCATCTCAAGAAAGCCAGCATACCATTCAAGTCCATCGATTTGTAATCCACAGGCAAGATCAATCCACTCTGACAATTTCATTGACCCATCTTTACACAGGGCGGTCATAAATGCTTTGGGAAATGCTGCTAGTCTTGGCATTTTAAGTTTGGAGTTATTGAAGGACGCGGTTTACAGAAAATAAATTTTTAGGATTATACCAGGTGATCAAAAAAACTAGTGACAAAATCAAAATGGCAAGCAACGCTACCCCTATTGGTCAGGTATGGTCGACTGGTCCTTTGGAGGATTGCGTCCAATAAAAGGATGCTGTTCGAGGTCTACCACCTGGCCGCTAATTGGTCCGCTTTCGTCGGCCAGCCAGTATATGGCGGCCGCTGCTATCTCTTTAGGCCAAAGTATTCGTCCTGCAGGAGCATATACTCTAGGAACTTTCGTATACCAGTCAGCGGCAAGGCCATGCTCTTTCTTGCGTTGCTCTTCAGTTTCAGTGAGCACCCATCCCGGATTGATCTGGTTCACCCTTACACCATTCTCACGGTGTAAAGTGTCACCCAGATTTCTGGTCATGGTCATGAGTGCGCCCTTTGATACGCTGTAGGCGAAGAGATTTGGTTCTCCACTGTATGCATTTACAGAACCGATGTTCAACACACAACCGTGTGACTTCTCCAAATGTGGCAGCGCTGCTTTAATCAGACTGAATGGAGCAAGCGAATTGATTTCGAGTACTCTGCGGAAGAAAGTAAGGTCGGTTGTTTCAAGATTCGACGATACCACGGCTGCTGCATTGTTGACAATGGCATCGAGCCTTCCGAAGCGGGTAAGGGCGACATTCACCAATCGTTCTGCGCAACCCTCAGCTGAAATATCTTCGATGTGCAATGCTGCATGTTCATTGCCCAGCATAGCGACAACCTGTGCCCCCCATTCCGCTTCGAGGCCGTGGATAACAACATGTGCTCCCTCGCGGACGCACGCATGGGCAATGGCTTTGCCAATACCCGTCGTGCTTCCGGTGACGATGACTACTTTACCAGCCAGGCGCACCGTTAAACAGGTTTGAGTACACTCTTTACTACTTCGCCATGATGCATCTTTTCAAATGCTTCGTGCCAGGAAGTGATCGGCCAAACGCCTCCGATGATTGGCCGCACGTCGAGTTGACCACTGGCTAACAATGCTATTACACGTTCCCACACAGGCCAATTGTGGCTAAAGCTTCCGTGAAGTCGGATATTCTTTTGCACGAGCGGATCAAGTGAGAAGTTCAGGGGCTGTGGTCCCCATCCCACCTTGGCTATCTGACCGTTGGGGCGAACCAACTGAAGAGCTATCCGCAGCGTTGTGCTTACACCGGCCGCGTCGATAATACAATCTGCACCAAGACCGTCGCGTTCCTTTGCCCACGCCGTTGCGTCGCCGATGATGATCTCGCAGCCATACTGACGCGCGATTTCAAGGCGGCCACGGTCGTTTTCAAGTCCGACAACTGCAACCTCGGCACCGCATAATTTTGCAACCGCGGCGCAGAGGATTCCGATTGTCCCTGGGCCAAGAACAATTACCCTATCACCTGGTATAATCCGGGCCGCGTTCACCACTGAGTTAAAAGCGACACAGCACGGCTCGGTAAGGCACGCTTGTTCAAACGGAAGAGCGTCGGGCACACGATGCAGGCATCGTGCCGGTACGCGAACGTACTTTGTCATCGCCCCATTCACTCCATATCCGAATCCCTTGCGTGTAGGGTCAAGGTTATAAAGGCCCACTCTCGACATGGGATTATCCGTGTCGATCACAGCAGCTGTCTCACTTACGACGCGGTCGCCTTCTTTCCATCCTTTGACGCGACCACCAAGTGCCGCTATCCGACCACCAAATTCATGTCCCAGTACTACCGGGTAGTTGACAGGCCAGCTGTGGTCTGCCGTCCATTGGTGCAGGTCGCTTCCACAAACACCCACGTTTGCCACTTCAAGCAAGATATCATCTTCACCAATCTCGGGTACAGGTATTTCCCTCACCTCTACCGATCCCTTTTCGGGAGCGAAGTTGACCACAGCCGCTGATTTCATAGTTGATATTTTTATTGATTTTGTATCACTCACTAAGCATGCTTTCCGACCACAACATCTCCATGACTATGGATTGCCTGGCAGATCAGGCGCAAAGAATCTTCGAGATTACCATCTGCTGTTTTAAAAGCATCGGCATCTATGGTAAGTGGCGCACCCAGAACTACCAACGGCGCTCCGAATGATGGGCATTTGATCGCCTGCTCCAGCGACAAACCGCCGACAGCCTGAACTGGAACGTTAACTGCCGCCACGACTTCACGCAGCTGATCTAACGGACTGGGCATGCGCAGCCCGCGGGCCGCGATTCCCCTGCGTTCATCGTATCCTATGTGATGTATCACAAAATCACAACCGAGATCTTCCAGTTCTTTCGCGCCGGCCACCATATCGGGACAACCAAGGTTGTCACCCATCACGGCTATTCCATAATCCTTACCGGCCTTCACAACGCAGCGGATCGTCTCTTCATGAGCCCGAGCCATTACAACGACGTGAGTAGCACCAGCTTTAGCCATCATTTCGGCCTCAAGGTAACCGCCATCCATTGTCTTCAGATCGGCAACAATTGGCACTTTTGGAAATGCCTGGCGCAGTGCCTTTACACCGTGAAGGCCCTCTGCCAGGATGAGCGGGGTCCCGGCCTCCAGCCAATCCACGCCAGCGCGCATAGCCATTTCAGCGGTTTTCAGTGCTTCGTCGATATTCGTAAGGTCGAGTGAAATTTGTACAATGGGCTTCATAGGCAGTATTAATTGTCGGCGTAGCGGGCAATTCCACTTACCCGTTACACAGTCGAATATTAGAAAAAAATATGAGCGTTGATCTGCGCAAAGTGCGAATTTGAATGCCCCAAATACGCTATTAATTGGAAAGCATAGCCAGGAACAACCAAACTTGTTAGCCGTTATCCTTTTTACGCCCGGACTGATCTCCAGGAGAATTGTAAGAAGCCTGCAGATCATCATACCTCGACTTGGGCAGGTGTGTCGGATAAGCCCTACTGATCGCTTCAAGGATCTTTTCCCGAACAAGACATCGTAGGTCAAACGAAGCACCCGAACTGGACGCACTTACGAGAATTCGCACCTGCATCGCGCGATCGGTAATGTCCGTCACCAAAACAGTGGCGGTTCTTCCATCCCAAAGCATGCGCGCTTGCTCTGTCGCCAATAGCCGCTTTAATTCTTCCCTGATAAAATCCACCGGAAAGCTGTAGTCGAGATAAAAGTAAATTACTCCCATCAGATCAGAGGAGTTCCTTGTCCAGTTGTAGAAAGGCTTTTCAAGGAAGTATCCAATCGGGACAATGAGGCGTCGCTGATCCCATATACTGACGACAACGTACGTAAGCGTAATCTCCTCTATCCTTCCCCATTCACCTTCAACCACTACAACATCATCCAGTCGCAGAGGTTGCGTAAATGCAATCTGAAATCCAGCGAACAGATTGGCGATTGACTTTTGTGCGGCAAAGCCTATGATCACGCTGGCGATACCTGCCGAAGCCAGCAAACTGGTTCCCATCTCCCGTACCCGCTCGAAACTCATCAGTGAAACGGAAATCGCGAGAAGCACGACGAAAGCCGAGAAAGCCTTTTGGATAAAATCTATCTGAGTACGGACTTTGCGATTGTTGATGTTGTTCTTTTCGGCGACATCAAATCGTTCGTACAACAAATCGCGTATAAACGCAGACAGCTTGATCAGGAGCATAGCAAATGCCGAAACGAACAAGAGAAAGATAATCTTGTCGATGACATAAGCATCTACATTATCAAACCGTGTATACCGATTGGCAATGTTCAGGGCAATTACGGCAGTAAGAAACCGGATGGACGCACCCAACTTTTTCCTGACGAGATTCCGCGATGATCCGGTCATACGTTGAATGATGACAGCCATCAATCGTATAACGACAAAGCTAATACCGTATACAACAGCGGCTACTCCGAAAAGTATACCGAAACTTTCCAGGTCCCTCATGATTGATTGTGAAGACTCACTAAGCATGCGACTTTACCGGGGCGTGTTTTCAGTCGAAGTATCAGACTACAACGGGACGCCTGCCGTACAGGCAAGGCATTGATTTGCAAATGCATCGTAGGCCTCATAGCCTGGCCCAGGCTTGCCAAAGAGCGTAATTATCCTGTCTATACGAACACTGGCATCGCTACCCAAAAAAACGGCGAACAAACCTTCGCCGTCGCGATCATCGATACGCTCAATCTTTCCAATGCATTCATCAACCTGCTCGTCCTTATTCCAGAAGAAAACTTTGCCGGCCGTTCCCTTTTGAATCTGGTCCTGCAGGACTTCTTTAAATTCGTATGGCACAGGAGTGTAGCTTTCCACAGCAATAGTTCTTTTTTGAAACAATATAGTTAAAAATAACAGTTGACCGGGGAACTCTTCAATCCGGTGATAGAAGTTGTTCCTTGTCGAATCACTGGTTCCATGAAACATCAAAAGCGCAGCTCCTGATAGTTCGGAGAGAACCACTCAGCGAGCCACGCCTGCCTAGGTGACAAAAATGTTATTGTCCTTAACATTTTATCGAATGCATATCTGAAGTATTTGACACTTTAGTTATAGCTGCGGGAAGTTTCCGCTCCTACGTTCTTTTTTCGTGCAGACTCAAATGTATCTGATTCGCCTCCTGTTCGCGCGCGGGGTTGATCACCAAATATCTCCTTTACGCGAATTCGGTTCTCAACATTTCTCACGCCACTTATCCCTTCGCAGATATCTTCTGCACGGCGCTTGTCACGTCTGCTGTCAACTGAGCCGGAAAGTGTTACTTCGCCATTCAGAACAACGACTTCTATTTCTGTAGCATCCAGGTGAGAGTCGTCAGAGAGTCGATCATTAATATCGTCTTTGATGCGCTCGTCGGCACGTTGATAACCACGGGGCCCCTTGCCGCGATGCTGGCCAGTTTGTTCCGCGCGATTTCCATTGGGATTGTTAAACGACGTGAATCGTCCGCCTTCGTATGGCTCTCTTCTTTCACCTGACATTCGACCCGTGTTATATCGATCGTCGCTGCTCCGATATCCATCGTTCCGGCCGCGTATGCCGGGTTGCTCATTCCAATCGTCTTCCCGATTGTAAGTCGGGCCATAGTATCCACCGACTCCGTAGTTGCTGAAGTCGCGTCGCTCTCGTTCATCGTAGTAAGATGAACGATCACGCCATTCCTGATTTCTGTCAGAATACGGTAAGGCTACTGGACGGCGGGGTGAGTGGTATGCTTCGCCATCGTAGTTATTACCGTCGTCGTTGTCGGTTCCGTAAATTGATTCTCCCCTGCTTCTCATGGGGTGAGAATAATCCTGAGCTGCATGGGTGAAAAAACCGGGCTGATTTCTTTTCCTGTTTGGCATCTTGGCTTCTTGTTAAGGTATAACATGAGTATGCCACAACGCCTCGCGATCCGTAAAAGGAGTCGCGAGCGTTGCGGCTGCCGTCCGTGCCTGTAAACCCACGAACGGTGATAACCAGAATGCAAAATTATGATGCCAGAATGAGCTGCGCGCTTGCAAGGTAGCTATCGCGCCCTCCTATCGTTCATTGCGCATGATACTACACATACCGATGAAAGCATTGCGACAGCGCGCTGTTCGGCAAATACTTTGCCAGGAACATCAGGCAAAAGTTATGAACTCGTGAACTATTTCACCTTTCGGGCTTCCTCAAACTGTTTGCGCTGTTTTTCGAGGGATTTCTTGTCACCGACCATAACGAGTGTCATGTCTTCGTATTTGAAATTGTCCTTCGTTACCTGAGATACTTTCTCGGGTGTGATCGCATAGATGTTTTTCACACGATTGGTTAGATAGCTATCATCGAGACCGTGATAGTCGATGAAGTTCAGCTGCCCGATAATTCCACCAGGGCTTGAGTTCTGAAGGACAAAGATTCCTGCCATGTAGTTCTGTATTCCACCAAGTTCCGCTTTTGACGGCGCCTCATTTTGCAAACGCTTCACCTCTTTAGCGATCTCTTGAAGTGACGCGCCTGTATGTTCGGTGGTTACATCCGCCTGCTCGAACCAAACTGAACTATTCTTCCTGTTTTGAATAGTGCTGAACGGTGAATAGGTATATCCTTTTTGTTCGCGGATGTTCGATGTGATGCGTGATCCGAATGATCCACCCAGTAGTGAGTTCGTAACCTGCAGTGCTACATAGTCCGGATTATTCGGTATCAATGTTGGCATGCCCAGTATAATTGTCGTTTGTGGAGCGCCCGGACGATCAATCGTAGCAATTTCGTTTGACTTATTTGCTGTTACAGTAGGATAGCTTACCTCCGGTCCCTCCTTCCATCCATTGAAAGACTCCGAGATAGCCTTTGAAACGGCCGATTGATCGAACTTGCCAACTACATAAACCACTGTGCGGCGCGCTCCAAAATTCTTATCGTAGAACCCTTTCACCATATCAATGTTGTATGAATCCAACATCTCGTTCGTTGGAAAAATACGGCCATAAGGATGATCCTTGTATATGATGCTATTAAACTTCTCTGATGCCTGGGACTGCGGTGAAGATTTCTGAACGGCAAGCTGACGCTTCAAGTCGTTCTTCAGACGCTCAACTTCAGACGCAGGAAATGCCGGGTTGATCAGCACATCCGCAAGCACCTTAATTAGTTCCGGTGCATACTCTGATAGCACCGATCCGGATACTGAAACCTGATCAGGGCCGACACCAATATTGATATTGCCGCCCATAGCCGCAACCTTACGTGAAATGGTTTTGAAGTCCATTGTCTTCGTACCCTCTTGCATCAGGTTGCCAGTAAGATCTGCAAGCCAAACTTCTTTAGGACCTTCGTGCACGTTGCCGGTTTTCACGATAACGTTGATAGTCACCTTAGGAATGGCGCCGTATTCAACAAGTGTAGAGCGCAATCCATTCTTTAGTTCATCAACCTTCTTCGCAGGTAATACAAAATCCTTTGGTTGACTTCCGGCAGGTGGTGTCTGTTTCTGCTTCTGCGCACTGGCAGAAAACACCATTACAAAGCACGAAAAAGAGCAGGCTATAAGTATATGACGTATGTTCATAAGTTGACGCTTTAATGGTTATTGAGCTGCTTTGGGATCAACAATAAGTATCGAACGATTTGATGGATTCAGATACTCCGCAGCTGTTTTCTTGATCAGCTCTGGAGTAACCTTTCGAAACTCGTCTTCAAGTTTGTTGATACGAGAAGGATCATTGTCGAAGAGAGCGAAGACGGCAAGTAAATCAGCACGTCCCACATTGTTGCCCCCAACGGTATTGTAGAAGTCAGAACGCAGTTTAACTATTGCAAGATCAGTATCTTCTTTGGTCACATTGGCGAGTTCGGCTACAGCATCGTCCACAACCTTGAGGATCGAATCTGCAGATACGCTTTGATCATAGATCAAATCTGCCATCCATACCATAGGTCCGTTGTAGTTAAACATGTTACCCAGGTAGTTGATTCCGCCGCTGACGTTATCTGTGTAACCCTTATCCTGCACAAGCTTTGAATAAAGTTTACTATCCTGACCCTGAACCAGCATTTGATCGATAAGACCCATGGCATAATATTCAGGTGTGTTGCGTTCAGGCATTTTATACGCCACAGCAAGCGCTGGCTTGTTGGCCAGTTTATCCTCTTTAATTTTACGCTTTTCCTGTGACTGCCTGGGTTCTGTCAGATCTGGCTTCGGAGGCAATGTTGCAGAAGGAATTGAATCATAATATTGTTCGACCCATTTTTTTGCATCAGCAATTTCGAAATCGCCAACTACAACAAGTGCAGCATTATTTGGCGCATAATAGGTCTTAAAGAAGCTATCGACGTCTTCCAGTTTCGCAGAGTCGAGATCGGCAAGATCACCATAAAAGTTATGCGCGTTGTACCAATTCTCATTGGCGAACTGTGGCATATCGAGCCAGGGGAATCCGCCATAGGGCTGATTGAGGACGTTTACTTTTACTTCGTTCTTCACTACTCCCTGCTGATTTGTCAGATTGTCCTGCGTAATCTCCAGTCCCTTCATACGATCCGCTTCTGCCCAAAGCGCGGTCTCGAGTTTGTGGGCGGGCATCACTTCAAAGTAATTCGTAAAGTCAAAGCGGGTCGAGCCGTTCAAAACTCCCCCATTTTGCTGTACGAGTTTTATGAACTCCATCTTGCCGAGGTTAGCCGAGCCCTGAAACATCATGTGCTCGAACAAGTGCGCAAAGCCGGTTCGGTCGCGAGGTTCAATACGAAATCCGATGTTGTAGTATACAGCGACAACTACCGTTGGGGTAGTTTTATCTTGAGAAAGAACAACCTTCAGTCCATTCTTCAGTGTGAAGTATTCCACGGGGATGCTAAACGCACCGTCCGACGCCGCCTCATTCTGTTTCTTTTCGCCCGTGCATCCAAGCAGGAAGAAGACAAGGCTGAGGCAACATAACGCGGCCGATAACCGTTGATTTGTCATGATCTTTTTTTTCGCTAATTAAACAAAGGCCGTAAACAGATTAAAGCAAATCGTGGAAAATCGATTCACCTGTGCATCACAACGATGATCAGTGGTTATATTCTGTACCTTTGGATCGTTGAAGGACAATTAAATTGCAGCTTATGAGTCAGGCTTTTGTCCGTGAAGGTGACGAGCAGTCGCTGTCGGACATCCCACCAACGATGCACGCATTGATCAACCTCCTCACCCGGGAAAATGGGGGTATCCGTGTTTACGAACGGGCTAAAGTTACGCTAAACGATGGTCGTGATGCGCACAAGATGAGCAATGGACTAACCTATGCCAAGCGCGCAGACGGTCCCTGGGAGGTTGTTCACCAGTAATCGTCCACATTGTACATCCGATGCTTCGTCGATGTGGCAAAATTGTGGATTAGAACCGTGTACCCGCATTGGCGAAGTGCGTTTTTTCTAATACTCCTTCTTTAAAACCGCGCAATCATGAGATCGACCAACGGATGGCATTGTTCTTGACAGCCCTTTTGCGAAATTTATCGTCTCAACCAAACAATTAAGTTTATGGCTACTCTGATCAACACGCTAATGAAATCAATGGAGTCTGAACATGCGGCTACCCGCAAGTGCGTGGAACGTATTCCAATCTCTGTCTATGATTTCAAACCACACCCTAAGTCGATGGTGATGGGCTACCTCGTACACCTCGTATGCGATATCCCCAACTGGCTTACTCATATCATGGATGAAGACAAGATTGATCTCGCCAATTTCAAGAAGGAGCAACCAAAGACCACTGAAGAGATGGTGAAGTATCTGGACAAGAACGTTGCAGGTGCGGTGGCCGCTTTCAAGCGATTAAAAGAAGATCGGCTGGAGCTTCCGTTCTCACTCGTATCGGGCGCTCAGATGCTCAGCACAACGCCCAGGCTGGACAACATCACCAGCACCATCAATCACTGGGTTCATCACCGCGGACAGCTCACTGTTTACATGCGGCTTAACGATATAGCTGTGCCATCTATTTACGGCCCATCCGCGGATGATAATCCGTGGAAATAGTCTTGAGTCTTGAGTCTTAAGTATTGTGACCTGAATTCACCGTTTGTTGCTGTTTAATAAATGTGTTCCTGGCAAATTTGCAGGTTCATCTACATTTTCTTTAGCTGTGCATTGCGTGGATGCCTGAACTGTGAGATCACATTATCAAAGGCAAGAACTACAAAAAACGTATTGACGTAGTCGATCACATCACCTGCTGGTCGTTGTTGAATAACAAACAGGTAGCCTGGTGTTAGTTTGATATTTTTTGCCAGGGAATAGCTGAACCCGGCATAGATGCGATTCTGGTCAAATATGCTGGGGCTGTCAGTGACGGCCTTTCCAAACTGTACCATGAGCTCGTCGTAAACAATCAGGCTTAGAGATTTACCCTTGAGCCATTCACCTCGAATTGGTTTCTCCAGCCGCGCCATGTATCGGACCCGCCAGTTCGGATCGTAGTGTCCTGTATTGGTGATGTCCCTGGTTCGGTACTCAAGGGAATAGCGATTGCTGTAGTTGAGAAACGTTCCCTTTTGCTCGTGTTCAAGGCGCATAGTGTAGCGAAACTCATTTATAGGCGGACGATCCAGGTCAGAAGGTTGCGTATAAAGCACGTAGTTTTGAAAATATCCAAATGGCGAAAGCGCCAGTTTCAGATTAGGCGTCAGTGCGTAGTTAAACCAAAGCCAATAGCTATCGTACTGCGGAGCATTGAAGATTGAAGTGTGAGCTTCCGTATCCTGAGTTCTCTTTTGCAGCCATAACTCAACGCGAAGCTTCTTCGTGATATTGTCGGCGAGGGCGATCCGTCCCCAGAAAACATTATGCGTATACTTCTCTTTGGGTTGTGAAATTGAAACGAGTGGAATGCAACCCGCGACAAAAAGAAGAAAGAATCTCATAGCAATTGGTTAGTCCTGAGTCTTTAGTCATGAGTCGTGAGTATTGGTTATCAGTTGGTAGTCTTTTAGCGGATGCTGGTTCGAAAGAATAATACCAGCGGGATGCTTCCAGCAACCTAACGACTCAGGACTTGGGCTAAATGCTATTTCCCGATCTGAAGTTTCGCAAATATGAAACTCGCAGCGCGCTTAATGGTGCTCTCAATATTGGTCTTCTTGCTTAGATCTTTCTTTGCAGTTCCCTGCCAGACAAGCTTTGCTGTTTGGCGATCGTACATCAGGTAACTCAGCGTTCCCTGTTCGACCATCATAGAACCGGTCTCCAGGCCACGCATTGGATTGTACGCGCCACGATAATATCCGCCACCGTTGTAACCATAGGCATAACCTCCATAGCCATTTGCGTTGTAACCTGTCTCGGCAGCCTTACGCGTAACAATTTTCTCATCAATTTTTGTATCGAACATAAACACAGCATCCGGGTTCTCGTTGTCGAGCTTCATACCCATCTTCTGAAGTTCCTTGTTCGCAGAACTTTCGATAAGGCCAGCATACAACTTGTCGTCACGACGCGTAGTTAATGCGCTATCACCGGGAGCCACCCATGCATAAGTTTTATATTTCTTCAATTCATTGGGATCTGTCTTCGAAGCCCAGACGGTAAGGTTGCTCTTACAAGAGACAAAAGTAACAAGAGAGATGACAACGAGGAACAGATAGAATGGTTTCATGGGGTAGTATTGAATTCCAAATGTAGCAAAAAAGTCCTGAGTCCTTAGTCCTGAGTCGTGAGTATTGGTCAGTAGTTGATTAGTCTTTTAGCAAATACTGATTCCAAATTGTCAGGTTTCCTGCTAATGTAAATGGATTCAGCAACCAGTAAATACAGTACTTTGGAAACTAACGACTAACTAAAGACCGCGGCCTCAGGACTAGGGCTACTCCACAATGAATAATTACAAAGAATTGAAAATCTGGCAAAAGTCAATAGAGCTTGCAGTGAGAGTATATCACATCACACAGGGGTTTCCAAAGTCAGAGATATTTGGATTGACTGTGCAGATGCGAAGGAGCGCGTCTTCCATTGCCACGAACATTGCCGAGGGAGCCGGCCGGAATTCCACGAAAGAGTTTTCAAATTTCCTTGGAATATCAAACGGCTCAAGTTGTGAACTTGAAACACAACTGATCATTGCTAACAGAGCCAACCTGATCACAAACTCAGAAATAGAAACTCTGCAAAATCAGATAACGGAGATCCAAAAAATGAACTGGTCACTAAAAAAGTCACTGCTAAAAAACTAACCCATCAGTCAAAAAAATAATTGACACAAACTACTAGCGGATAATTGAGAACTACTAACTACTATAAGAAATCAGAACTAATTCCATCGTTATCCTGTCTATCGACACAACCGGTATTGCTATAAACTACCAAACTACAAACCAATACTCAAGACTCAGGACTCACGACTCAGGACTACTTTTTACGTGTAACAACAACAATCCCATCCATTACACCTTCTTAAAAAAGGTAAACGGCTTAAACAAAATATTTATTTATCTGTAACCCTGCATCCCTGCAAACCGCGCTACGTTTATTCACTCATTATCTGATCGAAACATTCGATATGGAGCACGTTCCACCGGAAGCGTAGCACTCAAGGAGGGCTAGCTTCTCACCCGAGAAATCGCAAAGCGTCTTCAACGCACACAGCCCTCGGATTTCAAACTCTGCTTAAGGATCACCCACTCGCAGGCGAGTATTCATTTACTATTTCCTAATACATAAACTATGTCCGGTTTTTTCAAAAAAGCCATGGGACTCTTCGTGGAATTCGAAGATTCCCCAGGGAAGCCTATTCCCAAAAGTAATGCTCCCGTTGCACCACCTGGACGAGTTACATCGCCACAGGTGCTGAACAGCGAAGACTTCGACAAGTTTGAAAATCACTTCGAGAAGTTGTTCGATCAGGCGAACCTGCCAGGTCCCGACTACTATGAGTTCATGCGTATGAATGAAACGCTTGAATCGCACATCAAAGATGATAAGGCGAGGCTTGCTGCAACTTTCGCGTCGCTCTCGATACAAGGACTCACGAAGGAAACGCTCATTACAACTGCCGATCGCTACAAGGAAATCATTGCCGAAGACCGTTCGAAGTTTGAGCGAACTGCCGGCGACAAGAATGACAACGAGATTGGCGGAAGGCGGCAGGAGTTGATGCAGTTAGAGGAAAGCGTTCGCAAGAATGCGGAGGTGATTCAAAGACTAACGCAGGAAATCAACGACGCGCAAAACGGCATCAATGGCTTAAAGTCATCTATTCAGGAGGAAGAACAGAAGCTGGAAAAGAACCGGCAGGGCTACCTCCTGGCCTCAGATGCCATGATGATGAAAATTGAGACTGACATACAAAAGATAAAAAACAATTTATAAAGAATGGAGACACAATTCTTTCCTACAGACGGACAACCACTCAAGGCCTACTGGAAGCGGCCCGGCGGAAAGTTCGGAACACTTGCAGGCCTCGGGCTGCTGGTTGCTGCCGGTTACTACGTACTACCCATACTCACATCTGTGGTTTGGAACACTTTCAACTTTGGTATCGCACTAGCGGGACTTGGTGTATTTCTTTATGCAGTCACCCATCGAAAACTACGCCTGGGGTTATTCTACTTCTATGAGATTCTCATGAAGAAGCTCGTAGGTGTGGTGATCGAACTCGATCCATTCATTGTTGCTGAAGACTATATCAGCGATATGCAGGACGAGCGGGAGAAGCTCTACAAGCAGGCAACGGAAGTGGATGCGCAGAAAGAGAAGATCCATTTAAAGATTACGGAAAAGGAAACCGAGATAAACAAACTGATGAGCAGGGCACGTGCAGCCAAAGATCAAAACCTCATGCAGGAACTTGGCAACACGACGCGACAGATTGGAAGACTGAAGGACTATATCCAACAGCTCTCTCCTATCCACGAGAACCTCACACGTATTGGCGATTACCTGACAAACATCCACAAGAACAGCGCATATCTCATCGAGGATGCGCGAAACGAACTGGAGTTGAAGAAGGACCTCTACAAATCGGTAACGTCCGGCAATCGTGCGTTGACTTCCGCCCTGAAGATCTTCAAAGGCGATCCCGAGAAGAAGTTGCTGGTAGAGCAGTCGATGGAGTTCCTCAAGGAGGATATCGCGAGCAAGCTTGCCAACATGAAGAAGGCGATCAGCTACTCGTCGGACTTTATGAAGTCTATCGACCTGGACAACGCTACCTACGAACAGGAAGGTTTGCGCATGCTCGATCAGTTTAATGCGGACAGTGCGTTCAAGCTTTCGCGTCCTGAATCCAGGAAGTCACCTTCGGGTGCCGACTATGGTGAGCTACTGAAATAAAACACTACTAAAACACACATTCTCTCTAACAAACAAACACGAAAACAATGGCAGTAAAAGTTAAGACGTCTGGAAAAGTTGTGATGATCCTTGCTGTGCTGGCGGGACTGTTCTTCGCGAAGACATATTGGTGGGATCGACGACCCCAGGAAGCAAAACAATCGCAGAACATTGGTCGCGTAGCATTACCGGATGCACCGGAAGCGTCGCTTACCGGGAGTTCAATGGCAATGCCTGCTCCGTCGGAAGATCAGTCAGTCAATGGAGGTACGCGTATTACCTGGAAAGTGATGGCATGGAACTCGCAATTCCCATTGATGTATGCCAACGGTGGGCCTACTACTACAAAGGGTTCCATACTGGACAAATCAAAACTCCAGGTGCGCATCGAGCGTCAGGACGACTGTTTTAAGTCGCTCGCTGATCTCGTGAAGTTCGCCCAGGAGTACAAAGACAATCCGGAGACGCCGGGTGTGTTCGCGTCGTTCATGGGCGACGGCATGCCCGCGTTCTTTGCTTCGTTGAGCAAAGAACTGGAACCACTGGGTACGGAATATCAACCTATCGCCTTTTATGCTATGGGTAAGTCGTATGGAGAAGATCAACTGATGGGTCCGGTTGAGTGGAAGAAAGATCCGAAGGCGGCTATCGGAAAAACCGTATCCTGCGTATTGCGCGATGGTGATATGAACATCCTGCTGAAATGGGCCGGCGACAACAACCTTAGAGTTAACCCGGATGAAACTACATATGACAAAGATGCAATCAACATCATAGCAGCGAACGACTTCCTGGATGCCGGTAACAAGTACATCACCGGCTACAAAGAAAAACGAAAGCTTGTGCGCGACGGTAAGAAGATAAATGAAGAAACAACTGTAGGTGTAGATGGTGTTGCAACCTGGACACCGGGTGACGTGAATATTGCCCGCCAGAAAGGTGGACTTGTAACCATCGCCAGTACGAAGCAGTATGCGTCGCAGATGCCAAACATCACGATCACCATTAAGAAGTTCGCGTATGACCATCGCACGGACATTGAAAACCTCATCATGGGTCTTAGCCAGGCGGGCGACCAGGTGCGGTCATACAATGAAGCAAAGATGTTTGCTGCGAAAGTATCTGCAAAAGTGTACAACGAGCAGGATGCGGCATACTGGTTAAAGTATTACAATGGCGTAACTGAGAAGGATGCCCAGGGTATATCGGTAACGCTCGGTGGATCAATGGCCTTCAATCTCACGGACGCGGCAAACATGTTCGGATTGGGCAAAGATGGTATCGACCGATATAAAGTCGTGTATACAACCTTCGGCGACATCCTGTCGAAGATGTATCCTGAGTACATGGCCACGTATCCTGCTTACAATACCGTCGTCGACAAGTCGTTTCTGATGTCCGTGATCGCAAATCACAATGAATTGATGGAAGGTAAGGCTCTGCAGGTTGCGTACTCAAATGAGATCACGAACGAGATATCGTCGAGGTCGTACCAGATACAGTTTGAAACAGGAAGTGCCGTGATCAAGCCAGAGTCATATAAACTTCTCGACGAGATCCTTCAAAGCTCAATTGTTGCGGAAGGTCTTAAGTTGGGCGTATATGGTCACACCGATAATGTTGGTGGCCAGGAATCCAACCAAAAGCTCTCGGAAGACCGTGCGTTCTCTGTAAAAAGCTATCTGTTGAGCAAAGGCCTCGCAGAACAGCGAATAGAGTCAAAAGGCTTCGGTGCATCAACACCAGTGGGTGACAACGGGACGGCTGGTGGCCGCGCACAGAACAGACGGGTACAAATAGTATTGGGTGAATAGTAAATGAGCTCAATGGAAGTACTCAAACAATTATTTAATCCATTGACCCAGTTGAAGGGGCGCACCTTGACGATGGTTATCATCGCCGAGGTCGCCCTCGCGCTGGGCCTCTGGCAGCTTTTTGGTGGCGGTGGCCTGATCCCGACGCCATTGCAGATTATGCGTGCTGTGATCGGCATTGTGACATTGCCCACTTTTGGTGATAACCTGTTCAGCAGTCTTGGATTGACCTTGAGTGGTATGGGTGTATCAATAGTTCTTGCGCTACTGATCAGTTATTTATCACTGCTTCCTGCATTTGCGCCTATTGCGCGATTTATCGTGAAGTGCCGGTATCTGACACTGACGGGGCTCATCTTCCTCTTTACGCTGCTTACACAGGATGGGCATCAGTTAAAGTTGAGCCTTCTCATCTTTGGAATCGTCCCTTTCTTCGTCACTTCACTATTGTCGATCATTGAATCGATCAACGCTCAGGAATATGATCTGTGCCGAACGCTCAGAATGAACAACTGGCAGACCTTGTTTGAGGTGGTGATCATGGGCAGGCTTGATCAGGTATTCGAAGTGATGCGCCAGAACTTTGCAATCGCCTGGATGATGATTACAATGGTCGAAGGTTTGAGCATGTCGGAAGGTGGTTTGGGAACCATGCTGATCAAATCGAATAAGTACATCGATCTGAGTACAGTATTCGGTATCCTCGTAATCATCTTTGCGATGGGCGTTCTGTTTGACTACCTGCTGAAGAACATAAGGTATTGGTTATTTCCTTACACTAAACTTCTGATCAGAAAATGATGCACGACCGTAAAATGAATATTGAATCTTTCGGCAGCCGCGTAACGCCAGTGTCCGATTACATGAAAGCTGAAGTACTCATGTCGGTCCGTAATGTCAGTCTTGCTTTCGATAAGCCCATATTGCGCGACATAAACTTCGAGGTCCATAACATTGTACGGCCTGGTCTTAGCCAGGGACAAGTTATCTCGCTGATAGGCCGAAGCGGTATCGGAAAGACTCAGCTGTTCAGAATACTTGCTGGTCTTCAGCAGCCCGACAGTGGCAGTGTTGCTATAGGCAGCGACCAGCATCTTGTTGAAGCTGGCGAGGTTGGCGTTGTATCACAAAACTATCTGCTGTTCAATCACCGTACGATCAAAGACAACTTAAGACTTGCCATGCGTCGTTCCGAGACTGTGGTTGTTGAGGCAGAACGTGAACAGATGATATTCCAATACGCCGAAGCTTTCGACCTTACAGAGCATTTGGCAAAATATCCTATGCAGTTGTCTGGCGGTCAGCGGCAGCGCACGAGTATTATACAACAGATTCTTACAGGTAACAAGTTTATACTATTGGATGAGCCCTTTTCCGGTCTGGACGCGCTGATGATTGACAAGGTGATGGCATTGTTACTTAAGATCTCGACGCTTGATGAATTGAATACACTGGTGATCATCAGCCACGATGTTGAAAATGCACTGGCCATTTCTGACACTGCGTTTATTCTGGGGCGACAAAACAAGGAAGAAGGTGCGACAATTACAGAAACACTGGATCTTATGAAGATGGGGTTTGCCTGGAACCCTGAGATCAGGGAAAATGCAGAATTCCAAAAGCTGGTGGGTCAAATCAAACATAAAATATGACTTGAATCACCTTCATAAACTGCCAGAAACAAGAATGACACCGCCCCACAGCTGGTGTCATTCCCTTTTATAATTGTTGATCACAATTATTCAAATTGAACTGAAAGAATCAAATGGAAAAAGCTTAATTTTTTTCCACTGAATTCGTGTCATTATTTCCCCACTGATGCGCATTTAAGCTGCGCATCAACGGTCACGATACTTGTGCCAGGTCTAACGATGTGGCTACTGGTTAATCGCGATCACCGCCTCCCCTGGTACTGTCGCCATCAACTAGTTTTCCTTTGGGAGGATCGGCGTTAGGGCCTTTCTTATCATATTTAGCGCCTTCCGGATTTGTTTCCGTTACCAGCGGAGAGCGATCGTGCTCCTTCTTTTTTTCTCAGATGGTTCACTGTTCTCTTTCCTGATTTTCATAACGCTGATGTTTATTTGAATCCAGACAATTGAGAGTTGCCTGCATTAAAGCCTTCAAACACCAGGCCATTCGCGTGAACATCGGTATTTGAAGAACTACGTTCAATCAGACTATACTTTTCGTATATTAGAATGAATCGCGCAGCTGAAATTTGGATTAAAATTCACAGTAGCTAATGCACGTCCCAAACCAGGGAAACCTGCTATTTGGATAAGAATTCACTGCAACTGATGCACTCTCCAGGTATAGAAATGCGTTTTTTAGCTCAATTTGAGGATATACCGTAACCAAAACGCGTTTTTCAACATAATTTACGTATTTTTGGTTGTTGACTGTGGACCAACAGTGGACAATGAGTGTACAAAGGGTGTACATTGTGCGTACAAGGTCAGCAGACAATGCGTCCGCACTAGCCATGTCCAATGTAACCCGATAACGTATAAACTTGAAAATCAAATTGTTATGCCTATTCTTGAAGACAATCCGGCCATGAAAGGCGCTTCCGGAACCCTTGGCGGTGCCTTAACGTACCGCCGCGTGGGAGATCGGACCATCGTTGCGCAGAAAGGAAAGAAGCGTGAAAAGCTTTCGGCAAAGCAGGAGGTCCAGGTTGCCAGCTTCACCAAAGCGTCAAGTTATGCGAAACGAGCCTTGATGAAACCGGAAATGAAAGCTCTTTACGAGCGAGGCATTGACAAAAAAAAGCACATCACCAATGCCTACACCGTTGCCATCCAGGATTTTCTTAAGCCACCCGTGATCCACGAGATTGATACAAAGGACTATTCCGGAGAGGCAGGACAGCTTATCAGAGTACGCGCTTCTGACAACTTCAAAGTAAAATCGGTTACCGTCTCCGTAGCGAATGCTGAAGGTGAAATGGTTGAAACCGGCGAGGCGCTCGAGCGGGGAAAGAAAGGTCTCTGGCGATATACCACCACCATAAGACGAATGATAGTAAAAGGATCAATGATCACAGCTGTCGCAAGAGACTATGCCGACAATGCAACGACCCAGATATTTACTATGCTGTAGTCATCCGAAGAATTCTATTGACGAATGACGCATCAGAAACGATAAACGATGTCGATTTGAAGTCTCAGTTTCCTCTGCGCAGTCTCGTAAATTCCTTCGTCTTATTATCGTACAACACCAATGAATCAGTGCTAAGTAGTTTGAGAATAAACTTGAACTGTACTCCTTTTTGACTCATCATTAAAGTATCGCTGCTGATCTTGACGTGGTATGGCGCATCCTGCGCTTCAGTGTAATAGAGCGAATCTGCAACAACGCTAAAGAGGGCAAACGGGTCAGCTTCGTTTAGCCACCAAACACCCTGTAACAGCTTCTCATCAAACCTATTTAGTTCAGCACGCCTGATTGGATCAGCAACTTCGATCACCTCATCGTTTGCATTGTTCTTCCGGCAGGACATCATCAGGAGAGCGACGCACAGAATGACTATTGCAGATCGCATGTTGCAAAGATTATCGTAACGCCCATCCTAAACCAGGCGACGGGAACAAGACTCAGGTGAAAGTTGACTTCGAAAGATTACTCAGCTTTTTTGCGCAGGCTGGCAGGTATCTTCAAATACAGATCGAAAGTGACGAAGCATCCCGAGCTTTGAACAGCAACAACAGTTCCGGGCAGACGAGTACTCAGATTCCTGCGATATCCGGCAAACAATTCGGCGCCCATGAATGAAGTTAATGAACGATTGTAGGCAACTCCCAGGTCTACATCAATACGGCGGAATACATCATGGCCGTCGGTTGTGAGTTGAGGAAGAAAATAAGATCGTGTGTTTGCTTCGGCCTTCAGATAGAGAATATCGTTCGGTGTAGGATTGTAACGATAGGCAATCTTGTGTGGCAGCATAATCTCTACGCCGGTCTTATTTGAGAAATTGTGATTGTACACAACAACCGGTAACACGAGAAAATTGTTGGACTTGTTCACCATTACACCAATACCCATCTCGGTATTCGGATTACGGCGTTTCATGTAGATCGATGATAACGTATATGTCAACGGTACATCGCCAAGGCTGGTTCCTGAAACATTGGCGTTTTTGCTGATGTTTGCTGTATTAATAATCCACCCTGCAGAGTCCAGACAAATCAGCGCTTTGAAGTCAACGCCAACTGAGCGGAGGTTCCAGGTTGAAAGCTGCTCGCCGGCCATTGATCCCAGGCTCTTAACTTCAAAATGTTCAGAACGATAATAGGGAGCGGCCGCAATTGCAAAATGTCTCTTAATGGCAATCGGCAGATACGCTTTGATGTAGTTTTCTTCGAGCGTATATCGGCTGGATGATCCCTGCGCCGTCTGATAAATCCGACCGGGCGCGTGCATATTCCGATAACTGATCCACTTTGTCGGCGCCATTCCGGGTAGTCCTGGCTTAAACTGTTGGGCAAACAGTCCTGTGCATATGACTTGAAACAGAAGGAGACAAATTGGGGTCTTCACTGCGGTAATTTGTGCGGCTGCCAGGCCTTTGGTTCCGCATCTGCATGCAAAGGTACAAAGGATTCTGGAGAGATTCTGTAGCTACTTTCAGGTGTCTGACAGAGCAAACGACGGGCCAGCGTAAATTATTGCTTTGCGGTGATCATTTTGACCCGGTAGTTCTTCACCGGGTGGTACATGGAGGCCTCGTACATGACGTCTTTCTGGTAATAATAGCGGTTGGCGTTTCCCAGAATCCGGACGATAATCTGGTCCTCGTCCTTTACGGCCGGAGTAAGTAGACCGAAATTATCGGCATAAATCTTTTGCCCAGGGGTTGGTTTGTCGAAGTACATCCGACCAACGTTGAACCGGATGGGCTCCGAGATCAGGGTATCCTTCTTGTATTTATAAGCGTCAATGTGGATTTCGTACTGGCGGCCGTTCCAAACTGTCGAGCTCGTGAAGTCACCTTTGTTCGTATGAGTTTGTGACTTTGAAGAGATCATCTGATCTCCCTTATATACCGCAGTCATTGCATAATCTGCTTCGACGCGAAAGAACAACCAGAAGCTGATCTTGGTTGACATCTCATAGTACGTGAGTTCGGCCTTGTCGTACCGTTTGATGTCGAGATTTCCAATACTGATTCCGGCAACAGTAATGTCGTACAACTTGTGCTGCGCAGAAATCAACAACGGGCTGCACGATAAAGCTAACGCTATACAGAGAACCCGAAAGGCAATTCGCAAGATGTGTGGCTCAGATGCGATCGGCATAACAGTGAGAACAAAGATAGCTGAAAGAGTCGTTAGTCCTGAGTATTTAGTCGTTAGTTGTCCGTCGGTATGTATTGTTTTCAGTTCAGGCAAAATATCATATTTGGACGACTTAGGGTTCCAGGGTTCGAACATTCAACAGTTTACACAACTTATAATTCCAGGGTACAAAAAAAGATAGATCCTGCAATGGATCTATCTATCTTCAGGATATTAGCTTAAGGATATTAAGCGGCGCAGGAATTGCGCCGCTTACCAAATGTGATACTTTACTTCTTAGCCACCTTATAGATGCGTCCCTGATCAGTGACTGCATACAACGCACCGTCTACACCTTGAGTGATGTCACGGAAGCGCTGCTCTTCGCCGGAAAGAAGGCGCTCCTCTCCTACGACTTTATTATTCTCGATCACGATGCGGCAGATGTGCATTCCACTGAGAGATGAAATAAACAGATTGTTCTTCCATTCCGGAATTGCGTCGCCCGAATAGAACGTGATGCCGCTTGGAGAGATTACCGGATCCCAGTAGTACACTGGTTGTTCCATGTCAACCTTCTGCTGAATAGAATCACCAACCTTTTTGCCCGAGTATTCAATGCCGTAGGTGATTGTTGGCCAGCCGTAGTTCTTTCCTGCTTCAACACGATTGAGTTCATCGCCGCCACGGGGACCAAACTCTGTTTCCCACAGATCGCCGGTTACAGGATGAAAAGCAATACCCTGTACGTTGCGATGTCCGTAAGACCACAGTTCAGGACGAGCATTTGCTTTACCTTCGAAGGGATTGCCAGCAACAGGCTTGCCATCGGTTGTGATACGAATAACTTTTCCAAGACCTGAATTGATGTCCTGAGCCTGTGGACGGGTCTCCAGATCGGAACGTTCACCCGTAGTGACGAAGAGGTTTCCATCCTTGGCAAACTTTACACGACCGCCATAGTGAAGCGTGCCTTTGTACGCTGGTGTAGCCCTATAGATAACAGTAACTCCTTCGAGTTTCTTCTCATCGGCTGACAACTTGCCTTTAGCTACGGCAGTAACATTACCCGCAGGCAGTGGTTCTGAGAATGCCCAGTAGACCATCCTGTTTTGTTCGAATGCAGGATCGAGGGTAATGCCCAGGAGCCCGCCTTGTCCTTCGCTGTTGACTTTAGGTACTCCACTGATTGGCTCACCCGGCTTACCCGTTGCAGCAACAATGCGCATCGTTCCTCCCTTTTCATTAACCAAAAATCTTCCATCAGGAAGCGCAGCGATACCCCATGGTCTGACGAGAGAACTGTCGAGCATCGTTACTTCATATGGAGTGGCTGTTGAGACGGAGGCAATGCGTGTCTGACCTTCGAATGCTGGTTTATAGTCGGTGTTGCCTGCTTTTGTTTCAACTGAGCACCGGCAACGGTTGCACTATCTACAGGAGGAGCAACCTGTTCTGTTTTCTTAGCGCAAGAGGCCAATGCGATAGCACCAGCCAGTAATAGAAATGCGTTTTTAGTCATTTGTGGTTAGCAATTTTCGAAAGATAGGAAGGCAATCAGTAATTAGGAATTAGTAATGAGTAATTAGTAATGAGTGGTTAATGAGTAATACATGAGGAGACTTTCCGCTGCATGCGTTACCACGACCAGTACGAGTCTTCAGGGTAACAGTTGGCCACAGTTACAATATTCAATACCCGTTAAAATCATTGCGCATTAATCATTACTAATTACCGTATCTTTCCTCAAAAAACATTCATGCGCTTCTATCCCCTTATTGTTGCCGGATTCGGTATTCTCATCTTGTACTTCATCTCCATCAGTAAACGAGGCGACCTCCGTACCCATCGAAGGTACGTGGCAACTTGTGTCTGGAACACTAATTGAAAAAGGCGATACGTCCGTAACAGACTATACAAAGGGCATCAGTATGATCAAGGTCTTGAACCGTTCGCATTTTGCGTTCCTGAACCATGACCTAAGCCACGGCAAGGACTCAACGGCGTCATTCAGCGCCGGCGGTGGAAAGTATACACTTGCAGGCGACCAGTATACTGAATCCCTTGAATACTGCAGTGCGCGTGAATGGGAAGGCAGGGACTTTCATTTCACCGTTAGTGTGAGCAACGATACACTCATCCAGCAGGGTATCGAGAAGCTGGAAGACATTGGCATCGAGCGACTCAACATCGAGCGCTACGTGCGCGTGAGAATTGAGTACAACCAGCTTTCGGTTTTCTCTTCCGGTTTTACAGGTTGAAAATGCGCATTCAAACCAGTACTTTCAACTAAAGTACGACGCATTGTGGTTGCCTTTCCGGTAACCAAAACTCGCCGCAATCCCACCAACCGGATTCTTTTATGAAACACATTGCCTGGATCATCGCCATTTTCCTTTCGCTCTCTATTCATGCGCAACAAATAACATGGCCGGTTCTTAAACACTACGACAAGGATCATGTGGCCCGGATAGCAATGCCGATCGGCGGCATAGGTACCGTAAATTACATCTCTCTTGGCGGTAATGGTCAGTGGCGCGACGTTGAAGTTCAAAACAAACCTGGCAAAGGCTTCTATGGAGCACCTACTTCCAAAGAGGCACCCTGCTTTTTGCTATTTACCGATGATGGCAGAGGTGTAAAGAAATCGAAAGCTTTACTTGGTCCGGTGGCTATCAGCGACTATGCAGGCAGTGAAGGAAGCACCGCTCCGAATCACGGTCTTCCAAGATTTTCTTCAACCACTGTTGATGCTGCTTATCCCTTCATGACCGTAAACCTTGAAGACGATGAGCTGCCAGTATCCGTAAAACTCAAGGCGTTTAATCCGCTGATACCCGGAGACGCAGATGCCAGCGGCGTTCCAGTTGCAGTCATCAGATACCAAGTACAAAACATAACATCCAACCCCGTGACGATAGCTATCGCAGGCACACTCAACAACTTCATTGGGATGGATGCATCGCGCTATGAAGTTTCTGATTTCAATAAGGCGACATACTACAACGGTGCGCGAAAGAACAGAAACGAATTCAGGAAGACCGCTTCACTCGCAGGTTTGTATATGACGTCTGATAGTGTCGATAAAAGTCTTGACAGCTGGGGAACCATTGCCCTGACGACAGGTTTGGACAAAGCAAATACAATAACATTCCGGCGCGAGCTAAGTCCGAAAGGATGGAATGCTAACATCACTGATATGTGGGACGACTTTTCTGACGATGGAATGTTCCGCGATATCACTTTTGAAGGCCGGTCAGATTCACCACGCGGTGCATTGCCAGTCAAGACGCAACTCGCACCCGAAGAGACGAAGACCATCGAATTTCTGCTCACCTGGCACTTCCCGAATCGAAAAGACTGGTTTGCCAAAGGAGACAAAATCCTTGGCAACTACTACGCAAATACTTATCGCGATGCCTGGGATGTGGCCGAGCAAACAACGCCGAAGCTACCCGCATTAGAGAAAAAGACGGCGGAGTTCGTGAACACTTTTGTGAACAGCTCTTATCCCGATGCCATCAAGGAAGCTGCCTTGTTCAACGTGAGTACGCTGCGCACGCAGACGGCATTCCGATTGAAGGATGGCAACTTCTTCGGTTGGGAAGGAATATTCAGTCAGATCGGTTCATGTTACGGAAGTTGCACACACGTCTGGAACTATGAACAGGCTACACCATTTCTGTTCGGAGCGCTGGCTACTACTATGCGACAGGTTGAGTACAATTATGGTCTCGAGGAAAATACCGGGCTCATGAGCTTTCGTGTCACCCTTCCCTACGATGTTGACAAGAACTGGAAGCTCGCCGCTGCTGACGGGCAAATGGGAACGGTCATGAAAGTTTACCGCGAATGGAAACATAGTGGCGATGACGATTTCCTCAAGGCGCTGTATCCGAAAGTCAAGAAGGCGCTCGCCTTTGCATGGATCCCAGGGGGTTGGGATGCTAACCAGGATGGAGTGATGGAAGGCTGTCAGCATAACACCATGGACATAGAATACTACGGTCCGAATCCTGAAGTGGGGTTCTGGTATCTTGGTGCGCTGAAGGCCGCTGGAGCAATGGCTGCGTATATGAAAGACAAGGAGTTTCAGTCGACCTGCGAAAGACTGTTCAAGTCCGGCAGTTCGTACATGGACACACACCTTTTCAATGGAGAGTTTTACATTCATGAAATACAACCTATTGCAGATGCCGGCAAGATTGCGCGCGGACTAAAATCGGACATGGGTTCGAAGACTACAGATCACCCGGACTTCCAAATCGGCGAAGGATGTCTGATCGATCAGCTTGTTGGCCAGTACATGGCACATCTTTGCGGGCTTGGATATCTCGCAAAACCAGATCACGTAAAGACCGCTCTTCAGAGCATCATCAGGTACAATTACGTCCCTTCATTTGGCGAACACTTCAACAACATGCGTTCATTTGCGCTGGGTGGTGAACCTGGACTATCGGTTACTGCATATCCCGATCCATCGAAGAGACCTGAGGTACCACTCTCGTACTTTGCTGAAGCATGGAGTGGACTAGAATATACGGCGGCGGCCGGTATGATCTTCGAAGGCATGCGTGATGAAGCAGTGAGAACGATCACCGATGTGCGAAAGCGTTATGACGGACTCAAACGCAGTCCATTCAACGAAGAAGAATGCGGCAATCACTATGCGCGTGCGATGGCCAGCTGGGCATCCGTTGTTGCCTGGAGTGAGTTTGATTATGATGCGCACAATGGCAGGTTCACTATTACATCAAAGCCAGGCGAGTACTTCTGGTCCAACGGTTATGCTTGGGGAAATGTTCACACGGAACTTGCTGCTGACGGAACCACGGTGGCGACAGTGAATGTGAAATCAGGCTCATTGAAGCTAAACAGCGTTGAACTCCGTGGAGCAGGTGTGCAGAAACTAAAGAAGCCGGCAACTTTAACAGAAGGAATGTCCCAAAAAGTTCTGATCAAAAAAGGCTAGTTGTCGATTCGGCGATAAAGCTCTACACTTCGTTCCACCCTGCGGAATGTTAGCCAACAATATTAAGCAATAGTCAAAGTCCTGATGGCCGGGTATAATGCATTGTCATGGTGTTGATATCCATTGCTAACAACAACTTTAAGCAGGCTCAGACATACTGAGACATGCTGATCTTTTCAATTGTACTACGTTCTCCAGGTCCTGACGGAAATTGTTAGCAACAGCGAAGACGCTGTGGCATTCACTTTGCGCAAACTTTGGCAAGTTGAAATAAACGTGAACAATATGATACAAAACATTTCCAGCTTATGTGTTATACGCTACAGAATTGAAATAATCCTCAGGGCTGAAATAAATAAGAAGAGTAGAAACCCAAAACCTTAAAAACATTTTGCATGAGAACTTCAAAGTCAAAGCAAAACAGCGACACCAAACTCGGTGTTGCATTGGTCGGCCTGGGTCGTTACGCCGGCGGGTTAACGGTTTGATTTATATCGCAGCATAAGTTTGATTGTGGAGCATGAAGAGGGGAAAGTTGTTCATTGGCACCAGTAACGTTGTATTACCCGGACCAAAAATTACTTTTCCTGCAGAATTTCAAACGCTGTCACGGTTGGGCTACTACAGCATGCTGTTTAACTCTGTGGAATTGAACAGCACGTTTTACAAAGTGCCAAAGTTCAGGACATTCGAAAGATGGACGTCAGAAACACGGCCAGATTTTAAATTCACCGTAAAACTAACCCGGGAAGTAACGCACCAGAAGAAGCTCTTTTATGATACGCGGTTGATTGATGAATTTCTTGCTCTTAGCAATGGCATGGGAGATAAGAAGGGGTGTCTGCTCATACAGTTTCCGGCAAGTATCACAGAGGAATATTACGAACGCGTCGAATCAATTTTGAGACAGGTGCGTCGCCATAATATCTCTCCGAAGTGGCTCGTATTTGTCGAGTTCCGTCACGACAGCTGGTATGCGGATCATGTATATTCCATGCTCGCCAAACTCAGGACAGCGATAGTGCTACATGACAAACGAGGATCAAGGACACCTATCATTGAAGGCTCCTTACCTGCTTATTATATTCGATTTCACGGACCACGCGGCGATTATCGCGGAAGTTATACTTCTGACATGCTGGAGCCTTACGCGCAAAGCATTTGCAGCTGGATCAATCAGCGGAAGAGTGTTTATGTCTATTTCAACAATACAATGGGTACAGCGTTCGACGATGCCCGACTGCTCAGAACAATGTGTGAAGCAATTCTTCACAAATAATGAATCCTGCTCTTAACTTCTGAAAGCAAACGAGGACACAGCTCACAACAAACTAACCGTAACAACATATTTTTCGTACTTCATTTTAAAACGAACTCCACTTTTTGATAAGAAAATTCGTCCGATGGCCTGTTGGTTGAGTCTGATATCTCGTTGAGCTTTGCATTGAGGACGAACAACTCGGTGCCATTCCAGGCAAGCGTGGTCGGATTCTGAAGTTGTTGCTCCGGAGCAGTCCGGCCGGTTACTTTTGCTGACATCCATTTATCAGTGCTGGACAATCTAAACACTGCGTTGACACCTTTGTTCTGAACCACGATCAGGTTACCATCCGGATCGACCGACATGCCATCGGCACCGGGAAAGAACGATGAAACCCTGACGCGCTGAACTTTCGACGGGTCTTTCATATCAATCCTCAAGATAGCTCCATCGGTATTGTGAGCGACAAGCACCACGCCCGACGGATGCACAACAATTCCATTTAATCCAACATCTTTCGATTTGAACAGGTCGCTGGTGCTCCATACAACTGGCTTACCTTTACTATCGATCTTATAAATTACCGGAGAGAAGCTGTCAGTAATGTATACGTTACCGGCATTGTCGAAAGCAAGATCGTTGAGAAAATGATTACCGTGATACAAAGCGGAGAGATCGATATCTTTCACCTTCTTTTTAGAAGCAATGTCGATTGCCACGACGCGCGCCATCTTCTTAAATGTGTCTGGCGATTTGAACCTGCTATAGTTTGGATCGCCCACACAAACCCAAAGCAATTTTCGTTTCTCATCGACCTTCAAGCCAAAGCTTGACTTAAGAGATGGATCACTATAAAACTCTGAGTATTTTCCCTGGGCATCTACAGCACCAATGCTTCCGGTCTTTACGGAACTTACATAAGCAACGTTGGCTTTCGAATCTATCGCGATGCCTTCAGGATATACTTTGGGTGCAAGAAATGACACCCTTTTGATTTGTCCACAAACCTTCGATGTCAACAACACCGACATGATGATCAGACTTAGCAGCGTTTTCATTTTGATCCCTGTTTAATGCAATAAATCACTCCGTTTGCATCATCCGATACATAGACATTTCCCGAAGGAGAAACGGCCAGACCTGCGGGTCTGCCGAAGCGGGTGGATCCATCTGCACTAAGGAATCCGCTGAGGAAGTCCTCCATACCACCAGGCCGGCCGTTGTCAAAGCGAACTCTCACGACCTTAAATCCGTCCGGGTTCTTTTTGTTCCACGAACCGTGAAAACTGATGAGTGCGTCATCCTGGTATTCATTGGGATAGGATTTTGCCTTCGTAAGAAATATCAAATTGATCGGTGCACTGTGAGCTGGAAAATCTATAAGTGAAGGTTCCGTTGTGCTGGCGAATTGCTTCTTTGTTGAGCCAACCGGTTCTTCCCTGGTTTCGTCAGGGATGCGCTTGCCATAAATCAAAGGCCATCCATAGTGCGCATTTTCCTTGATCTGATTTAACTCTTCCGGGGGAATGTCATCCCCCCGCCAGTCCGTTCCATTATCTGCGCCCCACATTTCCTTCGTTTGAGGATGCCAGTCAAAACCTATTGTGTTTCTAAGGCCGCGTGCATAGATGCGTCGGGCAGAGCCGTCAGGTCTGGCGACGACCATGGTAGCGTGCTCAGGGTTCGATTCATTGCAGTCATTACAATCACTTCCTATGCTGATGTATAGCATGCCGTCGGGGCCGAAGGCAATAGTTCTGTTGCCGTGTTGCCCGCCATCAGGAAGATCTTTGATCAAAAGCTCAGGTTCCAGGGCTGATCCGTCTTGCTGCAACTTCGCGCGTTTGAGTTCCCGGTTAGAAATGACATACAGGTATCCATCGCGTATAGCGATACCGTGAACGCCAGGAAATTTGGAAAGCACTGTGTGCAACTGATCAAAACGGCCATCATGATCTGTGTCGATGAGTTGCAGCACATCGCCCTGATCTCTTCGTGTAACATATAAATCGCCCTTGTCGGAAAAGGTCATCATCCTTGGCTTGCCGAGACCCGTTGCAGCCACCGTTACAGCAAACCCCTCAGGCACTTTTAACCGCGAGACCATTGCATCGTCAAACATCTCATGTTGTGGAAAGTTTGTATTCACTGACGCATTGGTCTTTTCCGCAGGAGGTGATCCTTTCTGGGCCGCACAATGGTTAATGAACGGCAACATGCATGTCGCCAGTGTAAACATGAAGGCATACAAAACGAAACGATGCAAAGCATTTGATCCCGCCCGCTTCATAGGCATGAATCTGTTCCAGTCGGGTCGAATTAAGTTCGTCATATGTGATAGATAGAAGTAACACCAATCCATGATTTTTTAAAGTGCCAACCTAACATCAGCGACGCAAACAGGATGCCGCCTTGTCACGCGATTCTCTTTCTGAACATCCTTGAAATGCCACGCCTATGGGTACGATCATCTACAACATCTGTACATCCAACCCCATCGGTGTTGTCTGTGAAACGCACATACGCTGTTTCAACCCGGCACGAAATAGGAACTGGGAGTTTAAGGGGAACATCAGGATGAAGAAAGGAATATTTCAACGGAGGGGAGTCAAAATCTTATTGATTGTTGTGGCCGTGCTGGTTATAGCGCGACTTATACTTCCCTACGTCGTATTACGATATGCGAACAAGACGCTCGCAAACATGAAGGGCTATTACGGACACGTAGACGATATCGACATTGCATTGATCAGAGGCGCCTATCGTCTTGATAGTATTTACATCAACAAATACGACAGTGCAACCGACAAACAAACGCCCTTCTTTGCATCACGGGCAATAGATCTTTCTGTCGAATGGAAAGCGTTGTTTCATGGCTCCATTGTCGGTGAATTAATATTCGAACATCCTGAAGTAAGGTTTACGAAGGATAAGGTAGAGCCAAAAACCGTCAAGAATGACTCGAGTGATTTTAAGGAGGTGCTGGACGACTTTATGCCCTTGCAGGTAAACCGGGTCGAAATTCAAGACGGAAGGGTGCGATATTTAGATCATACATCGAAGCCCGGAGTTGATATAAATATGACCGATATGCATGTGTTGGCGCTTAATCTTCGGAACAGTTATGACTCTGCCCAGGTCTTGCCTGCGAAAGTAATGGCCCGTGCAAATGTATACGAAGGTGAATTCACCCTGGCCATGAAACTCAATCCACTTGCAGAACGACCGACGTTCGATCTTAATGCGGAGCTTAAAAACACCAACCTTGTTTTACTCAATGACTTCTTTAAGGCGTACGCTAAGATCGACGTCAATAAGGGACGATTTGGAATGTACACCGAGGTCGCCTCGAAGGAGGGAAAATTTAAAGGCTATGTAAAACCACTTATCAAGGACCTGGATGTTCTTGGTCACGAGGATCGGGACGACAATATATTCCGGCAGATCTGGGAGGGCCTTGTTGGAGCCGCTGGTCAGATTTTTAAGAATCAACCTGAAGATCAGGTAGCGACAAAGATTCCATTCGAGGGCGATCTCAACAAGCCCGACGCAGACGTATGGACCACCGTTGTAAATGTCCTTCAAAACGCATTCATACAAGCCATCCAACCCTCTATCGACAATGAGATCAATCTCGCTACAATTGATACGAAGAAGAAAAAGGGATTTTTTGAGCGGGTGTTTGATGGTAAGGACAAAGACGATAAGAAAGCGGAATCAGATGATAAGATCGCGTCAAAAGAAAACGACAAGAAAGAACGGCGTAAGGAGAAACGGGAAGAACGAAAAAAGGAACGCGAGGAACGAAGACAGGAACGCAAGAAATCTTAGTTACCGCCTGCCTTAGTGCGCAACACGGTCAATCACCAATGAATAATATAATCGGGATGCTGAGACGGATGTTAGCATGTCTACTTTTTTGCGTAGATTAACTAACTAACACTCCAGCGATTACTGGGGTACCATTCCCGCAATGAAAAACTGTTGTGTGATATTATTGTTAGGAGTACTCCTGATTGCCTGCAATGATGATGATAAGCCTGCCGTCGACCCAGTCGTCCAGGTGTTGGTTGAATCGCTTGCGAACGAGCTAACCCCTCTCCCTGTTGATCCACTTCAATGGACTGACGAGCAACTGCAATTTCTTGACGAAGTTTCTGATCAGGACATTGTCGGACTTGGGGAAGCAACGCATGGAACATCCGAATTCTTTAGGGCCAAGCATAGAATATTGAGGTATCTGGCAGAAAAACATGGTTTTAAGATCTTCGCTATCGAGGCTGACTTTGGTGAATCGTTGTTTCTCAATGAGGCAGTTCTTAAAAGCGACAAAGGCGAGATTGAAAATCTGATGAAGAACAAGATGCACTTCTGGACATGGAAGACTACCGAAGTTCGTGACATGTTGTATTGGATGTGCGATTACAACAATGGAAAATCGAATGCAGAAAAGATACAGTATTGGGGTATCGATTGTCAATTCAATACATTCCATCCTGATATGGTGCTCAGCCAGCTATCCACAGCAAATATACCGTTCATTGCATTTGCCCAGGACGTCCTGACAGAAGCGAAGACCGCCGCTGCCAACCGGTTCGGCAGCTATAGTCAAAGTAGTTTCGATGCATACCTCAGGAGAGTCGACGCGTTAACAGATTCAATAGACAAGTATGAGGAAGTGATTACTGCAAAGTCATCGAAGCGTCAGTACGAACTAACGCTGCGACTGACGCTGGTAACAAGACAAACTGCAGAGGTGATGTACTATGGCCAAAAACAAAATGTAGCGATTAATTATCGTGACAAGTATATGGCTGACAACGCTGCGTGGCTATTACATTATTCTCCTGGTCAGAAAATAGCCTTGTGGGCTCACAATTATCACGTCTCTGCTATATATCAATCAATGGGTCAAAACTTAAAAACTTTGATTCCTGGTAAGTACACGACAATCGGTTTTCTGTTCTCCGCTGGTCAGTTTACTGCCAGTAACCCAAAAGGGAGACCAATATCTGGGCATAAACACTCAGACGCTGGAAGATGATCCAATGCCAGGATCTTTAAACGATGTGATGCACAAGACGGAAGTGCCCGCCTTTTCCGTTAGCGTTGCCAGTCTCAATACTCACGGTGAATGGAGTTCGATCCTCGCTATGGGCATGCAGCATTTTACCGTCGGCTCTGTCTACAACAACAATCCGTCATCTTATTATAGCCCCTTCTACTCATCCCTTTTTGACAGAATGGTCTACTTTGATCGCACCACTGCTGCCACACAATTGAAATAATCATCGCCTCATCACCTCACAAGTTTACCTATCTTTCCATTATTGCCACTGAGGAATACGCTGCTTCCCTCCTTTGCTTTTCTGCAGGCATGATAGCTGTCGCGGGAAACAGACCGCCAGGTAATGCCTGCATCATCGGATATATCGACACCATTGAGGCCACAGGAAAGAGCAACGTCGCCGACAATGAATTCTACGCAGGACCTGTAGCCCATGGGTGGCACTTTCGACGCCGTCCAGGTCATTCCGTTGTCGTGGCTCACGAAACAATTCCGGCTGCGTATTGTATCAGCAGCAAAGTCTCCACCAACAGCGATCAGGTTGTTAGTTGTGCTGATGGCAACTGAGTTAGCTCCTGTTGATGCCTTGCTGTTGTCGAAAGGCAATACTCCTGCTGCGCTACCAGATATGATTCTTGACGTTCGCCCTCCGGTAACAAAGAAGTAACTGCCGTCCTTCTTCAAACGGATATTGGTTCCGCTTGACGCGAAGCATCCCTCAGTACTGTCGGCGGCCGCATGGGGCTCGGTTGATTCACGCCACGTAACTCCACCGTCGCTCGTACGGGCGATGAACAAATGTCCATTCGTGACGTCACCCACAACTACTCCATTCATCCTGTCAGTAAAATCCATCGCATCGAGGAACATTCCTTTGGAACTATTCTCGTACGAAAGCTTCCACGATCTACCGCCGTCTGTAGTCCGCAGGATGTGTGCGGGGTGAGCGATCGCAATGATGACAGCAGTCTTGTCGTCGAAAGCTTCGATGTCGCGGAAGTCACGTGATTCATAGAAAGGTACCGTTATCCATTCCCAGTGTTTGCCGCCATCCGTCGACTTGCCAACGGTACCCTTACTGCCGCTCACCCACACGATATTGTCAGTAACCACACTAAGGCCACGGAGGCTAACGGGCTTGTCGGCGTGCAGGGTTTCAATGTGCTGTGCATGAGAAGTAGATGCGACAATCACCAACGCAACCAGTGTTAAACGAAAGGCTTTCATTCGGCGAACATGGTCACCGACGATAGAATTCAAAACCATTTTCATCAGCAGTTTTACAAACGGAAAATTAAGTTATTTCTGACAACTGCGGATGGCCTACTCATTTTTCAAATGCTTCACGGGATTAACTGTGGCTGTCTTAAAGGCCTGCAGGCCCGATATGATAGAGACCGCGATGGCAATGATAACGACAGGTAGCATAAAAACAACAACCGACAATCCCACCCTGTTGGGATAAGTTGCCAGCCATCGGTCCGCTGCATACCACACAAGCGGCAAGGTGATCACAGTTGAGATAATTAATGATCTTAACTGTTCACGCGAAAGTAGTGCAAGCAAACTTTCGGGTGATGCACCAAGAACCTTGCGTATGCTTATCTCCTTTATCCGGGCGCCTGACTCGAATAAAACCATTCCGAGAACACCCAGGCAACCGATAAAGATGGCAACACCAGCAAACAAGGTAAAGACAGCGCTGAACAGCAGCTCGGATTTAAACTGTCTGTCATAATAATCGTCAAGAAAGAAATATTCGAACGGGTATTCAGGAAAGACCTGTCTCCACGACTTTTCAATATCACTGATCGCTTGCTGCGGGTAAACGCCCGCCTGAAGACGGATCGAATAATAGACTTGCTGATAACTGTTAAAATTGCTCTTCAACACCATTGGGTAAATATCCTTCTTGACTGCCTCGTGATGATAATCTTCAATGACACCTATGATCTCATGGTCCTCAAACTCTTCGAATACCTGAAACTTCACCACCTGATGAATCGCCTGCTGGGCCGAGCTGAAACCCAGCAACTTTGCAGCCTTTTCGTTGATGATTATTTTATACCAGTCGCTCCGGTCCCAGGGCTGCTTCCACTCATTGTCTTGTTCTATTTGAAAATTTCTCCCGGCCAGGAGCCGAATACCATAAAGTGATAGAAAGTTCTCACCTGCAAAAATCACCTTATAGCGGGTTGGATCAAATGAATCGTTTATCGTGCGTTTAACAAGATTCACATACGTAAATCCGATCTCAGTGCCCGGTATGGCCGACGAAGTCGCGACGCTCTCAACAGAAGCGACCTGCTCAAGTTTACTCCTAAGCCTTGTAAAATTATTGTACTTGTCGATTACGGCCTGGTTGGCGTACGCCACCGGATTGTTGATCGCGACTACCTGGTCCACTGCAATCTTTTTATCGGATACACGCATGAAGTCAAGCTGAGCGTTAATGACCAGCAACAGCGCAATGAGAAACATCGAAGCACTGAACTGAACGATAAGCAAAGGCTTTTTGATCACGCTACGTCGTCTCAAAGGATTAAAAGTTCCCTTCAACGCAACCGCCGGCTTCAGACGAACAATGTAGACGGATGGATAGACGCCCGTTAATGTGGTTCCGGAAACAAAGAAAATAACAACGATCCAAACGAATTCCCATTGGATAAGTATTTCCGGATCTACAGGAACCTCCATCAGACCGGTAAAGACTTTTGATAACAACATGATCATCGCGGTTGCGACAATCAACGCAAGGAATGTAATGCAGCAGAATTCAACCAAAAATTGTATAACGAGGTCAGATTTTTCAGATCCAATCATCCGCCGTACGCCAACTTCCCGAGCTCGTTTCAGGAAACGAGCCGTTTCGATGTTGATGTAGTTGATCCAGCTCATCACCATAATCACTATGCCAATACCCATGAGCAGGTAGACCAGCGTGAGGTTTCCATTCACTTCAAACTCATCGCTAAAATGTGAGTTCAGATGAATGCTCCTGATTGACTGCAGGCTGACCGTCGATCCTTTTAACTCATGAACATCGGCGGAGACCCTGGCTAACATCTGGTTTACCTTCGACGAGACAACTTTGGCTGAGGTGTTTTGTCTTAACAGGACATAATTAAATACCGCTCCAGGCAACCATTTGTTTTCGATTATCTCCGGCCACGAGCTCTCGATCCTCGCGACAAATTTCGCATGAAAATGAGTGTTGGAAGGCATATCTCTCAGGATGCCTGTGACGATCGGTGCGCTTTCTGTTCTATCGCCAATGGGATCCAGTTGCTGACCAATCGGGTCAAGATTTCCAAAGACCTTGCGGGCCACAGACTCGGATATGACGATGCCATTTGGATTCTTTAGCGCCGTGTTCGCGTCGCCGCGCAGCAGGAGTTCTGGGAATACTTTGAATAAATTGGAATCGGCGTTTATGAAACCGCCGGCTTCGTTGAAGACGTTATTCCGATAGCTAAAGAGATAGCCTGTGTTTGCCGGTATCCTGACGAACCGCGTGGCTGCTTCGACTTCAGGCAGATTTTCATTCACAAAGTCATATATGCCCGGATAGCTTTTAGCAGTTTGTGATGCTGATATCCGATACAGGCGATCGTGATTCACGTAGAGTTTGTCGAAGGATGATTCGAAGGCGACATACTGCGCAATAAAAAAGCATGCAGTCATCGCGACGGCAAGCCCGGTCACGTTTATAGCCGTAAATACTTTGCTTTTAACAAGATGCCGGATGGCAATGGTTATATAAGCCTTGAACAAGTCGTGAGTATTTAGTCCTGAGTCCTGAGTGGGTCGTTAGTACATAAAGTATAAAGTAATTTCGACATAAAATAATCAATCTGGTAAGACGTGGCCAGCCGTAGCGAGGATTTCGCCAAAGATGCGTTAGCTCAACTGGTCGCGGAAGACGTCAAGGAGATGATCGACGAAGTATTGTTGGACGCGAGCCTGTTCCGTCAGCTTCGTTTCTATGATGTTCGAGTGTACTACCCTGGCGTTGTTTGCAATAGCGTAATAAGCATAGCACGACTTGATATTCAGTTCGGGTACCGGCGCTGCGTAACCGGTGATGGCGATTCCCCACTCGCAGCAGAACTTGTCGGCTACTCCCAAAGCCATCTGAATGGCTATTTCCGGCGAGACACAATTCGAATGTTGACCATGAATAGGATTAACATTCAGGTGTTTCGTCTTTTGCCCAAGGTTGTAGACAATTATACCGCCCTGAAGGAAGTCAGTAGCATTCTCAGCGAGCGAGAACGATCTGGATAACAGACCGGAGGTTACGCTCTCGGCCACAGCCAGAGTTTCGTGTCGGGAAATCAGCTGAGAGGAAATTAAAGACAGCGTTTTCATTCGCATGACAACCGATTTGTGACCTTTCATCAATCTAAATCGTTGAAGAAGCAATCAACTTAAACGCCAAAAACAATATTATCCCACATCGAAATACGTGCATTACCAGCTGGCATTCTTTTTGACTTTCGCGACGTGATCAAATGCCCGGGAATCAACGCCTTTCTTCAGGTGTGGTTTCCGGGATACCTATATTTAGTCATGAAGCTCAGGTCATGAAGAAAGAGTTCAGCTTCGTCCAAAGAAACGGGCTTACGCTCGTGTTGTTGGTTCTGTTCGTGCTCTCGCTCTGTGGTCAGATCGTAACAGGACTGGATCAGTACAATAGTGAAATCGGAGAATACGGATACCCTCCCGTTAGTCTCGCCAAATACTTGCGGACCGGACACTTCATTGAAACCACGTTCGAGAATTGGGAAAGTGAGTTTCTCCAAATGGGCATGTATGTATTGTTAACGGTGTGGCTGAAACAAAAGGGGTCCAGCGAATCGAAAGATCTGGAACAGAAAGAAGAAGTTGACCGGCAGCCGGATCCGCTGCGTCCAGGGGCACCGTGGCCTGTGCGCCGTGGCGGCTTCGTCCTCCGTCTGTACAAAAGCTCACTATCTATTGCCTTCGGCTTGCTCTTTATCACCAGCTTCATGTTGCACGCAAACGGAAGTCTCAGGCATTATAACGCCGAACAATCCATGAAAGGCCAACCCAGTGTTGAGTTGGGCAAATACATGACCATGTCGCGATTCTGGTTTGAGTCATTTCAGAACTGGCAAAGTGAATTCATCTCCGTTGCTGCCATCGTGGTTTTGTCGATCTATTTCCGACAGTTCGGCTCTCCTGAATCAAAGCCGGTAGATGCCAGCATGGAAGAAACAGGGTCCTGATAATTTGTTATTCTTAGACTTAAGACATTGTTGACTGTGTCTATTAGAGCAGCCACGGAAAGCAACGACGGAAGGTCACTTAGCCAGCATTACGGGGAGAGAAAATCGTTTTAATGTCATCTCCTACGCGGGCAGGGCGATTATTCGATGCGGCCAGCAGACACCAGGATGTCTTCGCCTCAACCATTACCTTTTCATCCCGCTTGCGATAGATCTTCACGATTCGGGTTGACCTTACACCTTCATAGTCCTGAACCCACGTTCTTGCGATCAGTTCGTCGTGTAAGATCGCCGCGTTTCGATAATCGATCTCATGGCGAAGCACCACCCAATTATACTTTTCCCTGATCTCCAGGGGAGCATATGCATTCCAATGCGCTGCTGCCGCATCCTGCACCCACTGCACATACACAACGTTGTTTACGTGATTCATTGCATCGATGTCGGCTGGCTGGACCATTATGGAATGTTCGTATGATTGCATTCCGTAAAATTAAATTGATATCCGTATTTTAGTTAGGCCGCTTACCCAAACTTTTAATTCCATGAAAATCATTTTAGCTACGCTGCTGCTCGCTCCTATTTTGATGTTTGCACAAGGAGCAAAAACGGATACTCTTTGGACCCCTTTGCAGCCACTGATCGGAAACTGGCGTGGTACTGGTGATGGTGCTGACGGCAAGGGAACCTATGAACGGAGCTACCGGTTTGTGTTGAATAATAAATTCATTGAAGTGAGGAATAAATCTGACTACCAGCCTACGAAGGAAAATCCAAAGGGATATCATCACGAGGATGTAGGGTATATCAGCTACGACAAGGGACGAAAGAAGTTTGTATTCCGACAGTTTCATGCTGAAGGATTCGTAAACCAATACATACTGCAAAGTGTAAACAATGACGGCCGTACCCTTGTTTTTGAATCCGAAGCAATCGAGAACATTCCGAACGGGTGGAGGGCAAGGGAGACTTATACTTTTGATCAGGGGACACTGAAAGAGGATTTTAATCTTGCAGAACCGGATAAGGATTTTGCGCCTTACACAAGGGCGACGCTGAAAAGAATTGACAATTGACAATTGATAATTGACAATTTTGGAGCCCCTATCGGGGCCTTTTTTTAACCTGACACGTAATGGTTGACAGAATTGGCTATTTCAATTGATGCTAAATTCATTGGATACGTTTTCATGAGCGGTAAGTAAGATTTTTGCCTTATCACATACCTTGTACTACCAGCCCTTCGATCGTCTTATGAAGTCACTGATATTTATTCTTATCGTCCTTGTTTCACTGGCAGGTTACGCACAGCGGAATACAAACCAAACATCACCAGGTGAATTTGTCATTGAACCACCGACGCTGCTGTGTGCGGGATTTGAGTGGTACATCACGGGCGACAACAATCGTAATGCAACGGTAGAGGTATCGTACAGGAAGAAAGGTGATATTGCCTGGCGAGCTGCATTGCCCTTGCTCCGCATGGGTGGTGAAAAGATCTATGGACATGATCAGCCCTGGGTCTATGAAACAAGGAACATGTTCGCCGGCAGCATTCTTGGTCTTGAACAGGCAACTGAATACGAATGTCGCTTCCAGCTGACCGACAAAGATGGTGTAAATGGCAAATCAGAACAGATCGTACTTGTTAAGACGAAGGCCGAGCCGATGCCTTACCAGGGCGGTAATGTATATCATGTTTATCCTCCCGGATACAAAGGCCAAAAACAAGAGCCGGCATTTACGGGATTGAACGAAGCGTACTACGGAATTGGCAATACCGGTGATTGGTGGGATGTCCCGGAGCCGCGCGTTCGTGCCGGTGATGTTATTCTTGTACATGCCGGGCGTTACAAGGGAAACCGTCTTAGGTATGCCGACTCCCTTGCACTTGACTTTCATGGCGCATACGTCTTAACCCAAAAGGGTACACCAGACCGGCCGATTACGATAAAGGCAGCAGGCGATGGCGAAGTTGTTTTCGACGGCGATGGCTCCTATCGACTGTTCGATGTGATGGCCGCCGACTACCACTACTTCGAAGGACTCACCATTCGCAACACCGACATCGCATTCTATGCTGGCCTTAAACGCGTGATGGGTTGCAGCGGACTGACCGTGAAGAACTGCAGGATGGAAGATATCGGTATCGGTGTCGTAACCTACAGCGCAGACTCGAAAGACTTTTACATTGCAGACAACGTACTGGTTGGGCGCCACGACCCTGACACGTTGGTCGGCTGGTATGGTCTTGAGAAGCCGGCGCCACTCACCTCCTACTATGCGATCAAGGTGTATGGACAAAGTCACGTCGTTTGTCACAACTCCATCTCATACTTCCACGACGGAATATGCATCGATACGCATGGCCTTCCTGAGGAAGGGAAACCTCTGTGCAGCAGCATCGACTTTTACAGGAACGATATCTTCAACATGGCCGACGACTTTATCGAATCAGACGGTGGCGTGCATAACATCAGAATATTTGAAAACCGTGGATTCAACTCGTACCATTCAGCATTAAGCGCACAGCCGATGTTTGGAGGTCCCGTTTACTTTGTCAGAAATCTTCTTTACAACGTACCGGGTACTGCCCTGAAATACACGGTGAGGCCATCCGGCATTCTCACCTATCAAAATACTTTCGTCATGGACGTTGCGATTAGTAATTTCTCCAATGGCCAGTTCAGGAATAATCTTTTCATCGGTCCGGATGACAATCGCCCGTTCAGCGGAACAACATTCACGCGATACACTTCGCTCGACTACAATGGTTACCGCAAGAAGCCGGGCAACTCACCCAAGTACGTCTGGCGTTATCCTTCGGTCGATTCACTGAACAATGCAGATGATAAACTGATGACTAAATATGAATTCAACACGCTGCAGGATTTTAGCAAACAGACCGGGTACGAACTTCATGGTCGTGAGTTGAGTGATGCGATTTTCGTTAATGTTCCGCTACCAGATCCGTCAAGAAAGGGCCATATCTACCAGCGGGACGGATATGATTTCAGACTGAAACAGGGTAGTAAAGCCATAGATGCGGGATGTGTGTTGCCCTCTATTACGGACGGCTATTCGGGAAAGTCTCCTGATCTGGGGGCGATTGAATACGGACAGCGGCTTCCTGAGTATGGGCCGAGAAAGAAGCCGTGAGCCGCCAGGGAAGTAACAGGCCCAAAGTTTTCGCAAATTAAGAAGTACCATACCGGATTTAACACCCAATATTCCGGCGCGAATCCCTTCCTTTGATCAGCGTGGCAGCAGATTATTCACACTGCGCAGGACCATAAGCAACGTTATAAGGGTGGCCAGATATGCTGCTCAAAGGGACAATCAAATATTCACCATATGGCTATCAAATATCCACGCCGTCAGTTCCTGGGACAACTAGCCGCCCTTGGATCTCTGGCTACAACGGTACCACAATACGCACGAGCCATGGAATCAAAACTATTTGCACCAGCGGGCGAAAAGAAGTTTGTGCCGGTGATGATTACACCGTTCACCAGCGACCTTAAAATCGATTATAAAGGACTTTCCGCGCTGATCGACCTGTACCTTTCATCGGGCGCGAAAGGACTCTTTGCCAATTGTCTTAGCAGCGAAATGTATTACCTGTCGGATGAGGAGCGCCTTTCGCTTGTGAAGCATGTTGTTAAACACGTTAACCGTGCCGTCCCGATTGTCGCTACAGGGTCATTCGGCGACAACATTCCTGCACAATCAGAATTTGCGAAGAAGATGCACCAGACCGGCGTTGACGGCGTAATACTAATTACCAGTCATTTCGCGGCAAAGGAAGAATCAGATGCTGTGATGCTGAGCAACATCGACAAGTTTCTGGCGATGACCGAAGGTGTTCCGCTGGGCACTTACGAATGTCCATCACCTTACAAGCGAATATTAACTCCAGAGACTTTCAAACACCTCATCGAAAGCAATCGCTTCATATATCACAAAGACACTACGCTTGATCCGGCGAAGATCAAAGTGAAACTTGATCTTTGTAAAGGAACGGCGCTTCAGTTCTACGATGCACATGCTCCAAACGGCATCTTCTCGCTACAGAATGGAGCCAGGGGTTTGTCGTGCATTGCCGGCAATCTGTATCCGGAGATTTTTTCATGGCTGTGTGAGCATGTCAATGACTCCAATAAGTCAGCCGACGTCCAGTGGCTGCAGGGTGAAATCACCCGACTCGATGATGTGATTGGAAACGGTTATTCATTGAACGCGCGGTACATGCTCAACAAACGTGGACTTAATCTTCAGGTGGTTAACCGTGCGTCAAAGACCCCGCTGACCACTGAACAGAAGAAAATTACGGATGATGTGTACAAAACAGTTCTGCAATGGCACGAGCGCCTTGGTATAAAAGTTTAGCACGTCGCAGTATTCGGCCGATTTGTTACGATCCTGCTACCTTAATGATTCAGCTGGTGTAGCCATTGGTATTACGACCAGTACGTCGTAACCTTTTATCGTCTTTTCCAAAAAAGGATCACTTAATACGACGCTGTTCTTACGGGCTTCGTTTCTGATCCCTTCAAGATCAATAATAGTCCACTCCGTGTCGGATGCTATTGCAAACAAAGGTTTTAGAGCCCTGTAGGGCTCATCTTCGAGACTTATGGGATTACTCCCAGTGAGGAAACCGGCCTGACGACCTGCCTTCGGCATGATGAGGATATGATACGACTCCATGTTCTCCGCCTGCGCCATAATATGTGCCGTTGTACCAATATCAATCACCGGCAAATAACTCTCACCTTTGATCATATGATTCGCACCAAACTTAAAAACGTTCTTCTTACCCTTAAAAGCATTGGGATAACCATTCATTAAATTGGCTTGCATCAGCCTGATGCGCCGGCGATGACTACCGGATTTGTAAATCTCTGCACTTTCTATGAGCGCAGTTGTCAGTGCAGCTTCTTCATTGTTCATTACTTTTCGGTCCAGCTTCTTCATTGAGGAACTAAAGCACGAGGTCATGAAAAAGAAAGGCTTGGTTTGATCGGTGAAGAAATGCTTATTTACCAAATCAGACGAGTCGCGCATAAGTTCGTAGAGTTTTCTATTCTTTACGCTCCCTCTTTCCACCAGGTATTGAAAAGTCATCGTTGTTGACGTCAGACCGATCTGCTCTGTCCCAATCAGCCTGATATTCTCTTTAAGCAAATAGGACAACAGGTCGAATTCATTTTTCTTTTGGAAAAACGAGAAGCCATTGTAGTTCGCTGAAATCCAGGACCGAAGCTGCTCGTCGGGTAGCGATTTGAACTTGTCACGAAAAATGTCGAGCGTCCATTGATCGATTTCGCAAATGTAGTTGTCGACCTTCAGGCTTTGCATCAATGCCCTGGTGAACAAAGGCACTTCACTGATAAAGTGATCTTCGCCAATCAGAACATAGCCGGTAGCACCTGCGCGTTTAACCAATAGGTCCCAGCCTGTTCCCTGAAATTGATTTCCGCCGCTAAACGTCGCGGCTTTTGAGGTGATCAAACTATCGAAATTAATTTTGTTTTGAGCGTAGATAGTTGCTTTCGCCAGTAACAGAACGACAAGGATTATGATTAATTTTTTCATGAGGGGACGTTATTGCAAAGGCAATGATTACAAGTTTGGGGCAACGGTTAATCTCGCAGTTCGCGCATATTAATTTACCGAGCTTTGACGTGTTCCGCATCAAGGAGGTTACAGCCTTCAGTCTTACCGTCTATGTTACAATGAGGTTGCGGCTTTAAATATCCGCATAAAATTACCAATGGCAATCCGAGCGATTTCATCCGTCAAGGCGCGCACTTTTTGGTCGTAGGTCGTTGGGTGGCTGTTAGGTGCCTGGAAGTACGCTGAAACTAGCGTGTGAAATTAACATCGAATTCATGCCTTCCATCGACGTACTTATACCGGACTTCGTAGCCATAGAAATCACATATCCGCTTTACTATCGCCAGGCCGAGTCCTGTGCTGTTACCGCTGACACTCTCTTTACTGAACCGATCGAACAGCTTGTCAGTGCTCATCTTTAGTGCTTCGCCCACGTTGGCGACCTTGAGTATACTGTTCGACAACACAACGTCTACTGCTCCGTGAACACTTGTATAGCGAATTGCGTTATGAAACAAATTGTTCAGCAGCACTTCAATCAAAGTTGGATTAGCTTTCACCGTAACCGGCTTCAGGTTGGTGTTGATGGTGATCCCCCCTACTTCGGCAAATGAGCTCAGATTATTAAGAATCCGTTCAGCCGCCTTTGAAACATCAACGTCGGACGAATCCGTAAACTGATCGTTGTCAATCTTGCTGAGCAATAACAGATTCCTGTTCAAACGCATCATGCGATGTGTAGCTTCCTCCAGCTCGAGAATCGTGGCCGCGGCATCTTCGTCCAGCGATGTATTTTGCATCAATACGTCCAGCTTAGATTGAAAGACCGCCAATGGCGTCTGCAGTTCATGCGACGCGTTCTCAATAAATTCCTTCTGCTGTAGAAAGACCTTTCGATTGCGATTCGTGAGGTGCGTAACGGTTTTATTGAGATCATCAAACTCAACGATCTTCGTATTCGACGGCTGGATCGATTCACTCTTATCCAGCTCGTAGGCTTTTAATTGATTCAGCGTATGATAGAACGGTCGCCATAGTTGTTCGTTCAATCGCCGACTCACGATCAGCATGATACCTGCGAGCAGCAACAGGATGATCACCTGCACCAATGCCAGTACAATGACAAGGTCATCGTTGTCGACTAACGACATCCGGACAACGAGCAGGTAGTGTTTGCTCTTAATTTCTACCGGTGTTGACAGAATCCTGTATGGCTTGAGTTCGTGTTCAACACTGTCGAACAACGCGAGGTTGTTGAAGTGTCGTTGAATAGAAAGGTCGGATGTGGGTGTTATCGTAATATCGTTGGAGAGCTGATCCCAGATCCCGATATCCATTTCCAGATCGTCGAGGTATTCGAAGGTCTTGATGTGTTTAATAAACTGGTCGCTGCGATTTGCGAGCGATTCATCTGCCTCTTCATACAAGATCTGCCTGATGGCGAAGAACGACACCGGGATGCTGACAACTACCAGGACAAGAAGGCAGAGCAGCAGGGTGCGTAAATTGACTTGTAATAATCTCACGAGGTGAATTTATATCCCAAACCGTATATGGTCTTAATGTAGTCCATTCCGCCGGCCTCTGATATCTTCTTCTTGAGATTTTTCATGTGAGAATAGATAAAATCGAATTTGTCGAGCAGTTCGGCATCGTCGCCGGACAAATGCTCGGCAATTGCGTTCTTCGATACCACCCGGTTTTTATTGGACACCAGGAAAAGAAGCAGATCGTATTCCTTCCTGGTAAGTTCGATTTTCTTGCCGTTGATCTTAACTGTCTTACCCAGCAGATCGATCGTAATCTCGTGAAAGGCGAGCGTGTTATTTCCGTCGAATCGCTTCCGTCTGATAACAGCAGACACGCGCGCCATCAGCTCGGGCATATAAAATGGCTTCGCCAGATAGTCATCGGCACCCAGGTTAAGTCCGGCGACACGATCCTCCAACGAATTCTTTGCAGTGATGATGATCACACCATCAGTTTTCTTGCTGGCCTTTAGGCTCTCGAGCACCTTTAATCCGCTTCCGTCCGGCAGAGAGAGGTCGAGCAGGATGCAATCATAGTCATACATCAGAATCTTCTCGCCCGCTTCTGTGGCTGTATGCGCAACTTCACAAACATAGCTCTCCTGACGCAAGAACTGTGTCATGCTTTTCACCAGCTCCTTTTCATCCTCAATGATCAGTATCTTCATGCTCTGTATAAAATTATCGCATCAATCCATGCCGGAATGAATAACTGGCCGACTGATACCATGATATCGCTTCCTTTTCCAACTCCCTGTCATGTATGGACTCGATTGGATCCAGCTTGTCAGAGAGACGAAAAGACTCCACTTTTTTCTGCGGCGACAGGATAGCGAGCTTACCATCACGCAGGTATCCTAGGCTTTGATACGTGCTTATGAAGGCTCGCTCGCGTCCTGGCTCTAATTTAAAAATGTCGTAGCCATAGAAGTTACTTGTATAAGAAAAGTTTAGTATTCCAAGTAACGTTGGACCGATATCGATCTGACTCATCAATCTGTTCATTACACCAGGCTCGATGTTTCCAGGTGAATAGATCAGCATGGGTATGTGGTATTTGCTTACCGGCAATTCAGTTTTGCCCGCGCTGGAGGCGCAATGGTCAGCAACGATAACGAATATGGTATTTCTGAACCAATCGTGCTTCCGAGCTGCCTTGATGAAACGTCCAATAGCATAGTCGGTGTATTTTACTGCTCCGCTTCTGTTCGTGTGAGAGGGTATATCAATTCTACCCTCAGGATAAGTAAACGGACGATGGTTGGAAGTTGTCATCACATGGGCAAACACGGGACCAGCTTCAGCCTTCTGATCGAGCTCTCTTAATGCCAGATCAAGCAGATTTTCATCGGCCACTCCCCAGATGTTCTCATAGTCAATCTGATCATTATTTAATGCTGAACGATCAACTACATTATATCCATTGTGCGAGAAGAAATATCCCATGTTGTCAAAATAACTGTAACCGCCATAGATATATTCGGTGGCGTAACCCTTATCGCGAAACACCTTTCCAATAGAAAACAGATCCTCATTTCCCGGACGACGAACGATCGATTGACCAGGCGTTGGAGGCACACAAAGCGACAGCGCTTCAAGTCCGCGCACAGTACGCGTGCCCGTAGCATATAGATTGGTGAACAGCAGGCTCTCCTGTGCCAAGGAATCAAGGAAGGGCGTAATGCCTTCCTCGTTACCAAATGTCTTCATGAAGTCGGCGCTAAAGCTTTCTACACTGATCAGCACAACGTTCAATCGCTTCTCCTCTCCTTCGTTCACCACCTTTCGAACAATGCTGTGGGCATCTGATCCAACATATTGTGCTTCGCGTGTTTTCACTGATTTCCTCAGGCGCCCGAACGCTGAATCATCTTCTATACCCGCATAAAACCGATCATAGCTGATCTCGTTATTCCGGTATGCGGCAAATAAATCATAAAGGCCGTTGCCTGCCAGCTCATTCACATATGCATTATCGCTGAAGTGGTGATACTCGCTGCGTACAGCAAACAAGGTAAGAATGAAGGCGAAACCATATAATGCCGTGTACGCTGAACGGGTTGAGAGCGATGTGTTATCAACCGATGATGCCTCAATCCATGAACTGATGATCCAGCATATAATAGCTGTGAGTAATACTATTGCGCCGATGATCCATCCGAGAGGATAGGACTGTGTGATATTGCCAATCACCTCAGTGGTGTAGACAAGATAGTCGACGGCTATGAAGTTAAATCGCACGTGGAATTCATCCCAGAACAGCCACTCCGCTACGCCATTGAATACAATCATGAAAGTCATCACAGCAAACCATGAATGCAGGGCATACTTATGTCCGGCCTTCGTGAACAGTCGGCGAGGCATCAGCCATAGATAGAGAACAAAGGGCAGGCTGAAGTAGACTGCATTTACCAGATCGTAAAGAAAACCTACGCTGAAGATTGCCGCCGTATGAGGCAATGTGAGATCGACGTCAGAAAATGACTTAGTTAGAAGGGCAGCGCGGGTTATCGTAGATGCAACAACCAGTATTGTCACTAACAAGATCCACAAGCCAAAGCGACCAGGACGAATACGATGCAAAGGGACTATTCTCATGGCGCAAACAAACCAGATGATTTTGTAGACTTTCTGGATTCAGACTAACGTCGCCGGCGATCCTGGAATGGTTTGCGCGCTCAGTTTCTATTACTACCAGGGCATGGCCGCCTGCGGACGAGGCCCGATCGTTCGCGAACGAAGAAGCAACTATTTGGGCGTAAAAAGGCCCATAAAACGCGCATTGCGGATCTGGCACGAGGTTGGACTACGGACGATGTTTAAACCAGAATATGATGGTCAGAAGTTATTTCATGAGCGGTTGGCGAAACGTGCTTAAACATAAAGTCTATTCAGCAATCAATGTCGGGGGTCTTGCGATCGGCATGGCCGTGGCGTTGTTGATTGGACTGTGGATTAACGATGAGCTTTCGTTCAACAAGTATCATGATCACTATCCCCGCATAGCGAAGGTCATCAGAAACCTAAACATGAATGGAGAAACGCTCTCGACCCCCATCCTGCCTACTGGTGTTGGCGACGAGCTCCGAACCAAATACCCGAATCATTTTGAGCGCGTAGTTATGGAGGCGCTGAATGGCGACCACGTAATCTCTGCCGGCGAGGAACGCCTTGCTCTGCATGGTGGTTTTATTGAATCAGAAGGACCTGAACTGTTTTCCTTTCGAATGATTCAGGGCACTCGTGCAGGATTGAATGATCCTCATTCAGCACTGCTTTCACAATCCGCGGCCAAAGCACTTTTTGGCAACGACAATGCTATGGGAAAGGTGATTCGTTTATCCAACAGCGATCGAATGGACCTGAAAGTGACCGGTGTGTACGAAGACTTTCCCTACAACAGCAATCTTCATGGTATGCAGTTTTACGCGCCATACGAGCTTGCGTCATCTGTCAATCCCTGGATGAATCAATCAATATTCACCAATGACTTTCTCAATGTTTACGTTGAGCTGACCGATCAAACAAACTTAGCCACTGCATCAGAACAGATCAAAGACGTTATTCTCAACAACGTGCGGGAGAATCAGCAATACGTGAGTGTCAATCCACAGCTTACGTTACACGCCATGGAGGACTGGCACCTCAGATCGGAATGGAGGAACGGGGTTGTTGCAGGCGGCGCCATTCGAATTGTGTGGCTATTCGGAGTTGTCGGTGGATTTGTACTGTTGCTCGCATGCATCAACTTCATGAATCTCAGTACGGCGCGCGCTGACAAGCGCTCGAAAGAAGTAGGTATTCGTAAGGCGGTTGGATCTGCAAGGCAACAATTGATTCAGCAGTTTTTTGTTGAATCTTTCGTTATGGTGAGCCTGGCTTTTGTTGGTGCGCTGGTAACCGTCACGACGTCTTTAAACTGGTTCAATGAACTCTCCAGTAAACAGATGGAAATGCCATGGACAAATCTGTACTTCTGGGTGATCAGTTCCGGATTCATTCTTACGACAGGAATCGTTGCAGGCAGCTATCCTGCTTTTTATCTGTCGTCCTTCAATGCAGTTAAGGTGCTGAAGGGATCGATCCGGGTTGGAAGACTTGCTTCACTTCCGCGCAAGGTACTTGTAGTTATGCAATTCACGGTATCGGTGACATTGATCATCGGAACGATCATCGTTTATAAACAGATCCAGTTTGCGAAGGACAGACCGATTGGTTACAGTCGCGAAGGACTGGTGATGCTTCGCAAGAGTTCTTCCGAATTTGCCGATAAGTACGATGCGCTGCTCACAGAATTGAAACGGTCCGGTGCCGTGATAGAAGCTAGCGAATCATCAAGTCCGCCGACTGCTGTCTGGTCTCAGAATGGAGGCTTCGACTGGAATGGAAAAGATCCTGGCTTCATTCCACAGTGGGCGACACTTACCGTTACACCGGAATATGGAAAGACGGTTGGGTGGCAATTTGTAGACGGACGGGACTTCTCAAGAGATATCGCGAGCGATTCCGCCGCATTCGTCATTAATGAAGCGGCTGCCAAACTCCTGGGCTTCGATCATCCTGTAGGTGAAACAATCCGGTGGCAAGGAGGATGGAGAAGCAAATACAACAGCTTCACGGTGATTGGCATCGTAAAAGATATGGTGATGCAATCTCCTTATTCGCCGGCACTTCCCTCTGTATTCTTCCTTAGCAGCCAGGGCACGAACTGGGTTAACGTCAGAATCAATCCGGACATGAGTGCTTCCGAGGCGGTGCCGGCAATCGAGTCGGTGATTAAGAAGGTCGTACCATCTGCGACCTTTGAATACAAATTTGCCGATCAGGAGTATGCATTGAAATTCGCTGCTGAGGAACGTGTTGGACAACTGGCCTCAGTATTTTCAGCGATCGCGATTTTTATTAGTTGCCTTGGGTTGTTTGGTCTCGCATCATTTGTGGCAGAGCAGCGCACGAAGGAAATCGGAATCAGGAAGGTGGTGGGCGCCTCTGTTTTCAGTTTGTGGCAAATGCTATCGAAAGACTTCATCGTATTGGTTCTTATCTCGTGTCTCGTGTCGTGCCCGATTGCCTGGTATGTGCTCACAGGATGGCTGAAGAACTACGAGTACAGAACTGAAATAACGTGGTGGATATTTTTGGCCGCCAGCACGGGAGCACTCGTGATAACACTGGCGACGGTGAGCTACCAGGCGGTACGGGCAGCCATGATGAAGCCGGTGAAGAGTTTGAGGTCGGAATAAGAAATCGGTGAGTGGGTGTATGTAGGACTTTTAGGGATTTAGGACGCTACATAACCGCAAAATGTAAAACAATAAATGTAAAATGTAAAAGTAAATTTGAGTGCCTGGCACACAATCCCATCCTATGAACCTGAACAGCATTCGGCTCTTTCTTCGAACCCTTCAACGGCAAAAGCTATTTTCAGCCATCAACCTGTTGGGTATCACCGTAAGCATCACCAGTGCTGTGCTGATTTATCTTTACGTGTCTCATGAATTCAGTTACGATTCATTTCACCGGAATGCTGACCGGCTGTATCGCGTGAATCAAACTTTCATCTGGGCACAGAATGAGACGAGTCAGTTCTCGAGGACAGGTCCAGGAGTGGCACACGCCCTGAAGGAAGAGTTACCTGAGGTAGAGTTAATCACGAGCCTTCACACACCCGGCAATTTTATCGTTTCCTATGTCGAGCCGGATGGCGATGTCGTTTCGTTCGAAGAAGACAAGATACTCGCCGCTGATTCAAACTTCTTCAAGGTGCTGAATTTCCCTCTGACCGAGGGTAATGAAACAACCGCGCTCAGGGAGACCAATCAACTGGTAATGTCGCGTTCCGCGGCAAAGAAATACTTCGGAACAACGGACCCTATAGGCAAAATGGTAACCCTGGGAGGACTTCGCGGTGGTGCTGCCAATACGTTCGAAGTCACGGGTGTGATGGACGACGTGCCAGAAAACTCTACTATCGATTTCGACATTCTTCTTTCGATGAAGAGCTTCCCGGTAGTCGAACGCGTGCACTGGAGCTGGGTGTGGACGCAGCTTGAGACCTTTGTACTCTTAAGGCGCGACGCTAATATAGACGCAGTGCGCGAAAAGTTAACAGTGATCCCCCGTAAACGAGCTGACGAAACACTTCGCGCGGCGATGGGCGTATCTTACGACGAATATATTAAGTCGGGCAAGAAATGGGATCTCTTTCTCCAGCCCATAGCAACACTACACCTTCCCGAACCCGCTGTACTGGGATCGTTCTCTGACATTGGCAGTATTAAGGTGATTTATTCATTCATCGGGGCTGCTGTATTTGTAGTGCTTCTTTCATGTGTAAACTTCATGAATCTCTCGACGGCGCAATTCACGAAGCGGATACGTGAAGCCAGCATCCGGAAAATTCTTGGAATGGATAAGAACAGACTGCGCGTCAACTTCTTTCTGGAGGCCTTCGCTTTTTGTCTGATTGCTTTGGCCGTGAGCATAGCGCTCATTCAGTTACTGCTTCCCGCGTTCAATGCGATCACGGGCAAACATCTCCAGATGTCTTTGCTGAAGGACCCGATACCCGGATTGGCGATGTTAGCACTCAGTGTGTTTATGACTATTATGTCCAGTGTCTACCCTGCCATCACGCTTGCGTCGTTCAACCCGGTTAATGCGCTGAAGGGAAAATCAAAATCTGGTAATACCGGAAAGTTGTTCCGCAACGGACTCGTCGTATTCCAGTTCAGTGTTTCCATTATGCTGATGATCTGCACGGCAATTGTGTTTCAGCAACTCAGATATGTTTCTGAAAAAGACCTGGGATTTGACAGAGATAATCTGATCGTACTCCATCATGCAGAAGCTGTGAAGCACATCGAAACGCTGACCGATGCACTTGCTTCAACGCCTGGAGTTGTCAATGCGTCATGGTGTTCGTCAGTTCCTCCCGAGATATACGGAGGAGACACATTTTCGGCTGAGGGTATCGGGGATACAAAACTAGCGTTGAACTTCGCGTTGATCGACGCCAACTATATTCCTACGCTTAACATAAAATTGAAATACGGAAGAAATTTCAGGGCGGACAGTCCATCCGATTCCACCGTGTTCATCCTTAACGAGAGCGCCGTTAGGAGTATCGGCTGGAGCGTAGATGAATCGACATTAGGGAAATATGTTACCTATCCCAACAGTGGTTCCAGCGACGCGCGGTTCGAAGTGATAGGCATTGTTGCTGACTTTAACTATTGGTCGATCGAAAGTGCTATCGAGCCCATGGCTATGTTTAACATCAGCAATCCCTGGGTGAGAGATAGTGACAGAGATTACATTGCAATCAAGGCGAGACGTCCTGACGTGGCGGGTTGGACCGACCTGTTGTCATCGATAGAAACTGTTTGGAAAACTCATGCAAAAAATACGGTGTTCCAGTACTCGTTTGTAGACCAGAACTTCGAAGATACGTTTGCCTCACAGAGGCAGTTTGGCAAGATCCTTACGGTGATGGCAACGCTTGCTATTATTATAGCGGCTCTTGGCTTGTTGGGGATGATAGTTTATTCGTTGGAGCAGCGAACGAAGGAGATTGGCATCCGCAAGGTCTCGGGAGCCTCTACAGGAAATATTCTGTCGCTGATATCGCGCAGCTACATGGGACTGATATTCGTTGCATTTCTCATCAGCGCGCCACTTGCGTGGTATTGCATGCAGCTGTGGTTAAAAGACTTTGTGTACAGGATTACGCCATCGCCCTGGATCTTTGTTGGTGCTGGCAGCGCGACTCTTGCAATCGCCCTTCTTATCACATTCTATCATTCACTTAGGGCTGCGCTGACAAATCCTGTTGAAGTTCTGAGGGACGAGTAGAAATCGGCATTCACTTTGAGCTCGCACTCATAAAAATCGATCCTATAAAATCGAAACTTATGAGAAAGGCAACCAACCCGTGGGCTAAAAGCTCCGCAGCGAATAAGAACCAAAACGAGAAATCCCCGAAAAGGACTCAATCTAAAACACGCACGCAGTCGAATGCCGTCAACAGTGCGAACGCCAGGTCGCATGCAAACAGGGATATACAAAACGATATGTACCCAGACTGAAGATGTACTGTAGCGCCGGCGATTCAACTTCTGTGAATCTTTTGCCGATATATTTCCCCAGAGTTACTTACCCTTCACGGTGATGACCACACGCTGATACCTCGTTAACGCAGGTGTACCATTGTCACTTGCCTGGAGGAGTATGTGGATGGTTTGACCGGGAACTGCATCCCTGGGTATCGCTACTCTGCATTGTAAAGCATTCGGATTTGTTATGGCAACATCGCCCCCGTAGCTACCCACTTTCAGCTGTGACCAGGTAGTTGTCAGTTTGTTTCCATCGGGATCTGAGGCGCTTCCATTCAACCTGAACGTCTCGCCTGGCGCAGCGATCAATTCCATAGGCCCTTCGATTTTAACAACCGGTTCATGATTGGCATCGGCAAACTTCGGTTTGACTGTCCATTTCATGCGCGCTGCAAAATCCTGCTGAGCCGCAACAAAGAAGTCAGGATAAGTGTTGGCGTTCTTATTGTTCTGACTTGTCACTGACCCAAGAGCATTTGCCATCGCCCGCTGAGATGTATCACTCGGATTGAAAGCGAAACTTTGAGTATCATCATTCGGTAATGTTCGACCACCCCATCCGCCATAAGAACCAAATTCATAAGCACGTAAACCATTTCCCAACATATTCATGAACGTGGGGTTGTCGCCTTCACCCAGCCAGGAGCCCTTGGGTTGTACGGGCATCCAAACTACATAACCCTTCTTTCTCAACTGATCGTCGGTGAATCCCGACAAACCGAAGTAGTCCATGATATCGTCTTTAACCATCTGTTTTCCATCGCCCCAAACGCGGTACAAAGATCCCAATGGTCCACGATCTGTGACATTCTCTTTCATCCACGCCGGAGTCAACAGACTTGCATTCTCAGGCTTTGCCCTAAGCTGGGCACCATATCCATAGTTGGGTCCTTCGCGGAACTGTCTGTAGTCAATACCCTTCCAGTTTGGTTTGATGTATTTAGCATACGTATCGTCCTGATCACCGGAAGGAAGTAACACGACCTTGCGCAAAACTTTAGCCTTGATCGATTCCCATTGTGCTGTGAACTCGTACTGTTCCTGAATGGATTTTAAAGCACGGGCAATGGTGCTTTGGCCACCCCATGCAGTGATGTAAAGTTGGCCGGGCTTGTCATCGAGGATCAATGACCTGATCAGATCGGAACCTGGTGTGTCCCTGGAAATATCCCCATCGAATTCAATGTTCCCATAACGAATCTTCGACTTGAGTTCCTCAGGCGAAGGATAATTTGAATTATGAACCTTGAGATTTGCATACACCTTTTCATAGGCCTCAACGATGTCGTGGATGAAGCGTTCGTCTTTCGCCCAGCGCCAGGATTTCGCAGGGACATTTATCCTGTCCAAAGCGATTGTATTCCCGGTTGGGAACAAACCATTTGGTTCCCTTGCCATCTCCTTTCCAATGAAATCCACTGCTTGCATAAATCAAACCTTCAATCTGTACGTCGCTGCTGTAGAGAAGAAAACGGATGAGCGAGTTATTGTCATCTAATTCAGGATCGGCAGTGATCACAATGCGCGGCCTGACGGGATCATTTTGCGCCTTCGCGTTGAAAGCACTGGTGACCAGCATCATCAGGAAAATGATTTGCGATAGGGTTAATCGATTCAAAAATCTCATTGCCATCTTCATTAAGATCAAGGTTTATGCTGTGGGATCTAAAGGCTAAGTCTGATTTATACTCTCAACAAATTGCTTTATTTAAAGAACTGTGGAGCGAGCTCCGTGAGATAAAGTCTCCACTCCTTCCAGGTATGGCTACCCTCGCTTTCGCGATAGACGTATTTTACACCAACCTCGTCGTAGAGCGCACGCAGTTTCGTAACGGACTCATAGAGGAAGTCGGTTTTACCAATGCCAATCCAGTAGAGTTTTGGTTTGGCAGCCATCAATGCCTTCAGCTGCGCGACATGCTTATCTTTGTCGTAGTTTGTATTCGGCGCACCTCTGAACGACGAAAAAAGCCCCATGCTCATCACGCCGATATAGTTGAACATGCCAGGGTTGTTATTCGTGATGTTTTGTGTCTGAAATCCTCCCATGGAGAAGCCGGTGAGCGCACGATGGTTGGCATCGGCAATGACACGATAGTTCTTCTCGATATAGGGGATCACATCTTTAACGAAGCTTTGTTCGAATCTCATCGAGGCCATGCCGCCGATGCCTGTGTCTTTTGGAACTTTATTCAGTGGTCTGTCCAACGGTGCAGCTACTGCATCGGGATTGCCATTGGTCACTACTACGATCATGGGCACTGCCTTCTTTGATGCAATGAGATTATCGAGGATGTCGTTCGCTCTCCCGCGATTGATCCAGCCATCTTCATCTCCGCCGCCGCCGTGCAGCAGGTACATCACCGGATATTTATCCTTTCCCTGCTCGTATCCCGCAGGCGTGTAGACGAACATTCTTCTTTGTCCACCCAGCGTAGGCGAAGGATACCAGACAGCTGTTACTCTTCCGTGCGGGACATCCTGTGTTGCCAGGAGGTTTCCTAGCTCTCCAGGAATCAGCAACCTGTTCTCAATGAAGTTTCCGTCACGGGTGACTGCATTATTATTCGGGTCGAGTACAGGAATGCCGTCGAGAACGATCCTGTATTCATACATGTCGGAGCTCAGGGGACCGATCTTTACCTCGTAGATGTTGGAATCATTCTTTACGAGCGGTACCGGCTTAAAGTCCTTAGCAAATGTTCCCACAACGCTCACGCTATTCGCCTCAGGCGCTTTCACCCTGAACACGACTGAGTTGTCGGATAACACTTCGGGGGAATTAAGCCGGGTATTGCTTGGCTGCGCCTTTGCACCAATAGACATACCCAACAGGCAGAATATGATAGAAAGTTTATTCATAATAACCGGTTATAGTTTTTTGATTTGAAGTCCCGCTCATAATAGCATGACACCAGCCCTGATACCACGCCTTCACGTTTTCATCACCCGTCGGCTTTGTGGTAGTCTTCTCGCTGTTCAACTCTCTCAGGTGATTCAAGTCGCGAAAGATCTTCTTCTGGAGTCCAGCCAGGTACGCCGCGCCAAGAGCGGATACATCGGCCATTCCGATATTGACAACTGGCTTCTCCAGCAGCTCGGTTAGAAAACGAACAATAAACCTGTTTCCGCTGATGCCTCCATCGATCATCAGCTGCTGCAGGCTGATAGACGTATCCGATTCCATCGCCGCAATTACGTCCTTGATCTGATAAGGTATTGACTCCAGTGCCGCGCGAACGAGGTGATTCTTAGTCGTACCAAACGTTAACCCTCTGATCTCTCCCTTTCTGTTCATGTCCCAATGGGGCGCACCCAGACCACTGAAAGCAGGCACGATGTAAACCCCGCCGTTGTTGTTCACGGCATTCGCCATCGACTCCGTATCGCGGCTATCATTGAATAAGTTCAGTTCATTCTTCAGCCATTCAATCGTTCCACCACAAGTGACGATTACGCCCTCCAGCGCGTACTGAACTTCAGTCTCGGTGCTCCAGCAAATCGTTGACACCATTCCGGTGTTCGAGACCTTAACGCTATTGCCTACGTTCATCATTACCGAACAACCGGTTCCCAGTGTTGCTTTCGCTGTGCCCGGAGAAAAACATCCTTCGCCAAACGTGGCGGCATGGGAATCCCCGATCAAAGCCGAGATGTTAACTGAAGAAGGTAACAGTCCTTCGAAATTGCTTTCCCCGAATAAGGCCGAAGAGGATTTTGGCATCGGCAGATTCAGTTTGGAAAGTTTAAATATTGAAAGCAGTTCCACATCCCAGTTCAGTGTACTCAGGTTGAAAAACAAAGTGCGCGATGCGTTGGTGTAGTCAGTGAAATAGCTTCTGCCATTTGTAAGTTTGTACAGTACCCAGGTGTCGATCGTTCCAAAGTAAGCTTTACCATCATCAATGGCCTGCTTCACTTTCGGATCATTTTCATAAAGCCAAAACAATTTAGTGCCCGAGAAATATGGGTCAAGCAACAAACCTGTCGCAGTTCTGATCAGTGGCTCACGTCCCTCCTTCTTTAGCCTGCTGCAGATCTCAACCGAGCGCTTGCATTGCCACACAACAGCGTTGTATAATGGAATGCCTTTATCGTTCCAAATGACAAATGTTTCTCTTTGATTAGATATTCCACAGGTTTGAATACTGTACAGGTCGCCGCCTTTTTTCTTAAAATCTTCAATGCACTTTTTTACCGAAGACAACACGTTACGGAAGATCTCTTCAGGATCCTGTTCTACAAAACCATTAGGGAGATAGTTTGTTTTCAGCAACTCGGTGCCTTTAGCAAACGCCTTTCCATTCTCGTCGAAGAGAATAGTTTTGGTACTGCTTGTTCCCTGATCTATCGCCAGGATGTACTTCATGTCAGCGGACAATTTGGTTGAGGTTAGTCGCGTGAAACTTATTCATCAGTCAATTCCTTCATTCTGCCTTTGAACCCGACTTGTCGATAATAACAGCAACGAGGATCACTGCGCCTTTGACGACCTGTTGCCAGAATGGGGAAACATCCAGCAGGACAAGTCCATTATTCAGCACACCGATGATGACTGCTCCCAACACTGTACCCAGAATACTTCCCTTGCCACCGGAGAGTGACGTACCACCGATGACCACGGCCGCAATAGCATCGAGTTCGTAGCTGATACCTGCATTTGGTTGTGCCGAGTCCAGTCTTGAAGTGACCATGATACCTCCAACAGCGGCAAGCCCTCCGGCAATCGTGTAAACCGCCAGTTTAACCTTATTGATGTTGATGCCCGAGAGCCGCGCAGCACTTTCGTTTCCTCCTATAGCGTAGATGTAACGACCCAGCCTTGTTTGTTGTGTCAGCAATACGGCCATGGCAACAACAATTCCCGAGATCCATACGGGCAATGGTATACCAAGAAACCAACCCATGCCGATATAATCGAAATCGTTGCCAAGATTGCTTATGGGATAACCTTTAGTCCACAAAAAAGTTAAGCCCCTCGCGATGGTGAGCATGGCAAGTGTAGCGACAAATGGCGGCACTTTGAATTTTGTGATGGTCCATCCATTAAAAAAACCGAGACATGAGCCAATGATCAGCCCTGCCAGCAAGGCTCCCAGTACAGTAAACCCCACAAACAGGTTAGCCGGGGGAATGGGCAAACCGTTCTTTAACAACCCCGCGGCTATTGCTCCGGACAAAGCAAGTATTGAACCTACTGACAAATCTATCCCGGCTGTGAGCACAACGAGCGTCATTCCCGTGGCAATGCAGATATTCACAGAGATCTGACGCATGACGTTCCAGGCATTGTCGACCGTGAGGAATTTGTCGGTCAGCAAAGTAAGAATCAGGCACAATACGAACAGCGCGATCAGAGACTGAAACCTCTGCAGCTGACTGGTGTATCTCTTTACATCCGTGCGCATATTTATCGTTGCGTCCATGTTAATTAAGATTTTTTGGAATGGCTGCCTTCAATATTGAATCTTCGCTGGCTTCTGATATCGGAATGTCAGCGGTCACGCGCCCCTCAGACATTACCAAAACTCTATCGGATACGGCAAGAATCTCCGGTAACTCGGATGACACCACAACGATACCCATACCCGATCGCGCCAGTTCCTGGATCAGTCGGTAGATTTCATTCTTCGCACCGATGTCAATACCGCGGGTTGGTTCATCCAGAAGAAGAACCTTCGGATGTTTTGCCAGCCACTTACCGATGACGATCTTTTGTTGATTTCCGCCGCTAAGGTTTCGCACAGTTTCCTTTCTGGAAGGAGTCTTGATTCTCAATTCAGAGATATATTTCTCCACGAGTTCTTTTTCCTTTGCATCGTTGAGTAGTATTCCCCGCTCAAGACTGGCAAGCGTAGTCAGGCAAAGATTAGATCCTACATCGAGACCTAATACCAGTCCATCTTTTTTCCGGTCTTCCGGAACAAGCGCAATACCTGCCCGGATGGAGTCGTCAGGACAACGAAGGGAAACTCTCTTTCCGGAAACTAGTAGTTCTCCCGTTGTGTGTCGCGGATGTAGCCCAAAGATCGCTTCCATCAGTTCTGTACGACCGGCGCCCATGAGTCCAAACACACCAACGACCTCATGGCTCATTACCCGGAGACAAACATCGTTGAGTACGTTCTCGTTTCTTCTTAGTGGGTTCCTCAAACAGAGTTTGTCGACGCGCAGCAACTCTTCACCACTCAATTTCGCGGAGTTTGTTGATCGGGATAGAGTCACTTCCCTGCCGACCATTTTACGGATCAGGTGTGCCTGATCCACACTCTGCATCTCGCCGCTTTCTATAAAAGTACCATCACGCATGACCACATAGTGGTCGGCGATCCGGAACAATTCGTCGAGCTTATGAGAGATGTAGATGATTATTTTGTCCTGCCGTCTCAGGTTGTCGATGATCCCAAACAGGACGTCGACTTCTTTGTCACTGATGGCTGACGTTGGCTCATCCATGATAATGATCTGCGAATCGTTTAGCAAGGCTTTAGCTATCTCCACTACCTGCTGCTGCCCAACTTTGAGATCTGAGATTACGGTATCCGGACTAACTTTCAGCTGAAGACGAGCCAGCAACTCAACTGTCTTTTGCTTCATTGTCTTCTTGTCCAGGAATCCAAAGTCGTTTACTATTTCACGACCGAGGAAGATATTCTCTTGTACGGTCAGGTATGGAATCAGGTTCAATTCCTGGTGAATCATGGTAACGCCCGAATCCTGTGCATCACGAACGTCACGGAAAGTGAGCTTCTCCTGATTAAATAGAATCTGTCCTTCATATTCGCTATACACACCAGACAAAATCTTCATTAACGTAGACTTGCCAGCGCCATTTTCACCGAGCAGCGCAGTGACCTTTCCCCTATGCAGTTGCATGGAAACATTATCGAGTGCGATCACACCTGGAAATCTCTTCGTTATGTTTTCTATTGAAAGCACCCGGTTGTAAACTCTTTAAGGCTTTTTGCTAAGTGTATGCTGTTACTGCAAGACCAATCGTATCGGTACTACTTCAATTGTATCAAATTCCAGATACTTCCGGTTGAGCTCAATAGCTCCCGCGAACTGAAGCGTTGAACCCGCCGAAGCCTTTGCTATGAAAGGGGGGATGACTTCGCTTCTTACAATGTTATTTATCTGTTCAGAGATGTTGTTCAGATCTGCAGTGTTTGTTAAAATCGCTTAGCTTCACAAGCCCCGATGCATCGCGAATGGCATTGCCATAGATAAAATCCGTCGCAACGTGCACAATGGTTTTCGTCTGCAGGCCCTTCACCTCTACAGCGTAACCAGCTTCAGTTCCGAGACCCACAGTTCCTTCTCCCCGTACGAGGAAGTAACAGATGTTACCAACGGCCAGGGTGTGGGAGTATTTTTTTACTGCCTGGTCGGGATCAGTCTGAAGAAGAGAGATCAGTGTTTTCAGATCGACCGCACTGTCGAGCGCCAATGGCAACTTATCGTTGTAGAGTGTTTGGGCAAACGCTTTTGCATCGAAATCACTTTGTTCAGCTTTGGTGTTTACCTCATCAAGTCTCTTAAAGTATACCGACTTAAACCCGAGGAATGCAACCAGCGCGGCAATGAAAGAATATCTTAAAATCTTGTTACGCATGCCACATCATTGCTTTGGTTCACTTTTGGCTGCACCGTCGTCACGCTTACCAAAGGCGAGGTAATTGTCTACGTTCCTCTTCGTTACCAACTCGACGGCTACGGGCACCTTCTTAGCGAAGTCGCGTTTTCCTCTAAAGTATTCATCCGCAAACAGTGCAGCGTGTTCAGCTATCTGCTGTGGAAACTGCATGCCTGTTGCGTCTATCTTGCCCTCTTTAATAGCCTCTACTACATCTGCAGCGCCGTCAAATCCAAATACTCTTACGTGTGTCTTACCCGCCGAAGCTAATGCCTGCCAGGCACCGCTGGCCATCGCATCGTTGCCACAAAACACGGCATCAATATCGGGATGCGCCTGCAGAATCGACTCGAGTACTTCCATGGCCTTATTGCGATCGAATTCGGCACTTTGCTGAGCAACCATTTGGAGATCCGGATAGTTATTCACCACACTGTGAAAACCTTTCGAACGGTTCCAGGTATTGTTATCATTTACGAGTCCCAGTAACTCGACATACTTTCCCTTCTTGCCCATTGTTTGCACGAAGTACTTTCCGAGTGCCACGCATCCTGAGTAGTTGTCAGAAAGTATCTGTGCCGTGGCGCCTTCCGTTGTATTCACTTCACGATCCATGCAAAAGACAGGAACGTTGGCTTCCTTAGCCCGACGCACATTGGCGACGGAACCATCGGCATCGGTGGGATTGAACAGTATGGCATCGTAACCGGAAGCTAATGCGTTCTCAAAATGCTCGGTCTCCAGTGCCGTGTTGTTCTGAGAGTCAAATATCTTCGCATCATAGCCAAGCTTGCGTACCTCTGCCACGGCGGTCTCGGCAAGAAAAACAAACCAGGGATTATTGAGTGTGGAGATCACAATGGCTACCTGCTTTTTTTCATCGACGGTTGCGGAACTGCAGCCGAGGCAGCACAAAGTCAATGTTATAAAGAATAGAGACCATTGCTTTCGCTTCATACGATCAACTTTTGCTGTTCAGTAGATTCAATGCGAGTTCCGCCAGTCCATCTTTCGTCATTCCGTAATGTGAGAAGATCTCGGCCTGAGAGCCGGTCACTGTATACTCGTCGGGAATGCCGACAATTTTGAAAGCGTTCCTGAAGCCTTGTTGCAGCATAAAGGATGCGCAGGCTTCTCCAAGTCCACCATAAACCATATGTTCCTCTACGGTAACCACCGGTTTACCCGCGCGCCCGAGTGAAATAAGCAAGTCCTTGTCCAATGGTTTTATCGTGTGCATGCTCACAACACTGGCGTGAACGTTTTGTTCCGCAAGCTTTTCGGCAGCGATCAGAGAAGGATAAACCGTTTCGCCTGTAGCAATGAATGTCAGATCATTTCCATCTCTGATCAGGCGCGCCTTTCCGAATTCAAAATCGTTATTTGATGCGCTCTTCAGATGCGGCATTGGCTTCTTTCCAAAGCGCAAATAGACTGGATGAGTGAGACTGGCTGCTTTGCGGATGGACTGTTCAGTTTCATAGTTATCTGCAGGCGCGACAATGATCATATTGTTGATTGCCCGCAGCACAGCAAGATCGTGAAGACTATGATGTGTCGTACCTAATGCGCCATAGCTTACGCCGGCGCTGATCCCAATCAACTTAACTGGATTATCAGAATACGCAACATCGTTCTTGATCTGCTCCAAGGCACGGGCAGTAAGGAAGCATGCAGGCGAAACAGCAAAAACTTTCTTGCCAGTAGATGCCAGGCCTGCTGCGACTCCGACCAGGTTTTGTTCAGCGATACCGATCTCAACAATCTGCTTAGGAAATTTCTGTCCGAACGGAGTAAGCTTACCCGATCCACGCGAGTCGCTGGTCACTACGACGATTGACCGGTCGTTGCCAGCCAGAGACTGCAACGTCTCTGAGAAAACGTCGAGGTTGGCTTTGCTGGTTATTACCCCGGATCCCTGTTCCACCACTGTTCCCACGATTAAGTTTTTTGCCTTTGACGAGTATCTTTAAATCTTGTTCAGAAGTCATCTGGTATGGTAGTATTGGCTACGTCGAGTTCCGACAATGCTACCTGATATTGCTTTTCATCGGGCACACCGTGGTGCCACTTCAGTTGATTTTCCATGAAGCTGATCCCTTTTCCTTTGACAGTGTTGGCTATGATCAGACTTGGCTTCCCTTTCACGAATGGCAATGAGTCAAAACATTCTTTGAGTTCGTCGATGTTGTGGCCATCTACACTTCGCACCGCCCAACCGAAGCTTTCAAACTTCTGATCAATGGGCTCTGTATTGCAGACGTCAGTAGTTCGTCCGGTGATCTGCAGGTTGTTCTTATCTATAATCGCACAAAGATTGTCCAATCCGTAGTGCGACGCAGTAAGTGCAGCTTCCCAGTTGGAGCCTTCAGGCAATTCACCATCGCCGAGTAACGTGAATACACGAAAGGTCTTTTCATCCATCTTGCCGCTTATAGCGACACCGACACTGATCGGCAAACCATGGCCAAGTGCTCCGGTGTTTTGTTCAACTCCCGGGACTTTGCGTGTAGGGTGACCGATGAAATGTGAGTTGTACTTACATAGTGTATCGAGTTCTGATTCTGCAAAGAAGCCTTTATCGGCAAGCACAACGAACAGTGCTTCGACCGAGTGTCCTTTGCTCTGAATGTAGCGGTCGCGATCCGGCGATTGAAAGTTATCAGGACCAACGTTCATCACATGGTTATAAAGAACATTGAGCACGTCGATGCACGATAAGCTTCCTCCGGTATGACCAGCATTGGCGTGATAGATATAACGCACAATGTTTTTGCGATACTCGATTGACTTCCGTTTAAGGTTAAGTTCTGCCATTTGAAAGCGCTCTGTATGATGATTCGCGGATCCTTATCCTTCGTTGTGATGGTAGATGTCCCATCCCATATAATTGCCCATTGATTCTTTCAATATGGCCGCTGTCTTCGAAGCATTCATCACCACGTGATGCTCAAAGCCATTTCTGCACACATAGTGCATCAGTTTTTGAAGATCTGAGATTTGCGCAACCGCCCGGGTTCCAAAGGTGTTCAACGGGTCGTCAGTTAAAACGCCCTCGCCGATATAAGCCTTCATTACACCTTTCGTGTCATCAGTGCTGATGCGGCCGTATGTCAACGGTGAGGCTGGAGTTCGGCCTGCCAGAGCGCCATAGGTATTCTCCTCTCCAACCGAAGTTCCCAGTATAGGTGCCGTTGCAATCTCCACATCAGGCAGAAATGATTTCGCCCAGTTGCCGCAGTGAAAGAGTACTACTTTTTCGTCGTCGTCGGAATAGTTGTTGTTCCAGTCAACCAGTGCGCTTGGAGACCCCGAGGCGAGCTGCATGGCATACATGCTCAACGTACCCGTCACATCTACTTCGCAGGCGCTGGGAAGCATGTTCTCACTCATCATGCTCATGCTCGTGCACACATTGCAGCCATAGTTTTGCTGTAACGAAGTCCAGCACTGTATGGCAGTTGCGTCGAGGGCATGCTCCGCCATGAAAGAATTGAGCGCGACATCCAGCTTGGCAATCTGCAGCAGTCTGTCGTCAGGTGTCCGTCCCGTAGGCGTATAGCTCCTGATGGCGTCTATACGGTCCTTGACACTTTGATCCTGTGCCGTCAATCGATTGGCATGACCTAATACGTGCGACAAGTCTGTTGTCACCACAGAGATACCGTTGCGCTGCAGGATTTTCTCGCTGTATCGAACCGTGTTGAATGCTCCGGGTCTTGCACCCACGGCGCCTATGCGTACCGTGCGCAAGCCCTTAACAACTCTGCATGTCGCTATGAAATCACTCAGATCCTGAGTGAAGGTTTTATCAGAAGGATGAACAACATGTTTCGTTGTTAGTGTAAACTTGATTCCATACTGATGGAGGTTGTTGCAAACAGAGATCTTTCCACACCACGCATCGCGCCGTCGAGCCACGTCCATCTTGTTTAGATCATCGGGATACGCCTGAATCAGAACAGGAACGTCGAGGCCTGACAACTTAATGGTCTCTGCAACGCCCTTCTCGTCACCAAAGTTTGGAAGTACCACCACGATGCCTATGATCTCGTCGGCGAATCGCCTGAACAGTGCTGCGCATTTCTCTGCGTCCAGGAACGTTTCTACACCACCAAGTTTTGTGTCGGTTTCTGTGAGCATGATCGGTTTGACCTTCGCCTTTTCAAAGGCACTCAGAAGATCGGTTCGGCACTCACCGACCAGTTTGTCAGGGAAGAAATCCCGGTTACCAATGATTACTCCAAGGGTAACTTCTCGTTGACTATTTTTCATGTTGATTCGTAGCGATAATCAGTTCTATTTCATGGTCGTTAAAGACCTGGCGGTGCTTTTCTTCGATCTCGGGGTCGGTGATGATGTAGTCAATCAACGCGAGAGCACCGAGGCTTGCCAATGCGGTCTTTCCAATCTTTGTCGAATCAGCGACGAGGTAGGTTGTTTCAGCGGCTTCGATCATGGCCCGCTTTACAACGATATCACTGATGCTCGGATAGGTTAGACCGGCCTTTAGCGAAATCCCCGCAGTGGCGAGAAACAATTTCTGAACGTTGAGGCCCTTGAAGAAGTCAGCCGCCTTTTGTCCTGTTAGCGACAGCGTCGGTGGTTTGAATTCTCCGCCCGTAACGATGACGTCAATACCTGGTTCGGCACCGAGTATGAGGGCGATGTTCAGCGCGTTTGTTATTACTGTCAGGGGCTTAAAGCCTTTCAGCTTCTTTGCAATCTCGGTCGTTGTAGAACCGGAGTCGAGGATTATGGTGTCGCCGCGCTCAATAAATTCGAGGGCCTTTCTTGCGATGAGCTCTTTCTTATCCAGGTGTTCCTGGTGTGTGAGCGTAAAGTCTTTCACCTGACCAGACACTCCTTTCATAAAGGCTCCGCCGTGTTCACGAATGATGAGTCCCTCCTTCTCCAATTTCTCGAGGTCCTGACGGATTGTTACCTCTGTTACCTTAAAAAGCTTGGCGAGATCCAGCACCTTGGCTGAACCGTCTTCCTGGAGGAGCTCCAGAATTTTGTCTCTTCTGTGGTTTGCAAGCATGGAATAAAAATCAATCAATAATAGCAGATTTTCGAAGATATTCGAAACTATTAGTAAATAATAGTAAGTATTTCAAAAATAAAGAAAGTGTCGGCGAAGAATCAAAGCGCCGAAAGTGGCCTTTTCGAAGGTTTGGGGCCTTTGGCATCGTGTTTCATTTCGCGGATATGAACTGACCCCTAGGCATGCGAAGCCTGGTCTATCGCATTTGCGCGCTAGAAAGATCGATGCATGGATAGTAATGTCCGGAATAATTTCAGACAAGTCGATCCAGTTCAGAATGCTCAACATGTGCAAACCGATCGAAGGTCAGCCACTGAAGATCCGAAAGATCATTACTCAGCAACCGGGAAGCCCGCATCAATCCAGTCGGCCTTCACATTGCGGGGAAGATTCAAGAGTTTGTGATTGGTGAATCCCATCGTGTTAAGCAGGCTGAATGCTGGCCGGATATTGGGACACTTATTGAAGGGACAACAACCACAATAGAGCACGATGTGTTTGTCCTTCGACAATTTCGAAAGATGCGCTTCGAGTGTTCTTAAGTTGGTGCCTTCATGGGCTGCTCCAATTTCAACAGACTTCGGTATCACTGCAGAAGGGCCCACACTAATAATGACGGGTTGTACTTTAGCGCTATCGGAAATGGTTGCCGCAAGGTCTGCGGGGTTTAGCAATTGATCGTTCCGCCAGGGTTCCTGTTGATCGAACACCAGAAAACCAACCGAGAAAATTGTAACCACGATCAGCAACATCGCAAGGAGAAAGAATTTATGCTTCATCGTTTAAATATCATGAATTGATTTGAAAATAAAGAGGAGGATTTTCGTCGATGTGTTTATCCATCAATTGAGTGTCACGTCTTTCCTGGGACTAACGGTGCACAATGCTTTGTCCTTTTTGATATGCACGTCCACGGTGACAGAATATGTTCCGCCTGTAGCATAGGTATGTTCAACCTGGAGATCAGGGCCATCGGCATTCTTTCCATCACCAAAATTCCAAATGATGTGCTGCACTTCGTTACTTCCTCCATACTCGATTTCAAACTTCACTTTGCGGGTATTAGTGGCATCTATGTCATATCTTAACAAGACCAGGGTCGACTCACCAAAGCAATCAACAACGTCGTCTTCCTTGCCGCACGAAAGCAATGTCACCAATAACGCATAGACAGCAAGGCGTGCTGAGATCATAGTTTAATGGGTTCAATAGTAAACAATTCAATGTTGCAGCGCTAAGTCACCGTGTAAATGAATTTACAAAAAATGTGTAGTATGTGTCCGCAATACACAATCACTATGCGCAGACGCTTTACTCTTCTACCAATTCTGCTCCTGACAGTTCTTGCCAATATAGCAAATGGGCAAAATCGTACTCACTACTCAGCGGGCAAAAACATTTCCGCATCTGTTTTTCAGCCGATTGACATCGCGTTCTCTGCTGAAAAACTTCCGGGTGGTAATCCCTTCGACGTTGCGTTTGGTGCTATGGTAACACACAGCTCTGGAAAATCATATAACGTTCAGGGATTTTACAATGGCGACACCGAATACATCCTGCGCTTCAGTCCTGAGGTTGCCGGCGAATATCGGTTTCAAACTTTCTCAACTAACATCAAACTATCGGCGCTCAGCGGAGTGATCACTGCAACACCAAACTCAAATTCTGCTATTCACGGTCAGGTTAAAGTCTCCGCTCAGGCTCCTCAGAAGTTCGTATATCAGGACGGAACGCCTTACTTCCCACTCGCTTTTGAGCTAGACTGGATCTTCGCCCTCGATATCGACAACAAGTCCGCGCTGCCTAAAACAAAGGAGATTGTGGAAGTTGTTGAAGCCAATGGTTTCAATCAGATCGTCATGAATGTGTATGCCTATGAGACGTCATGGAAGACGGACAGCAATGTTCCAAAGCAATATAGCTTCAAAGATCCCTCCTATTCCGTTTTCAAGGGCACAAACGAGAAGCCGGAATTCGATCAACTTAATGTCGCGTTCTTTAAACATTTCGATCGTGTGATACAGCACTTGCACGACCGCGGCATAGCTGCTCATATGATGATTTACGTCTGGAACAAGAAGGTTAACTGGCCAGAGATGTACAGCGCGAACGACAACCGTTACTATGACTATATAATCAAACGATATCAGGCTTATCCGAATGTGATCTGGGATATTTCAAAGGAAGCGCTCGACTATGGACGATGCGACATCCCGTACATCAACGAACGAATCGAGCGCACGAGAAGACTGGATGCCTATCATCATCTGATCACTGTACACGACTATGAGTATTGCTCGCGCGAACCAGACAAGGTTGATTTTATATCGATTCAAAACTGGCGACCCGACTTGTATTCGCTTAGTCTGGAGGCGTACCTGAAACATGCAAATAAACCGGTAATGAATATCGAACACGGCGGCTACGAAGAAGGTCCCTACTCCACTTTTACGGGCAACTATACGAATGCGGAAGTATGTCTGGAACGCACATACGCCTGTCTGTTCGCCGGCGTATATGGTTCATACTATTGGCAGAATACGTCGTGGGACATTGTGATCTATGATATCATGCGACCTGGGAATACGATACCCAAGCCGCGATTCGACTATTACAAAAACATGCATAAACTCTTTACTACTTACGAGTTTGCTAAACTCAGTCCGCACAAACCGAAGCTTACCACCAATTCGAATCCCGGAACCGACAACCTTGCCTTCAGCGGTTATGCGCTCTCGGACGACAAAGGGCTGTATCTGTTCTATGTGCCAGGGTACAACTATAACGTTTATACTAATATTCCGGCAACGAGATCGGGACAGGTAACATCATCGTGGTTCAATATCTTTACCGGCGAAACTACGCCTGCAGTAAGTGGCAAAGGCGGCGGCTTTGGGATGTATACATCGCCATGGAAGGGACAGTCGGCCGTGCTGATATTGAGCGCAGTTGAGTAATAGAACTTTGTGAACGAAAAAACTGAGAAGTGTCTGTTTGAAGAGATTGACAATGGTTTGAAAGAATTCGAAGTCCACGGGAAGGGCGCGGGGTTTAACCGCAAAATGTAAAACTCTGAATGTAAAATGTAACAGTTTCCTAGTACTTGCAGAGCGAATTGTCTGCGGCAACGTAGTACGACTTGTAGTTCTTCGCATTGCGGTCCATGCATCCCTTCAGATTCAGCAATCTCACCTTCCTGAATTCAACGGGATGACTCTCACTCTGCAGAGAAATATATCCCTCCGTGAGCGGCGTGCCATCCACTTTGTACGCACTGTCATAGTCGCTCACAACTCCACCGCCAACCTGAGGCTTCGAATAGCTAAGAACTGTATCGCCTTCCACTATATGGGTAATCAGTGAATCACCCAAAACCAGGATACTCACGCTCACCCATTGATCTCCATCATACGTTTTGGAAGTTGAATTCACGCAATGATCAGTCATCAATGAATCGTTCATCACCACGTTTGTACCTGGTGTACAAAGATTTGCCGTTGGCCGCTCTCCCTCGCCAAGACCTCCCAACAGCTGAACCTCTATTGAAATTGGAAAGTCCTGGTCTTTGGTCATGCTTTCTGGTGATTGTCCATGTACCATCACGCCGCTGTTACGACGCGCCCATCCTTCGCCGCCAGTTGCCTGGTTGCCGGTGAAACGATATTCCACATTGATGAGATAGTGCGAGAACTTGTCTTTGTAGAATATATGGCCATAACGCATCCGGAATGAGTCATACTTTTCATAGGATACCTTCAGTACGCTGTCCTCGACCCGAAACGTGTTGCCGAAGTTGTCGTTTAACTCGTAATGCCGAATCTTGGGCTTCCAGTCTTTCATATCAACTCCGTTGAAAAGGTTGATCCACACTTCTTGATTGGGATCCTCTTTAGTTCCGCACTTAACAAGAAACAAAGATAGGAGCAGCAATAGGATGACTGGTTTGTTTGTCATGGCTAGGTTATTCGTTTAGCACCTGGCATATACATCTCAGGCTTATGAATTACAAAAGTGTTGAATCCAGGATTGCGTTCAAAACGGAAATCAGAGACAGTTAAGCAGCACGACTGCGGTGAGTGCAAATCTTTTCATATTATTGCGCATTGATTGTTAAACTTCAACCGAAACAAAGTCATCAGCAGACCCGCTTCAATATGATCGGCAACAACGACTTAAGAAGCAGCAACTGATTTAGGACCCGAAAACCCATAACCCAAGCAAGCAACGTTTCAATGTTTATCAATAAGATCAAGGCCGGAGAATCAGGCATTCTGACCTATGGCATTACTCCTCCAAAGTCGGGAACAACTCCTGAACGTACAGCGGAAATAGCAAGAAAGACTATCGAAAGAATTCTGCCGCTGGATATAGACGCGCTGATCGTTTACGATGTGCAGGATGAATCAGCACGCACTGCCACCGAGCGGCCGTTTCCATTTCTCCAGGCACAGGATCCATTTGAATTTGCCAGTACACATTTACAGGACCTGAAGGTTCCCAAGATCATTTACAGGCCTGCTGGTATGTTCTCCCCGAACGAACTACAGTCCTGGCTGGATAATCTTCACCGTCACAATTTCTATCCGGTGTTTGTCGGTTTGCCTGCTCCCAATCACCCGGTAAAAACCAGTCTTCCGGAGGCTTATCGCCTGTGGAGGCATTACGAAACAACGTCTGTGATTGGTGCGGTTACAATTCCTGAACGGCATGAAGTGCTGAAGGACGAGGATCAAAGGATACTCGACAAGGTGAGCTGTGGCGTGTCATACTTTATCTCTCAGTGCGTGTTCAATCTTGCCTATGCAAAGACGGTTATAGATGATCTTGAACGCACTTGCAACCGCACAGGCTCTAAGTTCCCGACGCTTGTTTTTACGCTAACGGTTTGTGGCTCAGAAAAAACATTGGACTTTATGGACTGGCTGGGCATTCATGTGCCCGAGGATCTCAAGGCCGACTTCAAGAATTCAGAAAACATGCTTGAGCGTTCAGTGAATGTTTGTCTCAACATTGCCTCTGAACTTGCCGCCCATTGTGCGAGCCGTTCACTTCCGTTCGGATTCAATATTGAAAGTGTAGCAACGAAAGCCAATGAGATTGAAGCCTCCATATATCTTGTCAACGAAGTGGGTAAGGTATTGAACCAACATGGAGTCCGGAAGGTGATTATGTCAGAGGCATAAGCAAATCGCGACAGATCTCGCTTTTCGTTCATTATTTTTCAGTTGCCCGCTTTGCTGTCGTTAAGTCTCGCACTGCAATACTTACAGAAGACTGCATCCGAATCGTGTCCGTCACGCATGCAGTGGGGACAAACCTGCGTGCTGATCTTTTCCTTGCTTTTAAGATTAATCATTTCAGACGAGACTATACCGGTTGGAACCGCCAGGATCCCATAGCCCAGGATCATGATTACGGAAGCTATAAACTGTCCGAGAAATGTTTGAGGGGCAATGTCACCATAGCCAACCGTTGTGAGTGTAACGACTGCCCAATAGACGCTACGTGGTATGCTTGTAAAGCCATGCTCCGATCCTTCGATTACGTACATCAGAGCGCCAGACAGTATGACGATCAGCACTACTGAAAACAAGAATACGCTGATCTTGTGCCGGCTTGCGATTAACGCAGCACGTAAGGTGTTTCCGGCTCCGAGCAAATGAGCAAGTTTAAGAATCCGGAATACCCTGAATAACCTTACAACACGGATAACGAGAAAGATCTGTGCACCACTTAAGAAGATAGCGAGATAAGTCGGCAGTATAGAAAGCAGGTCGATGATGCCGAGGAAACTCAGCATATATCTGACCTTACGCCTGGCTGCCACGATCCGAAGCACATATTCAGAAGTAAACAGGATTGTAAACACCCATTCGGCGATGATGAAGGTGTGGCGATTCGCTGCGGCAATCGAAGGGACGGACTCCAACATGATGATGATGGTGCTGAGAACGATGGCGATCAGAAGCATGATATCGAACGTCCTTCCCGCCGGAGTATCGGCCTCAAAAATGACCTCGTATAGTTTGTCTTTCCAGTTCATTGGTTTCAATATAATGCATATTGAAGGTTTTATATTTTACATTCAGAGTTTTACATTTTGCGGTTTTGAGCCATCGGCAGCAAGGTGAGATTCGATTTTTACCGCTCAGATATTTCCGGTGCAATCGTTTGATGTTTACCCACTCATTTTCGCTAAATTAGAGGTCACTCCTACAGCCCGCTAACGCGTACCTATGAGATCAAACCGCAAGGCACACATACTTATACTGCTTAGTTCAATAGTTGGGCTGGCATGCTCGGAGCATTCCGATAAAGGAAACGTTGCGAGCAGGAAAGGAAAAATTGACTTCAACTATGATGTAAAGCCCATCCTGTCTGACAAGTGTTTTGCCTGCCATGGACCGGACATCAAAAAGCGCCAGGCCGATTTTCATCTCGATACCGAAGAAGGCGCCTTTAAAGCGTTAAAGTCTGATGCGCATCACTTTGCCATCGTTAAAGGAAAGCCCGACGAGAGCTTGCTGGTAAAGCGCATATTTTCTGAAGACCCGCTCTTTCAGATGCCACCCCCTGAGTCGAATCTTGTGCTTACAGATCACGAGAAAAATATCCTGAGGAAGTGGATAGAACAGGGTGCTGAGTACAAAAAGCATTGGGCGTTTATCCCACCCGTTATGCCTGAAGTACCTGATGTCGATTCGGGGTGGCCTGCCAATAACATTGATAAATTCATTTTGGCTAAGCTCGACGAGAAAGGACTGGAACATTCGGCTGAAGCAGATAAGGAACGTCTCATTCGTCGCGTGAGCTTTGATCTTACCGGACTCCCACCAACGCTGCAACAGGTCGATGCGTTCCTGAAGGATGATTCCCCGGATGCCTATGAGAAGGTCGTTGATCAATTACTGTCATCGAAAAGTTATGGTGAGCGATGGGCCAACTACTGGCTGGACGTTAGCCGCTATGGAGATTCTCACGGCTATCAGGATGATCTGCCCCGGGTGATGTGGCCATGGCGTGACTGGGTCATTCATGCATTCAACGAAAATCTTCCTTACGATCAGTTCGTCACCTGGCAACTCGCCGGTGACCTCCTTCCTCAGGCGACACGCGAGCAGATCCTCGCTACGGGATTTAACAGGAATCACAAGATCACCCAGGAGGGCGGTGCAATTCCCGAAGAATACCGCACCGAGTATGTTGTAGATCGAACCAACACATTCGGCAAAGCCTTTCTTGGCATCAGCGTTGAATGCAGCCGCTGCCATGATCATAAATACGATCCCATATCGCAGAAGGATTTTTATTCGATGTATTCGTTCTTCAATCAGGCGAATGAAAAAGGGCTGATCAACTATGGCGAATTACCCAAGCCACGCATTGAAATAACGCAGAGCGATGTTAATGGCATTCTGAACTTTATTAATAAGAAGACTATAGGTCCGAAAGACACCATCAGAGTGATGGTGATGAGCGATGATCATCCGCGCAAGACTTTTGTTTTGGAACGCGGCGTGTACGATGCGCCAACTAACGTCGAGGTAAGGTTTGGTGCACCCGGCGCCATTATGCCCTACGACAGCATTCGCTACGGTTCGAATCGTCTCGGTCTTTCCAGGTGGCTGTTCGCTCCCGAAAATCCACTCACTGCGCGCGTAATGGTGAATCGTTTATGGCAGGAAATTTTTGGACGAGGTATCGTCACGACGTCGGATGATTTTGGCAATCAGGGTGCTCTTCCCTCCCATCCCGAACTGTTGGATTATCTGGCGGTAGAATTCAGAGAAAACAAATGGGACATCAAGTACATGATGAAGCTGATGGTGACTTCATCAACTTATAAGCAGTCCTCGGCATCAGATGAAAAGATGCGGAAGATCGATCCGGACAATACTTATCTCGCGCGAAGCTCACGTTATCGCCTTAACTCAGAAATGATCCGCGATAATGTTCTTGCCTCGAGCGGACTCCTGCACGATGAGCTGGGCGGTCCGAGTGTAAAACCTTATCAACCGGAGGGGCTATGGGAGGCGATTGCTGTGGGTATCAAAGGAAGAGGCGAATCAGAATATATCGCAGACAAGGGTGACAAACTGTATCGTCGAAGCCTGTACACTTACTGGCGGAAGACTATTCCACCCCCATCGATGCTCATCTTTGACTCTCCCATGAAAGAGTTCTGCGAAGTGCGAAGAGTGCGCACAAGTACACCGCTGCAGGCGCTCAACATGCTGAATGATCCGCAGACATTGGAAGCATCCAGGGTGCTGGGGTCGGCATTGATAACAGATCAATCGCTTTCCCTGGAGCAAAAGATTGCGCTTGCGTTTCGTAAGATCACGTGCCGTCATCCACAGGAGGAAGAAGTGCAGATCCTGATGAAAGGCTACGAAGAGGAATATGATCGCTATCGCGCGAACCCTGAAGAGGCGAAGAAGTTTCTTCATGTGGGCGGCTATCCGCAGAATGACAAACTTGACAGAACTGAATGCGCGGCCATGATGCACGTAGTCAGTATCATATATAACCTTGATGAGTCGATCAGTAAATCATAAAGTGATCAGCAAACATAAAAGCAACATTTATGTCCAATGAATTCCTAAGACATTCACTCAATATAAACCGAAGGACGTTTCTTTCCGGCGCAAGCATCGGCATAGGAAGCCTCGCGTTAGGTTCACTGCTCGTGCCCGATCTGTTCAGCGGTAAAAGCGATGATGATGAAATGCTCCCACCGGGCGTAACTCATTTTGCTCCTAAGGCGAAGCGGGTGATTTATCTCTTTCAAAGTGGCGCCCCGTCGCAGCTGGAGCTGTTCGATTACAAACCCATGCTGCACAAGATGGGCGGTCAGGAGTTGCCACCGTCCGTGCGTAATGGGCAACGTCTCACAGGAATGACTGCGTCGCAGAAATCATTTCCACTAATCCCATCGTTCACATCGTTTCAGCAGCACGGACAGAATGGAACATGGATGGGTGAATTGCTTCCGTTTACTTCAAAGATCGTGGACGACATCTGTATCATCCGAAGCATGAATACAGAAGCCATTAATCACGATCCGGCCGTTTCATTCTTTCAGACTGGAAGTCAGCAGCCGGGAAGACCAAGTATGGGTTCGTGGTTAAGTTATGGACTGGGAAGCGAGAACAAGAACCTGCCTGCGTTCTGTGTGTTGCTGTCGAGAAGCAAAGGTGATATCCAGCCGCTCGCATCACGCAACTGGGGCAACGGATTCTTAGATTCAATTCATCAGGGTGTACACCTGCAATCGGGACACGACCCCGTGCTGTATCTTCAGAATCCTCCAGGAACTGATAAGGCGAGCAGAGGTAAGATGCTGGATCATATCGCCGAACTAAACCGAATGCAGGAGCAACAGTTCGGTGATCCCGAGATTACAGCACGTATTGCGCAGTATGAGATGGCATATCGCATGCAGACATCAGTACCTGACGTGATGGACTTCTCCGATGAGTCCGAGAGTTCGTTCAAGTTGTATGGCGCCGATTCGTTGCAGCCGGGCACCTTTGCAGCAAACTGTTTGCTGGCGAGGCGACTCTCGGAACGCGGTGTGCGCTTCATCCAGCTTTATCATATGGGCTGGGACGCTCATACTGATCTTCCCGAGAGAACACGCGTATTTACGAAAAGTGTAGATCAGGCATCGGCAGCGCTGGTTCAGGATTTAAAGAACCGTGGCATGCTCGACGAAACATTGGTCATCTGGGGTGGAGAATTTGGCCGCACAAATTATTGTCAGGGTACATTCAAGGATGGCAACTATGGACGTGATCATCATCCCCGCTGCTTTACAATCTGGATGGCAGGTGGTGGTGTGAAGCCTGGCATTGTTTACGGAGAGACCGATGAACTCGGATATAACATCGTAAAAGACCCCGTACATGTACACGACTTCCAGGCAACAGTACTCAATCTATTCGGATACGATCACGAAAAATTAATCTATAAACACCAGGGCAGACGTTATCGCCTCACCGATGTGAGCGGCCATGTCGTGAAAGGTATCCTCGCCTAGCGCATGCGTATTTGTTTTATTCGCCCCTTAAATGTGACGCTCACGGATGCTGCGACTTAGACGGTTTACAATAGGTATTTCCTGTTTCCTTAATATTTTATTACTGTTTCTGACTTTCTTCGAAGACAGGGTTCAGCTGCCTGTATTGCTTCAGTTGTCGGGACGAATGCATCCTCTCGTGTTGCACTTTCCTTTGACGTTGCTGTTTGTCGGAATCTTTCTCGAGTTCTTGTCGACGCGCAAAGTATTTAAGCATCCGGCGGTGGACAACATAACCTGGTGCATCTTCTACTTGTTTGCGTTAAGTGCTGCTGTCACAGCATTGTTTGGATTTTTTCTTTATGAGGAAGGCACTTACCTCGGCGACGAAGTAACCCTGCACAAGTGGATAGGTATAGCCGTATCGTTGCTTGGCACCATTATTCTATGGGTAAAGAACAGTGCTATTCGCCTGTCTTATTATTTAACGCTTGGGCTTAGCGCAGTTTGCGTGATAGTCGCCGGACACGTCGGTGCTGAAGTCACGCATGGCGAGGGTTTTCTTACCGAGCCTCTCCGCAACCAGTCTTCCGCGGTGGCACAGATCGAGAACCCGGACAGCGCACGTGTATTCCGGGATGTTATACAGCCTATCTTCAATGAAAAGTGCCTCAACTGTCACAATTCCAACCGTGCTAAAGGCGATCTCATTTTATCCGATTATGAAAGCATCATGGAAGGTGGTGAAAACCGCGACGATGTTGTACCGGGAAAGGCCGAAAGAAGTCTGTTGTATAAATACATTTCCCTTCCCATGGGCGATTCCTTGCATATGCCGCCCAAGGACAAGCTGCAATTGGATCGTGAGGAGATCAGGCTCATTGGCTGGTGGATCAACACAGGTGCTGAACCCGATGTGCAGTATGTGAGTTTGCCTAAAACAGACAGCATACATTCCATAATGCAAACTCGTTTCCATCCCAGGACTGGCCTCGATTTGCTGAACATTTCGTTCGTTGACTATGAGGAGATAGACAAACTCAACAATCCTTACAGGACCGTACAACAGATTTCTGCCACACAACCCTACGTCGCCGTGTTTCTTGGAAGCAAGAAGGAATTCGCGTCGAAGGATTTATCGGAGCTGGCACCGGTAAACCGGCAGGTCATTTCGATTGATCTCGGCAACTCTGAAGTGAAAGATGAGGATCTGAAGAACCTCGAGCCGTTCACGCATTTGCAAAAACTTTACCTGCAGAACACGGGTATTAGTGATGAGGGCGTAAAACATCTTAAAGAACTGCGCTACCTCGAGACACTAAACCTGTCCGGTACAAAAATCACCAGCCAGACCGTTGAGTACGTATCAAAATGGAAAGACCTGAAAAAATTGTATCTGTATAACACTTCGGTACCACAGACGTCATTAACATCGTTAAAAGACTCCCACCCCGATCTTGAGATCTTCAGCACACAGATTGATCTATCCGATTCCGTTTATAATGCGGAACTCACACCACCAGTAGTGAAGATTGACAGCTCATTCTTTCGCACGACCGCTCTTGTGGATGTAAAATTGTCGAGAGGGAAAGTAAAGTATTACTATACACTCGATGGTAGCGATCCCAATACTCAATCAACGCTTTACTCTGAACCCTTTCGCATTGATCGCTCCGGAAACCTGCGGATGAAAGCAACCATGTCCGGATGGAAAGACAGTAAGGTAGTGGAGTTTCCATTGATGAAACTCGGAGGAAGACCCCGCATTGTTACACTGGAGACGAAGCCCGATCCCAAACATATGGGTAAGCTGGACAGCGCCGTGGTTGATGGGCTGTCAGGAGGACTAAATCGCGGCGACAAGGAATACCTCGGCTACATGGACAATGATCTTCAGATTCTTTTCGACATGGGACACCCGACTGATTTGTCTGAATTGACGGTGAGCTACCTGGAAGATATCGCCAATGGTGTTTTCGAACCTGAGGCCGTTGAAGTGTTAGCAGGTTCAGATAAAGGTCAACTTCAAAAAGTGGTGGGCTACAAAGGTTCTATGACTTCGAAGGAACGACCGGCCAGCAAACGCGTGATCGTATTGAAGTTTCCAAAGCAGTCGGTCCGATTTGTTCAGATCAGGGCGAAGAGGTTTAAATCGCTTCCATCGTGGCATAAAGATCGTGGGAAAGGCAAGGCGTCACTTTTTGTTGACGAGGTATCGGTCGACTAGCCTTCGATCCGGACCGGACACTCTCCGGTTTAAGCTGGTAAAAGACACCTCCAGCTTGTCCTGGCACTTTTTCCGGTATTAACGGATCCGGATGTTCAACAATCGAGCTCACGACGTGTCGAAGTTTAACATGAGCAATGCTCAAGTAACAATACGATTGTCGGGAAGCACCTCCTTTTAGACGCATTTGTCCTGCACACGCAAAAGTTCTCCTCGTTAATATTGCTGAATAAAATCTGTCAGAATATGAGCAATCTCAGTGAGACACTAGCCAAACTCGAATTCGCGCAAATCGGATGGGTCGTACCGGACATCAAAGCTGCATTAAAATTCCTGGAGAAGTCACTGCGTATTGAGTTCCCCAAACCCGAACGATATGATGCAGAGGAACTCAACATAAAATACTATGGGAAGGTTGTGGCCGGCGACGGTTTAGTCAGTCAGACCTACAACGGCAGCGCGTTCATTGAACTCATACAACCATTATCAGGTCAGAGTTTATTCCACGACTATCTGGCAAAGTATCCTGCCGGAGGAGTGCAGCATCTGGCCTTCAGGCTGCCCGTTAGTGGTTTCGATCAACTCGTTGATGAAATCACTAAGCAGGGATACCCAATCATCGGGGAAGTGGATCATCCTATTGCGCGGATGAAATTCTTTGACACTTACCAGGCGACAGGAGTCGCTACCGAGATCATGGGGATAACCCTGGATGGATGGAAAGCAATTGAACAGATGGAGAAGAGAGCTTAAGGACAATGCTAACCAACTTTCTGAGATTGTGCGATAAAGCAGTTAACCGCAAAATGAAAAACGCTAAATGTAAAATGTAAAAGTGTTCGCTGTTCAGGTCATTATTACTTCTTTGCAACAAAGTAGCCAACTTCACCATTTTTAAACTGGAGGATGAGATTATTGCCTGCTAAGTCGTAAGATTTGGTTTGCTTTAGATTTCGAAAATACGCCTGCTCCACTTCGATCTCCAGGTCTGTGCCTCCCACCAGGGTGCGGGTAAGTTCGCCAACGGCGTGTATCAGATGTTTCTCTTCATCAACTGAAAAAGAACCGTAATACCAATTGAGAAAAGATTTTCCGCCGCCAGAATGCGGATCACCAGGGCCACCCTCCAATACCAGCAAAGCTTTGTTTTTCAGATTGGCAGGCAAATGATTAATCTTATAATCAACCAACAGCCATTCTGTATCAAACAATGTGGCATCAGTGGAATCTACGATTTCATCATCAGGCTGCTTATCGTCGCTGACAGTAGCCGCTTCTTCTTCGCATGCCTGAACCAACTGCAGCAGGCAGATGAGTAACAGGAAGACAAAAGTGTTTTTCATCGTACGTTGTTTTTGTGTCAATCATATTGACAGTCCGCCGATAACAAAGGTTGGAATTTCAGTGCGCAGGACCGGATGCATAAAGCATTCGGAAATGTCATTCCGTATCCGAATAAACCTTATTGGTAGTCTGACGCCTATTAGACCTACACTCTGATATAGATCTTCTTCCTGTCGAGGAAAGCTGCCAGCCCCAGAAACAGCAGCACATGCGCGATTGCAAATAGCAATGATCCTACATAGTCTCCGGCCAGCGGCTGAAACACGGATTTGTACAATGCGCTATAGAAGCCTTCGCCACGAATGTGGATCAGTCCATAGATCTTCACCAGAACGCCCGACATCACGAATATGAACAACGGATTCTTGCCAAAGAGAACAAAAGGTTTGGTCCATGCCTGATGGCCTTTCATTTCGGTAAAGAAAAGGATGACTGAAAGTACCGCAAGGGCAAGGCCTGAAGTATAGAATACATAGGAACTGCTCCAGATTGGCTTATTGATTGGAAATACCATGTCCCAACAAAGTCCAACGAATATGGCGAGCATCGCAGCGACCATCAGGTGCGCAATCGTCTGATATGAATTGCCCTGCTTTCTGATGTAGGTGCCTGCCAGGAAACCAAACACGACGGAAACCATCGCTGGCATAGCCCCAAGCAGGCCCTCCGGATCAAAGGCTACATTTTCATTCAGTACACTGCTGAAATATCCTTTGTACAGATGCGCGTCGCCTAACATCCATTGATCGAGCCTGCGTACGGCGTTACCCTCCAGCGTAAGATCGCCAAAAGCAAGTAAGATGATCCAGTATGCAACCAACATCGCTACGCTCACCATAAATGCCCTGGCGGCTTGAAAGAAATGCACGATGAGTGCTCCACCCAGGTAAGCCAGAGCGATACGCTGCAGCACGCCGTAGATTCTCAGGGTTTCAAATACTTTGGGAACGAACTCTCCATCCTGCCAGCGCATGAACGGGAACCAGTTTAGCAACAAGCCGATCAAAAAAATTAGCGCACTGCGTACGAAGATTTTTCTTAAGACAGCGGACGACGAAAGCGCCTGATACTTCGAAATCGAAAAGCTCAGTGCATTTCCAACAGCAAATAAAAAGAATGGAAACACAAGGTCAGTTGGTGTACAGCCGTTCCAGGGAGCATGGCGAAGAGGACTGAATACGTAGTCCCAACTTCCGGGTGTATTCACGAGTATCATTCCCGCAACGGTAAGTCCTCTGAAAACATCGAGCGAAAGAAATCGGGAAGACTTCACCGATAAGATGGGGGCAGCTGTCGTGGTGGCGGTGGACATGAAACAACTCGTTCTTGAAGTTCTTAAACTTAGAGCTAAGAAACGGGTAAAAAAAATTTACGCGGAATATCCTTCCGGATAAGACGAAAGGACAATAGTGCTTTCAATTGTACAATGAACACGTGTTATTTCGTGCTGGTGTTCTTCTATAGAGTCACTATAGTAGCACTATAGTAGCCCTATACTTTTAGACGATGCGTAGACGACTTTTCCAGACTCGTCCTATACTTTTTCTATAATGCTCCTATACTTTTCCTATACCGCTTCTATAACTGTTCTATACCTGCTCCATACTTTCCCTATATCGCGCCTATACTTTTTCTATAGCGCTCCCATATTCTTCCAGTCTTTTCATTTGAAAAATCGCTTCGACGCCGTACGGAAGGAGGCTCCGTTCAACGCAATCGCATCACCTGATTCCGATCCTCGTCTATAGTGATCTGAATTACTTCTTTAAGCTCCAGGTCGTTCTTCACCTGAATGATGAGCCAGTTGAATGGCGCAGAAGGACGATCGCCTCTTAATGCGTTTCCCATTTCCAGCAGCTTCGATAAGGTTAGCTCCCTCCTCTTCAGCGATGCTACAATGAATTCGCTGATCAAATCGTACTCATCTTTTGCGATACGCAGCGTCTTTGGGCGTTTTGCAACTTTGATCCTCGCTAATGGCGTATACAGTTCTACAAAGTCCATCTCATTGCAGGCATTTACTTTGATATCATGACTTCAGGAAACTCAATACAAAAGCAAGCAATACCTCATAGGTATGGCATAATGCAGTCGCGTGAACGCAGACCAATGCAGTAAAGAATTATAATTCTACAGCGCTACAACTTGTTCCGGCTCGGCTGTATATCCTTTCCAAAAGGTTGATTATAATAGCGCTTACCCGTCGCCTTGTATAACGCGTTGGCTACTGCAGCAAACGCAGGTGGGAATAGCGGTTCTCCAAGTCCCGTCGGCTCCTCCTGGTTTTCCACAAAGTGAATATCAATTTGTTTGGGCGCCTCCTTCTGCCGAATCATCTGGTACTGATGAAAGTTATTCTTATCGGGCCTGCCGTCTTTGAAGGTCATTTCGCCGAACAGGGAATTTCCAATTCCATCGACAATACCCCCCTCACCCATGTTTCTTGCGGCATCGGGATTCACTACGATGCCGCAGTCTACCGCAGCGCACACGCGCTGGATGACAGGCAGGTTCTTCTGCATCGTCATGTCGAGCACCTGTGCCACATAGGTGTTGTGGCAGAAGTAAGCCGCCACTCCACGATGGACTCCCTGCATTTGTGTGCCCCAGTTCGACTTCTCGCGAACCAGCTTCAAAACCCCTGCATAGCGATCAGCATCATAGTCGTTGTTCTTGCCTACAGGATTTTTCTTTGCCCGCTCGAACAGTTCTAATCTGAAGTCTATTGGATCTTTACCCGCCAGCTCTGCCACTTCATCCAGGAACGACTGTTCAGCACCACCTATGAAATTCGATCCCGGCGCGCGAAACGCACCGATCGTAATGTTTGAATCAAGTGACCATCCTTCGGCAAGATAATTATCCACTGCACCCGCCGGAAAACGATTCGCGTGAACGGCATGCTCGGGTATACCTCCACCCTTCACATGGAAAGCTATCAGATTGTTGTCTTTGTCTAACGCCGCTCTGAAGGTTGTCGTATAGGCCGGGCGGTAGATTCCATTGGTCATATCCTCCTCGCGCGTATAAAACATCTTTACAGGTGCCTGGATCTTCTGAGAGATCACTGCTGCTTCCACCATGTGGTGACAGTAGGCCCGTAAACCGAATCCTCCTCCCATTCTGGCCAGCTTGATGTCGATTTTCTCCTTAGGCATGCCAAGGGTCGCCGCTATTGTTTGAATAATAAACTCAGGCGCCTGAGTAGGTCCATATATTTCGGCTTTGTCGCTTGTAACATGAGCAAAGCAATTGACAGGTTCCATCGTGTTGTGCGCGAGGAACGGCGCCGTATAGGTTCGCTCGATAACCTTCGCCGCGTTCTTAAATGCTGTCTCGGGATCGCCATCTTTCCGCAGCACTGACGCCTGTTCCTTAGACTTCTCCACCATCCTGGCGCTGTGACCAGAACTGCTTTCCAGTCCGGCTGGAATATTAACTGTACGCTTCTGACCCCAGCCAGCGACGACGAAAGAAGCCGGCTTGGCCATTTCCCATTCTATCTTCAAAGCCTTCTTCGCGTTCATCACTTCCCAGGTTGAATTACCAAGCACTACCACCAATTCACTGAAGGCATTTGTATCGAAAAAATTCCTTTCATAATCATCGGCGATCGTCTTCACGGTAAACACATCTTTGATGCCGGGCATCGCCTTTGCCGCTGTGCCGTCCACGGACTTGACTTTCATACCAAATGGCGGATGCGCTATCGTGGCAACGAGCATTCCTTTCTCGTAGTGATCCAATCCAAAGAGAGGTTTACCAGTCACGAGGTTTTTGCCATCAACATTCTTCCTCGATGTTCCTATGATCTTAAAGTTTGATACACTCTTCAGTTTGACATCTGTTGGAACTGGAAGTGTCGAAGCCAAAGAGGCCATTTCACCATAGCCTGCAGTCTTACCTGAACCTTTATGCTGCAGCACGCCGCTCCCGGTGGTGATCTCATCCGCTGGCACACTCCATGTTTTGGCAGCAGCATCGACCAGCATTCTCCGTGCCGTTGCTCCTGCTGTTCTAAGTGGCTTCCATCCAAGACGAATACCCTGGCTTCCGCCCGTAAACTGACGATCAAAACGCTTCGGGAAAAAATCCGCCTGAAGCACACTCACGTTCTTCCAGTCTACGTCGAGTTCCTCTGCCAGTATCATCGGCATCGAAGTCTTGACGTTCGAACCAAACTCAGGGTTTGGAGACATCAATGTAATGTCACCATCAGAAGCAATCTTGATGTAGCTGTTGAGATCAAAGGCTCCTTCCGCAACCTTTGTCGTGGCCAGTTTTGCAGGGATTGAAGCAAGCGCATTAAAACTCAACATCATTCCTCCACCTGCGAGCGCAGAAACCTTCAGGAATGATCTTCTGCTAATAGTCTTTTCCGGTATTGTCATGGTGAACAATTTAAAAGTCGTTTAAGATTTTGCCGCGGTCCTGATGGCCGCCTTGATCCTGGTGTACGTCCCGCATCGGCAGATATTTCCCTGCATGGCCGTTTCGATCTGATCGTCGGTCGGCGAAGGATTGCTCTTGAGCAACGAAGCCGCATTCATGATTTGTCCCGCCTGACAGTATCCACACTGCGCGACATCATGTTCGATCCAGGCTTTCTGCACAGGGTGATCTCCATTCTCAGACAAACCCTCAATCGTAGTAATCTCCTTGTCTGTTACACTTGCAACGGGGAGCATACACGACCTCACTGCTTTGCCTTGCAGATGAATCGTGCACGCACCACACTGCGCCATGCCGCAGCCATACTTCGTGCCGACCAATCCGAGATGATCCCGAAGAACCCAAAGCACGGGCGTCTTAGGGTCAACATCCACGGTTTGCTTTTTGCCATTGACTTTCAGGTTCAACGTTGCCATTGGAAATTGTTTTATTTCTATAAAGATAGTGAGTGCGCTACGCCACGACTTACGTAATTCAAACATTGTGGCATCGCGGGTTGAATTACATTGCAAACAGGTCATTTGCGTGTTTGCTCAGGTTGAACACCAGGGTTTGAAGGGCGTCTGTGAGAAGAGTTCCGGAGGTTAACCGCAAAATGAAGAACTCTAAATGTAAAATGTAAAAGGTGTAGCTTTCCTGGAAACTAACGTCGAATGCTACTCCCATTTTGCAGGAGCAGCACTGGATAAGTGAACATTGACACCTATAAATTCAAGACTCTCTCTGCGCTCAGGTCGCCCGAGTGGGTGATTTCAATGTCGTGACTGAGGTATTTGAGGCTGCGTTGCCTGGTTTGAGTGTTGAATATGAACAAGCCGAGAGAATATTTGCCTTCTTTCACATGGGCAATGGATTTCGAGATTGTAAATCCGGACCAATCACAATCCTGCTTAAAAAAGGCGGACACGTCAGGCCTCACCTGCGGCTCAGAGGGGATCACATAAAACTGATCGGACGATTTAAGTACAACATACAACTGATTGCCGGTCGCACTGACATTCTGAATAAAGGCCCAGGCGTCTGTTGTCATCAAGCGATCGTTCTGAATTTTCAGTGTTACCCAGGATTTAATATCTGCGCTCTCCTCCGTTTTTTGAATCTCGCTCGGTTGCTTTTTCACGATTGGGAATCTCCAGCCAACCGGATCAGTATTCACCATCAGGGTGTCACCGGTATTCAGCCAACGAAATGACCGAACTTCATGCTTCCAATTCACAGTCTTTAAATTGTAAGAACCCCAATCCATTGGAATGCCTACAATAAGCCCCAAAATGAACAGTGTGTAGAATACCCATTTCTCAACGCGAAAAGTTGTCCGGGTAGCGATGTAATAATACACAAACAAATATGCCACTATTCCAAACCATGAGTATCGGGCACCTACGTCAGGATCCATAGTAAATAAGGCCGCGAACTTTCTGCAACCGGCAACGAAAATCAGATTGGCAAAGATCAGGATCACTTTTGTAAACGCCGAACCTGTGATCATGATCCTGGCACTAGTGTAGAACCACACCAGTATTCCGAGAATAAGTATGAATCTATCTGGTGCGGCTTTGTAGATCATTCGTTGTCCACCAATTCCAAGTATTCCGTTAAGCATGATCTTTGACGAGATATACTTTAGCAGCATTGAAATACTTAAGTGCCCTGAGATCTGCGGAGTGGTAAAAACAGCATACCCCTGTGCTAAGAATGTGACCGCGAGAATGGCTGCGATCGTATACTCCAGTCTGATCCGTTTAAAAACTAACAGTGCACAATAGGTGGGAAATAGAAAAATAATGAACGGGCCAGTGAGTGCGATCAGGAAAAGTAAGATATACTCTAAAACTCTGACGACTTTGCTTGAGGATGGCGTCGAAAAAATAAATAAGATGAACCAGACAGGCAGATACCATTGTAAGTTGGTAAGATTACCATAGATCTCCGTCGACCCCGGCCCCACCAGATAAAACAGAGCAAACACGGCCTTGGTAGCAATGCCCGGAAGAATTGGATCGGATCTCCTGGAAAGGATCAGATACACGGGACATGCAGTAAGGATTAAGGTAAACGTTCCGAAGATAAACGGTGCCAGCTTGATGGGTAAAAAGGTTGAGATCAGTGCCACGATCCGCAGCACTGCAACAAAGTAACCAGCCTGCAGGCGAATAATAGAACTCCACCCGAAGCTCCAGGCATCGCTAAAGAAAACAGGACCGTCTTCTGCCCAAAACTGCGGATTAATAATTAACGAAATTGACTTCAGGTAGAACAACAACAATACAAGAATGACAAAGAAGCGACGACCTGCTAAGAATGAATCGTTGGAGTCTCGCAACAATTCATTACTTAAATCAAATTTCTGTAGGACTTTAATCATGGAACTAACGTCGGGCGTTCAGGAAACGGTTATGCTTAGGTAAGAAGTTACACTCTCGACGACATGCTTTCGTGCATCTGTTGCAAGGTAGACCTCAGGTCATATTTCCATGTCCAACCAGGGTAGTGCGCTTTGAACTTTGACACGTCGCTTACCCACCAGATGTGGTCGCCAATTCTGTTGGTCTCCTGATAACTGTAATTCAATTTATTCCCGGAAATCTCTTCACAGTATTTAATGGCTTCCAACATGGAGCAGTTAGCAAATCGACCACCACCCGCGTTGTAGACTTCACCAGGCCGTGGGTTGTTATAGAATGCCCAAAACATCTGGACCAAATCATGACTGTGAATGTTGTCGCGAACCTGTTTTCCCTTGTAACCGAAGATAGTGTAATGATTACCAGTAATAGCACACTTCATCAGATAGGCAAGGAAGCCATGCAATTGAGCGCCGGAATGATTTGGTCCTGTCAGACAGCCTCCCCTGAATACGCCGGTCTTCATACCAAAATATCTTCCATATTCCTGGACTAAAACATCACCCGCCACTTTCGACGCACCAAACAAGGAATGTTTCGTCTGGTCAATGCTCATGTTTTCATCAATGCCTTCTTTGTAGTAAGCATGATTCTCCGCGATCTCCCAACGCGACTCAAGCTCGACCAGCGGTAATGAGTTCGGTGTATCACCATAAACCTTGTTCGTGCTCGTAAAAATAAAAACCGCCTCGGGACAATGCAGTCGCGTCATCTCCAGCATATTCAGGGTTCCTACTGCATTTACACCAAAGTCAGTGAAGGGTTCTTTGGCTGCCCAATCATGGCTGGGCTGAGCGGCCGTGTGCAGGATGAGTTTGATATCCTTACCGTATTGTTGAAAGATCTGTGCAAGCGCATTGACGTCGCGGATATCGGCAGAATAAGTTTTAAAATTCGAATAACGATCTTCGAGACGTTTCTTATTCCATTCGACAGATGCTTCTTTCCCAAAAAAATACTCTCGTAAGTTGTTGTCGATACCAATGACCATATCGAATTGTCCGGCGAAGAAGTTCACCGCTTCGCTTCCTATTAAACCAGATGATCCTGTAACCAGAGCAATGTTCATAACGATTCCTATTTTAATATTTCCTTCAATGCTTGTTCATTATTCCTGAGCCATTCAAACACATCGGTAAGAATTTCAACGCTCCCTTTTGAGGGCTTCCATTTAGATACCGATGTAATACGGCTATTGTCCGTGATGTAGATTCTAAGATCAGCCTGCCTGTTTTCTTTTACCTTATCAATTTCTATCGTGTTACCGGTAATTTCCTGACAAATCTTAGTCAATTCCTGCAGGGATAAACTTGTCTCCTGGCCTCCGCCGATGTTAAAGATCTGATTGTTATACTGCTCCAGATTATGCATCTGCAGATTGAGTATATCGAAGAGGTCGTCGACGTGAAGCACATCGCGCACCTGCTTGCCCTCTCCGCCATATCCGAGATATGAAAGCCGCTGCTTCCAGTAATGGCGGGCCATCCATAAGACAACAACTCCCTGATCCACCTTCCCCATTTGCCAGGGCCCCGTCAATACCCCGCAGCGATTGATAATCGTCTTCAATCCATAGAACTCGTTGAATTCGTGGATCAGTAATTCGGACGCCAGTTTCGTTGCACCATATAATGAGCGATAACCATCCAGCGGAAAATCTTCTGAGATACCCCGATCAGACACACCGGCAATACTTTGACGAGAAGAGAAATTGAAGCGTGTTTCAAATTCCTCAAAGGCACACTGCTCCAACCTTTTTATCGGGTACACGCGACTGGTTGACAGAAAGATAAAAGCACTTTTACAACTCCTTGCAAACGTCAGACAGTTGATAGTACCTACGAGGTTCGTGTCGATAAGATAATCGGGTGAACCATTCAGGCCCGCCAAAACAGAAGGCTCAGCCGATGCTTCAATGATGTGCGTAAAATCTTTGTCAAGCGCATCGAAATCCGATTTGTTCCTGATGTCCCCGTGAACGAAGATGACGCCACCCTGCTTTAATCGTGGCAGATTAAGTTCGGAACCTCTGCGCTTGAGATTGTCAAGTACGAAAACGCCATATTCAGGAAACGTAGCCTTGAATTTCAGGGCTAACGACGACCCTACAAACCCAGCTCCCCCGGTAATAAGTATCTTGAACGACATACTAACTTTTTGTGGATGACTCCTGAATTTTCTTCTGCATTCTCTCCTGTGTGGTACGATGATAATCCTTTCTGGAGAAAAACTTTTCTATCAGGCAATAACATAAGATGAAGAAATAGCGACTGCCCATTTCCCTGATTTTGAGCTTCGACTCGCCAGACTTCCGGTTGGTCCAGCTGTTGGGGACAACTGCGTACGTATATCCGCGCACAATTGACTTTAGTGGCAGCTCAATGGTTAAATTGAAATGAGGAGCAAGCAAAGGCTGAATACCCCTGATGGTTTCCTTCTTATATAATTTGAAGGCATTCGTTGTATCGTTGTATCGCATACCCATGGCAAGCCTGACGATAAGGTTGGCTACCCTGTTGATCATCTTTTTTAAGAGTGGATAGTCTTTCGTGGAGCCGCCCTTAGTGAATCGGCTTCCAAAGACACAATCAACATCGTCAGAAATCATCTTGTTGTAGAAACGAACCAGATCGTTAGGGTCATCTGACAGATCTGCCATCATGATCGCGACGCAATCGCCATTAAACCGTTCGAGTCCGTAACGCACAGCGTAGCCAAAGCCATTAGGACCCAGGTTTGTATAGTAGACAAGTGTAGGAATAGTTTGCGTTAACGTTTTCAGTATTGACTCCGTTGAGTCTTTGGAATTGTCGTTGACCACGACAATCTCATGCGGAATCTTGTGAACTGAAAGTGAATGATACAAGGTTTCAATTGTTTCGGCAATTGAACCTTCTTCATTGTAAGCTGGGATAACAATACTTAATATCAAACCAAAAAATAAATACAGTGTCTAAAGGTGATCAGGTGTTACTCCCCGGATTTTGCTTGAAAATCATGTTATTTCTGGTGAAAAAATTCCAAATAACCACAACCCCAATAGCCATAACCTTCGATAAGCGGTAATCCAGGAACAGTTTCTCAACCAGAAACCACAGCACAGCTTGATTCAAAACAAGGCCGCAAGTTACAAAAAACATGAACATCGGAAACTGCACACGCTTGCGCAGCGTTTTGTTCTTGAACACCCAATATCTGCTGAGTATATAATTGATAACGTTTACGACCAGAATGGATATTCCGTTGGCGTACAGTAATGGAATGCCAAAGCGTTCCACCATCACAACGAGCAGGCCCATTTCAAGTCCGGCGCTACCGAGGCCGACAATAAGAAAGCGAAGCACGCGCCCGCTGAGAATCAGGTTAACGTTCAAAATTTGGACTTTTCAGCGCGTGAATTTAGGAAAATTAAAAGATTTAGTGCCATTGGTGCGGATTGTATAAGTACTTTGGTACCAACACATCAGCGACTTGAACAACGAACGAATCTATGTAAGAGAGCCAGGTACAACGGCGGCCAATCAATACTTTGCTGAACTTGACTCAATTCGATTCCTGGCGTTTCTGTTGATTTTCATTCATCACACGCAAAGCACTTCTTTGCCCATCGTATCGGATATTCAGCGGATCGGATGGATCGGTGTAGATATCTTCCTTTGTTTGTCTGCCTTTCTGCTGACACGACTCCTCACCCTTGAGCTCAAGATTCATGGCAACCTGCGCATAGGCAAATATTATGTTCGCCGAATTCTCCGGATCTGGCCACTTTACTTTTCTTATGTGATCTTCATTCTGGTATCAGTGGTCATCCAGGGTACTTCAGCGGAAAATCGTTTCCGGTTTGCCACGCTGGCAACTTTTACCGATAACATAGCAACAGCGTTTGAAGGGTTTAATCCGATTGTGGCGACCGAACACCTGTGGACGATATCCTATGAAGAGCAATTCTATCTGCTTCTACCCTTTTTTGTTTTGTTAACAATAAGGCTGAAGAGAAACCAAAGACTGGTCTTACTTGCAATCCTGCTATCGATCGGTCTTATGTCCAGAAAGTTTCTCATAAACAGCAACATTGACTTTCAACCTGCGGCCTGGGTTCTTCCATTTACACATTTCGAATCAGTTATCGCAGGTTTTATACTGGCTCTGAATTACGAATGGCTTAAAGGTAAGCGCTCTTTGTTTGTCGTTTTTTCGATACTAACCTTTGTTGTATTGCTGGCATTTCCTGATCCCGAGATAAATGAACTTCATGTGCTCATCTCCTATTCAGTGGTGGCTCTGTTTTCATTTTCAGTGGTAACGGTGGCGACCACCTCGCTTCGCCATTCCCGTTTCCTGGACGTGATACGATACCTCGGTAAAATATCTTATGGCTTGTACGTCTTCCATCTCCTGTGCCTGACAATCGCTTACCATTTCACGTTGTTCGCTAATCCCCTCCTCGATAGTCTGGCCGCATTATCGGGCTGCGTTCTCCTCGCTACATTCACATTCGAATTTTTTGAGAAGCGTTTTTTGCAATTGAAGAGTCGGTATAGTTCTTTCGTTGAGAAAACTTAGGCGACTGTGCAGAATTTTCGATTTCGTCACCTTTTGCCGGCAATTACATACCTTTAATTAGCCATGAAAAATCTTCTTTCAATTACAGCATTTGTGCTCCTGGCTTTTACAGCCTATTCACAGTCCGCTCCCAGCAGCAAACAGCGCCAGGATATCAGTGCCCTGATCGATAAATATTCGGAGGCACGTGAGAAGAAGGATACCATACTGTTGAAGTCCATATTGATGAACGACGTCGACCAGCTCGTTTCTACGGGTGAATGGCGAAACGGAGTTCAGTCGTCCGTGAAGGGTATGCTGAAGAGCTCTGCTACATCGCCCGGAACGAGAACGCTAACAGTTGATAAGATTCGGATGATCAGTCCTACGTCAGCAATTGTCGATTGTAAATATGAAATCGCCAACGCTGATAGTACGCCCAGGAAGATGTGGAGTACGTTTGTCGTTGTTGAAGAAAAGCGTGCGTGGAAGATCAGCGCCATCAGGAACATGCTGCCCAGTCAGCCGTAGGTGTTACACATGCCCTCGCATTTTGGTCCACCATAATTCATGAAACTCTGTTCACCTGCTACTCACTTCGCAGCGACTTTACAGGATTAGCGTGTGCAACCTTGAAGACGTGGTATCCTACCGCGAATTGAGCAATCAGAACCATCGTCACCAGTGGAATGATGGCTATATCAACATTGAATGGAATTCGCTGAGGGTAGTTGCTAAGCCAGCTATCAAGTATGTAGGCGCCAAGGGGAATCCCAATGACGCCGGCAATTACAACCAGGGATAAATATTCCTTTGAAAACATCCACATGATATTCATCGCACTCCCTCCCAGCGATTTTCGAATGCCAATTTCCTTGGTGCGGCTTGTCGTATTGAAAATAGAAAGGCCAAACAGTCCCATACAGGTGATCACAATTCCGATCACCGAAAAGAATCCAAAAACTCCACGAAACTGTCTCTCTTGCTTATAAAATGCGTCAAAGTATTCATCCAGAAAAAAATAGTCGAAGGCCGCGTGATCAAATAATTCGTCCCAGTCATCTTTTAGACCTGCCACTGTGGCTAACATATCCTGCGACGACAGCTTCATGATAAAATATTTCGGAACATTCGCCGCAAAGTGTTTAAAATGAAAGACACTTCCGGACGCCGGGATCTTTAATGACGTAGAAAAGTCTTTGACCACACCAATAATTTCACAGTCTACGCCGGTTGTCATGAAGGTCAATTTATGACCCAGGGCCAATTCCGGGCTCGCGAACCCAAGACTACGCGTAGCCGTTTCGTTGACTACTATTTTTGTTGAATCAGAAGGGCTGTCATCGTTAAGCATTCGACCGTGCAGAAGGGAAATACCTGTTGCGCGCAGATACCCTCCGGTGACGGCTAATGACTCCATAGACCCGTGTCTGTTTGGATCAGTCGAAAGAGCGTAGTACTGAGCACGCGGCTCGACATCGCCGGGATAATTGGACACTAGTGCGGCACTCAGAATATCGGGGCGACTTTCGATTTTGTTTCTCCATGCATCAAACGCGACTTCTCTGTTCAGCGACGAATTGAGTTCTATCAATCTGATAACGAATACTTGTTCCGGAGACATTCCCAATTCTTTGTTCTGCATGAAGTTTAGCTGACGGGTGATCACATAAATGCTCATGACCAATATGGTCGACAGCACAAACTGTATCAGGACCAGCGTGCGTTTCAATTTTATCCCCGTCAAACTTCTGCTGAAATTTCCTTTAAGGACCTTAACCGAATTGTAGTTTGACATCACAAAAGCCGGATAAATGCCGGAAGCCAGAGTAGAGACGGCTGTGAACGCTATCAATATGATCCAAAACACCGGCTCCTTCCATAACATCCAGGTGGCCCTGGATCCGATGGCCATTGCAAAAGCGTTGAAACTCAGTTGAGTGATCGTGAACGCGAGGACAAGACTAATGCTGTTGAGGAAGAGGAATTCCACCAGGAAGGCCGTAAAAAGATTCCAGCGGTTTGCTCCACTCACTTTCCTTACGCTCACTTCTTTGGCCCGTTGCAATGCCCGGGCAACGGCAAGGTTGATATAGTTTGACCACGATATGATCAGGATCAGCAGACCTAATGCACCAAAGAAGTAAACCACTCTTTTATCGCCCGTGAATTCAACGGGAGATACGCCAGAGCTATTGTAGGAGCGATAGAAATGGAAATCACTGAATGGGTAAAGAACGATGGACTCGGCTATATGAAAGTTCTTTTTCAGTGCCTCGAGATTTGGCTTTGCCGCCAGGTTTATTTCTTTTTGAACTTCATTAAAATCGCTCCCGGGTTTCAATCTGATGAATGTTGGGAACGCCGGCCACAGCCACATTGTTTCCAGATAACTTTCTCCATAGGCTGCATCCAGAAAAGCCATGGGAAAAAAAACTTTGTATTGGAAAGAAGAATTAACGTCCGGATCATTAATGATGCCTGTTACTTTCAACTCGTTGTCCTGAACGCTTAACATCTTGCCCAGTGCAGGCTCATCCGGAAAGAACAAATCGGCAACCGAGCGCGTAATGACAACGCTGTGCGGATCCTGAAGGGCTGTTTGTTGATCTCCAGCAATCATATCAATAGACAGAAACTCAAAAATATTTGGGTCTGCTATGTACATGTGATTCACTCTGATATAGCGCGATGCTCTCCCCTCCTCGAGACGTTTTAACACCCATTCATGCCCTCCCTCCAGGCCAGCTGGCGCCATTCTTACAACACTTTCAACATCTTCAATATTGTTTGTTATCAGAGGGGCGATTGCGGGATGGCACTGAGAGTCTAAACTACCCTGGCCTTCATGCTCCCAATACATGTACGTGTAATACATTCTGTCACGATCAGGGTACTGCTTGTCAAAGCTGAGCTCGAAATAGATGTATTGGGCAATGATGAGATTGACCGCGAAACCGATGGCCAGGCCAAGCACGATGATGTAAAGATGCAATCCACCGGAGAGAAAATTGCGAATGACCAGTTTCAGATGACCATACAGCATACAATTGTTTGAGTTTAGAAACTCAGCTCCGGGAAGCGTGTGCCAAACAATATACCAATATATCAGGCCATTCTGTTAAGGCAGTTTTGAGGGTTCAGCGAGACTTTCGCCAGGCCCTGCTCTGAAATAGTACAGTCAACTGTTTCATTTCATTACAATCCCAAACACTCAGGGTGCCTTCATTTTGCTGTGCGCATCCACCATCCGGTTATACGTACCGGCCCGATCGCACATGTTTCACACGACTTGAAACTGCTCCCTTAGTCACCATAACTTTGTTATCTTCAGGCAAACCCACCGGCTATGCGCGTGTTTCTGATTATATCCGCAATGTTTGCGGCAGCCTGTAACGCTCCACAGACTTCTAACCTGCAGGCACCTTCAAAACTAACATGCGAATACCTTAGCGATCCTGGCGTTGTTGATGTCGTTCCGCGACTGGCATGGATTAACACAGCAACGTCTTCACAGAGGAGCGAAAAGCAAACTGCCTATCAGATACGGGTGGCAACTTCCGAACAGAAACTCGAAGATCCCGATCTCTGGGACAGCGACAAAGTCCCGTCGGAGGAGTCAAACCGGATAGTGTACAAGGGGAAAACACTCAGCTCGGGACAGGACTGCTTTTGGCAGGTACGCACCTGGGACAGCAACGATAAGCCTGGAGCATGGAGCAAGCATGGCCGATGGCGTATGGGCTTGTTGAACAAGGAAGACTGGAAGGCCAAATGGATTGGCGCTCCATGGCAAAACGAATCGGCTCTGCCAAAACCAGAAGGTGGCCCCGATGGAGTTCCCAAGGAATTCGGGCCGCCAGCTCCGATGCTGCGAAAGACATTTGATGTGAGCAAAAAGATAAAACGTGCCATCGCGTTTGTCACTGGCCTTGGATACTTTGAGTTTTATGTCAACGGCAACAAGGTTGGTGACGATGTGCTTATCCCCAATCAAACGAATTATGGCAAACGTCCGGGCATAGAAACAGCGCTCATCAGCCTGCCCGATAATTTCAAAAAGTATAAGGTGATGTACCTGGCCTACGACATCACCGATGAGTTGGTCCAGGGCAAGAACGCTATAGGCGCCATACTTGGAAATGGCTTCTACAATCCTGCTAAGTTCTGGACGGAAGGATATGGTAGTCCACGGTTTCTCGGGCAGATTCATGTCAGCTACGAAGATGGGTCCGAAGACGTCATTACCAGTGATACGACATGGACCGTGCGCAGAAGCCCCATCATCAGGGACATGGTGTATTACGGCGAGATCTATGATGCACGCGAGGAGCAAAAGGACTGGAGCAGTCCAGGATATGATGATGGCCAATGGGAAAAAGCAATAGAAAGGACCGCTCCGTATGGCGGGTTGACTGCGCATACGGCGCATACCGACAAAGTCATGGAACAGTTAAAACCTGTTTCTATAGAACGCCTCCGTGAAGGGCATTACAAAGTTGATTTTGGCAAGGAAATTTCGGGATGGGTAAAGCTATTAAATGTGCAGGGTCCTGCGGGGCATACCATCGACATGGCTTTCAATGGTAATTTATATTCCGGCGACAACCGTTATATCTGCTCAGGCAACGGACCGGCTACCTACGCGCCGCGTTTTAACTGGTTTGTATTTAGTGGTGTGGAGATCAGGAACTGGCCTGGCGAATTAAAGACGTCGGACCTCGTTGCAGAGGCCGTGAACACATACGTTGAACCTTCTGCCAGTTTTGAGACTTCCATCCCACTGTTCAATCAGATTAATAGCATCTGGCGGCGGAGTCAGCTTGACAATATGCATGGAGGTATTGCCAGCGATTGCCCTCATCGCGAACGGTCGGGCTATACGGGGGATGCGCAGGTGGCATGTCCAACGGTTATGCACAATTTCGAGTCACGTAATTTCTATCAAAAGTGGGTTCAGGATATGCACGATGCCCAGCTTGAGACCGGATATGTTCCCAACGGTGCGCCCTGGCAGCCCGGATGTGGTGGTGGCGTGGCATGGGGCGCGGCTATTTGTATCATCCCCTGGGAGTTTTATATGGCGTACGGCGCCCGTGATATGCTCGAGGATAATTACAAGAGTATGAAGGGTTATGTCAGATATATGCAAAGCTGGATTGACAAAGACGGTATCATGTTTTCAAAAGTTAAGAATTATAAAAATGAAGAAGTGCAATGGTACAACCTCGGTGAATGGGTAGCGCCCGGGCCAACCGTTGCCGACGACATGGTACATACGTTTTACTATTGGTATTGTGCGGACATCACTGCGCGGACTGCCCTGGCGCTGGGTCGCCAACAAGAGACAGAACAATACAGCGCGATCGCCGAAAATACCAAGCGCGCCTTTCATACACGCTTTTATCGAAAGGAATCGGGCACATACGGCGACGGCGGAGGAAACATATTCGCATTGAAAATGGGAGTCCCCAAAGATCAGCATGCAGCGGTTGTTACATCGCTTCGGGAAAGTATCTCGTCTAAAGGCGGGCACCTGGATACCGGCATATTTGGCACACGATTCTTTTTTGAAGTGCTGGCAGAAAATGGGATGAACGACCTTGCCTTCGAAGCGATGAACAAGACTACAGCACCCAGCTTTGGCCACTGGATCGAATTGGGTTCAACGACATCGCGCGAGCAATGGGACGAAGGAGGATCTCACAATCATCCGATGTTTGGCGGCGGACTGGTATGGTTTTATCGAAATCTTGCCGGTATGAAGTCAGATGAAGCAGAGCCTGGCTATAAACACATCATCATCAGACCGCAGCCAGTATCTGCTGTAAGTCATACGAGTTATACCCTTCAGACACCATATGGCGAGGCTGGTGTTGACTGGAAATTGAACGATACCATATTTGAAATGAACGTCACCGTACCGGTGGGTTCAAGCGCTACGGTCTACGTGCCGACACAAAAAGGACAAAAGGCCTCACTTGCAAACAGCGAAGACAGTAACCCAATGAACGGCGAAACGACGGAAGGTGGCTATACGAAGTTCAAGGTAGGAAGCGGGCAGTATGTGTTTCAGGCGAAATGATCAAATAAGAAAATAGCTCAAGGCCGATATGACAGCTGGAACTACTTCAGATAATGTATATCGATGATTGGTTATTTCCGCTGAACCGGTTCTTCGTCAGCCCCTTTTCCTTAACGAAGTAAGAAACTATCGCCTCTGAATATTCCACCTTGCTCTTGAAGTGCTTTGGACGCTTCTCAATCTTGTTAACCTGTAGCAGGCTGGCCAGACTTGCGCGCTCTTTCGCGCCAATCTCCATACCTGGTTTCAGTTCCGCTTCTACTGATTTGATAATAGCATTTATTTCTTCGACTTGTTTGGGATTAAACTTTGCCATACTGCGTATGTTATATTCGTACCAATAATGTGATCTACATAAAGTTCGCGTAATCGCGTTTCAAGCCGAAAGTTAATATATTGATGGTCATCACAGGCAACCATGTTATATAAAACACGTTTTCGGCTAATCGCCGATCATAAAACAAGTCCGAAAGACTTTAATCAGAATAAATAGTGTCACACGTCAAATTTTACACTGCGATCAAACAAACCATCAGGGAAGAGAAAATCACTGCCGCCAAAGTTGAAAAGTTCTCTGATGCGGTTACGGAAATCCTTCGGAAAGAAGCCGCCGCGAAGATGAAGAAACTGATGTACGTATTTGTCCGCGTCGATCAAAAAGGACCAACATTATTTACGTACGAAGTGGACGATAGCAGAGACAAAATTTCGGAAGCCGGCAGCAAATTAATCCGAAGGGCGTTTGAAGAAATCATTGCTTCTCCGGCATTCGGCTAATCATAGCCCATACGTTATATGCTAGTGGTTACGGAGTGACATCAAGCTCAATGCCGACGGATATGGGTACGGTTCAATAGCTTCCGGAACATTATTGATTCTCGACGTAATCAATCGGGAGACCGGATGGGCCTCCATCATGGAAGACTCGATCGGCTTACATAGTTCCAATACCTGCAATTTCGATAGCGCACTATCGAGCCATGCCCTTTCTGCTGCCTGGTTAGAAAGAATCACCGGCATTCGCTGACCCTGATTGTGGACAGCTCCCGCCAGAGCGTTTGCATCAGTTGTACAAACGCAGTATGTGTAGTACTCGTGATTGTTCTCCTGATCAATCCATCTGGAGTACAGTCCCCCGAGGGAAAAGAAAGGTCGATGTTTCAGATTCAAATAGTACGGAATCTTAACCTTACCCTTATCATCCACCCAATGGTGCTCGAAGTATCCACTCGTAGGAATGATGCATCTTTTACCTGCCTTCGCCAGTTCCTGGAAGGAGAACTTGTCGTACATCTCTTCGCTTCGGCACATGAGCGTCTTTCCCCGAATCGACAATGCGTCATTCAGGGTAGACATCTTATACGGAATGAGGCCCCACGAAAACATCTGAATTTTGCCGGGGTCCCTTGAAGTGATTACGGGTGCCCTCAAGTGGTCAAATCCGAACTGATGATAGACAGGACTCCACATACCATCATTGGCACAAGCTCCTTCCATCTCTCCGGAATATCTGGCTGAGTAATAATACTCGATGTCTGACATTCTCTTCCACGCCATCGCCCGCCGAACACACACAGATTATTGATTTATTTGTTGATTTGTTGATTGAGTGAGATTGATAGTGCATAGTAATGCAAATCATTGGCAAAGATAGGTTACTAATACTGTTAGTTGATGGTGATGCGCGATTATTTGTTTGCATATTTTGACCAAAATTCGCGTAGCCATAGTTTCAAGTAGCGCACGCAAGCGAAACTCAACGTACAGAGGGAAATTATCTCTACAGTTTCATACGGAGATCAGTAGCCTCCACGTTGAAATGTGTGGGAAATAATCTCAAATATCAACTAATCTTATTAGTTTTGTTTGCTAGTAAGCATTTCGGTATGAATTGGGATCGCGTAAGAGAGAAGCTAGAGATATTGGCCGATGCAGCCAAGTATGATGTTTCCTGCTCATCCAGTGGCAGCAAAAGGTCAAATAAAACAAAAGGTCTTGGGAATACTACTGGTACAGGCATTTGCCATACCTACACCGAGGACGGCCGGTGCGTGTCGCTCCTCAAAATTCTGCTCACCAACTACTGCATTTTTGATTGCATTTATTGCGTGTCACGGAGGAGCAATGATATCAAACGCGCAGGATTCAGCGTGCAGGAAGTTGTGGATTTGACCATTCATTTTTACAGGCGGAATTATATCGAAGGACTGTTCCTAAGCTCAGGAATTTTCAAGAACGCCGATTTCACAATGGAGCGTCTCGTGCGTGTAGCTAAGAAGCTTCGCCTCGAACACAACTTCAATGGCTACATTCATCTCAAAACAATTCCAGGATGCAGCAATGAGCTTATGCATGAGGCCGCCACATATGCCGACCGCGTAAGCGTAAACATTGAAATGCCTACCGAACAAAGTCTTCATCAGCTCGCTCCTGAAAAGAATCACCTCGATATCGTTAAGCCCATGCGCTACCTGAGTGAGCAGATCACGGCGACGGCAGAAGAGAAAAAGCTAATAAAAAGCACGCCTTCATTTGCGCCTGCAGGACAAAGCACACAAATGGTAATCGGGGCAAGTCCTGAAAACGACCATGAGATATTGGGTGTCGCAGATACCCTGTACAAGCGTTACTCCCTGAAGCGCGTTTATTATTCCGGATATGTTCCGATCAGTGACGACACACGATTGCCTTCGATGGGAACACCCGTTCCGCTCATCAGAGAAAACCGGTTGTATCAGGCTGACTGGCTTATGCGATTTTACCATTTTTCCGTCCGCGAAATAGTCGATCAGAATCGACTGCATCTGGAGTTAGATATCGACCCGAAACTTGCATGGGCGCTGCGGAATCTTCATGTGTTTCCTATAGACATTAACAAAGACGACTACCGCATGATCCTGCGCGTTCCGGGCATTGGAATTTCATCGGCTGTAAAAATTGTTAAGGCGAGAAAGTTCAGGCGTCTTGGCTGGGAAGAACTCAAACGATTTGGCATAGCCTTGAACCGGGCTAAGCATTTCATCGTCTATCATATGATCGACAAGATGCCGCGCGATATCGACCCCATGTCGCTGCGTCTCAGGATACTGGGCCAAAGCAAGTATGCAAAAACGATCACCGTTCAGCAGTCGCTTTTTTCATGATAACTCACCTGATATACGACGGTTCATTTCATGGTCTGCTTACAGGCATCTTCGAAATCTATGAACGCAAGCTGAGCGATGCCGAAATCATAAGATCCCATCATTACCAGCCACACCTCAACGGTTCAATGCTGACTATAGAAACCGACCGCACCAAGTCCGGGCGTGTATGGAATGGGTTGCGCCAGAAAATTTCAGCATCAAAGCGAAACGAGGTATTTAAAACATTTCTGTCGGAGCTCCCCGAAATGGAGCGGGTGATCACCCAGTTTTCAAAGCACGTTTTTTCGAATGATCACAATGTTGAAGAAGATCTTGGACACCCCGGCGTGCTTGGTGTAAAAAAGATCGCTAAAAAGGTGCATCGCGAGAAGCACAGGATGGAGGCGTTCATCAGGTTTCAAAGAACAAAGGACGATCTGTATTTCGCATCGATCGAGCCTGACTTCAACGTATTGCCATTAATAGCATCTCACTTCAGGGATCGCTATGCCGATCAGCGCTGGCTGATCTATGATCTCCGCAGAAAGTATGGGATTTCGTATGATTGTCAGACTTCGATAGTCACGGAGGTGACGGTGGATTTTGATCGCACGGCTATGATGCAATTCTTACCCGAGAGCATGTGTCACGAAGATGAGATGGAATACCAGAAGTTATGGAAAGACTACTTCTGCAGCGTGAACATTGGAGCGCGAAAAAATGTAAAGCTTCATGTGCGTCATGTGCCGACAAGATACTGGCGATACCTGACTGAGAAGCGGATTACTTAAAGGGATAAGAATACGTAAGGTAATAATACTATATGTGACCCAAACGTCGCAGAATTTCCTTTACCAAAAGCCCCTGCTCCTGGCCTTCGGGATCAACTTCGTGCAAATCGTGAATGGAATTCAGTATGCATTGAAGTCAGGTCTGCATTCCGTGATGCAAGTGGTGAAAGTCGACACGGGAATTGTTGTGTAGCGGATCAACGACTGTTGCTGACACGGCATTTTCCGATCGGGCCGTTCAAGCAATGGTAACGTTGAAGACAACAGTACTGTGACAGGCATTCGTCGTATTTCGTACAACGATCCGCACGAGGTGATCCACACACGTTACATAAGTATCTTCATGTCATGATGCGCGCATTGTGAATTGTGAAGGAAGTCTTATGTATCATGCAAAATTTGTCAAACTGGGAATCTGCGTACAACAGTAGTGAGGCGAGTGCATTCGGAACGTGGAGTCTTTCGACGTGTTGAGACTGTAACACTGCGGTAAACGTTGTTGATGGTTTGTCGGGGCTGGCTGGTGTCAGCCCCTTCTTTTCAGATGTTGCATAACTTTGTTACCGTCAGGCAACCACCGGCTACGCGTGCGTCTCTTATCATACAGCGGTGCTTGCGCGAAAGAAAACTGTATTGGCATAGTTAAAACGGGAAAATTGTCCACACTACTCCGGGAACTGAGGTCATTTTCTATTGTTTGTAAGTACGCGACATTCTATCAGTGCGAAAAACACCATTCACCCGGCGCAACATTGATACCGGGACCTGGTACTACGATTGCCAGGAGATCGATGTTATAGACATCTTCCTATAACTCTTGCTGCATGAAACTTCGTCTCATCATTTTTTTTATTGGAATAGCCTCCGCCCTATTTAAAGAACTACAGGCTCAGCCACCAGATGCCGTCGAGATCGCGACAGAATCGAATGACAAGAAGGCGATCATTGTTGAGATGGATGACGCCGAATTTCTGGTAAGCGCCGCCGACAGCCGAATGATGGCGTTAAGGGAAGGTAAACTCGCGGCAAAAAAGGGCACATCTTCAGCTGTCCGGGACTATGGCAAGCTAATGGTCGGGGATCAAAACACATTGCTCAACAGTCTCCGTTCGCTTGCACTAAAGAAGAAAGTGACGCTTCCAACCAACTTAAGTGATGCTAAACAAAAAAACAGGGAGCAACTACGCCAGACTGAAAAAAAGGAAAGGCATTCGATGACAGGTTTATTAATGCGATGATAGCTGAGCATGAACAAAACGTAACGATGTTCAAGAAGGCGCTTGATTCGAACGACGAGGACGTCAAAGCCTTTGCCCGGGAGCATCTGCCGATGATTGAGGCACACCTATCAAAAATTAAATTGATCTCCGGGGGACGGTAATTGACGCAGCATAGGCCCATGCTGTTAAATTCATGTCTTAAAGTTTGCCCCAACGGGAGGTATACTGCCTTTCCACTCTTATTTTAAATTATTAAGTTCAACACCAGGGCATCCATCTAAATCCAATCAAATGAAAACAACTACATTACTATTTGCATTGAGTGTTGGGTGCATACTCCCAGCATATTCACAAGTTAACGTTCATCAACGAATAGACCCAAGCACCAGGCAGAATGCAGAAAGACTAAATCAAAAGATTGGCGATTTTGGCAATTCCATGTTCGTTGACAAATTCACGGGCACGTGGAGCGTCAGAGCAGCGGCCAATTTCAACATGACCCCGGCATGGCGCGGCCCAATCAAGATAACAAAAGAAATATTTTCAGGAGATGACATGCCCTGTTTGGAGCCGAAGGGTGGCTATATCCCATGTCTCAATCCAAAGGGTTTATACCCTATGAGAGTTTACAGACCTGAAAGTGTTATCTGGGGGATCTTATGGGCACCCAACAATTTCTATTAGTGATGGTTAATGCGTTCAGGTTAACATCATAAATTTCTTCACGGTCGAACGGTCATCCATAAAAAAACCGCCTCCCTGATAACAGAAAGGCGGTTCTTGAAATTAATCAGCGGTCCGGACGGGACTCGAACCCGCGACCTCCTGCGTGACAGGCAGGCATTCTAACCAGCTGAACTACCGGACCAGAGCCATTTGTTGATTTAGTGATATTTGGTTCAGAGACTTGATACCAAAAATTCCTTTGGAATTTTTGAAACGTAATCCCCAGATCCCCAGATCATTAAATCTCCAGATGTTCTAAAGGTGTGCAAAGATAGCTTTGCGTTCGTTTTATCCAAAATCTGAGTAAAAATAATGCATTTTTTCGCACCCTGGTCACGTTCAACGTCTCGCGACCAGGTTAGCACTTTCAGCCTCGCGTTTGGCGCGGAAAAATGCGCGGATGTCCCCTTCCCTCAGCTGGTTCTTATAGTATCGCGTCGAGTGAACGATCTTCTTGTCGGCCTCACAAAGCTTCTCGGGTGTGGCAGGCAGGCCCTTCCAGATGTTTCCAAAAGGACCGGCGCTCTGACCCAGGTCTCCAAGCTCCATGTTAATTGAACGCATCAGCAGCGAAAACAGATGGTCTTCTTCCATATCAATACCCATCAGATGCGGAATAGGAAGCAGTCCATTAGCGCGCAGTGCTTCAAGACCTGCACGACTGAACGCATAGGAGCCGCCGAAGATCAGGTCGCCAAACTCGTAGCCGAAGTAGATTGCCTTAAACAGTCTCCGGCGGATCCTCCATAGTGAAACTGGTGAACGAAGGAAATAACGACTGAATATCTTCGCTATCGCGATAGTATAGATGCGACCTCCGTAGGCATCCCAGACGTTGCCGAACTCATCGACATGCTGATTGCCCCTGATGAATGTTCCCGCCAGACCGACCTTTGGATGAGCCGCAAAATAGGAAGCGATTGCTTTGTCGGCACCGTACCCGATCATCAGCGCATCGGTATCCAATCTTAAGAGCGTCTCGAAATCGAAGTGATCGAGGGCATAGCGGTAGGCATAGCTAAGGTTGGTGTACAGGCCCAACCCTTTCCCCAGATTCTGTTTCGTTGATAGTATGATGATATCCGGATAAGCAGACGAGATCCGACGTCTGTATCCGGCATTCTGTGAGTCGTCAGCGATGAGAATTGCCTTCTGTTCCGTAATGTAATGTTGAACGCTGGCAATAGTGTCTAAGACGTAATCCATCTTACACTTCGGCCCCAAAGGAATCACGACGACAGTCTGCACTTTGACCTTTGCAGAAGGTGTTTGATTCGCCCGAATAGGCGGCGACAGCAAACGAAAAGGCTTCGTTAGAATACGACTAAGCGTTGTCATAAAAACATGGCGTTACATGTCGGCGGTGTTGCCTAGTCACACCGTTGACATAAAAGAATTAAACAATGGTATTGCTTCGGATGCCGAAACAGAACCGCTAAAAATCTATAAAATGATATACACCCGGCACCTCGGAATGAGAGCCGGCGAGCCGGATGGCTCAGATACGACAGTGCCGTCTGATCAGAATAATCAGTGCATCACTACCGTGGAAGAAGAAAAGTCAGTCCTTGACTACCATTTGTATGATATTTTATTCTTGCAATAGAATAGAATAGCAAAAAGTACTTGTCAATTATACAATATGTAAGCTAGAAAGGCAATTTGCTGGTAACAAAGTTTGCTGTTGCGCAATTGCAGACGTTTGATAAGTGCTGAAATTTCCAGCCGGGTGATGGTGACGCGATTGTATCTACAATCATCCGTCACTATAAACAGGACGACGTCAATATTCACGTTTTTTATCCCTAGCACCAGAACGCAAAGCGTTGCGCATATCCGTGCCGATGGCACGAAACGATCCTTATGGCTTCGTGTTGACGTCGATGGTGAGTTTCTTAATCATTTCAGGGCTTAGCGACTCAGCATAGGCGCCATACGCGTCCACTAGCAATCCCTTCAAACCCACATTCGCTGAAATAGCGTAGAGTACAGAACTATCGTCGGGGTTAGTCATACCTTGAAACCGGTATACTGCATCGACGTGGAACTCATTTGGTGCGAACTTCTGGCGTTTATCCGCACACTCGATTACATCAGGGTGAAGATTGAAATCATATTCATAGCCGTCCTTCTTCAAACCCTGTATCGCCGTTGACAATGTTTCAAAAGTCTTCATAATCGTGCTCCGTTAATGGTTTACCAAAGCTACAACTACTGCGGAAACTTGAAATAGAACTCGCCGATGATATTAGAGCTATCCCAGGTATTCTGCTTGTTCGATGAAAGACGGAGAACGCTTTGTCTCACCTCTTTAAAGACCTGCTCGATCGTGAGTCCGGGCTTCTTCACCGCCTTAATTAATTCCTGCGTGTAGAGCCCGTTGCGTCCCGTGCCATCACTGGCGACAGAACCTGGAGCCGTTGCGTAGGCAATAAACGATCCTCTTGCCCGGCGCATTTCTCCCAGACCGTCCTCTCCCATCGATCTGTTCAGTGCGGGGAACGGGTTATTTCGGCAAGCATCTAATATCACGATGTTCATACGCGAATTGGAACGCTCCATGTTCGCCAATACCATTCTCTGCACCGGAAAGCAATAGCGCTGGATATCATCTTCGTATTCTACGGTTGCGTCGACAGGCACAAGCCAGTTCTCGTCGTCGCGCTGAACGCCGTGACCAGCATAATAGAACAGCGATACCGTCTTATCTCTCTCGCCGGCATCAACTTTTTCCTTGAAACGAAGCATAGCAGCCCGCATTTGTCCGTACGTAGCGTCGGTAAGCAACTGAACTTCGAAACCGGAGCTCTGCAGCTCCTTTGCAAAATCAGAAGCATCATTAACAGGATTCTTCAGTACTCCAATGGTCTTTGGATAATTTGCGTTTCCAATCACCAGCGCATAACGCTTTTCATCCTTGTACAATTCGGCTAGCGTTGGAACAATAGCCTTGGCCTCGGCAGGCTGTACGGGCACAGTATTCACAGGAACAGTGTTACCCGCAACCTGCTTGTCGTTTGGCTTATTCGTCGCTGATTTGCCATCGCCGGGCTTTCCATCATTTGGTTTAGCCACTGCTCCAACGGCTGCGCTATTTGCCAGGGCTTGCGTCTCACCTTTGCCCGTCTCCGTCGCTCTCGCCTTATCATCGCCAGGCTTTCCGGCGGTCTGCGCCAAAGCTGTGTTCGTAGTTACCGGGGCCTTGATACCCTGCTTCTCCAGTTTCTCCATCTCGCGCTTAGCATCAGCATGCGATGGTTGCAAGGTAGTCAGCGACTTCAGGTCGAGATAAGCCATGGGCAGATTGTTCATCTTCGAATAGAGCTGACTCCGCTCCCACAATAGTTTAGCCTTGCTCTCTTTGTTGTCGCCCAGGTCGCGAATGGCATAATTGTATGCGCTCAGACTTTCGTTGAGGTTATTGGTTTTATCATAACACTTTGCCAGGAACCAATAGATATTGCCCTTGTTCTGGTGATCCCTCAGCAAGCACTCCTGAAAGTCTCCCTCCGCCTCTTTGAACTGGTTGTTCTTGTAATACGACAATGCACGCAGATAGAACACCTCGACATCGATTGCCTTGTCGCGGGTGCCCTTGGTTAGATACTCTGAGAAATATTTGATGGCATCGGGGTATTTACTAGCCGTGTAGCTGTCGTGGCCCTTCTCATAGAGCTTGAATTGTGCCCTGCCTTCAAAGCTCTGAAGGAGCACAAAGGCTAACAGAACGATTCTGGTCAGGTTCATAGCGACTTATAAGTCTGTTTCAGGCTAATCAATCAGAAGTTGTAAGATACACCAAACTGAAGATTAAGAGAAGGAAAGCCCTTCTCCACAATGGGGAACTCGTCGTTGAAATACGCGTCGGTAATGGTCTTAGGATACGATTCCGTGCTCACGTAGGAGATTGGAAAAGTGTAACCAATGGCTACTTGTGCATAGACCGAGATTTTCTTCGCAGGCATGAACTCAAGACCAGGGCCGATAAAAATACCACCCGTGACTTTAGTCTCTTCTTTCAATGCTGGAAACTGATCGGTAGGTCCCCACTTATCTACTTTGACATCCGAAGGTGCCTCATACCAGGTATTGTCATCAGTTGCGTAATAAAGCTGTTCATTCGCCTCGTCTTCGTATGCTTCATACACGTACAAGGTTCCGGTGCCACTAACCGCCTCACGCTTTGAAATCGATACGAATGGCTTCGCGAAAGCATACACTGAAAATTTCCGACTGTCGGTGATGGGCACAAAATTCGCCTTCAGGTTTAACACCAATGAAAAAAGGGATATGTCACCCCCTTCGAGCGCCAGCAACCTTCCTACCTGCCAGCTCTGGTCCTTCGGCAGGCCGAGAGGATCATAGTGTTCATGCCAGTTGGATACATCGTCAGCCTCTCCAACGTAAAGATCTGCAGAGGTCTCTGCTTTCGTTTTTGCCGGGTCATAGGCAAACTTTATAAAAGAAAGTGACGGACCGATAGAAAGTACGCGATTAACGCGCTTCATATAACCGGCTTCAATGTTAATACCCGTGCTGTAGTCACCGATGTTTTCACCAAACGTGAACGATGGTCCTACAGAGAGGAAAATATTTTGACTCCGTTCGATGCGCTCGCGTTTCACAATTGTACCCTCGTCCTGAGCGTTCAGCGAGAGTGTAGCAAACAAGATTAAGCCAGTCAGAAAATACAATTTTCTCATATAGACAATTGGGTAGGGTAAATTGTGGAATTATACGTCCCGCAGCCGTCATGGTTGCATATGACAACGGATAGCCTGTGCGCACAGGCCGAAGGTCCATCTGAAGCACGGCCAAGAAGACTGTACTGGGTTAATCTTCTCCGCCGGGATTACATCAGGACGAAAATCAGAACTTAAAGTAAAACTCTCCGATGATATTGGAGCTATCCCAGGTGTATTGCTTGTCGCCGGACAAGCGCATCACATTCATTCGCACTTCCTTGAACACCTGCTCGATTGTCAAACCGGGTTTCCTTAATGCCTTTACAAGTTCCTGCGTATAAAGACCATTGCGTCCTGAACCATCCGATGCTACAGAACCAGGCGCTGTTGCATACGCGATGAACGATCCTCTGGCCTTTTTCATTTCAGCCAGGCCACCACCGATGTCGCGCGAGGTAGCCGGGAAAGGATTATTACGGCAGGCATCCAATATTACGATATTCATCCGTGAATTCGTGCGTTCCATATTTGCAAGTACCATTCGCTGTACAGGAAAACACATCCGGGTGATGTCATCTTCAAACTTTACGTCAGCATCGATGGGCACCAGGTAGTTTTCATCCTGATAAGCCACACCGTGTCCCGCGTAGTAGAACAAACCTACCGTTTGGTCGCGGGGGCCCGCTGTCAGCTTCTCCTGAAACTTGCGCATGGCCTCGCGCATCTGAACGTAGGTAGCGTTCGTCACCAGCTGAACTTCAAAGTTTGAACGGCGCAATTCCGTAGCAACATCTGTTGCATCATTAAGCGGATTCTTTAATACGCCAACCTCCTTCGAATAGTTGCTGTTACCAATCACAAGGGCATAGCGCTTTTCATCTTTATAAGTTGACGCAATGGCCGACACGAGTTCTGCATTCTGAGTAACAGGCGTTGCAGTTGACTGCTGGGCAGCACCAGTCTGTGGATTCTTAGCGTCAGACTTGCCGGCATTCGGATTGCTTCGAACGATAACCTGTGTGCCGTTGCTCTTGGTGTCTTCGCCAGCTGTGCGTGTAGCCGGAGTGTTGGCAGCAGTCTGCTTCACCGCCGGCCCGGCCGTTACACCATGAGCAACAGCTGCCGTCTGAACATTCGGATCGAATTCTGCAGCGGCCGACAGATCTGCATCCGCAGCAGTCTTCTGTCCGTGACGCATATGGTATTGTGCGCGGTCGTAGTGGATGAGCGCCGTAGTTTTCTTATTATTCTCAGCAGCCTTCAATGCATCGTCATAAGCCGATTCTGCCTCTTTACTTTTATTCAGCTTGTCATAGCAACGCGCCTGGTACCACTTGATCATGCCTTTATTGTAGGCATCAAGAGATAGCGATTGATTCAGATCATCCAATGACTTATTGTACTCTCCAGTATGATAATAGGATTGCCCGCGGTACCAATAAAGGTCCTCGTCATAACGCTTATTATGCTCAGGGTTACTCAAGGTCGCACTGAATTGCGTAATCACGCCCTGATAATCGTGCGCTTTAAACTTCGCAACACCGGAGTCGAAGTCCTTGGAATCCTGGGCTACAGTAAGGGTTGAAACCAGCAACAAAACACTAAGGCTCAGCAACAGGTTTTTCATGTGTGTAAGGGGGAAATCTTGGTCAAAGATAGTGATGGTAGTTATACGATAGATGTTATGGAATCGTTTTCCCTAAAATCGAAGCCAGGCAATATATCAAAAAATGCTATTTTTGGGCCATCCAAGGCATGCGAAGCATCTTTTTAGCCATTTTTCTGTTGTTCTTCCTCCTGCCTTCGTGCAGTCCAAAGTCTGGCTCCACCGCAACCGTCGTTAAGCCGAAGTATCACCATCGCTGGTACGATCGGAAGAAGGACAAGAAGAAAGCGAGAACGAAGAAACTAAGAGTCAAGAATTAATTAAGAATTAAGAGTTAAGAATTGGCTGCCAGCCTGTTCCAGCTGGCGATGGCAGGATCTCGCCTGTTAAATCTTTCCTTTACAAAGACCTTATACAGACAATATCCGCATTGGACAGAGTATACAATTTTAAGCCTTATACAGACTTAGACATGTAGAGGCTAGTCAACTCTTAATTGAGGATTATTACACAGACCTTATAGAGAACTCTGAGTGCTGGATGATTGTATACATAAGACGGTAACACCGCACGGAAAAATACCATACGGCCGCCAGGCCGGCTCCCAATTCTTAATTCTTAACTCTTAATTCTTAATTCTGAAGGCCCTTCAGCAACATCTCAACATTCCGCCTGTAGTACATCTTAAGCGGCTGCATATGGTTCGTATGGGCGATAACGATTCCACCCATAAAGGTTGCCAGCAGCAGATGCGTAATATCACGGGTGTTGGTCGAGCGGGTGATCTCCTTCCTGAAGATCCCCTCCAGTACGAACTTTTCAACCATCTGGTCAAGCGACAGCAGTTCAATCGCCGAAATGTTGGTCACCTCCGGAAAAAGCAGCTTCTTCTCTTCCAGTTTGATTGGAAACGGCTTAGGGGATCGTCGCATGTCTGACAGATAACCCAGTACCGCAAGCATCAAACCGGGGTGTTCCTCTGAAGTATCACCCAGTTTATCGAACAGGTAAATGAGACCGGAAGTGCCCTCACGGGGCTTTTGAGACAGCTCCACACATCGCGACATGCACCAAATGCGGAAATAATACAGAAGGATATCTTCCTTCTGGGGAAAGTACTTGAACAGAGTAACCTTCGAAATCTTGGCCCGCGCACAGATATCATCGACGTACAAGTCTTCGAACGATTTTTTTCCGATCAACTTTAACGTCTGATCCAACACGTGAACTTTCAAGCGGGCCGCCTTTTCCTTACGTAGGCTCATGAAAGTGAATCAAATTTCAGAGGGGAAGTACCGCCTTTGGCTCGAATTAACCAATACCTGGCAGGCTGAAGTGACGTGAGATACTATGACCTGCAAATGGAGCGGATACCCGTCGGTTGCTCTGTTCACCGAAGTGGCAGTAACAGTTCTGCCAAACACCGCAAATGCAATAATATACTGCCGCTGAAGCGATGATCACTCCCAAAATGAGTACAACAGAACGACGCATGAGCATTGGCGGCATGGTTGAATCTACGTCTTAAATCCATTCAAAAAATCACCTCCCTACCGATGCCATCGTTCGCAGGATATCTTTCAGGAATAGCATGTCGAATGAGGTTGGTCCGGCACAGTCCTGCGTCAGGCACGTTGTGCGTGCAGTGCGTACTGCCATCGCCGCGATACGCGAACTTTCTGCTACCTTTCAGGTTCGGTCGGAATTAAGAATTAAGAATTAAGAATGAAGAATTAGCTACCGCCTATCCGCCGCCACATGCCAGCCGTAAGGCTGGTAGCCAATTCTTCATTCTTAATTCTTAATTCTTAATTCCTTTTAAACTGCTCGACATTGTTAAAGCGCAAGTTCGATTGGCTATTTGGCAACAGGATACTCCAGCATGTGCTGTTTTGGGTTGCGCATCTTGTTTTTTATGCCATCCTCTACGGAAGCTTCGAGGAGAATTACAAACAAACGTTCCTTCAGGAGTTCATATACCTCCCCGTTAAGATCGTCTTCACGTACTTTACACTTTACTTTCTCCTCCCGAAGTATTTGTTGCCTGGCAAGTACGGCTCATTCTTTCTATGGTTGATCGTTGCATCGTTCATAGCCGGGATTGCTCAGCGCTACATCGCTTTCAACTTTGACTATCCGCTTTACTTCCCGCTGGGACTACAGGATCCGTTTTTTTACCTCCCGAAGATCATCAAGATGTTCGTTGCTATCTACCCGGTAACGTTCTTTGCTGTGGCAATTAAGCTCCTGAAGTTTTGGTACGTCAATCAGCAGGAGCAGCAGGTATTGACCCAGGAAAAGCTTCAGGCTGAACTAAAATTCCTGAAGACACAAATTCACCCTCACTTTCTGTTTAACACACTGAATAATCTGTATGCCCTTACTTTAAAGGCGTCGCCAAAGGCTCCGGAAACTGTGTTGAAATTGTCGGAGCTGATTAACTATATGCTGTACGAATGTACAAGTGACGAGGTACTGTTGTCGAAGGAAGTGAAGTTCATCCGTAACTACATCGACATCGAGAAGATGCGATATGGCGACAACCTCGACGTCGACATCAGGGTGCGGGGCGAGACGCACGATCGAAAAATTCCAGCCTTAATCCTTTTACCATTTGTTGAAAACTGTTTCAAGCACGGCGCAAGCGAAACGCTTCAACTGTCGTGGGTGAAGATTACGATCGATATTCAACCCAATCTGCTGGTGATCAAAGTTGAGAACAACAAGAATGGTGAGAATGCCGTTCAAAAGAAGGAAGGAATCGGGATTCAGAATGTAAAGCGCCGGCTGGACCTTCTCTATCCGGGCAAACACGAATTGAAAATCATTAATGGGAAAGAAACTTTCCTGGTCATTCTGACTATACAAAGTAGTTAGTCTTGAGTCCCGAGTCCTGAGTTGTTTATAGTACTTATAGTATTTGAGTGCTTTCAACGGGAAGCGCAGCAGTTCAGGAGATTTGAATTAACCAACTTGGCGACCAAGATTCTACTACCAACTAAAAACACTACTAACCAAACTAAGGACTCAGGACTCATGACTCAATACTGCTCATGCATCATAGTTGACGACGAGCCGCTTGCGATAGAGATCGTGGAGGCTTATCTGGAGAAAATCGAGCAACTCAAACTCCTCGGTAAATTCAGAAACGCGGTTGAAGCGTTTGCTTTCCTCCAAGATCACGCGGTCGATCTCATTTTCCTCGATATCCAGATGCCGAAGTTGTCCGGCCTCGATTTTATTAAGACTTTAAAGAATCCGCCAAAGGTCATCTTTACGACAGCTTACCGCGACTATGCGATAGAGGGATTTGATCTGGAAGTCGTCGACTACCTGTTGAAGCCTATACCGTTTGATCGATTTTTGAAGGCTGTCGCCAAAGTTCTGCATCAGCCAACGACTGCCCTACCTGTAGGAATAAAGTCCGATGCTTCGAGCGATGATTACGTTTATTTCAAAGTGGATAAGCGAATGGTGAAGACACGTATGTCGGACGTGCTTTATATTGAGAGTGTAAAAGACTACGTGAAGGTGCGCACTGCCGACAAGGAGATTGTCACGCAACAAAAGATCAGCTACTTAGAAGAAAGCCTTCCACGACCGCAGTTCCTCCGCGTCCATCGTTCATTCATCATCAATGTCGAAAAGATCGACGCCTACTCTGCAACCGACGTTGAGATTGGGAAGTTTAGCGTTCCCATCGGAAGAAACTATAAGAATGATGTGATGAAAGCGCTGGGTAAGAATGTTTTCTAAGACTTCTTGATAACAAACTCCACTCTCCTATTGAGTTTCCTTGTTTCTTCATCATCGTTGTTTGCAATCGGCTTCGCACCACCATATCCTTTGCCCGTGATCCGTTTGTTCTCTACGCCTCTGCTCACCAGGTACTCCTTCACTTTCTCAACACGAGCCTGTGAAAGTTTTACATTCTGCGCAGGGATACCACGGTTATCTGTGTGGCCTGCAAGTTCAATCTTCACATTCGGATTGGCTTTCAGGAAGGATACTACCAGGTCAAGTTCAGGATATGACTGAGGCAACAACACTGTCTTTCCCTGTTCGAAAAGAACGTCCTTCAGATTGACGGTTGTACCCACTTCAATTGGCTGCAACTTGAAGTTCATCTCCAGGTCATTCAATTCGTATGTGTGGATATCCAGTTTCTCCATCGTACTTACATAGCCCTTTGCTTCAATGCGCACAGTATAATCATCAGTGCTCGGTATCGTGACGGCGAACCCACCATCAGACGTCGCCTGGGCATTTTGACTGTTTACCGGGGCGGCGAAGAACAAGGAGGCGGCAATAGCTTCTCCTGTTTTTGCATTCGTAATCTTTCCATGAACTCTGACATTCTTGCCGTCGGCAGGTGGTCTGGGGACCTCTACTACACGACTCACTGTATCGCGGGTAACGGGTGGCATCTCAACATAGATTACGCTATCCTTTTTGTCAGGTTGATACGGTTCATCCAAAACAGAAATTCTGATGTCGCCATATCCATCGCTGTTCTTAGTGCTCGTATACACCATGAATCCCAGCAGCTCATTCGAACGATAATACATTTCACGGCCTTCTGTGTTATAGCCCGCTCCAAGATTTACGGGTACCGACCAGTTTGTCCACGAGTCGTCCAGTCGCACCGAAGAATAAATATCAAAGCTGCCATATCCTTTGCGTCCGTTGCTCGAGAAGTATAATGTCTTTCCGTCGGCACTGATTGAAGGACTCAGCTCCTGAAAAGGCGTGTTGATTACTCCTCCCAGATTCTTTGCTTCTGACCATTTTCCGTCACTTGTCCGAAGTGAAACATAAATGTCTTCTACTCCACGAGTACCATAGGTTTCAGCAGAGAAGATGAACACCGAACGATTGGCGGTAACGTGACCAGTAAGTGCTCCTGCCTTATTCTGAAAGTATGGAATTGAAATGTTCTCCGGACGTGACCAGCTGCTGCCTGCAAGATTCGATACAGCAATACCCTGCGTACGAACGGGGCCACCATTTGAATAGTGACCAAGCAGAAACAATTGAGTTCCATCGGACGATACACCTGCAACTCCATTGAAGGCAGCGTCGTTGATCAGACTTCCGCCATGAACGGGAGCATTCCATTGATTGTTCTCGCCCATGGTCGCGATCCAGATATCGCCCTGGTCTTTTTTACCTCCGATGTTGGAAGGGTGATTGGCAATAGTGACAAACAGCGTGCGTCCGTCAGGACTCACTACCGGATTCAGCTCATCGTAAGGTGAATTGACCTTGTCGAACGCGTTCTTTACCGGACGTTGCGAGAATAAGGGTTGAAAAAGTAGCAACAACCCTACCGTTAAAAATGCTCTCATGGAGACGGAATAAGTTTCGCAAATATAATCACCCGTGGGAGATTACCATACTGCCGGAAGGTGTCGTGTCGGAGAAGGAGTTGGATGGCGCGACTGGATTTTACTCATGCGTGCGTTAGCCACTGGAGCACTCCTAAGCATTTGCAACACGTTAAATTCAATTCGTAGTGATCTAACGTAAAATAAGGTCGCGCCATCCAACTCCTTCTCCGACACGACACTAAACCCGGGTATGTTAATCTCCACGGGTGATTGTATTCTGCTTGGAAGAAGCAAGAAAAGGCGGCACAGAAAATAGTTCTGTGTGAAACATAAGGTGCTATTAACTATGTCAACTCCAGATTCGCGATCTTACGACTTGTTATTTGCCTTGACACTAACCCAAGGGTTTCCTTTAATATAAAAGCGCCAGGGTAGCAAGGCATCTTCACCCGCGTAGTCTATGCCGATTCTTGGAGATGCAACAATCTTTGAGGCAGGTAGTTTAACATCGCTATCTGCAATCCATACTTCATCATCAAATAAAGACTTTCCGTTCCACTGACGATCGATGCCTAATGCACGCGTGAGTTTTCCGGGGCCAGAGGTAAGATGATATTTATTGGCAAGTTTTCCTCGCCTTAGCTCCATTGATTCGAGGCCGGTGTGCGGTTCAAGTGCGCGTATTAAAATAGCATCAGCAGTATCGACGCTATTCGTGACTACATTAAAAAGATGGTGAATACCATAACACAGGTAGACATAAGCATGACCACCGGCGCCAAACATTACGGCATTGCGCGTTGTCTTGCGGTTGTCGTAAGCATGGCAGCCGCGTTCCTTCCATGAATAGGCCTCCGTTTCGACGATCATACCGCCCGTGATTATGCCATTGATGCTTGTGTATAAAGACTTGCCCAATAATTCCCTTGCGATTCTGACGACGTTCGTCCTATCGTAAAAGCTTTCCGGCAGCTTCTGTCCATTCATGCTCGGGGATTTGATAGTTTGATTACTTTTGGCACCGGGTAAAACAACTAAAAATCCATACCACCATGAAAAAAATGTTCCTGTTTGCTGCGATTGTTGGCTACTCTCTGGTCGCGCAAGCACAAGTTCTGGCACCGGCTCCAAGCCCAGCCGGCTCAGTAAGCAGCGTTGTCGGTCTCACAGACGTGAAGATTGACTATTCAAGGCCCAAAATGAAAGGTCGTAAAATCTTTGGTGCTGAACCAACGGTACTGGTACCGTACGGAAAGATTTGGCGCACAGGCGCCAACAACGGAACAACAATTACCTTCTCAGATGATGTTAAAGTGGAAGGCGTTGCAGTTGCCAAAGGCACATATCTCGTATTGAGCTGGCCAGGTGCAACCGAATGGACAATAGCCTTGAGCAAGGACCTCGAACTCGGCGGTGGCGTCGACAAGTACGATGCTTCCAAAGATGCTGCAAAGTTCAAAGTGAAGTCTGAAAAGCTTACCGAGAAAGTGGAAACACTTACGTTCAACGTTGCCGACATTGCGGATGACAGCAAATCAGCAAAGGTGCAGCTGGCATGGGAAAATACTTCAGTGAAGTTTTCGATCGCTACTGACTTCGACGCGAAAGTAATGGAGTCGATCGCGACATCTACGAAAGTTGACCCATACAACTACTTCGTTGCTGCAACCTACTATATGGACAACAACAAAGACCTGAAGCAAGCTCTTGAATGGGTGAACAAAGCCGTTGAAGGAAACCCTAACCCTCCTTATTGGATGCTTTATCAGAAAGCAAGAATTCAGAAGGCAACCGGAGATAAGTCCGGAGCTATTGCCACAGCAAATGCTTCACTCGAGGCTGCGAAGAAAGGTAACAATGTCGATTACCAACGCATGAACGAAGACCTCATCAAGTCTTTGAAGTAATGCGACTTCGCTTAAAGCGATTAAGACCTAAAGCAAAAAGACCACCGTTGTTTGACGGTGGTCTTTTTTGTTGAGACAAAACAAGAAGTTCCTACTTATACTTGTCGGCCTTCTTTGCTTTCTTCTCCGCACGCTTTTCTTTCAATGATTTTGCTGCGGGTTTCTTCGCCTCTTTTTTGGCGTCCATTCCTTTTGACATATCCAATAAGCTTTAGTGCTTCATCAAATTTAACGAAAGAAACATTTCAATGATGCAAGGAATTGCAAAATATTGATTACGCGCCGCTTCTCCTTGAGAAATATATAGCGCTTCAGGATCTTTTCAATGTCATTGAAGAACAACTCATCCTGTCCATCGGCAAGCGTGTCTGAACCTGTCTCGCGAAGAAAAGATAGAATAGGCTCGTAGTGCTGAACATCCAGCGAGCTTTGCAATAATTCCTTAAGTTCTTTCCTCAGAAACTCGAGCTTCACATTAGGCAATTCACGCACATTATAATTTTCAAATATGAACTCCTTTAGGTAACGCTCATCAAGAAAATCTTTAACGAGATCGTCCCTAAGCTTGCGGATAAGATCGACATCGTTGTCCTGGGTCCACTGCTGATTCTTGATCAATTCCATAAGGTTGAGGATCTGGGTAAGTTTCGAAAACGTTCAACATCGAAAAGATAAGGATATTTTATTCACTTCCTCAAAACCGAAATGCACACGAGTGAAGATTTTTGTTCTCGGTATGAGCGTCAGAAATCACATCGATGCATTCGTGTTTCAAATCAGATCAGCGTTTGCTCGCGGAAAGAAGGGAGCACTAGTCGGAAAATATCTGATCACCAATGCGGGTTGTTGTCCCAAATTGGTTCTAATCCACTTACGATCAGATATTATATAATGCTGATTTTCTTACCGTTATGCAGACTCAGCTCATGCATAAGAATACAACCATTTTGAATGGCAAATGTCAAAGCTTGTAAGCCTGACGCGCGATGAGTTTCCACTCACCCTTTTGTTTTTGGAATACCAGAAGCACACCAATGTTAACTGTTCCGGGCACACCATCGTTGGCTGTGTCACCCGTAATTTTGTGACGAACGACAGCGTTGGGGCCAGTAATTTTTACCGTAACATCAGGAAATTCAATTTTCTTGAACTCAAATTTTCTGTTAGCGATGTTGTTTACGAACGATGCTTTGTCCTCGAGAAGACCGGCTGAATGACCGTAAGTCAGTTCTTCGGCTGCTATTTTTTCCCAGTGCAGCACGGTCGGCTTTCATCATCGCCTGGCGAAGCGACTCTACGATGGCGTGCACTTCCTTTTCATCTTTTGATTGTGCATTCATAGTAATGTTCATGGCAAACAAACAAGCAAACAAAGTTACGATAGTCTTCATGATACTGTGGTATTATTTCGGTTTGGTCGACTGATTATCAATTGAATGATCAGCGAGACAACTATTACGACGCTGCATCCAATCAGATTGTACTGCAGGAATGCAATATCGGTAAAGTAATAACAATAAAGCACAACCGATTCACCGATGATCGCCGCCCAAAACACGGCCGTACCGCGCACATACTTGATATAAAAGGCCGTCAGGAATATGCCCAGTAAGGTGCCATAAAACAGCGACCCGACGATATTCACATACTGGATAAGATTCTCCGAAAATCGCGCGAGCATAGCAAACACCATCGCGACAACAGCCCACCCCAATGTCATCCATTGTGATGCTTTCACATAGTGCTGAGGCGAAGCATCCTTTCTGATTCCACGTTTGTAAATGTCGACGCATGATGTAGATGCCAGAGCATTTAGTTCGCCAGCCATAGAAGACATGGCAGCTGAAAACATCACTGCCAGAAGCAGTCCAATGATTCCATGAGGCAGATTCGTCAGGACAAAGTTGAGGAAGATATAATCGGTGTCGTTTTCCTTCGCATTAGGTATGGCCTTCTTGATAACGACTTTCACCGAATCGCGCAGGCCCTTTTCATTAGCCTCCCACTGCTTTACATTAAGCTTTGCTTCACTGATATGCTCAGGGTTCTCTTCTTTGACTGCATTTAACAATTCATCCACCGCCTTCCGTTTTTCACTATAGACCCCGTTGTAAGCAGCATCGAGACTGTTCAACACTTCCCGCTGCCCGGTAGCCATGGCACGCTCCTTCAGAACCTGATTGTGGAATACAGGCGCCTGATTGAACAAATAGAACACGTACACCATCACACCAATGAACAAAATCATGAACTGCATGGGTATCTTCAGCAGACCATTAAATATCAGGCCGAGTTTACTTTCTTTCTCAGACGTTCCACCCAGGTAACGAGCTACCTGCGACTGATCCGTTCCAAAATATGAAAGTGAAAGGAATGTACCGGCGATCAATCCTGACCAGATGTTATATCTGGACTGCAGGTCGAAGTCGTAGCTCACCAGGTTAAACTTTCCCATCTCTCCTGCTATCGCAACGGAGTCGCTAAACGTCACGCCATCCGGCAGCAGGTTAATCGCCAGCACTCCTGCCAGGATCATTCCTCCCATGATAACTGCCATTTGATAACGTTGCGTGAGACTAACCGCACGTGAACCTCCGGACACAACGTATATCATTACCAGCACTCCGATCAGAATAGTTGTAAGTGTCAACGGCCATCCCAGAATTGTAGATAAGACCAGCGACGGTGCAAAAAGGGTAATGCCAGCGGAAAGCCCCCGTAACATCAGAAAAAGAATAACAGCCAGGATCCTCGTCTTGATGTCGAAGCGCGTCTCGAGGTATTCGTATGCCGTGTAAACTTTGAGACGATAATAAATAGGCACCATCGTAATCGCGATGATCACCATGGCGATGGGCAATCCAAAATAGAATTGCAGGAAGCGCATACCGTCGGTGATCGCCTGACCTGGAGTAGACAAAAACGTAATAGCGCTGGCCTGTGTGGCCATGATCGAAATACCGATCATCCACCAACGCATGCTGCTGTCGCCTTTCAGATAACCTTCAATAGTCTTTGCGCCGCGCGTACGAATGGCTCCATAGAGAACAATAAAAGCGAGTGTGGCGACCAGAACTAACCAGTCCAGAGAGTTCATGCGAAGGAAGCGGTTATCCAGGAGTACAAAATGATCTGGAGCAACAAGACTATCAGCACGAGCCAATACCAGGTGCGCCACGATTTAAATACGGGTGGTGAGTCCATAGTTCCTTCGTTTGCGGCAATTAAGACATAAAAAGTGTATATGCCTCGTATTGCCAGCAGCGTCTTTGCATTTATGTGTTGAATGGCTGTGTGTCCATGCCGCAAAGCATTCTGAGATCGACCAAGCGCTCAGATCTTGCCACGCATTTGTCCGTTAACCAGATAGGTACCGTCCTGTTTAAAGAAGATCACCACGCGACTGACAGGCTTTTTGTCATCGTCTAATAACATGATGGTATATTCATAAGGCCCGACATGATCTTTAATGTCGTCAGTAAAGCCCAACTCAAGTTTCAAAACGGTATTGATGTCGATCTTTTTGTTGTGAACCGTTTTGTTGTTGTTCTCAAGTACGCGTACCCGTACCTCGCTGGGCTGCTGCTTCAGTACACGGAAGTCGAGAAAGAGATAAGGAAGCTGACCGCCGCTGTGGCTCCGTTCGTATTCCTTTCGGGATTGGTCCAGTTCCAGCTTGTTTGGATCGGCGCGGGCACGATCCTTAAATTGAAAATTGAGCTTGAGTTCAAACTCTTCCGTGGGTTTAAAGGGCACGGTGTCCTGAGGCAGAAATGACGCCAGCACGAACAACAGCACATTCATCGTAAAAGCAGATTAGGGTTGTAGCATGCGCGATGTGATTCATTGTCCACGGCTGCGCATCAGGATGTAAGATACCCTTTACCGACCAGAGATCAATGCCTTATTTCTGCTTTATCAAAAAGGCAGCGAGGTCGGCGAGATCCTGTTCAGTTAGTCCCAGCGACGACGGTTCAGGCATAAGACTATTGTCCTGGCGACGCCGGTTTGTAATGCTTTCAGTGCGTATTGTATTGCGTCGGCCGGCGAGGTCTTTTACGACAACGGTCTGAGGACCATCAGCCACGATAAATCCAAAGAAGCTCGTGCCCTCGCGCGTGGATACGAGATACGGCTCATAGCCAAAGACTATTCCCGCACTTGGATTGACGACCGCATCCAGCAACGCGGCCTGATCGTACTTACCACCAATTTGTGATAGCTCCGGACCAATATCGTTCCCAACACCACCAACCCTGTGACATGTCGCGCAGTGCTTACTGAAAAGAAGCTCTCCTTTATCCCCATCGGGTATGAGTTGTGTGATCGCAGGAATAGAATACGTTTTGCTTACACCAGGCTTTGTGAAGTAATGGCCGGCCTGCGTTCTGATCGCCATACTTGGGTTGCGAAAGATTTCAGCTTCAATCGCGGGATAAAGAATCTTAGGCACTTTGCCAGCTGCAATGAGTTCGATGAGCATTTGCGCGCCGATCTCGTCGCGGGCCATGTCGCGGGCATTCCATTTCCTTTCATCGAAGGGAAGCTCCTCATTGAGAACCTTTGTAGAGCGCACCGTCATATCGGCGATCCGCTTTTCTGTTTCCGGGTCAATGCCGCTTTTGTCCCAATCTATAAGGTCGACCCAGTTGTTGCTTTGCCTGAAGGCCAGCCAGTACTTCGCCTGCGTTGACACCTGAGGAATAGCGGAGGAAGAAAGATCGATCATTGCGTGTACCGACTGGGTTGTGTTGATATAGCTCAATGCCGTGAGCGCCTTGGATCGTTCCGGTTCGGAGACGGTAGATGCGCCGGCGCGCGCTTTCAGATCGGGCACCAGGAAGTCGGGATGAAGTCGCCATGCAAAGGCCGCCGTTTTTGCATTCCAGTGAAGTGGATCGCCTGCGATTACTCCTGCTTCCGTCATCGCCTGATAAAAGTCTGTAGCGTGTTCAGAGCATGCTGCCGCAACTGACTCCATATACCATGGATCCGTGCCGTCGCAGGCCTTGGCAAGCGTCACCAGCAACGGCTTTGTTTGTTTGTAGTCAAGATCACGCAACGCTGTGGCTACCTCACGGCGCACCAAGGCGGATGAATCCGTCGCTAACTGAGTGGCTAGTGCAAGCGGATCTGAACCATTGTTGCAGAGCGCCCTGAAGGCTACGGCCCGAAGTGCACTGACGGGCTGTTTAAGATACGCTTCCGCCTGCTCACGGCCTTTGGGTCCCATTCGAGCTAATAGCCAGATTGCCCGGGCACGAACAAACTCATCGTCATGGCTGACCAGTTCTGTTACCTCTGACAGGGCCGCTTCTCCCTTTCGCGCCAGCAAAGTTGCCGCGTGTGCTCTCACATTGATCGCAGGATTCTGCAACGCTTCGATGAGTCCCTTCACATTCGTCGTATCCAACGCCGGGGCTGACGGATTCTTTCCCTTACGCGTTATCCTGTATATCCTTCCATAACCCGTGCTGTCGCCCATCTGGTGGCCGCCCACTACAGGATCATACCAGTCGGCAACGAACAAACTTCCATCGGTTCCGACGGCGATATCGCTTGGCCTGAACCATTTGTTCTTATCGTGATTTTGCGCCGAGTCGTTCCAGACATAAAGTGGATTATCCCCTACGAGCGAAGTAATGAAGTTAGATCTGCTGTCCAGTTGAAATCCGGACTGATGCCGTTTGGGTTTGTATGCAAACACAACATTGCGCCCCGCATCGGCGCTTAATAACATCCCTTTGTAGGACTCGCCGAGCGCATCGCCTTCGTATCTCATGATACCTGTTGGTGCTCCTGCTCCACTCTTATCCCCTGCCGGCATCACACCGGGATCATCCTGATGCCAGTGCGCAGTGAAGATATCCTGCCAGGGACGATGATCAGCCTGCCAGTATCGCGTGCCATCGTTGCTGAAATAACCAGCATTGCCTCCTTCCGGTAGCCATGACGTCCGGCACGCAACAACCTGGTCGTCGTTGTCGTTTTGCCATAGGTTTCCATAGGAATCAATTGCAGTTTCATAACTGTTTCTGAAGTTGTGGCCCATCACCTTGAGCCCTTTGGCTTCGGGTGATATGCGAAGACAGAGACCGCCTACCCAAATTCGGCCATCATCACTTTTCATGTTGCCCTGGTTCGCCTTATTGTAAGGTGAACCTCCGGTATAAAGACTTCCCGATCGCAAAGTCCATCCAGCCTTATCTTTAACGATATGCGGTCCTGCATTTCCTGTGTTGAAATACCAAAGCCCATCGGGTCCTTCAACCACTGCGTGCAATGAATGATCGTGATCGTATCCACCAAAGCCAGTCAACAGGACTTCTTTGCTATCGGGAACATCATCTCCATTGTTGTCAGTATATACAATCAAATGCGGAGAACATGATACGATCACCTTGTTCCCAATCACTGCAATGCCCAGCGGAGAAACGAGATCCTTATCCTGAACAAATACTTTTGAAGTTTCTGCCCGACCGTCCTGATCGCGGTCTTCAAGAATCATAATGCGATCTCCGGCTCCGTGGTGAAGCGCCTTCGTAGAGTCATTGTTGAAGTTCCTGTAGTTTACCGCTTCAGCAACCCAAACGCGGCCGCGAAGATCCACATCAATGTTAGTCGGATTGAAGAACATGGGAGACTCCGCCCAAAGTGTTGCCTGAAGATCATCGGGTAAATGCAGATCAACAACCGGCGCTGCCGACTTTTCATTACAGGCCGATAAAACGATAAACACAAATGCAGCTGCTGCATATACCGATCTCATCATGAGTATTCCGATTCGAAAAGAGGTACTGGATAATGAAGGGAACAAGGTATCAACTTGAGCGGTAAATTCATAGACAGAACATATTGCGCATTTCGGGAGGCATAATGCGGCGATCACACGCCCGCCATCACTGTGTTCGTGTGTCAAGGGTGAACGGCAAACGAATTATTCAAAGTTGTTTTAAATCATGACATAAATATTCTTATTGCGCTAACTTAAAGCTGAAGAGTGTCAGCTAATTTAACCCCTAACCTATTCATGGAACCATCACGAACACACGCGTCCATGTCAGTCAGCAGACGCAAGTTCATCAAGGCAACTGCCTTGACCATTGCCGGCTTCAGCATAGTTCCCCGACACGTATTGGGGAAAGGCTATCTGGCTCCAAGTGATACGCTTACAAAAGGGATCATTGGCGTAGGCGGCATGGGACGCGGCCATATACCTTATGAAGGTACCCGCGTTGTCGCCATGTGCGACGTCGATAGTGTTCACCTCAAGGAAGCTATCGCATTGGCTGGCGGAACACCACGTGGTTATCACGACTTCCGAGAACTCATCGCGCAACCTGATATCGACATCGTACACATCGCGACACCGCCTCACTGGCATGGTCTCATGTCTGTTGCCGCCGCTCAGGCGGGCAAAGATGTCTGGTGTGAAAAACCGATGACGCGTACTATCGGCGAAGGCAAACGCGTGGTGGAAGCGATGGCACAATACGGACGTATGTTTCGTCTGAATACCTGGTTCAGATTTAAAGATAATTTCTATGGAATGGGTACAACCGTTCAACCCATTAAGAAACTTGTTGATAGCGGAGCGCTGGGATGGCCATTGAAAGTTACCATCAGTGGTGTTACTGGTTTTAACTGGAAGTTCTACTGGGTTGGCAAAGACAATCTCGCGCCGGCACCGGTTCCTCAACAACTCGACTATGATATGTGGCTCGGTCCTGCGCCTTACAAGCCTTATAACCCACACCGGGTGCACAGTACATTCAGAGGTTATTGGGATTACGATGGTGGTGGTCTTGGCGATATGGGTCAACACTACATTGATCCAGTGCAATACTTCCTGGGAAAGGATGATACCAGTCCGGTGCGCGTAGATGTAGATGCTCCGCAGCAACACGACGATGCTGTGGGGACATGGCGACGTATTGAGTTCACTTACCAGGACGGATGCAAGATCGTATTGGATGGAGAGAACAAGGATGTAAATGCGCCATACATTGAAGGCCCGAAGGGCAAGGTTTATCGGGGCTTCAGGTCCGACATACCAAATGTGATGAAGGTGATTGATTCAATGCCCGATCCGGTTACACAGGTTGGACTCTTTAGTGATTCTGTAAAGACGCGAACAAAGTTTGCGTTGAATGAGATTAATGGTCATCGTTCCGCTACTATCGTGAACATGGGAAAGATCGCCCTGCAGCTAGGCCGGTCGTTGAAATTTGATCCGGTGAAACAAGTCTTTATCAATGATGATGCGGCCAACAGGCTGATCGACCAACCGATGCGCGGACCATGGAAAATCTAATTATGAAGAGCATGATCATGAAGAGGATAAAATTGTCAGGCTACTATTGCCTTGTCTATATATCACTGCTATTCGTCGTTCCCGCGGGGCTTCAGGCGCAGAATGCACTGGCTCCGATTCTGGAACAGCTTCCGGGCAAAGATGCCAAAGAAGAACAGCGTTTGTTTAATACGCTCATTAAATCGGGATCATCCAACCTGGAGCAGCTTGCTGCAATGGTAGTTCCAAACGGACAGGACGCTGGTGTAAAACCGCGATATGCAATTTCTTTGCTTACCCGTACCGTTGTGGATGCGGGCGAAAAGAAATTGCTGGAGAATGTATATCTCAGCGCGCTGGGAAACGCAAAGGAAACTGAAGTGAAGGCCTACTTCCTCACCAATCTTAACCTTGTTGCCTCTGACGCTTCAATAGAAAAAGTGAAGCGATTGCTGGGTCACAAAGATTTGGTGGATCCGGCAATCGGATTACTCTTTACCTTAAACAGCGATGCCTCAAAGCAGGCGCTACTGGGCGCGCTGCAGGGAGCATCGGCGGATGCTCAGCCCAAACTTATCAAGGCGCTGGGCGCATTGAGGTTTGCGCCGGCAGCCACTCCGTTGGTATCACTGGCGACGAGTCAGGATCAGGAGACAAAACGGCAGGCGTTGTGGGCGCTCGCACGAATAGCCGACCCATCATCATCAAATGTATTGTTCACCCAGGCACAACAGGTGAAGTTCAAACCGGAAGCCACCGAAGCCACCAGTTCATTGGTAGAATACATGCGTGGACTTTCCGCAACTAACGCTTCTGCTGCAGCTGACCTCGCGCAGAAAGTTCTGGCGGGAACAGATGACACCTCGTTACAGCATATTCGCCTCGCAGCCTTAGGAGCAATAGTAAAAGGATCACCGGACAAGGCAACGAAGCTAGTGATTGCCGAATCGAAACGATTCGACACAGAATATCAGCGTGACGTACTGAAGCTTTCAGTTCCTACCGTTATCTCTGGCGAGAAGGCGTGGATGAAAGAATACAAAGCGGCCACAGGCGAACGTCAGGCCGATCTGCTAAATCTGTTGTCAGATGCGAGAAGCAATGATAAGGCAGCACAGGAAACATTTTTTGACGCACAGGTTGTACCAGCTTTGAAGAGCGCTTCCGCGGAAACTCGAATGGCAGCTGCAGAACGTCTTACTATCAGCAGGAACAAAAAGTATCTCTCTCCTTTACTTGACTATCTGATGACGTCTGTGGATGCCAAAGATATTCAGGCAGCCTCTGCAGCCATCAGCAAACTGGCGTCACGCGATGATGGCAAGCTTATCGCTCAAAGGTTAGGCAACGCAAACGATACTCATAAGGTCGCCCTGATCAGACTTCTGGCAAGCAAGCGGGCAGCCGACCAATTTGAGGAAGTGAGAACGTTGACGGGTGCGACTGGCGATAGCGTAAAAATTGCTGCCTACCAGGCGTTGCCAAAAGTGTCGTCGTCCAGCAACGTAAACTCCTTGCTGAAACTTCTTTCAACGACAACTGCCGACGCAAGAGTTAAGGATGTGCAGTCTGCTATCATTTCATCCGTAGATGAAAAGAGCGCCGCCGCAGTCTTATCAGCATACGAAAACGAACCGCTTAAGATCATTCCTGTACTTCCTTTCACTCCCGACAAAAATTCTTTATCGAAGGTATTGACGGCATTCGCATCAAATGACGCTGCGCAAAAGCAGGCGGCCTTTCAGGCATTGACCAGCTGGCCCGATGAGAGTTCTGTTCGCGCGATGATGAAGATCCTGAAAGATCCTTCTCTGACTTCATACCACAACGCGGCAAGCGAGTCTATACTCTCCCACGTGGTAAAGTCAAACCTGCCAGATGATCAGAAGCTCTTGCTCGTCCGCGAGGTGATGTCAACAGCTACAGATAAAAAACAAAAGGCGGCGGCATTGCGCGCAGCTGGCGGGATCCGAACATTTCTTTCTCTTGTTTTTGTCTCCGGATACCTGGATGACGCTGACCTGGGAAGTGCGGCCAGCAGGTCTGCCATGACAATAGCCTTGCCCGCATCTGACGGACGCCCCGGATTAAGCGGCATTGAAGTGAGAAAGATTCTCAGCAGGATGGCTGACAAGTTAACCGGTGCGGACAGTCAATATGAAAAGATAGACATCCTCACCTATCTGGAGAAAATGCCGCGTGTGATCGGCTATGAATCTATCTTCAATGGTAAGGATCTTAACGGATGGCAGGGACTTGTTGAAGATCCCATCAAACGCTCAAAGATGACTGCGACTGTGCTGGCAAAGAAACAGCAGGAGGCAAATGCCAAGGTGAGTAAGAACTGGAGCGTTAAAGATGGAATGATCACATTTCAGGGCGACGGAGCTAACCTTTGCACTATACGCAAGTACGGTGACTTCGAAATGGTCGTCGACTGGAAGATATCAAAGAACGGTGACAGCGGCATTTACCTGAGAGGTTCACCGCAGGTGCAGATCTGGGATACCACCCGTCGCGACGCCGGTGCGCAAGTTGGATCGGGTGGCCTGTACAACAATCAGAAGGGTGTTAGCAAGCCGTTAACTGTAGCCGACAATCCTATCGGGGAATGGAACACGTTCCACATCAAAATGATCGGAGACCGCGTATGGGTGCATCTGAATGGGGTGCTTGTGGTAGACAGCGTCGTGCTGGAAAACTACTGGGATCGCAGCCTTCCTATCTTCCCTGAGGAAGCAATTGAATTACAGGCCCATGGAACCGATCTCGCTTTCCGCGACATCTACGTGAAAGAGCTCAATACCAAACCGTATCAGGTTAGCGCAGAAGAACAGAAGGCCGGATTTAAACCATTATTCAATGGTAAGACCTTAGACAACTGGATTGGGAACAAAACCGACTATGTTGTAGAGGGCAACACGATCGCGTTATATCCCGGAGAGAAAAGCCACGGCAATCTGTATACAGAGAAAGAATATTCCGATTTCACCATGCGCTTCGAATTCCAGCTTACTCCGGGTGCAAACAACGGACTGGGTATACACGCGCCGCTGGAGGGCGATGCAGCCTACGTCGGAAAGGAGATACAGATCCTTGACAACACTTCGCCACAGTATGCGACACTTCAGCCCTATCAGTATCACGGCTCTGTATATGGAATACTGGCAGCCAAACGCGACTACCTGAAGCCGGTTGGAGAATGGAATGAAGAAGAAGTATATGTAAAAGGAGATCATATTCGTGTGACTCTCAATGGCACCGTGATTGTTGACGGCGATTTGAAGAAAGCAACCGCCAATGGCACCGCCGACCACAAGGACCATCCCGGACTTCAGCGACACTCGGGACATATCGGATTTTTGGGCCACGGCTCGGTGGTTCGTTTCCGGAATCTAAGAATTAACGAACCAGTAAAGTAAAGTAATAACATGGCTTCAAGTGCACCAACGCAACGCCTATACTCACTCGACGCTCTCCGCGGCTTCGACATGTTCTGGATCATGGGCGGCGAAGAGATCATTCACTCGCTCGCAAAAGTTACCGGCTCGCCTTTTTTTGAAGGCTGGGCTAATCAGTTGACCCACCCGGCGTGGCATGGCTTTCGTTTCTATGATCTCATCTTTCCGTTGTTCCTGTTCATGGCTGGAGTAGCAACCCCCTACTCGACCGAACGCGAACTCGAGAAAGGCAAGACCCGGCAACAAATTATGATGAAGGCGATCAGACGCGGTCTCATCCTTGTATTGTTCGGCATCATCGCGAACAATGGATTGGAACTCAAGCCGATTGCCGAGATGCGCTTTGGCAGTGTGCTGGGCCGCATTGGTCTTGCTTATATGTTTGCTAACATCATCTATATCTATACGAAAGAACGCGGACTGATCATCTGGTTCTGGGCATTGCTGGTTGGTTATTGGGCATTGATTCTCATTGGTCATGCTCCTGGTTTTGCAGCAGGCGATCTCACGATGGAAGGCAACATCATGTCATACATAGATCGTTCCATAATGCCAGGCAGATTGTATTTGAAGATTCACGATCCCGAAGGTGTGATGTCTACAATTCCTGCGATCAGCACAGCACTGCTTGGAATCTATGCCGGCCGCCTGTTGAAGAATACTTCTTTCTCCATGCCACGCAAGGCCATGATTCTGGAGATCATGGGTGTCTGCTCACTCGCGCTCGGAGGTCTCTGGAATTTTGTATTCCCCATCAACAAAAACCTCTGGACAAGCTCATTCACCCTATGGGTAGGTGGATGGAGTCTTATTCTCCTGGGTCTGTTCTATTACATCATCGACATCAAGGGACATCGCAAGTGGGCTTTCTTCTTCAGTGTGATCGGCATGAACTCCATTCTTATTTACATGTCACCAAACTTTATCAACTGGTCATTTACAACGGAGGCCTTGTTCAAGTGGCTGATCCAGCTTTCAGGTGACATGGGATCAGTAGTCTTTGCACTTTGCTTCGTCGGAGTCGAGTGGCTGTTCCTTTACTTTATGTATCGCCAGAAGTTATTCCTGCGCGTTTAGCAGAGATAAGTTCGTACGGAATAAACATCAATACGGAATAAACATCAACAGGATGGAAATGCTTGCATCTCCATCCTGTTCTTTTTCGCCCTAGTTCCTGATTCTGTCTCTATTGTTCAACCATCACCTTCAATCCATTAATCATCTGCCTGACGTTGCACTTCCCTTGTCTGCCTGCTGTTCCGGCGTTGGCAATTGGGAAGGCTGGAACGTAGTCTGAACCACATGATTCGAAGGCTCAAGAGAACGCAGGAAGTTGTAAATCGCCTTAAGATCTGACTCTGAAATATCCTGATAGTTTTCCCAGGGCATTGGAGTTCCTTCCAGCAGTTTGCCCGCTCGAAAGCGTCGTTCAAAAACTTTATAGTTCCATTTCGCAATGCGGCCCACCGTATCGTTTGGCGTGATGTTGGGTGAAGTAAAGGTTCCTGTTTCGGTGGTCCACTCATTGCCACCGGCAAATGGATCTCCCTCATAGCCACCAGCTGCGCTGCGGCGTGTATGACATCCGTTGCAATTGGCCACCGTATACGCCAGGTATTTTCCATAGGCCGCCGTTGTGTCAGGCTTCAGATGGGACACCTCGCTCTGTACAGGACCAATCACAAATCTCATGAGCGCTTTTCCCAGCAAGTTGATATTGTGCTCCGGCACCGGATTTCGTACAGGCTTCATGGTACGCACATAAGATACCACCGCAGTGAGATCCTCGTCGGACATCGCATTAAAAGGCATGACTCCCACAAGGGCGTTTTTGTTATGATCGACATTGTACCGGAGTGCCTGTGCCAGTTCTTCGTCTGTCCATGCGCCTACGCCAGTAGCGCTGTCCGACGTAATGTTTGGATTATAGATATCGCCAAACGGAGTCTTAAAAGCATAGCCACCGATCAGTGGTTCGCGCAGCCCAAGCTTCTTCAGTGAGTCGGGCATGTGACAATGATAGCAGTGCGCCTGACCATGCACGATGTATTTCCCCCGTGCTACGATGGCCGAGTCGGTGCTTGCCCTGATCCCCGTAACCGGAACATCAAACTTTCGTTTAAAGGTCAATTGAATGTAAATTGCAAACAGAGTTAACAGGCAGACGATGATCATCGCCGCGCGCTTTAACAGTCTCATGTAGTTTGTATGGTTAAGTGTTGGTAGTCGCGTCAGTTGTGTTTTGATTGACTGCTGCGGTTACTGATGAATACGAACGGAGGGTTACGGCAAGCGATCGAAGAACGATGCCGGTAGTTCACGACATAAATCGAGAGATTACGACATGGAATTCCAAATATCCATCCTGCGAGGTTTAATATACAGTGCTGTTGACTATGGCGCTGATCTTTTAAACTCAACTGTGTCGCCGCGTTGGCGTGACGCCGGAGCAGCTTAGCATTGGCGAGGGTATGGTACCGTGGACGCCCACCCTTCGAGCGACTTCTGGACCAATGCTGTTGAACTGACCGGAGATCGCTTGCTTGGCCTTCATCTCGGAGACCATGAGAAGCACCGATCGATCACCTGGGATTGCTTGCCCTGTTTGCACGCAGTTGCAGAACGCTGGCCGACGGACTCCGCGCAATTTGCCATTACAATGAAACGGTATCGACGATTTTCAAATACGGTTACGAAATTGAAGGCGAGCACGCCGTATTCACCGTGTCTCCCATAAACCTATGGGAGCTTCACAATGAAGACAGCGCTCGCCAGGCGGCAGAGATTTCTCTGGCAGGCTTTACCAAAGACATTCAGGACCATCTCAATCGAAAAGGTTGTACCGGTCCGCGTTGAGATCAAGTACGGTGAAAGGGAAAGAGCGGAGTACGAGCGCGTGCTCGGGGCGCCCGTAAGTTTTTAATGCGGGTCCAATGCCCTGGTGATGAAACGAAGCGGAATGGATCTGCCGATCACGTCGTATGACGAATCCCTGCGGATCATGTTTGAGTCACTGCTCACCACGAAAAAGGCCATGATGCGTGAGTAGGCGACCTTGTCCAGCGAATACGCCAACTATTGATCAATGAATTTCGCGGCCAGATCCCGTCCGTTGAGGACATCTCTTCGCAACTCAGCATGACGCCCGTACCTGGCAGCGCAAACTGGCCGAGCAGGGTACCTCCTTCCGAACGAGTCTCATTGCGATTCAGGAAGGACCTCGCAGAACAGCTTTTTAAAGGCGGTACCGCCCGAAAGCAACGGGTTGCCAGCATGCTGGGCTATGCCGATGCTGATACGCTTCGACGAGCAATTAAGGCTTCTGGCGCCGTCTGAGGGGCATTTTCAGATATAACCTTACCCCTATCCGCTTCCATTTTTACCGTCCAGAATCTGGCATAGTTTTTACTTCTTTTTAAGCGGTAAACAAGTGTTTAACAGCTATGAGGAAAAGGTATGGAGTAAATGGTTGGCTGTAGCAGTGTTTGCCGTCAGTATGATGGCGACAACTGTGTCACATGCACAGGGAAGTGTTTCACTTCAGGTTTTCTATATGACGAACTGCAACCTTATGGCACGTGGATAGACCATGGCCGATATGGATACGTGTGGATGCCTAATGCGGCTTCCTACTTCGTTCCTTACGGAACGAATGGATACTGGGTTCAAACCTCCTACGGTAATACCTGGGTATCGAACTACAACTGGGGATGGGCACCATTTCACTACGGGCGCTGGTTTTACGATGACTTCTATGGATGGTCCCGGGTTCCTGACACTACGTGGGGACCTGCCTGGGTTACGTGGCGAAGTGGCGGAGGCTACTATGGATGGGCTCCCCTATGCCGGACTGGCCGTAAGCATGAGCGTTGGATACTACAACAGCATTCCGAATTACTATTGGAGTTTTGTGCCGTATCGATATGTGATGTACAGACAGGTATATCGTCACTGTGTGCCAAGACCAAAGGTGGTTAATGTAATCAATCATACAACGGTTATCGTAAACAACAATTATTATGGCGATGACAACCGTTACAACGGCCGGGATAGACGGGACCATAACGGCGGTTATTTCACAGGACCCTCAAGGTCAAGGTGCTGTTCGGATTCATCGTGTTTCCCTATTAACCTT
>JASGJX010000034.1:0-72485 GCA_049840655.1 Chryseolinea sp.
AAGGTTAATAGGGAAACACGATAGAATCCGAACAGCACCTGTTTATTATCGCCGGGGTTTTTATAATAGCAACAGCGCCCGCTGATAGCACGATTGGGCTTAAGAATTATTTCATTCATGGCGGCTTCTTTCCAAAGGGTATCTCCGGAACCTGGATAGACAACGATCGCTGCACTCTATAGCTTCTTCGGTATTGAAATGGTTGCTGTAGCAGCAGGTGAAGCTCAGCACCCTGCGAAAGGCAATCAGCTCGGCATTTAAATCTGCCATTGGAAGGCTGATCGTTTTTTACATTGGAACATTGGCAATCATGGTTGCGCTTGTTCCCTGGAATGAAGCTGGCGTAGCGAAGAGTCCCTTCGTACAGGCCGATGGAGGCAGTGCATATTCCCGGAGCGGCCGGCATCATTAATTTTGTAGTGCTCATTGCTGCGCTTTCGGCAATGAATAGTCAGTTGTACATCACCAGTCGGATGATGTTTAGTCTCGCGCGTGCTGGTCATGCTCCTAAGTTGTTCGGCCGCCTCAGTGCGCAGGGTACTCCGGTGAATGCAATGGCGTTGTCGTTCGCAGGTATTGTCTTCGCCATGATCCTCAGTGTGGTGAACAAGGAATCATTCGCGCTGATGATTGCTATCGCTATGTTCGGACCGCTGTTTAACTGGCTGATGATCTTCGTTACGCACTTTTTCTTTCGCAGGCAGTGGGCGAAGGAGGAAGCAGGCCGTTGTCCTTCAAAATGTGGGGCTTTCCATGGATCACGGCGTTTGGCGGAATATGCATTGCAGCCGTGATGATATCTACACTGTTTGTTCCCGACTTCTATGCCGCGATGGTTGTGGGGATACCATTCATGGGAATTCTTTCCTTGTTCTTCTGGCTTAGGCAACGGGCGAAGTAAGGCGGATAGTGCCGGACTGTTGTCATTCGCTTTTAACGCTTCGGACACAAGATGCAAGGTGGCCGGACTGCAGAGCATCTAACGTTGATCTTATGATGTGGTCTCCTTATGCGCTTCTGCGTGCTGTATCCTTAGCGTTAGGCCGTGAATCAATTGACGACGATGAATGATCTTTGATGTACTGCTGGCGAATGTCTTTGGCCAGCTTATGGTCGCCGGTGTGATTCCAGCCTGGCGGCATGATCAGATAAAGGAACTTGTTTTTTATCCCCGGTGCGGCGGCAATATCTTTTATCAGATAATAGAATTCCCCAAAGTATACATCGAAGAAATTTCCTGAATTGATATTCCGGGTAATGCCATACTGGATCTTAATGTCATCCTGCTCGGGTTGGTAGGTCTTGAACACACGATCCCAGATATTCAGCAGGTTGCAAAAATTAGTATCCATGTACAGTGGATTACGCGCGTGATGAACACGGTGGTGCGAAGGTGTAAGAATGAATTTACCAAGAAAACCGAAACGCGCATTCTTCATAAAGTTCTCGCCGACGTGAATAAACCCGCCCCACGTTCCATCGATAAACATAATTGCCGCAAGCATAACGGGTGGGACACCCGCCAGGATGCAGATGGTTGTCCTGATAAAATCAGCGTAGGGCGCCTCAAGGAAAAAGTGTGCATAAGTAACCGACAAATTCATTTGCTCGGGCGCGTGATGAGATGAATGCAGGCACCAAAACAATCTAACCTTATGCGCAAGAAAATGATAAATGAAATGTGCAAACTCCCAAACGATATAACCATAAATGAACCAATACCAGGTCAGTTCGGCGTGCAGCACTGCATACGGTGAAAACAATCCGATACAAAACGCTACAAGCCCGAAAGAAATGAACTTCCCTACAATACGATTAAAAATGTAAATGAAGAATGGGATCTTGTACTCAGACCTGTTGAAGTTCTTATTGGCAAATGCCATCAGAATCTCGATAATAACAATGAAGGGAATCAGCGGAGATATAGCCTTCGTGATTCCTTCCCAGGTGCGCAATGAACTATAGTTGCCAGTGCGAATGATTTCGACGAGGCCGTTTATTGAAAAGAAGCCTGAGATCTCGTTCCCTAATGTTTCCAGTATTTCCAAAGCTGGTGGCGTTTTGATCAATATCAAACTTAGATAATTTCGGCTGTAGTGCATCGGCTTGCTAAAATGAAATTACGTTGTGCTAGTCAATGTGGAAAAAATAGCTTAGTTTGAATACACCTCCATTCACGATCTACAAGGAATGACACGTTCCTTGCGGTTGGGAAAGCCATCCACGCTTTAAAATCCATCATGAACAAGAATCTGATAACTCATTTTCGCTCCGGTACGTTAACCGTTGAAGAGAGAATGGCACAAGGAAAGGCCTTGCGTGAGAAAGTTTCACGGTCACAACAGGGTGACTACAGGGCCTCTTCAAATCGGCCAGACCCTATTTCAATTTTGGAGGCACAGGCAAAAACGAGGCTTTCTGCATTGGTACCCATTCGCTATGCCCGCATGCTGACGTCTCCTTTTGCTTTTCTCCGGGGCGGTGCAGCAATCATGGCAATGGACCTGGCTGCACAGGGTGAGACTACCGGCATTACAGTTCAGGCTTGCGGAGACATGCATGTGGCAAACTTCGGTGTATTTGCCTCCGCCGAGCGAAAGCTCATGTTCGGAATCAATGATTTCGACGAGACCCTTCCTGGTCCCTGGGAATGGGACCTGAAGCGCATGGTGGCAAGCATCGTCGCCAGTGGCAGATTTCTGGGTGCCGGTAGCCGTCTTTGTAAGCAAGGTGTTAAAGCAGCCGTTCGTTCTTATCGAAAACACATGAGGGAATATGCCTATATGGGGAATCTCGAATTGTGGTATTCAACGATAACCCAGAAGGATATTCAACGGACATTATCACGTAATCAATCAACAGCATTCAAGAGAATCGCATCAAAGGCGAGGGAACGAACACACCTTCAGGTGTTGGGTAAACTAACAGACCTCGTAGGTGACAAGTATCGTTTAAAGGAGAACGCGCCGTTCATTGTTCGTGAAACTCATTCAGAAAAAGGGCTGCCTATCGAGCAGGCGCTAGGCGAACTACTGGAATCATATTTTGGTTCGCTTTCAGACGATCGTAAGAACCTTCTTCGTCATTATCGGATTGTTGATGTTGCCCGAAAGGTTGTTGGTGTTGGCAGCGTGGGTACGCGTTGCTGGATCATCTTTTTTGTCGGTAACAATGATGATGATCCTTTGTTTCTGCAGGTAAAAGAAGCTCAGCCTTCAGTTCTTGAGAGTGTAGTTGACGCATCGAAGTATTCAAATCACGGGCAACGCGTTGTAGCGGGTCAGCGCCTGATACAGGGTGCACCCGATATCTTCTTAGGATGGGGTGAACATCACGGTATTCATTTTTATGTGCGACAGCTTCGCGACATGAAAGGCGGCGTGGAGTTCGATCGAGATAAAGTAAGGCTTGATAACTTTTCGCAATATTGCTCGTTGTGTGCCTGGGCGATGGCTTTGGCGCATGCAAGGTCAGGGGATGCAGCTATGATCGCCGGCTATCTGGGAAGCAATGACGAAATGGAGGAGGCCATGCTTCGGTTCTCATTCGTATACGCCGATCAAACGATTGCCGACCATAGAGCCCTTCTGTCGGCTGCAGCTTCGGGGCGTATTGAGGTAGCGACGGCCCACGAGTAACTATCCAAACTCCGGTCCGAGAATGGCATATTGATTTTCGGGGATGCCTGGGTAACTATTGTTGCCTCTGTACATCCTCATAAAAGATCGCAATTCGGAGAAGCCAACAGCCTCGAGCCAGTCTTTCCAGGCTTTGTGATGATGGGGAACATCCAGGATCACGGGCATGCCTCCAACATACTTCAATGCGGTTGACAATAATTCCTTTGCAACGTTTGTATTAGAGGCTACAACGGGTCCGATATGCGCATATCGGTATCCTGGTCTACCGAAACAATAGCCTTTTAACTGATCTCCCTCCACAACCTTGATCGCGAATTCGGGAGCTCCTTCGCTCATCCATGTGAGTAGTGCCGTACGATCAGCACCAAATGTTTCCCGGTCAAAGGAAGCTACTTTTTCGAAATCTGCCGATGTGAGTGGCGTTGCAGCAGGAGAGGAGCGAAGGTATTTGGCGTTTATCGCACTGGCCGACATTCTGGTAAGCATGTACTCATCTTCGAAGCCGAGCTTGATGTATACTTCCCGTCCTGCAGGAGTGGCATCAAGCTTAACGCAGCTTTGATCATTCAATACCTGAATCGCTTCTTCAAGTAGTTTAAACCCAATTCCTTTTCTTCGATGATTGGGGGCCACCAGCACCATTCCAATCCACGCAAAGCGATCGTGATAACGAATCGTCGTAACCGTACCCACGACATTTCCTCCTTCATCTAAGCAAACCCTGCTTCCTTGTGGTTCGATTCTTAGAAATAACTCCCAGTCGCGCGCAAGCTGATTCCATCCGGCGCTTCGGCAGAGCGAAAGGCCGGATGGAATATCAGTGGGTTCCATTGTGCGTAATTCCATAAGCGCTCTCGGACTGACAATAGAAATTGCTTCTTTCGGACTTCAGGCGTGCTGCCCTTTTCGGGGAAGGAATGCAATAGCGATCGTTCCTATGATTGCAAGGATAATCAGTGCTGCAAATCCATTGGCATAACTCTTCGTCGTGTCGCGAAGCCATGCTGCCAGCATAGGTCCGAATGCTTCACCCAGGCCGTCTGCCGTGATCACGAGTCCCATTACACGTCCCATCACACGCACACCGAACAATTCCGCTGCCATCAGGGGAATGATCATGTAGTCTCCTCCAAGGGCGACTCCAAAGAAGAAGGCAAAGACATAGATCACTCCGGGCGTTGTGGCTGCATACAAAAGTGGAATTGCAGCAGCCACCAGTGCATAAATTAAAATCATCACATACTTCTTAGGAATGCGATCGGCAAGCCATCCCATGAACAATCGCCCGATGATACTCGAGCCAAGAATGATCGACATCACATTGGCAGCTTCAGCTTGCGAATAGTTCAGGTCCAGGCTGAAGAACAACTTCAGATTTTGACTGGTACCTGAGACTGCTCCGATAGAGCACATGCTTCCAATCACAAGCAGATAAAACGGCCATCCTTTCAAAACATGTGCAATTGAAACATTGCCATGATCCGTCTTTATTGTCTGATTGCTCTCTGCAGGATTTTCTCTCACAAACCACGCGAAAGGAAGCGCTATAGCAATCATGATCACACCCAGTAATATCAGCGCCTGATGCCAGCCAAATTCCATATTCAGCCATCGTGCGATCTGAGGCACAAGCATGCCTCCAACTCCAACACCGAGGTAAGCAATGCCCATCGCGCGCCCTCTGGACTTATTGAACCAGCGCGTAATCAGAACCTGATTAGGCAGCGGTCCGCCGCACATGTAACCAAGTGCGTTGAAGAAGTAAAACAAATAGAATTGCCAAAGCGATGTCATTGTGCCAAGTCCTATCAGTGCCACACCACCCATGATGATTCCTGAAAGCATGAGTCGCTTGGGACCAAACCGATCGATGATCCACCCTGCTGCAAATCCAAACACCGGTCCTACGATCACTTTTCCCATCGCGATACCCGACGTAACTGTGGCGCGCGTCCAGCCAAAATCCTTTACCCAGAAGTCATAAAAAAAGGGCAGGCCATAGAACATGATGCCGATCAGCGAAAACAGACTGAAGAAGCCAGTAGCTGCAACCTTCAACTGTTCGCGGTTTAATTTCTCGTGTGACACGTATCGATAGAGTTTAGATCTTCAATTTTTGTTTAACACTGCACAGGAACGTTTTTATGCACGTCCCTGTGCAACCCGATGGCTACTTGCTGTTGCCCAATCTTCGAAGCGCAAGGTGGGCCATCAATCCCGTGCTGATACTTAGCGCATTCTCATCAATATTGAAAGTTGGCGTATGTAACGCGGAAGTAATTCCCTTTTCAGCGTTGCCGACTCCACAGAGATAAAAACAGGAATCTGTTATCTGTGAATAGTAGGCAAAGTCCTCGGCCGCCATCCAGATTTCTTCGTCCAGCACATTTTCTTCGCCGAGATAGTCGATTGCATCTTGTCGAATATTGGCTGTTAGTTTTTCTTCGTTAATGAGAAACGGATACCCGCGTTCGATTCGCAGTTTACAGGTCGCACCCATACTCGCCGCTAATTTGTCAGCCATGTTTGCAACAAGCTTAAGCGCCTTATCACGCCAGTCCTCATTCATCGCCCTGAATGTGCCCTCCATATAAACCTCATCGGGAATCACATTGACCGCGCCATTGGCGATAACCTTTCCAAACGACAGCACGCACGGTTCTCTCGGACTCGCCATGCGACTAACAACCTGTTGCAGTGCAACGATCATGTGCGAAGCGATCAGAACCGGGTCAATCACATTATGAGGCTCTGCTCCGTGACCACCCTTGCCAATGATGTTGATATAGATCGCATCCATCGATGCCATGTGCTTGCCTGCTCGGATTCCGATTTTCCCAATAGGAATACGGGGCATCGCATGCTGACCAATCGTTGCGCTTGGTGCAGGGTTCTTTAGTGCACCCTCTTTAATCATCATCGTCGCTCCTCCAGGCAGTACCTCTTCTCCGGGCTGAAACAATAGCTTTACGGTGCCCTTAAAATCATTCCTGCATTGATGAAGGATTCTTGCTGTTCCCAGCAGTGATGATGTGTGAAAGTCGTGGCCGCAGGCATGCATGACGCCGGGATTCGCCGATACATAATCAACCGAATTGAGTTCCGTGATTGGCAGCGCATCAATATCGGCGCGTAGGGCCACCGTGTTAAACGCGGGTGATTGTCCCTCAATGATTGCCAGCACTCCGGTGTTAGCTATTGGGCGCCATTGAATGCCCAGTTCATCCAGGCGAGCCTTGATATATGCGCAGGTTTCGTATTCCCTGAAAGAAAGTTCCGGATGCTGATGCAAGTGTCTGCGGATCAGTATTGTTTCCGGAAGTATTTGAGCGGATAATTCTTTAATCTTGTCCAGCAGCATAGGAAATCAATACTGATGGGAGAGTGCCTTCTCGAGAAATGCTTTTACCTCTTCATCGTCCGTGAGTTCCGGATAGGCATGGCAAACACGATCGATTTCTTGCTGTTGTCCTCTCGAAAGTTTCTCTTCCGGATTCAGACACCAGATACCTTCCAGCAATCCCTGCCGCCGGAGTATTTCATGAATACCGGGGATACAACCGTGAAACGAATTGACCGGATCGAAGATGGCGGCATTCATGTCAGTAACCTGAATTCCTGCGCTTAGCAGTTCCGTTATCTCACTTCTATCCTTGCCTGATGCCTTGATCCGGTTCAGCAACTTAACTGCCGCGCCCGTCCATACTGCCCAATGTCCAAGAAGGCCACCAACAAATCTTTTCTCAATATCCTTTCCGTTTATATTAAAACGATAGGGGGTGAGCAGGTCGGCAACAATGTTGTCGTCGTTGCCGGTATACAGCGCAATCTCTTCATGTCTGTTCGAGGCGCATACCGCTCTAACGACATCAAGCGTTTGATATCGGTTGAATGCCGCCACCTTGATTGCATGGAGGTTGGGCAGCGATGCAGCATCTTTCCAGAAGTCGTATGAGAGTAGCCTGCCTCCAACAGCGGGTTGTAGATAGAAACCAAACACGGGAATGATGTCCGAAATTGCCGCCAGTCGTTTGATCAGATCCGATTCACTCATGTCTTTCAGGCCGCCCATACTCACAAGTCCGAGGTGATAGCCATGCTTCACTGCAAGCTCTGCTTCTCGCAGTGCCTGCGATGTCGGGCCAACTATGCCCGCAACCTTGAGAAATGGTCTGCCGGGATTGGTATCACCTATCTGCTCAGCCGCCAGCCGGAGCACCGATTCAAGGAGGTTAATCTCTGGCTTTCTAATTTCGAATTGTGTAGTGTGCACACCCACGGCAACTCCTCCTGCACCGGACGCGATGTAGTACTGCGTTAAAAGCTTTTGTCTACGTTCATCCAACTTCCGTTCTTTTGTGAGCGCTAGCGGATGAGCGGGTATAACTGTTCCTTCCTTTAACAATTGGGCGAGTGAAGGTGATAAATAAGGGTAACTCATCTGCAGATATTAAAATTTACCTTCTCTTTCCTGAAAGTGCGTGGGCTTGTTGAGAAGCCGGCCACCCTCGTTAATCCATCCGGCAATTACTTCAATCATTTGATGAATGGAAACGGCCGGATCTCCGAATAGCCGGCGTGATTCTGAAGCATCACTCAGCAGGGCGGTTTCCTGTTCCTGATTGATGAAGCTTGGTTTCTTATCGAATATCCTTCCGAATTCTGTCGCCAGCTGACGGACTGATAGTTTTTCCAATCCAGTGACGTTCAGAATTTTTGCAGGAGCGCTGCAGTGATGTAACGAGCGAAGTGCAATCTCGTTGGCATCCTGTTGCCAGATGATGTTGACATAACCCATCCGAAGATCAATTGGCTGCTGATGTTTTACGGCTAGCGCAATATCAGAAAGCACGCCATAGGTAACATCATTCGCATAGTTCAGCCTGTAAATGAGAATGGGAGTTTGATGTTGTTGTGAGAAGTATTGAAAAACTCTTTCCCGGCCGAGGCATGATTGTGCGTATTCCCCTATAGGCAGTGGTAACTGACTTTCGCTGGCACCGTTCGACTGCACTTGTACAAGAGGATAAACGTTTCCTGTTGAGAACACGACGATGCGTGACTTCTGATATTTCTCCGCGACGCGACCAGGCAGATAGGTGTTCATCGCCCACGTGAAGGATTCTTTACCTGTGGTTCCGAATTTCGTTCCGGCCAGATACAAAATGTTCTGCGCTTCGGGCAGCCGTTGCAAGTCAGATTCGTTAAGCAGATCTGCCTTTATAGCAGTGATGCCATCACGCTCAAGTTCATCTGCAAGCCCCGGCTCCGTGAATCTGGCTACTCCGATAATCTTCTTTTTTACGCCCGCTACTTCCGTCGCGCGCTTGGCGAGTTTTGCCAGTGAAGGTCCCATCTTCCCACCAACTCCAAGAATGAGAATGTCGCCTTCAAGTCGCGCTACACTTTCAATCAATGACTGCGAGGGTTCAAGCAGCTTTTCGTATAACGATTTGATACTCATAAACCTTTTAAAGGATAATAAGTTAGGGATTTTATTGATGTTTCCTTAGGCGTTTTTTTTGATCGGTCGACAGGTATCAGCGTCGTCTATGTACCACCTAAAGCATCGTTGCAAAAATGAATTGCAAAAACTGTTACACATTCCGTTGTGTGTGTGCTCCGGTGGTCTCCGGATTCCTGTTCCTATAGAGCTTCCTGCGGTAATGATGCATCACAATGCGAATGTTCTCATAAGCGAGTGCAACCAAGAGAGCTATGATGGCCAGCAATAGTGACTTGATTTGGAATTCCTGAAACAGAAAACCGCCGGAAACACCACCTAAGAAGAAGAAGAGGATAATGGCCAGTCGCAAATAGATACTTTTGGTAAGCTTGCGCATGTCTGATGCTTTGTTCCGATGGAAGAACAGCTGTGATATTTCAATGCCGAGATCGGTAAAGAGTCCGGTAAGGTGCGTGGTTCGGACAGTGGCCTGCGAGATCTTAGTAACGAGAGCGTTCTGTAGTCCCATTGAAAACAACAGGATCCTTGCTGTCGATTCAGGGCTAATGGTCTCAAAGGTGATTACTACAAAGATCAGGGTGAGGATCTCCAACAGTATCGGAATACGGTGGGGTGTTAACGAATTTCTTTTCTGCGCCAATTCAACGATAAGTCCACAGCACACGGCTCCCAGGAGGAAAGCAATGATGTAACTGACAAAATCGATCGCCACCTGGTAATTGCCCTTTACGAAATGTTCAGAAAAAAAGGCAAAGTGCCCAGTAACGTTTGTAGTTAAGATGTTAATTGAAAGTACGCCCGAGATGTTCACGATCCCGGCAACAAACGAAAGCATTACCGCAAGTCGTAGATTATGAATAAATGCCCTCCGTTTTCCCGTCCGAAACATTTGTCGTTAGTCCTGATGAAGCGCGATTAGAGAATGTACTCATTGTTAATGACCGGAAGCGGATCCGGGAGGTTGTCTTCACCGAGCACTTCCTTTAGATCAATCTCCGCACTCCTCGTGAGGTGATCCAAAGGAACGCCAACAGGTGTTAATACGAATGGATTTAATAGCGTTTCTCCAACCTTGTGTGTGATGAAGTAAACGTATCCGATGACGAGCCCCAGAGGCACGGCAAACATCCCAATGGCGTCATTTAATACTATAGTTACACTGACAATGAAAATCCAAATGAACAGCTTCGTGTAGAAAATATACGTTGTTGGAAATACGGTATTCTTTATCCTTTCAGCCTTGCCCATTTCACCGGATATGTTACTGATTGTTTCATTGAGCTGGCTGAACTTAAAGCCATCAATGTAACCGTTGGCATAGATCTGATTTAAATGCTGCACTTGCAATTGCAGAATAGCGCTGTATTTGTTCCGCGCTTTTTTAACGGAGTCGGGAACTTCGTCCTTAAAATACTTCTCGTACGACTTCTGATGATTGTTTCTCAGGTACTCCGTCAACGCATACACAAAGGCTATTTGCCTGTAGATTATCTTTTCTACCTCCTGTCTTTGACCTATGTATCCGACACACTGCCGGGCAAACGATCGCGACAGACCAGTGATACCGCCTGCAATGATCCGTCCTTCCCACCATCGGCCGTAAGCCTGATTGTTGTTGAATCCTATAAAAAATGCGAGCGTCGTGCCCAGTAGCGATGGGAAGATCGCCGGGAATTGCATGTATTTTATGAGAAAGTACTGATTAAAAAGTGCGCTCGACAGGCAAACAAAAAGAATGGTAAATGTACTTTTCCAGGTACCATTGATAACGCTTTGAAGCCTTACATTTTCTTTGATCAGCATATTCGTTTACGTTGGTCCGAAAGAGTTGGTCGGGGGTGATAAAAGGCCTGGTGCTTCATATCTGATCTTAAACAGAATGAGCCTGGTTCAAGTCGACCATAAGATTGGACTTTTTTGGGAATGTTGAAAGAGCAGGACGCTGGCAATTTTATTCAGCCGTCTGAGTATCAACGAACGGCACTTGATATTCCAGGGATGATTCCTGTTTAAGTTGAAATGGACTGCAGTTATTTAGTGATCGCGCTGTTCTGTTTTTTGTCAACAATAACGCCACCGTCCTTCATGACAAAGTGAACTTTCTTTAGGGCTGTGATATCATCCAAAGGATTGAGTTCTGTAGCGATGATGTCGGCGAACATTCCTTTGGCGATGCGCCCACGTTCTGTCTCCAGTCCCAGTAGCAGGGCGGGATTTGTTGTCATTATACTGAGAATGGCAGCGTTTGGAATACCTGCCTCGATAAAGCTGCTGAGGTAGCCGATAGCAAGTTCTCCCCGCGTCCGCGTTTCTACATCGATCATGATGTCTGTGCCAAACGCGAGTGTTACGCCGGCTTTATAGGCTCTTGCCAGTCGCTCAACACGTCTGCCATGAATGGCCTTTGCACGATCTGCAGGATGTCCAAACTCCCGCAAAACCTCTTCAGTAAAGTCGGTGCTCACAAGCATCACGTTCTTCTCTTTCATGATCCTGGCAACACTATCGGGAATTGTCCATCCATGTTCGATCGAAGCAACCCCCGCTTTTGCGGCAGCATATTCACTGGCCGGAGTTTGACAGTGAGCCATAACTTTCACCCCTGCCTTTCTCGCTTCGTTGACGATGGCTACCAGATCCTCGTACGAATAGGAGTAACGCTGACCATCAGCTACAACTTTTATTACGTCCGAACCATAATAGATATTCTCCCTGATTGCCTTAATGATTTCGTCTTTTGTATCAGCGAAAGTGTATTCGTCATTGTACAGAAATTGTTTATCAGCCCTGGTGCGGAATTGTCCGCCGAATGGTGCAATGATTTTTCCGGCCACGACCATCGTAGGACCCGGTATCAGTCCTTCATTGATGGCGCGCTTGACGTCCACATCCACATACTTGCCGGCGTTTCCGGCATCGCGGATGGTTGTGAAGCCAGCCTCAAGCATTTCTTTCGCATGAACAGCCCCCTGTATGCCGCGATACCCACTCGGGTTGAGAAGCACCATATCAAAATAATCTACGCCAAGCCAGTCGGCGAATTTGCTCACTGTCGAACATACATGCGTGTGTGCATCAAAGAGACCTGGCGTAAGAACAGATTTGGAAAGGTCAATAACATTCGCGCCGGCGGGGATGGTGATGTTCTTCCCAATGTCGATAATTTTCTTTCCCTCTATGACGATGATCTGATTAGCAGCAACGGTTCCTGATACCGGATCCACTACACGCCCGGCGCGTATAAAGGTTTGCTGTGCTACGCAGTTCAGTACCAGCAGCAGCAACACAACTGCGGCGACGAGAGTTCTTAAATGCATCATCTTTGGTGCGAGGTGTTATTAATTGAAGCGACAAAATAGCAATAGATCGACTTAATCCAATTGCCCGGGTTGAAGCGGACAACCCTGTATCACAAACGAACGCCTCCTGGTGTAAGCACCTTCTCAGATATCGCTGACAGATAGAAATTGAGCTGGCACGCACTGAAACTGCAAGTCTGCAACATATATCCAGGGCATTTAACGAGCTATTTCCGCTGAGCCCGTTCATCTATAATTTTAAACAGGAGCAGAATAAACATAGCTATGCCACGAAGGCTCGCTGGAAGCAAATTATTCTGTGCAGCGCCATACTGACCATCTTTATATCATGCATCGTTTTGTTCGGTCTGTCCGTATTGTTTGCCGGGAAGAGGACAAAGGAAATTGGCATACGCAAGGTACTCGGTGCCTCTGTAAGCAGTATAGTTTCAATTCTGTCGATCGATTTCATCAAATTGATCATGATAGCACTGGTAGTATCTATACCATTTGCCTGGGTAAGCTACAAATAAATGGCTTGAGACCTATCCTTATCGCATAACCGAAGGGTGGTGGTTGTTTGCAGCTGCAGGAGTATGGTAATCGGAGTCGCATTGCTTACAACCAGCTTCCAGTCGGTCAAAGCTGCGATGGAAAGTCCTGTGAAGAACTTAAGAACCGAATAGTGGTTCCTCCCTTGTCGTTCGTTTACCGAATCATTGGTCGCCGCTTGAACGGTTGATTAGCACTGTTACATAAAATAGCTTCAGCTAAATACAGTACATTACTTTTTCCACGACTTTTGCCCGGAAAGGAAAACTGGAAATGGTGAGATATTTATTATTGGTCGGTCTGCTTAACTGTGTGTTATGTGCAATTCCCTTGTCAGCGAACGCACAGAAAGATGAAACCGCCTGGTTTAAAGATGTTACAGCCGCTCAGGTACCCACCGACGGTAGAGAGCATGCTCTCGATGTAGCGTTTCTGGATGTGGAGGGCGATCATGATCTGGATGCCATACTCGCGCTGGAATCCGAACCCAACCGATTATACCTCAATGATGGTAAAGGAAAATTCACCTGGAAGAAGGGCGCTTTTACAGAAGTGAACCACGACTCCGAACACGTGCGCATCGCCGACTTTAACAGAGACGGTATAGCGGACGTAATCTTCGTCGCTGAAGACGATCAGACGCATGAGTATTACCTCGGCAAAGGCGACGGCACCTTTGTTGACGTCAGTGAACGCCTGCCCGCTAAAAGCGAAGCCAATGGCCTCGACGTTGGTGATGTGAACGGAGATGGACTACCTGATTTGATTGTTGGTAATTCAGGTTCGAAGCCCCAGAACTTTTTATGGATCAACAATCCGGAAAAGCAAGGTTATTTTATTGACTATACAACGGAAGGCCTGCCGGCAATTGAAGATCAAACCCAGGCAGTGAAACTGGTCGATCTGAATGGCGACGGCTCCTTTGATCTTGTTGTCGGCAACGAGGTGCCACCCAATCGTCTGTATGTTAACGACGGCAAGGGCAAGTTCACAGAGCAACCGGACAAACTGCAACTCCTGGTACCCCTGCATACCCGGGACATCTTGGTATTCGATGCGAATGGGGACAGGCACCCCGACATCCTGTTCGTCAACCTCACCAACAACGGCGGCCAGTGGGACAAAGACCCAACGGCCCGGCTATTGATCAACAATGGCAAGGGCAATTTCAAAGATGAAACGGCCAGGCGTATTCCCACCCAGAAGTTGTCCAGCTACTCAGGCGCCATTGTGGATTTTAACCATGACGGCTACTCAGATATTATTCTTAGCGCTGTCAAAACACCACCTTTCGAAGCCGCGCAGGTGCAGGCACTTCAGAACGATGGCAAGGGTGTGTTTACCAACGTTACCAGCAAAGTAATTCCCGGGTTAACGGTTGGCCGAGGCTGGGGCATTGCCGTCGGAGATGTAAACGGAGATGAAATACCCGATCTTATGATTGGCGGGTGGGGATCGCAGGTTCGTTTGCTGTTCGGAAAAAAATAGTTTCATCATTCGGAAAGCCACTTGACGAGTTTATCTAACTGGTTGACTATACGTACTGGTGTGATGGCTTGATGCAGCTCCATAGTTTCGGTTTTCCTTTTTTTGGATCTGGTCGCGAAGTATCCGGTGAAAGCTGTTAGCTTGAGATGTGTGGGTCGTCCGTTATTTGGACTTGACGCAATCAACCCGTTAAGAAGTCGGAATTTTACCCCTGACCTGAATCGGCAACTTCGAATATTTGCTTCGGAGGCGAACTATCAAAAGAACCATTAATCGACAATCATGAGAAAATTAATCTTTGGAATCAACCTGACATTAGACGGATGCTGCGATCATACCAAGGGAATTGCTGATGAAGAGGCTCACGATTTCTGGACTCAGTTCGTACGCGAGGCCGACACCTTTGTGTATGGAAGAAAGACCTACGAACTCATGGTTCCATTCTGGCCGGAGATGGCCAGGAACAATTCAGGTTCCAACAAGTCGATGACTGACTTTGCGCACGCCTTTGCTTCAGTGCGCGAAATGGTAGTATTCTCCCGAACACTGAAACATGTAGACGAAAAGAATGCAAGGATCGTGAACGGCAACCTCAAAGAAGAAATCCTTAAACTAAAGCAGCAGAAGGGTAAGAGCATTTCAACCGGTGGCGTCGACATCCCGTCACAACTTATCCAGCTCGGCCTCGTCGACGAGTATCTGTTTGTAGTGCAGCCATTGCTCGTGGGCGAGGGGAGACGTTTGCTGGAAAAGATTACATTGGATGAAAGACTCCGGCTGGTCGACTCACAGTTTTTTAAGTCGGGCAGCGTGGCGCTGCGTTATGCAAAGGCTTCAGCGTGATAGCCACCGATAGCACTAACACGAACTTTTACATTTTACATTTAGAGTTTTGCATTTTGCGGTTAAACCTTTGCGAACGAGTCGCGGCCGCAACCCTCCGCGAAGCTTGCCCTCGAAACTACAAGGTGCTGCACTCCCGGAGTACAGAAACCACTACTTTGTGTACTCCATTCTCCTAACAAATAATCCTGGTTGCATTATCTCCGTGCCCGTAGTACTTGCTATGACTATTCTATAGTGCATGGACAGGTATGAAGAAAACAGAACGCAAAACCGGAGACACCACCCGCAGATCCTTTCTTAAGACCTCGGCAATGGCAGCCACTTTTGCTGCTGCAGATTTTAATCTGCTCGCTGGTTCCTCGATGGCATCACCGGACGACAGCGTACATACCGCTGTGCCTGCAGACGTACCGTGGTACAGGAAGATTACGCGCTGGGGCCAGGTGAACATCACGGAAAAGGATCCGGCCAAATATGATATCGCTTGGTGGCGCAGCTACTGGAAGCGCACGCAGACACAAGGTGTGATCATCAATGCCGGCGGCATAGTAGCATATTATCCAACAAAGGTTCCATTGCATCACCAGGCACAGTACCTGAATGGCATCGATCTCTTCGGCGATCTTTGTCGCGCAGCGCACGAAGATGGACTGGCCGTGTTTGCTCGTATGGACTCCAACCGGGCACACCAAGAATTTTACAAGGCTCACCCGGATTGGTTTGCCATCGATGGTGAAGGAAAGCCCTATCGGGCCGCTGACCTTTACGTGACATGCGTCAATAGCCCATATTACAATGAGCACATTCCCGCTATTCTAAAAGAGATTGCTCAGCTATATCATCCCGAGGGTTTTACCGATAACAGTTGGAGCGGTCTTGGTCGGGAAAGTATCTGTTATTGCGTCAATTGTCAGAAGAGTTTTCAACAGAATACTGGTAAGGCGATTCCCCGAAAAAAAGACTGGGAAGATCAGACGTACCGCGATTGGATCCGATGGAACTATGATAGACGTCTGGAGATCTGGGACCTGAACAATAAAACGACAAAGGCGGCAGGCGGAGCCAACTGCATCTGGTCTGGTATGAACAGCGGATCGATCAACGGACAGAGCAGAAGCTTCCGAGACTACAAAGCCATTTGTAAGCGGGCCGACATCATCATGCTTGATGATCAGGCGCGTCGGGACAGCGAAGGATTTCAGCACAACGCGCAGGCAGGCAAACTCATCCACGGAATTTTAGGCTGGGATAAACTGGTGCCGGAAAGTATGGCCATGTATCAGGCACACCGCCCGTGGTTCAGAGTGGCGAGCAAGCCGGAGCCTGAAGCGCGCATGTGGGTGATCGAAGGAATTGCAGGAGGAATACAACCCTGGTGGCATATGATTGCTGCATCACATGACGATCGCAGAATGTATCATTCGCCGGAAAAGATCTTCAACTGGCACAAGGTCAATGAAGAATTTCTGATCAACAGGCAGCCCGTTGCGAGCGTTGGAATTGTATGGTCACAGGAAAACACCGACTACTATGGTCGTGATCAGTCGGAACAATTGGTAGAGCAGCCCTACCGTGGTACGGCACAGGCGCTTGTGCGCGCGAGAATCCCTTTCATTCCCGTTCACGCAGATGATATCGAACGCGAAGCATCAAAGTTATCGCTGCTCATATTGCCGAATCTAGCCGCCATGTCGCAGGCGCAGGTTGCTGGCGTTCGGAATTTCGTGAATCGCGGCGGAAGTATCATAGCAACAGGCGAGACTAGTCTTTATAATGAATGGGGCGTTATGCAAAATGATTATGCACTGGCGGATGTTTTCGGTGCGCATATAACGTCCGTTGCACAGCCCGCTGCTGAAGAGCGGCTGGCAGGAGAAGCCTATCATACCTATCTGCGTCTCGTTCCGGAGATTCGGGAAGGAGTGGACGGACCGCGTAATGGCACAGAACCTTCAATCTCCGGAAAGCGTCATTCAATACTAAAAGGTTTTGAAGAAACAGACATCATCGCATACGGTGGACTCTTACGTCCACTGAAGACGGACGTCGGCACAGAGGTGCTGATGACATACATTCCTCAATTTCCCGTTTATCCACCGGAGACCGCATGGATGCGCGTCCCGAAAACAGATATCCCGGGAATAGTCCTGAGCACCAGGCCGCAGGGAGGTCGCGTTGCATTTATCCCTGCCGATATCGACAGACAATTCGAACGATTCAATCTTCCTGATCATGGCAACCTGCTGACAAACGTGGTGCGTTGGGCAGCAAAAGACAATATCCCATTGGAGGTGGACGGACCCGGACTTATTGATTGCAATGTATACCAGCAACCAGGACGCCTCGTTATTCATCTTGTGAATCTCACCAGTGCTGCAACCTGGCGCGCCCCATTAGACGAGTTCATCAGCATCGGACCACTTCGTGTAAAAACGAAATTACCCGCCGGTGTAAATGGAAAGAATTTGCGACTGCTCGTATCGGATCACAAGATTCCCGTTGCCTCAAAAGACGGCTGGTGTCAGTTCGAGATTCAGTCATTATTGGATCACGAAGTAGTAGTGATCACATAAGCGAACGAAAAGTGACTGGCGCCTATGAATTGGCTAACGACTAACTTTTACATTCTACATTCAGAGTTTTACATTTTGCGGTTAAATCCACAGGCACAAACCCAGCTATAACAGCTCTACAATTAAACCCATCAAACTTTCCATTGGTATGTCCCTTCAAAAAAACCACCTTCCACTTTGGCTCACCGTCACTGTCTCTACGGTGCTCGCTGTAGTACTGGCAACATCTTCAGCCCCGGCACAAAAGAAAGACAAACCAAACAGCCAGGCTCCGGTTATTGCTGCACTCAATGCATTTTCCTTTAATGATTTGCTCGCTGCTAAGGATAACCGAACCAAACAACAGGTTTATAACCTGTTCAACTTGCTGGACTGGTGTCACACCAAAAACATCAAAGCCGTCGACCCAACCGCTTATTTCTTTCCGACCTATCCTGAGGTTCCGTCAGATGAATACCTGAAAAAGTTTAAAGAAGAGGCAAAGTCATTGGGTGTCGTTATCAGTGGCACCGGTGTCCGAAACAATTTTGCTTCACCGGATCCTCACGTCAGGGCAGAAGGAGTAGCGCTTACAAAGAAATGGATCGAGGCTGCATCTAAAATGGGCGCACCAATTGTGCGTGTATTTGCAGGAGAAATTCCGAAGGGTTATGAAGACAAATGGACTGAGGTTGCCGGTTGGATGATTGAGTGTTTCAAAGAGTGTGCGGCTTATGGAGAAAAGTTCGGTGTTAAAATCGGAATTCAGAATCACGGGGATATGCTTCAAACAGCTGACCAGTGTATGTATGTGCTGAAAGCTGTGAACTCGAAGTGGGCAGGATTGATTGTGGACATCGGAAGTTTTAAAACAGAGGATCCCTACAAGGACATCGAAGCAGTTGTGCCCTATGCCATCAACTGGCAGGTGAAGGAGAGTGTCTTTGGCCTTGGCAGTACAGTACAGACAGACTATGTGAAGCTGATGAAGATAATTAAGAAGGGTGGCTACAAGGGTTATCTGCCCATTGAAACACTATCGGAAAAAGATAAGCCGTACGACCCATTCGAAAGGGTACAAAACATGATGACCAGTCTGAATAATGCCATCGACGAAGTATACAAATAGTGAATATCAAATCTTTTACATTTTACTTTTAGTGTTTTACTTTTTGCGGTTTGTGGCGTCCTGAAAAAGTTGACATATCCAAATGAAGCATGTGCATGGAAGTTTTACGTTCTGGTAAAACTTCCATGCACATGCTTCCAGGTATAAAGTTAGGCGTCGATATTTTGACTAAACGCCCTTTTAAGATCGGCGATTAACAAATCCGGGACCTCCATCGCGGGAAAATGTCCACCTTTGTTATGAAAGAAGTAGTGGTCCGGCTCGCCGGTAATAGACAAAAGCTTTTTAAGAAGCGACTGATCGGCAGTCTTGCCGAAAACCGTCACAGCAGACAGCACTTTAGCCTTTGTCCATTGTGTGGATCGCTGGTTTGCATCGTCTGTTCCCCAGTTGAAAGCCATACTCATGTTTTCGTAGAGAGCTTCAGCACTTGATGCACCGGTTTTGTTAAACCAATACAACGAAACGGTTGTTAGAATTTGATCTAAATCCATTGCTTCCTCAGGAAGCTCTTTATCTTCATCACTCCATTCCTTAAATTTTTCTATCATCCAGGCTAGCTGTGCTACCGGACTATCGCATAGTGAATAGCCAACAGTTTGTGGTCTTGTTGATTGTATTTCAAGATAGGCTGTCCCTGTTTTTTTGTATTCGCGCATTCGCTCTAGTCTAATTTTTTCCGCTTCTGTCAGGAATGAAGTATCAGGAGGAAACATACCCAATCCGGCGACCGAGTAGAAGTCAGTGTTGATGTGAGTGCCAATAAGTTTGGGACCTCCCAATGCTGACATTATACTCACTATTCCTGCGCCCATATCGCCGCCATGCGCTGCGAATCTGTCATAGCCCAATCGTTCCATCAAATCGACGAAACAACGGGCAATGCGAACCATATTCCATCCCTTTTCTTTCACAGGGATTGAGAAGCCAAAGCCAGGTATCGACGGAATAATCAGATGAAAACTTTGATCGCTTTCGCCCGGTAGGCCTCCCGTCAGAGACTCTATGATGCCTGAAAAGTCCGCGAAGGAGCCCGGCCATCCATGAACTAACATCAGTGGCAAGGCATTCGAATTTTTGGACTTGATATGCAGAAAGTGGATGTTTTGCCCATCAATTTCGGTAATGAACTGAGGGTATTTGTTCAGTAGAGCTTCGTGTTTCTTCCAGTCAAACTGATTTATCCAATACTGCACGAGTTTTTTGAGATAGTGTTCTGGTGCACCTTTTTTCCATCCCTCTTCAATCCCGAAGCCAGGCCACCGTGTATTTGCCAGTCGTTCCTTCAAATCTTTAACCTCGTTGTCGGCAATTCTGATTCTAAATGGTTTCATCGTGTTTGTTTTTTGATTCAAACAAACGTCGCGATATGGACACCCTCAAGCGATAACAATTGTTAAAAAAGCTATTTTCTATTCCTGATCCTGCTTAGTGAAACAGACGTGATCCCCAGGAAGGATGCGATGTAGTGTTGCGGCACCCTTTGAAGAATATGCGGACTTTGACTCATCAGTTCATGATACCTTTCTTCCGGACTGTTCTTAATCCGTGATAAAAACAGTTTTTGATAATACAGCAGTCGTTGAAAGTTTTGGTTCTCAAGTTCGCGTTTGATGATCGGTGAGGTTTCTACCATGATCAGATAGTTCTTTTTGTCCAATGTATGAAGCACACAAGGCTCAATCGTCTCCATGGAAAACAAGCTTGGTTCATTGTTCCGAAAACTCTCTGCTGACGAAACTCCTTCGCCTTCAAAAAAGAACTGAAAGGTAATGTCCTTTCCATCTTTGTTAAATGAAAGCCTTATACATCCTTTTTCGATGTAAAACATCTTTTCAGAAACCTGACCTTCTTTCAATAAGATAGTCTTCCCTGGCACTTCGTCACGTTTGAAGAAATCTTTGAACTTTTTCCACTCATCGTTCAGCTGTTCTGTGTCTTTTGACATAGAGTAATCATTAATGAAGGTCACAATTTAAAAAGGTTTGTTAGAAACATCGTCAATCGGAAGGAGAGTGTCCGGTGCCTGAGCTTACTTAACGGCTGGCCAAGCATGCCGCTATGCGCATTCATCGGTCTCAATGGGGCGTGGCAATCTTGATACGCTGAATTTGGCTTGTCAACCAAATGATTAAAACAACGTCGGCAACACCAGGTACAAATGAACCGAAGCGTATTCCTCTCGTTGTAGAGGATCATTCACAATACTTCATATCGAATGCATTTATGCTTATTTTGTCGTATAGTTCATCGGTTATCATATGCGATACATAATTCTCTTTACGCTTATTTCATTCGGTACACTTCACGCGCAGGTAAAAGTTGACCTGGCAAACTTCAGCAAAAAGAACGGCGCTACGGCATCAGTGAAGGGTGATATCGTGTCGTTGTCGTGGCCGGCCGGAACCGGCAAATCAGGAAAGATTGTTCTTGATCTTTCGGCCACGCAACCTCTCTTCAAGAGTATCGGGCTGCAGGAAGGGAAGCAAAATCATCAGATCGCGTCTGGGCTGGATCCTGCATTCGTACTTACGGTAGGCAAACGCGATCTGATATCACAAAACGGATGGAACATCTTCTTTGACAAAGTTCCTGATAAACCCTTCAAAGCATACAACATCGAATTTGATAAGCGTTCGGCATCAATTCGTTCAATTGGTACACGAACGGTAATCACCATCGGCTCCATGAATTGCGCAGACTTCACTGGAAGTTTAGAAGTCACGTTGTTCAATGGAAGCCCGCTCATGAACATTGCTGCCGTGATGACCACCGAAAAGGATTCAACTGCAATCCTATACGATGCTGGTCTGATATCCAAAACGACAGCATGGCAGAACATCGGATGGAGCGACGTTCACGAACAGTTTAAGTCATCTAAACCTGCACTAAATGACAGCGCGAAAAACCTGCAGGTCAAATATCGCACTATAGTAGGAGAGAGCACCGAAGGAAGCCTGGCAGTGTTTCCGGCTCCTCACCAGTATTTCTATCCGCTAGACGAAGCGTTCAATCTGAATTTTGTCTGGGCAGGAAATCATTATCGAAAAATGGTTGATGGTTATGGAATCGGAATCAGACAGGATCTGTACGGTGACCGAAGATATGTTCCCTGGTTTAATTCCCCGCCAGGAACAAAGCAACGGTTGAATTTTTTCGTTTTGCTTAGCGGGGGAAATTCCTCTGCTATACTTGAAGATGTAAAGAAGTTCACGAACAGAGATCGGTTCAAATCACTACCTGGCTACAAAACATTAGCGAGCCATTTTCACAACGAGTTCATCATGCAGGTGGTGATGAAAGGCAAGCCGATTCCAGAACAACCAACATTTATAGATGTGATGAAACGCAGTGGCGTCGATATCATTCACCTGGGGGAGTTTCATTATAATGCCCATCCTAAAGGTCCCGATAGTGTTCGTCTGAAAGAACTTCATGCATTGTTTGAGCAATGTGAACGACTCTCGTCTAAAGACATTCTGCTGCTTCCCGGTGAAGAGCCAAACGAATTCCTCGGCGGACACTGGATGAACTTCTTTCCGAAACCGGTGTATTGGGTGATGTCCAGGAAGGAAGATATGCCATTCGTAATTGAGGATCCGAAGTATGGAAAGGTGTACCACATCGCGAATGAGCGTGAGATGCTCGATCTGTTGAAAAACGAAAACGGTCTTGCCTGGACGGCGCATGCCCGCACGAAAGGTTCAACCGGATATCCGGATAAATACAAGTCAGCTGAATTTTTTAAGGATGAACATTTCCTCGGTGCCGCGTGGAAAGCGATGCCCGCGGATCTTTCCCTTCCATACCTGGGCAAGCGTGTTCTCGAGTTAATGGATGATATGAATAATTGGGGCGATCGGAAGAAAGTATTGGCAGAGTCGGATCTCTTTACCATTGAACCGGAAAACGAAATGTACGCCCACCTGAACATCAACTATCTGAAGTTGGATAAGCTTCCGGTATTCAAAGATGGCTGGCAGCCTGTATTAGACGCATTGCAGGACGGCCAATTCTTTTCGTCAACGGGTGAGGTACTGATTCCGGATTTTACCGTTGACGGTAAAGCGACAGGAGAGGAGATTACCTTGTCGGGTAAGAAATCAAATGTAAACTTCAGACTTAAATGGACTTTCCCAATGAACTACGCTGAAATCATTTCCGGTGACGGTACTAAGGTCTATCGCGAGAAAATTGTTCTGGACCAGACCTTGCCATTTGGTGAACAAGTCTTTAGTAAATCAATTGATCTCACTGGAAGAAGATGGGTAAGACTTGAAGCCTGGGACGTTGCAGCTAACGGAGCGTTTACGCAAACCGTGTGGATCAAATAAACTCTGGGCATGAAGAGACAGCATGCATCATTTAATTGGTTCGGGGCGCCACTGCTAAAATGATCAAAGAAATGTTACTTGTTCTGCACGGCAATCTTCAGGACGCAAGTACCAAAGAGTAAATACCGCCACGTATGGGCTAGCGGTGACGTTGCAGGCCGCGCTTTTACCGGAATCTTCTTTCACTGTCATAAGCCAGCCCAATGCCCACACTCGACAACTTGTTCTCGTCAGCGATCCTGGCAAGGGGAAAGAGTTTTTGAAATGCCTGCTTAACTCTCGGAATCTCAGTGGATCCTCCGGTTAGAATCACCAATTGAATATCGGCAGCATGAATACTCGCCTGTGTAAGGCATTCATTTGCTGCAGCCAATATCTTTTGCATGTCGCCTGCAATGGCAGATTCAAAAACGTCCCGCTCTGCCGTGATGAAAAAATCGGGCTCCACAAAACTCATATCGGTCTCAGTAGTCGATGTTGTTGTCAGGGCAATTTTGGATTCTTCTGTTGCCGCGAGAACCGAATGACCTTTCTCCTGGTCAAGAATCTTCAGAAGCCGTCCGTATCTGCGTTGATCATGAGACTCGTTGTAGTACTGCTGCACCCTGGAGCGAACTTTCGGAGTATATAAAAAATTCACCTTGCTCCATTCGGCCATATCGTGGTAATACGTCAGTGGTACCTCGAGATGCTTTTTGCCGTAGGTACTCTTGTAACCCAGTTCAGGCATAATAATCGAGAGACACAGATTCTTGTCGAAGTCATTTCCACCAATTCTAACTCCGGTGCTTGCAAGTATATCTGATGTCCTGTCGGGTTTGTCCATGTAATCTTGCGAGACCTTAATGATGGTAAAGTCCGATGTTCCACCGCCGAGATCAACGACAATAGCCAGTTGTTCTTTCGTGATCTTTCTCTCATGAGCGAATGCGGCGGCAATAGGTTCTAACTGGAACTCAACGTTTTTGAAACCTACAGCGTGAGCGATCGATCGAAGTTCTTCCTGTGCGATCGTGTCCGCGGCAGCATCATTGTCAACGAAGTGCACGGGACGACCCATCACAACATTCATAACTTCATGTTTTGTGAATTCGTTTGTTGTCGTATGCAGATGTTTAAGGAACGCAGCAATGATTTTCTCGAACTTTACGTGCTTATTATTCACCATCGTCCCCTGTTTCATGACTGGATTTCCCAGTACGCGCTTCAGACTCCGCATAAATCTTCCCTCACGCCTTTCGAAAAAGAACTGCGTCGCCTTTCGTCCGAAAACCGGTGCCTGTTGAGGAGAAAAGAATAATGCACTCGGAATAGTGACGTTACTTTCCTCCAGCGGAACAAGCGTAATGTTTCGATCGATGGCAACAGCAACACTCGAGTTAGACGTGCCGAAGTCGATACCGCAGGAGATCCTTTCCATAGTCGCTGATAAGTCCGTCTGCACTATCCTTTCCGCACATAAATTGACTTAAGTGCCATAGCACCAAAGCCGTCTATCTTACAGTCGATGTTGTGGTCTCCGTCGGTCAATTTTATGTTTTTTACTTTGGTCCCCGCCTTAATAGGTTTAGGTGCACCCTTTACAGGTAAGTCTTTGATCAGTACAACAGTGTCGCCATCCTGCAGCACATTGCCGTTAGCATCTCTCACCAACAATGAGTCAGCTTCTGCGGAAACGGTTGCGGCTTCAGTGATTTCTTCAGGAGTCCATTCATGGCCGCACTCAGGGCACATCATGGACGTACCCGTGGGATATCCATAGGGAGACTTACATTTGGGGCATTCAACTGAATCAAACATCACGAACTTTTTCGCAAAGATATCAAAGTGGTTTCTTTTCTCACCTGCTCTTTTCGTCCGACGGCTTGAATTGTAAAACTATGTATTGAAGAAAAGTTCTTACTCTCAGATGTCGTAAATATCCTTTAGGTGTGTAATAAGACGTTTAGCTTGTGCCGATCGCGGAACCAGGTTTTCATCAACATACGAGTGAGTAATAATACGGAATATTTTGCTCTCGACTTGAATTTAAAATTTGCTCCTGACATACCGTTGTCACTGTCGCACGTTTATTTGTGAGTAAAACACATCACATGGAACCTTTGAAAGAAATGTTTGGTCACGCCTTTTACAAGAACCTGGCAAACACGGTAACCTCCGTATACCCTCAGTTTCAGGCCGCAAGATTTGTTAAAGACGTCACGTACAACCTTGAAGAGCTTTCGCTCAACCAAAGAATGAGGAGTACCTCCGTTATTCTGCAGCAGCATCTTCCCGAAAATTATAGTCAGTCAATCGGCATCCTGAAAGAAGTAGTTCCTCAGCTCAATGCCGGTTACACGACGCTTGTCTTTCCGGACTTCGTGAGCCAGTTTGGTCTTTCACACTTTCAGGAATCTCTCGACGCGTTGAAATACTTCACTGCGTTTGGTTCGTCAGAGTTTGCCATCCGCATTTACTTAATGCATGACTTCGAACGCACATTAGAGACTATGAAAAAATGGTCGACCGATGAAAACTTTCATGTGCGCCGCCTGTCTTCCGAGGGAAGCAGGCCTCGGTTACCATGGTCGTTCAAGCTGGATCAGGTCATAAAAAATCCGGCGATGACTTCGACAATCCTGGAAAATCTAAAGTGCGACGAAGAGCTTTATGTTCGTAAGTCTGTCGCTAATCACCTGAACGATATTTCGAAAGACTCACCTGATTATGTACTGAAGTTGGTGAATGCGTGGGATAAGACACATCCCCACACTGCCTGGATTGTGAAGCGTGGCATTCGCTCATTGTTAAAGAACGGTGATAAAAAATCCATGAACGTTTTCGGTCTCACAAAAGACCCGAAGGTTGCCATCAGGAAGTTCACCATGGCCAGCGATGTCGTGCGACTAAACGATGTATTGGAATTTCAATTTGAGGTTGTCTCCGGAAAATCGAAGCCTCAGAACCTGATGATCGACTATCGTATCCATTATCAAAAGAAGTCAGGAATACAGTCCGGCAAAGTTTTTAAGCTCAAAGAAATTGTCCTGGCGCCCGGAGAGACGATCTCCATTCTCAAGAGGCAGCGTTTCCAGGACTTCACCACACGCGAATTGCATAACGGAAAACATATATTGGAGATCGTTGTGAATGGTGAGATTGTGAAAAGAAAGAGTTTCGATTTCAGGCGATAAGGACAGCGCGCGATGCTATCCTTGGTTGTCGTCCCTTGCTTACTTAAAGGCGGCAGCGAACTCCTTCGCGAAGTCTTCGAGTTTTGTGGTGGCAAACGCGGGCCTGTTTTGTCTGGCATGGCGTTGCATAACGCCTTCGCGTAACGATACTCCCATATTGGTGTAACCAGATGCGTGAGTTTCAGACAATCCGGCCTGCAGTAAACCTTGTTTTTGTTGCTCGTCGGTAAAATCAACCCAATTCAAGTCTCTCCCAATTGCCTTACCGAGTACCTGCGCAATTTCAAGACCGGTACGTTCATCGCCGATGACATAACGCACGGAATTGCCTTTGAAATTCAGGTTGAGCAGTTCTTCTGAGGCAGCCTGGGCAATGTCTTTCGGATGCACGAGAAAAACAGATTCTCCACCGTAGTTTGCACCCATGAAACCGGCTTGTTTGATCAGCCCGATCTGCGCGAAAAGGTTATAGTAGAAAAACGATGGACGAAGGTGCTTCACATTCAGTCCCGAAATTCCGTTGAGCATTTTTTCAAAATCGTGAAGAGCATCTACAGGACCAACGCCGTTTCCAACATCGGCGCCAACACTGCTGAGGTTCACAACGTACTGGATACCGTTGGCTTTGATAGCTTCAGCGTAACTCTTGGCTACTTCTAACTGTGATGATTTCCAATTGGATGTTTGCCAGATAGGAGGGATCATGGTGTACACCACATCCGCACCCGTGAACGCCTTTTTCACAAATGCAGGTTCCTGCACTTGTCCGACCACAGCGCGAGCTCCGAGTGCTTCTATTTCTTTAACGCGGTCAGTCGAACTAGTAATGACAACTACTTCTTTCTCCGCTTTAACCAATGCTTCGATTATCACTTTGCTGATATGGCCAACAGACCCTGTAATAACATACTTTTTCATAGCTGATGCTTTTTTTGACTTATGATTGAATTGCTTTGCAACATTAACGCATATGTCTTTATTTTGTGAGTAGTTATAAAAAAGTGATATAGTCATTAATTTCAGACCATTACTGAAAATCAATTAGTTATGATGCACATCAGCCTGCAAAATCTCGCCAATTGCCCCGTTACAGCCACCATGGAACTCATCGGAGGGAAGTGGAAGATCCTGATTTTACACCTGATCAGTAACGACATCAACCGATTTGGGAAGATGGCGATGATGCTTCGGGGTATCAGCAAACAGATGTTAACCACACAGCTGCGTGAACTCGAAAACGATGGTTTGATCGAGCGAAAAATCTATGCTGAGATCCCTCCGCGTGTCGAGTATTACCTGTCCGAAAAAGGTAAGTCGTTGCATACGGTGTTGAACGCAATGAAAGAGTGGGGCAATGAGCATATTTTGAGTTCACCTCAGCAACTGCAACCAGCTTGTTAGCAGCATCGGTTGCGCCCTTAAAAACTGCCAGGTTGCACTTATTTATGAACTGCCCGAAGTTGATGTCTCAATCGAGTGTGGTTGATTGTCTCTTCCAACTCACCTGGAACTTCACAGATTCATGATAGAAAATCTTAGGTTACGGCCAGTCAGTAATGAAGCCACAATATTTTATCTTTACAGTCTTTTTTAATTCACTATGGCCGAAGAAAAGAGTTTGAACTTCCTGGAAGAAATCGTAGAGTCCGACTTGAAGAATGGAAAATACAAGAACATTGCAACGCGATTTCCGCCGGAACCCAATGGCTACCTGCATTTGGGCCACGCTAAAAGCATTTGCCTGAACTTTGGCCTGGCCTCGAAGTATGGCGGCAAAACAAACCTGCGCTTTGATGACACTAACCCGGTAACGGAAGAAACGGAGTACGTGGAAAGCATCAAAGGGGATGTGAAATGGTTGGGATTTAATTGGTCTGAAGAGCTATATGCTTCCGACTACTTCGACCAACTGTACACCTATGCTCACGCGTTGATCGACAAGGGATTGGCCTACGTCGATGACAGCACAAGTGAAGAGATGGCAGCTCAGAAAGGAACGCCCACTCAACCTGGTACAGACAGTCCTTATCGTAGTCGTTCCATAGAGGAAAATAAGAAGTTGTTTACCGAGATGAAGGATGGTAAACATCCGGATGGGTCAAAAGTTCTTCGCGCCAAAATAGACATGACGCATACCAATATGCTCATGCGCGATCCGGTAATCTACCGCGTCAAACACGCGCATCATCATCGCACAGGTGATAAGTGGTGCGTTTATCCCATGTATGATTTTGCTCACGGGCAAAGTGATTCCATCGAACAGATTACACATAGCATTTGCACGCTTGAATTTGTTCCGCACCGCGAATTGTATGACTGGCTGATAAACAAACTTGGGATATATCCTTCGCATCAGTTTGAGTTCGCCAGGCTCAACATGACCTATACCATGATGAGTAAGCGCAAGCTGTTACAGCTGGTGAACGAGAAGCATGTAAACGGCTGGGACGATCCCCGTATGCCAACGTTAAGTGCCGCACGCCGGAGGGGCTACACGCCGGAGGCTATCCGTGATTTCTGTGATCGCATAGGCGTGGCAAAACGCGATAATCTGATTGATATCGGTTTGCTTGAGTTCTGCTTACGGGAACACCTGAACAAGATTGCCGAAAGGCGGATGGTGGTGTTCGACCCATTGAAAGTAGTAATCACCAATTATCCGGAAGGGAAATCCGAATTGCTCAGCAGTGAGAATCTGCCTGAAGGAGATTCTACCCGGGAGATGCCCTTTAGTCGCGAACTCTGGATTGAGCGGGAAGACTTTATGGAAGTGCCGGCGAAGAAGTATTTCCGTCTTGCACCCGGACAAATGGTGCGTTTAAAAAGTGCGTTCATTATCAAGTGCGAGGAGTTCATCAAAGATTCTAATGGAACGGTAACGGAGCTGCGCTGTACTTACGTGCCCGAAAGCCGTAGTGGTTCCGATACATCAGGAATTAATGTGAAGGGTGTCATTCATTGGGTGAGTGCGCAACATGCTGTGCCTGCAGAAATCCGTTTGTATGATCGCCTGTTTGTAACGGAAGATATGAATGCGATCGAAGATGATTTTAAAAACCACCTTAATCCTAATTCACTGCAGATTCTGAAAACCGTTTATGCGGAACCCGGACTCGCGAAATCAAAGACAGGTGAACATTTTCAGTTTCTGCGTATGGGATACTTCTGCCTTGACCCGGATGCAACCCCGGATAAACTGATCTTCAACCGTACGGTTACGTTGAGGGATACCTGGACGAAAGGGGCGGGGAAGTGATCAAGGCAAAGGGAACTGCACGCGCTGAAGACCTTCTCCAGGAAATCTTCCTTAAACTCTGGAACGCGCGAACCCGCTCACACTAAGATCAATCAGTCAGAAATTATTTTTATGCTAGTGCCGACAATCTTGTGCTCAGCGAGATCAGGCATGACCAAGTAGTGTTCAGAAACCTGCGATTACTTATACCTGAAGAGCCGATCTGGACATCGTCGTAAAAAACTTTTTCATACGTATCTTGCGCAACCAGATAATTGCAAGTATATTTGCAACCATGTAATTGCATAAGAATACATATGGAAACAAGAAGAGATGTATTTCAGGCGATAGCTGATCCTACGCGAAGGGCGATATTGCTCCTACTGGCTGCTCAGGCTATGACACCTAACGCTATGGCGGAAGAGTTTCACACCAGCAGACAGGCTGTTTCAAAACATATTCAAATCCTCACAGAGTGTGAAATGGTGAAACAGGAACAGAGAGGACGGGAAATTTATTATCACGTCAACGCCACTAAAATGAAAGAGATCGATAAATGGATTGAGCAGTTCAAGAGCATCCTTGAAACTCAATTCAACCAATTGGATAAAGTATTACTCACACTTAAAAAACAAAAAAAATGACGACCGAACTGCTATTCGATTTTACAGTTGACAAGGCTGCAAAAAAAGTGTTCGTAACACGGGAGTTTGATGCAGACCTGGCGCTGGTTTGGGATGCTTTCACCAATGCAGAGATCCTCGACCAATGGACCGCGCCTAAGCCATACGTTGCAAAAACAAAAGCTCAGGATTTTAAGGTTGGTGGACGCAGATTTTATGCTATGGTCAGTCCGGAAGGGCAGGAGCGATGGGCGATTCAGCGCTATACCGCTATCAGTCCGAAGACTAACTTTAAGATGTTTAACGCTTTTGCGGACAAAGATGAAAATCCAGAATTGCCAGGATCTGATTGGGATTACACATTCAGCGAAAAAGGCGGAATAACAAAAGTCAACATTACGATCTACAATGAATCGCTGGAGCGCATGGAGAGGATGATTGCTATGGGCTTTACTGAAGGATTCAAGGCATCGTTGAAAAACCTGGAAAACTTTTTGGCAACGCACAGGCAACAGTCCTGAATTGCATCCTGATTCAAATGGTTGAGGTCTTTAAAACAAATGTTCAGACGAAAACAGATAGCACAATGCTGCTGTCTGTTTTGTCTGAAACGTTTCCATCGTGCAAAGTGAATTTTGACCTTTCAGATTGCGATAAGGTCCTGAGGGTTGAAGGCGATCAGATGGAAGCGCTAACCATTATGTTACTGATCGAGGAACACGGATTTATGTGTGAGGTATTAGATTGAAAGTTAATCCCTGCGAAGTCCGAAGGACTAATTCTGAATGCCACCAGTGAAACTGGTGGCGTACAACAGAGTCTTACGGCTATTTCCCCTCAGTCACCTGTCGGATCACCCGCAGCCAGTTAAGTCCCAATATTTTTTTGATCCGCTCGTTGCTGTAGCCCAACTGCTGCATGGCGATCGTGATCTGAGGATAATCACTGATGTCTTTGATTTCGTGCGGCAGTTCCGGACCTCCATCCAGATCGGAACCTAAAGCCATGTGATCTTCGCCCACCAGTTTAACACCGTAGTCGATCACTTTCGCCAGCTGATCAACATGCATCCAGTATTCGTCGGGTATTGTTCCGCGAAAATTAAGAGGTACCTCCTTAAGCAGTTCTTTATCTACCTCATCAATTGTTTTCGATGTATCCTGCGACATAAAGATCCTGGGTGTAGCCGGTTGAGGATTCGGTTGTGGTTTAATGGGGTTATTCGGCCTTTGCCATTCCCAGTATTTGGGATTGTTAAACAGACTGCCGAAGTGTACTCCGATCACGCCTCCCTTTGCTGCAATCGCCTTAGCCGCCTCGTCAGTGATGCAGCGTGGATGATCCACTATTTTGTTGAAGCCACCGTGGCTATAGATAACCGGGTGTCGACTCGCCGCGACTGACTGAAGAATGGCGTCATTAGACGCGTGAGCCACGTTGATTACCATGCAGAGATCATTCATCTCCTTAATAACTGCTTTGCCATGATCATTGATACCACCCCAGGTATACACGTCGTTGCAGGCATCGATAAAGGCGTTGGTGGTGTTGTGCGCTGTCAGCTGCATGGAACGAAGGCCAAGCCGATATAATGCGCGCAGCACGTTTAAGTCTCCATAAAGGTCATATCCGCCTTCCAGATCCAGGAAGGCGGCGATCTTTCCACTCTTGGTGATTCGCTGAATGTCTGAGGCGTTCAACGCGAGTTCGATAACGTTATTATTCTTCTTGATCTGATCCAACGCAAGCTCTACTACACGGAAAGTATTCTTGATTTCAAATCTGCCGGGATAATAATGCTCCGGCGTATAGACCGAAAAGAACATCGCGTCAACTCCACCTTCCTTTGCCCTGGGCAGATCAACGTTCCCATCCGGATAGCGCTGACCAATATCCGTTTTCATGAGCAGCTCACGCGTCATCACGTGAATATGGCCATCCATGACAAAAGCTTCCCGATGCAGCGCGGGCATGGGCTTTTTTTGAGGAGTTAAAGAACGACTAACATCAGGTTGAGATAACCATGATTTTATCGGGAAGAGATTGCCGGTTACAGGGAGCAGGCTCAGACTCTTAATCACGTCTCGACGTTTCATTATTAATAGTTAAGTTCAGTGGTTGATGTCGTATGTTTCTGTGCGTAGAGCTCTATTGACCAGTTGAGGTTCATGTTTTATCTGCTGCTTAGCCAACATACGATGTTTCTCGCTCGTTAGTAAAGCTCCTATTCAGCAAAACCCCGTATGTATGGGGTGTCCGGCGGACGAGCGCCCTTGCTGAATTGGGCACCGCGCACGGAGCGATAAGTCATGTTCATAAACGGTGTCTCTATACGCCGCCCCACAGCGGAAAATTGGCCGTTCTCCCAGTTCGAGTCCATGTTGTAGGCGACGATTCCCGTCGACAACAGTAAACGCTCAGCATTGAACGGTTCTTTCTTTGTCACCATGAGCTCTGTAATCCAGTGAGGCTGCGAATTGGACGCGTGGTACTGTGAGAAGGGCCCGGGCCAGCCGAGCATCGAAATGATGGTCGGGTCCTTCCGGCCATCAATTTCCCCGGCATACGTCCAGCCCACACCCTCACCGTTGTAAACCGCCGCTTTAGTGCCATCATTATATTCCACAATACACACGTTTGGTCTGGTGATTTCCTGAAAGTGTCCCGGCTTCAGATCGAAACTCTTTCGCACTGACTCCAGCAGTTTCGCCGCCCAGGGATTTTGATCAGTCCAGGTCCACGTTTCATTACCCCGGATACATTGGACAGACTTAACACCCGTCTCGCCACCCTTGCGTCGTTCAACAAACGCCTGTAGCACATCCACACAATGAAACAGCGCACCCTCATCGGAAGCGCCGCCAACAACGATGGAGTTCTTAATCGGTGTATCGATATCAAGTTCAATCTCAGGCTTTCGATAATAGACTGGTATCGATGAACCGCCGGTAAGGGGAAAATTCAGTTCACGGGATTTGTCGAACATCCACTTCGCCTCGTCCCAGCTTATCGAAAGGTGCTTATCATTGAAGACAGGGACAGAACGTTTACTCTGCTCGAATACTTTGATCATTTGCTGATAGAACCACCACCGGGGCAACATCCACTGACCCTTTAGATTGGTGGGATATTCACCGTGCTCCCCGATGATGACCACCCCATCCACAGCGAGTTCTTTACCTCCGAGGGTGAGCGCTTCACCTACGGTCTTAAAAATCGGGATGTTTTTTGCCTTGCATACTTTTTGACCTAGCGGACTTTCGTTCAGCTGATGGATATAAACCGACACTACCTCTACACGCGAAGCCATGTGAGCGCCCTGCCACCAGTAACCATCCATCAGCTTGCACATAATCCAGTCTGCATGTGATCGTGTCGCGGCCCAATAGGTTGTAATGCAAGCGATACGAACCTTTTTTTGTTGAGGCAGCGGCGCAGCTTCAGAGGACATTCCCGTCAACGCTGCCAGGCCGGCCATACCGGCCAGCCCGAGCAACTCACGGCGTGTGATAGGGAAGCTTGATTCCATGTTTTGAGCGGTCGACGCCGCATCAGCACGATTGTTTTGGTCAGTTGCCATGTCTTAAATTACTGCATATGGATTGCTGTTGCAGTCAGGTGCACACATCTGGAGTCCCGTTGCAGCAGTCATCAATTCGGGTGAAAATCCGTTGGTGTGAAAATCCGGGTTTTTTCTGGTACTATGAGCCCCGTTGAAATAAAGTCTGTAAAGATCAACTGCTTTTTTATGCGAACGATGGCGTGAGATCAACCGAAAGTTACTGTTGTTCAACACGCTTGTTGAAGGCGCTTTGCAAAGCGTTTAATTCTGCATCATAACCTTTTCTGTCAATGAAAGCTGCAGGATTATAGGCGTCGTCGGGTTCGCGTTTGGAGTGAAGTCCGAACTGACTTGCATGCGAGGAAACCCAAATATCGAACGTGAGTTTTTTCATGGCGTCAAGAGTATAGGCGTAGTCCTTTGTGATGTCGGGATAGCCGGGAACCGCTGAGAGTTTCTTATCCGTTATGATCGTCGGCATATTCGCGATCAATACTTTATAAGTTCGTTTCTCATCCTTGACATCAAATATAAAACTGGAAGATCCCTTCGTATGACCAGGATGATGAAACATCATAACCTTCATATCTCCCAGTTCAATGACTTCCCGATCATGTAACAGGCGATCAGGTTTGACAGGTTGGAATGTCATGCCGTTCCCACCTGAGGCATAATCGGAAATACCGCCATCGCTCAGCACGCCAGCATCCTTTTCATTGACCATCATCACGGCACGGGTTTCTTTCTTGATCGCCGCCATCGCGCCGAGGTGATCATAATGTGCCTGAGTGGTCAGCAGTATTTTTATGTCCGAAACCTGAAAGCCTAACGCAACGATATTGGCTTTGATCACAGAGGCTGACGATGCAAGACCGGTGTTGATAAGGATGTTTCCTTTCGGCGTTGTGATCAGGTAACAGGCAAGATCGTAAGTGCCAACGTAGTACAGGTTGCCTGCTATTCTGAAGGGCTCGTATGCCTTCGTCCAAACGTCCGGACGGATTCTGGGCTCGGAAACATGTTGGGCAGAGGCCAGGACCGTGAGCAACGCCAGGGCTAGGGTGGTGGAGATTATTTTCATGGGACTTACTCTGCCGGGTAAAAATAATCCACGCCCTTTCGAAAGGCAATATCAGAGCGCATCCAATCTGTTAACTATTTCCTCACAAACTTTATGAGTCATCAGGTGGCGGTCATAGTATGCAGTTTGCCCGGATTTTACAGCATTAATAAAATCATCTACCATGCCCTCAAACCCTCGTTTACTCAGGGTCTGCTCCCAGTCGCTCAAGCCTATGTTAATCTTGTTCTTATCCTTCAAAATTGAAGTGTCCGTAACATTACATACGACTCTTTTTTCTCCTCCGGTAAATACCTCCAGTTGCTCTTCAGTTGTCCCACTGTCGCGGTTCATAATTCCAATCGCCGTGCAGCCATCAGCAAAAATAAATTGAACTACTACATGGTATAAAAGACCATCTTTTTTCTTTCCATTGACAATCAGCTGATCTATTGGGCCCGGCGACAAGTATAACAGCGTGTCGACAACATGAATAAAATCATCAAAAATAAATGTGCGCGTATCCGCTGGTAATGACTTTCGGTTCTTTTGCATGACGATCATGTTCACCTCACGAAGAGCTTTCAAATTTTGAATGGCGGGAGCATGCCTTCTGTTAAAGCCAACCTCAAGTATCAGGCCCTTATTTCTGGCTGAATTCAGAAGTACTTCTGTCGACTCATAATGATACGTGACTGGCTTATCCACAAACACGTGAATGTTGTTATCCAGCAATTGCGTCAGAACATCCTCGTGTGATGCTGTTGTTGTATGTACAAAGACAGCAGTTACACCGGATTCTATCAGTGAGTCAAGTGAGTCGTATATGTAAGTAAATCTGTACTGGGCAGCAATCGACCTTAGTTTAACCTGATCACGGGTATACAAGTGAACTTCCAGGTCCTTTCTGTTGAGCACAGGTAAATATGCCTTTTGGGCAATATCCCCCAAACCAATCACGCCGATTTTTAACATAGCTGCGAAAATAAAGGAATTCTAAATGCCGCCTGGCTTACTGCTGCTAACTTTTGTATCAGACGGGATATCGGGCAACACATTTATCTTCGACTTTTCTGTACTCCTGAACTTGCTTTTGATACGGTATCCTTCCAACCTTTTACAATTCATTAACATCATTTAACAAGCATATTACATTTAAGATTCGATACACGGATATTTTTGATGCACCAGCTCATTAAATAAACAATTATGCATCTCCTTCAACTGACATTTCTGCACTTCATGCTGACCTTAATTTCCGGTGAACCTACCTTGAAAAATTCGCCGTCATCTCCGGCCAGGAATCTAAAATCAATCATGGTCGACGCATTGACTAAACGCAATGATGGGACCGAAGCAACGAACCTCATCTACCAATCGCTGGACGGCGGAAAGACATGGCAGGACATCACCTATACTTTGCCTGAAAATGAAGAACCGGCGATTTTTGCGGGCGAGGCTGGACTCTATCTGCGGTATAAGAATAAGATGTATCACAGCAAAAGCAACCTCAAAATTCCTGTTTGGGAAAGTGAGAGCACTGTTGATCCGCGATACTCCGGCGATCACCCCTTTGACGGTTCAATCGCCTTCAATCCTTCCGGCGTCACCGCGTATGGTTGGAACGTGCAGGTTTATCAAAAAAAGGAACAGGCAGGAGGAGATGCATGGTCTCCCGTATATCCAACTTTAAAAACAGTAATGAATGAAATAAAACGCAACTGGGTGGGAAGCGTTTTAGAACATCTGATGGTACCGTATTCGTCGCTGGCGCAGGCGGTCTTTACAAATCCACCGACAAGGGAAAAACCTGGAAGCATGTTATGAAGCATGGCTGGGTGTCAAATCTGGTGGAATCGAAAGGCGTGCTTATAGGTACAAGCTCAGGTGGTATCATGCGTTCGACCGACAACGGTGAACATTGGTATTGGGCGATCAGAGAAGGTGGAGTTGGTATAGCAGTCGAAAGTATCCATGGCGGATTTGCTGCAATATCATACAACGCAAAAACGAAATCGAGAAGTATCCACGTTTCTTTAGACAGGGGAAAGACCTGGAGGAGTATTGATGCCGGGCTTCCGCCTTCTGCGAACATTTCCTCGATCAAACAAATTGGAAACTATTTAGTATGTGGTCATCCGGATGGCATATTCAGATCGGCTGACATGGGTGAGACATGGGTGATGGTTCACGGCAGCGTTGACAATACAATGATGGCATCAGTCAACATGTTGAATATTCGCGCTTCTGAGAAGGATAAAAAAGTGTTTAGTATCTATGTTGCAGGGAATGTGGTGTACGCTGTTGCGGGAAGAAGTGGATGCTGACAAAAATGGAAAGCATATTGTCCTGGCTGCTGACAATGGAATCTCACCAGACAGCGATGAAATGGCAGGTGGCACTGACTGATTGTATCCCCGTACTCATATCGCTATTATGCAGCTACTATCAGGAACATAGCATGAAAGTCTTAGGCCGATATATCGCGGAACTGGAGCGGATATGATGAAAATGTAATGCCGATATGGTGAAAGTATATAGCGGATCTTAGGAAAGTATATAGCCGATATAAGAAAGTATATAGCGGAACTCATAAAGTCCCAGGGCCACGACGGCGGATCAAATGCTGAAACGCTGTTCAATGTTAGTGAACGTAAAAGGTGGTAATGTTTGGTCACGACTGGCAACAACTGGAAAAGTGAGTCAGGGAAAAGTTGCATGATTGTGTAATGAAGCAGCTGATGATCTGATAACGGCCGTATCAGTGTCGGAGATGCCTGGATATTTGTCGCGCCATTCATTGTGAATCCTAGTTGGAGAAGGGCAAATCGGGGTTGAAAGGTTAGTATCCCCAAACCTGCGCCGTGAATTATAAAAGATATAATTCGTTATATTTAGATAGTTCACCCTGCCCCTCGTTGTATCGCGATCATGAGAAGTCAACTATTTCTTTCGACAATCTTCGTCTGTATCGTCCATGCAGCATGCACAAGACAGAAGGAAAATTTGGCTACAGGTTATTTCAAGCCTCCTGAAGTTGTCGAAGCGAAGAGCTACAAACTGCCGATTGAAAAGGCAGGTCGTCCAAATACCATTCAGGCAGTGGGCATGAAAAAAGTCTTGGCGGGTAAACCAGAAACCGTACACCTCAAATCAAACGTTGTTTCTGCCGAAACCAACCCGTGTCGTACCTGCCGGACCACCAAGGCTCATCCTCCCGGACGGAGAAGGTTACAAAATGCCCAAAGTTGTACCAGCAGTCGACAGTCCCTTCGTAGCCGGCGCTCCTGAAATTATTTTGATGAAAAATCTTTCTATCAAGAAAATAACGCGGAAAGCTTCAGCTCCATCAAAGCAATTCATGGCTTAAACAGCAATGATATTTCTTCGTTGTGCGAGGACAAGGCCGGTAATCTATGGATCGGTGCCTGGTGGGGTGGACTTAGTAAATTTGACGGAAGGTTCCTGACCAATTATTCCATAGCACAAGGCCTGAGTTCGAATATGGTTAGTTGCATCGTTAAAGATGTTAAGGGTAACCTTTGGATCGGCACCCAGGATGGCGGCGTAAATAAATTTGACGGAATTTATATTACCCATTACACCACCAAAGAAGGTTTAGCGAGCAATCGTGTCTGGTCCATTATACAAGACAAACATGGAGACATGTGGTTTGCTACTGATAATGGATTAGACAGATATGATGGTTCGTCCTTCACTCACTACACAGCAGCGCAAGGGCTTTCAGATCGTAACGTTCTGAGCGTCTTTGCGGATAGCAATGGAAATCTGTGGGCTGGTGGCTATGGTGGTTTATTCAAATTTGACGGACATTCATTCCATAATTTCACGTCAGCTCTCGGTTTCAATGATAGCACTGAAGTCCAGAGTATCCAGCAAGACAACGATAAAAATATCTGGTTTGCTGCCAATGACAAAGGGCTTTTCAAATACGACGGCCAAAACATTATCCAATTCACGACGGAAGGAGGGCTAAGTTCTAACATACTAAGGAGGATAATGAAAGATGTACAGGGCAATATTTGGATTGGTACATTCGGTCATGGCGCAATCAAGTACGACGGTGAATCATTTACTCATTTCAGTGTTGAACAGGGCCTGCCCCATGAAGTGGTTTACAGCATAATGGAGGATAGACGGGGCACTATCTGGATGGCTACTGCCTCAGGTGTATGCAAATACAACGGAAAGTTATTTAATCACTTGATGCCATTGAATGAAAAAGGAGTTGGAATCCTCATGGCAGCCAAAAACGGAGATGTATGGATTGGCTCAATGACCGGGAAATTCGTAGATAAGTACGATGGCAAATCTATTTCCCGATACACCATTCGCGAGGGTTTCCCACATCATGTTATTAAAAGTATCATCGAAGACCGGCATGGCAATATGTGGTTTGGTACTTCGGGCGGTGTTACCAAATATGATGGCCGGTACTTTACCACCTATTCGAACCAGAATGGATTGATTGACGACAACGTTTTATGCCAGTTGGAAGACACTAAAGGGAATCTTTGGTTCGGCACAGCGAGCGGGCTGAGCAAGTTCGACGGAAAGGTGTTTACAAACTATGAAATCGCGGGTGAAGAAGATTCCTGGCGTTTTCGCTCATGGAAGATCATCAAGGTACTATTTGGATTGGAACATTTACGACGGGAGTGTATTCGTTCGATGGGATTACGTTTACACATTACGACCCTGCACAAAGCGTGAGCAATAAATTGATATCGGGTATTGTTGAAGATCGAAACAACAACATTTGGTTTTGTACCGGCAGCGGAGTAAATAAATTCGACGGGAAATACTTTACCTGGTATACCACCCAACAAGGCTTGAGTAATAATACGACTACGAATGTTCTGAAGGACAAGAACGGCGATATCTGGATCGTGGCTATAGACGGCCTGAACCTACTAAAGGTGAAGGCAGGTGCATCAGATACATTAGCAAATAGTCAGGTGTCGCTTTTTAAGAAGTATGGTGCTTCTGAAGGATTCTCAAGTGGCGGGTCCATATTTAATTCCATAACACAGGGTAGCAACGATAATATCTGGATAGGAGCTACCGACAAAGTTACGCAATATCACCGCGAAGGAGATCTGCCCGATTCAATCCCTCCCACAATTAGGCTAAGGAGCATTGCTCTATTTAATGAAAATATTAACTGGCATGAAGCCGAAAAGAAAAAAGACAGCGCGATCATTTTGAATAACGGTTCCAGGTTGGAGCACTTTGATTTCAACGGTTTTACACCCTGGTACAATCAACCTGAAGACCTGCAATTGAATTACGACAACAATTACCTGAGTTTTCATTTCATTGGCATCACCACATACAGACCCAGAGAAGTACGATACCAATATTTCCTGGAAGGTCTTGATAAGAACTGGAGTAATATTACGGATCAGCCTGAAGCCACATACAATAATTTGCCTTACGGAAATTACACGTTCAGAGCAAAGGCCGTCAATAGTGAGGGTTATTGGAGTGACGAATTGCATTATTCTTTTATTATCCTGCCACCGTGGTGGAAGACATGGTGGGCCTACGTGTCATATGCGCTTGGCGCTGGCGTGATGATGTGGGTGTTTACGTGGTATCGTTCGCGCCAATTGAAAATAGAAAACATTCGTTTAGAAGAAAAGATTAGAAAACGTACGATAGAGCTGGAACAAACTCTTGGTGAAAAGTATCAGTTGATGGAGAAAGTCGAACGCCAGGAGGCGTTATTAAAGGAGCGCACGCGCATAAGCCGGGACTTACATGATGATATCGGAAGTACCCTTGGAAGCATTTCGATTTACTGCGAGGTGGCAAAAAAACGTTCTGACAAAAAACAAAGTACAAACGAAGTGCTTTCCAAAATCGGTCATGCTTCGCGTGAATTGATCGACAAGATGAGTGATATAGTCTGGAGCTTAAATCCCAACAATGATGGCTTTGAGCAATTACAAAACCGGATGATGGCTTTTGCATCGATGATCCTTACTTCCCGTAATATACTATTTGATTTTACAGTCGGGGGGGAAGTGAAAAGTATTCAATTCACGGAAAAGCAGCGAAAGAACTTTTTTCTCATTTTCAAGGAGGCTCTTCACAACATGGTCAAATATGCAGATTGTAAAGCTGCATGGATAGGTTTGTCGTTAGATAACAACGTTTTGACAATGGTCATCAGGGATGATGGAAAAGGCTTCGACCCTTCATATAGTAGCGGGGACCGGACATATGCAGTGGGATCTTTAGGTGGCGATGGGATCAGGAACATGCATGCAAGGGCAGATGACCTGAATGCTGAGTTGCGCATTCTTTCAAATGAAAATGAAGGAACGACTATTCACCTTACGTTACCTCTATCATAGTGCTATCCGAATACTACCAGATTTGGTAATGGACATTTTTTTTAAACGAGTACAACTTTGATCAAATGATAGCCGATGGCCGGAATTAAGGTTATTCTTTATGATGATAATGATTCACTGAGGGACTCAGTGACCATGCTTTTGGAGGAATCCGATGATTTTACGCTGGTGGGAGCCTTTTCCAATTGCTTTGATTTGACCAATAACATCATCGATGCGAAACCCGACGTGGTGATTATGGATATCGATATGCCTGGCATGAATGGTATTGAGGCGGTGAAAGTTATTCGTAAGACATTTCCTTCGGTTCAAATCCTGATGCTTACTGTTTTTAATAATGACGAAAACGTCTTTGCTGCTGTAAAGGCAGGTGCGGCCGGGTACATTCTAAAAAATGCCGAGCCTCAGTACTTGCTCCAGGCCATATCGGAAGTTTATAATGGAGGTGCGCCGATGACGCCGGGTATCGCCCGAAAGGTTTTGATGCAGTTTCAAAACATGCTTCCTGATGAAAACAACGATTATCATTTAAGTCAGCGCGAAAAAGAAGTTCTCGCGCTCCTTGTAGAGGGTCATCCATATAAAGTGATCGGAGGTAAACTCAATATCACCTATGACACCGTCCGTGCCCATATGAAAAAGATCTACGAAAAACTGCATGTCGCTTCAATGACAGAAGCTGTGGCAAAAGCAATTAATCAAAAACTCTTTCCTGCCAAATAATCTGTACCCGCCATACGGGTTCGGTATTCCGCGAATACGACAGCCGATTTCACTACCACATTTGGTAATTGATTATTGGTGTTATCCCGACTTCCTTTAATAAAAGTTTCGCAGATGTATTTTGCTCAGTGGGCAAGAAGGCATCGCCGTTGACAAATCTTTCACGCGCGCGACTTCTGAAATGTAACGCCGTTAACCTTAAAAGAACATATGCTTAAACAATCTAACCCACAGTTCACCACGACAAGAAAGGTCTTTCGTGTGTCCACTTTGTTTGCCCTCACAGTTGGCTTTATTGGTATGTTAGGAAGCTGCGATAATGCTGATCCAGGTTGCCAAAAGCAGATTAAGATCAAAACCACGCAATTGGTAACAGGTTTCGAAGAGTTCCAGGGTAGTACCATTGGTCCCGGCTCTGATTTGTACGTTACCGCGCCGCTCACCGGCAGTATCTGGCGGGTTGACCGGAGGAGCGGCAAGACCAGTCTCTTCGCCAATGGCCTGCCGGCCCGGGTCAATGACCCTTACTTCCAGGGCAGCGGCGCGGTAGATGTCGCTTTCCTCGATGGTACAGCTTACGCGCTGGTGACGGGCGTTGCCCCGGACATGGAAGGCAACGATATCGTCGGCGTATACCGGATGGACAGCCCGGGCACCTTTACGGTCATCGCCGACATCGGCGCCTGGTCTGAAGCGCATCCTCCTGCAGCACCCATCTTCATTCCAACCGGCTATCAGTATGCAATACAAACGTATAAGAACGGGTTCATTGTCACCGATGGTCACCACAACCGCGTGCTGCAGGTCGGTCTTGACGGTAAGATCAAAGAACTGGTGGCCTTCGACAATGTTGTTCCAGTAGGGCTGGCGTTGCGAGGCAACACGGTCTACATCGGCCAGGCGGGACCAATACCACACGTTCCGGAAGACAGCAAGGTGGTTGCATTCACCATGCAGTCACTTGTTCCAAAGGAACTGGCTTCTGGTGTTGGTCTGGAGAACATCGGACTGCTTGTTGATCTGGAATTTGGCCCCGGCGGCGACATGTACGGCATCTTACAAGGCCTCTGGGATGGCCCATGGGAGGGAGCCCCGGCGAAACCAAACACAGGCGCGTTGGTGAAGGTCAACAAGGACGGCACGTTCACTATACTCAAGGACGGTCTGAACCAACCGACTTCATTGGAGATAATTGGAAACACCGCTTATGTGGTCAACCTGGCTGGCGAGGTCTGGACAATTGAATCGTCAACGGTCCAGCCGTGTGGAGACTGGCAATAGTGACAATCAATGCTTTTTTGCAGACCCGCTTGACGAACAATTTTACTTCCAATCGCAGCCAAAAAAACAGCGCTGAAGCCTGCCAGTTACGGTGCGCTTCAGCGCAATTTCATTTAGAAGACAAAATGGTCTTGACCTTGATTTGGATAGGAGCTTCTATTTACTAATTCACATTGTGGCAAGCGAACCGATTTGTGAATTGATGGACTTACGCTGCATCTGGCGGAAGTCACTTGAGCTTGTTTGGTATTCTTATTTTGTATTTTTTTCCTGGCTGCAATACAAGTTTGTAGTCGGTGTTTTGGATCCAGGGGTTATGCTCCTTTAATGTCTGGTAGCTGACTCCTAACGACTTTGCGAATTTGGGCAGATCCGGAATGGAGTCGTTAATAATAATAGTTTTATACTCAACCGGCTGATAATATTCTGAAGCGGTTAGATTATAGCCGTACTTTTCGGGAGATTCAATAATAAGTTTCAGGGCAAGAATCCGAAATACATACCGCGCTGTTTCTTCATTGAGGTAAAGCTGGTAGTAGTCATTGGTGTATTGACCTTTTAGCGCATTTTCAATTCCTTTTGATCCCCGGTTAAAAGCTGCCGCCGCCAATGTCCATGAACCATATTTTTTGTATGCTCGTTTGAAAAACTCCGATGCGGCCCGGGTAGACTTTTCGACGTCTCTTCTTTCATCCACATAATCAGAAATTTCAAGGCTGTATTCCTTTGCTGTACTTACTGTAAAGTGCCAAAATCCCGTAGCTCCTGAGCTGGAGCGGGACATAGGATCCAATTCACTTTCAATAACGGCCAGATAAAAGAAATCCTGCGGTGCCCCAGCACTATCGAGCAATGTTTGAAGGTAATGCTTCCACCTTCCGCTTTCTTTTAATATGAGAATTGTGGAAGCATGCTTGTTCACATTAACGATAAGCTCTCTTTCAAGTCTTTCTTTTATAGCCGGATCATGCAACGGCACAGATTCACCACAAAAGGTCAACTCAGCTGGTATTTTCGGCAACGATATTTGGGCGTATACACTTTGCGTAAAGAGAGCTGAAATGAAGACTGTGCATACAAATAAATACTTGGATACTCTGGTTAGACAGCGCATGCTTTAATTGATAGGATAGTAAATTTTGAACCTATCAAATTAGGCATTACCTGTATGAAAACGAAGCAAAGGCAACTGGACAAATTACGATCAATAATGGTGGTCCAATTTTGTACATCAGTCTTTTGGTGAGGAGCAGAAAATCGGCGAAGTCAAATTCGTTGACTCGGTCTATTTCAGAATGTTTGAAATAAATCTCTTAGCAGGAACATCGAATTTGATTTGGCGACTCCGGCAAGTGTTGTCGTTACGCGAGACCTGGTAAAGGCTATAGGAATCACCGAACCAGTAGAAGTGATAGGGAAACCTATCCAAAAAATGTCTCTGAAGATAGGTCTTGCTCAGACATAGGCCGTGAAGGCTGCTACCAGGAATCCAAAGGAGACCCTACGCTGTGAATGATATAAGAATTCACTTCCGAAACGCCGTTTCTCTTGCCATCCATATCCCCCGACACGACAAAGGATTTTCCGAATGCGCCGAAATACCCTTTTTGCATTCGATTGAAATTGGTATAATTGTATAAAATACACTTATACCTTTAGGGCAGATCGTAGAAAGGGCTTGGTAATGGTTAAAAGGCGCATTAGAGAGTTTCACAATGTCCTTGTCTCGCAGGTGAGGGGCAGCAGTTTTCTATTGTTCTTCACACTGAGTGTTCTGATATGCACTTTTTCAGCATCTGGTCAGGACTTATCTGGCACATTTATCCCGGTTGCCCCAGAGACGTTGTCTAATTCTTTTGTCCGCTGTGTTTACAAGGATAGCAATGGCTACATGTGGTTTGGCACTGATGATGCGCTGATCCGATACGATGGCAGCAACGCTTACCGATATGTCCATGATCCGCATGACCGCGCCTCTATAGCGAATAGCACGATCAACGCCATTCTGGAAGGCCCGGACAAACGTTTATGGATCGGTACAGCTCAGGGCTTATGCATATACAATAGGGAACTCGATAATTTCATAACGGTTGACTCGATTAAAGCGAATCGGAATTATCTCAATAATAGATACATCACCGACCTCGAATTCGATTCAAAGGGACGGCTGTGGATAGGCACTCATGAAGGAGGGATCAATATATACGATGAGAAAAAAATGGAGTTCGCTTATATCACTGATTCTCCAAGCAAAGGTGTGATGCCGTCAACAAATTTTATCACTGTACTTGTAAATCACGGAGGTAAGATATGGTGTGGTAGCAGAGGTGGACTTTTATTATATGATGCACGAACGAAAGAGCGTCTACCGTTGGGACCACTCCAAAGGTTTTCGACCGCTCAGATCAGTAAGATAGTTCCCGAAAAGTCGGGCGACATATTGATAGCAACAATTACAGGACAGATAACTCGTTTGAGTGCTGGAGATGGGCGATATTCCTTTCAGGAATTAATGTCTCGTGATGCACTTGGCAACAGTTCAAATGCTATCCTTGCATTAGACGTCGATCATTACGGAAATATTCTCGTAGGTGGTGAGAGCTCGGGGTTCAGTCAGATTGACAACAAAACGAGCAAAGTCAGTCATTTGCTCGGCGAAGAAGGTAATCCAAAACGCCTCCCTACGAATTCAATTCACTCAATTTATGCTGACGATCTAGGGTTGATCTGGATTGGCACGTTTAACGAAGGTGTATTCGTATTGGACAACACCCGGAAGAAGTTCGATACAAAGGACAAATCATTTGGAAAAGACGATATCGCAAGGAATGAAGTAAGAAGTTTTACCGAAGACCGGCATGGAAATGTTTGGGCCGCCGTATATGGATATGGTCTTGCAAAAATTGATGTTAGTAGCAACCAGGTTGAATCAGCCATCCGGATCAACCGACAATTGCTTAACAAAGATGTGACATCTGTGATTTCTTCCAGCGATGACCACCTGTGGCTTGGCACTGCCGGTAAAGGTGTTGTCCGAATTGATCCGAATACTAATGAGTTGATTTACTATTCTCTTCGATCACAAGGTTTTGGTAACGATCAGGTTTTTTGCCTGTACGAAGATAAGCTGGGAACGGTTTGGGCGGGCACATGGGGAAGTGGTCTTTTTTTCTACGATAAAGAAAATGACAAGTTTGTCAACGCAATAGAATACGATCAGCCAACTCATATCCCGAACACTGCTTACATCTCAGACATTGTTGAAGACTCGGAAGGGACATTCTGGATCGGAACGATGTATGGGCTATATGAGCTAAAGCGGAAATCACAAAATTCATTCACACACCGGCTGCATATTCTCGAAAACAGTGCAGGGATCATTAAAGCTTCGCAGATACTGGCAATAGTGGAAGATAAGAATAGCCATGATTTGTGGATCGGAACGACCGGTGGTTTATGGCTTAAGAAAAAAGACAGTACACAATTTTTGTCGTATGAAATGCCGAGTGGAAGCAGCAATAATGCTATCCGGTCTATTCTCATAGACAGGCATGGAGATGTATGGTCTGGTGGTAACGCGGGCCTGGCAAAATTTGACACAAAGACAAACACTTTCATCAACTACACGCGTGAAGACGGTCTGAAGGCAAATAGTTTTCTGTCAAAGGCTGCGCTGCAAGCATCCGATGGAAAATTTTTGTTTGGCAGCAATAAAGGTTTCGACAGTTTCTTTCCCGACAGTATTCGTACTACATCCGCCTCTGGAAAAGTAGTTCTGGCTGATCTGAAAATAAATAGTCAATCGGTTAAACCCGGTGCTGCTAAATCGCCGCTGAAAAAACACATTAGCCTGACTTCAAAACTGGACCTGTCTTACGATCAGAGATCGTTTGTAATTGACTTTGTTGCGCTTAATTACCGTCCTTCAGAAATCTATACTTACTATTATAAGCTTGAAGGATTTGACGAGGACTGGAATTGCGCAAGAAGTAGCCATAGTGCTACTTACACTAACCTCGATCCTGGAACATATGTGTTTGTCGTCAAGGCAGCAAATCGGGAAGGAGTTTCGGTTGATCAGCCATTGGAGCTGGAGATAACCATTCGTCCGGTTTTTTGGAAAACGTGGTGGGCGTATTGCATCTACATTTTGAGTGGGTTGTTGTTTATTTATGCGCTGATCAAAATCAGGGTAGAGAGATTGAAGATGAAGAATGAGATCGCCTTTGAAAAACTAAAACGCGAGCAGGAACATGAATTAAGCGAGTCCAAGACCCAATTTTTTACCAATATCGCTCATGAGTTCAGAACACCTTTGAGTTTGGTTCTTATTCCACTCGAAAGTCTCATGGATTCAAACGAAGTTCCACATGTACTGCGGGATAGGATTTTTACAGCCCATAAGAATGCAGACAGAATGAAGAGGCTTGTCAACGAATTGTTGGATTTTAACAAGCTTGAAGTCGGTAATCTTAAATTGAAAGTTCAGCACAGTGAGTTAGTACAATTCATTACCGAATCTTGTTCAGCTTTCAATGAAATGGCGGCAAAGCGGAGAATTAACTTTTCTGTAACCTGCCAGGAACCGTTCATTATGGGTTGGTTCGATCGAGATAAACTGGAGAGTATAATTTTTAACGTCCTTTCAAATGCTTTTAAGTTTACAGCAGATGGAGGCGAAATCAGGTTGCAAATAAAGACTAACCGTTCTGTTATTCCTGATGGCACCCTTTGTAGGTGCTTAGAGTTGATGATAGAAGACAATGGTATTGGGATACTTCCGGAGGAGCTTCCGCGCATTTTTGAAAAGTTCTATCAGGCAAAGTCTTCTGCTAAAATTTCCAGTCCTGGAACAGGAATTGGATTGTCGTTGACTAAGGCGCTGGTTGAACTTCACCGTGGAAACATCACGGTCACAAGCGCACCTGATCAGGCAACTATTTTTACCATTTTGCTTCCGATAGGCTCAAGTGTTTATGAATTGGACGATGCATCCGTTGTTCTTCCTGATGTTATACATATTAAGGACAACTATGAGGTTCCGAACCCGGTGGCAGGTGACGAATACGAAGATTCGGGTAACAATTCTGACAAGCCGCAAGTATTGGTGGTAGAGGATAACTTCGAGTTAAGAGAATATCTTGTTGCCGAATTGCAAAGGGAATTTTCAGTGCTTGAGGCAAGAGATGGAGAGGAAGGATTGGTAATTGCCATGAATGAAAATCCCGATTTGATCATCAGCGATATACGAATGCCAAAAAAAGATGGTATTGAGTTGTGCAATGCCATTAAGTCTGATTTGAGCACCAGTCATATTCCATTTGTCCTTCTTACCGCAAAGGCAACGATTGAAGACCAGATCAACGGAATAAAGACTGGAGCTGACTTATACTTGTCAAAGCCATTTAATGTTCGATACCTGATCGAACACGTTCGGCAGATGATCCACTCACGGCGAAAGTTATATGCACGATTTAGTCACGACGTTTACCTGACCCCGGGAAAGGCTACTACGAATGCTTTAGACCAGGCATTTTTACAAAAAGCGATTGACTACGTAGCTAATAATTTGCAGGATTCGCAACTCAGCGTAGATTCCATGGCCGCTGTTTTTAGCTTGAGCAGGATGCAAACGTACAGAAAGATCAAATCGCTAACGGGAAAGTCTATTGTCGAATTCATCAGGATGGTGAGGATGAAACAAGCTATCAAATTGATGGACGGGCACAAGCTCACCTTATCAGAAATCGCATTTGAAGTGGGATTCAATTCAGCGTCATATTTCACGCGTTGTTTTAAGGAGGAATATGGCAAGACTCCCTCGGAGTATCTCGATCACGCTTCGGTCAAATAATTTCTACCGTCTCCTCGTATCGTTGTTTGCGTACACACATTTCGTGTCAGGCACTCTTCGCTTGTTGACACCATCAATGCTTCCATCCACATTCGAATAGGCGCGCAACACGCTTGCGAAACAGCCGGTAATGGGCCGTTTCCTTCTATTAAGAGGTCAGAATAGGCCTCGTTTCAAAGTTACAAGTGAATGTTCATTTATTGATACGCATCAGATGCAGTCAAATCGGACTTTAGCAATCGTGTGCGTTGAAGCATGAAACCTGATAAATGAGTTCAGGCCCTCAACATGTTTCGAATCCCCGTCAAGCAAAAAAGAATGTCAAAGTTCTATCCAAAATCTTAATGCCAGACCCAAAATCCAATTAGTACGAATCGGTTAAACATCCCGATTCACAACTCATGCAGTAACAGTTATTGTATGAGCCTTTAATGAAAATCTATTTTCAAACAACCCAAAGAAGTTATGAGTGAAATTTACTCTGATTGTTCTAGCCTCAGGCGATCGCTATGGCTGAAGTTTAAGCTCTTGCCGTTGTTCTCCGCGGCAGTTATGCTGTGTTGTGCTAACGTAAACACAGTGGAAGCTAAGTCTTCCTTATTATTTCAGGAATTGACTGTATCTGGACAGGTAGTTGACGACGAAAGTGCACCCATCCCGGGAGTGAATGTTCTGGTGAAAGGCACAACGAACGGAACGACTACAGACGCCAATGGAAACTTCCGCATTACGCTGGGCGGTGGTGGCGATGCCACGCTGGTCTTCAGCTTTATCGGATATGTCTCCCAGGAGGTTGCAGTAGGCGGTCGCAGCGCTATCAATGTTACCATGACACCCGACTTGACCACCTTGTCGGAAGTTGTTGTCGTGGGTTATGGTACCCAGGCGAAGTCCTCAGTGACGGGGGCGGTCTCATCCGTCAGTTCCAAAGAAATTTCAGCATTGCCTGTTCCTAGCGTTTCTGCTGCATTGCAGGGACGTGTTCCCGGCGTGTTTGTAACCAACAACGGGGGCCCCGGCACAAGTGCAATTGTCCGGATCCGCGGAATAGGTTCGATCACGCAAAATGCAGATCCGCTCTATGTTGTGGACGGTTTTCCCGCACCAAACTTCAACCTCAATAGTGTAGACACTAAAGATATTGAGTCGGTTGAAATCTTAAAGGATGCAGCGGCAACGGCTGTATATGGATCACGTGCAGCCAATGGCGTTGTCATTATTACAACCAAAAGCGGATCTAAGGATCAGCAAGTCCATGTTGATCTTGAAGCCTACGCAGGAACTCAAAGCGCCTGGAAACAATTGAACTTGCTAAATCGCGATCAGTACCTTGGATATGGAACCGCTCTCGCAACTAATGCAGGAGGCAATCCACCATCGCGATTCTCCAGCATGGATCAGCCAATTTATGCAGGAACAACCCAAACATTTGCTCAAACAGAAACAGATTGGCAAAATGAGATGTTCCGCTCTGCACCTATTTCTCAACTTCAGGCATCTGTTTCGGGATCTACCGAAAAATCCAAGATGTACTTATCGTTCGGAAGATTCCAGCAGGACGGAATCATGTTAGGAACGTCTTATGACAGATACAACGGAAGGCTTAGCGTGGAGACCAAAATCGGTAAACGATTTACTATTGGTGAGAATTTACAAGTGACGCAAAGCAACAATGAAAATCAGTTGGAAAGTGGAGGCAGAACAATGGTGATGCATATGCTTCGTTCCGTACCGTACATCACTGTCCGCAATCCTAATAATCCTGGTGGTTTTAACGGCACCACATCAGCCGATGGTTCCGATCCGGAAAACCCTGTTCGTTTGGCATTGATGGACAAAAGAAACAATCATAATCTCTACATCCTGAGCAATACGTTCGTGCAGGTTAAGATTCTCGAATCGCTCAGATATAAGTTTACATTTGGTGTAAACTCTTCGCAGGATCGTGCTTTACAAAATGATCCCATTTTCAGCGACGGCGGTTATCAGGGCAGAACCACTCACAATCTGACGGATAATAGAAACAATTATTATTCACTCTATTACTCTAATCAGTTGACTTATGACAAGACATTTGGTGGCCATGCTATCAATGCTGTTGTCGTTGCCGAAAGACAGGATGAGCACAACACCTCTCTAAACACCAGCGGAAGATTAACTACAAATGATATAAACAATCTGACAGGCGGAACTAACCTGACGGTTGATAATCAAAGCTCGGAAATGTATTTACTTTCTTTCCTGGGACGCGTGAACTATGAGTTCAAAGGAAAATATCTGGTCAGTGCATCCATGCGCCGGGATGGTTTTTCAGGATTCGCTCCAGATCATAAATGGGGCAACTTCCCGGGTGCATCGGTGGGCTGGAAAATCAGCGAAGAAAATTTCATGCGTGGTATCAGTCAGATCACCGACCTGAAACTGAGAGCAAGTTATGGAAAGGTTGGAGCTAAGCCGACGGATCCATACAGTTATGTTTCGTCTATATCAACTAATTCGTTTTATCCGTTTAACAACGCGCTCGTTCAGGGATCATACTATCAGAAACTTCCGAACGCTGAGTTTGGATGGGAAGTCTCAACGATGAACAACATCGGGCTTGACCTCGGAATGTTTAACAATCAATTCACATTTTCAGCCGACTATTTCATCAAGGATACTGATCACCTGATTTTGGCCACACAACCCGCGACTTCGTTAGGCCTCGATGAGCCAACTGCGTTGAACATCGCAAAAATGAGAAATTCGGGAGTCGAATTAACGGCCGGCTATTCTTTGATAGCAAAGGATTTTCGCTTTAATGCTTCCGGAAATGTCTCGATCATTAACAATGAGGTAAAAGCACTGTATGGTCAAAACGCTGCGTATTACGCTGGAGGAAATCAGGATTATGGATCAGGTAACATTACCAGAACGGTCGCAGGATCCAGCATCCAGCATTTTTATCTTTCTGAGACGAATGGCATATTTCAAAATGAGGGAGAGATTGTCAACGGAGAAGGTAAACCAAGTCAGGAGGGGTTAGTCCTTCCGTTAAAAGACGATGGCACCGTTGATCTCGACAAGTGGCGCGATCCTGCTAACTCCGGAAAATATACGCGGCCTGGAGATGTCCGGTTTACGGGCAACATGAAAGACATGGGTAGCTTTTTACCGAAGTTTAGTTATGGATTAAACCTGTCAGCAACATTCAAAGGCTTTGATGCCACGATGTTTATTCAAGGTGTTCAGGGTAACAAAGTCTATAACGGTACGAGAGTCATAACAGAGGGCATGCAACGGTTGTTCAATTCGGGTACGGAAGTACTGGATGCCTGGACACCTGGCAATACCGACACGAACGTTCCAAGAGCCGTAAGTGGTGATCCAAATTCAAATGCCAGACCGAGCGATCGGTTCCTGGAAGACGGTTCATACCTTCGGATCAAGAATCTGAATATCGGTTACACATTACCTGCTTCGTTATTGAGTTTCACCAACGGGGCGGTCAAGAAGTTCAGGATTTACTTCACCGCTCAGAATTTGGTGACCATCACCAACTACAAAGGTTATGATCCTGAAGTGGGCAATCGAAACATCAATAATTTCGGTGACACCAACCGCTTCCTGGTTAATGGTATCGACTATGGGCAGTTTCCGCAGCCCAGAACTTTCATAGGTGGTGTACAATTAGGATTTTAATCATATCAACATATGAAAAAGGTTTTATTATTAACCATTGCGTTAGTGTCGATGATTGTCATTTCATGCGATGAGAATCTGTTAGACATCAAGAATCCCAACCAGATAACAAGTAATGCTTTTTATACTACGTTAGAACAGATTGGGACTTCTGTGAATGCGATATATGCCGTGTTTCAGGGCAACCGACTGGTTGGAAGAGAATACTTCTTTATTCATGATCTCCGGGGAGACGAAATGAAAGCTGGTGGCGGGCAGTTGGAAGTTCCAAGAGCCCAGTTGCTGAATGGATCTCACACCTATACCAATCCGGTAATGACTGATGTTTATAAAGGGCTGTTCACCATGATTCATCGTGCAAATGCTGTTATTACAAATGGAGCAGCTCTGACCGATGTTAGTGATCCTGCTTTATTGAACAGGTATATTGCAGAAGCCAGGTTCTTAAGAGGCTTTGCTTATTATACTTTAGGTGCTTTGTGGGGTGGCGTTCCGCTTTATGATCATCCTGGAGAGGCTTTCAGTGATGCCAAGCCAAGGTCAACTCAAGCTGAAACATTCGATTTTGCCCTGGCAGACGCAAATGCCGCAGCCAGTGTTTTGCCTGCCACTTACGGGACTTCTGACCTGGGACGTGTAAGCAAAGGTGCCGCGCTCACTTTAGCTGGAAAAATTAATCTTTGCAAAGGTGACTACACAGCAGCGAAGACTGCGCTTGAGGCAGTAAAAAATCTTGGCGTTTACAGTCTTGTTTCCAATTACTTTAACAACTTCACTGAAGAAAATGAATACAACAGTGAGTCGGTTTTGGAAGTTGGTTTTTTGGATACCGGCTATGGATGGGATGCATCCGGAAACGGTTCATCGGCCGACAGCTGGGTACGCTCCCAGGAATATTCTGCAGTAGGATGGGCAAACCTGATTCCATCAGACAAGCTGATAGCCGATTTTGAAAACGGTGACAAGAGACTTACTGACTCTTTCTGGTTCCCCGGCGATACGTTTGCTAACGGTACCGCTACACTAACAACCGTAGCTGGTGACAATACCACCCTTTACAAAGGAAATCAGGTGAAGATCCGGTGGAAAAAGTATTCCATTATGTATAAGACTGATCCGGGCGGATTCAACGTAAACGTGGGTATTAACTACAGGCTCTGGAGATATGCTGATGTGTTGTTGTTGTTAGCCGAGTGCGAGAACGAAGTTGGCACAGCAGCTAATGCTATCGGATACCTCAACCAGATCAGAAACCGAGCGAGCGTGAGCATGCCGAACTACGGGACGGCAGCGATGGATGCCGCCGGATTCCCGGTAACGAACAAGGACCAGATTTTTGCAGCTGTTCAGCACGAAAGATTTGTAGAGTTAGCAGGAGAGGAGATCAGAAACATTGATATTCTTCGTTGGAGAGCAAATGGAAAGATTAAAGGACCAGATCCTATTAGCTATTTCCAGGCGAATAAATACGAGTTCCTCCCAATTCCTCAAGACGAATTCAACACTAACCCTAATTTTCCTGCAGGATCTCAAAACCCTGGATACTGATCGTATTTGAAGATAAGTCGCATTTACTTTGGTAATCCCGGAATGTTCAGTTCCGGGATTACTTATTTGACACGCATGTTCTCATAAATGAAAATCGCCATACTTACCTCGGTCGTCACGCTTCTATTTTTATTCAACGGATGCAGGCAGAATCGAACGCTTTTTCAATTAATCGAACCGGATGATTCAGGGATACACTTCACCAACCTGTTGATGGAGAATGATACGTTGAATGCCCTGAAATTTGAATACCTGTATAATGGTGCCGGTTTAGGTGTGGCAGACTTTAACAACGATGGACTCGCAGATATCTTCTTCGCCGGGAACATCAATAGCTCTGCACTTTATCTCAATAAGGGCAATTTAACTTTCGAGGATGTATCCGACGTTGCCGGCGTAACGACAAACTTGTGGTGTACAGGCGTCTCCATCGTTGATATCAACCATGATGGATTATTGGATGTTTATGTTTCTACAGCTCATCCAAACAAAGACAAGAAAGTGCCTAATATCTTTTTTATTAACCAGGGACTGAATGAAAAAGGTGTTCCTCAGTTTAAGGATTTAGCGGCTCCCCTCGGCCTTGCTGATTCCAGCTATTCAACTCAGGCGGTGTTCTTTGATTACGATCTCGACAAAGATCTTGATATGTTTCTCCTAACGAATTCCCTGGAATCCTACCATCGAAATACTCCCTTTGGCCAGCGCACCGACGGCAGAGGTAAGAGTGTTGATAAGCTGTACCGGCAGGATATGCTGCAAGACGGAACCGTTCATTTTACCAATGTTTCATCCAGCGCAGGAATTCTGGAAGAGGGGTGGGGTCTTGGCGTGATAGTAAATGATTTTAACCAGGATGGTTGGCCAGACATCTACTGCGCCAACGATTTTCTTTCGTCGGATCAACTATACGTGAATCAAAAAGACGGAACGTTCAAGAATGAAATTTCGGCATGGATGAACCACCAGGAGTTTAACGGAATGGGTACTGATATGGCCGACCTTAACAACGACGCGCTGAATGACCTGGTGGTTGTCGATATGATGCCTGACGATAACCTCAGACAAAAGACGATGTTCTCCTGGATGGGTTATGAGCGCTTTATGAAGAGTCTGCATTTGAATTATCGTCCTCAGTACATTCGAAATGTACTGCAGCGTAACAATGGAAATAACACATTCAGCGATATCGGATATCAAAGTGGAATATATGCCACGGATTGGAGTTGGTCACCTCTTATCGCTGATTTTGACAATGATGGCCTTCGCGACATTTTTATATCCAATGGCTATCTGAAAGACATTACAGACCTCGACTTTGTAACCTATAATCAGGAGGTAACAATGTTTGGGACAGATTCCTTAAAGATGAAAAATGCTGCCAAAGCGCTCAAGGAACTTGGCGGCGTGTTTAAACCTGATTTTATGTTCCGAAACACAGGCGACTTCCAGTTTGAAAATGTTGGAATCGACTGGGGCATTACCGAACCTATGTATTCAAACGGTGCTGCCTACGCAGACTTTGATAACGATGGAGACCTTGATCTGGTACTTAATAATCTTAACGGTGTATCCCGATTATATGAAAACACCTTAAGCCATAATGCTGAGCGAATCAATGCAAAATTCCTGCAGGTGAAACTCAGTGGCCCGAGTGAAAACCCTCAGGGCATCGGCACAAGGATTTGGGTGTACAGCAATGGACAACTTAGCTACGGGGAGCAACAGCTGCAGCGCGGTTATCTCTCCAGCGTTGATCCCGTGATCCACTTTGGATTAGGGGCAGCGACAAAAGCAGACTCCGCCATCGTAGTGTGGCCGGGAGGTGCTATGCAGGTAATGCGCAATGTGGTTGCCAATATGCGCGTTGAAGTTTCCTATGACGAGGCTAACCTAACGTATCAACCTTCCAGGCGAAACTCAACTTTGCTGGAAAAAGAAGAATCATCAGTCAGCACGGTGATGCGTGAAGATGTTTATACTGACTACAAGGCCGGTCAGGCTACATTGCCCCACAAATTCTCTCAGCAAGGTCCCCGGCTTGCCGTAGGCGATATTAACAATGATGGCCTTGACGATTTTATCATCGGTGGGACCGCTTACCACTGTGCCATGATCTATCTGCAGAATGCCAATGGAGATTTTGATGTTGATTCGCTTGCTGTTAAAGACTCCGAAGATGTGGGCATCTTACTTTTTGATGCAGATAAGGATGGCGATCTGGATTTGTATTGTGTAAGCGGAAGCAGCGAGTTCGCTAAAGACATTTCCAGGTATCAGGACAGACTATACAGGAACAATGGAAAAGGCAAGTTTCAGTTGGATAAAAAAGCTTTACCAAAGATTGAAAGTAGTGGAAGTTGTGTGACTGCAGCAGACTTCGATCAGGATGGTGATCTCGACTTATTTGTTGGCGGGCGTATCATACCGCTTTCTTATCCTCTTGCGCCGCGAAGCTACCTCCTGCGGAATAATGGTCAGGGAAAATTCGAAGATGTTACCACCAGCATGGGCCAGGGGCTAGATTCTGTCGGCATGGTGACGGATGCGTTGTTTACTGATGTTGACAATGATGGATCAAAAGATCTGATCGTTGTAGGTGAGTGGATGCCCATTACGGTATTCAGCAATGAGAAAGGTAAGTTTAAAAAGATAAAAGAACTCGCGACAGGGTGGTGGAACAGCATCGCCGAAGGAGACTTCGATAACGATGGAGATGCAGACTACATCGTCGGCAATCTTGGCAAGAATTCCGTGCTTCAGGCGAGCGACAACGAACCGGTGTCGATATACGCAAAAGACTTTGATGGCAATGGTTCATTGGATGCATTCATGTCGCGGTATATAAATGGAAAAGAGTATCCGGGGCATTATCGTGAAACGATGACTGAACAGACTCCGGTCTTACGCCGTCTTTTGAAAACGTATTCAGAATATGGAAAGATGGAGATGCCACAAATACTCAAGTACCTGGGCGACCAGGGAATGTTTGTTAAGCGCGCCACATCGTTTGAATCTTCCTACCTCGAAAACCTGGGACATGGGGATTTTGCTTTGCACGCATTGCCTTCCAGTATTCAGGTCAGTTGTATAAACAGTATTAGCGTCTGCCATCTCAATAATGATCCCTACCTGGATTTTCTGGCCGTCGAAAATTCTTTCGCGGAGGAAACTCTGTCGGGATATCTCGACGCTGGCATCGGTGTGTATGCCTTAGGTAATGGTGATGGAACATTTCAAATCGTTCTGCCCAGTGAAAGTGGGTTTTGTGTGATGACGGATGCGAAGTCAATAAGGGAAATAAAAGTTGGCGATAAGCGCAAATGGATCATTAGCTCTAATCAGGCACCGTTGATGTGGTTTAGTGACGCCCAAAAAGATATTGCCAGACGACTGGCGTCATCTGCAGAAATGAGTCACAAATAAGTTGAATATCGAAACCGATAATATGAACATAACAAAGGGCAGCATTTTTATTTTACTGATCTTCATCCAGCTAAGCTTTGCGTCCGCACAAAGCAATGAGAAGTCCGCACCGGAAGGTTTTGATGCTATTCGTAAGGATATCTTGCGCGGCAAATTGGACACAATTTCTTACCCATCTAAAACGGTGGGAGTCGCTCGCAGGGCATTGATATATACACCACCTGGTTTTTCAAAAGGTAAAAGATATCCTGTTTTGTATTTGCTCCACGGAATCGGAGGTGACGAGAAAGAGTGGCTGAAAGGCGGTAGCCCGCAGGTGATCCTGGATAACCTGTATGCCGATAAAAAACTGCAGCCAATGATCGTCGTGATGCCCAATGGCCGAGCTATGAAAGATGATCGGGCAGTTGGAAACATTTTTGACAGCCTTAAGATCAAGGCGTTTTCAGATTTTGAACAGGACTTGATAACCGACCTCATTCCTTTTATCGAAAAAAAATATCCTGTTATTAAAGATCGTGAACATCGTGCTATTGCCGGCCTGTCGATGGGAGGGGGCCAGTCGCTGAATTTTGGTTTGGGCAATCTCGACAAGTTCTCGTGGGTCGGTGGTTTCTCATCGGCACCAAATACAAAGAGACCAGAAGTATTGGTGCCGGATCCCGGACAGGCAAAATCAGAATTGAAACTGTTATGGATCTCATGCGGCGACGCTGACGGATTGATCGGTTTTAGTAAACGAACGCACGACTATCTATACACCAAAAACGTTCCGCATGTTTATTATGTTGAACCTGGCGGACATGATTTTAAGGTATGGAAGAATGATCTCTACATGTTCACCCAGTTGCTTTTTAAGCCAATAGATCCAAATACTTTCTCTTTAACGGTACTCGGTTCTCCGGCGTCGACGAATGTCCGGTCGGCAAAATATCCGCAGATTCTTCCAGACAATCGGGTGCTGTTTAAAGTCAAGGCGCCGGATGCTCAGAAGATGCAGATTGATCTGGTAAAGAAGTATGATATGAACAAAGATAGCGACGGATTCTGGTCAGTAACGACAGATACAATCAGCGAAGGAATTCATTACTATTCTCTTATCATCGATGGGATCGCAGTAGCAGATCCGGCAAGTGAAACGTTTTATGGCATGGGTCGAATGGCTGCGGGCATTGAGATTCCTTCCAGGAATGGAGATTTCTACGCATTGAAGGACGTCCCACATGGTGAAGTGAGGATGAAGCGATACTATTCCGGCGTCTTTAACGACTGGCGACGGTTTTATATTTATACACCCGCAGAATACGAATCAAATCCAGACAAAAAATATCCGGTTTTATACCTTTTGCACGGTGGCGGCGAAGACGAAAGGGGTTGGTCTACACAAGGCAAAACGGATCTGATCCTCGACAATCTTATTGCTGAAGGAAATGCAAAACCAATGCTTGTGGTGATGATGGATGGCAATACAGGTGGAGGTGGTATTGCGTCTTTCGGAGAGCGCTCTCTGCAAATTTTTGAAAATGAATTAATGCATGTAGTGATTCCTGCAGTGGAGAAGAGCTATCGCGTACAGACCACCTCAGACAGCAGGGCGTTGGCTGGCCTGTCAATGGGCGGGTTGCAAACCTTGCACGCAGGACTGAAGAACCATCACATGTTTTCTTACTTAGGGGTTTTTAGTTCCGGATGGTTTGCAAACAATCCAACTCTCTCGGAGCCACAGTACACTTTCATGAAGGATAATGTGGCCGCGATCAATAGTGATATCAAACAGTTTTGGATAGCGATGGGAGCTAAAGAAGATATTGCCTATGAGAATTGTAAGGTCATGCTCAAAAAATTTGACGAGATGGGTATCCGATATCAATACAGTGAATACCCAGGAGGACATACGTGGCCGGTATGGAGAAATAATCTTTATAGGTTCGCGCCTTTGCTTTTTAAATAGGCACGAATTGAAACCCAGCAAAGGTCCTCTTTGAATGAACACATAAAACTATTAGGAACATGTATGATCACTTATAAAACCAGACTACGATGCTGAAATCTTTAACCACGCCGGCGAAAACCTTCATGCTCGCCGCGCTACTCTTTGTTGTGACGTCGGCAACTGCACAGGACGGCACTATTTATCCGCTTGAAACACCAGCAGAACCGAATGCAATCCCGCTCGGCACTGGTGGTGTTGAATCACAACCTTCTCCTGAAACCTGGTTCAGGCAGTGGGGCGATCCAATGGCACGAAATATTTCAAAGGCCACACTGACACCATTTTTGCCTAAGGCAGGAAAAGCAAATGGCGCAGCCGTTATCGTGGCACCGGGAGGAGGTTTCCGATGGTTGTCAATGGGCAACGAAGGCTGGGAAGTTGCACAGGCACTTGCCGATAAGGGTATCGCGGCCTTTGTACTTAAGTATCGCTTATTTCCCACACCGGAGTCACTCGATGGTTTTAAAGAATCAATGAATAGAACGTTCGCCGCGGCAGCTCCTTCGGCCGACGGTAAGAAAGATACGCCTCCACCTAGTCGCCCTCCAATGGATCTCACGAACCAACTCGCGGATGCAGAAGCTGCGTATAAAATGATTGTTAACCGCGCGAAGGAGTGGGGAGTTGATACAAGCCGATTGGGAATGATTGGCTTCTCCGCCGGTGCCGGCCTCACGATGCACTCCACACTTCATTCAAAAGTCATGCAACTCGACTTCATTGGTCCGATATACGGTGGCATGGGTCCGGTTGACGTACCGAAGAATGCTCCGCCCATGTTTAACGTGATAGCTACAGATGATTTCTTATTCCGTGGCCAGTTCGGAGTGATCGACTCATGGTTTAAAGCAGGTATACCCGTCGAGTTTCACCTCTACCAGAATGGCGGCCATGGTTTTGGACTGGGCAATCCCAATCGAACCAGTAACAAATGGTTCGACGCATTTTTGCACTGGTTGGATGTCAATAAGTTCCTTGTCACAGACACCGCGAAGAAATAACGGACTCAATTAATGTCGGTCGCAAGTAAGATAAGCGCTTAGTGAAAAAAAGTATTGAAGCATGAAACAACCTATACAGGATCAGGAAATAAAAGAAGTGCAGAGAAGAATCATAAATTTAATGGAAAGTGTTTCACGAAGAGCGTCTTGTTTCTTGCGCCTGGTGTCAATAACAACCATAACGGTTTTGATTCTTGCATTAAGTGTCGCATCGGCGCAGGAATTAAAGCTGAATGATCTTGAGTATTTTGAGACGCAAGGCGTTAACGTCCTCGTTTATAGTAATCTTTTTACAGGGGGATTTAACGATGAGAAGAATGCCGGTATTGAATTAATTCATCATGGCGTCAGGACCGCACAAGGCGGTGCAGTAAGGCTCTCCAATACGCCTGAACAGTGGGATCTCGTTCCGGAAATATCGAACCGAAAGGTGGACCGCGCTTCAAAAAGTATAGAGTCCACGTTGCGTTATAAAGACTACGATTTCGATTCGCGTGTGATTGTTACGGCCAAAGGTAATGGAGTTGAAATATCCGTGTACCTGGATAAACCGATTCCGAAAGAGCTGGAGGGAAGTGCGGGCTTTAATCTCGAATTTCTTCCTTCACAGTATTGGGGCAAAGCCTATCTGGTGGATGGTCGTTATAATCGGTTCTCTCGCTATGTGGTAGGTAACAGTGTCACTAAACCAAACAACGAAAAGCCTAAACAATTTAAAGGGTACAAAACTTACGACGACAGAGGAACCGGTAAATTCATTGATCCGCTTCCGCTGGAAAAAGGGCGTACTTTTCTTCTCGCGCCCGATGAACCTTCACGCCTCTTGAAAATCACTTCGCCGGATGTGGACCTGATGCTCTTCGATGGAAGGATGCTGGCGCAGAATGGTTGGTTCGTTGTTCGCAGCGTTCTTCCCTCAGGAAAAACTGGAAAAGTGTTGACGTGGACGGTTGAGCCAAACGCAATCAAAGGGTGGGTGAGAGAGCCAAACATCGGCTTCTCTCAGGTGGGGTACATCCCCAGACAACCCAAAGTCGCAGTCATTGAACTTGACAAGCAAGACAAACCGCTCACAACAGCCGCATTATATAAAGTGGGCAACGATGGCAGTGCCAGCGCAGTGTTCAGTGGAAAGATAATGTCGTGGGGCGATTACTATAAGTATCACTATGTGAAATTCGACTTCACCGAAGTCACAACGCCCGGTATATACTACATCCAATATGGCACTTTCAAAACCAATGACTTCCTCATTGAAGGCAGTGTGTATGATAACATGACTGACGCTACCAGCGACATCTGGATTCCGATTCACATGAATCATATGTCCGTAAACGAAGCGTACCGTGTGTGGCACGGTGAGCCTTTCAGGGAAGGATATCTTCAGGCGCCTCCAAACACTGATCATTTCGATCTGCATGCCCAGGGCCCGACAACCGATACGAAGTACAAGGCCCTCGAACTTATCCCCGGCTTAAACGTCGGTGGTTTTTTTGACGCTGGAGATTTTGACATCGAAACAGGTGCCAATATTAGTGTGGTGCAAAACTTCGTTCAAACGTGGGAATATTTCAAACCATCGCGTGATCAGACGTTTGTTAATCAGAAGCAACGTTATGTCGACCTTCATCGACCTGACGGAACACCGGATGTATTGCAGTTCATTGAACATGGAACATTAAACCTTGTTACGCAGGCTGAGACTATCGGTCACATGGCGCAGACACTTTCAAACGCCGTGCTCGATAATTATCATCACCTGGGAGACGCCGCCTCTTTAACCGATGGGCTCCCTTATAACCCGAATCTTGGTCCCTATGAAAAAGCGAAAGATGGAAGATCGAGTGGGGCCAAAGATGACATGTGGGCATTTACAAGCCGTCAACCGAGGCTCGATCTTTACGCGGCCACCACGTTTGCTGCGGCAAGCAGGGCGTTGAAAGGTTATAACGACGATCTGAGTGTACGCGCATTAACACAGTCGAAAAGACTTCTTAAGGAAGCAACCGATCTTATTGCAGCCCAGCCGGAGGATACTTCACCCTGGGGAAGATCAGCTAATGTGGGCACCAATCTTCAACAGTATATAGCGACCGGAGAGAAACAGTATCTCGATAAATTTATGGAGCTCTTATGGCCGGCGCTTGATCGCAACGTTAATTTCATGTTGTTAACAGCGCTGAATGCTGTCCCGCATACCGATGACACATTCAAACAAAAGCTACGTCCATACGTGGTCAGGTATGCTGAATACATAAAAGGATTGGAAAAAGAAAATCCATATGGAGTTCCAATTTCTCTGGGCAACTGGGCGGGCAGTGGTGCCATTGTAAATTTTGGAACCACGATCTGTTTTGCAAGCCAGTATTATCCAGATGTTGTTGCCCCGGCTGAAGCTTTCAAGGTCACGAGTTGGTTATTTGGTTGTCATCCTTATCATAATTATTCGCTGGTAGCAACTGTGGGGGCTACACGTCCTAAGGCAGTATTTTATGGAAATAATCGCGCCGACTTCTCTGCTATTCCAGGAAACGTGGCGCCCGGAATTTTATTCAGAAAGCCTGACCACTTTGAAAACTACGACGACTGGCCGTTCCTCTGGGGACAAAACGAAGGCACCATTGCCGGCAATACGAGTTATTTAATTTTCGGATCAGCGTTTAAAAATCTGGTGAAGTAATACGCGCCTTACACCAGCGCATCTTTCATTCAATCCTGCACATTTATGACCATGAATTCGGGGCTTATCTTTGCCGACTATGTAGTATTTGTCATCTATTTCCTGATTGTTGTTGCCTACGGCACATGGATCTATCGCCGTAAGAAACGCGACTCGGCTAATACAAAGGACTTCTTTCTGGCAGAGGGCTCACTTACCTGGTGGGCTATAGGCGCGTCACTAATAGCATCCAACATCTCTGCGGAACAATTCATTGGCATGAGTGGTGAAGGATTTTTTGTAGGAATTGCTGTTGCCGCTTACGAGTGGATCGCTGCACTTGCCCTCATCATCATCGCTGTGTGGTTTATACCCATATATCTGAAGAACAAGATATATACCATGCCGCAATTCCTGAAGACGCGGTATAATGAAACTGTTGCTCTTATCATGGCCGTCTTTTGGCTTTTTCTCTATGTCTTCGTTAACCTCACATCCATCCTGTACCTCGGCGCCGTTGCCATCAACGGATTAGTAGGTGGCCAATCACTTCACCTCATATGGTAGCCCTCGCGTTGTTCGCATTGCTGATCACCCTCGGCGGAATGAAGGTTATTGGTTATACGGATGTCATTCAGGTCGCAGTACTCATTATTGGAGGTCTGGCCACAACCTATATGGCACTGACTTTGGTGAGCTCGAAATTTGGAATGGGTCACGATGCATGGGCTGGTTTCAAGGTACTCATGAACGACTCTCCCGACCACTTCCATATGATATTGGAAAAGCCAAAGCCTGATGCACCTCAGGAATATATCAACAAGTATCTCGTGCTGCCGGGCATTGCTATGTATTTCGCAGGTCAATGGATCGTCAATCTGAATTACTGGGGATGCAATCAGTACATCACACAACGTGCTTTAGGTGCAAACCTCCAAACTGCACGAACAGGTATACTCTTCGCCGGTTTTATTAAACTGATGATGCCGGTTATCGTGATGCTTCCGGGAATAGCTGCCTATGTGTTGTATAGAAACGGACATCTTCCACAACTCGAAGGCGGCAGCAAAGATGGGGCTTATTCTGCTATTCTTTCGTTCTTGCCAGCGGGACTGAAAGGCCTTTCGATCGCTGCCCTAACCGCTGCTATCGTCGCGTCGCTGGCAGGCAAGGCAAACAGCATTTCAACAATTTTCACCCTCGACATCTATACAGAAGTACTTAAACCGGGAAGCCAATGAAGACAAGCAGGTGTGGACTGGTCGTGTCACGGTTTTGATATCCATGATCATTGCCGTGGTGTTCACCTGGGAGGATCTGTTGGGCATCGGTGGGGAAGGTGGCTTTACCTTCATTCAAAAGTATACGGGCTTTATTAGTCCAGGCGTATTTGCTATGTTTCTGTGGGCATGTTCTGGAAGCGTACCACAGGAGCGGCCGCTATTGCCGGCGTGCTTACGGGCTTTATGATGTCTGTCTTCTTTAATGAGTTTGCTCCCCAGGTACTTGGAAACGAGACGTGGCTCTACACGGCATTTCCAAACGGTAAGGGCGGCTATGAGATTCCATTTCTCATCTGCATGGGTTGGTCTTTCTTCTTCACGATGGTAATCATGGTGCTCATGAGTTTGGCTGGCCCGAAGGTTAATCCTAAGGCTTTTGAAATCGATAAGGCAATGTTCCAGGTGAGTCGCTCGACGCTCTCACTGATCATTCTAACCATGATGATCCTCATGGCGATCTATGCGAAGTTCTGGTGAGTAGCGGGGGCATTGCATGATGTCTTATCACTATCATTGAATGTCAAAGATTTGATAAAAAACTGCGACTTGGAATTCTATTAAATATTGAATGGATATGAGATTGACTTTTATAATACTGGTACTGGTTGTTTGTACGTATGCAGAGGCACAGAAAGCAACTGATCTCAAACTGTGGTACACAGCTCCATCCGGATCGGCATGGGAGAATGCACTACCGGTAGGCAATGGACACCTGGGAGCCATGGTATATGGAAACGTGCTCAACGAGACCATTCAGCTGAACGAAAATACGGTTTGGAGTGGTAGTCCTAATCGTAATGATAATCCTGAAGCGCTGGCGGCGCTGCCGGAGTTAAGAGCATTGATCTTTAACGGAAAGCAGAAAGAAGCAGAGCAGCTGGCAAATAAGGTGATCATCAGTAAGAAGTCGCAGGGACAGATGTTTCAGCCTGTCGGCAACTTGCAGTTGAACTTCTCCGAACACAGTCAGTATACAGATTATTATCGGGAGCTGGATATTGAACGGGCGGTAACCAGAACAAGCTACAAGGTGAATGGAGTTACCTACACCCGTGAAGTATTTGCGTCTTTTACAGAAAGAGTCGTGGTAGTTCATCTCACGGCGAGCAAACAAAAAAGTATTTCGTTCGAAGCGTTGTTGTCGTCTCCGCATTCTTCTGCAAGGATAACATCTGATGCCAATGAACTGAATATAACCGGCACCTCGTCCGATCACGAAGGCGTCAGGGGTCAGCTGCGATTCCACGGAATTGCGCGACTTAAAAATGAAGCGGGAAGCGTTACAGTTACCGATTCATCACTCGTTGTAAAGGGCGCCAACGCAGTGACTATATACATTTCAATTGCGACAAATTTCAATAACTATCACGACATCACTGGAAAAGAACATGAACGGGCACGCTCATTTCTCAAATCACCCTCGTCGAAAAGTTATAATACGTTATTGAATGAACACGTCTCGCGATATCAGTCATTTTTCAAACGCGTAAGTCTCGACCTTGGAGCGACAACATCCGCTCATAAACCGACTGATCAGCGTCTCCGCGAATTCCGCGATGCCGACGATCCGCAGTTTGCCGCGCTTTATTTTCAATATGGACGTTATTTGCTCATCTCTTCATCACAGCCGGGCGGGCAGCCCGCAAACCTCCAGGGCATTTGGAACAGCGGAATGAAGCCTCCGTGGGACAGCAAGTATACAATCAACATCAACGCGCAGATGAACTACTGGCCGGCGGAGAAAACGAACTTGCCTGAAATGCACGAGCCCTTCCTGCAGATGGTACGGGATCTGTCTGAAACGGGAAAAGAGACCGCGCGAGTCATGTATGGTGCGCGAGGCTGGATGGCTCACCACAACACAGACATATGGCGGGTGAACGGTGCTGTCGATGGTGCTTTCTGGGGAGCGTGGAGTGCCGGCGGCGCGTGGATGAGCCAGCACCTGTGGGAGCGCTATCTCTATTCAGCCGACACGAAGTTCTTAATGTCCGCATATCCTGTCCTTAAGGCCGCATCCACTTTCTATGTTGATTTTCTGGTTGACCACCCGATACATCACTGGCTCGTAGTCGCACCTGATATGTCACCGGAGAATGCACCCAAAGCACATCAGGGTTCCTCAATCGACGCAGGTACCACCATGACGAACCAGATCGTTTTCGATCTCTTCACTTCAACCATCCGAGCCGCCGAAATACTAAGGCTCGACGTGGCATTTGCTGACTCGCTGCGGGCGTTAAGAAAAAGGTTGCCACCGATGCATATCGGGCAACACGGACAGCTCCAGGAATGGCTTGATGATATCGACGATCCTAACGATCACCATCGTCACGTTTCTCATTTGTATGGTTTGTTTCCTGCAAACCAGATTTCACCCTACCGGACACCGGAATTGTACAGTGCCGCGAGAACTACACTGGAGCAGCGTGGCGACGTTTCTACCGGATGGAGCATGGGATGGAAAGTCAACTGGTGGGCCAGGCTGCTAGACGGGAATCACGCTTTTAAGCTCATCCAAAATCAACTCACGCCGGTCGGAACTGATCCTGAGGGAGGAGGGACGTACAACAATTTGTTTGATGCACATCCACCGTTTCAGATTGACGGAAACTTTGGATGTACGTCGGGTATTGCCGAGATGTTAGTGCAGTCTTCGGATGATGCTGTGACCATTCTTCCAGCACTGCCAGATGCATGGAAGGCGGGTAGTGTTTCCGGACTGCGTGCCCGTGGAGGATTTGAAATTGTTGAGATGAAATGGAAGAATGTGAAGCTGGTGACGGTAACCATCCGATCCGTGTTCGGCGGAAACCTCAGGGTAAGAACTCCCAATCAGGTTACGTTGATGAATCATGTTCCTTTGTCATCGGCAAGTGGTCGCAATGATAACCCGTTCTTTGAAGTTCCCGAAACATCGCCTCCGGTCAATGCATGAACAGGGCCAGATACGATGACCTTTGTGGAACTTACTTCCAAAATGTGGGCTGGCACTCCCAAAGCGACTCCGCTGAAAGTTGGCATCACTTTCACTAACCTCATGCCCATCAAGCAGACGCCTACTTCCCTTTTCAGGAAGATAACAAGCTGCGAAGATTATCTTCTGCGATGGATTACCTGAACCATCGCTTTGGCATCAATTCGGTATACTTCGGCGGGATGCATCAGGCCCGCAATCAGAATGCTACCGCATCGCCTTCCATACCGGATACGCAATTGAATGATCCTTAATGGATCAGACCCCAACCTCAATCTTCTCGTCTCTGCGGTCGGATGCGGTTCTGCGCAGTACGAATTCTTCCCGTACGATTCGGGCAGCTTCGGCCAGGCTGGCTACCTTTCTTGCTGCGATGTTACGGGTCAGCGAGCCTAGTCCTGCATCGGCACTCAGATAGATACGCTCTGCTGGTATGACCTTGACTCCCTGGCGAATCCTCTCTGCAATGAGATGAGGTGGTTCAACCCAAGGCGGAACAGCATCCACTAAGCCTAATGCAACTCTGCGGGTTGGTAATTCGCCAATGATTTCGATCTCGGCCATCTCTGCTGCTGCGAAAGAAAGATCAAACTGACGAACGTTGATCGTTGCATTGGCCATCGCATTCGCCAGGTCGATCAGCCAGGGGCGATACTTCCTTCTTCCCGTTGGCCTGCCGAGCGAATCCATGGAGGATAGTGACGGTTACTTCAATAGGCAAGCCATCTGCCACACGGCGGATGAGGTCGGCCAGCACGTCGAATCCGGAGACAGGACTGCACCGATTCGTCTAGCTGAGCCATCTCGACGCCGAGGTTCGCTAGAGTTTCCAGTTCGCTGCGAATCAGCGAGCAGAACTGGGCAGCGACTGCCTCTACCCACTGCAACGGGGCCACCCTGCACCATACCAGCCAAGGTGAAGGGGCCGGGCAAACTTGCTACCGCTAACGTGCTGGTTAACGCACGAAGCCTTCGAGTTCCACAGCAACGCCGAGGCCACGTAAAGCCAGTGGTGCTTTTCCATACGAAACGCAGGGTCTGCTCCACCAATCGCACCGAGTCTTCTTCGAGCAGAGCTTGCGGCGTGGTGCAACCGGCTCCAGCCCACTGATGCTTTCCAGAACTCCAAGCCCTTCCGCAACGCCCATCACGTTCAAACAGGGCGAAACGACATCCGCACCGGAGCGAAGCTGATCATCAATCGCCACCAGCAACGCATCGCGGGAAGCTTCTTCCAGATCTTCCGACCGACACCGGTTCCCGCTTGGCTTCAATACGCATCTGGCTGTACCAGCCAGCAGCAGGCCAAGGTCCCGAAAGATAAACAGGAAAAAGCGGTAAATCACTCATGCGGCGACTCAAACGAAGAAAGCTCTACTAATCATTTAGCATTTTTACTTCCACGCGGGAGTGTATCTGGTCCCCTGTTCAGGATTCTCAGCGAAGCCAGTACCTTCATAAGGCGGTAAATCCCTCACAAGTTACGTAGCTTACTATCTCCGCCACGTTCCAGACATTGGCAGAGCAAGGCCAGATCAGCCGGGGTAATGCCAGTCACCCGCCCCGCCTGGCCGAGCGTACGTGGCTGAATGCGTAGCCACTTCTCACGAGCTTCCGCCCGCAGGTGCGGAACGTTGCCAAAATCAAACGCGACCGGAATATGCTTTCTTCCATGCGGGAGAGCTTCTCCGCATAGGCTTCTCGCGATCAATATCAGCCTGCGTAGAAGCCTTGCAGCATGACCTGCTGGATGGCCTGCCTGCTTTCATTCCACTTGCGAAGTTCCGGCTTCCATTCGCAGAGCATTTCCCAGGTTGTACCCTGGCGGCGAATCCACCGCGTCAGCGGAATGCCGATAATGTGAATGGTGATTGAGACACTTGCTGAATCTCTTTGATCTGCTCTTCCTTTTTCTGGAAGCGGTTCGAGTCTTCCGCATTGATAGAAACGAAGAGAATGACCGAGCGGTGTCAATCTTCTATCGGCGTTTATCATGGCGTAGCTGCAGCCGGAATTCGGAGCGTGAGGTAAACATGCGGTAAGGTTCATCCACGCCACGAGTGATCAAGTCATCAATCAGCACGCCGATGTAGCCCTGATCGCGATCAAGCACAAACGTCGGCTTGCCTTGCAGTTTCCGTGATGCGTCAATGCCAGCAATCAGCCCCTGTGCGGCTGCTTCTTCATAACCAGTCGTCCCATTAATTTGACCGGCGAAGTACAAACCGCCAATCAGCTTCGTTTCCATCGTTGCCTGGAGCTGAGTCGGCGGGGAATAGTCATACTCCACCGCGTAGCCGAACCGCATGATCTCGGCCTTTTCCAGGCCAGGTATGAGCTTCATCATCTCCTGCTGCACATCGCGTGGCCGGCTGGTGCTGATGCCATTGCCGTAATATTCAAGCGTGTTGTAGCCTTCCGGCTCCAGATAAATCTGAGTACCGGGCTTTGTCGGCAAAGCGGACGATCTTATCTTCCACCGATGGGCAGTAGCGTGGGCCACGCCCCTGAATATACCCGAAATACATCGGACTCGATGAGAGATTGGCACGAATCAGATCATGAACTTTTTCGTTCGTCCAGGTGATGTGACAATCCATCTGCCGCTGGGTAATCTGTTGGGTGCGGAAATTGAAGGGCTGCGGGTCGGCATCGCCTGGCTGAATTTCCAGGCCCGTGAAATCAATGGTTCTGCCATTGAGCCTACAGGGAGTTCCAGTTTTGAAGCGGGCAAGCTGAAAGCCCGCACTGGTAGGGCTGGTGCTCAGCCCCTCGGCTGCTCCTTCGCCTGCTCTACCCCCAGCGATCTTCGCTTCGCCCGTATGCATAATGGCTTGAAGAAAAGTCCCGGTCGTAGCACCACGGCCTTCGCGCGGTAGAAAGTCGTTTCCTTTGCAAAGGACGCCAACTACTTTTCTGCCACATTAGACCGCCTGGTGCATCTTCCGTCTGGATGTTCTCGACCAATTCCTGACGCAGCGTCAGATTCTCTTGCTGCTCGATCACATGCTTCATGGTGAACTGGTAAAGCTTCTTATCGCACTGACCCCAGGGCCATGCATGGCCGGGCCTTTGGAACGGTTGAGCACGCGAAATTGAATGCCGGCTGCATCGGTGATGCGACCCATCTCCCCACCCAAAGCATCAATCTCCCGCACCAAATGTCCCTTGCCAATCCCACCGATGGCAGGGTTACAGCTGATCCCCCCACCATATCACAGTTCATGGTGAGCAGGGAGGTCTTCATGCCCATAGGTGCAGCAGCCAAGGCAGCTTCACAGCCACTATGCCCCGCACCCACAACCACCAGATCAAAGTCGTATGTCAGCATAAGTCCATTTTACGGAATGAGAAAATGAGTCTATGGGATCGTATTAGTCATGAAAGGAATAGAACGTTTTTGGTTCAGTCTATAGTCCATCCCCGTTGAAGCTGAGAGGTGGCAGCTTCGGAGGGAAAAACAAAGTTGAGGTTGTGGGGTTAGAAGCTAGCTAGTCGGTGGGCCTCCTTTCGATGCAAATGGGGGTGAGTTACAGGGAAAACGATCAGAAAAAAGTATCTTCGGGGTGAGGAGTGGCGTGGGCGGGGTGTGAATGGGGCGGCGGAAAATGTTGGGTGGTGGTCAAAAACTGGTAGAGATTTTTGGATTTTGTTCCAGATGGTTGACAAGGACGGATCGAGTGGCAGGGTTAAGCGTACGCTTGACCCTGTGAGAGTTGCGAGGGTTGTTTCTGATTTGGGTGGCATGGTCTGCTCCGGAAGGAGTTAACCATGATGGATAGAACAGAGCTGTGAGAAGCTGTGGCGCTGCTTTCGTTGAACTCAGGCAAAGCAGTGTGAAGGTGGATGCTGTTTCATGGATGAGCCCGCATGGTCAGGTCTTTCAGACCAGACCATGGCACCCGAATTGTCGGATGAACATGGCTCAGCTTTAACAGCCAGTGAAGCATTCAGAGCCAGTGAAGTATTCACAGGGTGGAGCGGAGCATCCGCACGACCCTGGCACGGCTTCCAAAAATTCCAAAACTTTGACAGCTTCCGCATTGAGTTGAGAGTTGAGGCAGGGGGTGAGCAGGATGATGAGGACCGCGAGGTAGCTGGCGAGGGGCGTGAGGAAGGGGAGAAGCCAGCCGATGCATTTGATGACGGTTTCAGTGATTGACGTATGTATGTCATTCGGTGCAGGCTGAAAGCCTGCACTACCAACACCTGCACTGTTCCCCGCAGTACCAACTCCAGTTCCACCCACACCGACACTGTGGCCTGCACTACCGGAACCATTACCAGTAATCGGTGCAGGCTGAAAGCCTGCACTACCAACACCTGCACAATTACCGGCATTACCAGAACCATTTCCACCAGCACCCGTGTTACCGGAATCAATTTTTTGATTATCGGGATGATAGCCGGGGCGACATTGTGGTGCCAGCAGTGACGACATCTTGTTTGCGAAGTGGTCGACTTGCCGTATTTGAGGATCGATAGATTCCTTGGGCGAATGAGCGAGGGATCGGGCGAGCCCGAAGTGCTGATGAGAACGGCGAAGTTCTTCGGGCTTCGGGTAGCCGTAGAAAGTAGAACTCGTAACTTGTGGCCTCTTGTGCAATCGTTGTGAGCCCAGAGATGCTTCGGCCCCGCAAGCATTGCTTCTGCCGTTCGAAGAGATGCATCATCATGTTGACGGTGCCCTCGTGCTGCATGGCGTTTTTCTT
>JASGJX010000035.1:0-140162 GCA_049840655.1 Chryseolinea sp.
CTATTCTTGTCACCCTTGAGTTCAGTTACGTTGGTCCAGGGTAACTTGCTCTTTCTCAATCGCGTTGAGCCAGGCTTTCCTGTTTGACTCAGATGCTACACCTAGTACATCGAACCCCTTTGTACTAAACTCATGGTAGATTTTTACCAGCTCCCGGATTAGACTTCCGGCAAGGACCGCACCATGATCCCCAAAACTCCAGAAGCACTAACCTGCCTTTGAAATCTGAGAGACTAACAGGGTTGCCATTCACATCCTGTTGAGTGAAGTCAGTGTAGTGGTCGCCGATTTTAGGATCAGCATTCAGCGACAGGAAGACTGAAACTGTTTTGCCATAGGATGTTCTCTTTACCTCCGGCGTTAATGCATCAAATAGAATTTTTGTGCGCTCTCTGCCAAACGAAGCGGCAAGACCGCTTAAAAGATGAGCGCTTACTATTGAACCGGGATGAGTGCTAATGAAACTGGCGTAATGATCAAGCTTCCTGGATTCGCCCTGGGCTTCAATTAGCGAATCCAGTGTTTGTTTTTCGTCCTGAGATTTTGAACCTGTAAAAACCGCATCCCTGAAAGAACCTTTTTCGCCGCTAAATGTCATAGCTGTATTCTCAAGCCAGAGGAACTTATAATCAGTCAGAGGTTTCGTACTGATCAAAGCACGTTCCGTTGGCGCACTTAGTTTTCCGGAAAAGCTGAAACGTTCCTGACGTACGTAGGTGGAGTCAACAGAATCACCACCGCTTCGTCTTATTTCAAGATACAGCAACGTACTATCGGCCATTCCTTTCGCAGTGCCGTCTATTCGGAAACCCCTGTCAACAGACTGAGCACAGCATAGTGGAGCGAGACACTCAAGTGTTATTGACAGCGTAATCGCGCGGACTATAAACAGGTTGAAAATACGGGAGAACGTGATCGGCATACTAAGCAATATCTGAATTACAGACGATCTTCTGCGCAAATACTAATCTGAACTCGGTGAGGTAATTTATAAGCCGACGATAGACCTGATGTTAATCCTCGCGACTCTTCGGATAGTCGAAGAACATCATTTTGCCGGTGCCCCAGGTAACCTGATCCCAACGCTCGGCCTGAAACTGAAACGCAACCACCCCACAGGTTGGGACGTTGTCGATGTCCAGTTCTTCAGACATGATCGAATTGACAAAGTCAGTTAGTCCCGGATTGTGGCCAAACATGAAAACCACATTGTGTTTTTCCTTCAGCTTGTTCAGCACTTCGAGCATGGTATCTTCGTCGGCGTGGTACAATTTATCCATCACTTTGATGTCCGTCTTGGGATACTTGAGGACTTTGGCGATCCGCTTTGCAGTGGATGTAGCCCGTTTAGCCGAGCTCGTTATCAAAAGATCCGGGTGGATTTCCTTTTCTTTGAGGCGCTTTGCCATACGCGGCGCGTCACGCTTTCCTCGTTCATTCAACGGTCGCTCTATATCGTCTAGCGTTTTAACATCCCAACTGGATTTCGCGTGGCGAATGACATACAGTGTTTTCACAGCACTAAATTTAATTCCAAAATCCTAAATCTTATCTTTGCCGCCGATGTCGGGCTACAAAAAAAGTTTCTTCAAGAGGGTAAGATACTACTTACTCTATCAGGTGGTTCGTTTTCTGATTACCATTTCCAATAGTGTTCCCCGTATCGCATGGCTGAAATTCTGCGGCCGGCTTACCAGTCTTGGGTTTCCGTTCGCTACTCAGACACGTAATCTGATGCTGAAGAATATCGGGATTGCGTTTGGCAAAGAACTTAATGAAGGCCAGATCCGTGACCTGGCCAAAAGAACATTTGTCATGATGGGACGGAATGCGGGCGACATCCTGCGCGCCACCAAGGTTCAATCGTTGGCTGACGTCGACAAATTCATAGTCACTCACGGCCTGGACATCTACGAAAGAGCACTCGCCAAAAAGAAAGGGATCGTGTTCATAACGGGACATCTAGGCGCATTTGATCTCCAGGTAACCAACATGGCATTGAGAGGACTCAATCCCAATATCATCGGTACACCCATTAAAGACGAACGGCTAAACAAGCTTCTCTGGGAATACCGGAATAAGTACGGTGCAACGGCAATCGAGCGGGGTAAAGAGACTTTTCGCTTAATGAAAGTGCTGAAGTCAGGTGGAAGTGTGGCTTTGCTGATCGATCAGGATACAAAAGTGAAGAGCCGTTTTGTCGACTTCTTTGGCAAGCCTGCATCTACTCCTGTTGGTGCCACCATCCTGGCGATGAAGACAGGTGCCATAGTGATACCGACGTCAATCTATCTGGGCGACGACTGGAAGCAACACATGACACTCTTTCCCGAAGTTCCCATGAGAGACTCGGGAGACGAAGAGGCGGACATTGTGTATAATACCCAGGTCCTCACGACCATCCTCGAAAATATGATTCGTGCGCACCCCGATCAATGGGTTTGGTTGCACGATCGGTGGAAAACCAAACCGGGTCAGGAAATCCGGTAGAGGCGAATGGCTGTCCTAATCGTCCCAACAAACAGCTGCGTTTGTAATCGGATTATTTCTTAAACATGAAGAACACCGCGAGGATGAGAAAGATCATCCCGATCAGGTGATTCCAGCGAAGCGTTTCTTCACGAAAGAAGATCAGCGTAAAGCCGACAAACACAATGAGCGTAATCACTTCCTGAATCACTTTGAGCTGCAACAGGGAATAAGGACCGCCGTACTCCTTCGAGCCGAGTCTGTTGGCCGGAACCTGGAGTATGTATTCGAACAACGCAATTCCCCAGCTGATCAGAATCACAGCTACAAGTCCGAGGTTCGCACTCCACTTCATGTCCTTAAACTTCAGGTGCCCGTACCACGCAAAAGTCATGAACGTGTTGGAAAGAATGAGCAGTACGATCGTGTATAACCAGCGCATGAGAATTTAGTATTAAGCCCCAGAAAGTGTAAGGCCCCGGAAAGGGGCCTCATAAATTGTCACTTGTAAATTATCAATTGTAAATTATTTCACCAGCTTTTTATACTTGATCCGGTGAGGCTGATCATCACCTAATCGCTTCCGCTTGTTCTCCTCATATTCTGAGAAGCTGCCTTCGAACCAGAATACCTGGGAGTCGCCTTCGAATGCGAGGATGTGCGTACAAACCCGATCCAGGAACCAGCGGTCGTGAGATATGATCACCGCGCAACCACCAAAGTTCTCCAACGCTTCCTCTAGTGCACGCAGCGTGTTTACGTCAAGATCGTTGGTAGGTTCATCAAGCAGCAGCAGATTGCCACCCTGCCGCAAGGCGATGGCCAGATGTACACGGTTGCGCATACCGCCTGATAACTCTTTTACCTTCTTCTGCTGATCGGTGCCGTTGAAGTTGAACTTGCCTACATAGGCACGTGAGTTTTGCTGCTTGCCCCCAAGTTCTATTAATTCATTGCCACCTGTTATGGCCTGCCAAACCGAGTCGTCTGGTTTCAGGTCATCGTGCTCCTGATCCACATAGGCGATCTTAACCGTTTCGCCAACTTCGAAATTTCCTGCATTCGGCTGTTCCTTGCCGATGATCATTTTGAACAATGTTGTTTTACCAGCACCGTTAGGCCCGATAATTCCAACAATACCCGCAGGAGGGAGGGAGAACGTGAGATTCTCATAAAGAAGTTTGTCTCCGTAACCCTTTGCAACGCCCTTCGCTTCTATAACCTTGTTGCCAAGACGAGGTCCCGGCGGGATGAACAATTCCAGCTTTTCTTCCTTCTCGCGAGTCTCCTGACTTAACAGCTTTTCATATGCGCTCAGACGGGCTTTACCTTTTGCATGGCGACCTTTAGGGTTCATCTTTACCCATTCGAGTTCCCGCTCCAGTGCCTTCTGACGCTTCGATTCAGACTTCTCTTCCTGTGCCAGTCGCTTTTGTTTCTGATCCAGCCACGACGAGTAATTGCCTTTCCATGGTATACCCTCGCCACGATCAAGTTCAAGGATCCAGCCAGCAACATTGTCGAGGAAATATCGATCGTGGGTAACCGCTATAACGGTACCCTTATACTGCTTGAGGTGTTGCTCCAGCCAATACACAGATTCAGCATCCAGGTGGTTGGTCGGTTCATCAAGGAGGAGCACGTCCGGCTCCTGAAGCAGCAGGCGGCATAAAGCCACGCGGCGCTTCTCACCCCCTGAAAGATGTTCGATTTTTGCATCAGGTGGAGGACAACGCAGCGCATCCATAGCGCGCTCAAGCTTGTTATCCAATTCCCAGGCATTGGCAGCGTCAAGCTTTTCCTGTATCTGACCTTGTTTGGTGATCAGCTTGTCCATGGCATCCGGATCTTCCATAACTGCCGGATCACCAAACTTTTCGTTGATCGCTTCAAACTCCTTCAGCAGATCCACAACGTCCTGAACGCCTTCCTCAACGATTTCTTTAACCGTTTTGGTTTTGTCGAGCTGAGGTTCCTGTTCCAAAAGTCCTGTTGAGAAACTCAGATCAGATACGACCTCACCCTGAAACTCCTTGTCTACGCCGGCAATAATGCGCAAGAGGCTCGATTTTCCCGAACCATTCAAACCAAGCACGCCGATCTTGGCTCCGTAAAAGAATGAGAGATAGATATTCTTGAGTACTTGCTTGCTGGGCGGGTAAATCTTGTTCACCCCGGCCATCGAGAAAATGATCTTTTCGTCTGCCATTGTTAATGATTAATTGATATCCCCACAACAGATTGGGCTGCGCCGGGCGTTGTAAGTCGAGGCGCAAATATGGTAAAAAAACTTTGCCGTCAGGAGTGGTATATGATCCCAGATTCAACCGAAATCAAAAAAGGTGACGCATAAGGAATATGCCTCAAAAGCCTACAGCACAGCCATCGAACAGGATTAGAAGTTTAGACAAGTGAAATAATTGATTCCACAATTCTTCGGTATTGACAGAATAAATGACAAGCTTAGGGATGGTTCTTCCGGCAGGGTAGACCGAAATGTTTTTGGAGTGCTCTTTGCACCGGAAAAATAAAATTTGTTTTGATCTGCAAAATTTTATTTTTGCGGAAAATTAGGAGGGTAAAAATATGTATTGGACACTTGAACTCGCCTCGTATCTGGAAGACGCGCCTTGGCCGGCCACAAAAGATGAACTCATTGATTACTCTATCCGATCTGGTGCTCCCCTGGAAGTTGTAGAGAACCTTCAGGAACTCGAGGACGACGGTCAGCCATACGAGAGCATTGAGGAGATTTGGCCCGACTACCCAACCAAAGAGGACTTCTTCTTCAACGAAGACGAATATTAAAATCGAAAAAGCATTTGCTGAAGGCCGCCTTTGAGGTGGCCTTCTTTATTTGAACGGTCCTGCCTGCGTGTCACTTTTGTCTCCTTGTCACTTCCGCTGCCGTGCCAGGATAATCGCTTCTGCCAGCATGAGATCTTCCGGAGTTGTGATCTTTATATTCTCGTAGCTGCCATCGTATAATACCACTGCATGCCCTGCGCTTTCAACGACGCTGGCGTCGTCGGTAAAAGAGTCACCTTTAGCAGATGCATACGCTGATTTCAAAAGCCCGATATCGAACGTCTGGGGCGTCTGCATAAGTCTGAATCTTGTCCGATCCAATGCGACAGATCGCTGATCACTCAATTCGGCTGATGAGAAGCTGGTAGCAGATGGAGAGCTTTCTACCTGACGAATTGATTCCTTCAAAGGAACAGATGCAACGGCCGACCTATGCTTCCTGGCAATATCAAAGGAAGCACCTATCACGTCCGGTGTTATCAAAGGCCGAACGCCGTCGTGAACTGCGACCAGCCCCGGACCCGATACATGACTTAGGCCGTTCTTCACTGATTCAAATCTCGAAGAACCCCCAGGGCACACAATGACATTCCGGTTGAATGGATGCTTCTGGCAGAGCTCTTCCCACAGACTTATCTCAGCCTGCGGCAGAACAAGGATAATGTCCATAGAGGCATCGTACGTCCGAAACGCGTTAACGGTATGCATCAGCACAGGAAGGCCACCGATTTCAATAAATTGTTTTGGAAGATCTCCTGGTAACCGTAGCCCCTTGCCGCCAGCAACGATGATAGCTACTTCTTTAGAATGCATGGATATGAAAGAGTGCAGGATGAGACTTCATTACAACGAACTTGTTAAGTTCCATGCACAAAATAACATCTTATTAACTAACTATTAGCTCAAAGTAATGAGTGCTTAAGCTGGTTGCCGAGGCACAAATCCCCGGCACAATGATAGTCAAAGCTGGTATTACTGAACTGTAACCAGCCACGGCACTACCTCCTGCCAATAGTCAAAGTCGCTGACGCCATGACAGTAGTATAGTTACCAGTATGGTTAGTAGTAATACTACCATCTATAAACACTAGCGACCAAACTCAAGACTCAGGACTAACGACTCAGGACTATATAATCAGCATTGCATCGCCATACGTCAGGAACTTGTACTTCTCCTTCTTGGCAACTTTATATGCTTCCATAGCGAGATCGTATCCAGCAAATGCAGACGGCCATCATCAGACAGAGTGGACTCAGGCATGTGGAAGTTTGTGATCATCGCATTGCAGATCTTGAAGTCGTAAGGAGGGAAGATGAATTTATCCGTCCAGCCTTCACGTGCTTTAAGGCGGTTGGTGGCAGAAACTGCCGATTCAAGAGCGCGCATCGTTGTTGTACCGATGGCACAAACGCGATGTTTGTTGTCGAGTGCGCGGTTCACCACATCGACGCATTCAGGACCAACGATAAAGTTCTCGGAGTCCATCTTGTGTTTGGTGAGATCTTCAACATCAACCGGGCGGAAAGTGCCCAGGCCGATATGAAGTGTGATATAAGCCATGTCCACACCTTTGATCTGAAGGCGCTTCAGCAACTGGCGGGTGAAGTGCATGCCAGCGGTAGGGGCAGATACAGCACCTTTATGCTTGGCAAATATGGTTTGAAAACGCTCTTTGTCTTCTGGCTTGATCTTGCGTTTGATGTACTTCGGAAGTGGAGTTTCTCCGAGTGTTTCAACCACTTTGTCGAAAGCGGCAGAGTCTCCGTCAAAAAGGAATCGGATTGTCCGCCCGCGGGACGTTGTATTGTCAATAACTTCTGCGACGAGGTCGCCGTTGCCAAAGTATAGCTTGTTACCAACCCTGATCTTACGCGCTGGATCAACGAGCACATCCCACAAATGCATCTCTGCATTGAGTTCACGAAGCAGGAAAACTTCGATCTTCGCACCTGTTTTTTCTTTGCGTCCATAAAGTCGTGCAGGAAACACCATAGTGTCGTTTCCTACCAGAACATCTCCTTCGCCAAAGTATTCAACCAGGTCCTTAAATATCCGGTGTTCGATCTTGCCGCTGTCTTTGTGAACGACCATCAACCGCGATTCATCGCGATTCTCAGCCGGATCAAGTGCGATAAGGTTATTGGGGAGCTCAAATTTAAATTCTGATAACTTCATGTTGGTTTACGCAAAAGATGCCCAATCAAGGGTAAATTTTTTAAGAGGTTGCAAAAATAAGGCAATATTTGGCTTTTGCGACAAAGCATCAGAGGTTTTTCGGACCTGTAACAAAATGCTGTTTTTTGAGTCTATCACGGTAATTTTGGGGGCCAAACCCCGACAAACTAAAATATTTCCATTGCGTTAAGGTTGTTCATGAAGACCCTCGGCCAGATATACGAAAGCTTCCGTTTTGCATGGAAGGCGCTCAAATCCAATGTCCTGCGGACGATTCTTTCCCTGCTGGGTGTGACAGTCGGCATTTTTGCCATTATATCGGTACTCACCCTGGTCGACTCGCTTGAGAAGAACATCCGGGATAGTCTCGACTTTCTCGGAACAGGCGTGATCTACATCGAAAAATGGCCATTCACGGCTGATAACAATGGTGAATACCGCTGGTGGGACTTCTGGCAACGTCCCAACGCTTCGTACAATGAGTTTAAATTTCTGCAGGCCAATCTTCGAAACGAAAATGGTATCGCTATTTTCTCCAGGCGGGGTAATATGACCATCCGGAGAGAGAGCAACAGTATCGGTCAGGTTGGACTCGTAGGCGCGAGTCAGGGCTACGACAACATCTTCGAGGTGAATGTGGAGCGGGGAAGATTTTTTACATCTGAAGAGCTGGAATCCGGACGTAACGTTGCTGTTATCGGCTTTGAGGTTGCCAAAGGACTTTTTCCCAACGACAGCGATCCGATTGGTCAGACCATCAAAGTTAAGAACCTTAAATATGTTGTAGCCGGTGTCATCCAAAAGGAGGGACAAAGCTTCCTGGGAACACCTAGCAACGATTACGTGGTGATCATCCCTTATCAATCTTTCAGACGCTTATATCAGACGGGTACAGGTAAACCTTTTGAACTGACCTCACGCATAGGAGTCAAAGGCAATACAGCAGACGTGGGCCTGGTCGAACTGGAAAACGAAGTGCGTGGCATTTTGCGTGTAAGGCGAGGGTTGCGTCCGGCAGAGAAGGATAACTTCGTGCTAAACCGGCCCGAGGCAATCGCCAATGTTATCAGCGGCGTGTTCGACGTCTTTGGAACGGCCGGCTGGATCATCGGTGGATTCTCCATTCTGGTAGGCGGCTTTGGGATAGCCAACATCATGTTTGTTTCGGTGAAAGAGCGCACACCTATTATTGGGTTACAGAAATCATTGGGCGCCAAGAACTACTTTATACTCTTTCAGTTCCTGTTCGAAGCGATCTTCCTCAGTCTGATCGGCGGACTGGCAGGTCTGTTCCTGGTCTGGCTCATCACATTCATTCCGATGGGAAGTCTCATCGTCACGCTCACGGTGAAGAACATCGTCCTCGGTCTTACCGTCGCGTCTGTTATCGGTCTTGTCTCTGGTATTGTGCCTGCGGCTATGGCCGCCAGACTCGATCCTGTAAATGCGATCAGAGCCTAGACATTTGTTGATTTGGTGATCTGTTGATCTGGAGCATTGTTGGTTGGGACATCATGTTGCTTTTGAGTCTTCAGAAAGACGCAGTGTCATCAGTAGATCTAAGATGCTAACCAAAAAAAAATGCAGACGTTGTTCGACGTCTGCATTTTTTATAATTATTCATTCTCTATTGATTTATCGGCTTGTTGATTACTTCCAGGTTTCTGAGGAAACCGTCGTCTTTGTCGAGCTGTCAAATCAACAAATCAACAAATCAATAGATCAACAAATCAACAAATGAATCTATCTCGCTTTTTCGAGCACAGGTTTTTCTTTTTCTTTCTCCTTACCCGTCGTCTCTTCAGCAAGCGAGCCGGCAACTTTGTCCTTGATCTTCTTCTCCAGCTCTTCCATCAGTTCTGGATTATCTTCAATCAACTGTTTAACGGCATCGCGACCTTGTCCCAGTTTATTACCATTGTAAGAGAACCATGAACCTGACTTCTGGATCGTATTCAACTCTACGCCGAGGTCGACAATCTCACCAGACTTGGAAATTCCACGACCGTACATGATATCGAATTCCACCACTTTGAAGGGAGGAGCTACTTTGTTCTTTACAACTTTTACCTTCACGCGGTTTCCAGTAATATCGTCTGCAGACTCTTTAATCTGACCGATGCGACGGATATCAAGACGAACCGAAGCATAGAATTTTAATGCGTTACCACCAGTCGTTGTTTCAGGGTTGCCGAACATCACACCGATCTTCTCGCGCAACTGGTTGATGAAAATACAGGAGCATCCTGTCTTGCTGATCGTACCCGTGAGCTTGCGAAGAGCCTGCGACATCAGACGTGCATGGAGACCCATCTTGCTATCTCCCATTTCGCCTTCTAATTCGCTCTTGGGAACAAGAGCAGCAACGGAGTCAATAACGATAATGTCAATCGCGCCAGAGCGGATCAGATGATCAGCAATTTCGAGCGCCTGTTCACCATTGTCAGGTTGTGAGATGAGAAGGTTTTCAGTGTCTATACCCAGCTTCTCAGCGTAAGCCTTGTCAAATGCGTGTTCAGCATCAATGAAAGCGGCAAGTCCACCTTTGCGCTGTGCTTCCGCAATACAATGCAAAGTGAGCGTGGTCTTACCTGAAGATTCAGGACCGTAGATCTCAGTTATTCTTCCGCGCGGAATACCGCCAATACCCAAGGCGATGTCGAGGCCAAGGGATCCCGTAGAGATAGCAGGCACATCCACTACCCGTTCATCACTCAACTTCATTACGGTACCCTTTCCGTATGTCTTTTCCAGCTTGTCGAGGGTTAGCTGTAGGGCCTTCAACTTTTCTTTCGCGTCGCTCATAAGGTATTTTAATATTTTATGTTACTTATTGGTTTGGCAGTAGGCAGAGATAATTTCTTCTGATGCTGCTGTGATCGTTGGCTTGTGCATCGATCATGGGTTGAAATTACTACAACAGGTGAAATACAGCAATCTGATAAACATGACAATCTTTTGTCCATCGTTCGTAACGCTTCAACCTCACTGCTCTAATCAAATTTACGTCAATCAGTTGACTACTCAAATCTCTGCGTGACAACTACTGTCAAACGTTTTATATTGCAACCTTAACGTAACTTCAGACACGTCAAAAATGACCTTGTGTGGTATCTTATCAGTCAGATTGAAGAACGTTCGGTGTCGATTCACATACTCTGAAGCCTGCCTTCTAATGGATATTCTACATGCGCGGACGTAAGCTATTCAAACGCATTGTTCTGGCGCTGCTCGCCATCGCGGTCGTACTCACGCTGGTGTACTGGGATCTGGTTTCATATGCCGCGCGACAAGGCTACGGTCAACTGAGAATCGTGTGGAAGGCCCGGCCTGTAAAAGAGTTTCTGAGCGATCCCCAGTTCCCTGATTCACTCAAGAAGAGATTACTGTTTATTGACGAGGTTCGAAAGTACGCAATTGACTCACTCGGTCTGAAGGATACCGAGAATTACAAAACGATGTATGATCAAAAGGGCAAGGAGATCATGTGGGTGGTCATGGCCTGTAAACCCTTCGCTCTCGAACCAAAGGAATGGGAGTTTCCTATCGTGGGCACCGTTCCGTATAAAGGATTCTTCAATGAAAAGCTGGCCATGGACCTGAAGACTCAGCTTGAAAAGGAAGGATGGGATGTAATCGTCCGGAATCCGGGAGGCTGGTCCACGCTCGGCTGGTTCACGGATCCGATCCTGAGCAAGATGCTCAATCGCAGCGAAGGTGATCTGGCGAATCTTATCATTCACGAGATGTCTCACGCGACAATATTCGTTAAGGATAGTATCGATTTTAATGAGAACCTGGCCACCTTCATTGGCGATCGCGGCACTGAAAAATTTCTGATCGATCGTTATGGTGAAATCAGCTTACAATACCGAACGTATATTGAAGAAGATAAAGACTATCTGAAGTACGTTGATCACATGCTTCGTGGCGCCCGTTCGCTCGACAGTCTCTACAAGACCATGAGTGAGGATCTTCCCGTTGCTACAAAACTTGAACAAAAGAAAGCAGCTATTACGCACATTGTCGGGGAGCTCGACACGCTATCCCTGGCGTTGGCTTCGAAACCATCGGAGCGTTTTCGAAACCGTCTTCCCAATAACGCCTATTTCATGAACTTTAAACAGTATCAGGAGAAGCAGGGCACCTTCTGGGATGAGCGGGAGAGGTTTGCGTCATTAAGAGACTATATCAGGTATTTGAGTGAGCGGTATCCATTTCTCTAAGAATTAAGAATTAAGAATTAAGAATTAAGAATTGGCTGCCACCCTTTTGGCTGATTGCCAGCCACGACCTTTGGTCGTGGTAGCTAATTCCTAATTCTTAATTCCTAATTTCTCCTTCCTCAAACCGTTGCATGAATTTTTAAAGGCTTCTTGATGTTACTGAATTGTTACGGTCGCTTAAGGAATTGTTAAGAAACTGTTGTAGATTTTGTTTCGGTCTGTTTGTATCTAATTTTGAGCAAAATGCACGATATGGGAAGCAAGCCAATGCACAAAGTGCTTGTCGTCGATGATGAAGAACCGATCCTGGAACTTCTGCGATACAATCTGGAAAAGAGTGGTTATGAAGTGAAGACAGCGCTTGATGGTTCGAGAGCCGTTGATATTGCCAGGAAGTTTGTGCCTGACCTTGTGCTTCTGGATATTATGATGCCCAAGATGGATGGGGTGGAAACGTGCCGACTGCTCCGCGACATTCCGGAACTTCAGAAGACATTCGTCGTGTTTCTCACCGCACGCTCCGAAGAATACTCAGAGGTTGCTGCATTTGATGTTGGTGCAGACGATTACATCAATAAGCCCATTAAGCCGCGCGCATTGATGAGCAGAATCAGCGCGTTATTTCGCCGCGATTCAAAGAAATCATCTCCTTCAAGCACAATCACCATTGGCGAACTCACCATTGATCGCACCAGTTATACCATCAAAGTGAATGGCAAGGAAATAAACCTTCCGAAAAAGGAGTTTGAGTTACTTTACTTTCTGGCACAGAATCCGAACAAGGTTTTCAGTCGTGAAGATCTGCTTCAAAATATATGGGGCTCCGACGTTTATGTGCTCGCCCGTACCGTTGATGTTCACATCCGGAAGGTTCGTGAAAAGATAGGCGACGATTTTATCACCACGGTAAAAGGAGTGGGCTATAAATTCAGTCTTAATTGATCCGGGTCGGATCAGAATCTAAAGAGCTTTAAAAGGATAAGCTCTGTCTGTTGCTGATTTCTAATTTTTCTACTTCTTACTGATGGCGCTTTGATGTTCTGCCTGGTGCGTTGCCCGCAACGAGAAGTGAAGATTTGTTACATACTTCAGCGAGCCACATAGTATAGACATGCACTATGTATCGACTATGCATCCACGATGCATACACTGTATATCGACGATGCATGTACGTTCGATCGGTATAAGGTCGCTATAAGGTCGGTATAATGTCGGTATAAGGTCGCTATAAAGGAGAGTAAATTCTGAATCAGCGCTGGTGTGAATTCTGATTCATTGCATCCGGCGGAGGGGCAGGGGAATTACGCCTGTTAACAGCAAGCTCCATGCTAATATAGTATTAAATACTCCGCTCGTGTATTGCAGCCACGAATGTTTATCCCATCTTGTTACGACAACACCTATCTTCGGCCATGGTTTATAGTTCCCGGGGTTTAGCGCTCTTGCTGGCAGTCTGTATTGCACTGATAACTTCATTGTTCCTGTCCTTATTCAAAAGTGTTGGTGGCAGCATACTACTGGTTGCCTTTGGCGTGAGCTTCTCCGTTTCCTACCTGCTGATATTTGTTGTTCTTGAGTTTCTCATTTTCCGCGAGATCAATAAAGTCCATAAACTCATGGACAAGCTTAGAAAGAAAGAGTTGTCGAAAATTGATAAACAAAGATCTGCTCCACTCAATCCCCTGCGAACAATCAATGAAGACATTTACTCATTTGCAGAGCTGAAGCAAAAGGAAATTGATGAACTCAAAAAACTCGAAGCGTTCCGCCGTGAGTTTATAGCGGATGTATCTCATGAACTGAAGACTCCCATTTTCGCCGCACAGGGATTTGTACATACGTTGCTCGATGGGGCCGTAAATGACAAGAATGTACGAACCAAGTTTTTGAAGAAGGCGGCGAAAAGTCTCGACGGTCTTGATATGCTCGTACAGGACTTGCTTACGCTATCTCATATAGAAACTGGTCAGATCAAGATGCACTTCGAAAGCATCGATTTGTATAAGCTCGCCGAAGAAGTGTTTGAACAACTGGAAGAAAAGGCAGACAAGAAGGACGTTAAACTTCGCGTTGATGGTGAGCCAGGAAAAGCGTGGGTGCTCGCGGACTGGCAGCGGATAAATCAGGTATTAACAAACTTAGTCTCCAACGCCATTAAACATTCTTTCGATGGCGGTGAAGTGCGAGTGAGCTTTGAACTCGGAAAAAAGAATATCAACATTCATGTGATTGACTCCGGTGAAGGCATATCACCTGAGCACCTATCGCGTATTTTCGAACGTTTCTATCGTGTCGATAAGAGCCGCAGCCGGGAAAAAGGCGGCACCGGTTTGGGCCTTGCCATTGTTAAGCACATTCTCGAAGGACATAATTCACGGGCGGAGGTTCAGAGTACGCCCGGCTCAGGGTCGATATTTAGTTTTAAATTGCCGCGCGTTAAGCCTGATAGCGATGGCGAGGCGTCTAAACCCAACTGAGAAAAACTCAAATTCGACCTGTTATGAGATCTGGCATCCTGCCGCTGATCATTCTGTTTATAGGTGTTCAGCTAACCCATGCTCAGGAGACGAAGCCATATATAGTGGCTTCCGACCTGATGCGCATCGTTTCTGTAAATCAAATAAGCATATCACCCGACGGTGCACGCGCTGTCGCAGTAGTAACCCGCAAGAAGTCAAAGGATGACCCGGCAAAACGAACAACGGAATACGGATATACTCAGCATCTGTACCTCCTGGATGTAAAGGGGGAGAAGGCTGCAATTCAGCTTACGTATGGTGACCGTCGCGATGGACAGCCACGCTGGTCGTCAGATGGGTCATCCATTGCATTTGTCCGTGCCGACGGAGACGTACAACAAATCTGGATACTCCCAATGAGCGGAGGTGAAGCTTTCGCTGTTACCCGAACCAAATATGGAGCTAGTCAGCCTGTCTGGAGTCCGGACGGGAAGAGCCTGTTGTTTACGTCATCCATACCCCTGAGCGCAATTGAAGGCGAACTGCCCTGGGCCTATGAACGGCCAGGAAGAAAACCTCATGATGAACCAGTATGGAACCAGTTGAAGGACGCGGAAAAGGGTTCTGTCAAAGCATCCCCGGATGGATCTTTGGAAGATGTGCGGGCATGGCTGGCGAAGAACAACAGTGAACGTAATCCACGGGTTCTGACGAGACTGGATTTGCAAGGCGAACTCGACCTCGACCCTGAAGAAAAGGTGGAGCACTTGTTTGTTGTTTCGGCGCAGCCAGGATCAGATGCAAAACAAATAACGTCCGGCTTTCAAAAGTTTGCCGGCGCACAATGGAGTAAAGACGGAAAAACGATTATCTGTGCCTCAACGAAATTCCTGAAAACCCCGGACCTTGAGCGTTCAGGCTCACTGTGGAAGATGGATGCAGATGGCGCTCATTTGCAGGAGCTCCTGAAGATTGATCACCGACCAATCAGTGACCCAAAAATATCGCCTGATGGCAAATTCATCTCATATGTCGCAGGCACCACGGATTCCTTCTTTGGCAGGCAGAACGACCTTGGCATTATTCCCTTTGCCGGAGGCACGAGCCCTATTCTGACGACTGATCTCGATCGGGACGTCCAGTCTGCGGAGTGGTCGGGCGACTCAAAGTCATTGTACTTTACAGTAGAATCAGAAGGTGATGTTCCCCTCCTGAATGTTTCAGTAAAAGGGGGCAAGGCAACAGAAGTTGTTGGTGGTGATCTGGGGGTTCTGAATTTTGATGCCAGCGCAAGTCACCTGGTGTATGCGCAGACCGAAACTGCGAACCCGTGGGAGGTCTATTCATTGAATCTTCGGGATAAGCAGAAAAAGAAACTCACCTCATTCAATACTTGGGTGGCGGATAGGAAAATCGGGCTTCCTAAAGAGTATTGGATCACGCGCCCGGATGGCACAAAAGTTCAATACTGGGTACTCGAACCCATCAATCGAAAGGATGGGGTAAAGTATCCGACGATTCTCAATATCCACGGCGGGCCGACCGCAATGTGGGGACCATCGGCCGTTTCGATGTGGCACGAGTTCCAGTTAGAGGCGGCCTGGGGATACGGAGTTGTATTTTGCAATCCGCGCGGGAGCGGGGGATACGGCGATACCTTTAAGCGGGGAAACTTCAAAGACTGGGGAAATGGTCCTGCCGGCGATATTCTTGCATCGCTGGAGGATGCGCAGACTAAAGCCCCGTGGATCGACAAAGACCAGTTGTTCATCGAAGGTGGAAGCTATGCGGGATACATGGTTGCCTGGATAATTGGACACGATAACAGATTTAAGGCGGCTAATGCTCAGCGTGGAGTCTACGACCTGACCACTTTTATGGGAGAGGGAAATGCCTGGCGTCTGGTGCCTGATTATTTTGGTGGCTATCCATGGGATGCTGAGACGCGGAAGTTGCTGGCGTCCGAGTCGCCTCTTACTTATGTCGAAAAGATCCAGACTCCGCTGTTGATTATTCATGGCGATCAGGACTTGAGAACGGGAGTTATTCAATCAGAAATGCTCTACAAAAGCCTGAAGGTACTGGGGCGGCCGGTCGAGTACATCCGGTATCCAAAAGAAGGACATGAACTTACCAGAAGCGGCAATCCAGGACGTATGATGGACCACCTGCTTCGCACAATTGAGTTCTTCGAGCGCTATGTTCTGCACCCGGAACCGCCGCCGGCCGGCGTTTCATCAAACTAAAACCTATGGCGTCGCATAAGATAAAATTTGAGGATACAGTGATGTTCGAGAACGACAACTATGTGGTCGTTAACAAACCTGCATTCATTGCCACTTTGGAGGACCGGAATGAGCCTGTAAACCTTCTTGGCCTGGCGCGGGAGTTTTATCCCGATGCTCAGGTTTGCCACAGGCTCGACAAGGAGACGTCAGGCGCCCTGGCAATTGCGCGAAATCCGGAAGCATACCGGAATCTGAGCATCCAGTTTGAAAAGCGTGAGGTCACGAAAGTGTACCACGCGGTAGTTGACGGGCTTCATCAGTTCTCGGAATTTCTTGTTGATGCCCCCATTCTGAAGCAGGACGATGGCACGGTACGTATCAGCAATCGCGAAGGAAAACCTGCGCAAACCTGGTTCAACGCCCTGAAGTCTTTCCGATTTCACACTCTAATGGAGTGTAAGCCGGTTACCGGGCGCATGCATCAGATTCGTATCCATCTGTCTATTTCCGGCGCCCCGATCATGGGCGACTCATTATATGGAGGTAAGCCCTTCTACCTTTCGCAGGTAAAACGAGGGTTTAATCTGAAAAAGGGAACTGAGGAGGAGCCGTTTATGAAGAGAATGGCTCTGCATGCCTTTTCGTTGCGGTTTCTGGACCTGGATGGCAGCGAGGTGCTCGTTGAGGCGCCGTATCAAAAGGATATGGCAGCCTTATTGAAGCAGCTGGAGGCAAATAGATAGGATTGTTCGGTTCTTTTTTAATCCATTGGCGAAGGGTAAAGCGTTGAGGCGAGCCTCATGAGGGCGAAGCGTTGGTAAGGAACGGGCTGAGAGGGAAGCGTTGATAGCGACGGTTTGCGAAAATAGTGCGATTTAGGCCCGCGAAGCAGAAATTAAAGAGATCAATAAACAGTCAAAAACCGCATTTCTGAGGTGTATTTTAATATTTTCTCTGCCTTCAGGATTTCGGTTTCATGAACCGCTTGGATTTCAAATAGCGAGAAATTACCTTTGTGTCCCTTTTTGAGGGGCAGTGCATTTGGATTGAATTACACTTAATTAAAAGATGGATCACAATAGCTATAAAACAACTTACGCCAACAAGGCTTCCGTAGAGAAGGGCTGGGTTGTAGTTGATGCAAATTCTCAGGTGTTGGGTCGTGTGGCGAGCCAGGTTGCGAACATTATTCGCGGCAAGCATAAGGCTAGCTATAGCCCGCATGTTGACTGTGGTGACAATGTTATCGTGATCAACGCCGAGAAAGTAAAGATGACCGGCAAGAAGTGGACGAACCGCGTTATTTTCACGCACTCTGGCTATCCAGGTGGACAGCGTGAGCACACGCCCACGATGATTCGTGCCAAGCACCCTGAGCGCCTTATCGAGCACGCTGTACGTGGCATGCTTCCTAAGAATCGTCTCGGAAGCGAATTGTTCAGAAGCCTTCATGTTTATGCAGGTACTGAGCATCCCCACGCAGCGCAACAACCTAAAGAATTAAAATTCTGATACATGCAGATTATCAACACCATCGGTAGAAGAAAGACTTCTGTAGCCCGGATTTACCTTAAGCCAGGCAAGGGAGAAATCACTGTAAACGACCGTGCTTTGAAAGAGTACTTCCTGTCTGAAATTCATCAGACGTTGGTAAAGCAGGCTTTGCTTGCAACAAAGCAGGAGTCGGGTTATGATGTAACTGTTAATGTAGAAGGTGGTGGCATCACAGGTCAGGCGGAAGCTGTGCGCCTGGGTATTGCCCGCGCGCTCGTTGAAGCGAACGCTGAACACAAGCCTGCCTTGCGTAAAGAGGGTTTCATGACCCGCGACTCACGTATGGTTGAACGGAAGAAGCCAGGTAGAAGAAAGGCGAGAAGGAAATTCCAGTTTAGCAAGCGTTAATCAGAAGAACAATGGCTCAAAACTTAACATATCAGGAATTGCTGGATGCAGGTGTACACTTTGGTCACCTTACCCGCAAATGGAATCCAAAGATGGCAGAGTTCATCTTCATGGAGAACAATGGCATCCACATCATCGATCTGAACAAGACGCTCGCTCGCCTCGACGAAGCAACTTTCGCCCTGCGCAACATCGTGCGTTCTGGTCGCAAGATCATGTTCGTGGCTACAAAGAAGCAAGCCAAAGACATCGTTACGGAAGAGGCAAAGCGCCTCAACATGCCGTTCGTTACTGAGCGTTGGCTTGGTGGTATGCTTACCAACTTCGCTACGATCCGTAAGTCACTGAAGAAGCTTTCTCAAATTGAAAAGCTTATGAAGGATGAAGCTTTCGGCAACCTCGCTAAGCGCGAACGCCTGATGATCACGCGTGAAAAGGCAAAGCTTGAGAAACTGTTGGGCGGTATTGCCGATCTGAACAGACTCCCTGCTGCTTTGTTCGTTATCGACGTGAAGCGCGAGCATATCGCCGTAACAGAAGCTCAGAAACTCAATATCCCAGTGTTCGCATTGGTTGATACTAACTCTGATCCTTCAGGTGTGGATTTCCCTATCCCTGCTAACGACGATGCTTTCAAGTCAATCTCTATCCTTACGAAGCACCTCAGCAAAGTGATCGAAGAGTCACTGATGGAGCGCAAGAAGGATAAGGAAGATGCAGCTCACAAAAAGGACGAAGACGAGAAGAGACGCGTCGACGAAGCCGTAGAAGAAACGAAATAAGAGAGTAGACATACGCTCATTTTAAAGATCGTCCTGCCGCTTTGCTGCACGTAAGCTGGTAGGACGATTTGTTTATAACCATATCAACAACGCTAACCTGAAAATTTAACATCACATTATGTCAGCCATTTCAGCACAAGACGTAAACAAGCTCCGCCAAATGACTGGCGCCGGAATGATGGACTGTAAGAAGGCCCTCACCGAAGCCGAAGGAGACTTTGATAAAGCTATTGAAATACTTCGCAAGAAAGGACAGAAAGTTTCTGCATCCCGGTCAGACCGCGATGCAAAAGAAGGCTCTGTGTTCGTTAAAGCTAGCGACGACAAGAAAGAAGCCGTTCTGATCGCCTTGAACTGCGAGACTGACTTCGTTGCCAAGAACGAAGAATTCCAGGCGCTCGGAAAGCTTATCGTTGATACAGCGTTCAGCAACAAGCCTGCAAACAAAGAAGCTTTATTGGCTATCAAAGTTGGCGACCTTACACTTACCGATCGCATCGTTGAGCTGGTAGGTAAGATCGGCGAGAAGATCGAAGTTAGCGAGTATATACACATGAAGGGAGAAGCAGTTGTTTCATACATCCACGCTGGATCCAAACTTGGTGTACTCGTTTCATTGAAGGGCGTTAACGGTAAAGACGTAACTGATGCCGGCAAAGACGTTGGCATGCAGATCGCCGCGATGAATCCTCTTGGCGTTGACGATAAGTCTGTTGACAAGACCATCATCGAAAAAGAACTTGAAATTGCCAAGGCTCAGATCCTTGCAGAAGGAAAGCCTGAAAACATGGTTGAGAAGATCGCACAGGGAAAGCTTCAGCGCTTCTTCAAGGACAATACACTTCTTGCTCAGCCATTCGTGAAAGACAATTCAAAGACAGTTGCACAGTATCTTGACAGCATTACAAAAGGACTTACAGTAGCTGAGTTCAAGCGCGTGTCAATCGGCTAATTGAATCTTAGAACACTCACCATACGAAGGCCGCTCACGTTGAGCGGCCTTTTGCGTTAGTAGTATTTAGTACAAAGTCCATAGTTCTGAGTATTGGTCTGTAGTATTAATACTTTGTAGTATTCCATTGTACCACAATGCGGTATTTGCTCCAAACTATAATACCAGAGACCAATACTAACGACTCAGGACTAAGGCCTTTTTGGGAATTATTTTCAATGGATGAAGGTTTTTTTTAAAAGCAGGCTTAACAATCAGCCTCGTTACGCGTATTCTTCAATACTAATATTCAACGGCTAAAAGAATCGATTCATGATTACCACCATCAATCCATATGATCAATCGGTAGTAGGGGAATTTCCAACACTGGACCAGGCAGCACTTGCCGCCAAAATCGAACTGGCAGGTCAGACTTTTCGTCAATGGAAGCGCACGACATTTGCTGAACGTCGCGAAAAGATGCTGGCCGCTTCTTCAGTATTAACTAAGAACAAGGAACGATACGCCAGGACCATTTCTATGGAAATGGGAAAAATCCTGCCTGAGGCAATTGCAGAAATTGAAAAGAGCGCAGCAGCATGCCGGTTCTTTGCTGAGCGTGCAGAAGAGTACTTGAAAGACGTAGTGATACCCACTGAAGCGCGGAAGAGTCTTGTTTCATTTCATCCAACGGGTGCCATACTCGCCGTCATGCCATGGAACTTTCCATTCTGGCAGGTGATCCGGTTTGCGGCCCCTGCGTTGATGGCTGGAAATGTCGGCCTGCTGAAGCACGCCTCAAGCGTGACCACATGCTCGTTGTTGCTCGAAGAAGTGTTCGCCGAGGCAGGATTTCCTGCGGGCGCGTTTCAGTCGCTGATAATTGATAGCAAAGCTGTAGAAACTGTTCTCGCTTCTGATATAGTTCAGGGTGTAGCACTCACAGGAAGTGAAGAGGCAGGAGGGAAGGTTGCCTCTATCGCTGGCAGATATATTAAAAGGTCAGTGCTCGAGTTGGGTGGAAGTGATCCTTTCGTGGTGTTGAAGGATGCAGATCTGGATCTCACTGTGAAAGTGGCAACACAATCACGCATGCAGAATGCTGGTCAATCATGTATTTCAGCTAAGCGGTTTATTGTTGTTAAGGATATTCACGACGACTTCATGCACCGATTTATAGGGTCGATAAACAAAATCAAGCAAGGAAATCCTCTTGACACTTCGACGAATATGGGGCCCGTTGCACGCGTCGACCTGGCTGAAGCATTGGAAAAACAACTCAAGCAATCTATCAGTGCGGGCGCCAGTCTGCAAGCCGGAGGGAGTCGCACCGGTAGCAATTTTCAGCCAACGCTAATCGACCAGGTGAAGCCTGGCATGGCAGCATTTGATGAGGAAACATTTGGTCCGCTCGCCGCAGTGATTGTGGCAAAGGACGAAGATCATGCAATAGAACTGGCAAACCGCAGCCGATATGGACTTGGAGCTTCTGTGTGGACAACAGATAGGGATCGCGGAGAACTCGTGGCGCGACAAATTGACTCAGGTTCCGTTTTTGTAAACGCACTGATGAAATCCGACCAACGACTTCCTTTCGGCGGTGTTAAGAAGTCTGGCTATGGGCGTGAATTGTCTGAGCTTGGAATCAAGGAGTTTGTTAACGCTAAAACTATTTCGATTTCTTAGTTCAGTATAGCGACGGTATAATCTGTTGTAACGCGGCCTGAACTGTTGTAGTGCTGCTTTGATCTGGTGTAAGCCTGATCTGCAGCGACACCAGGCTTAGGCCAAATTTATGAAGTCGCTACGCGATCGGGAGCAATTCTACGTAATCCGGAGTTTGTGCCGCCAGGGTCATATTTCTTTCAACGCTGAATAGGGGTATCCGTTTGTTCAATTGTCAAAAGACAAACAAACAGAAAGTATATGCCTCGTAAGTTGAGCCGGGCAGCATTCGCCCTTACAGCCATCTTGTTTATCGCGTCCTCATGTACACACACTGAAGATCCAGGTCCCCTCTGGGAGGATAAACGCGACTTTGCCGTGATGGATTTCGATCGTATCGAAATGGGTAGTGGCTTCAGGATCAATGTGGAGCAATCGTCATCTTTTAGCGTCGAAGCACATGGCGATTCCCGCAACCTCGACGACCTGGAGGTATTCGTTAATGGCGGGACCTTGATCGTCAGATTCAAGAACAGCGCAAACCGAAAACATACCACACGCCTCGAGATCAAGATGCCGGCGTTAGTGAGCGCTAACCTCTCAGGAGGATCATATTCAAAGATTGAAGACTTTGAAAGCGATCAGCAATTGGATGTTTATCTCTCAGGTGGTTCGCTTTGTGAGCTTGAAGCTGGTTATAAGAAAATCAATGTCGTTCTGTCGGGTGCTTCCAAACTGGATATGGAAGGATTGGGTGATGAGATGAGTGCAGAGGTTTCTGGCGCATCAGAGCTCAACGCATTTGAATATCCCGTGCGGACAGCCGATGTGAATATGTCAGGCGCTAGCTACGGGAAGGTCACGGTCAGCGACGATCTGGACGCGAAGGCAGCAGGAGCGAGCCGACTACTTTACAGAGGTAGTCCCTCGGTAAAATCTGACGTATCAGGCGCAAGCTCCATTAGCGCAGACTAAACTTTCTTAGAAAATACTTCACTTTTTTCATGACAACGGGCAACCTTAATTCTGGTTACCCGTTGTATTTTTTTTACAAGCCCTTTATGGCACAATTCAACTCGCATATGAACATGGTCATTTAAGCTGGCGCCTCCCAGATATGATTTCTTGGAGCGCCGTCATGGGACTCAATCCCATTAAAACAAATTGCGTCATCCTCAAAATCATAGATCATGTCTACATTATCTCATAAAATAAAAACATTCTTACGTCTATTTCGCCAGGCTATCGTCGGTGGTGAACAGGATTATACACAAACGCCAATAGACCGCGCGATCTTCCTTTTGGCCGTTCCCATGATACTGGAAATGTCGATGGAAGCCTTGTTTGCTGTGGTCGACGTTTTCTTTGTAAGTCTTTTGCACGACAACGAGGCTGTTGCCACGGTAGGGCTAACAGAATCGATGCTTACCGTGCTTTACTCCCTGGCGATGGGTATCGGAATGGGTGCCACAGCGATGGTCGCACGACGCGTAGGCGAGAAGGATCTTCAATCTGCTGAGCTGGCAGCAGGACAAGCCATTATTGTTGGCGTGTGTCTGTCTGTTGTCATCGCCTTCGCAGGTTTCTTCTTTGCAGAAGATCTCCTGCGTCTCATGGGCGCATCGGAGCGGCTTATTGCAAACAAATCGGGTTATACCCGAGGGATGCTCTCGGGTAATATTACCATCGTGATGTTGTTCGTTATCAATGGAATTTTCCGGGGAGCCGGCGATGCTTCCATAGCGATGCGGTCTCTATGGCTTGCCAATGCAGTGAACATAGCTTTGGATCCACTGTTTATTTTCGGGCTCGGGCCAATACCTTCCTTTGGTGTGGAGGGTGCAGCCATTGCAACGAACACGGGACGGGGTATTGGAGTTTTATACCAGCTCTATCACTTGCAAAAGGGACATGGAAAGATCACCGTTCGCATTGCTGACCTGAAGGCAAAGCTGGATATCATTCGAAAACTGGTAATTGTGTCGGCCGGTGGAACAGGTCAGTTCCTGATCGGTTCTGCAAGCTGGATTTTCCTCATGCGGATAATATCCGACTTTGGAAGCGCTGCTCTTGCCGGATATACTATTGCAATTCGCGTGATCATCTTTGCACTGCTGCCTGCCTGGGGAATGGCGAATGCGTCAGCAACTTTGGTTGGTCAGAATCTTGGGGCAGGATCTGCCGATCGTGCTGAGCGCTCCGTATGGCGTGCAGCATTTTTCAACATGGTGTTCATGGCGGTAGTAACGGTGTTCTTCTTTAGCCTGGCAGCGCCAATACTTGGATTGTTCACCACAGATGTTGAAGCTCTGGATAATGGAATCCAATGCCTCAAGATTGTCTCATTGGGATACGTGCTGTATTCGTACGGAATGGTGATCACTCAATCTTTCAATGGAGCAGGAGATACGCGTACCCCAACCGTTATCAGTTTTATAGGCTTCTGGCTATTTCAGATTCCTCTCGCATATACACTTGCGAAAGTATTTGAAACGGGACCTTTGGGAGTATACATAGCTGTATCACTTGCTGAATCGCTGATGGCGATAGCAGGAATTCTCATCTTCCGTCAGGGAAGGTGGAAAGCCGTCAAAATATGAGGGATGCGCCCGGCCTAAGAACCGGGCGGCACATCCTCTCTCTTCTTGAATGCCGCCTTCACTGCCTTGGCGAGTTCGTCGCCGGCGCGTTTCAGGCTTGCTTCAACTTCTTTCCACCGATCGCTGTTTTCAGCTTCCTTTTTGAGCTTTTCAGCTGAAACTTTCAACTCCTCGAATCGCTCGCTGAATTCCTTTTGCAGGCGAACACTCGCCTCATCCAATTCATCCATGAAATTATCGACCCGTTTGCCAAAATTCTCAAATCGCTTCTCGTTCTGCTGTTTTTCTGATTCCATAGCTAATTTTTGATTCGCCCAGTGTACCAGGCAATTTAACGATTAAAACCCGCAGGAGGTTGAAATGCCATTCATCCAATTGTCGGCACCGATGACCACTGGTCGTTCCGAATTTTTCATCCCGATCACTTTTGAAGATTTTGGATCTTGTGGAACAGTAGTCCTGCAGACCTGTAAAGTCGCAGGCGCTAGTAACTCAAAACCTCATTAATTGATTACTTTTGATCCTGTGAAGAGAGTATTGACTTTTGTAACCATTTGTGTGATCATGCTGTCGATTGGCAGCTGTGCGTCCCATTCATAAGAAAGCACAAGAAGTTGAAGCCGGGAAAAGAGATCCCCTGCCCGCTAAAAGACTGCTGATGAACTTCCGGAAAATTGTAATTGCTATCGACGGGTATTCGGCTTGTGGCAAGAGTTCGACGGCTAAGGAGGTGTCCAACGTTTTGGGTTATCGCTACATCGATACGGGCGCCATGTATCGCGCAGTCACGCTTTTACTTCCTGGATCATCATATCGCGCATTACAAATCCAAAGGAGATCTCGCAAGCCCTGGATCAGATTCATATGACATTCAAAGTGAATTCGCAAAACAAATACAGAAACTTATCTGAACGGGCTGAATGTGGAAAGACGAGATCAGATCGATGCGTGTATCGGAAATGGTGAGCCAGGTAAGTACGAGTGAAGGAGGTGCGTATTGCCATGGTTGAACAGCAACGTCGCATGGGTCGCGAGAAGGCGGTGGTGATGGATGGACGCGGATATCGGTACCGTGGTTTTCCCCGCACGCCGAATTGAAGTTGTTCATGAGGGCCGATCATCCTGGTACGTGCGTTCCGAAGACAAAAGGAACTTCTGGACCGTGACCAGATGGTGGACCTGGATGATGTGGTTGAAAATATTCTCCATCGCGACAAGATCGACACCTCCCGCGTTGAAAGTCCGCTTCGTCAGGCTGAGGATGCAGTATTGATCGATACAACACATGTTAGCTTCGACGAACAGGTAGATGAGGTGGTGAGAATGGCATTGCCAGAATGCTTCAGGTGGGCAATCACAATCCTTAGAATTACATTTTTGATATCAGACCGGTCAATAAGAAACGACCGGTAAAAGACTTTATCGTGAAGAATCGGTTTACGAATACCAGGTTTTTTAGTGGAACGGTTTTCATCGTGCCATTGACGGCAACTGTGTATTTCATTTTTGTATCGTTCAGATGGCTTGATAGCCTGCTGTCATTGCCGTATCCCGGACTAGGCGTTCTTCTTATGCTCTTTGTCATCACCGGATTCGGTTATCTGACCACCAACTTTGCTTTCAAGACCGCAGGGCACGTGGCTGGACCAGGTGATTAACAAGATCCCTCATTGTAAAACTGATCTATTCAGCGTTGAAGGATTTGCTTGGCGCATTCGTTGGAGATAAAAAGAAATTTAATCGGCCTGTACTCGTCCGCATCAATAAAGACAACAACCTATATCAACTTGGATTTATAACTCAGGCAGACCTTACTGATCTTGGACTCAACGACATGGTCGTGGTTTATTTTCCCCACTCTTATGCCTTTTCAGGATTTCATTATTTCGTCTCCAAAGAAAACATTCAGCCGCTTAACGTATCGGGTCCGCAGGCCATGAAGTTCATTGTCTCCGGCGGAGTCAGTGGATTCAGAGAATAGTAAGGTAGTCCTGAGTCTTAGTCGTGAGTATTGGTTAGTAGTATTGGTAGTTTGGAGTATTTCTCCGCTAATACTACTACTACTTAGAACCCAGCCCTTTGCACCAATACTCTCCAACTACAAACCAATACTCACGACTCACGACTCAGGACTAACTACTAAATAAAGGAGAGTCCCCTGCATTCGCAGAGGATTCTCTTTTTTTATTTCGTTGAATTAAAGTTTGAAAGTAGCGCCGATTGAAACGGCATCAAGAGCAAACCCCACTTCGCCAAATACACCGACCTTCTCATTGAAGAACCAACGAGCGCCAGCGTAAAGACCTGCACGTACACCGCCATCATATGGATCGCTATAGGCGGAATTGTCATAGTTGTAGCTGGATGCTACAAACCCTAACTGCGCACCAGCATAAGGATCGAATTTTTTGTTGGGAACCTTAAGCAATTTTGCAAAATGGTAAGAAGCTCTAACGCCGAAGTCGATGAAATTGTAATGGATGTCGCTACCTACGTATCCATAGTCCCAACGAGTATAAGCGAAATAACCACCACCGCTGATTTCGTCTGTGAAAGCATACTCACCGTTCACACCCATAGTGAAACCACCACCGGCATATACGTACGGTCCTCCAATGAATGGGCTAAGCAGGAAGTCACCCTTAACAACTCCATCCTGTGCATTAACATTGGAATAGGAAATTGCCAGGAGCATCATTGCGCCAGCCAGCATCGAGAAATATTTTTTCATAAAGCGTATTTGTTATAAAGTTCGGGTAAAAATACGCAAACACTTCAAAATTGTTGCCTCAAACAGGAAATTGTCACTAACTGATAACACCCGAGCCGATCAGCTCTTCGCCATCATACCAGGCGCAGAATTGTCCCGGTGTGACACCCCGTTGCGATGTGTCGAACACAATATAACAGACCCTTCAGATCTTTGATGCAGGGTGCATGGTGTCAGGGGCTGACGATATCTGATTCGTTGCCAAATAGGTACGTGACTCTCTCAGGCTGAAATTTTCAGATCCTCTCTTATCCAATGCTCATCTGCATCGCAGGAATGAAAAGTCCTTTTCTGTACAGACCCGGGATGTTCTTCTCCCATGCCTGTATAAATGATATTTGCTCAGTATCAGTTCCGATTACAAATAACGGTTCTGGTATCCACCTAAGTTGCAAACCCTTTCGTTGTCCGATGGTATAGATAATGAGCACCATTATGTTCACCAACTACTTCGCCTGAAGTCTGGATTGAATTCATACTGGCTTCGTGATATTTTCTAAATCACTCTCGTTCGAGAATCCATTTTTGAAAGACCTCTGCTTCTGCCGGACACTTCAACTACTTTCCCTTTTTGGCTTTGAAGGCGTTGTTGTAAAAAATCTGGCAAGATGTACTTTGCCAACGAAACACAATCCCTGAGAATCTTTTTTGTCAGCAGTAACCAATCCAATTTCTCGCGCAATATTTCGTACTTCTGATTTCTAAAGTTCACCAATAGGAAACAATGACTTTCGATAGTTGTTCCTGCGTAAGCTGACAGAGAAAATAGCTTTGATCTTTGTTGCCGATCCTTTACCGCTCAGCAGCCGATAGATTTTTTTACCGCCCGATCGATGAACTGCTCCTGTCTCTACATAGTGGCCCGTCGCTACAAACGTCAGCTCCCAGCTTTAGTGCTGCATGGAGAAAGATGTCGAACTTTATCTCGCGGTTACACGAGCACATCAGGATTTGGCGTTCGTCCCACTTCGATATTCTGTAAACATGTAGTCGACGATGCGCTCCTTGTATTCTACGCTGAGGTCTATTGCCTGAAAGGGAATATTCAGGTGCTGGGCAACGATCATGGCATCATTGCTGTCATCAAGCCACGGACATTCGTCGCTGATGGTAACCGAATCATCATGCCAGTTCTTCATGAACATGCCAATCACCTCGTATCCCTGCTGAAGAAGCAGATACGCGGCAACACTTGAATCAACGCCACCAGACAGTCCGACAACTACACGTTCTTTCACCTTACTTATTCAATTTTTTTGCCTTCGATCAGCGATTCAATTTATCCCTTCACACTTCGCCTCCACGGGCTTTCGCCTACGTAAATTTACAAATTACACGCGGTTCAGATCTGGCCACATTTCAGGTCAATTCTTAACGCTTGCCAGGACTTTGTCGCTAAGCAGTTCGTTCACGGTTTCATTGAACTGCTGCACGTATTGATCGAAATATTTTCCTGTGCCCGGCCCGCTAAACCCTGTGTGTATTTTTCTCACCTTGCCATCCTTGCCGATAAAGATGGTTGTTGGAAATGCAAAGATCTTGTTCAGCATAGGCAATGTTTCAGACGCTTTCGCCTTATCGTTTGTGCCGGCAATGACAAAATCATAGTGAACGTCGAACTTCTGCACCATTTTCTTAACGCGCTCACTTGCATAGGCAAAATCGTCCTTGCGCTCATATGCCAGTCCGATAATTTTTACTCCTCTATCTTTATTCTGCTCATACCACGGACCGAGAAACCTGGTTTCATCCATGCAGTTTGGGCACCATGTTCCGAAGATCTGCAGGATCACGACCTGGTTCTTATAACGCTCATCGCTAAGCGAAACTTTGTTTCCGTTCACATCAGGAAAGCTGAACTCGATCCGTTCAAAGCCAGGCTTCAGATAAGTTAGTTTCTCCGCATCAGGCATAATCGGATGATCATTTTTCACTCCAGTCCATGTTTCCTTCCAGGTCTTGCCAGAATAGTACTCTCCCGACAGCGTTCCATCAGCCTGCTTGTTTGCATAGAATATATAAGAGTGATTGCCATCGAACGTACTCATCTTCAAGACACCGTCAGTAATTGTGCCGCCGATATAACGATAGTCGCCTGTAGGTGTAAGAAAAGTCGCCGTCACACTGTCTTTAAATTGATGAATGACGCCTATCGCAGGCGTTGTATCTTTCTCATGAACAAATTTTACGGCATACGTTCCTGAATAGTCGGGAACAGCTGCGTTGGGATCTCCTTTTTTGAAAAGAAACGTATCGCCTAATGTCGCATGAAAGGGTACTTTATAGTCCTTTTCATAGTTCTTAATAAACAACCCATCAAGTTCATCACCGGAGATCCGTGCCTTAATGTTCGCATCAAATACATGGAGCGAGATGTTAACGGAGTCGCCGCTTACGCTGATCTCATCCAGCAATAATTTTTCACCTGCATTCCGGAGGTAAGCCGTGTAGCCGTCCGATCCGTTTCTCGTTATATCCAGGTGAAAGGGTAACTCTTGTTCCTGAAGGGTAAGTGTTGCGCGCCAAATGCCGGTAGCTAGCGTAGTACTTTCTTCTTTCCTGGCCAGGCATGAAATGATAAGTAGTCCGGCAGTGATACAAACCACAAAATTGATCGCTGTTCTTTCAGTTTTATTGATGGACATGTCTTATTTATCTATCGGTCCGGCAGAGATAATGAAACACAAAAATGCCTGAAATGATTTACATATACAGCGTACAATCGCAATTTGCACCGCGTTCATTAATTCAATCGATTTAGATGTTCGAGTCTTTAAAAGTTCTTGAGCTGGCTACGGTACTTGCCGGCCCGGCGGTTGGACAGTTCTTTGCCGAACTGGGAGCATCCATAATAAAAGTAGAGAACCTGTTGACGCAGGGCGATGTCACGCGGACGTGGAAGATACCTGGCGAGTCAACCGACGATCGCTCAGCATATTTCACATCTGTGAACTGGGGGAAGAAATCAATCCTGGTGGATCTTAGAACGGAAAGTGGTCGCGCCATTGTTCGTGAGCTCGCCCGAAAATCGGATATAGTAATCTCGAGCTACAAGCCCGGAGATGACAAAAAACTTGGTGTTGACTACGAGACACTTAGAATTGCAAATCCACGAATTGTCTATGGCAGGATCACGGGGTACGGCGCTCATGATGATCGGGTAGGGTACGACGCAGTCCTGCAGGCGGAGGCTGGCTTCATGTTCATGAATGGCGAAGCTGGTGGTCGATCTTTAAAGATGCCGGTTGCGCTGATCGATATCCTGGCTGCCCATCATCTTAAAGAAGGATTGCTGCTTGCTTTGCTGAACCTGGAGAGAACAGGTACCGGCAGTCTGGTTGAGGTATCCTTACTCGATGCGGCCCTGGCATCTTTGGCTAATCAGGGTACGAACTGGCTTGTAGGAGGCAAAATTCCACAAAAAAGAGGCTCGTCGCATCCAAACATTGCCCCATATGGCGACGTGTTTTCAAGTGCTGAAGGGGACGAAATTCTCCTTGCTGTCGGTACGGACAGGCAGTTCGAAGCGCTGTGCGTAGTCTTGCGCATCCCCGAAATCGCAACGGATCCACGCTTTCTGACAAATTTTGACCGCGTTCACCATCGTCTGGAATTGCATACATTATTGAGTAATGCGGTGCGCCGCCAGCACACCGCAGAGCTCATGGCGGCAATGAATGATGAGCGAATTCCGGCAGGCGTGGTCCAGAACCTGGCTCAGGTCTTTGAAATGACCGCTGCCAAGCGCTTGCTTATCGAAAGTGCCTCTCTTCGGGGAGTAAAGACGTATGTTGGCCCCACTTTCACCCACCAGGAATCGACCCACCTTTCTGCCCCACCTACCGCGGGTCAGCACACACGCGAAATACTGGAGCAGGAGCTTAATTATGATGTTCAAACCGTTGCAGGACTTCTCCAGAAAGGTACCGTTCGGTGATTTTTGACTCCCGGATCACGACTTAAACTCCGATTTCAACCATTTGAAACCCTGAATTTGCCTGCATTTCGTCGCCAAAAACGACGCTTGGTAGTTCTTTTTGTCTTTTTTGTGTCTAAAATGTAAAAATGTGGGGAAAAGTGGTGGAAAGTGGTGGGATTTCCCTTATGTTTGTTTGGAAGAACCCAATGCTGGGGGACAGGACAACCACTACGTCTGATGATCCGCTTCTACGGTACTTACGAGATTAAACTTGACGCAAAAGGGCGAATGGCGTTGCCGTCAAAGTATCGTTCGCAGTTTGCGAATGACAAGCTCGTTATTACCAAGGGTTATGAGACCTGTCTGACGATTTATCCTACCGATGAGTTCGAGAAGGTGTTTGAAGAGATCAACGCGTTGAGTGAGTTTGTGGAGGAGCACCGGATTTTGAAGAGAAGTGTTATACCGAATTCCGCAGAGCTGGAGTTTGATTCAAGTGGCCGGATTCTGATCCCAAAAATGTTGCTCAACTGGGCAAGCATTGACAAGGATGTTAAGCTGCTGGGCGTTGGTAATAAGATCGAGGTCTGGAATAACCAACAATTGGAACCGAATGTGGTTCCCGCGCAGCAGGTTGCAGCTTACACCGAAAAGGTGATGGGTCCGAAGAAGCGGGAGGGCTGATAAAACATGACAGAGTATCACAAGCCGGTGATGCTGCAGGAATGCTTGGAAGGGCTTCGCATTGATCCGGAAGGCACTTATGTGGATGTCACCTTTGGAGGTGGCGGACACTCAAAACGTATACTCGAACATCTTAATGGCGGACGCCTGATTGCTTTCGACCAGGATGATGATGCGAGAAAAGAAGCTGAGAAAATCGGCAATCGTTCTTTAACATTTTGTCAGGCCAACTTCATGCACATGAAGCGATACCTGAAGCTGAACGGAGTAACTCAGGTCGACGGCATTTTGGCTGATCTGGGAATATCATCGCATCAGATTGATTCGCCGGAACGAGGATTCTCAACACGCTTTGATGGTCCGCTCGATATGCGAATGGATCAACATGCAAGTCTCACCGCAGCAAAGGTATTGAACGACTATCCGGAAGATCAACTCCATAAGATCCTGGGAATGTATGGCGAACTGAAGAACGCACGGACTGCGGCGAGGCTTATCGCTCAGTTTCGTGTAGACCGACCGTTAGAAAAAACGACCGATCTAAAAACTGCTCTTCAGTCGGCTACCCCCCGTGGAAAGGAGAACAAATATTTCGCCCAGGTGTTTCAGGCGCTTCGTATCGAGGTTAACGAAGAAATGAAAGCTCTTGAAAATTTTTTGCACCAGTGCGGCGAAGTTATGGTACCCGGCGGACGATTAGTGGTGATGTCCTACCACTCGCTCGAAGACCGGTTGGTAAAAAACTACATGGCAAAAGGGAAGATGTTTGGCGAAGTGGAGAAGGATTTTTACGGGAATGAATTAAAACCTTTCAAGGCGGTGAATAAAAAACCGATTGAGGCATCGGAAGCAGAGGTTGAATTAAACAACCGGGCCCGAAGCGCAAAATTGAGGGTGGCAGAGAAAATATAGGGCGAATGCCCATGCGCAGATAACTGCAATAGATTGTGTAATAGTAACTGAGTAATACTTAACGATGACGGAAAACAAGTTCAAAATAAAGCCCGCAAAGAAATCCGGAACTGGCAAGGGGATGTTTGCGTCGCTCGAGCAGCGGTTGAAACTCGAGTATTATTTTGAAGATGGTTTTCCTGTTAAACACCTGCCAAAGATCCTGTTTGTAATTGGCCTTGCCTTAATCTATATCAGCAATACTCACTACGCTGAAAAAACCGTGAGAAGGATCAGTGCAATGCAAGCCGAAGTTGAGGATCTCAGAGCTGATTATACTACCCTTAAAGCCGATCTGATGTTCGCCAGCAAGCAATCTGAGGTTGCCAGAAAAGTGGGCGAAATAGGATTGAAAGAGAGCTTGAAACCACCGTACAAAGTAGTCGTCGAAGAGAAGTGAATATTAAACAGTCCATATTAGTTCGTGTTCGGATTGCGTTCCTGTTCGTAGTTCTATTCGCCGTTGCCATCGTGCTCAAGACGGGGCACATTCAGTTTGTGGAAGGAGAGAAGTGGGCGGAAATGGGCGAGCGCATCACGTTCGACTACAAACGCGTAAAGGCTACACGCGGAAATATCTATTCTGACAATGGCAGCCTTCTCGCCACATCCCTTCCGTTTTATAAAGTTGCTTTCGACGCTACTCTTCCTAAGGACGAAGTTTTCGAAAAGGGCGTTGACTCTCTTGCATATCACCTTTCAAGATTCTTTGGAGGCCGGTCAAAGACCGACTACAGACGCATGCTTCTTGATGCACGCCTTGGCGGAAAGAAGTACGTTGTGCTCAGTCGCAAGAGAATTAATTATCAACAGAAGAAAATGATGACCAGCTGGCCAATCTTCCGCGAAGGAAGATTGCGCGGCGGTGCAATATTCGAAAAGACCGACGTTCGTTATCATCCATTTACAAACCTGAGCAGCCGCACAATCGGATATGTTAATGAGAACGACAAGGGTGCCGGTCTTGAGTACAGCTTTAATGATCAGCTCGGTGGTCAGGACGGGTATGCCTACTACCAGAAGATCGCCGGTGGCGACTGGAAACCTGTATTTGACGCTAACAACGTAAAGGAAGTTGATGGTCTTGACCTATACACGACACTCGATATTAATCTGCAGGACGTCGCTGAAACGGCATTGCATAAGGCCATGATGAATCACCGCGCCGACGACGGCCTGGTGGTTGTGATGGACGTAAAGACTGGTGAAGTAAAAGCGATTTCCAATCTCAGCAGTAATGGCAACGGCGGATTCGTAGAGAAGTTCAACTATGCAGCCGGTCATTTGTTCGAACCAGGCTCAACTTTCAAGCTACTCACCATGATAGCGCTTCTCGAAGATAGCCCGGTTGAACTCAACGACAGCATCGACGTTGGCAATGGCGAGTATAGTTTCTATAATAGAACCGTCCGCGATCACGAAGAGAATGGTCTTGGAACGGTAACTGTTCAGACCGCTTTTGAACATTCTTCCAACGTAGCGATGGCGAAATTGGTTGATAAGCACTTCGGCCTGCGCCCGCAGAAGTTTGTTGACTATCTCGACAAACTGAATCAGTCGCAACCATTGGGACTTCAGATTGTGGGCGAGCCCAAACCAAAGGTTAAAAGGCCTGGTCAAAAAGGATGGAGCGGCATCAGCCTTCCCTGGATGGCTTATGGATATGGATTCGAAACTACTCCACTCCACACCTTAGCGATGTATAATGCAGTCGCCAACGACGGAGTTATGATCAAGCCGATATTTGTAAGGAAGGTAAGCCGTGCAGATGATCAGCAGGAAGCGTTTGAAACAGAAGTATTGAATCCAGGCATCTGTTCTGATAAAACACTTCGTAAATTGAGGATGTTGCTTGAAGGTGTCGTCGATAACGGAACCGCTAAGAACATCAAAGGCACACATTATCGCATTGCCGGTAAGACCGGAACTGCACAGATCCTTGAAAATGGTCACTATACGCGTAAGTACATCACTACGTTTGTAGGATACTTCCCTGCACATGCGCCAAAGTACAGCGCGATCGTGCTCATTAAGAATCCACGTGGATGGGCGCAGTACGGAAGCAGTGTGGCAGCACCTGTGTTCAAGGAGATTGCGGATAATATTTATGCACGCGACCTTAACCTCCATGCTCCTATGGACATCAAGAAGTTCGCTAAGCAGGATGTACTTCCTACCATTCGCGGTGGCAATCAGCAGGAACTAACGCTGGTTTGCAACACGCTGGGTATCTCTAATCATTCTCAAACTGAAGAGGAATGGGTCCGCACTTCGCGCGACGGCAGCAGTGTAAACTGGAAGAAGACCAATACCAATACGGGCGTTGTTCCGGATGTTACAGGCATGTCATTTCGCGATGCGATCTATTTACTGGAACGCAATGGACTTCGCGTAAGCTATGAAGGAAGCGGACGGGTCGTTCGCCAATCACTCACAGCGGGAGGCCGCGCCATGAAAGGCGACAGAATTTATATCAAACTAGGATAAGAGCAGTGCCAGAACTGAAAGACATATTGTACAAAGTTCCTCTTACTTCAAGCGTGGGCGATATGGCCGCGCCGGTAAGCAGCATCTGCTTTGATTCGAGAAAGTCGACAAAGGGTGCATTGTTCATAGCTGTAAAGGGAACAACTTCCGACGGTCACGACTTTATCGAGAAGGCTATTGATCTCGGTGCCATCGCCGTTATTTGCCAGACCTTGCCCGGGTCGTTGAGAACAGGTGTGACTTATGTCGCTGTAAAGAACAGTTCCGCAGCTCTTGGAATCGTGTCTTCGAACTTCTTCGACAACCCTTCCGCGGCACTTAAAATTGTCGGCGTGACGGGTACCAACGGAAAGACTACTGTCGCCACGCTGCTCTATAAGCTATTCGGCTCACTTGGTGTTCGACGTGGTCTGCTCTCTACAGTCGAGAATAAGATAGAAGATGAGATTATCCCGGCGACTCACACGACGCCTGATCCAATCCAATTAAATGCATTGTTGCGTCGGATGGTTGACTCCGGATGCACACACGCATTTATGGAAGTGAGCTCGCATGCGATCGACCAGGATAGAATCGCGGGCCTCAAGTTTGCAGGCGCGCTGTTTACAAACATCACACACGATCACCTCGACTATCACGTGACATTCGAGAACTATATCACCGCTAAGAAAAAATTCTTTGATGAGCTCCAGTCAGATTCGTTCGCACTGGTGAACGCCGACGACAAGCGGGGAATGGTGATGTTGCAGAATACGAAGGCAACCAAATACACCTACGGTTTAAAGAAGATGGTTGACTTCAAGGGAAAGATAATGGCCAACACCATCGAAGGTCTTGAGTTGGAGATTGGATCGAAGCACGTATGGTTCAAGCTTATTGGCGACTTCAACGCTTACAACCTTCTTGCAGTATATGGTGCAGGCGTTCTGTTGGGTTATGACTCAGACGAAATCCTCACCAAACTTTCTGCGCTTGATGGTGCGACAGGTCGTTTTCAACTCGTTCAGCCAGGCAGTCGGTTTACGGCCATTGTGGACTATGCGCATACACCGGATGCTCTTCAGAACGTATTGGAGACCATAGCTTTATTCCGCAGCGGCAATGAGCAGGTGATCACCGTCGTGGGATGTGGTGGAAACAGAGATAAAACCAAACGTCCACTGATGGCAGCTATTGCCTGCAAGTTCAGTGACCGTGTCATTCTCACTTCGGATAATCCAAGAGACGAGGATCCGATGGAGATAATTCACGAAATGCAGGCTGGCGTTACGCCAACTGAAGCCAGGAAGACACTTGTCATGGCCGACCGTGAGGAGGCAATCAAGAGTGCGTGCATGATGGCGCGTGACAAGGATATCATACTCGTGGCGGGTAAAGGTCACGAGACTTATCAGGAGATCAAAGGAGTGAAACACCCTTTCGACGACCGTGAGGTTTTGGAACGAATGATGAAACTTTTCGAAAACTAGAATGCTGTACTATCTGTTCGACTATCTGGACAAGCAGTTCGATCTCGTTGGAGCGGGTGTGTTTCAATACATCTCCTTCCGTGCGGGCATGGCAGCATTCCTTTCACTGCTCATCACTATTACATTTGGTAAGAACCTGATCAACATTCTTCGTCGTAAGCAGGTCGGGGAAGACATCCGTGACCTGGGACTCGAGGGTCAGCTTAAAAAGAAAGGTACTCCGACGATGGGGGGCATCATCATCATTGCAGGCATCCTGATCCCCACATTGCTGTTTGCAAAGCTTGACAATATTTATGTGATCCTGCTAGTCGTTGCAACGGTATGGCTGGGCCTGATCGGATTTCTCGATGATTATATCAAGGTCTTCCGCAAGAATAAGGAAGGTCTGGCGGGTCGATTTAAGATAACAGGTCAGATTGGAATAGGCCTGATCGTCGGACTGACACTTTATTTCAACGATGATGTGGTGATCCGCGAGGTGACCCGCACAGGCGCAACTAACCAGGAAGTGGTTTCTCAGATAAATGGCGAAGAAGCAATTCCTTTTAAGTACAAAGATGTCAAGTCCACACGCACGACGATCCCTTTTGCCAAGAACAACGAGTTTGACTATGGTATCCTGCCTTTCATTCCCAACGAATACACCTGGGCAGTTTATGTGCTTGTCGTTATTCTGATCGTCACAGCGGTATCGAATGGCGCGAACATTACGGACGGCATCGACGGACTCGCAGCAGGCGTCTCAGGCATTATCGGTTTAACGATTGCCATACTTGCCTATGTGTCTGGTCGTATTGACTTTAGTAGCTATCTCAACATCATGTATATCCCTCACCTGAGTGAGCTGGTAATCTTTTGTACGGCATTCGTTGGCGCATGCCTGGGATTTCTCTGGTACAATGCATATCCGGCACAGGTCTTCATGGGAGATACAGGAAGTCTCACGCTGGGTGGTGTGATTGCTGTGTTGGCATTTGCCGTCAGGAAAGAGTGGTTGATCCCTATTTTGTGCGGAATATTCCTGGTCGAGAATCTTTCGGTGATCCTTCAGGTATCCTATTTCAAATACACGAAGAAGAAGTATGGCGAAGGTCGCAGAATATTTTTGATGTCGCCATTGCATCATCACTATCAAAAGAAGAATATCCCTGAAGCGAAAATTGTGACGCGCTTCTGGATCGTAGGAATACTGTTGGCTATCATAACATTGGCAACTTTGAAACTGAGATGAGTAAACGCGTGGTCATATTGGGTGCTGGTGAAAGCGGAACGGGAGCGGCGCTGCTCGCGAAAGCGAAGGGCTTCGACGTTTTTGTGTCCGAACAAGCTGCCATCCGCGAGAAGTATAAGACTGAACTTACGCGGGAGAAGATCGCCTTTGAAGAAAATACTCATACCGAGAGTCTTATTCTGAATGCGGACCTCGTCATCAAAAGCCCGGGTGTTCCCGAAAAGTCACCAATCATCGTGAAGGTCAAAGAGGCAGGAATTGAAATGATCGACGAGATCGAATTTGCCTCTCAATATGCGACCGGCAGGATCATTGCCATCACAGGTACCAACGGAAAGACGACAACAACCCTGCTGACTTATCACCTGATGAAGAATGCAGGTTACAACGTGGCGCTTGCCGGCAATGTTGGCTTTAGCATGGCCCGTCAGGTTGCTCAGGAACTTCACGACTGGTATGTTATCGAAGTGAGCAGTTTCCAGCTCGATGGGATGAAGAAATTCAAACCGGAGATTGCCGTGCTTTTGAATATTACTCCCGATCATCTCGATCGCTATGAATATAAAATGGAGAACTATGTGAATTCCAAGTTCCGCATTGCTGCGAACATGGGGTCATCTCAGGACTTCATCTACTATCTGGACGATCCCATTATTTCGGCCGAAGTGAAATCGCGTGGTCTCGCACAAAAACTTGTTCCTGTATCGCTGCATGGACCGGCGGGTGCGAAATGTTATGCCATTGGCAAACGCATGCACTTTGACCTGGGACAAAAGTTCGAGATTGATCAATCAGAAACAACGCTAAAGGGTCCGCACAACCTCATCAACACGATGTCGGCAGTATCGGCCGTATTTCAGGCAGGCGTACCGTTGGTTGCCATACGTGCCGGACTGAAGTCGTTCAAGAATGCACCGCACCGCCTGGAGCCTGTCGCTACGATCAAAGGTGTTGACTTTGTGAACGACTCCAAGGCGACGAACGTCGACTCCGTTATTTACGCGTTGGGCAGCTTCGAAAAGCCTCTCGTTTGGATCGCCGGCGGTGTAGATAAAGGAAACGATTACTCTATTATCCATGAGCAGGTTAAGCATAAGGTTCGTGTGCTGATTTGCCTTGGTAAGGATAACACGAAGCTTAAGCACTATTTCAAAGGAGTGGTGCCTCAGATTTTCGAAACACAGAATGTACAGGAGCTTGTACACATCGCCCTGGACACCGCTAACGATGGTGACGTTGTGTTGCTTTCGCCGGCGTGCGCGAGCTTCGATCTTTTTAAGAACTATGAAGATCGCGGTAATCAGTTCAGACGCGCTGTGCTCGAACTGAAAGATGAAGTAGAAGGTATAAACGCAGCACTGGATATATGATGACGAAGCAAGTGAGTTTAAGTGGCGTGAAGACCTGGGCGGACAAGAACCTCCAGGGAGATAAAGTGATCTGGGCAGTTGTATTTGCGCTGTCGGTGATCAGCATCATGGTAGTATATAGCTCGATCGGAACGCTCGCGTACAAGCGCACGGCGAGCCCTGAAAGCTTCCTTATCAAACACACGATGACCGTCGTTGTAGGGCTTGCCGCCATGTGGTTCGCTCATCGCGTTGACTACCGCTATTACTCAAGAATATCCAAGATTGCATTGTGGATTAGTATTCCCTTGCTGATCTACACATTTACCAATGGAGTTTCAATCAACGAGGCTGCCCGATGGATTAGTGTTCCTATAATCGGATCGTTTCAGCCCTCGGACTTTGCAAGCCTGGCATTGATTGTTAACCTCGCCAGCATGTTGTCGAAGCGTCAGCAGAACATCTCTGACGTAAAGGAAGCACTGTTGCCTATACTTTTCTGGTGTGGGGTTATTTGTGGTTTGATCGCATTGACGAACCTGTCGACGGCGGTTTTACTCTTTATTACTTGCATGCTGATCATGTTCATCGGTCGGGTGCCAACTAAGTATCTCGGTGCGTTGATTTTCGTCGGACTTCTTTGCGGATCTCTCGCCATCATGTTTGGCGTGCGGGGGGAAACGGCGAAGAGCCGTATCAAAAATTTCGTGAATGGAAACGAACTTCCGTTCCAGGCCAAGCACGCGCGCATTGCCGTGGCAACGGGCGGGGTAACAGGCAAAGGACCTGGTAACAGCGATCAGCGAAACATTTTGCCTCACCCTTATTCAGACTTCGTGTATGCGATCGTGATAGAAGAATACGGAATGGTGGGGGGCATTGTAGTATTGGCACTATACCTCTTGTTGCTCCATCGCGGCATGAAGGCATCTTATAATAGTGAGAAGGCGTTTGGAGGACTCCTTTCGGCGGGTCTTTGTTTCGATCTTGTGTGTCAGGCCATGGTGAACATGGGGGTAGTGGTAGGGTTGGGGCCGATAACCGGACAACCATTGCCGTTGATTTCAATGGGCGGTACCTCGATGGTATTTACAGGACTTTCGCTGGGCATCGTATTGAGTGTAAGCCGTGGTGAGCAGGACACGAATGGCAGAAGAAATCTGGCGAAGAGCCGAATAAGGAAGCTAAGAACGTACCGACAGCGAAAGCAGCATGATTAGCAGCGCAACCATATCGTCTTATCATCAGTGGCGGAGGAAACAGGAGGCCATATATTCCCTGCGGTAGCCATCGCCAATGAATTCAGAGAGCGACATCCGGAACCGAGATACTCTTTGTCGGCGCCGAAGGACGCATGGAGATGACACGTGTGCCGGAGGCGGGGTATAAAATTGTGGGATTGTGGATAAGCGGACTTCAGCGAAGACTCACGTGGTCGAACCTGTTGTTCCCGGTGAAGGTAATCGCGAGTTATTTCAAGGCGCGTCGCATAGTGAAAGACTTTCAGCCAGATGCCGTGATCGGAACCGGTGGATATGCCAGTGGACCAATGATGATGGCAGCTACAAGACAAGGCATTCCTTCACTCATTCAGGAGCAAAACTCGTTTGCCGGTCTTACCAACAAGCAGGTAGCTGAAAAGGTCAACGCGGATCTGTGTCGCGTATGAAGGAATGGAAAAGTATTTTCCGAAAGATAAGATCGTGCTGACCGGCAATCCGGTGAGAAAGGATATCCTTACCGTTGCGTCAAAGCGTGATCGGGCGCTGACTCATTTTGGGTTTGATGCGAACGTTAAAACTCTTTTGATCGTCGGCGGAAGCCTGGGTGCCCGTACCATCAACGAAAGCATTATTCAGGGAATCGATAAAATAGTTGCTTCCGGCTTTCAATTGATCTGGCAGACAGGAAAGGGATACTTCGAAGCATACAAAGCAAGACTCGAAAAGCACGATCTCCGCCGTATCCGTGTACAGGATTTTGTGAAGGAAATGGATCTCGCATACGCAGCAGCGGATGTAGTAATATCCCGGGCTGGCGCAATCACCGTATCCGAGATGTGTATCGCTGGAAAACCGGTGATCCTTGTTCCGTCGCCAAACGTATCTGAAGATCATCAGACTAAGAACGCTCAGGCACTGGTGTCAAAAGATGCAGCTGTCCTGATTAAGGATATCGAGGCTTCGGCCAAATTGGTAGACACCGCGCTTGACCTGATGAAGGATCAGGCACGTTGCCAATCTTTGGTTGCTAACATACTTAAACTGGCGCGTCCTGACGCCACAGCATCGATCGTGAACGAGCTTGAAGGTATGCTCAAAAACAGACAACTAGGCGAGCCAGGCAGGAACAAGAAGCACTCAGCAAGGAAACTCAGGACAACAACTCAATGCAACGGCACTGATACCAGTGCCTGTGAATGTGAAAAGAAGGAACGGATGACATTGAATCAATACGATAATATCTACTTCCTCGGCATCGGCGGCATCGGCATGAGTGCCCTCGCCCGTTGGTTCATGAAGAAGGGATTGAGAGTTTCGGGATACGATCGTACTTCGACTACATTGACGCGCGAGCTCGAAAAGGAGGGAATGTCTGTTCACTATGACGACCAGGTCGCGCTTATTCCTACGCGAAGTGATCGATCAGTCTGCACGGACGCTAGTGATTTATACGCCTGCGATACCGAAAGATCATCAGGAACACGCGTATCTGAAGGAGCATCGTTATACGATCATCAAGCGTTCAGAAGCACTGGGACTGTTGACCAAAGACAATTTCACTGTTGCAGTAGCAGGAACACACGGCAAGACCACGACCTCTTCGATGGTTGCGCATATTCTGCACGTTGCAGGTAAGAACATGGTCGGCTTCCTGGGAGGCATAACAGCAAACTATGGCACCAACCTGGTTATGCAGGGTGAGGTGACAAAAGATACCCTGGTGGTGGTTGAAGCGGATGAGTTCGATCGTTCGTTCCTGAGGCTGTTCCCGAACATTGCCATCGTGACTTCAGCCGACGCTGATCACCTCGACATCTATGGCGATCATGAAAGTGTAGTGAAGTCGTTTCGGGATTTCATCGGGCAGATCCATGAGGGAGGTACACTCATCGTCCATGAGTCTGTAGTCGAGCTGCTGGCCAGCAATGTTAACGCACGTAACGAAGAAGATATACAGTATGAGCCGGGGACAGTTTTTTGCCGGCAACATCAAAGCGGTGGGAGGATTTTTTGAATTTGACCTCCACGGGTTTGGTAAGGTTGAGCATGTTAAGCTCGGTGTCCCCGGATTTCATAACATCGAAAATTCCCTTGCGGCGTCAATCGCGGCGTCGCTCTGTGGAGTTGAAGTATCAGTAATTGTGAAGGCGCTGGCATCGTTCCGCGGTGTGAAGCGCCGGTTTGAGTATATAATAAAGAGTGATAAACTCGTGCAGGTGGACGATTACGCCCATCACCCGACAGAAATTGAGGCGTTCCTTCGTTCAGTGAAGTCCCTTTACCCGAACAAGAAGCTGACCGTCATATTTCAGCCGCACCTGTTTACACGTACTCGCGACTTTGCTGAAGGCTTTTCAAAAAGCCTTAGCCTCGCCGATGAGTTGTTCCTGATGGACATTTATCCAGCCCGGGAGTTGCCGATACCTGGCGTGACATCCGACATGCTGATGAATGACATCACAAGCCCCGTGAAGATCCGTTGCAACAAAACGGACCTGATGGAAAAGTTAGCGAAGTCGTCGATGGAAGTGGTGGCGACAGTTGGGGCTGGAGATATCGATACGTTTCGTTGAACCAATAAAGAACATGCTGAAGAGCCGGTATGAAGTTTAATTTCAAATTCAATTTTAATCTCAAGCGCGAGCTCAAAATCGTGGCGGCTCTGGTCACGGTGATTGGAATCATTGCGTTCACCGAAGGAAGGCAGGATGAGTTGGTGATCGGCGACGTCCGCGTGAAGATGGACAACGCCAATGAAAATCATTTCCTCGATGAGCAGGACATTCTGTCGCTTATGGATTTTGATCAGGTGACCATGAAAGGCGCCCGATTCTCGGAAGTGAACATGCGCGAGGTGGAGCGGAAGATCAAACGTCAACCGTTTGTCCAGGATGCTCAACTATACAGTGATCTCAAAGGCAACATCATTGTCCGTGCTTCTTTACGGCGGCCCATTGCCCGCATCGTCCGAAACGACGGACCCGACGGATATATAGCCGACGATGGAACCGTGATGCCTGTATCCGATAAGTTCACAGCTCGTGTCGTTCTCATCGGCGGTTCTTATGTACCTGCGATGTTGAAGCAGAGGAACCTGACTGCGACGGAAGAGGGTAAAGAGCTGATGCGCGTCATTGAGACGATTCGCGAAGACGACTTCTGGAGTGCACAGATCGCGCAGCTCAACATCGACAGCAAAATGCATATCACGATGTTGCCTCAGGTAGGAAATGAACGAATCGAATTTGGTAAACCGGAGCGTGTCACGCAAAAGTTTAACAAACTGATGATATTTTATAAAGAAATATTGCCACGAATGGGATGGAACAAGTATTCTCGCGTAAATCTTGAATACGAAGGCCAAATCGTCGCTGAGTAAGAGAGACAACAAACAACCACTCATAAACCTTACAGCAATGGAGCAAGAAAAAATCGTAGTAGGACTAGACATAGGCACAACGAAAATTTGTGCGATCGTCGGTCGGAAGAACGAGTTTGGCAAACTGGAAGTCCTTGGCATGGGCAAAGCAGAATCGGAAGGTGTCGTCAAGGGAATCGTGTTTAATATAGATAAGACCGTTTTCGCTATTGAGCGCGCTATCAAAGAAGCAGGCGATCAGGCAGGCATCGATATTGGCGTAGTGAACGTAGGTATAGCCGGTCAACATATACGAAGCTTCATTCAACACGGAGGGATTACACGCACTTCGAAAGACGAAGAAATCCGTATTGAGGACGTAGAACGACTGACGCAGGATATGTATCGCATGGTTGTTCCTCCTGGAAGTCAGATTATTCACGTCATGCCACAAGATTATATGGTGGACTACGAAGAAGGCATCAAGGAACCTGTTGGTATGTCTGGTGTTCGGTCTTGAAGCAGACTTCCACATCATTACAGCTCAGACGAATGCGATCAATAACATCAACAAGTGCGTTAAGCGTGGTGGATTGGAGATCTCTGATCTTATTCTTGAACCATTGGCGTCTAGTCTGGCCGTTTTAAGTGACGAAGAGAAAGAAGCAGGCATTTGTCTTATTGACATTGGTGGCGGGACAACCGATATTGCAATCTTTTACGATAACATTATCAGACACACGGCCGTCATTCCCTTCGGAGGAAACATCATCACTAACGATATCAAGCAGGGACTTGGCGTTTTGCCTCAGCAGGCAGAGCAGTTGAAGACACGCTTTGGTCGGGCAATCGCAGAAGAGGCGAGCCCCAACGACATCGTATCGATTCCTGGCATCAGGAATCGCGCTGCAAAAGAAATCTCCGTGAAGAACCTTTCCAATATTATTCAGGCGCGCATGGAAGAGGTGATCGAAATGGCACACGCGGAGATCATCAGTTCAGGATTTGAGAACAGGCTTGCAGGTGGCATCGTCATCACCGGCGGTGGTGCGCAGCTTACGAATCTCAAGCAGTTGGTTGAGTACATGACTGGTATGGATACCCGTATCGGTTACCCAAATGAGCATCTGGGCAAGAGCAAGATCGAGATGGTAAAAAGTCCGATGTATGCGACGGCAGTAGGTCTGGTGCTTTCGGGTTTTCGCTCCCTTGATGAAAGGGAAGATCGCTACAGGGAGGCTCGTGAAATCGTGAAAGAGAAAGTGAAACGTCCTCCGTCTACATCCAGAAGCTTTTTTACCGAAATTCTCAACAAGACAAAGAGCTTGTTGATTGATGATCTGGATGGGAAGAATGACTATTAAACCTGCAACCACTAAAAAATCATCTCATGTTTGAATCAGGATCTTACAAGTTCGAAATTCCGAAGACCTTGGCTCACAAGTCAATCATTAAGGTCATCGGCGTTGGCGGTGGCGGGAGCAACGCCGTGAATCACATGTACAAGCAAGGCATCAAGGACGTCGAGTTCATTGTCTGTAATACGGACAATCAGGCACTCAACACAAGTCCGGTGCCTAATAAGCTCCAGATCGGAGCGAATCTCACGGAGGGGCTAGGCTGCGGCGCCAACCCCGAAGTTGGCAAGAACGCTGCCCTTGAAAGCAAGGAGCAGATACGCGAGATGCTTCAGGATACAAAGATGCTCTTTGTAACGGCAGGTATGGGCGGTGGCACTGGAACAGGTGCTGCTCCGGTAATAGCCAAGATTGCAAAGGACATGGACATACTCACAGTCGGTATCGTAACTGCGCCATTTTCGTTCGAAGGGCGAAAGAAAATGACGCAGGCTGGTTTGGGCCTCGAAGCGCTCCGGCAGAATTGCGATACCGTACTCGTGATTCTCAACGATAAGCTTCGTGAAATCTTCGGCAACTTGTCCATCGGTGCATGCCTTCGCGCAGGCCGATAACATCTTAACAACAGCTGCCAAGAGCATCGCCGAAATCATCACGCTCGCAGGATATGTTAACGTCGACTTCCAGGATGTTCGCACAGTAATGCTGAACGCCGGAGCTGCGGTAATGGGTTCTGCCGAAACACGTGGTGACAACCGCGCGCAAAAAGCCGCTGAAGGAGCACTAGCCTCTCCGTTGCTCGACAGCCGCGACATCATGGGTGCAAAACGGATACTCCTCTCTATTATATCTGGAGAAGAAGCCGAGTTGCAGATGGACGAACTTACCGAGATCACCGAATACATTCAGGATCAGGCCGGCGAGGATGCAGAAATGATCTTCGGTCACGGTGTCGATCCGGATCTCGGCGATCGTATCCGCGTAACCGTAATCGCGACTGGTTTTTCAAGTGATTCAAAAGTTATCCCTCCTGTAGCTAAAGATGAACGCAAAGTTCACGAACTCGAGCGTTCACAGGGATGGTTGTTCCAACCTGATAACTCAGTGAATCAGAACAACAACATGGAGAGTAAGAAGGAAAGAGGACATGGTACCTCAGTCTGTAAAGACACCTTCAGTATTTGCTGTACCTCAGCCAACGAACTTTGTTCAGGCACCAGCAGCTCCTGTTGTAAACACACCAACGCCTGAGCCACCGGTAACGGTTCAGCCACCAACAGTAGCAGCCTCCGGTTGCCGCAGGCCACTGCACCGCCCGCACCACAATTCATACAGCAGGTACCACCTGCACCTGTAACACCAACGCCTCCATCAGCACCTGCTGCAGAGGAAAAACCACGTGAACGTGAATTCACTTTCACTGGCCCGTTCAGCAAACCAACCTCCGATAAAACTTTCGCCAGCAGCGAAGACGATGGAGAGGCAGGACTATTTGACAACGACGATTTTGATCCGGCAAATGAGCGCTATGGTGATCAGGTAATTGACGACGATGGAACTATGAAACTGAGAAACGTACAGGAAAGACTTGAAATGCAAAGACAGGAGCGCAAGGAGCGCATCCTTCAAAATGGAAAGCCTGAGGTGAACGCCAAAACTGTCGCAGAACAGTGGGCACTTCCAGCTTACCTGCGTCGCGGTGTAAAAATGAATAATGTGCCGCATTCATCTGAGCCGCTCATTTCGAAGTACAATCTTAACGATGATAACAACTTGTTGGGCAACAATAAATTCTTGCACGACAACGTAGACTGATATTTAAGACATGGCATTTCCGGCACGACTGGTCTTTACTCCATTCGTAGTGGTTGTTGGTAGTAAAAATTTTTTGCCGGTGCCGGAGTGCCAATTTTTAACGTGTAGTGCGCCAATTTTTAGTTTGCATTTTAAGGTTTAGCAAGCGGCGCGTGTGTAGTAAATACCGGACGTGTGAAAGCGTCCGGTATTTTTTTTGAACTGTATTTAGATGCTGCAGTTCTTGTATTAAAAATGCCGTAGGCATCTAATATCGTTAGCACAAAGCGTGATTATATCCTGCATTTAGATGCCGTAGGCATCTGATATCGTTAGCACGAAGCGTGATTATATCCCGCATTCAGATGCCGTAGGCATCTTCGATCGTTAGCAAGCAGACATTGAATAACATTCCGCGCGCGACGCGCAATCTTTCTATGGAATTGCTCACGTTCATCGCGCGCAACGCATTCGCTTCCATCGAAGCATAGAAAGACAGCGCAATAAAAGAACACAGCGAATCCGAGATACCCAATCCTAACCTTGCACCGTATCGTGCAAAACCAGCAATGGATAATGTGTATGCGACGCCATTTCCCTGGTATAGTGCCTTTGAATGAGTTGTCCGGTATCTCTGGCGATCATTGCGACCAACCCGGTATCCTCATTCTTATCGAGATAATAATTCAGGCCACTCAATACGTTATTGCTAAATACCGTGATCCTCTCACTTTCAACCTCGGGATTAAACAAGCCTAACAAAGCATCACGCTGCATCCTTTTCATGTAATCAAGCTCCGTATTCTTCGGACGAATGCTTACCACCTTTACCTTGGGCTCAATGATCAGCATGGCGATCTCCTTCAGAAGCTCTAATCCTTTTTCGTTCTCGACTGCATCGAGATCAGTGGCAAGTACGATTCTATTCTTTCCGGTATTGAGGAAGCGTTCAAAAAGAGCTGACTCAGGAACTACAAGTACAGGCACCGTTGTCCTGGCGAGTACCTTCACCGTGTTGCTGCCAATCAGGATCTCCTTCAATCCACTGGCTCCCTTCGTACCCATCACAACCAGGTCGGGACGATAGTCACCGATCATCTGCATGATGCTTTCAATCAGATCGCCAACGACAATTGCCGGACTGCAGTTTACGTCTCCACCAAAGCTAACCCGAAGGTTGGTAAGTGCTTCTTCGAGTTGTGCACTCACTTCATCCTCATCGCGTTCGGCCTGGGTCACAGTACCAACGATAAGTTTGGCAGATGAACGTCGGGCCAACTCAGCGGCAAACGACAAGGCGTTTAGTGACGCTTCTGAAAAATCAACGGGGGCGAGGATTGTCTTCATTTTTGATTCTATACCGAAAGATAGTTTATTTTTTTAGCCTGTGCCCACTCTCAGGTGACAGCCATTGTGGTCACGTGAATCCATTCGCTCATTTGAGTGCCATGAGTAGCTCGGTCTCAAGTAGTGACTCATCGCTGGTCCAATGTCCATAGATCTCGACGTAGGGTAGAGTAGTCTCAAAATTTGTCGTGGCCAGTTCAGCTCTCATCTGTTCGCCGGCTCGCTTTATCAAACTATACGGACCTACGTGTTTGTAGTACGCATATTTCTGCAGAGTAATGATATTGGATTCCAAAACCGATGATGCAGCAGCGGGGTTTTCGCTTTCAACACCTGCAAATACCCGATGGTCGGACTCATATACCCAAATATTCCTCCCGATGTTCGGGATGTTATGGAGCTTTATGGTCTTCCATAGCCTGTCCGTTAAGTTGAACGCGAGAGCTGCATAGTCTCTATCCGTCGCCACACCCCAAAATCCGAATAGATCCAGTTTGAGTGTTTTTAGAACAATAGTCGGCATCATCATTTGTTTGTTTTCGGAGTTCCACGGTCCGCTATGGCGGGCGATTCTGTGAATGCTATCTAATATACTGAAGCGCCGTTTTCTTTCTTTCGAATCCTGCGCTTCTTTTCGTCCCGGTTCCTGACAATAGCCCGAAGCCGTTATCATTTCCTGCTATCTTGCCGTAACTTAACGAGGCACCCACGCATAAATGATACCCCAATGAATTGCATGACAGGCGAACGCAATTCGAGAATTACTCTGACTGCTTGGGGAACGATTATTATTCTCCTGCAATTCACCTCACAGTTTACACTCGCCCAAAAGTTGCAGGGCACTCATGTCGTTGCCGATGCTGACTCAGCTTACATCAGGACATTTGTAAGGAAGAATGATATTCGAATGTTTTACGGCGGACAAGGAAACAGATTGGTGCTCGGTTCGCTGAGGGATGGATCCCCCGATCTTTCCAGGAATATTTATCACAACACGAATGATTTTATCGGCGTAGGAATTACCTACAAATGGCTCGACGGAGATGCTTACTTTTCTCTGCCCGGAACAACCTATCTCAAAGAGGAGCGATCCAACCTTGACCAGTTTAGATTATCAACATCCTATACCAGGAGAAGGATTTCTTTTCGTGGCTACATCTCCGATAGTAAAGGAGTCATCATCTCAGGCAATCAGGACGAATATCAAAGTCAGCCATCTATTCACGAATTCCTGGCCGGCATTCAGGCAACGTATGTATTCAATGAATTGAAATATTCTTATCGTGCGGCACTTTATCAGAACGAAAGACAGCTCACCACGGCTGGCTCGTTTCTTATTCGGGGGGAAGTCTTTTACAGAAGCCTCGGTGCTAACGGCCAGCCATTGGTGCCTCAATCCTATGATACAAAGGCACGATTCGGACCTCAGGTGGGATTGACTTACCTCAGAGCGCCAGGGCTAATAGTTATGCCCGGCTACGGCGTCAATTTTGTCTTCAATAGTTCAAGGCTTTTTATTTCGCCGATCGTGCTGGCGGGATTAGGTGCCGCCTTCAATACGTACAAGACCGACAGTGGCAAGGGTACTCATTTTAATATGGAGTACGATGCATATTTTCTGCTCAACGTGGGATACAATGGGAGTCTATGGTATGCCCGTGTTCAATCTTCGTATGGTATTGGATATTCTCAGATTCAGCCTGCCTACCTCACATCAACCAATCTGAGCTTCATGATTCTGGCAGGTTATAGGTTTCACGATCTGCGAAAACGGAAGTAGTGAATCGCAGTCGACGTTTTGTCGGCGTCGTATCGATGTAAATCTCCTACATTGACTTCACAGGTTCTCTAAGTATGGTTTTTAGTTTTTCAGGTTTGGTCTTCCTGAAGTCAGACAGATAGATCTCATGGTGTAGCCCTGCTTGCATCAGGCGCTTCTCGGATGTAAACGCTGCAATTTTAGTGAGTGACTCCGACTCGGTTGAAAAAGGACCTACATGGAGTATCTGAACGCAGGTGCCCTCAATCATTTCGAAGTATTCGATTTCTTTGGCAAGTGTCAGGTCCTTCTTTTCGATGACTTTTGTTTTTGCTTTTTGAATATCTTCCTTCGACACAAATTCAGGCATCCGTATGAGCAATCGGTACTCCCATTCTTCACGGGGAACTTTTACAGAGGAATTCGTGATCGTCATATCTGGAAATCGATTAGTATCAAACCACCACAGGCCCTCTAGTTTTGATACGACGAAGTCCTTCTCCTGATCTTTGTAGTTGAATTTAATGGCATAGGCTACCGGATACAGTGCTTCAATTTTGTCAATAAACGGTTTGGCGGAAGGATCGCCTTTCCCTCTGATCGAGATGAACCGCGCTGGTTCTATGGTCACCAATTCAGGGACGTTTTTCGCATTGAAATATGCTTTATGTTTTTTTATGAGATCGAGCTTTTCCATGTCCAGAATTTTTTTGTAAAGCAACGGTATGAAAGTGACAACCTTATGTCAGGAGTAATCTGATCGTCCAAATTAAGCTGTTGTTTTGAAGTTATAGCTGTAAAAAGGCTGCCAGACGGCGTGAAGCAGGCGGCGGCGAAGTCGTGCGATATGCGCCGAATTGATTACCTTGGTGGGAACTCCCGAAGCCCTGATGAGATTTGTCCTGCCAGTATTCCTCGCTGCATTCGTAATATCGTGCAGTCATCGGTCTGACAACATGGACCCTTCCGCTGTAGCATCGACCTCTTTAAATGATACAACGCTCCTTATCGTAGAGCCCAATACACCGACCTTCACGCTCCAAAGTCCACCGCCAAGGTTGCGTCGCCCTTTTGATGACAAGAAACTGTCCGTTCTCGCGATGCACTCTATCAATTCATTCTTCCTGGTGGATGGAGAAGAGCAGGGGCTTGAATATGAATTGGTGCAGTTGTATGCGAAGGATCGCGGTTTACAGGTTGAAATCAACACGGTCGAAAACTATCGCGAAATGTATGACAGCATTGCGGAAGGAAACTTCGATCTCGTGATGGGCACATTGTTCATCAATGCCGCGATGGACTCCATCATACCCTTCACAAAACCTCTTTATTACGCAGACGTCGTGATGGTTTCGACTGACCAGGTGAAAGATAATTCCCGTGAGCCCATCCGCGTCATTCACCATTCGCCTGTTCACTTCTGGATGCATGAACAGGACACGATTATTAATAAGATCAGAGACTCGATCGAACATCTCGGCACAGATCTTAGCAAGGAGCTGGCATTGGAGCGCGTCGCGAAAAACAAACTGTCGCGGCTGGTGGTAGACAGAAATGAATTTATGATCATGCATGCATTCTTTCCTCAACTGCGCGAGCATGCAACCATCCAGCGGCAGCAGCCAATCGGCTTCGCATTCAATCGCTATTCAATGTCGCTGCAGGGTAATTTCGATGACTGGTATGAAAAACATCACAAATCAAAGGACTACCAATACATCATTAAGAAATATCAGGACCACTCTGCTTTCATGAAGGAGAAGTTGCGTTATGAAATACCGGCCATTCGCCAGGGAGTGATATCCCACTATGACACCATTATCCAGCGTCACGCAAAGAATCACGACTTCGACTGGAAACTTATCGCAGCCATCATCCATCAGGAGTCACGATTCCGGCCAACGATAGTTTCACCAGTGGGAGCCTATGGCCTTATGCAGCTGATGCCTTCAGTGGCGAAGACGTACCATATTAATTTCACCAGGTTATCATCACCTGCACTCAACATCGAAACAGGAACGAAATACTTTCGATGGATCTACAATCATTTTGACAAACCACAGTATTCAACGGCTGATAAAATAAAATTTAGTCTCGCGGCCTACAATGCTGGGATTGGTCACGTCATGGATGCCAAAGCGCTGGCCATAAAGTACCGGCTCAATCCTTACGTATGGGACGGCAATGTTGAAGACATGCTCTTGAAAAAAGGAACGAAGCAGTTCTACGACGATCCGGTTGTGAAGTTTGGACACTGCCGCGGATTCGAAACGCAGGTTTATGTACGCAACATCATGCTCTATTACGAGCATTATAAGAACTTTCTCCCTGTCGAAAGCCTGTAACCAGAAGTTTCAACTGTCTGATCACTTTGGATCCAGCCAGGCGGCACGTCGCTTAGTCACAACGTTGTCCGGCGTCTTACCATCGTTCTCGAAAAGGACCGTTCGTTTCGTTGGATCACGCTCAGTGGTCAGAGTCGTTGTCCGACGCTCACCCTGCCTTACGAATTCTATGCTCACGCGTGTGTTGGGAGCAAGCTGAGTAATTGCATTGAGTAAGGATTTTGTGTCGTTATACTTCTGGCCATTCACGAGCACAATCTGATCACCCTGTTCAAGCCCTGCCTTGTATGCCGGACCTCCTATGGTGGTGTAATTACTCACGACGATTGCACTATCTCTCTTCTCCAGTGTTGCTCCGATCCATGATGAATTCCCAGCATAGGCATATGAAACTCCAACAGACGCGAGAAGCTTCTCGTAATCGGGCATTTGACTTTGAAAGATATGTTTATCAAAAAAGCTCTCGGCAAAGGCGGGTGTTGCATAGTCTGCCAGTGCAGCACGAAGGTCGCGAACGTTATATGGAAGTTCGGGTTTGCCATGACGAGTCCAGACGAATTTCATGAAACCGTCAAGTGATAGATCACCCTTCTCATTTCTAAGTTGGAGATCGAGTGCAAGGCCAAGTACCTCGCCATAGACGTAGTAAGAAATAAACGTGTTCGAGCGGTAGTTTGGATCGATGGACGTAGCAGCATCAGCAAACGGAGCCTGGTAACTCATCTCGATCGGATTAAAGTAAGCCCGGGCAGGACTGTTCGATACATAGCTCACGGTACGACCCAACCCTTCAGCGTATTCCTTTTTGCTGAGCAGGCCGGCGCGACAAAGTATTAAAGAGGTATAGTAGTTTGTGAATCCTTCCGCAAACCAAAGCTCACCCGACATGTTGGCTTCTTCGAAATTGAAAGGCTCCAGGGACGCCGGTCTGATGCGCTCAACATTCCAGCAGTGAAAGAACTCGTGCGACACCGTACCCAATGCACCAGACAAGGGTCGTGCGTTTAAGGGTCCCGTTACGAATGTTGAATTACGGTGCTCCATGCCATCGCCGCTCGATCGTGGCGAGTAACAAGCCAGGAAAGTATAGGTTCCGTAATCATAGTTGGGCAATTCCCCGAACACAGCCTTTTCCTGAGTTACAATTTTCTTTACCCCATCGACATATTGTGTGATCGCTTCAGGAGTTGTGTTGTGATGAAGCGCTACCCGAATGGTGTAGGTCTTACCGGCAGATTCGATGTCAAATGTGTTGAGAACGAAATTGCTGATCTCCGCCGGACTGTCCATCAGGTACTGAAGATTGGGAGCGGTGAAAGTAAAGTCATCAATTGGTTTGAGCTGCGTAGCAACTTTCCAATTTGATCCGGCAGGAACCTGGTAGTGTACTTTCACGGGGCGATAGTCAAGGCCCCGTGCAAATACGAAGGTAGCCGGCATGTTGAGGTGCGCATGCGTTTCATCGATCTGCATATAGGTGCCATCTCCACGATCACCAAAAATGGTATAAGTGAAAACGACAGTACCATCGTGTCCCGACACATTCCACTGGTAAGGGTTGGGGCGGGTAACGACGAGTTGTTTTCCTTTGCTGTCAAATGCCTTTACGTTAAATACATTCTTGGCAAACTCGTGAATAGCGTATCGGCCGGGTGAGGACCTGCTCATGCGAACTTCAAGAACTTCGGGAGGCAGATTACTGAATGTGGCCTTCACCTGTGCCTGATGATGAACGGCATTTTCAAAGGAGATGTCATATATAGTAGGAGCCTGCGACCATGTGGTCAATGCACAGAAAAGCAGGAGGGAGGTGAGAAAAATTCGCATAGCCCCCAAGATATACTTTACAACCTGAACGACGAAAAGAAATCAGACAGCACTCGCTCCGGATCACGCGGCAGCGGCAACGCGGACATCTTTATTCGATAATGATATCATATTTGGTGAGAAGGCCGGGCAGACCATCGGCGGAAAACTTTGCTTTTTTCATTTTGTTAGTCTCTGGATCAATCCGATAATTAATGGCATCCCTGAAGTCCGTTTTTTCAAGATTTGCCCGATCTATTGTTGCATCCGAAAGATTACAACGTGTAAACGATGAGCCGGAGAGGTCGCACGAGCTGAAGTCGACAGACTTCAGCACACAGTCGCGGAAAACAGTCTTCTTGATATTGAGCCTGTAGAATGAACTGTGATCGAGCGTGCAGTTGTCGAAAGTAAATGACAGATTAAAAGTTTTGCAAACGTCGAAGCGAACGCCCAGCATCTTGCATCCTTTAAACGATGCTTGCTGGAAAGATGTATCGTTGGTTTTGATAAGGCTGAGATTGCAGGTAATAAATCGGCAATCAATGAATCTGAAGTGCATCAGGTCACATTCTGAAAAGTCACAATCAGAGAATGTGCAGTTTTCATACTCACCTTTTGCAAGGGGATGCTCCTTGAATGATATTCGGCTGAAGTCTTTGTCGGTTGTTGAGTCCATTTTTATTTACCTGTTGAGGGCAGGTCCTGTACGTCAAACTTCCGTTCACCTGAATGCGTCTTTCCATATCGGTCGACGGCTTTGATCTCGATCGTGTGAGAGCCCGTCTTCAAATCAGAGGGAAATGTGCCCCGCCACAAATGAGTACAGTCCACTGCGTTGCTGGGTCTCCGCGGAGCAAGCAGGTTGTCAGCCAAGTCCCAGCGGAAAAGAGTAGCGACGAAAGTCGGATCCGCATCCCTTACGTAAGTCATCTTCTTCCATTCACCGTTGTCGATGCGATAGGAAACATCGTCGGTGGGTGTTCCCATAAAGAAGTTGGTATAGATTCCCGCAGGCGTATTCCTGTATGATGGGATCGCCTTAGGCGCAAAGATCTCCATCTGATACGTTTCCGGCTTGCCCGCAACTTTATAGCGAATAGTATACTCATTGCCCCTGAACTCTATATATGCGTAGCCTTTTGGTGTGCCATCCCGCATGGTTGACGCAGGAACTCCCTGCTGGTTGATCTCTCCCGAATACCAATCGCCGGAAGTAGTCCCTGCGTTGTATTCGTGCAACGGTTTGCCTCCCTGCCAGCCATCATCCTTTGTGTAAAAGTCGTTTCGCTGCAGGTGCGTGTGTGCCGACAGGATGAGTGCGTTTGAAAAGTCTTTAAGGAGATCAAATACTCTCTGGCGGTCTTCCGTTCGATAGGAATTATCGTATTGCTGAAAGGGAATGTGAAACGAAAGGATAACAAGTTTGCTCTTATCGACGAGCTTCAAATCGTTTTCGAGATAGTGGAGCTGCGCCTTAGTAAATCCACCCCAATAGCCTTTGCCATCGCGTGGATCGGGATAGAGGATGTCATCAAGAATAACATAGTGAACCCGCCCATAGTTGAAGGAGTAGTTCGCCGGACCAAAGTGTGCTTCAAAGCTTTCGTCAGCCAGGGAGTCCAAAAGCGCTTCGTAGTTGATATCATGATTGCCCATGACGTTGTACCACGGCACGCCTATACGTTTCATGGCCTCCAGGTAAGGCAGGTGTAAATCAAGATCATCGCCGACAATATCGCCCAGGCTGATTCCCAATGTTACGCCTTTTACGTTTTCAACCTCTGCCACTACTGCCTTTTCAAAGTAGCCCAGTTCTGTGGTATCATACGGCTGGGGATCCCCGAAAATAAGAGCCGTATAATTTTCAGGCTCCTCGACTGCATGAAGGGCAAAATCAATTCGCCTGGGAAGTTTCGCCGTAGGTGCGACTCCCTTGTATTTGTAGCTCCCCGGCGATCCGCCTGGCTTGTGGATATAATAAAAAGCAGGAAGTCCTCTCTCATTCATCGGGACCTGGTACCCTGATGGCTTGCTGATGAAAATAATATTGTCATTTCCGACAGGAAGTGAATATGCGCCGCTGGCATCCGTTGCTACAACTTCAAACCCATTAGAAACGGCCACGCCAGCTATTCCCTTCTCCTTACGATCCTTCTTGCCGTTTCCATTGATGTCGTCAAACACAGTCCCATCAACACTGGTTTGAGCCCAGCTGGTTGTGGCAGCAACAACGAGTGCCGCAGAAAGAAACCTTTTCATAGTGAGTGGGTTTATAACGCGAACAATAAACGAAAAGATTGTTAACTAAACATGAAGCTAAAAGCTTAGTTTTTTTCCCTGCTCGGGATAAACAAGTTTGAGCTTGGGGTTGTTGTAGGAGTCGAGTTCTTTAACGATGGTGTTAACTCTGTCGCCAGCGGGTTTCATGTGGGTCACAACAATTGAAAAATCCTTCATGGTCCCTGAAGGCACAAGGGCCGCCAGCTTCTCCATTTCTTCCATGAGCAATTTTGGTGTGAGATGACCGAACAGCAGGTGGTCCGGTTGAGCATTGGAGAATGAAACTTCAATAAAAATGGCCTTCAGTTTCCGGTCCTTTATCAACGGCGCTATAACAGTCCATAATCTGCCGAGCTTGTCTGACTTTTCAATGCGGTCAGCACCGGTGTCTCCCAGGTATAAGATTGCCGATCCATTTCCCTGAACAAGAAAGGCAGTGCTGTTATAAGGGTTTACATGGCTGAGTAGAAACGGAGTAACAGTCAGCGACGTGCCGTCCAGTTTCAGAGGTGTTTCAGGTATTAAGGTTTTGTATGTGTATTTGTTCAGCGTGGGTTTGTCACCTTCGTTGGCAAAATTGGCCCAGCTTTGCCAGGTGAAGTACTTATCGCGAATCACCGTCAGGCAGGACTCTATGCCATAAATTGGCTTGGCGCTATCATCAGGTGAATTCAGAATGAGACCGCTGACATGATCGAGGTGGGGATGAGATATAAGATATCCTTTTATTTTATCACGAAGCACATTTGCCGGGTCGCCCGCCCAGACATGATTTCGAATGGCCACCTCGATCCCCGAACGCACAGATCCAGCATCCAGGCAAACGAATGCGCCGTCACCCGCCGCCGAAACTGCATAACAAGAAAGATTGGACTCATCGCTGCCTCCCCGAATGCCAAGGGGGACAACTTCGAAGGCCGGTGATTGCGCATAGCCAACCCGTATAACTGCTAGCAGCACACATATTGCGAACGCAATAAAAAACCTTAAAGAGTAAAGGGTGGAGGCCTGCATGTCTTCCTGAGGTGAGGTCATGCAAAACGGTTTGCATAAGTCTACATCCGGCAACTTGCCGGAGCCCTCAAGATAAAAGTATTTGTAGCTAAGAAAAAAGCGCGCCAGCCAAATATTGTAGTTACGCCTCGCCGTAGCACAGCAATGGCCACGGCGAAGGCGCCAAACAATAAAGCTACTTCGTTGCCAGGAGTAAAATGATCACAAACAGCAAGGTTGACATAACGATAGCTTGCCTGAGCCAAAAACGTTTTTTGTGAATAGTCATAGTAGGTTTGATTTCTTAAGGGGGTACGTGAAATGCGTTACTTTCGCGGAGATTCCGCCGATCGCCCTATAAAACGCAAGAGCGTGCTCATCGATATCATCGGCCTGAACAAAAACTTCTTCCGCTCCCAGTTTCCGGCTATGCTGAATAACGGCTTGGACTAGTCTGTTGCCAAATCCCAACCGCTGGAACTGTGGGAGCACAGCAAGGTCAAATATGTAAACATAGGGTGCTGTGCTATAGTAGGGGGAAAGCACATAGCAGGTAATGCCGCCAACGATCGCATCAGAAATACTGGCAACGAAAGTGAAGAAAGATTCGTCTTGCAGAACACGCTCAAGGTGTTCATCAGAGGGGTGATGAAAGTCAGCCATGCCGAACACGTCGGCAAAAATTTCCAGCAAACGTCTGAACGACGTCGTATCCGGAGATTCGATCTTAAATATCTCGACTTTCATGCGGCTCTGTATCTTAGACACAGAAAACCACAGATTGGTTGGATCATCCCGCGGCCAATTATCGCCGCGGGACAATCACTTCTTAATGAGTATAAAAAAGCCAACAACTAGTTTTCTTCTCGCATCACTGATTTGATCTTTTGTACAATCTCAGGAGTAACGGTCTTAATTCCATGGACCGTTTTAGCGTGTTCTGCTGCCATCGCGAGTGCTTCGCTTTCAGTTGCAGCCTTAATAACACCGTTGCAGTCGAACCCGACATCACGGCAACGAATTACCTTTTTCATAGATGTAAAGTTAAAGTGGGTATAAACAGTATTTAGTAAACAAACATTTTGTCGCACTCGACAGCGAGTTTCAGGAGCACCGATGGGGGAGCAAATTGGGCTGGTTTGCCTGATAGGTCGCTATCGCCCACGCCACGTGCTTTACTGGACATACCCGATAAGTAGAAAGTACCTCCACCTTTGGCAATTGCATCGAAGTGTTCACGAAAATGCCCGGTACCTATTCCCGCGACGTTTTCGATCACACCGGCGCGAATCAAAGAGACAGCATCTCCGGCTAAGAAAACCGATACCTCGTGCTTTTCTTCAATGGCAGTCCTACCGACAAGGAGCGCAAGTGCTGCTACAGTAGGATTCTCAGCACCCTGAGTCAGATGGATAAGGATTTTCATTGGATCAACGTTTAATAACAATCAACAATTCTTTTTGAGATTCAGCGGAACAGCCAAAATGAGTATCAGGTCAACGATGATACGACATCAAATCATCTACGGTGTGTATCTTTTGATACACACGCGATCATTTTTATTGTTCTATTGGATGACTTGTTGATTTATTGATTTGAAAGGCAGGCACGACCCATCGTTGCATTTATCAATGCAGCATGCATCAAAGAATTGTGACGGATCCGCGTTGGAGCTTGACGACATTCTCTCTTTCAAGATCCTTGAGTATTCTTGAGATTACGACTCTCGTAGTGCCGAGTTCGTTGGCGAGCGTTTGATGTGATAGCGGAATGGCCTTTGTTTGTTGTGCCTGCGCATAGCTCCGGAGATACTCTTGCAGGCGCACATTGATGGGTTTAAACACAACACTGCCAAAAGCCTTTAATAGTTCATCGTAACGCAGCTTGTAAGTGGAAAGTATGAAACGATTCCACGAAGGATATTTTAGTTGCCATTCTGAGATGATCCGCGCGGGCAAAATTAACAGCTGAGTGTATTCGACGGCAACGCCATTGGCAGCGCTGTAATAATCAAAGTATGCCGACGACAACGACATCATGCACGTCTGACCAGGATGAACATAGTAAAGGAGCACTTCCCGATCATCGTCATTGTTACTATAAACTCTAACGAGACCATCGATCACCAGCGGAAGAAAGTCAAGGTATTGACCCTCGCGAATAAGCATGTCGCCAGGGGAGGCCGTAATCAGTGTGCCTGCCACAAGCAATTCATCACGCAATGATGGTTCGGTGAAGCCTTGTAATGTGTTGAATATTTCTGAGGACGGCTTTTGCATAACGGTTGATTTTAATTTTACTGTCCGGGTTTACAAAGGAGTAGAACGGTTCCGGCAGGATCCATAACCCAATGCATTTCCTTCGGAATTTTTTCCAGCTCATCCACAGTTGACACCCCACGTGCTCTGAGATATTCAGCCGCTAACGGCACATCGGCCGTCCTGATTTCCAGCCAGGTTTCTGAATGGGTATAATTGTCAACACAATCCAGCCACACGATGTTCGTTCCGAACTTTACACGATGAGTTCTCGATACTGTCGCACTGTCTATAGGCTGTTCTTCGACATCAAATTTTAAAACGTCGCGATAGAATTTAACAGTGTCTGCATACTTGCTGCGTGGGATTTTAATGGCGATGTTGGGGCCTCCTGTGAATGTAACGTTAGTGAGCATTGGTTCATGATTATGTTCTGGGATTTAACTAAGATAGTGAAAGTTACGAGCGCGGACGAGCGGTTTTATACCAGTTTTGTATTCCTGCAGATGGACGCGAATTGCCGGTAATTCGTACCTTTCCCAGGAAGCTTTCCGTATTAAAAAGCATACGAATGGAAAAGATCAATTGGTTTGACAGGAAGTTTGACTTCTCTGCGAAAGAGAATACGTTGCCCACGATAATCGAACGACTCGAAGGAACCCCGATCAGGCTATCAGAAAAGTTGAGAAAGATAGATCCGTCGCGATACAAAATTAAGCCCAATGGCAAGTGGTCGATCCTTGAACACGTCGGCCACCTGGCAGACCTGGAGCCGTTATGGCAGGGACGGCTTGAAGACATTCTGACTGGCGCCCAGGAGATGCGTGCCACCGACCTTACCAATAGACAAACCGATGAAGCAAATCACAATGAACAATCGCCGCGTGATCTGCTCGATAATTTTGGAATACTCAGGGAATTAACCGTCAACAGCCTTCGCTCTCTGAAGCATGAGGATGTGTTTCGGAGCGCTCTCCATCCTCGTCTGAAAACGCCAATGTCGCTGCTCGATTTATTTCTCTTTGTCGCAGAACACGACGACCATCATCTCGCGAGCATAACAGAACTGTCACGCTCATAGTGTGAAGTTTGTTCGCGCATTTAATGTGGTCCTGGCATAGAAGCTTCATTCGGCAGCGAACGTATAGGTTATCTGCCATTTTGTTTCCTGGCCAGGATCGGCAGCCACTCTTACATAGGGTTCAGGGCATAGCGTGCGTGCTGCCGACCAGTACACGAACTTAACGATCGGCTGATTGCCCACAATCTTTACCGACATTTTCGTTTTGCTGTTCGACACGACGAGGTCATAGTCTTTTGCATCTTGACCATAACCTGTCAAAGGAGCGATAGCGAATTGTTCTCCTTTGTTTAATGCTTCCTTATAGCGGATAACTTTTCCGTCAACCAGCCCGGCCGTTGGCTTGCCCTTAGGCTCACCTAATGGAGTGAAAGGAAACGCCACTGCGAAGTCCGGACCGGTAGGTTGTTCATCAAAAACAAAAAAGTTATGATTAAATACATTTGTCTCAATGCGATTCTTCCCGGTGTTTAACAAACTGTAACTGATCACCAGCTCGGGTTTGTTTTTTGTCAATGAAATAGTTTTGATGTAGCGATAACTACACAAATAATCTTTCAGGATGTGCTCGTACTGAATAACGTTTTTACCCTTCTTTTTCGAATGCCAGGTTCCTCCGTTCATAAGGCGATACGGCTTGACAAAAGCGTAAGGCTCATCAGCAATCTTCTCCACCGTTCCTACACCGATTTTTACAAAGGGCTCTCCAGGTTTGGCGCGATCGTATCCGATTGGATCGTATGCGTCCACAGGTCCCATGATAGCGTCGTGAAGAGTAGGTTCATAACGATCAAACCATTTTCCAAAATAATGATGACCCTTATAAGTCAGATCACTAATCACTCCAGACCAGTCGAAGCGGACACCCCTGTAATAACCGTTTGTCGCGTCGGGCAATTGCAGGGTAGCAGTAATCAGTCCGTTGCTGATCTGTTCCTCCGGCGCGTTGATCGTGCCGACTCCAACGATCAGCAGTGCTGACATGATCAATGAAAAGAGAAGCCTGTGCCGCGCAGCATGCAACTGCGCGAACATCGATCGAAAACATTGCTGAGCCTTCGTAACCAATGGATGAATACTATTCTTGTTGCTCATAGCCGCGTTCGTGGGTTGTGATTTGTGATGATAATATAGAATATTCCCGCAATACTTAAAGTTCTGACTACACAGACGGCAACCGAAGCGTCCATTAGTCATTGCTAACTCTCATTGCGTGTTTTTCCGTCTTCGATCACTCCTCTTTACCTACGTCAACCGGCAAGAGGCTGAAGATTTCTGTAAGAATTAGAAAATAAAATGAAGGTCAGACAGGAAAAACATGTCACCTCATTCATCTTACTGGTACAACAGAAACAATCGATAATTCGACGCCTTAAGTTTTATGCTATGAAAATCTTAATTACGTTGCTTTCGCTCGTGCTCGTGCTGATACAGTATGCCTACGGCCAGGCCGATCCTTGCCAGAAGATTGGTTTTGCGAACATGCAAATAATCGCTCAGGCAATGCCCGAGACCAGACAAATGGAAAAAGAGCTGAATTCTTTCGGTGGTACCTGCAGAATCAATTGAGTGAAAAGTATTCAGCCTACCAGAAACAGGTTCGTGATTTTGAGAACTTATCAGCAACAGTCGCTGAAGCGGAAATCAAAACTCGCCGCGAGGAGATCGTGCGCCTGGAGGAAGAGATTCGAAAGTTTTCCGACGATGCAGAGAAGATCTTCATGCAAAAACAGGAAGAGCTCATGCGACCGATATTGCTGAAAATCGACCGATCCATCAATGAAGTGGCGACCGAACACAACTACAGCATTATTGTCAACACCGAATTATCTGCAGGCCAGCGACTCATATTGTTTGGCACCCAAACCTACGACGTTTCAGACCTTGTCCTGAAGAAGATGGGCCATACAGTCAATCAAAACAAGCGGTGACTAAAATTATCTATGCAACGCCAATTACGACCCTCGCCGCTACCAAGTACTCATTACTCAACATCCAATACTCAGGACTCAGGACTCAATACTAATTACTAATTCCTTGCTTATTTGATGTACCCTTCCGTCCTTCCGGCCTGAATGCAAACATTTCTTCAGGAGGTCGCGGCCGACATTGTACATCAGCATAAACAGCTCGACAAGCTTGTCGTTGTGTTTCCCAATCGACGCGCCGTAATTTACTTCCGAAAGCACCTGGCAGCGTTGCTTAATAAGCCTGCCTTCGCGCCAAAGATGATCACCATCGAGGACTTTTTTGCAGAGTTCTCACCTTGGAAGATCCCCGATAAGCTGCTACTCATTCAGCGTCTCTATGAAGCGTATCACGAAACGATCGATGGCAGCGTTCATGAACGTGAGGCTTTCGACAAGTTCTACTTCTGGGGCGAAATGTTGTTACGTGATTTCGAAGAGATCGATAAGTACCTAAGACCTGCAGAGCAGCTTTTCAAAGATCTCAGTGTTCAAAAGGAGATGGACGCGTCATTCGATTTCCTAACTGAAGAGCAGCGTGATTTTCTTCGAAGTTTTTGGGCGGGTTTTGAAAACAATGTCAGTGAAAATAAGCAGAAGTTTCTCGCTGTTTGGACAGGGCTGCTCAGGTTATACAGGTTGCTGCGCGAGCGACTCTCCGGCGAAGGACTTGCCTATGAAGGGATGCTGCAGCGATCAGTCGTCGAAAATATTTCAGCGCTCACTTTACCAAATGATCATCGGATAGTCTTCGCAGGATTCAATGCACTAACGAAAGTCGAGGAAGCACTGATCACGAACTTTGTTGAGCACCACGATGCCACGGTCTACTGGGACATGGATGCGTACTATGTCAATAACAACGTGCAGGAGGCAGGACGATTTTTTCGGGAATACCAACGTCATGACATATTGGGCAGGACATTCACGCGTGACATCCCCTCGAATTTGTTGTCAAAGAAATTTTCGCAAAGCGCAGAGGGCGGTTCGGGATCGGCAGTTCTTAAATCTGGTTCATCCATAAAAATTCACGGCGCTCCCGACCCGGTTAGTCAGGCAAAATTGTTATCGCAGATTCTCCGCGAACAACTTGCACTCGGCCTCAATCCGGAAGAGACACTGATTGTACTTCCCGATGAAAAACTCTTGTTACCTGTCCTGCACGGATTGTCGTCGGCCGTCGAAAAGCTCAACGTAACGATGGGGTTTCCGCTTTCGGCTACTCCGATGTTTGCCCTTGCCGAGTTGTTGGTTGATTTACAAATCTCAAGACGTGGTGATCATTTTAATCATCGCCAGGTGCTTGCGCTGCTGGGACATCCCTATGTCGTGGCCGCAGACTTCGGCAGTGCCAACGAAAAGCGCAAAGAAATTCTTAAACACAACTGGGTGCATATCCCAAAGAGCTTCCTGGCAACTGCCGTAGACATACATAGAGAGATCTTTCTTCCTATAGAACCATCTGAGGTCCTTGCGTATTTGCGACAGATAACAACAGAGGTTGGCGCTATTCCGGCGGTGAGCGATCTGGACAAAGAATATGCCTTTCATTTTCTGATGTTGCTTAATCGCATGGAGGAAGTTGTTGGAGAGGCGTTGCCAGGTTCCGGACTTGATGGATCCGTGGGTACCAATGCCCGAAGACAGTCGTCCCTGAAATCATTTCTTCGTTTGCTTAGGCAACTCATTCAGGCGCAAAAAATACCTTTCTCCGGAGAGCCATTGCGTGGTCTTCAGGTCATGGGTGTACTCGAAACGAGAAACCTTGACTATAAGAACGTGTTCGTGCTGTCTCTCAACGAGGGTTCATTGCCCGGATCGACACACAAAGGTTCCTACATACCTTTCAACATCCGTAAGGCTTACGGCCTTCCCACAGTCGAGCATCAGGACGCTATTTATGCTTACCTGTTCTATCGTGTGCTTCAGCGCGCGGAGAACATTTTCCTCTTCTATAATTCTGAAACGGATGTGCTTGGTCAGGGCGAAATGAGCCGGTACCTGCAACAGCTCATTTATGAAAGCGGCATTCCAATGACGCGAACTATACTCCACAATTCGATTCATCCGTCTCCCGTAAAGGCGATAACCATACCCAAGTCTCCGTTGATCCGGGAAACATTGATGAGAATGAACGAGGGTAACGAATACAGTCAGGGCATTTCTCCGTCGGCATTGAACACATACATTGAATGTCGTCTTCGTTTTTATCTTCGGCACGTGGCCCGTGTCCGTGAAGCAGATGAAGTAGAGGAGGACCTCGACGCGCGAATCCTCGGTAACTTTCTCCATGAAGTAATGGAGAAGCTCTACAATGAAATCGTTGACCGGAAGGGTAACCGTCGGGTTGAACGCAGTGACCTGGATACTGCCTTTGCGGAATTGGATAAACTAATCGACGGGGTATTTATCAGAGCTTACCGGCTGGACCCCGGGCAACGGGTAGACTATGCGGGGCAACGTGTTGTGGTGCGGGAGGTCGTCAGGAGCTTCGTCAATCGCATCCTTCAGAACGATAAAGCCTACAGTCCCTTTATTATTGAGGCCACCGAGCAGGGGGGATTTCTTCATCGCGCAACCCTTTCGTCCGGCACCACCGTTAAGGTGAGCGGAAAGATCGACAGGATTGATCGAAAGGATGATGTCGTACGGATCATTGACTACAAGACAGGAAAAGATCAGCTTGATTTCGATAACGTGGAATCGCTCTTTCGTCGGGATGCCAGGCGAAACAAAGCTGCTTTCCAGACTATACTTTATGCCCTCTTATATCATTCCAACAAGCCAACTTCTCAGCGCATATTACCAGGACTGATCAATAGGATCAACCTGTTTGACAAGGATTTTCAGTTCGGGTTTCGGATGAACCGCGCGTACGTGACCGATGCACGCGATCTTTTTCCTGAGTTTCAAAAGCGCCTGGAGGAAGTATTGAACGAACTCTACGTGTCGGACACTCCGTTCGATCAGACCACCAATACTGAGACGTGTAAGTTCTGCGAGTTCAGAGAGATCTGTTATCGGTAGAAAAAGCAGAATCTGGAAACCTTGTAACGAAAGAAGCCGACAACGAACCGGCTAAACGAATGCGGATACATCTGTATAGATCCGCATACATGCAGCAAGGGATGCTTATCATGATTGCAGGTTATTCAGATTTCGCAAACACTTGTGGTGGGAAGAGTTACTGAAATGAGGGGAGAGACGTTGCTTCAACAGCATAATCTTTCCCTGAATACGTGCGTTTGATTCTTTTATAAGCAGATCGTCCATTTTGTAATACTATCGGCAGCGATTGAGAGTGGTAATTTTTTTTGGACCAACCTGCAAGCACAATTCTTCATTTATTAAATTGTTAAAGTTTACTAAAGTGTTCGTAGTGTCAGATTTTTGTTCGTTTTCGAGATGCGAAAAAATGGTGACTCATTAAATATTTTAAATTGTTTAATATCGCGACGTTCATCAATCGTCTAAATAAAAAAAGGTTCAAATAAACTCAGTTGTGTTTCAACAAAACCATTAAACAATGCATTTGCCCCTCCCATTTTTGTCATTATATCTCTGGCTATGCGTCCATTTTGGGATCGCGCAAACTACAGGGTTCGGAACATTCCCCGTTGACATGGGCAAATATTCTGCACGTACACATGTAGACAAATCATCGTTACCCGACACCATTTATCGTTTTAATTCTTTTGAATACGCGAGGATCACCCTTGCTACTGGATTTTCACCTGAGGACCAACTGAGATTTAACTACAATCTTTTTACTGGAGAAATGGACATGATCGGCAATAAGGGCGATACGGTCACGATAAAGAGACTTAAAGAATTGAAATTCATAAAATTTGCAGATCATTTATTCCTTCAGTCTTACAAAATCGGCTATATCGAGGTCCTGCGAAGATCGACTGTATCATTAGGAGTCCTTGCCCTTCTCTTTACAGATTATACTGCTAATGCGCCCGGAGATAAAAAAGGACATCCTCCTGTTCGTTATTACAAGCATCATTCATATTACTTTCTCGACAAAGACGACAGGCCCTATAAAACCAGCTCGTCCTCCATTCGGAAATTGTTTTACGATCAGAAGAAGCAGGTCAAAGCCTATATCAAACAAAACGACGTTGACTTTGATAACAAAGAGCATTTGATCAACCTCCTGACATTTTGCGATGACATCAGCCCAAAGAATGGCAAATAGAATTTCCAAGGCTTGCACTATGAAAAACCTTGCATATGATGCTCAGATTTAGGCGGACATTTAAACTGGAGATAACTGTGAATTGGATGAGTGGGCTAATGTCTATGCGCAGTGTATGGCCAGCAAGGGCCGAGGATCGGAAGGCATTCTTATAAAAAAGATTGAATACGCAATGCGTATATTTGGATGTTGTGGGCAAGGCCGCTGGACAGATTTTGACAAAATGAAAAAGGTATTCGGGACAGTAATGTTAATTCTCGTTGGACAACTATCATTTGCCCAGAACGACATGACCATTGACCAGCCATTCTTCGGACTACCCTCGTATCCGACAGAGACGACTGAAATTAATTCCTTAGGACAACTACCAACTAAAATCCAGTTCATAGTGAGGGAGGTAATTAAGACCTCGATGACAGATTTTGCTAGCAGCATTAAGTTTGTAAAAGGACAAGTTATAGACCTTGACAACTGGCTGACAAATGACTCAACTACTCAGACAGACTACCTGAGAGCCGTCCCCAAGTATCAACTATACTTTGAGCTGAGCGACATGCGACTTAACATTAAGGCCTATTGTTTCGAACTTAGCTTAGATTCTTATGGACAGCTATTAGCCTTAGACTGGCCAAGGGCGGACTACGGTAAAATTGTAGACTTTGCTAATTCAAAATCAGTAAAAACCGAAGCAGCAAATTTTGCGACAGACAAAGGATACAAGACAGAATCATTAATAAGTGAACTTAAATATGACACTGAATTAAATAAAATGTGCTGGCAAATTTCATTTTTGCAAAAGTCGACAGGGGACAATTTCAAATACAGAAGGGAATATAAAACCCTTGTTGTAGATGCTATCTCGCTGACAGTGTTAAAAGAGTTGGACATGTTTGCTGTAGGAATCGACTAGAAAGTATTCGCGAATGCGGCCCAGCCCACAACAACGTATATAAAACATGCCGGCACGGTTGATTTTAAATTTATTATTTTGGAGTGCCGGCACGTTTTATATACAAGCGTTGTGCGTAATATATTTTTATGAGAGAGCTAACAACTAACATAAGCTTTGGGGATACTTGGGAAGGGATCGGTCGGAAAATAAATAATCACCTGGCCAACCTTGATCGAAACGCGAGTGACGACAAACAAAAAATTCTCGAACTCTGTCAGATTGGAAAACTCCTTTGTTCCTACTTTGACGACTTTGACATTGTGAAAGTATCGGAAAGTCCAGACTTCTTGATTTCAAACGGCGATGTGAGCATTGGGCTTGAACACCAGCTAATCCTAGACCCAGAGACAAAAGCGAAAGAGGGGTTTTATGACAATATTTTTAGCAAGGTGGAGCATAATCTAATCAAAGATGAGACTGTACCCAATTTTCTTATCAATCTGATTATAAAGAAGGACGCCGATTTGATGATTAACAATAAGGGCGCGATAATTAATCGTGTCACTGAGATTCTTAGAGAGTTTGTCCTCATAGGACTTCTAAGCGACAACGATTTCATATTAAGCGCCCATAAAATGCGGCACTCTAGAAAAAGTATAAATGCAAACTATGGTGGCCATTTACAGCGATCAATTGATAAAGAATTGATCTTGGAATTTCTTAAAAAAAAAGAAGGTAAGATCGAGTCATACAAAAGGAATTCAGGTCCCAATCAATGGCTTGTGCTGGTAATTGGTGGACTTGGCGAAAGCTCATATGAAGTGGCTAATGCATTTGAGCTCCTGTTGGACACACAATTCAATAAAGTATTATTGTACGAGGATTTTAGTAATAGACTATTTGAGCTGAAATAAAAATGCTACGCACAACAAAAGCTATTTTTCATTGGCGGCAGTGTTTGATTACAGTTTATCAATTTGGACTGCCGTCAACGCCAAATAGCTAAGCGTTGTGCGCAAGGCGGTGATATATGGACAAAATTCAAAGTATGACTTTGCAAAAGGGGTTTTTAGACGAGAGTACAAGAGAAGGGATTATGAAAATTTTAGCGGACAAGTTGAAACAATCAACGAAAATACATTTCGTTACCGGGACAAAGTATTGACTGTTTATGCCGATGACAAAAACTTAATACCGATTTTCTCAAAGGGAATTTTCCATGCGGACATAATTGGAGGAAGGCAGACCACGAAATCATTGACAAAATCCCAGTTGGACACAATGACAACAGATGCTAGAGTTTTTTACAATATATCGCGCAACCTTGATGTTATTTCCAGTTGGCTGGTCGACGATTGACCCAAAGTTTTTGGTGATCAAATTTAGACCTGACGGTACCGCTTATGAATTTTGGATTGAACAACATTGAAGGCGATTCAAGAGAGAACACACATGGTAACTTCTGACCGACGTCCCTTCATTTTTATGACCGTCCAGAATATGACAATAGGCAAGACAGCGGTGCAAATTTCCCTACCCTTTCTTCCATACTTGCTCGCCAACGACATCGCTACACGCTAACGTAGCAACCGTCTTGTTCCTTGCCAGGTCAGATGCAATCACCCTGATCACCGTTCCCTGAGGGCATGGATTTTTGATCGTCGTAAGGAACCGCCACAAACCTCTCTTACCCCGAAGTTGAGCTTCCCCGGTTTCAAGCTCCTTTCCATCGCTTCCCAGGATAGTAACAGTGACTGAGACTACTTTGAAATCATCTGTGGCGCGAATCCGAATGATTTCACCCGGCTCACCCGTGTAGCGCTCGATATGGATCTCATGGATCACCGGCGGATTCATATGATCACCAATTGCCAGGTTATGCCAGTTCTTGATAGTGCCTTTCGCCCCAGTCTCATATAATGCCTTAACTTCTGGATGCTGCTTCATCCATGTGTTGGCAAACCACTTCGCGTCCTGGAAACGGTCGAGGTGATTTACCTGCTTCTCGGAATGATTTTTCCTCTTAGAGGGGGTATTGGCAATAACCTGACTTCCGTCGACTCGTTTTTTTACAACCAAAGTCTTCCCGATTTGCCCTGAGGCGCCTTTTAGAAATGGATTGTTTTGGGAGCGTGCCATATCATGTTTCGTTTTCGGGTTTTAACCTGGAGCCTTGGCCTGTACGCTGGCTGGCTGTGATGTACCTGGTTGTAAGCTAGCTTCTGTAGCCGACCTCTATCCGTTCTCTACCCGTCCTCTATCGACAGGGGGTCATTTTATGCGAATTTGAAGCGGAAAACGGGTTGATACCCTGGAAAGATGCGAAATTGAGCTGGAAAATGGGTTTCGCCTATTCGGGAATCGAAGCTGCACCCGCTCAATCTCAAAATAACTCCTTGCTGCTAACTTCTATATAATGGCGACATAATAACAAAAATTATGCCGAAAGTCAAGATGTAACCCATCTTTTTTTTGGCAATTGGGTTATTACAGGTACCCAAAGGACGGCAGCGCACACGCACCATTCTTAATTCTTAACTCTTAATTCTTAATTCCCAGCCTTTCCCTCCAGCAGTTTTTGGATCGCCATCAACTCATCCCTAAGTTTCGCTGCCTCCATAAACTCCAGCTCTTTGGCCGCCTTCTCCATCGCTTTACGTGTTCTATCAGCCATCTTGGTAAGTTCGTCTTTACTCAAATACGCCATGACTGGATCAGCTGCAAGCGATGCTTCTTCGTCTTCAACGTAGTACTTTTTCACTTCGCCACGTTTCGAATCGGCAACCTTAGTTTGTCCAAGTATGGCCTCTTTGGATTTCAAAACAGTTCTGGGAACAATGCCATGTTCCTTGTTATAGTCCATCTGAATTTTCCTGCGTCGGTTAGTTTCATCTATGGCCAACTGCATGGACTCTGTTATTGAATCGGCATACATAATTACCCGCCCATTCGCGTTGCGCGCTGCGCGTCCTATGGTTTGAACCAACGATCTCTGATTTCTGAGGAAGCCTTCTTTGTCGGCGTCAAGAATGGCCACGAGAGATACTTCAGGCAAGTCCAATCCTTCACGCAGGAGGTTCACGCCAACAAGGACGTCGTAAATACCCAATCGAAGTTCGCGCAGGATCTCCACGCGATCGAGTGTCGCTACCTCTGAATGGATATAACGACACTTCACACCCACGCGGTCCATGTACTTGGTCAACTCTTCGGCCATGCGCTTGGTGAGCGTAGTCACCAGCACTCGTTCTTTCTTTTTGACGCGTTCGTCAATCTCTTCAAGTAAATCGTCGATCTGATTTTTGCTTGGACGCACATCAATCTCCGGATCGAGAAGTCCGGTCGGTCTGATCACCTGTTCTACAACAATTCCCTCTGACTTCCTGAGTTCATATTCAGAAGGAGTAGCACTCACATAAATCACCTGGTTAACTAACGCTTCGAATTCATTGAAGGTGAGTGGTCGGTTGTCCAACGCTGAGGGTAGGCGAAATCCGTAGTCTACCAGATTTACTTTTCGCGAACGATCCCCGCCCCACATGGCCCGAACCTGTGGAACGGTTACGTGACTTTCATCAACAACAAGCAAGTAGTCGTCAGGGAAGTAATCCAGCAAACAGAATGGTCGCGCACCCGCAGTGCGCCGATCGAAGTATCTTGAATAGTTTTCAATCCCCGAACAATATCCAAGTTCTCGCATCATTTCGATGTCGAACTCAGTACGTTCCTTCAAACGTTTAGCTTCCAGATGGCGTCGTTCACCTTCAAACATTCCCAACTGAGCAACAAGATCATCCTGGATCTCGCGGATCGCCTGATGCAGTACAGACTTCCCGGTAACGAAAAGGTTCGCGGGAAAAATGGTTACCACGGTTTCATCAGAGATTTTTTTACCGCTTACGGGATCAATTCGTTGTATGGATTCAATCTCATCACCAAAGAAGTAGATGCGTATCGCATAGTCTGCATATGCGAGAAATACATCTACGGTATCACCCTTCACACGGAACGTACCGCGCTTGAATTCCACTTCCGTTCGGTTGTAAAGAATATCAACCAATGCAAACAAGAGTTTATTGCGGGCGACAAACTCACCGGTCTTAAGCTTGATCACGTTTTTGCCAAATTCCTCGGGGTTTCCTATACCATAGATGCACGATACAGACGCCACTACAATGATGTCACGTCGTCCGGTTAGCAAAGAAGACGTTGCGCTAAGCCTGAGTTTCTCAATCTCCTCATTGATAGAAAGGTCTTTTTCGATATAAAGTCCGGAGGAAGGAATAAAAGCTTCAGGCTGATAGTAGTCGTAGTAGGAGATGAAGTACTCTACAGCGTTCTGTGGAAAGAATTGTTTGAATTCACCATACAACTGTGCCGCTAGTGTTTTGTTATGACTGAGCACGAGCGTTGGTCGCCCCGTGCGGGCAATCACGTTGGCCATGGTGTAGGTCTTTCCTGAACCTGTAACGCCCAGCAGTGTCTGGTTTGCTTCACCATCAAGTACACCTTTGGTAAGTTGCTCGATCGCTTTCGGTTGATCGCCCGTAGGCTGATATTCACTGGTAATCTTGAAGTCCATTGTGTGTGTGCTAATAACGTCCCGCTGCGGACATAAGTTTGAGCAAGAATCGGAAAGTAGGACAAAAAACGTCCTGATTCAAGCTGCAAGGCAAAAGCGATGCACGGCCAAAACATATCTCCAAATTAATTCTACTTTAGCCAATAGTCACAAAATAGAAAAAGCCCCGCCTTAAGCGGGGCTCAAAAATTCTTAATTCTTAATTCTTAACTCTTAATTATTCCAGATCGTCCACGACTTCTCCGCCTGGATGTGCAGCATCTCCAGACCATTCTTAATCGTAGCATTTCTCATCTCTGCCTTCTGCAAAAACATCGTACGGGCGGGATTATAAATAAGGTCATACACATAGTGGTCCGGGCCAATGAGCTCATAATCGATCGGAGGCATTGCCTCTGTCTTGGGACTCATGCCAAGCGGTGTAGTATTAATGATCAAGAGGGAGTCAGTGATCAGCTTGGGATTCCTTTCAAGGTCTTCATAAACGTAGTCTCCCTTGCCTGCCTCACGCGACACAATGCTGTATTTGATCTTCAATTTCTTCAACGCTTCCTGAACGGCCTTGGATGATCCACCTGTACCCAGGATCAGCGCCTTGAACGTTTTGTTTTTTGGCAACCACTTCTCTACGGTTTCAAGAAAAGCATCAGAGTCCGTGTTGTAACCTTTCAGTTTGCCATCCTTGATCTTGATAACATTCACAGCACCGATCTTCTTGGCAAAGCCATCTACTTCGTCAAGGTATTTGATGACCTGTTCTTTGTATGGGATGGTTACGTTAAGGCCTGACAGACCTTTCGTTTGTAACAACGCTTCGATATCGGTGATACTCGTCAGCGGAAATAATTCGTAGTGATAGTCTCTTAATCCTTCGCGAAAGAACTTTTCGTCAAAATATGATTTCGAGAATGAGTGGCTCACTGTTGCTCCAATGAGGCCGAATACTTTTTCCATGTTTAGGTTGTCGTTTTAAATCTAGCAGCGATTTTTTCAATCAGGAATACAATGAATACGCCTAATGCCATCATCAGTATTGCCTGGAAAACATGTGGGTCTCTTCCAGTGATAGCGAGGTAATCCCAGGGCAATATACTCTTATCATGAGCAGGTACCTGTTCACCGCGACTGTTTGTTGTAAATTCAAACACCTGTCGCCACGGCCAAACTTTGTTAAGAGCTCCGAGCATAAGTCCTGCCAGCATAGCGGTGGTAGCCTCCCGATATTTCTCCAGCGCCCATACAAGGAGACGCGAAAAACCAAACAGGCCCACCAGGCAGCCGGACACAAATATAACAATGGCCGTGATGTTCACATCAGCGAACGCATTTATGAGGAACTGGTACATTCCTAACAGCAAAAGCATGAGGGAGCCGGAAATCCCCGGAATAAAGGTGGCGCAAACCACTAAAATGCCAACACAGAACAGGAACCACCAGGAATTTGGACCGTGCATAGGAGCAAGTATGGTGAGCACATAGGCCAGCACAATACCCGACACCAGTCCAATCACCACAGGAGGTTTCCACGGCTTGATCTCCCGAAGTATCAGCGGGGCAGAAAGCAGGATAAAGCCAAAAAGAAACGAAAGTACAATTATGGGATTCGTGCGCAGGAAGTACGCCACCAGCCTGGCGAGGCTGAAGTAACTCGTCAGAATGCCAGCGAAAACTGCTGTGAGAAAATTGCCGTTGATCTTCTGCCACACAGCTTTTCCATCACCCCTGAGTAAAAGCTTTACAGCATCACGGTCGATTTCATTTAGCGACCTGACTAATTCGTCGTAGATGCCACTTAAGAAAGCTGCCGTTCCACCCGCTACACCGGGAACGACATCGGCCGCTCCCATACTTAACCCTTTTAGAAAAAGCAGTATGTAGTCTTTCTTTTTTCTCAACGCCAGCCGGGATTAATCTACTTCAAATGGCGGGGCAGTGTTGGTATTGCGTCGCTCTATTCCAAGGAAATGAAGGAAGGTATCACCACGAAGACCGAGGCGAATAGTTTCCAGCGGGATTACCTCTTCCGGCGATATGTTGCCGAGGTTTACGTTTGCACCTAACAGCTTGATAAACCAAACCTGCTGCGCCTTCTGGGGTGCCTCCCATATGATTTTTTCGAATGGGATTTTTGTAAGGATTTCCTGAACAAGGCCAGAACGAACTTCCCCCGTAGAACGGAAGAGTCCAACATTTCCGCCCTCGCGGGCTTCACCAATTACTTTCCATGCACCGGCGTCAAGCTCTTTTTGCATGAGCTCGATCCACATATAGGGCGGAATAATCTTGTCAGCATCTTTCGATCCAACTTCAGAAAGTACCGTCACCTGTTCCGCCAGCTTGGTAATGTAGTCGCACTTCTTGTCGTGATCGATGTCCATGGAGCCATCCGACACTTCAGCAAAGCTCATGTCATACTTGTCAAGCAAGCGGCGATAGTCATCGAACTGGTCACGAATGACAAACGCCTCGAACAATGTTCCTCCAAAGTACACTGGCAGGCCAGCATCTTTGTAAACTTTGATTTTGTCTTTGAGATTGGGACGTTACGAAGGAAGTACCCCAGCCCAGCTTAACGATATCTACATGTTGTGCAGACAGACTTACAAAATCTTCGGCTTCTCTGATACTTAGGCCCTTATCCATAGCCATAGTAAAGCCGTATTGCCTGGGCTTGCTGGTACGCTCAGGCAGATTTTTTAGCTCATAATTCATCAGCGATTCTCTTTTCTAAACTGCTCGATGATCTTGTACAAGGCTTTTTGAGTCTCAACTTTTGGAAAGAAATCAAACAATGCGGTGTGACCATCAAAGTCCAAAATTAACGCTTTTTCCAAATAAGTAAAGGCTTCCTTGAATCGGCCAGCTTCGATCAGATAGACGGCCATACGATAAAAAACCTCGGCGTCATCGTGTACGTCATCGAATCCCATGCTCAGGGTTTCAATTGCTTTGTCGTGATCACCTTGTTCGTAGTATATGAATGACCAGTTCAACCAAATTTCCTTGTCCTCGGGATCCAGCTTGCTTGCCTCTTCGTAGGCATCAATGCTCGATACCGTGTTTCCTACTTTGAATTCAGCATGCGCTACTGACTTCCAGTACTCGGCATTCTCAGTGTTGATCTTTAATGCCTTATTATAAAAGTGCAAAGCCTGATACCACTTTTCTTGTTTCTCAAGGCATGCACCTGCTCCAAACCAGGCTTCATCATACAAGCTGTCAAGCTTGGCAGCCTTCTGGAAATACTTCAAGCCCAGTTCGTATTGCTCAAGGCTTTCGTAGGCTGCACCCAGGCAGCAGTATACTTCAGGGACTTGGCCCTTCAATCTCAAGTGTCTTCCTGAATGTGTCCAGTGCTTTCGTGTACTGGCCCATATTCATATAGGTGTTACCCGTATTGAAATAGGCCGACGCAAATGATTCATCTATCGTGATTGGCATAGTCATAAGCCTGAAGAGCTTCTTCATACTTCTCCAGCTTATTATAGACTATACCGAGATTATACCAGGCAGCAGTAGAGTAGGGGTCTTCATCGATAAACTTCTGATAGTATTCGATGCTGCTCTCCAATTGTCCTGTCACGTCGAGGCAAAATGCCAGCTCATACAATGAACCTTCATGATTGAGGTTGATCTCAATAGACTTCTTGTATGCTTCGATCGCTTGCTGATAATCCTCCATGCTCTGATAAGCAAGACCGATGCTATAGTAAACTTCGTCCTTGTCGTCAGCGAGCAACAATGCCTGCTCATAGTTTTCAATGGCAGCAGCATGCTTACCCTGAAGCGAAAGAATCGATCCTTTCGTAAGGAAGATCTCCGGATCGTTGGGCTGAAGTGTGTGAGCCTGGTCAAGTATATCCAATGCCTGATCGTACTCCTCAAGATTTGAAAGGATCTGTGCTTTGATGCGTGATGAGTTCAATTGAAAATGGATATTGACTGATGGCTTGATTGACAGCCTGCAGGGCCTTATTATGCTTGCCCCGGAGCATGTAGTGATCGATGATCTGCTCGTAGGCATCTAAGTCAAAAAATTCTGCTTTCTTTTTCCTAAGGTGGTCTTCAAATCGTTTTATCAGCTCATTTCCCTCTTCTCTTTTACGATACTCTTTCGCCATGGAAATAAAAGGTTTTCCTAAAATAGGTAAATCTGGTGTAAAGCTAAGAACGATTCAGCTTATTTTTTAACGACTGCTTTTTTCATGTAATATCGACAACATCTTTTAAGGGTTTCATCAATCGGTTGAAACTTAAAATTCAATTGTTTTGTTATTTTCTCATTCGCAAAGAAAAACTTTGTGCTGGCCAGTTTGGCTGTGTCTTGTGTTATTTTAGGTTCTGTTCCAGTGATTGCGGAGCGAATACCTTCCACAAACGCAAATGGTCTCAAAATGGTATTTGGAACGCGGATAAATGGCGTTCTCTTCCCAAATTCTTTCGATATCTTCTTAAGCAAATCGAGATAACTAATATTGCCGGCTGAGACTATAAATCTCTTGCCTTCAACTTTATCATGCTAACAGTCGGCAAACAATTTCGGCGACGTCAAGCACATCAACATAATTCATGACGCCACTAATGTAGAACGGTTGTTCTTCCCACGCATATTTAAAGAACTGCGCGCTGCTAATGTTCCAGTTCGCTTCGGCCAGAATGAATGATGGATTTACGATCACTGCACTCAGACCTTCTTCATATGCACGAAACACTTCAAGCTCTGAATAATACTTTGATTGTGCATATACACTATTGAAGGGAGTGTCAACCCATTTGTTGTCTTCGTCAATACGGGTTTGTCCCTTCTGACTTCCTAACGCAGCCACTGAACTGACATGTACAAGTCGCTTGATGTTGTGTTCAAGACATGCATTTACAACGTTACGTGTACCATCCACGTTGATCTTCATGATCTGGTCCGCCTTACGTGGATTGATTGAAACTGTTGCTGCAGTATGAATTACTTTTTCAACTCCCTGCAACGCCTCGCTGAATGCTACCGGATCCATAATGTCAGCATGACGCCATGTGATTCGACTGGCGATGTCATTTACCAACGACAGGTCACTATTCTCTCTGCAAATACCAACAATGGAATCGTGTTTCTCCAGCAGCTTTCGAATAACAAAGCTTCCGAGTAAACCATTGGCACCGGTAACGGCTATCATAATTCGAAGTGCAACGAAGGACTCATGTGCCTAGAGCGTATTATTGAGCAGGGGCAGGGCCAATGCTTTCTGAAAATACTTCATCTGCTGAGCTTCACCTACAAGTCTCGGCATGCTGCAGGTGGTGGCAATCACTGCCCAGTAAATGAACCCATCCGCGATCAATCAGTTTTTGAGCGGTGGTCTGAACGATCTTCGAATAGAAACCGGTGATTGAACTTATGTTGATTTGAAACAACACACCCCGCTCCAGAAGATCCTGTGCTTTCTCAATGTTGTTCTGTAAATATAAGTATCTCTCAGGATGAGCAAGTACTGGCTTGTAGCCCTTAGTAGTTGCCAGGAAGATGAACTCTTTCATGTTGAAAGGTTCATTCAGAAAATTCGTTTCAAAGAGCAGATAGTTGTTGCCAAAAGTGAGCATCTTTTGGTTCTCATCTATCATTCTGAAAACTTGTTCGTCGAGATAATATTCTGCGGCGGCCTGAATCTCCATATCAATTTCCCGATCAACAAGAAACGCCTTAAGCTTTGTGAGTCGGGCAAGGATACGATCAGTAGTGTTTTTGTAAGTGTCACTCATCACGTGAGGAGAAGTGATGAGCTTTCTATAACCCATTTGCTGGAAATGCAGTATTACATCTTCTGATTCCTCATACGATTGTACGCCATCGTCAAGTCCCGGTAGAAGATGTGAATGAATGTCTACCTCTAACGCGCTGACATTCTTGCTTGTATCTTTTTTTCTAACCCAGTCGAACACTATCCCTTAAAGATTTTCAAAGACTTTTTTACCCAATTGGTCTCACGCGGCGGCTCTTCGTAATAACCGTAACCGTAGTTTTGATCACCCTGGTTCGGCAAAGCATTTAGCAGCGTGGTAATATTAGAAAATTTATTTATGTTGATGATGCGTTGCAAGTTGAAAAGAAAATCTTTTTTCGAATAGTTAGCCCTGAATATGTAGATGGAAATGTCTGAATGTTTCATGGCCATAATACCATCTGTAACCAATCCAACGGGTGGTGTATCGAGAATTACATAGTCGTAATGTTCCTTAAGCTCTCCCAACAGTCTGCTAAACTCATGATTCATCAACAGTTCAGACGGGTTTGGCGGATGAGGTCCTGATGGAAGATAGTCAAAGTTTTCGATAGTTGTTTTGGCAACACAGTCCTGCCACTTGGATCTGTTGATGAGCACTGTGCTCACACCAGCACTTCTGTCTACGGGCTGACCAGCAAGGCTGTCCTTTGGCTTGCGCATGTCAAGATCTACAAGCAGAACGCGCTTGTTTGATAATGCAATGACGCCTCCCAGGTTCACTGCAATGAACGATTTACCTTCGCCAGATACCGTCGACGAAACCGTGATCACCTTCTTGCGTGAATGTATATTGAAGAAGTCAAGGTTCGTTCTGAGTGTTCTGATCGATTCAGACACCATCGAACGGGGATGATCAAGTATATGAAACTTCGCCTTCTCCAGACTCCATGATGTTGTGGGCACAACTCCCAAGATAGGCGTACTCACATGTCGTTCAATCTCGCTCAGTGTCATGATGCGATCATTGAGCATATACATTGTTCCAAGTACAAACAGTGCGAGCAGCAAACTTGCAACTAAGCCGATACCTGCAATCATCAGCTTGTTTGGAGAAAGTGGCTTTACAGGCATCATTGCCGGAGAAAGTATCTTGAAGTCAGGGATTGTACCAGCCTGCGTTATTTCGAACTCAGACTTCGACTGCATAAGGGAAAGGTAAAACTGTTCGTAAAGTTTATAGTACCTGAGATTCTTTGAAAACTGTGTCGACTTGTCGGGCAGATTTGAGAATTCGTATTCGAGTCGCGTTTTATTCTGATTCAGTTGCTGAAATCTTTTCTGAAAACCATCTTTTATCATGGCCAGCTGGTTCGTTACCTTGGTCTTGAGAATTTCAATTTCACGCTCCTTTTCACGGTACGCGAATGTGATCTCATTGTAGGAGAGCTTCAGTTTTTCCTGGTCAGTATACAACTTATCGAGGCGTTCAAGGGCAGTGACGAGCGTCGTCGGTAGCACTACACGTTGAGAAACTGTAACGTAGAAGTTTCCCTTCTCTATGTTTTGGATAAGATTGTCTACTTCTAAAATGCGTTGGTTGATATCGTATCGCTGTGAATCAATCTGGTTTATCGCCAATACTGTTTTCTCCAGATCGGCGTCAAGGTCGTTGCTTTTGTTCTGCAGCGTGAAGTTCTCGAAATAATTCTCGTATCCTGTCATCTTGTCTTCGATGGTGCCGAGCTCGTTGGTGATCCATTCAATCTTTCTGCGCGTTGCAAGATTCTTCTGTTCATTGCTGAACTGAAGGTAGTTCGTGTCTACTTTGTTGAGGATCGCCCGTGCCTTAAATGGATTGTGATCTTTGAAAGAGATCTGAATCGTATTAGCGTTGTAGTTAAGAGGCTCGGCAACCAGGTTGTTCAACAAATAGGCAATGAGGGCGTCCTTTGAGTTGATCACGAAATAATATCCGATTTCATCACCGCCTGCGAACAGATCGTTCTTGTCAATCTTGAGGTCCAAACCATCCAGAGCAATCCATTTGCCGTAAGTCCCACGCACGTCGCCTGAACCATTAGTAAAGCTCAAAACGAATTCGTTGTCATCATCTAATTTGATGTTGATGCGAGAGTTGAGGAAGTTCTCATTCCGCGCCTTGAAGGTTACGTAGAAGGGCTTGGTTTGGTAAAGCTCATCATCCAGAACACGTCCGACGCTGAAGTAACTCACCTCCAGGTTGGCTGAGTCAAGCACGCGCGTCAGGAACAGTCGCGACTGGATGATCTCGATTTCACCGGCGATGAGATTAAGGCCTGGATCTTCAACCACTGATGACTTAATCCCGAATTCAGTCGCCTGCTTATTAACATCGAGTTTTAATACAGAAGTCGACTGGTAAAAGTTCTTTGTGTAGCGGATAACGAGGTATGCACATACGTTCACAGCAACCACGATGGTCAGGAGCAGCAGCCATTTCGACATGAACACGATCTTCAATTTATTGAAGTCGATGCTATCCTGTGAGGATGGCTGGACCTTTATGGTTCGTGGGTTATCTACCATAATTTCACAATTGAAGCATTACCAGCACAAGTGTAGAAATACTGGTTGCCAGGCTGACCAACACACCATAGTCTCGTACTCCTTCGAGAAAAGGACGTCGCACAGGTTCCACATAAACTACATCACCTGGTTCAATGGCGATGTTGTTCTTCAGGTAGCCGTCGAATGTGCTGAGATCGACCAGGAACACTTTGTCCTGTCGAAGTACGCGAATATTCTGGGCCTTCCCATCGTTGTTGATACCTTTTGCAAGAGCAAGAACCTCCACCAGGTGCATGTTTTCGTTCGCGAGCGGGATAACCTGACCACCAGGCGAGCCTAATACAATCACCCGCTTGTTTACATACTTGAGTATGACAAAGGCACCCTGATAATACTTGTTGTATTCTTTCTGCAGAAGCTCCTCGGCCTCACGGATCCTCAGGCCCTCAATCTTGATTTGACCCACCATGGGAAACTTGGCGATACCCCCTACATCTACGAGGTAGTTGGGGATTGGCCGTGTCGATAGATTTTGTGTACCGATCTCCCGGGTAAGCTGAAGATCGGGATCAATGATTCGTTCGCCATTGTTCGTGTATACCTCCAGTTGAAGAAGATCGTTGGGTTGTATAACGTAGTTCTTTTCTGCCGCAGCGACTTGTTGCTGAACCACGCTCGGATCCTCGATCTTAAACATGATATTTTGCTTGTACGACTTACAAGAAGTTGCATATAGGGCAACCAGTACAAGCAGCGAAATAAAAACAGTGGGTCTAGTCAATGTTTAAAAAATTGATCCCGCAAAACTACGGATTTATTGACAAAGTCAGCTGATGGTCAAAAACGCCCGTTAGCAGCGAAAAAATAATGACCTTAAAACAAAAAAACACCAAGAGGCCAATGTTGGCCAATCATCGCTCCGTTGTCAGGACGCGTGCCTTAATTCCTCCAGGGCTGCCAGATACTTCTCAATAACAAGGGCCTCGTCGTAATGTGCTTCTACTCTGGCCCGGCCGTTACTTCCAAACTCTTTAAGGCGGTCATCGGTAAAGCTTGACATGGTGCGCATCTTGTCAGCCAGGTCTCCGGAATCCTTCAGGCGGCACAATAAACCGTTGACCTGATCAACAACCACATTATTACAACCCGGTACGTTTGTAGCGATGATTGGTTTGGCAGAGCTTGCTGCCTCTAACAACGTTCGCGGAGTTCCTTCGCGATAGGAGGGAAGCACGATACAATCGGCTCCTGAGATAAAAGTCCTCACATCATCAGTAGTTCCGAGATATTCAATCGTATCGCTATCGATCCATTCCTGAATGACATCTTCCTTAATACCCCTTTTGTGCTGAGGGTCTTTCGCACCCAACAATTGAAACTTGGCATCAATGCCATCAGCCTTCAGTTGCTTCACGGCTTCGATATACTCCAGGATTCCTTTGTCGGTGATAAGGCGGGATATCAGCAGGAACGTGAACTTCTTATTGCGTTTAAATTTCATAGGCTGGAACCGACTAAGGTCAATCCCGGAACCGGGTAATATGTCTACTGCCTTCTCGGAGACCAGCTTCTTGCCGAGGAACAACTTTAAATCCTCTGGATTCTGAAAGAATACTTTGTCCGCGAAACGAAAGCTTACCTTGTAAAGCACGATGGCTATAAATGAAACCAGATTCTGCTTAAGAAACGCAGTGCCCAGTCCACAAACGTTGTTCACCACAGGTATACGCAGCAGCGCAGCAGCGAGCGTTCCGTAAACATTAGGTTTGATTGTGTAGTGAAGAATGATGTCTGGCTTAACACGCCTGTAAATCATGAACAACTCTACGATCAGTGCAGAATCTTTGATGGGATTTGCACCGCGGCTATCCATTTTTACGGGGTGATAAATGCATCCTGCTTCCACGAGATGACGCGAGTATTCGTCATGAGGAGCAATGGCGTGTACTTCGTGGCCTTCTTTCAAAAGGGCCGTAACGAAGTTCATCCTGAAATTATAGATATTCCAGGACGTGTTGAGGACGATGGCAATTCTCATCTAATCTGGGCTCTGATGTGAGAACCGGTAAATCGACCAAAGGGCGTCGAAAAATCAGGTGTCTTCTAAAAAATGTTATGCTTTGGATACTCAAATATACAACAAAGGTAACCTGTTCAAACATGCATGTATGAATTTTCGACGAATTGAATAAGTTGCAAAAAGTTATGAGTCAAGAAACTAAACAGCTGGCAGTACTGGTAGCGATAGGGCAGCCACAACAAGCCGACGAAACCAAGGAACACCTGGATGAATTGGCCTTCCTCGCCGAAACGGCAGGCATTAAAACTATTAAGCGTTTTGTACAACACCTTGCGCAGCCGGATTCCAGAACGTTTGTCGGGAAAGGAAAGCTTGAAGAAATTAAGGCCTTCGTGATCGTGGAAAACGTTCGCAATCTCATATTTGATGATGACCTCACGCCTTCACAGCTTCGAAACCTCGAGCGGGAATTCAATACAAAGGACCAGGAATCCAATGTAAGAATTTACGATAGAAGCTTGCTTATTCTCGACATTTTTCTGTGGCGCGCACAGACTGCACAGGCTCGTACACAAGTTGAGCTGGCACGGAATCAGTATCTCTTGCCACGACTCACAAGAATGTGGACTCACCTTGAACGCCAGCGTGGCGGTACAGGTACCCGCGGCGGAGCTGGTGAACGCGAAATCGAGACTGACCGGAGAAATATTCGGAACCAGATCACCGTCCTGAAAGAAAAGCTCAAGAAGATCGAGAAACAACAATTCACGCAGCGCAAATCACGCGGCAACATAGTTCGCGTATCATTAGTAGGTTACACGAATGTTGGTAAATCAACGCTGATGAATTTGCTTTCGGGATCAGGCGTGTTGGCCGAAAATAAACTGTTCGCCACCGTCGATGCCACCGTTCGAAAGGTGACGTTTGGCAACATTCCATTCCTACTGTCGGATACCGTTGGATTCATCCGCAAGTTGCCACACCACCTCATTGAATCATTCAAATCAACGTTGGACGAAGTCCGTGAAGCAGACATACTGTTGCACGTTGTTGATGTGGCGCATCCTTTTCACGACAATCAGCTGAATGTCGTTTCGGGCACGCTTCAGGAAATAGGGGCCTCGAATATCGTGACGATACTCGTGCTGAACAAAGTGGATCTATACTTAAAGGCACACCCTGAAGCAAATCTTGAAGAAATGAAAGGGTACTACAGGCATGCCGGTTATGAGCACGTGATTTTCGTATCTGCAGTATCCGGGTACAACATTCTTGAACTGAAGAAACTTATCTTCGAAGAAGTTAAGAAGAAGCACCTGCAGATCTTTCCAAATTTTCTGAAAGAAGGTTACGTGTTTTCGCCCTGGCCCGAAGGCCAATAACTATTCAGAAAGTCCTATCATCATGAATGCGCCCCAGTAGATCGGTTGAGGATAATCAACTCTCAACTCCTTCTTTGCGTCAATGAAGCTTTGTCTGAGCTGACCCGAATTCAACCACTTCTGATAAAACTTAAGCATCAGTTGTTGGGTAGCATCGTCATCTACTTTAAACATGCTCATGATAAGTACTTTTGCGCCAGCTACGAGAAACGCCCGTTGGAGTCCATAAACTCCCTCGCCTGCTTCGAGATCTCCAAGCCCGGTTTCACAAGCACTCAACACGACCAGATCTGTCTTGTCGAGATTGAGATTCATGGCCTCGTACGCCGTGAGAATTCCATTCTCCATGTTGTAGTTGTACGAGGTCTTGTTCATCAGATCGCCAGCGCCGCGCAACAATAATCCCGTCCGCATAAGTGGATTCTGATTTAAGGTCGCTTCACTACTACCTAATTCCGACTCGAGCGTTAACTGCTGACTTGGCCGATAGAAGCCATGTGTGGCAATGTGAAATATCTTGGGACTATTCACACCTTTTACCTGTTCTTCGGTGGCAGCCTGCTCCAGATATTCCGACGTAATCCAACCCTTTTGCTTCAGCATGAACTGAAGTTGCTCAACTTCCTTTTCAGTTCCCGGAAGAGGAGCGATCAACTCTTTCGATGAAGCAGTGAGATAAAATTGAGGATTGCCGAAGATAGATGCTGTATTGCCTGGTGTCTCAGACTTCGACTTCAATTTGTGAACATACAGATCTTTCGTGTTGCTCACCAGTACAATGTTGGCATTGTCAATCACGTACTTTCCGTCGGGAGACGGTATCGCTTCAAGATTGATTTGATTATAAATGCCATCAGCCGAGAGATAAACAGTTGACGATTGTCCGATGCCGTCAACAATTGGCTTCCAGAAAATATTATAAGAGACTTCGTCATTGATCTTACCAATAATAGAATTGCGATAGAACTTAAAGTATCGCGTCTCCATCTTTTTGCCATCCTGAAGCATGATGACCTTTGGCCTGTTGAAGTCCTTCTTAAGATAAAGTGCTGCGTAAACAACTGAATCGGTGAAATCGTGATTAAAATACCGGTAACGGACCATCTCGATTGCCGTTTCGTTGGGCTTAAGAGACTTCTTGACATCGTCGAAGGTTACTCTCTTGTTTTCGAAACTTTGTCCGAATAACTCTGATTGTTTGCTGAGATCTTTTTCCAGTCGCTCTACTTCGTTCTGGAGAGGTCCGGGATCGATTTCACTTTCCTTCAACTGTTCCGGACTCATTGAAATGGCTAATGTCATGAGCTCCTTCTTCTGAGTCCACAAGCTAAACTGTGATTTCAGGTTTTCGTCTGTGCTGTTCATAATGCGTTCACGTATTTTGATCGATGAACTTAGAAGAAGAGCTTTCGTCAGGAGTTGATAGTTATAGACCTTGCCGGAGAGATCCTTAAAGTCGTCAAGATTGCTGAAGGCAAGCGTGTTGTAGAACTCAAAGTCTGATCGGATGGTGTTCCAGTACTTCGCCTTTTCGCGTTCGCTCAGCGCAGGGAAAAATTGCTTGATAAAGTTTTCATAGTTGTTCAGCGACTCCTCGATCATCCGTTTCGAACGCTTGTAGTCCTTCTCCATGTAATAGACTTTGCTGAGTCGCGATAAGACCTTCACATATTCAGGGTGCGTTACGCTAAAGAATTTTTCATAGAGATTCTTCGCCTGATTGTAAAACTGTTCCGCCTTTGGATAGTTTTTCTGTTGATAGTAGACATCACCTGTGAGCATGAAGATGCTCGCAGCGTTAATGTTATTCTTTGTTCCCGTCTTGGCTTTCCAGATGTTCTCGGCTACCGTTAATGAGCTGAATGCTATGTCGAACTTCCTCTCGGAGATGTAGAGCACGGCCATGTTCTTCATGAGATCCGCGTACTGAGGATTGTCCTTACCAAGTTTGTTTTCAATAATGCCGCGCGCTTCGACAAAGAGAGTTTCCACCGATCGTGCATTATCACCTTTGTAAAATTTAATAAGGGCAAGTTGAGACAGTGAGCGGGCCACTTCTATGTGGTTGCGTCCAAATTGCTTTTCCTGGCTGGCAAGTGCTTTGCTAACCATTTGCTCAGCCTTGTCATAATCGCCAAGAGAATAGTAAATATCACTCAACAGCTTTTGCGTGGGAGCTGTCTTGGTTGAGACTTCACCAAATGTCTTGACGGCAATCTGATTTGCATTGATGGCAATGCGCTCCGCCTCAGTGTAATCACCTTTGGCAAGCAGGATACGTGATTGATTTACCAGCGGTTCGATGAGGCGTGTGGAATTCGAACCGTATAGCTTTTCATATTCTGGAATTTGTGTTTTAAGCAAACGGCTCGGCTTCTGAAAAGCGGCCCAGCTGAATGAATAATGCTGTCAATTCTTCGGCCGTGGAGAGATCACTTCCAACGGATACGTTAGCCCGCGAGATCAGTTTTCTTGAACGTTCAAGGTTCGTTTCCGCTTCATCGAACATACCCTTCACACCATAGAGTTTGGCCTGAGTTTCAATGGCGTGAACAAAGTCAGCTATACGGCGATCGTCTTTCCGATACTCTTCCAGAATTGTCAAAGCCTTATTGACGTTCGCTTCCGCTCTTTCATATTGACCCAATTTTATCTGCAACTGCGCAATGTGATCAAGTTCGACTCCGTAGTCCGGATCTTTGTTGCTGAATTTAGAACGCGCAACGTCAGATGCGTGATCCAATGTTGCAGTGGCATCGGCATATTTGTCCGTGAATTCATACAGCATCGCGAGGTGATTCAGGATCTCCAAATGATCCTGGTGCCATGGGCCGATCTCTTTGGCCACTATCTGAGTATAGCTTTCATTAAAGATCTTTGATGCTTCATCGACCTTGTTAGTGAAAGTCAAGATAGAAACAGGCCGAGTCGGATTTTTGATAAATGATAGGTTGGCGAGTTGTCGCCATATAGTTCTTTTCTGATTTCTGTGATTTGGGTGAGATAGTTTTCCGCGTTGGCATACCTGCTTTCATGCAATGCGACTTCTAGCAGAAAATCTAACACATGCTCCGTCGTACGATAGTTTCTGGGCAGGTTCTTGGATTTCAGAAGGGCGGCAGCGTCCTGTTCCAGATCTTTGGTTTTATCGCGGGCGAGCTTAGAATCGAACTCCACCGCCTTGAGATTGATTTGTATTAGGCTTGATTTTGGAAATGACTTGTCCAGCACTTTCTGATATTCAACCTTGGTACCCATGTACCGCGGCCTGTTGTCTTCCACGAGCAACTGATGGAGGTAGGCGAGGTAAAGTTCGTTGGCCAACGGATTCGTTGGATTTGCACGTTTCTTGAGATCGCTCAGAATGTTTTCGAACTCCAGTTCTTTTTCCCTCTCCTCGTTGCCATTGTCGATGAGCATTTTTGCATACAGGTAGTTGTTTTCGACGAGTGAAAGATTGGACTCACCCATGAACTTCTGATGGCGCCTGATCCACGACTGTGCTGCCTTAAAGGCCGAGTCGGCGGAAATCAAGGAGCCGCGTCTTCCATAGGCGTTTGCTGTTTGCGTCAGAACTTTTGCATATTCAGAGTAACGACGTGGGAGCTCCGCATCGGGTACCCGTACCGTTACAATCTTATCTCCTGCTGCTTTGGTTTCTTTGTCAGTGGCTCGCGCGGCAAAAAAGCTGGCGACAGAATTAAATCGCTCAATCGCTTCATTGCAAAATCCCTGACCCGTCATAGCTTCAGCTTCAACCATTGTAGTCAATGCCTGCAGATATTCGGTGCCTGATTCGTTCTTGGAAAGTATTTGCCTGGACTGGTCCAGGTATTCGCGGCTACGTCGATAATAACCGTATTGATTGTAGATAGATGCAACGTCTACAAGTGTGGCAGCGTAGTTGACTCCTGTTTCTCCATAGATCGAACGACTGCTATTAACGGCTGACTCGATGATGGATTCAAAACCCTCCAGCATTCCCGACTCCAGATTGATCCGAGCTTCGCGAATGTAGAGGCCCGGCATGTACGGATTCTGTTGTCCCATGGAGGAAACAACGGAGCTACGGAGTTTCGTAAGACCAGACTTTGCTTTACTGTAGCTGCCTGCAGCGTAGTTCGCATCGATCTTCCGCAGGCTTTTGTCAAACTTTTTGTTTTGGCCGTGCGCGAAATCAACAATAAGCCATGCAATGGCAAAAAACAGGGATACCCTGAGCATTTTCATATTGAGAGAGGTCAGTCGAAATCACTAATCTAAGCAAAAGCGACTCAGCCGTCATTCCCAGTATTCAGGTTATACGATAGCTGGTCGTTTGTCAGGGTTGAAGGAGCCGTAGCACGATATCTTTGGCTGCGGTCGTCAACACCGTTCCGGGTCCAAATACGAATGCGGCACCTTCTTGAAGAAGGAACGCATGATCCTGGTCGGGGATCACACCACCAGCGACAACCAAAATGTCCTGGCGTCCAATATCCTTTAGCTCTTTAATGAGCTGCGGTATGAGCGTTTTGTGTCCACCTGCGAGACTCGAGATACCGACGACGTGAACGTCATTTTCAGCGGCCTGCATGGCCACTTCACGAGGTGTTTGAAAAAGCGGTCCGATATCGACATCGAAACCCATATCAGCAAATCCGGTGGCAATGACTTTTGCGCCGCGGTCGTGTCCGTCCTGACCAATCTTAGCAACAAGAATCCTGGGTCGTCGTCCTTCAATGCGGGAAAACTCGGCAGTTATCGATCGCATTTCCTTGAATGTCTCTTGTTGTTTCATCTCCGCCGAATATACACCAGAAAGAGTTTTTGTTTGTGCCTGGTATCTTCCAAAGACTGATTCTAAGGCGAGTGAGATCTCACCTAAAGTTGCCCGGGCTTTGGCAGCCACGATTGCCGCCTCCAGCAAATTGCGTTCAGACTTTGCTGCTGCGGCAAGATCTTCCAGCGCTCTTTTCACTTTAGCCTCATCGCGGGATGCTTTTACTAATTTAATTCTTTCTATTTGTTCACGACGCACAAGATCATTGTCAATTTCAAGAATCTGAAATGAAGTGTTTTCATTCGACCGATATCTGTTAACCCCTACAATGATATCGCGTCCTGATTCAATCCGTGCCTGCTTTGTTGCAGCAGCCTTCTCGATATGAAGTTTAGGAAGGCCAGATTCAATCGCCCTGGTCATACCTCCTTGTGCTTCTATCTCTTCTATTATTACCCACGCCTTTTCTATCAAAGACTCCGTTAAGTGTTCAACATGCGCGCTTCCACCGAGTGGATCAATAATTCGTGTAATTCCTGTCTCTTCTTCGAGGAACAATTGAGTGTTTCTTGCAATGCGGGCGGAGAAGTCAGTAGGAAGCGCAATCGCTTCATCAAGGGCATTGGTGTGCAGAGACTGAGTGCCGCCTAGTACGGCAGCAAGTGCTTCTATGCATGTGCGAGTAACATTATTGTAAGGGTCCTGAGCGGTGAGGCTCCACCCTGATGTTTGGCAATGCGTGCGCAAGGCCATTGACCTGGCATTCTGTGGATGAAAAGATTGAACAAGCTTTGCCCATAACACCCGTGCTGCGCGCATCTTGGCAATCTCCATAAATAGGTTCATTCCTATTCCCCAGAAGAATGAAAGACGTGGCGCAAAATCGTCCACTGCTATTCCGGACTCTATTCCTTGTCTCAGATATTCAAGACCATCAGCAAGAGTGTACGCCAATTCAAGATGCGCAGGAGCTCCGGCTTCATGCATATGATAGCCACTAATACTGATTGAATTGAAGCGCGGCATGTTCGCTGAAGTGTACTGAATGATGTCAGTCACAATTCGCATCGATGGTTCGGGAGGATATATGTATGTATTGCGAACCATGAACTCCTTCAAAATATCATTTTGAATTGTGCCGCTTAATTGAGAAGGCTTTACTCCCTGTTCTTCAGCAGCAACGATATAGAAGGCCATGACAGGAATAACCGCGCCGTTCATGGTCATTGATACTGACATCTTGTCGAGCGGAATCTGGTCGAATAAGACTTTCATGTCTTCGACAGTATCGATAGCGACGCCCGCTTTGCCTACGTCGCCTGCCACGCGAGCATGATCTGAATCATATCCTCTGTGTGTTGGAAGGTCGAAAGCAACAGAAAGACCACGTTGCCCGCTCGCGAGGTTTCGTCTGTAAAAAGCGTTTGACTCTTTCGCTGTAGAGAATCCGGCATATTGCCTGATCGTCCAGGGCTTCATCACATACATCGTTGCATATGGTCCCCGTAAGAAGGGTGGTACGCCAGGCACAAATCGTTGAAGATCCGAGGAGGCGGGCGGAATTGAATAGTGCGTTGGTACGACTATCTCCTCAGCAGTCTGCCAGGTTGTATTGGCCTGGTCTTTACCAGATGATGAATCAGCCTCGGACAACTCCTTTAGAGTAGAACTGAAATCCAAATCTGAAAAGCATTGCTTCCACGCTGTTTCACAATATTTCTGCACCATAACAGAAATAACGTAAGCACCTGCAATCGGATCTTTTACTTTTCCAATGTAGGACTCATCGCGAAGTATATTGCCTACGTTGCGTGCCGTCCGGACGAGCAATTCTGACCCCTCATCTTCGGGTATCACAGTAATGGCATCGCAGCCACCCAGTACACCAGCCAATGCAGCCACGGTATTAGAAAGCAAAGACCGATGCGGTTGCAGGTTGCTGACTAAGTCGTGAGGTGCTGTCGCATGAATAAATAGCTCCGTTGGCACAATGCTTTTTGATTGCTGGAGGACAAGCCACAGAAGACGCAATGCTTTAAGGCTTGCGATTTCTTCAAATATCTGCGAGGTAAGCGAAACCGAAACAGCCACGCGGTCTTCATACCCGGACGACCTAAGCCGTTGAAATGCATCCTGCAATGCTGTGACCACTGCTGTAAGTCTGGATACTGGCGTGCGTGTGCGATCTATGATTCCGAGACATTTAAATGCTCTGAAGTCTTCAAACAAATTTGCTATCGCAGCAATATTGTCAGGAAGCGTGTCCCAGAATATGGCGCCAGATAACGCCGAAGGATCATAAGTTTTTTGTTTTGCGTATACCGGTAGTGATACAATTGACTCAACAGATGACACATAAAAAGTTACACTACAAATGGACCAGTCGATTTGATTGAGAAGGCGATCAAAATCAAGTGTATCTTTTGATCTTATGTCGAAGGCAATGCCATCCGCGCCGTCGCGCAGATGATTGAGCGCGATCGCACAGGCAGTAGACTCATCGTTTACAGTAATTAGAGGGGTGTTGGACCAATTGCGCGATGTCCATAAATCATTTATGGTGTTCAGATAGGAAAATTTTCCGACATCTTCCCAATCATAATAGGAAAAAAAATTATTGCCGTCGCTATCTGCCCATCCGAGAACTTCATTCGGATTTTTTTTTTGTGTTTCGACATCGACCATTTGCAGCCAATCTGTGCGTGAAACGTTCGGAAACGAAACTTTGATTAAGTCGTGGATGGTTTGTTGCGACATTCGAAAAAAAAATACAGTCAATTTTAGCCAGATTTTTATAGCGTATTTGACTTTTCTCGCTAATTTTTTGGTAGCATTTTTTTTTCGAAAAAATCAATAAAAACCCCTCTTGATTTCTTGAACTGTTTTTTCACATCTTTGTCTCCCTTTCCCAAATGGAAGTTTTAAAAGCCGATAGAATAGGACGAACAATGGAAAACAACTGCTCAACAGTTTGGAACGATTGCCTTGACGTCATTCGTGAACATGTTGAGGAGGACAAATTCAATACCTGGTTCCGTCCAATCAAACCGTTGCGCGTTGATGGTGATATTCTCACTATTCAAGTGCCTTCGCAGTTCTTCTATGAATGGCTTGAAGACAATTACGTTCCGGTTCTCAAGCGTGCCATCCATACAGTACTTGGCCCTACAGGTCGCCTGGAGTATTCCGTTGTTGTCGACAGTGGGAACCAGCAGACTCCTGCTGTGTCTGTAAATTATCCTGGGAACGGTGTCGGCACACGCCGCAGCGCGATGAATGGAAGCATTCCGCCTGACGACTATTCTCCTTTCTCTTACAAGGCACTGAATCCGCAAACAATCAATTCAAGATTGAATGCGGCATACACTTTTGATAATTTTGTTGAGGGCGATTGCAACAGATTGGCACGCTCGGCGGGAGTCGCGGTTTCCAAGAAGCCAGGCGTAACGTCATTTAATCCTCTTATGTTATATGGAGGTGTGGGTGTTGGAAAGACACACCTTGTTCAGGCGATCGGCAACGAGATCAAAAACAACATGCCAAGCAAAGTTGTTTTGTACGTTGATCAAAGTGACTTCACGAATCAGTTTCTGAACGCACTCCAGAATCATAAGCTGCAGGAGTTTCAGAATTTCTATCAGCAGGTGGATCTGCTCATTCTTGACGACGTTCAGTTTCTTGCTGGTCGCGAGAAGACACAGGAAATGTTCTTCCATATCTTCAATCAGCTTCATCAATCAGGCAAGCAGATCATCATGACCAGTGACTGCCCGCCTCGCGATATGAAGGGATTTCAGGAGCGACTGTTGTCAAGATTCAAATGGGGCTTAACAGCAGACCTGCAGGAACCTGATTTTGAAACGAAACTGGCCATCATCAATCGTAAGATGCTTGCTGATGGAATAAAAATTCCTACTGAAGTCTCCGAATACCTGGCTTACAGCGTTGATACGAATTTGCGTGATATGGAAGGAGTGCTTAATTCGCTCATCTTCCATGCGACCTTGCTGAAGAAGGAGATCGATCTCGAGCTTGCTAAAGAAGTGTTAAAGAACATCATCAAGGAAATTCAGTCAGACGTTAGCGTTGACTTCATTCAAAAAACCGTTGCAGAATCATTCAAGATCGATCCTGAAGTAATGAAGGGTAAGGTCAAGAAGCGTGAAATCGTTATTCCGCGTCAGGTTGCTATGTATTTCTGCAAGCGTTACACGCAATTAACCCTTGCATTGATTGGCGAAAACTTCGGAGGCCGTGACCACAGCACAGTTATTCACGCACTGGAGTCGGTTGAAGATATGATGAAGACGGATCCGAACTTCAAGGCTACTGTTGATGAGCTCGGTAAGAAATTAAAGCTCAGGGTATCATAGCTTAGAGGGAAATCAGAAAAAATAAAAAACGGACCTGCAACGGTCCGTTTTCTTTTTGTATGCACCTCATCGGGTATCACCAATGCAGGAGGGATAACAGTTTTGTGATTCTATCTCATCACAAATGGAATCTCAACTTGTTGTCGTGAGCTGTTGAATCCATATAGTGCACCCCGGCCTTTAAACTTTCCAAAGAACTCGACGATCTCCTCAGGCTCTTTCACGCGTACGCGATTGATGGCTATGATGGTGAAATTTTCGGGAACACCTATTTGCTTCAGAGGGCTGTTGTCTTTGATGTGAAATACTTTGACGCCGTACTGTGTGGATTCGAGCTGGGCTCCCAGGGCGTCGTTTGTGTATATGTTTCTTTTAATGAGATCACCGGTTCCGTTCAAATTCACAAGGGTGATCGACGTGTTGTTTGTTTTTCCATCCCGCACATATACAACCTGCAACTTGTCACCTGGATAGTGATAACTCATTTCTTCTTCAAAAGCGCTTTGCGAATTTGTCTCTACGTTGTTGAGGCGGATGATAATATCGCCGGGTTTCATTCCTGCATTCGCTGCTGGCCCTCCTTTTTCAATACTCTCCAGCAAAACTCCACTGTACAACTTAACATTGGTGTTGAGATTGTACTTTTTTGCATTCTCATAGTTGTATTCGATTATACCACCGCCAATAAACCCTTGCTGAACAATACCATATTTCACAAGATCATCAAACACCTTGCGTGCGATATCAACAGGGATTGCAAATGCATATCCAGTATAAGATCCAGTGCGGCTAAGAATCGCTGAATTGATTCCTACGAGTTCACCATTTTTATTCACGAGTGCCCCACCTGAGTTGCCCGGGTTAATTGCTGCGTCCGTTTGAATAAATGATTCAATTGGGAATTTATCTTCGAGTATGCCAATGCGACGGCCCTTTGCACTTACGATTCCAGCAGTAACGGTCGATGCTAATGAAAACGGATTTCCAACGGCAAGCACCCATTCGCCTACCTGCACGTCTTTTGAACTTCCAAGTGCAACGGCCGGGAGTCCCGTTTCCGAGATCTTGATTACGGCGAGGTCCGTGGATGGATTGGTACCAATCAGCTCAGCAGGATAAACGCGCTTATTGTACAATACTTCGATTCGTTCCGCCGATTCGATCACGTGATTATTCGTAATGATATATCCATCAGCAGTGAAGATCACTCCTGATCCGCTGCTCACCTGCGTGCGTCCTCCAGCTGTACCCTGACCAAAGAACCAATCCCAGGTCGAATAGGTAGCTCCCCTTGAAATGCTATTGATGTAAACCACGCTTGGGGTAGCCCTGGAAGCTGCCTCGCTGAAGTCTACAGGAGTCACAGCCGCCGATGGTGCAGTCGACGATGAAACCACCGCAGCGGAGTGGTCCAGCGGTTGATCGAAGTTCACGGCTCTGAAGTCAGGTTCTCCAGGAGCCTGAGTTTCTATAGCAGGTCTGATCATCACAATAAACAGTAAATAGGCACCTGCAATTCCTGCGGTAAAGCCGATAAGAATGGTCCGAATCGTGGATTTCATAGACAAATGTTTCTCTGTACGTCAACTAACGCCGAGTGTATCGCAATGTTGGCAAGTCAGAACCAAAAAATCAACCCTTGAAACCTGCCTGTTCTTGTTTGATGGGGCCAGGGCACAATTAGCGCCATCCTCTTTTATGCTGATGCCACGATCGGATCTATTTTATTAGTTTTGCAAGATATGGGATTGCGTTCTAGCCTTGCCAGGCCATTTGCTGCCTTGATTGCTTCAAAAACAAAAAAATGGTCGTTAGACCCTTTTCAATATCAGCAAAAGATCATGCGCGATATTGTGTCATCGGCTGCAGGAACCGCGTTTGGAAAGGATCATGATTTCGCGTCAATTAAGTCGTATGAAGACTTCAAGAATAATATTCCCGTTCGCGATTACGAAGACTTAAAGCCTTATTTTGACCGAGTGGTGAAGGGAGAGGCCGATGTTCTATGGAGAGGGAAGCCAAAGTATCTTGCTAAAACATCTGGCACTACTTCCGGCACCAAATACATTCCCATCACGAACGAGTCTGTATCTAATCACTTCAACAGCGCCCGCGATGCGTCCATGAGTTACATTCATGAGACGGGCCGCTCGGAGTTTCTGGACGGCAATCTGATATTTCTTTCAGGAAGTCCTGAGCTCACTGTAAAGGCCGGCATCAAAACGGGAAGGCTATCAGGAATTGTGAATCACGAAATCCCTGGAATCATCAGAAGCAACCAACGACCGAGTTACAAAGTAAACTGCATAGAGGATTGGGAGGAGAAACTCGAACGAATTGTTGATGAAACTCTGGCTTCCGATATGCGAATGATATCGGGCATTCCGCCCTGGGCCCAAATGTATTTCGACCGTATTCAGGCGCGCACAGGAAAGAAGATTAAAGACGTATTCCCGAATTTTTCGCTGTTTATCTACGGAGGAGTAAACTTCGAACCGTACAGGGCCAAGCTATTTGAGTCAATTGGTAAACAACTTGATTCAATCGAAACATACCCGGCCTCTGAGGGTTTTATAGCTTATCAGGATTCACAACGTGAACCCGGCTTGTTACTGCTCGCAAACACCGGCATCTTCTTCGAATTCATTCCTGCGGAAGAATACTTTAATGACAACCCCCGCCGCTTAACGCTGGAGGAAGTGGAGTTGGGAAAAAACTATGCATTGATCATCAACAGCAATGCTGGACTGTGGGGATATTCTATTGGCGATACTGTGAAGTTTGTATCGAAGCTGCCGTATCGACTCGTTGTTACAGGCCGCATCAAGCATTTTATTTCCGCCTTTGGCGAGCACGTAATTGGGGAGGAGGTTGAGAAAGCTATGAAGATTACGATGCAGAAATTTAACGAAGTGGAGTTAGTCGAGTTTACTGTCGCCCCAATGGTCGCGCCTTCGGATGGTCTTCCACATCATCAGTGGTTCATCGAGTTTGCGCGCGCTCCACGAGATCTGGATGCATTTGCGCTGGAATTGGATGATCAATTGCGTAAACTGAATGTATATTACGACGACTTGATTCGGGGAAATATCCTGCGCACGCTGCGCATCCATGCCGTCAGGAAACTTGGCTTTATTGACTATATGCGTTCGCAGGGTAAACTCGGAGGTCAAAACAAGGTGCCCCGCTTGTCAAACGATAGAAAGATTGCAGATCAGCTGGCCACGCTGTAATTGCAAATAGGATAAGAATTGTATTCGGTGGCGCGTCGAAGAAATAACAACAATCCGGATTGACGGAATGGCGAAGAGAATAGCGATCCTTGGTTCTACAGGATCTATCGGAACACAGGCACTGGAAGTAATTGCAGAGCACCCTGATGCTTTTGAAGTAGAGGTACTAATCGCTCACAGCAATGCGGAACTTCTTGTTGCGCAGGCTAAACAATTCAGGCCGAACGCGGTCGTAATTGCAAATGAGGATCATTATCAAGCTGTAGCCGAAGCGTTGCGCGGCGAACTTGTAAAAGTATATACAGGCGAAAGCGCTGTGTGTAGTGCTGTGTCCATGTCAACTGTCGATGTCGTATTAACAGCCACGGTTGGCTATTCGGGCCTTAAGCCTACGATCAAGGCAATAGAAGCAGGAAAGACTATTGCCCTGGCAAACAAGGAGACTCTTGTAGTGGCAGGGGAAATGATCACGCGCCTTGCACACGATCACGGGGTAAACATTTATCCGGTTGATTCAGAACATTCTGCCATATTCCAATGCCTTGCAGGCGAGTTTCACAATAAGATCGAGAAGATCATTCTGACGGCGTCAGGCGGGCCGTTCAGAGGAAAAAACCGTTCAGATCTGCGTTCCATTACGAAGGCAGAGGCCCTGAAGCATCCGAACTGGAGCATGGGTGCCAAGGTGACGATCGATTCAGCCACTTTAATGAACAAGGGACTTGAAGTAATTGAGGCGAAATGGTTGTTCGGAGTTCACGCCAACCAAATCGAAGTGGTCGTACATCCGCAGTCCATCGTGCACTCTCTGGTAGAGTTTGAGGATGGCTCAATTAAGGCGCAACTTGGCTTACCAGACATGCGTTTACCAATACAGTACGCACTGTCGTATCCCGACCGGTTGCGTTCGGATTTTCCGCGTTTTGACTTTCGAAATTACCCGTCCCTCACCTTCGAAAAGCCCGATACGGAAACTTTTCGTAATCTTGCACTAGCCTTCGGGGCACTGGATCAGGGTGGGAATATGCCTTGCGTCCTTAACGCCGCCAATGAAGTGGCAGTGGCCGAATTTTTGAAGGATAGAATTGGATTTCTGGATATGTCGGAAATCGTAGAGAAATGCCTGCGAAGTGTATCTTTTGTCAGGGCGCCGAGCTATGAGGACTACGTAAATACTGACAAAGAGGCACGAATCAGGGCGAATGAACTTGTGAAGAAGTTGCAGGTCTACTCCCGCTAAAAAAAGACATTAACAAAGATGGATTGGATGATTATGTTGGCTCAGCTACTGTTGAGCCTGTCGTTTCTGGTGGCGGTTCACGAAATGGGCCACCTGCTTGCGGCGAAATACTTTGGCATGCGCGTGGAACAGTTTTCAATTGGCTTTCCACCTAAGTTATGGTCGTTCAGAAAGGGCGACACAGAATATGCGATCAGCGCGATACCACTTGGCGGCTACGTCAAGATTTCTGGTATGATAGATGAATCCATGGATACCGAAGCGATGAAACTTCCTCCACAACCCTGGGAGTTTCGTTCGAAGCCCGCCTGGCAAAGGTTGATCGTTATGCTCGGTGGCATTGTAGTCAACGTCGTTGTAGGTATTCTCATTTTTATTGGCCTTACATTCTTCCTTGGCGATACTTACATCCTCAAGGACGAGATTAATAAATCAGGTGGATTTCTTGTTGGACCGATCGGCGAACAGATTGGACTGAAAACCGGAGATCAAATCGTTAAGATCAACGGAAAAGAGTTCAAGTATCTGCAGGACATCTTCAATATGGAAACGTTGCTCAGTACAAACGGATCTTATACCGTTGAGCGCGATGGCAAACAAATCGATATTGCTATTCCAGCAGATTTCATTGAGAACTTTAGCAGCAACAAAAGCAACCCTGGGCAATTCCTCAGCCTTCGAATGCCTCCCGTGGTTGCCGACATAGAACCGAACAGCGTTGCTCAAAAATTGAATCTTCAGAAAGGTGACAAGATCGTCGAGGTAAACGGAGCACCTATCCAATACAAAGATCAGATTGACCAGCAGGTGCAGGCGATGATCCGTGACTCCGTGTCGGGGAACTCCGATACGCTGGCTCTGAAGGTTCAGCGCGGCAGTGAGGAACTGGCAATGAAAGCTGATTTCAGAAAACAAAAGATGATTGGAATTCAGGTTTTGCCATCCGAAGATTTTATAAATAGGGCTGAAGAACGCGTAACCTATGGACTTGTTGAATCTATTCCGCTGGGTACTAAGCGTGCTTTCTCAATGCTCACAGCCAATGTCAAGGCATTCGGGCGCGTTATAACGGGACAGCTATCGGCACAAAAATCAATTTCCGGTCCTCTGGGTATTATGAAAGCATTCGGAAATCAATGGGACTGGGCTCGTTTCTGGACATTAACCGGAGTGCTTTCTTTAGTGCTTGCGTTCATGAACCTGCTTCCTATTCCAGCCCTTGACGGTGGCCACGTAATGTTTCTCAGCTATGAGATTATCTCACGTCGCAAACCGTCGGATAAGTTTCTCGAGACTGCACAAAAGGTTGGTATGCTTTTCCTCCTTGCGTTGATGGTATTCATTTTTGCAAATGACATCATTAAGATGGTCACACCAGATTAGAATCAATTCTTAAAAGAACTTGAATAACAAAAGCCCCGTAAGGGGCTTTTGTACTTGTGAGGTTATAATAACATGGAATCATTCGCCTGCTAAAATTCCTGATACTTCAGCGGACAACTGAGTTGAAAGATTGTTGATGGTATTGAGATCCGTTCCCCACAGGGACGTATTTGAAAGTAACCCCACAACATCAGGTCTGTCTGGCAAATGCCAACACGCCCTGAACGCCGTTATTGCCTCAGGACTATCGCTCACAGGAAGTGACTCACCCTTCCAATGGCCGCGATAGAATACGATTAATGAGGCGAATGCGTAAATCAAATGAGGCGGCAGCTTTTGAGTATTGTTGTACTGATCCAATAGAGTAGGAAGCAACCGGGCGCGGAATTTCGAAACAGAGTTCAATGCAATGCTTTTTAGCTCGTGTCGGATTTCAGGATTGTGAAATCTTTCAAATACAGCGCCTGCATATTGGACAACTTCACTTTCGGGTAGAGGTATCGTTGGGATGACCTCGTCCCTGATGAGTCGTTCAAGGAATTGCGACATCCAGCCGTCCTCAACAGCCTCACGAACGGTGCGCAAGCCACGCAAATAACCCACTAATGTCATGGCCGTATGTGCGCCATTCAAAATCCTGACTTTACTGGTGCGATAGGGGGTGAGGTCAGAAACGAATTTGACGTTGAGTCCTGATCCTGCGACTGGAAATACTCTATTGATGTCTTCTTTTGCTTCGATCACCCAAAGATGGTATGGTTCAGCTGCCACGATTCGCTCATCGTGATATGCAGTGCGTTTCGCGATCTCCTGCGCATAATCTCCGGGATAACCCGTAACGATGCGATCAACAAGCGTGTTAGTGAAAGTACACGCAGTGTTCACCCAATTCGAAAAGTCAGAGTCAAGACTCCAGTGTTGCGCGTACTGCAAAACAATCTTTCTCAAAGCGTCACCATTGCTTTCGATTAACTCGCAGGGGAGAAAAGTTAAGCCCTTTGAAACGTCTCCATCAAACGTAACGAATCTTCGATATAGCAACTGGGTTACTTTCGCAGGGAACGAATCAGGTGCTTCATCTTTGTTAATGTCATCGGCAAGAAAAGTTATTCCTGCCTCGGTGGTATTCGAAATAATCAGTTGCAGTGATGGTACATCAGCAACTTCAATGAATTTATCATATTCATCATAGGGGTTGACATAATAATCAAGGCAGGTGATAAGCCTTACGTCGTCTACCCGTTCACCGTTGCTCAGGCCACGCAGAACAACATGGTACCTGCCTTCCTGTGGATCTGAAACAGAAGGCCGTCCACGACGCAACGGAGCAACAGTAGCGATACTTCCCTTAAAAGCCGCGTTCTCATTTAGAATATCGATCATCCAATCAGCAAATCCCCTGAGGAAGTTACCGTCTCCGAATTGCAAGACCTTTGTCGGATAGGCCTGGGCCGGTGCCGACTTCTTGTTAAGATCCTTCACAGCGAAACGCCCCGCTTCCACGGGATGAAGTCATACTGTTCCAACTCAACGGCCTTTGCTTTGATCCTTCCGCTGGCAACCTCTATGATGAAGTCCAATATCTCTTCACCAACTTGCTCAATTGACTTTTCTCCTGAAATAATAGCGCCGGTATTGAAATCAATGATATCCGGCATTCTTTGCGCAAGACGTGTGTTCGTAGATATTTTTATAACCTGCGATACCGGATTGCCCGTTGGTGTACCCAGACCAGTAGTGAACAAAATGATTTGTGCGCCGGATCCGGTAGTACCTGTTGTGCTTTCTACGTCGTTACCTGGAGTACAGAGCAGATTAAGTCCTGGCTTTCTGATGTATGTGGCATACGGTAGAACATCTGCAACGGGAGCGGTACCGCCTTTCTTCGCCGCGCCTGCAGATTTTATTGCGTCAGTTATCAGCCCGTCTTTAATGTTACCTGGAGATGGATTCATATCAAATCCAGATCCGACAGCAACTGCGGCGTCGCTGTATGATCGCATCAGTGTAATAAATCTTTCACCTGCTTCGTCATCGACGCAACGATTGATTAACTCCTGTTCGACTCCACACAGTTCCGGAAATTCAGAAAGAATCGTACTACCCCCCAGCGTTACCAACAGGTCAGACGTATGGCCTATCGCAGGATTTGCAGAGATGCCTGAGAATCCATCAGATCCGCCACACTTCAATCCCACAACAAGTTTGCTCAATGGCGCTGGTTGACGTGTGCTCTTATTTGCTTCGATCAGACCGAGAAAGGTTTGACGTATCGCATCAGATAACAATTGCTGTTCAGTTCCAGAGTTTTGCTGGTCAAGAATTAATACTGGTTTTAATCCTTGCGGATCAAGTACATTTAATCTCTCCTGAAGGGTTTTTATCTCCGCATTCTGACATCCAAGACTCAGAACTGTTGCCCCTGCAACATTTGGATTGTGGATATATCCAGCGATAAGAGCGCATAAAGTCTGTGCATCCTGACGAGTGCCGCCGCAGCCACCTTGATGAGTGAGGATGCGAATTCCATCGACATTCTTGAATAGCTGCGCGGCCTTTGAATCTTTAGCAGGACGCAATGTCACTTCAGAAAATGCTTCAGTCTTGCCGGAGCGATAGTGGTCTACAAGTTCATGAACGAAATCCTTGTATGGATCAGGTTTGGAGTAACCGAGTTGATCAACAAGCGCATCGCTGATAGCTTCCACGTTTCTGTTTTCACAAAACACAAGGGGCACAACTAACCAATAATTCGCAGTGCCTACTTGTCCATCGGGTCTGTGATATCCGTCGAAAGTTCTGCCCTTGAATTTTGAAACATCAGGTGCTGTCCAGCTATATTTCTTTGTGCGACCGCTATACGGCGCCGACTTGTGTTTCAGATTATGGGTACCAATTACGCCTCCACGTGGGATCGGAAGAATAGCGCGACCAACGACAACTCCATACATGGTGACCTCTTCATCAACTCTAAGGTCACGATCTGCGAACTTATGCTTTGCAGCAATGTCGTCAACAAGGTTAAGCGAACTCTTATCGGGTAATGGCAATGTCTCACCTTTGCGCAGATCTGCAAGCGCAACATACACATTGTCATCCGGATGGATTTTCAGGTACCGGGTAGTCATGGGGTAAAATTCATTTTATCTAGTAAATCGATTGCGCAGTTTGGGTCAATTTTTATACCTTAAAAAACATTTTGCCAAAAAGCCCATAAATATCCACGGAAGAATGTCAGTAAGCAAGAAGGATGTGCTCGTAAGATTCAGGGATTCGGGCGTTATTCCGGTATTTTATCATCCAGATATGGATGTATTGTTGCGGATCGTTTCTATTTGTTACAGCAGCGGTCTGCGCGTCTTCGAATTTATGCATCAACGCGATAATCGTGGTCTTCGATTCTTCAGGCACCTCACTGATCAACTGGATCAATTTCCCGATATTATGTTGGGAGTCGGTACAGTACTGGATGCGACAATGACAGAGCGTTACATCGAGGCGGGCGCACAATTCATCGCTTCCCCGTTTCTTCGTCCCGACATGGGACGGGCATGTAACGAAAGGGACGTTCTCTGGATGCCTGGCTGTGCCACAGTAGAAGAAGCTGATGAGGCTGTAGACTTAAACGCTTCTGCGATTAGTGTGCTGCCTGGTAATATTCTAGGACATGAATTCATTGCGCCTATAGCACGGCGCCACCCTGAACTGGCTCTTCTGCCGTCTGGTATCTCAGATTTACGTGAGAATAGTCTTGCCAGATGGTTTGAATCCGGCGCGCTGGCTGTTAAAATCGGCCCCCAAATATTTACGAAAGAAAATCTATCAGCTGGAGACTGGACAAGTATCAAAAAAGATTTAACGGATCTGCTTCATCGTGTGAAACACATTCAGACAATAGTACATCCAAATTAGAAGGCCAATGACACCCATCAATACCGCATTATTATCTTATGGCATGTCTGGCGACATCTTTCATGCGCCGCTCATTGCCGCTCACGGAGGATTCAAACTTTCAAAAATTGTTCAACGAAAAGAACCAACAGCTCAGCGCAGGTACCCCTCTGCTGAAATCGTGAAAAGCATTGATGATGTTCTTCTCGATAATAATGTTGAGCTGGTTGTTGTTAATACGCCCAATGAAACCCATTATGATTTCACGGTACGGGTACTGGAGGCAGGGAAGCATGCAGTTGTAGAAAAACCCTTTGCCGTTACAACAACTGAAGCCGATGCTTTGATAGCTCTGGCACGTAAGCATAATCGGATATTGACCGTGTTTCAAAACCGCCGGTGGGATGGCGACTTCCTGACGCTCAAGCGCGTGGTCGAACAGGGATTAGTCGGTAAGATTGCCGAGTTCGAACTCCACTACGATAGATTTCGAAATTATATTGAAGCGAATACCTGGAAGGAGGAGACTGCGCCAGGCACGGGGATATTGTATAACCTGGGTTCGCATATGCTCGATCAGGTGGTGGTCTTATTTGGAATGCCTGACGAGGTAGACGCACGCCTCGGCGTACAGAGACCCGGAGGCAGGGTAGATGATTTTTATGACATTCGCCTTCGGTATAAGACTTTTCATGTTATCGTAAAGTCAAGCTATCTTGTGCGCGAGTCAATGCCGCGGTATATACTCCATGGCACAGAAGGTTCGTTCGTGAAATTTGGGATTGATCCGCAGGAGCAAGCTCTTAAAGACGGTCGCGTGCCAGGATCACCAGGTTGGGGATCAGAACCAGTATCTGCATGGGGCACTGTCAACACGTCGATATCCGGATTGCACATTACCGGGACAGTTGAAACAATTCCCGGGAATTATCTGGCTTACTACAGCAATGTTTACGAAGCGATTCGAAACAACATGACACTTGCTGTGAAACCCGAGGAATCACGCGATGTAATCAGGTTGATTGAAGCTTGTATAGATAGTAATGCCAGGCGTGCGGCCGTAGTGATTTAAAACAGTATTCATCAGAGGATGCATAGATAGATGGGTAAAAAAGTAGTTACAATAGGTGAAATCATGATGAGGCTTTCAACGCCGGGCTTTTCTCGATTTGTTCAGGCGGATAGCATGGACGTTGTGTATGCCGGTTCTGAGGCTAATGTTGCTGTATCGCTAAGTTTGTTTGGCCTGGAGGCAGCACACGTAACACGGTTTCCGGAACATGACCTCGGACGTGCAGCAACGCAGGCATTGGATCGCTATGGTGTCGATGTCCGACATATCGCATATGGTCCAGAGAGGATCGGCGTATATTTCTTAGAAAATGGAGCGATGCAGCGGCCATCCAGGATCATCTATGACCGTTTTGATTCGGCGTTTGCCAACATCAGGCCGGAGCATGTTGACTGGGACTCTGTGCTCGATGGTGTTTCATGGTTTCATTATACCGGAATAACACCGGCCATTTCCCAGGGCGCAGCCGACGTTTGCCTGGAGGGAGCGAGAAAGGCGCGTAAGAAAGGGATCACTGTATCAGGGGATATCAACTACCGGCGTAACCTTTGGCAATACGGAAAGAGTGCAAGGGACATAATGCCCGCCCTTATCGAACAAACGGAAATAGTAGTTGCCGGCATAACAGATTTTGATAATTGTGCGGGAATTGCCGGAGTCGATTTTACAGACAGCTGCCGTCGTGCAATGGAGGCCTTTCCAAACATCAAAAAAATTACTTCAACGCATAGAGATTCCGTTAGCTCATCGCACAACCGGATGAGAGCGCAGCTCTGGGACGGTCGTACGCTATATACTTCCAAAGAATATGACCTTACTCATATCGTGGATCGTGTGGGAACCGGCGATGCCTATATGGCTGGACTTATCTACGGTTGGCTAAATGGCAAAACTGATCAGCAGACTCTTGAGTTCGCGATTGCGGCATGCGCATTAAAGCACTCGATACCAGGCGACGTCAATCTGGTTACAGTCGCTGAAGTGGAAGCACTTCAATCCGGTGAAAACGTAGGCAAATTATTGAGATAGGATCATGACTTTTACAAACGAACAAATTGTGCAGACAATGAAATCAACGGGTGTTGTACCGTTGTTTACGCACGATAACGCCGAAGAGGCGCAACAAGTATTGAAGGCAGCCTACGATGGCGGCATTCGTGTATTCGAGTTTACGAATCGCCGAAAGAATTCGTTCGAAGTATTCGTTCATCTGCTGCATTATGCCAAACAATTTCCCGATCTCATGCTTGGCATAGGAACCGTGATGGATGCAACAACCGCGAAGCGATTTATCGAAGCGGGCGCTCACTTCATCATTGCACCTATTCTTAAAGTTGATATGGGCGAAGTATGTCGCGCCTATGACAGGCCATGGCTCCCTGGATGCGCAACGCTGACGGAGATCGTGACCGCGCGTGATCATGGTGCACAGATTATCAAAGTATTTCCAGGTTCTGTTCTGGGACCCGGCTTTGTCTCGGCCATCATGCCTGTAGTTCCTGATATTCAGCTCATGATTACCGGTGGCGTAGAACCGAATGAAAAAAGTCTAGCCTCCTGGTTCAACGCCGGTGCCGCATGCGTTGGTCTTGGCTCACTGCTCTTCACCAAAGACATCATGCAAAACAAGGATTGGCCTGCATTGACCGCGAAAGTAAAAGAGGTTCTTGCTCTGGCTGAAAAAGTGAGAAAAAAATAATATCGGTCTCTCTCAAAAAGGCAACAGGTCAATCATCATTCAATCGAATGCCGGGCGGGCGAAATGCAAGTGCATTTGATTCGCCACCACATAGGAAACTCTCAATAGCAGTGGAATTACCAAAGCAATCGCCAGGACATTATCGATGGGTTGTATGCGCGTTGATTTTTTTTGCAACGACAATAAACTACATAGATCGACAGGTAATCGGTCTGTTGAAGCCTACGCTCGAGCAGGAGTATCACTGGTCCGAATCTGATTATGGAAACATCGTCATGGCATTTAGTGCTGCGTACGCGGTAGGCTTGCTCTTGTTTGGACGTATTGTCGATAAGATCGGAACGAAACTAGGATATACCGTATCAGTTCTGTTTTGGAGTATCGCAGCAATGTTACACGCTGGCGTACGATCGACTTTAGGATTTGGTGCAGTAAGAGCATTCCTTGGCATCAGTGAAGCAGGGAACTTTCCGACTGCTATAAAGGCAACAGCTGAATGGTTTCCCAAACGTGAAAGAGCGTTTGCTACTGGGATCTTCAATTCAGGAACGAACATTGGAGCGGTAATAGCACCAATAGTGGTTCCGTGGATGTTAGGTGCATTTGGTTGGAGACCAGCCTTTCTTTGGACCGGCGCCATCGGTTTTATCTGGCTGATCTTTTGGTGGATTTACTATGAGATTCCGGAAAAACAAAAGAGGTTATCAAGGTCGGAATATGAACTCATACACAGCGACAATGAACCTCAAGAAACCTCTGCAAAGAAAGAGAGTGTGCCCTGGACAAAGTTGCTGGGTATCCGACAAACCTACGCCTTCGTATTTGGTAAACTGTTAACGGATCCGATTTGGTGGTTCTTTCTATTTTGGCTGCCCTCATATTTCGCTGAGGCGTACAACATTGATCTGAAGAAACCCAACTTGCATCTTGTCATTGTCTATACGGCGACCACTATCGGTAGCGTTGGTGGAGGCTTTCTTTCATCGTATCTCATTAAGAAGGGTTGGCCTATCTTCAAGGCACGAAAACTTTCCATGCTGTCGTTCGCCTTCCTGGTGACACCTATCATCCTTGCACCAAATGCGACAAACGTGTGGGTGGCTGTTGGACTCATCAGCCTCGCGGCGGGAGCACATCAGGCATGGAGTGCCAACATATTTACCACGGTTTCGGATATGTTTCCCAAGCATGCCGTGAGCTCGGTTGTCGGTATCGGTGGAATGGCAGGTTCGATAGGAGGTATGCTCTTTCCACTTTTAGTAGGGCGATTACTGGATCACTATGAAGCTCTTGGCAACATCGTGACCGGATATAATATATTGTTCGTTATCTGCGGATTTGGCTATCTGATCGCGTGGACCATCATGCATTTCCTGGCGCCGCGCATGGAACAGGTGAAGTTGTAAGCCAAGAAAAAGTTGTGCTGCAAATCGGGACAATTGATCAGTTACTGCACTGATAACTTGATCCCAGGAAGTTGGCACCCGTGAAATAACAGAACACTAAAGCTGACTGTACCCTAGATTGCATCAGGACCTTTTTCTCCTGTCCTGACGCGTATCACTTCCTCCAGTGGCATAATGAAGATCTTCCCGCTTCCCACGAGACCACCTTCATTTGCTCGGGTAGCACTCAGGATAGCGTTGCATGTCGGGTCAACGAAAGAGTCGTTCACGGCAATCTCCAGGCGAATGTTCGGCACCAGGTTGGGGATCACCACCTGGCCGCGATAAATTTCTTCAGTTTCCTCGCGCTTAGCCCGACCGTGGCCGGATACGTGGCTAACCGTGATTCGGGTGATACCAGCGTCGATGAGTGCTTCTCTTACCTGGTCGAGCTGATTCTCGCGGATGATGGCTATGATGAGTTTCATCTGTAAATGCTAGTTAGGATTTGTCATACCGTAACCACGCTCACCATGGTAGTGGTTATCAAGACCGCGCATCTCAGCTTCGGCAGACGAGCGCAGCGGTATAACTTTATTCAATATGAAAAGAATGAGCAATGTTCCGAGGCCCGCATACACGATAGCGATGCCCACCGCCAACGCCTGGACACCCAGTTGCTGCATAACGGACCAGCTACCTGCAGCAGCAGTTGCTTCGTTCATCCATGAGTCACGGATAAAGAAAGTAAGAAAGATAGCCCCCACAATTCCACCTACGCCGTGTATTCCAAAAGCATCCAGCGTATCGTCATAATGCAACTTCTCCTTCAATTGAATGGCCAGGTAGCAGATGATTGTTGCCAGAACACCGAGCGCCATCGCCCCGCCAGGCTGCACAACACCAGCTGCCGGAGTGATTGCCACAAGGCCGGCTAAAACGCCGCTGGCAAAGCCCAGAGCCGTTGCTTTGCCACGATGAAATCCTTCAATAATTATCCAGGCGAGAGCACCTGCCGCTGCCGCAACCTGAGTAGCGGTCAGTGCCTGAGCTGTACTCAGTCCGCTGGCAATGCTGCTTCCTGCATTAAATCCAAACCAGCCCACCCAAAGAAGACCTGCGCCGATCATCGTCATGACGAGATTATTAGGTCGCATGGGCAGGTGGGGAAATGATTTACGTGCCCCCAGATAGATCGCTGCAACAAGACCACTAACGCCTGCTGAAATGTGTACTACTGTTCCGCCAGCGAAGTCGATAGCGCCCTTTGCTCCCAGGTTGAAGAGAAACCCGTCGCTTGCCCAAACCCAATGACATAAAGGATTGTAGATCAGCAATCCCCAGAGAGCTATGAATATGCAATAGCTTTTGAAGGACACGCGTTCTGCAAATGCTCCAGCGATAAGCGCCGGCGTGATGATGGCGAACTTAGCCTGGAACATTGAGAATACGTATTCAGGTATGCCCGCTGGCATAATCGTTTCGTCTATTCCCGACAACAGAAAATAGTCTGGATTCCAACCAAACCATCCTCCCAAAACATTTGGACCAAAGGCCATTGCATAACCGCAGACAACCCAAAGCACGGTCATGATGCCCATAGCTGCAAAGCTGTGCATCATGGTTCCTAAGACGTTCTTAGTGCGCACCAATCCACCGTAGAACATAGCTAGTCCCGGTATCATAAGAAGTACAAGGGCAGCAGAAGTCAGCATCCAGGCTGTCGCACCTGAGTCAATGGCCGGTGGCGCATCCTGAGCCAAAAGAGTGGTTGGAGCTGATATCAAAAGTAAAATGAGCAGACCAGGCAGTACGCGTCGCGCAAGTTTCATGGGGGTTCCTGTCGGTTTGTTAAGGTTTGTGGACGGTAAATTAAAGTAGTTTGTCACGCATAAGCAATTTCTTTAAAACGTATAGATATTGTAGTTAATCAATGAGAGGGATTACCTTGCGCGGAAGCGGGCATTGGTGTGGTGTTCAAAAATTATCATGTGTCCGTCAAAATCCTGTAATCGAGTGGTTTAGCTTTTTTAATCAGAATTTATTTATGGCCGATTCATCGTCATTTGTAAGAGTGCCCTTCAAGGAAATGTTAGAGCGTTTTCGAAGTATTCTGGTCGACGTGGGCTTTGAGGCGTCGAAGGCTGACGAATGCGCATCAATATTCGCTACGAACAGCCTGGAGGGTATCTACACACATGGTGTCAATCGCTTTCCCAGATTTGTAGAGTACGTGAAGGCAGGTCACATTAAGGTTCACGCAGCGCCCACAAAAAAAGCGCCGCCGGTGCGCTTGAGCAATGGGATGGGCAGCTGGCTCCGGGACCACTCAATGCGCTTATTGCCACAGACCGCGCAGTGGAACTTGCCCGACAGCAGGGCATGGGTTGTGTGGCGTTAGCCAATACCAATCATTGGATGCGGGGAGGTACCTACGGTTGGCGCGCAGCTCGCAACGGATGCATTTTTATCGGTTGGTCTAATACTACAGCTAACATGCCTACCTGGGGTGCCATTGATCCTAAGCTTGGTAATAATCCGATGGTTATCTCCGTGCCATTCAAGAATGAAGCGATCGTACTCGATATGGCGATGTCTCAGTATTCCTTTGGTGCATTGGATTACTACATCAAGAAACAACAGCAACTGCCAGTTCCCGGAGGGTATAATACCGATGGTCAACTCACTACTGATCCTGAAAGTATCAGAGACTCCCAACGCATTTTACCCATTGGCTATTGGAAAGGTGCCGGCCTTTCATTGTTGCTCGACATTGTTGTTACTCTTTTGTCGGGGGGGCAGTCCGTTGCAGATATCTCGAAGCAGCCTGCGGAGTCCGGCCTCTCACAGCTGTTTCTGGCAATTGATGCAACAAAGATTTCAAGTTTCCCTGCGATCGACAAAGCAATTGCAGCAATCCTGGATGACTACCATGCATCTGTTCCTGATGGCTCATCAAAAATTCTTTATCCTGGTGAACGAGTCTTAGCCACCAGAGAGGAAAATCTTTTGAATGGCATACCAGTGCTCAAATCCCTCTGGGAAAGCATCTTAAAGCTTTAGCACTTCAACATACTGAGCTCTTGATATTGCATTGCGTTGAAGACTTCTCGCTTGATCGTATTATCAGTTGCTGCCTGGTAATAGTGCACTGCCGCTTGGTCACGCAGCATAGTGCACAATCTGCTATTCATATCTCAGAGTAGTCGCCGGATTGCTCTTCGCAGCCTTTATAGTTTGTGTACTCACCGTAATCAACGCCACTGCGATCGCAGCAACAGCTGACAGAATATAGATTCCGACATTCATGGTGACGTGGTAAGCAAAACCACTTAACCATTCATTCATAAAGTACCATGCGATGGGCCAGGCAATCACATTCGAGATAACTATGAGTATCACAATCTCTCGCGACAACAGGCCTAGTATGCTGGTGACTGACGCTCCAAGGACTTTTCTTACGCCGATTTCTTTTACGCGCTGAGCGGCATTGAATGTTGCTAATCCAAAAAGACCCAAGCATGCAATAAGAATAGCGAGGCCGGCAAAAATGATGAACAGTTGACTTTGTTTTTGCTCTGCCTCATAAAGGTTTTGGTATTGCATACTTAAGAACTCATACTCGAACGGTCGGTTGGGCATGAATTCCTGCCACACCCGGGCAATCGCATCGATTCCATTCTGAGCACTACCTCCTGTCAGCTTAACTGAAATTCTACTATAGAAAGGACCGTTCTGAAATACCAGGGGTACAATAGGTTCGTGCAACGATTCGAAGTGGAAGTCTTTTACAACGCCGATGACTTTTCCCTTAACACCACCATAGTGAAACTCCTTATCAATTATGTTTTCATTGGTAAGTCCCAGCATCGACACAGCTGCTTCATTTAGAATAAACGAGGCTGAGTCATCATTCACACGTTCCTTTGAAAAATCCCGTCCTGATGCAAAGGCGATTTGATAGGTGTCAAAGAAATCGTGATCAATCCGAATATTCTTCAATACCACACCGCTTTCAGACAAGCTATCGCCCTTTTGAACACGAGCAGAACCCTGTGAATCCAGTAGACGTCCTGTGGGAATTCGGGATGATCGCGCGGCGTTTTTAATTACAGATTCTTTTGTGATCTCGTTGTAGAAGGCATCATAATTGGAAGCGACCTCCGGGTAATAACGCAGCGTAACGACCTGATCCTTTTGATAACCCAGTTCCTGATTGTTCAAAAAACGCAACTGACTTAAGGTGATGGCTGTTGCTATGATCAGGACTATCGATACTGCAAACTGAGCCACGACTAACGCCTTGCGTAAAAATCCTTTGCCACCGGCAGCGCTTTGCTGACCTTTCAGAACCAGGGCCGGCTTAAAACCTGAGAGTACAAAGGCTGGATAAATTCCGGCCAATAACCCAACCGTTACAGTGAACAGGACAAGTCCGCCGAAAAGCGCAAAGTCCTTGACAGGGTCTAGAACCATTAACTTTCCAGTGAAGGAATTCAGCCAACCGATGGAAAGGAAGCTGAACAACACGGCCAGTACCAGGGCCAAACCAGCGATAAGTATAGACTCACTGAGGTATTGACCAATCAGCTGCGCCTTAAATGCTCCCACTGCTTTTCTTAATCCGACTTCTTTAGCACGTTTGGAAGCACGTGCCGTAGACAAATTGACAAAGTTGAAGCATGCAATCAGAATAATGAATACTGCAATGACGGCCATCATGTAAACGTTGTTGATGTTGCCGTTCGCTTCATGCTCTGAGTCCAGATGTGAAGTAAGGTGGATGTCTGTAACCTTTTGTAGAAAGAGGGTGGTCCAGGTTGATGCTTTAGGTTCCGCGGGATCGTCGGGTAACATGTGCCGATCTAAAAATGCCGGAAACTGTTTCTCTACTGCCTTTACGTCCAGTGGCTTGCTTGCAAGTATATAGGTTGCAAAGGAATTGTTGCCCCAATTCGTTTCAAGTCTTCGCCTTCCATAGATCGTTGTATCATTCAATGTTGAAAACGAAGCGAAGATCTCGGGATGGAAATGTGATTGCTTGGGGAATTCCTTAAAAACACCACCCACGACCATGTCGAACGTCCCGTTAACGCGTAGCGTCTTGCCAATGGGATTTTCGCTGCCAAAGTATTTCCTGGCAGCCTTTTCCGACATCATTAAACTCATTGGTTCCGACAACACTTTTGCCGGGTCGCCATCAACAACTGAAATGGTAAATATTTTAAACAGTTCAGGTTCTGCAAAAAAGAAATAGTCTTCATTGAAAGACTTTTTTACTTCCGCGTTTTCCTGATAGGCCATGGTAACACGATTGTTGAGCGTTCGGGCCACTTGTTCAAACTCACCAAAGTCGTTTTTTAACAGCGGACCGAAAGGCGGTGCCACATGTCCAAGATGCAGATTGACTGTTCCATCTTTCGATAAGAAGTTTCTTGTAACGCGATACATGCGATCTGCATTGGCGTTGTACTCATCAAAGCCGAGCTCGTCACGGATAAAGAGGGTGATGAGCAGTGCGCAGGTCATTGCCAGGGCCAGACCAAAAATGTTGATAAATGCACTGAGCTTATTTCGCACTATGGCGCGGAAAGCAACGGTAAGATAGTTTCTGATCATGCGTAGTTAGGTGAGCTTGAGCCTATGATTCAAAGATCGTGCAGCGGTCTGATACTGTGATTTTCGCCATTTACATAGGGAAATCCTCGTGATAGTGTACGATTTTGTTCAGTGCACGGTCGGAATAGGGCATTTCCGGTCCCCTGGAGGACGGTGGCAATGTTCGGTTTTTTTGACGTTCCGCATTCCCACGGACAAAGCCCAAAGAATGCAAAATGTCATACATTGCACGCTGCGACGTTAATTTGTCTTGCACATACATGGCTATCCAGGTCGACGACAAGAAAGTATTCTCTCTGCTTGAGGTGACGAACAGCGTTCGAAAAACCATCGCTGAGCGGTATCAGAGCACGTTCTGGGTTAAGGCTGAAATGAACAAACTGAATCATTACACCTACTCCGGCCATTGTTATCCCGAACTTGTCGAAAAAAATAATGGCAAAGTCGTAGCCCAGCTTAGGGCCAGTCTCTGGAAAGATGACTACCTGCGTGCAAATACTAAATTTCTCGAGGCGTTGGGAGAGCCTTTGAAAGATGGAATCTCAATTTTATTTGAGGCGAGCCTGGGGTTTGATCCTGTTCATGGCTTTAGTCTGCGGATTATCGACATCGATCCGGTCTTTTCACTGGGTGCGCTTGAACGTGAAAGACTCGAGTCGATTGCAAGGCTTAAGGCTATGGGTATTTTCGATCGGAACAAACAACTTCGGTTTCCAACATTGCCCAAGCGCGTAGCTGTTATATCGGTGGAAACCAGCAAGGGTTATTCCGATTTCATGAAAGTGATCGAAGGCAATCCATGGGGTTATAAATTTTCCTGCATGTTATTTCCTGCGCTACTTCAGGGTGATCGATCGGTTGATTCAATTTTAGTTCAACTTCAACGTATTCGGAAAGTGCTACATCATTTCGACGTTGTAGCGCTGATCAGGGGAGGCGGCGGCGATGTTGGATTGTCTTCATATAATAGTTTTCGACTTGCGTCCGAAATAGCGCGATTCCCGATACCCGTGGTGACAGGTATCGGCCATTCTACCAATGAAACGGTTGCCGAAATGGTCGCACACAGGAATGCAATCACTCCGACGGAGTTGGGTGATTTCCTTATCCAACGGCTCCATGAATTTGCAGCGCCCATTGCCCGGGCGTCGGAAATAATTTCCGATCGCGCCCGTAGATTACTTCTGGACGAGTCGCGACATTTTGATCAAACCGTGCGCGCTTTCAGAAGGGCAACAACTAATGCATTAAACAATCAGCATCGTGAATTACAGGGAATAGCGAGAGGGATTTCACAGAGCTCAGTATTCCTGATTCGACGCACAGGAGATAGAAATGCCAGGCTCGCCGATGCGTTGAGTCGTTCTGTTCTTGCGCTTATCCAGCATCAAAGGATTGAGTTAACGGGTTTGGAAAAAACGATCGGAGTGATGGACCCTGTACATGTACTCAAGCGAGGATTCACAATAACGACGGTAAATGAAAAAGTTGTTAAAAGCATACAGGAATTGAACATTGGAGACCGAATGATCACCACGGCGGCAGATGGCACGGTTACCAGTGAGGTACTTTCAAAAAATCAGCATCCATGAGCGAGCAGCAGAATTATACAGAAGCGTTTGAGGAACTTCAGCAGATCGTGTCAGAAATTGAACACGGTCAGATCTCAGTCGATGAACTTTCGAAGAAGGTCAAGCGTGCTACGGTGTTGATCAAAATATGCCGCGAAAAACTCACAGCCACTGAGAGTGATGTCAGTCAGATTCTCAAAGAACTCGAAGAATGATCAAAGAGCCGCTCACTTTCGGACTTACGCATCTGGCCATTGCTGTTAAAGACCTGAGAAGGACAAAGGCGTTCTATCAGACTGTCTTCGACATGGAAGTGATGTACGACGAAGCAGATTTTGTTCAGCTGACTACTCCCGGCGCACGCGATGTGATAGTGTTCGAGCAGAAGGAAACAGTAAATGTGAAGACTGGAGGAATTGCACATTTCGGTTTTAGGCTGAAGGATCCTGACACGATTGGCGAGGTGAAGGCTCGTATTCTTCAATCGAATGGTACGATTGTCCAGGAGGGCGAATTTGTTCCTGGGTCGCCTTACGTTTTCTTTAAAGATCCGGATGGATATGACGTTGAAGTCTGGTTTGAACTGATTGATTCTTCACAAGACAAATGAAGAGATAATAAATTTCATCAGCGCCAGAGGCTGCAAAAGCCCCGCTGCGGAAAGGTTATTCGAATTGTAATCTATCTGAATGGGAATCCAACATTCACATAACCATATACACTATTCGACTCCGCGCTGTACATAGCGGAAACTGAAATGGGTCCGATTCCCGAATCATAGCCAATCGACAGGGCACCGCCATTCAGGAACGATGCTGATTTGAAGCGATTGTTCATATCAAGAAAATCATATACCGCAGTATTCACCCGCGCGGTAGTATAGAGACTCCGCGTGATCTGGTACTGCAACCCCAGCATCAGCACGCCAACGCTGTGGGAGTTTACCATGTACTCTTGCAAACCGGCAAAGGGCACCTGGTTGCGGACAAAATCATTAATGCCACCGATGTTCCAGAAGTTTATGTAAGCGCTCGAGGAGTTAAAGTTGATGGCCGTATTGAACTGCGTCAGCAACGTAAACTTTTGAGACAGGGGCAGGAAGTTTTCCGCTTTAAAATGCAGACGTGGATAGATGCTTAAAGAAGTATCAGACTCGACAAGTTCACCATTCTCGGCCACCTTGATGGGCGAAGGACGTTGGTTGTACACTAGGCCAAACTTTCCATCGATGCGCCATCCCCGCGTTGAGAAGTTTCTTTTGTTCAGCGTATTGTGCTTGTAGAAAAGATAACTCTCGAAGTAAGTGTTCTCAGCCTCTACAGCGATGTCGGCGGCGATCTTCGGCTTCAGCCTAAAGTTCTCTATGGTACTGCCGACACCAATAGCCGAACTGAAACCAAATGTACGTTGTATCCGAAGGTCAAAGTTCGTCGTGCGGCTGCGATAAAGATATTGCTGATTAAAGTTTTCGTAGAATGGGAAGTTGAATGTTTCGTGATAAAAAGAAGCGATGAGGTTCGCGTTATCCTTCTTACCAATCAATTGATTCTGTTCCAGCAACAACCTGAAGTTCTCGCTAACATTCATCTTCACTGTTGCCTTGGAACGGTCGAAAATGAAGTTCTTAATTTCTCCACCCAATATCAGAGCAACGTCACTGAAAGTATGATAGTGGATTCCAGCCTTTAAGTATACCTGCGGTCGCTCAAGGACATTAAATGCAAGAGTCGCGTGATCCTTGATGGCATTGGGGTGCCACTCATAGGCTATACGATTGTAGTTCCGGGATCCGTAAACACGACGGATAGCATGACCCACCTCTACGCCGTCATATGCCTTGCCCGGTTCAAGGGCAAGTCTGTTCTTGAACGACCTGTTGGTTGTATGCTCAAGTCCCAGGATGGTTATGCTATCGACCGTAACCTGTTTGACAATCGGTAAGCGATTCTCAATTGGCTTATAGTTTGGATAAATAGCCCTCAGAGAGTCCGCGAGTTTCTTGAACACCGGATAGTATTTCTTACCGGTTTCCTTTCCGATGTCGATAATGGTTTGTGCGCTGCCGAAACTCGCAGCGCTGTAATCAGCCAGTGGTGGCTCTATCAATACATTGCAAAGTTTTTTCTCATGCTCAAAATCATCAGCATCCTTATAAAAACCGATTTGATAAAGGATGTCCAAAGCGGTATTGAGTTTATCTGCTGTGGCTAATCCCTGAGACAGATTGACACCGATCACATATTCGGCTCCAAGGTCTTTGACATCCCGCACCGGGAAATTGCGGACTATACCACCGTCGACTAATTTGGTGTCCTTGTAGTCGATGGGAGTGAAGACAGAAGGGATAGCCATACTTGCACGAATGGCTGTGACGAGCTCGCCCTGATCCAGTACTACGGCCTTTCCCGTGGCAATGTCGGTAGCTACACATCGAAAAGGAATGCTGAATCGCGAGAAGTCTTTGATGTCATATATGGGAAGAAACAGTTCCTGGAATTTGAGCCATATCTCCTGTCCCTCAATTATGCCACCGCGGATCTTGAGCTTACCTTTTTGCAGAGGTATCTCAATTGCGTAGTTATCGAATTCAGTTTTTTCATCAATGTTAACGGTACGCATAGACGGTTTGCCACTGAACAGAACATTCCAATCCAGGTCACGCGCTATCTTTTCAATATCCTTACCTGAGTAGCCAGCAGCATACAGCGAACCAACAATGCTGCCCATGCTGGTGCCGGTGATGCAGTCGACCCGAAGACCGGCGCTGTCTATAGCTTCAAGAATGCCGATATGAGCGAGACCTTTGGCGCCACCGCCACTTAACGTCACACCGATTTTGGGTTGAGCTGCAAGTGTAAACCCTGTCAATACCAGTATCCATCCAAATATGCTTCTCATGAGGGCGCAGTTGAAGTCATGCCGGCATGAAAATACAAAACTACTCTGGAATATCGGGCTGCATAGGCAACGTATAGATTGGCTTACCCGTGACGTTGAGAACAGCATTTCTGATGGCCGGTGCAATGCCGATTATTGGCGTTTCGCCGGCACCGGCCGGTGTGCGATCCATTCTGTTTAGCGTGACGACACTGATCTTTGGGATATCGGAGAATCTTGGGACACGGTAAGTTGAAAACGTTGGATTGAGAATCTTTCCGTCGCGAAAATCAATCAATTCAAACATGGCACCTCCCAGTCCCTGTATAACAGAGCCAACGATTTGATTTTCCAGATGGGTCGGATTGATAATGGTTCCACATTCAAACGCTACGGATACACGCACGACGGAGATTGTACCACTATTGTCGACGGATACTTCAGCACAAGTTGCCACTACGCCGCCCTTTTCTTCACCACAGCCAATACCGATACCGTGGTTTGGGGTTTCTTTCCATGTCCTCCACCCGAAGTCGTCAGCTGCAGCTTTAAGGACGGCGATGATGCGCTCGTTCTTCAGATTAAGCAGTCGAAAATCAAGTGGGTTCATCTTCAGCTGGCGCGAGAGGTCGTCCATGATTGACTCACGTGCAAAAGTATTCGCAGTTGCAGCGAGACCCCGATACGAACCCTGGCGCAGTGGTGAGTCGCAAGGATGATACTGAGTATAACGCTCAGCCACTTCATATGGAGACTCTATTCCGGATTGACCTGAATTGTAATTGTGAAACTCCCAGCTCGTTAGTTTTCCATCAGTGGAGGCTGAAGCCTTTACATCAATAACACCCGCTGGCCGGAAGTACGCCCAGGTGAATTCTTCTTCGCGTGTCCAAACCACTTTTACTGGCTTTCCAGTTGCCTTCGAAAGTCTTGCTGCTTCGACGCCAGCTTCCCCAGTGTGCTTACCGCCATATCCTGATCCTGTATCAGGCATGATTACGCGGATCCTTTCCTTCGGCATTTTAAATTCTTCCGCAAGATCTTCCTGCACACCGAATGGTCTCTGGGTGCCGGTCCATACAGTCAATGAGTCGTTGGTCCAATGAGCAAGGCCTGCCCGCGGTTCAAGAGGTGCGTGCGCGATATACTCGACAGTGAAGGATTTATTAATTGATACAGGGGCCTTGTCGAACGTATTATTTAATGTTGACGGAGGAGTTTTATCGCTTTTTTCCTCTTTGGACTTCAGGTATTCGAATATGTCTGCGTTTGCAGGTTGCGCCGGCACCGGCGTCCATTGTGCTTTAATGAGTTTTATGGCGCGGTCTGCAACTCTATGGCTAGGTGCACATACACCTACAAAGTCGCCATCGCGAACAACCTTCACACCCGGTATTGCTTCAGCTTTGCTGGTGTCGATGCTGGCCAACCGGCTTCCGTACGCGTCACGTCGTAATACTTTGCCGTAAAGCATGTCGGGAAGTCGCATGTCTGAGACATAACGATGCTGACCGGTAACAAATGTTTCCCCTCTGACTTTACCAATAGACTTTCCTGCGATCGTCCATTTTGATGCCGGCTTAACGGCCACATCTTCACGCACTCGTTCGAGCATTTTTTTTCCCTCTGTCAGCGCGCCGAAAGTGGCTGAACGTTTCGATGAGGTGTGCATCACTTTTGCATTCCCGACCGACAACGTTTCTACACCAACGCTCCACTTCTTTGCAGCGAGTTCAAGTAAATGCTGGCGTGCTGTAGCAGCAGCCTTCCGAAGCTGAGGCCCCATATACGGTATCGAGCGACTTCCAAAAGTTCCTCTGTCGAACGGAGTGAGTGCCGTATCTCCCATGATCATATCGATACTTTCGATGGGAACGTCGAGTTCTTCGGCGGCAATCTGCGAGAGCGATGTTCTGATGTTTTGTCCAACCTCTGCTTTGCCAGTAAATACAGTAATCTGACCGTTGGCTCCGATGTGGATCCAGGCGTCGAGATCCGATTCGTCTGCTAACAGGCCATCGGTCTCACTGTAACCTATTGTCGATGCTGTGAAGAAAACGGCAAGGCCGCTTCCCATTACCTGGAGAAAAGTGCGTCGCTTTAATGTGGACCCTGTTGCTAAAGCGCTGAGAGGATTATCTGCTGTAGCTTCGTCATCTGAAGCCTCCATCCCACAGTCTATGACTTTGTCTTTTTTCATAAACTGTTATCGTTGTTGGCGGGATGCTTCCATAATTGCACGGACAATTCTCGGATGAGTTCCGCATCTGCAGATATTACCCTGCATTCCGTTCCTGATCTCTTCTTCGGTTGGATGAGGATGTTTCTTAAGAAGCGACGTTGCAGCCACAATCATTCCGCTGGCGCAGTATGCGCATTGAAATACGTCGACGGACAGGCATGCTCGTTGCATAGGATTAAGACCTTTGGCACCGAGTCCTTCTATCGTAGTGATCTGCTTACCGGTAACCGAACCCACCTTCGTTATGCATGATGGTGTGGCTACGTCGTTGATAAGAACTTTGCAAGCACCGCAGGCTCCTTCGCCACAACCATACTTACTGCCGGTCATGTCGAGATCGTCACGCAGTACCGATAGCAAACTGTCGTCGGGCTGCGCATCCACCTGGTATAGTTTGTTGTTGATGTGCAATTCCATCAGTGAAGCTTGTTGAAGGTTTCAGAATTGTCAAAGACGGAAGTGAATCTAACACATATCAGGGTCAGATACCATCATTATTGTTTAATCTGCGGCGTTTTGATGTGGGGCGAAAAAGTCACACCTTAGACTCAAATCCGTGACGAATTGACGGAACCAATTGCCTTATGAATTCTAAACGTCTGGTTAGGATTACGTTTCCGATTATACTGCTTATCGGTTTATACTTTATAGGTCCTTCACCCGATCGCCCGGCCTATAAAACAGATTTGCCAACGGTACCCGCAGATGCAGATGCTCTTGAGCAATACGTGCTGAGTGCTGATACCAGGCATAAACTGAAGCCGGAAAATAACGCGATGATCGTCTGGAACGACAGCACGCGTAAGAAGACAGCGTATTCAGTTGTGTACCTTCATGGTTTCAGTGCAAGCCGGATGGAAGGAGATCCTGTGCATCGCGATTTCGCGAAGAAGTTTGGAATGAATTTATACCTTTCCCGCCTTTCAGATCATGGAGTTGATACTACAGAAGTGCTTCTTCAATTTACGCCTGATCGTCTATGGGAGTCTGGCAAGGAGGCACTACAAATAGGCAAACAGTTGGGGGAAAAGGTAATCTTGATGGGAACATCCACCGGAGCCTCACTTGCCCTGATGCTTGCTGCTCAATATCCGGACGACGTTTATGCGCTGATAAATCTTTCGCCCAATATTGAAATCAACAACGGAGCTGCGTTTGTCGCGAACAATCCTTGGGGACTTCAGATCTCGCGCATGGTAATGGGTGGCGACTATTATAACGGCGGAGGTAGTGAAGAAGAAGGGAAGTATTGGAATAAGCGTTATCGTTTGGAGGCGGTCGGACAGCTTCAGGAATTGATGGAAACGTCTATGAACAAAAAGTTATTTCAACGGGTGAAACAACCCTCGCTTACTTTGTACTACTATAAGGACGAGCAGAATCAGGATCGCACCGTAAAAGTCGACGCCATTCTTAGAATGGAGAAGGAGCTTGGCACACCCGACGACTTGAAGGAAGCCATAGCCATACCAACCGCAGGCGGCCACGTTCTGGGGTCGTCAGTTGTGTCGAAGGACATTCCTGCTGTTGAATCAGCAATTGACAAATTTGCAATAGACAAGTTGAAGCTCACTCCCGCGCAGGCGTCAAATTGAATCGATGCGTTGCTAGTTGGCGTTAATCATAGAACACATCTCAAGGGTTTCGCGTAGTCCGATTGCTCAGAGCGACCTTTTGCTAACGACTACCAGTGCATTCAAAGACATACCAGCGAAGCGATTGTGAAAGAGTTTATTGTCGGTATAAACCGAGTTCCCAAGTATATGCCCACTGCATATATAGCATACATGCAGTGTAATTGCACGATACATACAATCAATATGCACTATGGATGCACGATATATGCACCTTCGATCGGTATAAGGTCGCTATAAGGTCGGTATAAGGTCGGTATATGGTCGCTATAAGTCGTAGCGAAAAGGGAAGGCTTAGACAGGAAGAGATGTTTTAGAAGACGACCGTGTCCGTCAGTATTTGAGCAATTCCAAGATCGTGAATTACTGCATAGAAGGAACTAACCGACGCGAGAAAATCAGTGCTGATCGATCATTTGCGTTGCCTTGTCCAAATCGGCAGGAGTATCAATCGCAAAAGTCTCAGTTTGTGTTTCGACTACAGTTACCCGAAAACCATTTTCCAGCCAGCGTAACTGTTCCAGTGACTCAGCCTTTTCCAGCAAGGATACTGCCAGACCTGAGACCTCCTTCAGTACATCGCAACGGTAAGCATACATGCCGACGTGCTTGAAAAAAGTGTGCCGGCCAAGCCATTGCTCATGAGGAGCCTTGTTGATGAAGGGTATCATGGAGCGGCTGAAATAGAGAGCTTCGCCCCGGGTATTCACAACCACTTTCGCTTCACTAGGGTTGGCCAACTCATCGAATGAGTCGATTGCTTTTACTAAGGTTGCAATTTCGGTTTTGCCATCCAGTGCGGCAGCCAGCAGATCAATCTGTTCAGGCTGGATAAACGGCTCATCACCCTGGACATTTATGACGTAGTCATAATTCTCATTTTGCAGGGTGAGTGCTTCGTAACATCTGTCGGTGCCGCTCGCGTGATCGACACGGGTCATACATACTTCTCCGCCGAATGACTTTACGTGATCAAATATTTCCTGGTGGTCGGTAGCGACAACAACTTTAGACAGCAGTTTGGATTTGCTTGTTTGCTCATAAACGCGCTGAACCATGGATTTGCCTTTTATCATTACCAGCGGCTTGGCGGGTAGCCGTGTTGAAGCATATCGCGAGGGTATGATGCCCAGTATTTTCATAGCCAAACTTAATCATTCTGAAGTCGTCTCACCAGCAGTCCGGAGCCGGATTTTGAGATAACCTCGATAGGTTGTCCAGCTTCAACGTATTCACCGCGCGTGAAAGCATCATAAATCTGGTCGCCAATCTTTATTTTTCCAGCAGGACGTAGTACGGTAAACGCAATCCCGTGCTCACCTGCCAGGGTCTCCGGAAGAACGTTTGAAGTATAACCAGCCGATGATTGTTGCGTGGTAGTAAGCGCTACTCGCTTGAAGAATCTCGTATTAACAAGCTGAGCGCCACCGACAAAAAAGATCACGACCCCTCCAACAAGTCCACCGACCGCAGCTGCCAGTGCAAATAGTACATCATTCATTCGGACGAACTCGAAATCGAACGCTTCATTGTTGATCATGATGAGTACAAGCGACATGATGGTGACAGCGATGCCGGCAAACCCAGCCACTCCAAAACCGGGGATAACAAAGATCTCCAGTCCGAGTAAACCCAGCCCGACGAAAAAGGCAATGATTTCCCAGTTCTCAGCAAGACCATTGAGGTAGTAGGGCACAAGATAAAGAACGAGAGCAATTAGTGATGCGAGTCCTGCGAAGCCGAGACCGGGCGCCTGCATTTCAAAGTATATTCCGCCAAGAATGATTAAAATAAGCACTCCACTGATGAATGGATTCAGAAAGAAGGCGATTACGCGATCCGCTTTACTCAATTCAAATTGATCGATGGCATAATCCGTGATGTTGTTCCTTTCAAGAATTTCCTTAATGCTGCTGACTTTTCCCTCACAATAGCCGTTTTGAATTGCCTCGGTCGTGGAGAACGTAATGACCTGACCTGGCTTCTTGAGGCTATCTAATTCGACGGATTCGTCGACCATACCTTCTGCGATAATCGGATTTCTATGATTCTCCTCGGCAGTTGCCCGCATAATGGCGCGCATATAAGACTGATACTTATCGGGTGCTCTTGCTCCACTGCCATCGACGACAGTAGCCGCACCGATAGAGGCACCCGGCGCCATATAGATACTGTCACACGCAATCGATATGAGTGCTCCTGCTGAAGCCGCGTCGGAATTGATGAAGACCCAAATTGGAGTCTTCTGATCCATCAGCAGGTCAACGATATCTTTCGCATCGGTAAGAACGCCGCCGTAGGTATCCATGTCAATGATGATTATGTCGGCAGCGCTTTGATTAGCATGATCAAGCGCCATTTGAACATAGCGTGTCATGCGGGGATCGATCTCGTTTTTGATCTCCATCGTCATGACTTTCTTCTGCTGCGCTCCTGCGTGAGGAATATTCAGCATGCAAACGGTACAAGTGATGACTAAAATGAGGATGGAGGAACGCATACCGAATGTAAATGAAAAACCCTGATTACCTTGCATAAAATTAAGTCTATTCCGCATTGAAGCGTCGCATCGAACTGAACTTTTCGCACGAATTTAATGGCACTATCTGGAAGAGCGCATTGTCGCAAACAACGGCTGTCCTGCTGCTGGAGATTCGTGACGGACAAGCGAAGAGAACAACCTTTGCTGCACTAAACCTTGCCGATGGGAAATTACTGTGGCGCGATATGGCGTTTGAAGAGCTTTGGTGGATCGGACTTGAAGCAATTCAGGATAGTGTTGCGTTATTTTCATTATTCACTGACGCTGCAAATCCCGAAAGGAAATCACTGATAGCCTATGATGTCTTCAAAAGAACGATGCTTTGGTGGCACAACGATTTTTCGCTTTCAACATTAGGATTGAATTGCGTTGCAGGAATAACATCTCAATACGGGCACAAGGAAATTGCGCTTGATCTGGAGACTGGGAAGGAAACGACTTTTAAGCCTGACGGAGACAAGGACGCAATAATAAAAAGACCGTCGCAGTATGTTGAGGGTCATTCATATTTTGCGACCGTAAGAACTTTTTTGACATCGAGATTCAATTTTGAGCCAGTGGTGTCGTTGGAGTATTTGGAAGACAATTCCCTGATTTTCATCTCTTGCTATGATCGCAAAGACGACGGACTGAGCAACGACTTATTTGTGGTTTCGGCGGATGGTGAAATATTGCTTCGTGAAAATTTAGGTAGTCAATTGAAAGGAATCGGTCAGGATACTTTTTTCATCTACGGAGGTTCTGTAATTTTCGTCAAGAATAGAGGAGAGTTGTTTAGCTACAAAATCGTATGATCAACGAGCTGATAATTGCGGGTGCTTCATTTTTTCATCCGCCGGTAATGCTGGACTCGATAGGGACGGAGACCATTAATGGAAAGATCTTTGTACTTCACCAGGTAGATGAGAAGGAAACGCTGTACGCGATTTCGAGACGGTATGGTGTTCCAGTTGAAACAATACTTCAACATAATCCGACTGCAAGTAGTGGCCTGAACATTGGTCAGGTGCTGAAGGTCCCATATACACCAAAACATTCAACAAAGAGCACTGAAGCAGCCACCCATGTTGTTGCCGCTAAGGAAACTATGTTCTCCATTTCGCAGACGTATGGCGTATCGGTCGATGAACTTAAACAGTGGAACAACCTTACCTCGAATGCGCTTTCGGTTGGCCAGGAACTGATTGTCAGGAAACCGGCGGCAGCTCAACGCTCGAATCCTACCGTAAGCCCTACTGTAAAGGCGCCTGCGAACGGAATGCACGTGGTGGCTGCCAAAGAAACTATTTACTCGATTTCAAGGCAATACGGGATCACCACGCAGGATATTAAAGATTGGAATAAGATTGAAGGGAACGAGATCAGCATAGGGCAGCAGTTGTTCGTAGCGGCGCCCAAAGCAGGAAGCACCGTTGCAAGTACAACGTCACCAACAACTGCTACAACGCCAGCCAATACATCAACTGCGACCAAGCCGACCACAGCCACTGCTGGTACAGTTGCCACGACCACCGCAGGAACAGCAGCTGCTGCAAACAGGAGAACTGATGAAGTTGCAACAACTTCTCAATCGAAGCCCACGACTGAAGCGCATACCGAAACAAGTACGGCCTCTACAGCCAGGCCCGAGCCCAGGGAACAGACCATCAAGATTTCCGAAACAAAGAGCTCAGATGAAGTTCTGGAAACAGGATTGGCCGAGTTAATTGAGGGAACCGATGGTAATCGTAAATATCTGGCACTTCACAGAACTGCGCCCGTTGGAACGATTCTTAAAGTCAGGAACGAAATGAACAATCGCGAAGTGTTCGTTCGCGTTATGGGTAAGCTTCCTGATACGGCTTTGACAAACAAACTCGTAATCAAAATCTCTAAGTCCGCCTATGACAGGTTGGGTGCAATTGATCCGAGATTTCGTGTAGAAGTTACCTACTACAAATAGCGATGTTTAGAGGGGCGGCAACCTTTGGGCTAGGCACATATTTCCTGGCGGGCAGGTTGGCGTTGACTGGATAAAAACTGTTGAGGCTGGTAGCGCTCTGATGAATCGTTCTTTAGTCAATAGAGACCAGCTGGAAGCGCGGCTTCTTCTGAATTGAATCCCGACTAAGCTGAACAAGATCTCTCCGGTTGGCATCGAGAAAGGTATTGTAGTGACTTACGAGATCATCGTAGTCGGCCCGGTAATTCTCGATCCGTTCTTCTGCAAGTCTTATCTGATCGACAAGCAATTGCAGACGTGTATTCCCGGCATACTCAGTGCTCATTTCAGCCGTGGTTAACACCTCGCGAACTAAAGCAGTTGAAGCGAAATCGTATTCTTCGATGACATCTGAATTGGCCATCGACTTCTGAGTATACCTGATGTGACGAAGCTGTCTTAATCTGTCATCAAATTTCTGAAGGGTGGATTGATCCTCCGACACGTTAACACTGCGAAGCTCACTAATGAGCAAATGCAGACCGGCTAACTTTTCATTGTCATCACTCATCATCAGGTTCCAGGCATGAACAAGACTGTCCTGATACGCCAGATAGTTTTCCGTTATAAAATCTTCGCGTGAAAACGCTGCACGATCGTCCCCCTGGCGGGTTGAGCAACTGATGGTCATGACCGACACAATCAGAGCAGAAATAATGTAGCGTTTATGCATGATGGGACTCTTGTTATTTACGAATTAACGCAAATTTCGCCCCAGCTTCGATGACCTTTAATTGCCTACATAAGCCGTGTAAGGTTTACAAATAATGTGGAAATTTCACAAACAGATATACCTGATAATCAATTAATTGTGGATCTGCCGCAAATGGTGTTTTGCATGGTTTATATAGTCCGTGGCCAGGAAGCTTAGAGGGAGCAAGACGTGCGTGTCTTTGCCCGTATTGCACAACTTGCCCATACACGCTGGTGACATCGATTCCAGGACAACAGCAATTCGTTCATTCAGAAGTTTCCAGAGGAGAATAAGGTCCTGCAATCGTGTCTGATTGTAATGATTGGCTGAGACCCAAAAGTCCTGGTTGTAGACGATATGTGGAGGTTCTACCTCGTACTGTGCCGTGATAAATCGTCTCAAATTGTTTTGCGCAGAGTCAATCAAATGACCGAGAATTTCCTTCTTGCTCCATTTTGTTGGATTTGGCTTCACGCTAAATATCTCCTCGTCAACTTCTTGGAGATAGTTCAGGTGTTCCGAAACCAAAAGACGAAGATCGTTCGATAGATCGGCGAAATTAATGGCTTCAGCATGCGCGTCCATAGGCATTGGAATTGATGAAGGTGGAGTGACGTTTAACGTTCATTTGAAGGGCAAAGTTTGTTGATTTTGACCTCTTGTGTAACCGTTTAAACAAACACCTGGTTGAACTCGTATATCGCGTTGATGAGATATCTGGATTTTTTATGGGTCATGGATGTACTCTATCGGTACTACCCGAAATACCATTCGAGCGACCTGATGATTTTAGCTGATGATATCCTGAAATGGTTCAACAACGAACTTCCGGAAGACAGTAGTTCTTTGCGATACCTTAAGAGCTGCTTCGACTCACCTTACGACGCCGTAAAATCAATCTGGAAAGAGCTGTTGATCCTCTCTTCTCCATGGATGAGGCTAAACTAGAGACAGAGCAGGGGCGAGGGTAAAATCTTGTTCGGCGTAACGGAGCGCAATAATCCACATGGCGTGTTCTTTGAACGAATTATTGCAGGGAGAGGCAGGGGTTTCTATTGTTTTTTCAAACCATTTACAAGCATGTCGGCAAGCTGAAAGCCAAGCGCCTGAGGATCTATGGCGGATCCTGGATCGTACCACATCGGCATCCAGTTCAAGGATGAAAACAAAGTCATCACCGCCAGTTTCTTATCTATAGAGCTTTTGAATTCCCCCGAGTGAACGCCTTCTTCAATTATTGTCTTGAAGCGGTTAATGTAGTTAATGCGCAGCAGCAAAAAATCGCGCAAATAAGGTTCACTCAGATGCCGATGCTCGTTCATAAAGACGGCGGAGGCAGTGAGGTCTTTTGCCATCACCTGGATATGGCCGATGATACCATTACGGAGTTTTTCGCTGGCTGAACCGGGTTGCTTTTCTACTTCCTCGAGAGATTTCCTGAATTCAGCCGCCATGTCAAAGCAAAGGCTCCTAAGAATTTCTTCTTTCGACTTAATGTGCGAGTAAAGACTGGCGGCCTCTATGCCCAGAAGTTGGGCAAGGTCCCGCATTGAAGCAGCGGCATATCCTTTTTCTTTGAACAGCTCGGCCGCCTTACGTATTACTTGCTCTTTCCTTGATAAGTTTCCAATGGCTTCAGACATACTTCTTAAATAGTTAAAGTTAAAGAATTTAATGATTCTGTATGCGCAACAGGAATTGGATTCACGCGATTATAGCCGCAAACAACTGTTAGGGCAGGCAAAAAAATAGCCTGTCAGCGCTTGCTGGACAGGCTATTGCAGTGCTCAAAATTAAGCACTTGTCGGTTTGAAAATTCTTAGAAGATCACGCCGAAGCTGAACGCGTTGAGCTGTGGTCCTTTGTTCTCAACGAAGAGATCATTCAGATCATAGTTGAAAAAGAAGTCTGCTGCTCGCCATCCCAATTGCAGACGAAGACCATACCGTACGTTGTTAAGATAGAAGCTATTGTGGTCTTTCTCTTTTTGTTTCCCGTCATCGTCTTTGTAGACGAGCTTGCTGTGACTTTCAATGCGATAGCCAACGTAAGGGCCGAGACCAAATCGAAAAGAGTTTCCATAGCCATCCCAAATCCTGGCCTTACGACTGTTGTCGCTGAAGTCGACTACAGGTATTATGGTGGCAGTCACATAAGATGCTGTAAGCTTGCTTTTAACGTAGTCGGTAAAGCGAGTGTCTGCAATGAAGTGAGTACCATCATCGTCCTTTTGGATGAGAACGTTGTCCTCTTCAAACTTGAAGTTATACCAGTTTACACCAAGGCCCCATTCGAGGAAAAACTTTTTGCTGAGGCGTGTACGTTGTATTGACGCAAGACCTACATACCATGACCCCCAGGGCCGAACTGAGTATAGCTCGTTGCTATTGTTTGGAAAGCTGCCATTGCTCAGATAGTTATTCGTTCCCAGTTCTAAGTTAAACGATTGCCATGTTCGTCCGAATCCACGATGATGCACATGAACATCCCAATTTTCGTTGTCGTTGTTGTCGTTCGAACTGTATGTTTCAGTCGAGGGACTCGCGCTCATATTCCAGTCTTCCGTGTCAGTGGCAGGCTTTGTTGTTGTTGCTGTCTCCGTGTTAGATACACCAGGTAACGCTGTGGTGTCACGGTTTTCAAGCTTTGTTATGATGTCTTCAAACAGTGCCTGAAAGTTGTAGTGCTTTAGAGTCTCCAGGTCGGCCTTGTCGCCGATCGTAAATGTCACTTTACTGGATGGTGTGAGGGCAACTATGACTGTGTCTTTGCCCGAAGGTTTTGATTGTCCGTTTGCCAACGTTGTGGCTATTGTAAAGATGACGCATATTAGCAATCTGAGTTTCATAAATCAGTTTCTTGTTTTTTGTCCACGTTTATCATTCATAAAATTCAGCGCCAGAATTTCATTTTTCCGTTGTCGCAATTCCCCGACTGGATCCTGATTGGTTTTCAGGTCATTCGCTTTTTGCAACAACTTCTTCAACGTAGATTGCTTTTTTTCTTCATCAGTTGCTTCATCACTACTATTTTTTTCAAGATAAGCGGAGACATCTTCGACAGTGTAGGTCAAAGTAACGCCGGCAGACGCAACAGCATCATTGGTGACAGGATTGTTTGATGCGGTCGCACTTGTAATTTTTTCGACATCAACAATGGGAACATCTGAACTCTCAGTGCGTGTAGCGTTTTCGTTGCGGGTATCTGTCCTGGTCGTTTGTGCAACCTGGTTGTAAGTCCTCATACTATTGCTACCGGCGGACTTTCTATTGCTTATCGCATCGGAAGTCCCCTTAGTTGTGTTGTTTCTTTTGACGTGATTTACTGGCTGCTTTTCAGTTGTCTGAGCCAAAGATTCAGACACATTCGTACTGTGTTCCGGTGATGTGTTCCTGATGGCAGAGTCCGGAGAAGGAGTAGTATCTGAAGTCACTTTCTTATTGCCGTCAGATAAATATCTGTCGCCTGAAGCGTCATTATTTACGAGTACCCAAATGGCACCGGCACATGCGACTAGCAGGAGAGAGGCGGCAAACTTAATCCAGACGCCAGGGCGTTTTTTTTTGTCCTGAGAAGCGGAAATTCTCCCCCATGCAGACGCAGGAACTGTCTTCTGGTAGTTCTGTAGCTTGTCTCGAAAAAGTTTGTCAGGTTGTTGATTCATCGCTTCCCATTTTACTATTTGAAATCCAATCGCGTTCGATGAGCATTTTTTGCAGGTACGTTCTGGCCCGGCTAAGTTGTGATTTGGAAGTATTCTCGCTGATACCCAATTGGTCGGCGATTTCCTTGTGCGAATAGCCGTCGATCGCATAAAGGTTGAAGACGATGCCGTATCCCGTAGGGAGCTCCTGGATCATGGCGAGGAGTTCTTCTGCCTCGAGATGATCGCTAAGTGAAGCATAGTCTGGCTCGCGATCGGCCAATTCCAGGTCAGCTTCGAGATATAGGGCGCGATTCCGTCGAAGGAACGTGAGGGATTCGTTCACGACAATACGCCTGATCCAACCTTCAAAGCTGCCGTCGTGTTTGAACTGTTGGATCTTATCGAAAATCTTCATGAACGCCGTGACCAGAATATCCTCGGCTTCCATCGCATTTTTGACATACCGGTAGCACAGGCCGTACATCTTGCTTGAATAACGGTCATACAATTCCCTTTGTGCGGTTGGATCTTTCCGTACGCAGGCGTGAATCAGCGCTTCTTCTTTTGCCCGGTAAATCTTTAAATGCATTAGTGGTTCTCCCTGACAAGATGCCAGGAATCAGAGACAGGTTGCTTGATCTGCAAAATAAAAACCGTTTGGAGCAATTATGCATCCAAACGGTCACAATTTCAGGGCTTTACGCGAAAATCAGGCTTACCAGGACGACTAGTATCAGCAGCAGGAAAAATATCATATAGGCTCGGTGTTTAGTCTCTCTTGGTAACGTTCGGGTGACCCCGGTAATCGACATCACTAGCCAGTCCTTCCTCGATCTCCAGATTCTGGGTCACATTTACCTTCGCTGTTGACGCTCCGTTGACTTCTATTAACGCATCCTGAACCTCAAGGTTATAGGCTTTTAGTTTAGAGGCAAATTGGAGTTCGGCATCCAGGTTCCGGGCATTGCCTGACAATTCTGCTTCTGACTTTCCGGTGAGGTGAAGGACAAGATCCTGAGTTTGAATTTCACCACGCAGTTTCACAGGTCCACGCAACTCAATGGCCAGGTCGTCAGAGTCGAATCGTTCGAATTGAAGTGTTCCCACTCCTTCGGCTTCGATCTTTTTCAGATTCGGCATAGTGATGTTAATGCGCATCTCATCCATGTCGATAACATTTGCTGAGTTCCAGTCGAATTTTTTGCTGGTTCCAGTGTAGTCGATGATCAAAGTTTTGCCCAGACGAACGATCTTGTACTTGGCCTTTTCAGACTCCGAACCGATCATTTCAATCTTGTAGTCGCCGCCTTGAGTGATGCGTACATCAAACATTCCACGGATGTCTACTTCGTCGAAATCTGTTAAACCTTCATCGGCGACAGTATTTTTGTCTTCCTCTTTAACAGGGCAGGTAACACAGGTGAGACCTTTTTCTGTCATAATCCAGGTGTTATCATCGCGCTGGTCCCAGTCGATGTAACGTGAGATCAATCGGCAGGCAGACTCGTCTAATACAAATGGATAGTCGCGAGGGACACGGAGCTGAATGTCGACGCGTTGACCCCTGAACATGGCGTCGTCATTGAAACGAACATTGGAGTCGAAGACCAGCACGGAGTCATTAACCGCTATTCCATAGTCGACCATCTTTGCATTCTCAATAGCCTTTTGTCTGGTGGGGCCTTTAGCCGAAAAGGTCTGTACTATTTTGAATTCGCGATCGTCTGTTCCCACGATATTGAAGTTTACGCCATTGTAGTCATCCATACCCACTTCGTTCACCCGCAGATACAATTTCTTTCCGGTTGGTTTGATTTGCTGCACTTCCTCATAATCTCCTTCTTCTTTAATGGAGTACAGGAAATTAGAGAGGGTCACAGTAAACATGGCTACGCTTACGAAGAAGACAATGAACATTGTCCATCCAACGGTCGGGCTAAACACATATTTCTTCGCAGCGATCGAAGCGCCTAGCATGGTCACCAGCACCGCAGGGATCAGCAGTGCAAGAAAACCAGCAAAAACCATCCAGCCTGAGACACCGTTAAGAAATGCCTGGACAGGCATGGCCAATTCGGCATCCGAGGCAGCAGGCCATGAGAATGCACTCGCGCTAAACAAGCCTACAAGAACTCCTCCGGCAATAATCGCCACCAGAATAAAGCCCACGCCCATCAACAGGATCAGAATTCCGATAGCAACCCGTATCACTTCAAGGAGTGGACCCAGGATTTTACCGAGTGCATTCAGCAACATACCAATCAGTCGGAATGGAAACAGTAGAATTTTGGTGAGCGTAGATTCTTCTGCTCTTTGATCTACATTCAGATTGCGTTTGATATTTGATTCAATGTTTGATAAGGTTACAGGCTCGCCCTGCATCTCCATGCGGTCAGTAATAGTTCTTGCCTCCGGCAAGGCGATCCAAAGAACAATGTAGATGGCGAAGCCAACACCGAAGAAGAAAGTGAAGACAATGAACAGCACGCGAACCAGGATAATGTCGATACCAAAATATGCAGCAACGCCTCCTGAGACACCGCCGATTACTTTTCGTTCGCCGTCTCGAAACATTTTCTTAACAGTTTCAGGTTCCTCTAGATCAAATGAACCTGGTACAACTGCCCACATAATCAAATAAACGATGATAGTCAGGCCATACGCAAAAGCAAGAATTCCAAACAGGAGTCTTATCCATACTGCGTCGATACCGAAGTAGTTGGCTATACCCGAGCAAACACCGCCGAGTATCTTGCGCTTCTGATCACGAAGCAATTGCTGAGGAGGCCTGGGCGGTCTGGTCTCACCGGCTTGACCGGAAGATCCTGTTTCAGCCCCGCTGCTGTAACCATTCTTCGGTTGACTTGTCTCTTCCCGTAGTTCCTGATCTTCGGCAGCTTTGAAATCACTAACGCTACCCATAGTGGCTATCAGCGAATTCACGTCGTCAGCCGTAATTACCTGTTTGCCTTCGTTCAGCTTGGAAAGGAAGATTTCCGCTACGCGACTCTCAATGTCTGCCAGGATTTCACTACTGTCCTCAAACGACGCAAAGTACTTATTGATAGAGTCCAGGTACTTGCGCAGGTTCTCGTAACCGTCTTCCTCAATATGGAAAATGATTCCGCTGATATTGATGCTTATGTTCTTTTTCATAACCCGTTGCGTCGGTAAGTTAAGCGATGTTTGATTTTGAAGTGATTAGTTGAGTGGAATGCACAAGCTCATCCCACGTATCTGTCAGAACTCCCAGGAACTTGCTGCCTTTGTCGGTAAGTTTGTAATATTTACGTGGCGGCCCCGCCTTTGACTCAACCCATTTATATTCGAGATAACCGGCGTTTTTTAGCCTTGTTAAAAGTGGATAGAGGGTGCCTTCCACAACAATGATTTTCGCAGCGGTAAGCTCGTCAAGCATGTCCGAAGCATACACCTCTCCCCGGGAGATAATGTGAAGTATACAATATTCAAGTATGCCCTTCCTCATCTGCACTTGTGTGTTTTCAAGGTTCATATGGCCAAAATTTTAGCAATTCTAGTGTTTTATACGGGAAAGTACTATGCATGGCCAAGTACTTGGTAACTTTTTTTCAGCTTTTTGCACGCAAATGGCACATCGACGCGGTTCGGGCGGTCGCTCAGTGCCCCCTTTTGTGTAACTTTGGATGGATTTGTAATCTGTCGGGATGCGTGTTGTTACCCTTCTCGTGAGAGCTCGAATTCTCGCGTTTTTTTTGGTGTTCTTATCTGCTGGCCAAGTACTTGCGCAAGTCGGAAACGAGTGGATCGACTATTCTCAGGTATATTATAAAATTCCCGTTGCGAAGGATGCCATCTACCGCCTGACTGGTGACGATTTGTTCAGTGCAGGAGTGCCAGCTGGCGTCAATCCCGCCGCCATCAAGCTATACCACCGCGGAATTGAGCAGGCGATTACGGTCGATGCAGGCGCTGATGGCGTTCTGAATGGATCGGACTACATAGAGTTTTATGGCCAGAAGAATGACGGCACCCTTGACGCGAAACTCTACCAGCCTCAGAGTGCCCAGCCGCACACTTACTATAACCTGTATAGTGACACAACTGCATATTTCCTTTCTGTCGAGGGAGTGCCGGGACGGAGAATTCCTCAATCTAATGACCCGGCCGGGTCTCTTACTCCATCTGCGTTCCATATTGCTGAGTCACTACTTGTAAATTTGGGTGGGTATAGTACGGGTCGTGAAGAGAATGATGTTCAACTCACTGCCTTCGACTATGGTGAAGGTTGGACCGGGGAAAGATTGCTCCAGACCCAGGCGCAGAATTATACAGTCACATCTATTGTTAATGGCTATCAGACTGCGGGCAAACCAACTGTTGAAATTCTATTGCAGGGTTGGGGGCCGATGGCACATGAGGCAGAGATTTTTGTAGGGCCAGGACTTAGATCGGTTGGCACCTTTAATTTTACAGGCTTCGAACCTTCGAAGGCACAACTGCAGGTGGAGTGGTCTGACATCGCGGCCGACGGATCATTACTGGTTCGCGTGCGATGTAATGGTGTAGCAGGTGCTCCTGATCGACTCAGTGCATCTTACATTAAAGTATGATTTCCCCAGACTTTCGACATGCAAGGTGCCAGTCAGAAAGTGTTTGGGCTGAAACAAAATGGTTCACAAACTTATGTCAATATCGCGAATGGATTGAGCGGCGTACGTTTGTTTGATGTTACCGATCCAAACAATGTTGTTGCCATTGCAGCCGTCTCGTCATCTACTTTAAATGCAGTTGTTGACACTGGAATCGCCAGAAAATTATTGGCAACAAAAGATTTCATCACGCCTACTATAAAGCGCATCACGTTTAGGGAGATTTCACCATCGCAATACGACTTTATCATCATTAGTCATCCTCAGCTTCGAAATCCGGCGCTTGGTTATTCCGATCCAGTGAACGCTTACGTAGCATATCGGTAGTTCCACGGAAGGTGGTGGGTATAAACCTCTTGGTGATTAATGTTCAGGAGTTATATGACGTATTCAGCTATGGAGAATATTCTCCATCTCGCGATTTACCAGTTTATGCGTCATATCACGTCTGGGGATCTCCGAGATTCTGTTACTTGCGGGAAAGGGCTTGAGGTTTTTTATAACTGGAATCGACAGTCAGGCCACGCACCGCTTCTGCAGTTTATAAAGATTTTGTTCCGTCTGCAGGTTATCCGAGTTCAGACATGTCATTCTACAATCGGGGTTGTCAGGAACAAAATATGAACCAGCAGTTCCTACGGGGCGGATACCTGCGGTCAGGTCTGAAGACATAGCCGTCTTACCTCAACAAGGTTAAAGAAATGGAGTCGCAGTCTTATTAGTGCTTTGTGGCGAAAGAAGGTATGCATTTCAGCGGTGGTATCTATGATGGGGAGCCACAGTTGTTCAAGTCGTACATGCAGGACTTCCAAGTGATTGCGGAAGGCGCGCAGCTGGGAGGGAATGTGTCGGCGCTAGCAAAGCATTCAAAAGAAGTACAGCCCATTAACATCGCGAATCAGGTTAACGAAGGACTTAATCTCGTTACATTTTTTGGGCACTGCGTCTCCGACGTTGCTGGAATTTCAATTGGGCAATGTAACTGACCCTGTGGAGGGATATAAAAACAAAGGTCAATATCCGACGCTCTTTATGAACGGCTGCCAGGTAGGAGACTTCAATCTTGTAGCTACTTTTTTCGGAGAGGATTGGATTGTCGCCAAAGACAAAGGAGCAATAGGCTTTATCGGCACAGTGGCTATGTCTTTGTTACAGAACCTCAGGAGATATACGCAGTTGTTCTATGAAGTTGGATATGACGATCCACTGTTTGTTAATAAGGGCCTTGGTGACATACAGAAAGAAGTTGGCCGGCGTTTCATGTTGAATGCGAAGGTCCATGGCTCTCGAGTATCTCCCAGGTTCAGCAGATGATGCTGCTTGGTGATCCTGCGGTCAAGTTGTTTGGTGCACAAAAGTCTGACCTTGAAATAACAGACAGCGATAGTGAGTGTATGCTTCTTTCGATGGCAGACCGATTACGATGAAGACGGATTCGTTTGCGCAGTTCGGATGATCGTCAAGAATTACGGACTTGCACCCGACGCAACCGTCCGGATTGAGGTGCTGAGGACGCTTAGTGACAACTCGACGATTACTTACGATTCCCTGTATCCGTTGACGAGTTACAGCGATACGCTCATGATGGTGATCAGGAGGAAGCCATGGGAGACGAATGGCTTTGGAGATAACCACATTCAGGGTTACCATTGATCCGGATAATGTCATTGAGGAATATTCAAAGACAAATAACGTTGCAGTAAAGACATGTTGCAATTGCTTCTAACGGAACGCGAAATCTTTTCCCATCGATTTTGCAATAGTCAATTCACGCGATGTCTCGCTTTCGTTTCAGACATATGATCTTTTGTCGGGAGAACGGCAATTTGTTGTTCAACTCGATACCACATACGACTTCAGCAGCAGCTACAGAAAGGAGTATAACGTAAGCGGTGCAGCACTGGCTCGTCAGTCAGTGGAACTAGCCGAAGGAGATACAGTAGTCTACTATTGGCGTACGCGACTTGCAACGCCGGGGCCAGGCGAAAGTACGACTTGGGAGTCATCAAGCTTTACCTATATCAACAATGGCAAGCCGGGATGGGCTCAGGTGAAATTTCCTCAATTCTTCAAAGACAATGTCCAGGGGTTAGTACAGGATTCTGCGCTTCAGGCAAATCCGCTTCCTGGATAGAGTTCAACCGCTGTCTGTCAGGGCAGCAAGTAGCCAGTTCCCGAATTATTATGATACAACCAGCATTCGGATCGGCGGTGTGGAGTACTTTCATGCGTTCCCTGATTTTGCGTGTCGGGTTGGTACTATTAATCTGGTCGCATTTGACAGGAAGTCCGCGTTTCCATATTTGGGTGTATAAACTGGAATGGTTCAAGAGTGTTGGCAGAGCATGCGGCCGAGAGTCTATTGTTATCAACAGCTATTAATATAATGAAATGGTTACTGACAGGACTACTGACTTGATGGGTTATGTCAACAATATTCCAGTAGGTGATTCGGTAGTGTTGTTTACTATTGGCAACGCGTACTATAGTTTGTGGCCTCAGGAGGCTATAGCCAAACTTAGTGAATTTGGAATTTCAGCGGAGCAAATAACCACTCTCCAGGACGACGAGCCAGTGATCATTTTCGGCCGTAAGGGTGACGCGCCGGGCACTGCAGTTGTTCAGGTCGTTCAACCGAAACGCAGCACAATCTTCAAAAGGTGGAAGTCAACAGGACTATTACGCGGCGGATATTCAACGGGGAAGCATCACCTCCAACTGGATTGGACCGGCTACTAAATGGGATGCGCTCCATACGAGTGCACTGAAGAATGACGATGCAGATATAGTATCATTCGATGTTACCGGAGTTAAGCTGAATGGCGAAGAGCAGACAATTGCCAGCGATATTATCAGTGATCGAGATCTGAGTGACATCGATGCACACGACCTATCCTTACCTTAAACTCTCTTTCAAAACCACCGACGATACTTATATCACCACCGCGCAGCTTAACAACTGGATTGTAACGTATACCCCTGGCGCTGAGGGATTGCTTTTCTTTAAAGGCAATCGAGAATCTTGTTCGAATAGAGGAGGGGATCGAATGGAAAGAACAATTTGGATTCATTAATATTAGTGATAAGCCATTTGCGGATTCAGTAACCGTAGCTTATGAAGTATTCAATCAGTCCAAACTTCTGACGATAAAGTCGTCGATTAGAATTTTAGCGCCTGCTTCCGGGAGATACGACTTTCATTCCTATCAGCGTAAACACCGCGGGTCTGGCAGGTCTGAACGACATTTCAGATATTCGTTAATCCACGTGTAGTTCCTGAGCAATATTATTCCAACAACTTATTGCTGCTCACGAACAAGTTTGAAGTGACTGAAGATGATCTTAATCCGGTTCTGGATGTTACTGTTGATGGTCGCGAATAGTGAACGGCGACTATGTAAATGCGATCCCGTCTATTCTCGTACGTCTATGGGATGAGAATAAGAACATATTGAAAACCGATACAGCGGGAGTGAGATTGTTTCTGACTTATCCTTGCAGGACGCTCCCTGCTCACCGACACAAATACTTCTGTCCGATAGTCGTGTTAAATGGTTCGCTGCAACGGCTTCGTCAGATTTCCGGGTAGAGTTTCAACCGAAGGGACTGCAGGATGGAATATACATTTTGCGCGTGGAGGGTGCTGATGCGAAAGGGTAACGGATCCGCGCTCGTGCCTTATGAGGTAACGTTTGTGGTAATGAACGAAACAACGCTGACTGTTTCAGATCCTTATCCTAATCCATCGAATAGCGATGTTTACTTTAAGATCGTAGTGAGCGGAAACAGTCCGCCCGATCAACTGGAACTTCGGATTATCGCGCCAAACGGCCAGCTGCACGATACTTACCGAGGTAGATTTTCCTGCTTTGCAGGTTGGCAGCAACGAATTGAGATGGAACTTGAGTAGCAGAAATGGTAATCCCCTACCTAACGGCATCTACATCTATAAACTCACAATCGGAGTAAATGACGCCTTCGTGAAGCGGATAGGGAAGATAGCGGTCATGAAATAGTGACACAAGCGAATTGCTGGTGCTATTCGCATCAAGAGGTGCACAGGTTATGCACGGTAATGGATGGGAGTTTCCGGACTTGCCGAAAACGGTAGGCCTACTCGAGATTGGAGTAGAGGGTGGTACGGTTCACGTCTACTTTCGCGATGTACTTCAACTTGCTGAACCTGTCGAGGGGCGACCAGTACTTCACGTAATAGATCTCGACATTCTGCCCGCGAAGTCCTGACTTCAGCGACGCCAGTTTCATGCCGGCTGCCGAACCGGTATCAATGTAAAACAGGTGGTCGTCGCCTTTCAGCTTGAAAATAAGGTCCTCGCTACCGGCTTCGAATACCTGGTCTACCGTTCCCATGGCTCTGAGCGTGTTGTCGGCTGACGCCGTGGGAACCGGCTGGAATACGACGGCCAGCGAAATCAGCAAAGCAAAAAATAGGCTGGCGATAACAATCTTTTTATTAAGCATTTACATAACATGTTAGCGAATGCAAATCTATGAAATGTAATCATCTCCCACGAGCAGCAAGCGGATTTTCCGGACAGTGTGACAGTTTTTGCCGACTAACTTTCGTTAGCGGAGACGAAAAAAATCCAAATAGTTTTAAACAAACGTTATCGTTTCCCAAACTTTATCGTTTAATTTTGCATTTACGTATAAAAACTAAATCATCAATAATGCCTTTTATCTGACTTTCAACGCTAAAACGACAGTAAGAAATTGAAAACCTTGTTCACCGATCTCTGCGCAGCAAGTGCTGCCACCCACGCTAAAAGAACTGTTCTGTTCTTGACTCCTGCCTGTATGGTGACCAGGCGACCCCGGCCAACGCGCTTCGTGCGTATCTGATACCTGCATTCTCCTCGCGATTTGGAACGAGTATTGCTATCCGGGGGATGGCAACACTCACATGCGATTTTCGCATCGGGTTACTTGTCTTAAAGATTATTAACACAGAAAAGAAATTGAATAGTCATAACATCATTGTCAGGCGGGCAACTGCCGACGATAAACATTATGCTGAGACCATCACCAATGAAATGGAGGAATCAGCAAAGGCGCGTGGAACGGGTATTGCCAAGCGCTCCCCTGAATACATCGAGAAGAAGATGGATGAGGGCAAGGCTGTTATTGCCGTGACGCCGGAAGGTTCATGGGTGGGCTTTTGCTATATCGAAGCGTGGGAACACGGAAAGTACGTGGCCAATTCAGGTCTTATTGTTGCGCCTTCCTTTAGGAAATCCGGTGTGGCGACGGAGATCAAGCACAAGATCTTCGAGTTGTCGCGCGAGATGTATCCCGATTCCAAGATCTTTGGTTTGACCACAGGTCTGGCCGTCATGAAGATCAACTCTGATCTCGGTTACGAGCCAGTGACCTACAGCGAATTGACCAACGACGAAGAGTTCTGGAAGGGGTGCAAGAGTTGTGTGAACTATGACATCCTGATGAGCAAGCAGCGCAAGAACTGTTTGTGTACGGCCATGCTGTTTGATCCGGCGGAAGCCGAGGCCAAGATCAGGGAGGCCGAAGCGCTTCGTGCCAGCAAGGCGATTACGGAGGAGCCTGCGCTATCAACCGTTGTCACTCCTGAAGGCGAGCTTGTAGGTGCTGTTCGGATTATCGTGTTTCCCTATTAACCTTAGCAATA
>JASGJX010000036.1:0-50491 GCA_049840655.1 Chryseolinea sp.
CCTTTTTGGTGTCACCAATGATGTTTCCGGCTCAGTCGCTTCGGGCGAGCCAGGTAGTAAGACCCACAAGTTTTTGGCTAATGTCCGACAGCGCATTGAAGGCAATATCGATGTCTGATCGTTGTGTGAGCCAGTTAGACACAGCAGCGCGCATGGCGGGTCTGCCTTTATAAACTGTAGGGGTAAAAAATACCCGTCCATCTTCACGAATGGCAGTCAGAAATGCTTTGATGGTCTGTGCTGACCCTGAGTCGACCGAAGGAAGTGTGAAACAGACCACGTTCATTCTCACAGGCGCAAGCAACTCGAAAGCATCAGACGATTCAAGCTTCTGTCCGAGGTAATGAGCTGCGTCACAGTTGCGTTCCACAATATCCCTGTAGCCTTCACGGCCATAAGCCATTAGTGTCATCCAGGATGGTAGAGCCCGGAATCGACGGCTATTTTCTGGCGTATAGTGAAAGAAATCAGGACTCTCCTCTGGATTGCCGAGATATGCCGCGCTGTTTTGGAATACCTTTAATTGAATATGCTTGTGCCGTGTGAACTGCATGGCAGCATCATACGGTACGTTTAACCACTTATGCGCATCAACGGTGAGGCTATCAGCATGATTCAATCCTGAAACCAAATGAGAGAAGCTGGGTGAGCAGGCCGCAAAGCCCCCAAATGCCGCATCAACATGAAGCCAGAAGTGGTATCGCTTCTTAAGATTTCCAATGGCTACGAGATCATCGAAGTCGACAGTATTTACTGTACCCGCATTGGCAATTACGACACAAGGCCCGTTTGTTTCAGCAAGCTTCTCTTCCAATGCCTTCAGGTCAACGGCTTCGCGATTCGGCAACGTATTTACGTACACCAGCGAGCGCCGTCCTGCCCCAAGCATTGACAACGACTTGATGACACTTGAATGTGGGGTGCCGCTAAGAAAAGAAACCTCGCGAGCGCCTTCCTGGCTGAAGTCTATTCCACGTTGTTCACCAACCCATTGGCGACCAAGCGCAAGTCCTGTGAAATTAGACATCGTTGCACCCGTTACGAAAGAACCGAAGAACGAGTCTTCCAGTCCGAACAACTGACGGAAAAATCCGATCGTCTGATGTTCTATTTGCGGCGCGATCGAGTCGTTACTTCCGCAAGCATTCTGATCGTACGCGCTAACCAACCAATCAGCGGCCAGTGCCGCAGGCGTTGAACCGCCGGTGACAAAACCAAAGTACCTTGGTCCGGCACTGTTGCAAAGCAACGGGGCATATTTATCCTGGAACATACGGAGGGCTGTTATAGCGCCGAGTCCACGTTCAGGCAGAACTGAGGGATGTAGCGATGGTACATTCCTGCCTGGCGCCATTTCATTTTGCTTTTGCAGAAATGACTCCGCCATATTCTTCGCCTCATTCAGAATATTTGAACGTGTATACTGGTCGTTGGCGAGGATTGGATTTAAGCTTGATTCGGAAAAGGTCATCTCTGATTATTATATACTTATATTCGCTTTCGCTGCTTCCATTATTTGGTTAATACGCACTAAGTGATGATCATCGTGCTCGGCATCGAACCATGCGAGATCAACTGCATTCATCGGTACCATTAGTCGCGGATGTATGGATGTCATTCTTAGTTGAGCCTCGGACAATTCAAGAAGCCGCCTGATGTTGTTTCTGCGCTTTGCAGAAAAGTTCTCCACGATATTCCGCATAGGCATCGAGTTGTAATCCGCCTGCGTCTGAATGTCAGCGCGCGAAAGGATTTTCGCTCCTTCCATTATTTCATCAACACGCCGTTCGGAAATTTCGTCGACGTCCATCAGGTGTCCAATATTTTGCTTAATGGACCATTTATTCTCAAAGTGATAGCTGGAAAGCTCGTCGTCGATGTTATCAACTTTTTGTTTTATCCGAATGATGGTTCCTTCGAGGCGTTCAGTCATAAACGGGAGCATCGACGGAGCAAATCCGAACGTGAACTTCCTTTCAAACCAGGGCATGGGTTGCATAATGTCGTCGTTGGTTAACTCAATGTAACCGCAGCCTGCGCCTGTCCGGCAACGAGCACCTGAGGCTTGTGCTGAACGTCGAAGTTCACTGAGCGGGCAATAAAACATTTTCGAGTTGCATCGTGATGCAGCGAATGAGCGCGCTCGACCATTTCAGCAGACTGAACGGTAACGACGGGATTCAATGTCACACCGATAAATTGCCCACTACCATCCGTATTTTCTTCCATTACGCCTGTGGCATGATCTACATAGTCGGTTACGACTACGCCGTTGACAGCGCACAGGTGCAGGTACCAAAGCATATGACAGGTTGAAAGAGAGCTTACAAGCATATCTTCCGGAGTGTGCTTCGTCGGATCACCCCGAAACGATGGGTCCGAAGATCCCTCGATGATCTGCTTTCCTTTGATGGCAATTTCGTGGCTGCGGTCGTAGCCCTTATAGTCAGTCGTGCCCGATCCACGATTTCCAGTCCACGTTGTTGTTGCGTTGTAGTTATGATGCTTCATCTGCCGAGGTGGTTTATTTGAGACTAGTGAGCAAAGTCTATTAAAGATTTTTCTTCATCATGTGGTCTGTCTGGAGGTCGGTACCCAACATGAATGGATGGGAACTGAACTTCTCGAATCCACACTTCTGATAAAAGGCAATGGCTCTGAGATTATGTTCCCAGACTCCCAACCACAATGTCGCATACCCCTGTTCTTTTGCCAGTGAAACACATTTATCCATCAACATTCTGCCAACACTTTTTCCAATGAAAGCCTTGGTTGCATAGAGTCGTTCGAGCTCAATGGCATTTTCTCCGTTCAGCTCAGCAGGTGTTGATCCCTTTCTAAGTTTCGCATAGCCGGCAGGCGTCGCGTTGCACTCGGCAATGAAGAAGATGTTGTTGATATCGCTGATCTCTGAATAAACCTGCGTTACGTTGAAATTCTTTTCGAGATACATATCCATATCTGCCTTTGTGTTTACATCGGCAAACGTGTCATGGAAAGTTTTTTCGCCAAGTTCGATCAGTAACGCAACGTCATCATGGGTCGCGTGCCTTATCGATACAGTGCCATCGGAATACGTGTGTGTTCCCATAGTCAAGACCTATTCTTTGAAATCCGTGATCGACTATCAACGCGACAACTGCGCCTTGAACATGTTCCGCAACATATAGCCGCGGTTCACCAGATAGATGCCCGCTACAGTCAGCAGGAAGGCTACGCCTATGCGTGCATTCAACTTTTCATCCAGGATAAGCCAACCAAGAACGACGGCCACAAGTGGATTGACATATGCATACAGAGATACAATTGTCATGGGCAGTTTCTTGAGTGCATAGGTATAACATCCGTACGCGATGATAGATCCGACTGCGACAAGGTATATCATCGCATATACTGTGTTTGACGACCACGTCACGTTTGAAAGATCGTCGAACACAAGGGTGAATGGTATGAGCCACACGCCTGCGAAGAACATCTGCAATCCGGCATTCATAAATGGATCGGAAGTAGACTTACGTTTTTTGAGCCAAATGCTTGCGCTTGCCCAGCTAATGGTCGCAAGGAAGGTGAGGAAGATACCCCAGCTATAGGCAGTGTTAGACAATGCTTCGAGGTCTTGAATAAAGATCAATATGATGCCACTGAATCCAAGAGCGGCTCCAATCACAATTGGGAGTGTCGGACGTTCATCCCGATTGATAGTCAGATTGATGAGTATGACCCACATAGGCATCATTGAACAGATGATCGCAGCGATGCCGCTTGGTATCGTCACCTCGGCATAGGCTACAAGTCCGTTTCCCATCGACAACATGAAGAAGCCGCCGATCGCCTGTTTAAAGATCTCACTCGGTGCTGGAAGCTTCGACTTTCCAACTGTTAGCATGAGCGCCACGAGAATACCGCCGGCGATGATCTGTCGGATCACGACGAACAGAAATGGAGGGAATCCAACCACGGCGACGCGGAGGGCGAGATAGGTTGTTCCCCAGATCACACAGATAGCGCTCAGTGCCAGATAGGCCAGGAGATCTTTTTTCACGGGACTTGCTTATTAAAAGTGAATCAAAACTGGCTATTTATACGGCAACGAAACAGTTTCAGTTTCGTAAACTTTGACCGTATCAGTTTGAGCTCATATCAATCCGTTAAGTCTGTATTGGACGTTTTTATTACCGAAAACGTTGGCACTTTAGAGCAGAGTGTCAGTGGCTCACCACGTGCCCTGTGCATTATCATGAATAATCAGGCAGGCAGAAAACAGATCATTCCAGCCGGTATATGCGGACATAACCCGTATCGACCACAAGTGGCAAGTCTGGAGTTGCATCGCCATACATTTGAGGAAGAATGACGATGTATTTAATGCCGTTCTTGCTAAAGCGTTCTTTATAGGAGGGATCACTTAGGTCAGAGTTGGCAATAGCCAGTCCCTTTCTATGCGCAAAATACATGGGTGTCGGGTCGCCTCCTGTGGTACCATTGATAGCAATGAGGTCACTTCGTTTCGTATGCTGATCAAGCACCGCTTCGATGCCTGTCATCGATTTGCCAGGCTCACGAATGGTGAAAGTGTGAATCTGGTTTCCGATGCCTTCTCCTGCAATCGCCAACATGAGGATAAGCGTGATCCATTGTTTTTGGATAGAAGAGAGACCAGTTGCAATAACGAATGCCATTGGGGGAATAAATGCAACCACGTAATAAGGATTCAATTGAAAGCCGAACCCTGTCTTTAGAACAACCACCAGGTAGGCAAAGAACGGGAGAGCAAACGCAATCAATCGAAGACGCATTTTGTTCTTGAACATGGTAAATAATCCAAAAAGGAACAGAATAAATCCCGAATACTTGAATGGCGTCACTACAAAACGCTTCAGGCTTGGTTGCCAAAGATCTATAATTTGGAGTGTTCCTTCTACGAGGCCCATTCCCATGAAAAAGTGCCCGTGAAAACCAAACGTGTCGTTCAGATGAGGTACCCAAATGAAATACCAGGCAAATGTTGATACGATAATTAGAGCCGACGACAAGGCAATCCATACCTTGCGGTCAAGAGCAACCGATTTTTGAAAGAACGGTATTGCCATTACGGTTAGGATAGCGGCAATAGAAATCTTGTTCATGCAACCGAGCCAGCCGAGGATGAGGTAAATCGCGAGTCGCCAATATCCACCATCGTACAAGAAACGAACTCCATAATACAAGGCGATCAGGCAAAGGGAGGTACAAAATGTGTCTGGTACGTTGGTGCGGCTGTACGTAAACCACTGTGAGCATAAAACAATAACGCCCGTTAAAAGCGCTGTCTTCTCATCGATATATTCTTTAATTAGCCGGTAAAGAACGTACACACCAACTGATGATACGATCAGGTTGATCAACCGGCCGTACCAGTGCTCATATCCAAATACCAGCGAAAGCAGATAAATGAGATAATTCAGAAACGGGAATTCACACCCAACAATGCCTGAAAGGTTGCCACCCACGTCGACGCGCGGGTACATGATGTTATTATCGACCTCGTAAAAATTGCGGGCCACCATGAGTCCGTCAGTTTGACGCCATGTTGAGGCAGGTTCCAGAGGAGGCAACGTAATCGTAGAAAGATGAAGCAGGAAGAACAGGCCAATCCAAATCCGGATGTCTCCTGCGTAACGGGATACTATTTCTTTGTCAGGCATAGGTTGAAATAGTGGAATATTAGGCAATAGAACAAGCGGAAGAGTCCTTAGTCCTGAGTCTTTAGTCTTGGGTGGGTTTTGAGTACCTGGAGTATCATGGTGCAACGTGGGGGTTCAGTATCGCGGGTTAAGGGCTGGTGATATTGCTTGCAGTTGCAATCTTTGTACTGCTAGTCAATCAGGAGCCTTCTGTTGTTACGATTAATTCACCGTAACAATCACGCTCTTTTAGACCGCATGGCCTTCACGTGTTCCAGTGATTTATCCTTGATGAACTTCTTGTAGTCCGATGACTCCATTGGGTAAAGAGCAACCTTGCTGTTCCTGTCGTGATGAATCCCCCAACCATAGCGCTTCCCAAGTGGTGAAGAGCGCATGCATGCTTGCCCCTTGGAAAAGAACTGCTGACGGGCCTCTTGCCATTCGACTCTCGGTATCTCATTTCTAACAGCGTGCGTGGTGAAGATAACTTCATCAGAGGTGTACTGGTAGGGGTGATCGTAAATCATGTCAAACTGCATGTTCGCGATAGTGGCTTTATCGGCCTTCCTCGGAGGCAGTTCAGCCTTATTCACAGGGCAATCATCAGCTACCTCAATAAAAGCGTTTGTATAGTTTGTTGTGTGCATAGCTCAAGGTAGTCATTCCCGGGCAAGTTTGATAGCGTTGAAAAGGGCGGTATGAAACATCCCATTCTCGCAAAACTGAACGTTAAACACCACTGAAATCTATTTTTTTAAGCACTTGTTTAAAAAATATTTTAGCAGGTACAACCGATTGAAATGACCGGATTTGTCGCACCTCGTGGATATGCCTGTTTTAAACACTTGTTTAAATTTAAACGCGTGTTTAAATTTGTATTCGAAGATGACCAGCGAAAAGATATTATCAGCCGCCCGGAAGCTATTTGAGCAAAAGGGCTTTGACAAGACCAGCGTGCGAGACATCGCCACCATGGCGGATGTCAACGTTGCGCTTATCAACTACCACTTCGAGTCAAAGGAGAACCTCTTTTGGCGATCCTGGAACAGTCGTTGGACGCAACACGAATGAAGCTGACGACTATCAATGATGGCAATGACTCAGCAGACGAAAAGTTGCGCAAGGTGGTTGCCGTGTACGTAGAGAAAGTGTTTTCACATTGCCAGTTTTATCACTTCGTACAGCGAGAATTACAGAATCCAGAGCGTCACAAATTGCGTGATCACATGACGCGGATAGTGAGTAAGAACAACAAAGAGTTTAAGCATTTTATTGAAAGCGCGCAGGAGAACAAGGAGTTTAAGAAGGATGTGGACGTTGATCTGATCATTGCCACGCTTTTTGGAATCCTGCATCAGACGACGCATGAATTCGTGTCCAAGCGTTACCGCAGACCCGGTGAAAAAGACGATGCATTTCGGGCGCGCGTGGAGAAGTTCGCTTTCGAATTGCTATTGCAACAACTTAAGAAATAGATGGATTTTATGAATAGAGTAGTGTTATTATCAATCTGCGCATTGCTGGCCAGTGGCACATTTGCTCAGGAAGTATCGCACGATCACTCTTAGTGAGGCGATCGAATTAGGCTATGCAAACAGCAAGCAGCTGGCCATATCAAAGGCTAAGGTACAGGAGGCCCAGGCAAAGCTTGATCAGGCTAAAGATCGTCAGCTACCTGATGTGTCTGTGGGGGGGGAACTACATGCACATCAATACGCCTACGATTTCGATGGCTAAGTCATCGGACAACGGTGGCAGTTCTGGTGGTGAGTCTCCGTTAGCGGCGTTCTCCAATCTTCATGACATTGGACTTGTGCAAGTGAGTGCTTCAATGCCGATCTACAACGGATTGAAGATTCGTAACACGCGCATTATGAACGAATACCTCAGCGAGGCTTCGCGATATGATGAGCAGACCACCAAGAGCGAGGTTTCCCTCAATACGATTAAGGCGATCTATCAATACTACGAGCTACTTGAAAGCCGTAAAGTGATTGAAGAGAATCTTCGTCAACAACAACAACTGGTTGAGGAATTTAAGAACAAGGAAGCACAGGGTCTTCTGGCGCGAAATGACCGGTTAAAGACTGAGCTTCAGGCCAACCGAGTAGAGCTTGGATTAACAGAGGTTAATCACACCGTTGAACTGGCTGCATACAACCTGAATATCCTTCTTGGATTACCAGAGAGTACAGTGCTTCAACTGGATACTGTCGGGTTGTTTAATATGAGACAGACAGATACCTGGGATAACTATTTGAGTGCCGGCCTTACAAACCGCAGTGATATCAAATCGGCGGGTCTTCAGGTGAAGGCTGCAGATGCTAATTACAAGATTGCGAAGTCGGCAAGATATCCTACGGTTGGAATTTCTACTGGATATGTAAATGCTTATGTGCCGAACGTGTTCAACGTTTACAATGCATTGAACGCAGGTCTCTCGCTGAAGTACAGCATCACAGGTGCGTTCCATGCCACGCATGGTATACGTGAGGCAAAATCGCGTGCGGATCAGGCTTCTTCTGCACAAGCTATGCAGGAAGACGCGCTGCGCGTGAAGATTCGCGGAAAGTATCTCCAGTATCTTGAAACACAGGACAAACTCATCATCAACAATAAGTCTGTCAAGCAGGCAGAGGAGAACTTTCAAATTTCGGACAACAAATACAATCAGGGACTCATGCTGCTTTCGGATTATCTCGATGCCAACGTATCGTTGCTTCGCTCACGCCTTGACTATACGAATGGACGTGCCGAAACCATGGTCGCATATTATGAATTACAGGAGTCTATAGGAGCCCTTCAATAATTAAGAATTACAACAGTGTATGGAAACGACTAATAAGAAGAATAAGAGATTTGGAATTGTGCTGGGAGGTTTGGCTATCGTCGGTATTGCATTTGGTGTTACCAAGTATATCCACGGACAGCATCATGAAGAAACCGATGACGCCCAGGTAGAAGGCGAGATTAGCCCGATTATTCCTAAAGTATCAGGATATGTGGATCGTTTGTTTGTCGATGACAATACAATGGTTCAGAAGGGCGACACGTTGGTTGTGCTCGATGATCGCGATTTGAGATTGCGGGTTATGCAGGCAGAGGCTGCATTGGAGAACGCAATGGCAAGCATTGAAACTGCACGCGCGAACAAGACAACATCATCTGAGAACGTTCTGACTTCTGCGTCTAACCTGCAGGCTTCCGAGTCTTCAATTGATATTGCCGAAGTTCGCGCTCGTCGTGCTGAGCAGGACTTTAAGCGTTATGGGGAATTGGTGAAGACACATTCAGTAACACAGCAGCAATACGAACAGGCGGAAGCAGACAGAGATGCTGCGGTGAAACAGCTGGAAGTTGCAAAGCGTCAGCGTGAGGCACAATCAAGAGAAATGGCATCACGTCAGTCACAGCGCAACGCCGGTGATAAGGGCATTGCGCTGGCCGAGACCGTTGTTAAAGAGCGGAAGGCTGAACTCGAATTTGCAAAACTACAGTTGTCATATGCGTACGTACTTGCACCGGCATCCGGAGTGGTGTCGCGCAAGAATGTGCAACCTGGTCAATTTGTCGTAGCAGGCCAGTCGTTATTTGCATTGGTGAGTGAAAAGCAGATGTGGGTGATTGCGAACTTTAAAGAGACGCAACTCACCAAGATGAAGTCGGGTCAGAAGGTGGAAATCGAAGTGGATGCTTTTCCAGGTCACCCTTTTAATGGTTCAATTGAATCTATATCGCCAGCCACGGGAGCAAAATTCGCTCTGCTGCCGCCCGATAACGCGTCAGGTAACTTTGTGAAAGTGGTTCAGCGCATTCCTGTGAAAATCACGCTTGATAATAGTAATGAGTCAAAGCTTCTCCGCGCTGGTATGAACGTGGTGGTTGATGTGCACCTCGATTAATAATTAATATGCAATTGCAGGAATCATTGGTTGAGCATGGCTGGAGGCGTGTGATCATTACGATCACCGCGATCATGTGTGCCTTGCTCGAGATCATTGACACCACGATTGTAAACGTGGCGCTCAATGAGATGCGCGGAAATCTTGGGGCTACACTTAATGATGTAAGCTGGGTAATCACAGCCTATGCAATCGCGAACGTCATTATCGTTCCGCTCACAAGCTGGCTTTCCCAGCAGTTCGGTCGTAAGAATTACTTCGCAATATCGATCGTGATCTTCACGGTGTCGTCATTTCTTTGCGGTAATTCAACAACGATCTGGGAACTCGTTTTCTTCCGGTTCATTCAGGGACTCGGCGGCGGCGCTTTGCTGGTAACATCACAAACTATCATCACTGAAGTTTATCCTCCTGAAAAGCGAGGTATGGCCCAGGCGTTGTACGGAATGGGTGTAATTGTCGGACCGACTCTTGGACCTCCGCTTGGAGGATACATCACCGATAACTTTTCGTGGCCTTACATCTTCTATATTAATATTCCGATCGGTATCATCGCCACGTTGCTTACTCTTTCATACGTGAAGAGCCCGAACTACGGTGGTAAACGTTCATGGTCGGAAGTTGACTGGTTGGGAATTTTTCTGTTGATTCTGGCGGTCGGGGCGTTACAATTTGTATTGGAGAAAGGCCAGGAACACGACTGGTTTGAGAATGCCTGGATCATTGCGTTCGCGGTGGTTGGCTTCCTCGGTATCTACCTTTTTATATGGAGAGAACTTGTTGCACCCAACCCTGTTGTTGAGCTGCGCGTATTGAAAGATCGAAATCTGGCAATCGGAACTATCCTCTCATTTATACTTGGCTTTGGTTTGTATGGATCTACGTTCGTATTGCCATTGTTCACTCAAAATGCCCTGCGTTGGACTGCATTTCGATCAGGTTTGATGTTTGTTCCAGCCTCTATCATGACCGGTTTAATGATGCCTATTGTGGGACGGGCTGTTCAAGGCGGTGTTCCTCATAAGTACCTTATTGCCGCAGGCTTTTCGATATTTTTTGGATTCAGCCTTTGGTCGTATACTATTATTACACCGTTTACCGGTGAGGGAGACTTCTTCTGGCCGCTGATGCTTCGTGGCGTTGCACTTGGATTCTTATTCGTGCCCACGACCACATTGGCATTGTCGTCATTGAAGGGAAAAGAGATTGGACAGGGTGCGGCATTTACGGGCATGGTGCGACAGCTGGGTGGTTCATTTGGGATTGCTTTGATCAGTACGTACATAAGCCGCAGATCGGTTCAGCATCGCTCAGATCTGGTGAACCACGTCTCTGCATATAGCAGCGATGTGCAGGGAAGGCTCGCCGGTATGAAGGCAAACTTCATTGCGCACGGCTTTACACCTGATGTAGCAGCTCAGCAAGCCAACAAGCTTATGGATGGTATGGTATCTCAACAGGCATCACTACTTACGTATATGGACGTTTTCGTCGGCATTGGGATTTTTTTCCTGTGCTGCATTCCGTTTGTTCTGATATTAAAGCCAGCCAAGAACAAGGTAGATATGAAGGACATCGGACACTGATCCATTTATTGATTTGGTGATTTGGTGATTTGGTGATTTGGTGATTGAATAAGTCAATTTAGAATTTATCCTTAGGCTACCGTGAATTGGTAGCCTATTCCTTTTATAGTGATTATGGTAACAGAGGAGTCTTCTTTCAGATAGTCGCGGAGTTTCGTTATGTAGACATCAAGATTGCGGGAGTTGAAGAAAGAGTCATCACCCCAGAGTTTCAGCAAGATGTCTTTTCGCAGAACCGTGGCATTGCGGGAGTTATTTAAGAACTGCAGGAGAGTACTTTCACGATGCGAAAGTTTACGCGATGATTCTCCCAGCTTTAGCTCGTAGAGCAATGGGAGAAAGCAATAGCGGCCGATCTGAATTAACTCCACTGACTTAGAAGAATGCTGAGATAATCGCAGCAGATTTTGAATTCGTACAATCAGCTCTTCGAGACTGAATGGTTTTCTGAGATAATCGTTTCCTCCTGCATGAAATCCCTTCAGCACGTCGTCAGTCTGATTTTTAGCCGTAACAAAAATGATAGGGATCGATGGATTGTGTTTTCGAATCTCCTGGGCAATCGCAAAACCGTCTTTCCCGGGAAGCATTACATCAAGCACACAGATGTCTGGCTGGCAAGCCAGGAATGACGTTACAGCAGCTATACCGTTGTCAACCATAGTTACCACAAAGTCCCGGCTTTCAAGACTCTCCCTTACAATTTGACCCAGAAAGGGTTCATCTTCGACGTAGAAAACTTTAACCATGTTTTTTTGGAAGGTGGATGGTAAAAGTGCTGCCCTGATCTAACCCGCTGTCGACGGCTAGTTTTCCTCCGTGACTCCGAACAACAGCGGCAACGTAGTTTAGACCAAGCCCATATCCTTGCGTATTGTGCACGTCACCGGTTGGAACACGGAAGAACTTTTCAAATATTCTTTTGTGATACACAGCATCGATACCTATGCCCTGATCGTGGATCGCTAGTGTGATACCGTCTTCGGTTTCTTTAAGATCGATCTTTATTGACGTATTCTGCGGACTATACTTTATGGCATTGTCGAGGAGGTTGTATACGACGTTTGTCAGATGGACATCGCTTCCTTCGAGATCAAAATGACTACCAGAGAGACGAACGGTGGCGGATATTTTCTTTCTGTCCAAAACTACGGTTAACGATTCTGCGACCTGGTTAACGATGTCATCAAGCCTGACCCGCCCGGTAATGAAAATAGCTCCGTGTTGCTCAAATACGGAAGCTTTCAGGATCTTATCAGTCATCAGGGACAGACGAGTAAGTTCATGCTGCGCGATTGCAAGATACTCTGATGTCCTGGCCGGATCCTTTAACGCATTGAAATCCTTTAATGCCTCTAAAGCCACGCTAACGGTGGCTATAGGTGTCTTGAGTTCGTGGGTGACATTGCTGATGAAGTCGTTCTTCATTTCTACAACCCTTTCCTGGGAACGAAGATTGCGATACATAATAAAAAATGCCGCAGCAGTGATAGCGGTAAGGAATCCACTGAAGAATAGTTGTGGCGCGATCCTATTGATAATATTTGAGCGCATTCGTGGGAATATAGCAGCGTACGCATGTATAGGTCCAATGGGAATCGTCTCCGTTATAAGGGTGTCATTAAACGTGAAAGCAATCCGCTTTAGTCGGCGAGAGCCAGCTTCAGGAAACGAGCCTGATATGTCGCGTCGTTTTATGGCCACCTTCCGCCCACCATTTTCCGAAAGAGAGCTTACTGAGTCTGTAGAGTAAGCAATTCGCCGTGTAGGCCTTACGTCGTGACGAATGATAAAGGGGGTGGTGTAGTTCGCTTTTGCAATTAGCGTTTTGTAGCGGTCGCGCAATAAGTCGGTCGACAAGGTATCATCTGCACGCATACGAATGACGAAGTTTCTGTGCAGGAGTCCGCTATCGGGATAATCTCCAACAACGCCCATAACATTCGCGCTGTCTTCCCAAACTACGTTATGACGCACATCTGCCCGAAAGTCTTTTGATATAATAACTGCAACCTTGTTTGGATCATTCGTAGTGTTTACCTGTTCCGGTAGGCCGGGATGAGGTGGCAGTATATGATCGAGATCACTTTGAAAGAGCGAATCCCTGATGGAGAAAACGGTGGAGCGTAACAGTGCGCTTGTTTCCCTCTGAAATCCCATATATGACTGTTCGTATGACGACGCCAACCAAAAGATTTGAAACATCAGCAACAGTGCAAGACTGCTGATCATCAGTGTGAGCCGAACGATGCGCGCTGAGAAAAGTTTGTTATTCTTAGAAAAGACCATCCACAATTTGAATGAGTTTCGTCTTCAAAGTTAACGGTTATGTCGCAGCTGCTTGCTTCTTTAACCTTAATTAACATTCCTTTAGCAGCGATTAACCCCTGACCATAGATTGGCCGTGTACCTTGCTTAAAAAAATCAAACTATGAAACTGAGCATATACTTTCTAATAATAATGATTCGCCTCGTTCTGCCCCTGCCGGCGTTGGCTCAGGCTAATGAGGGTGTTATCAACTATGAAGTTAAGGTGAATCTGCATCGCACGTTGCCACCGGAACGAGCAGAAATGAAGAACATGATACCCGAGTTCAGAACGACCAGGCAACAATTGTTCTTCAACACGCATGAATCGATATACAGAGCCGTGGTGGAGGATGAAGCGCCCATGGAAGCTGATGGCGGAGGCGTTCATATTCGAATGCAGGAGCCTCACGTAGAGATCTACTACGATCTTACCAGTCAGCGAAGAATTATTGAAGAGGAGTTTATGGGCAAAGACTACCTGATTGAGGACTCAATTACTGTGATGCCCTGGAAGTTCAGTTCAGAAGTGCGGAAGGTAGTGGACTACGATTGTCAGCGGGCCACTTACTTTGATGAGCACAGAAAGCAGAATGTTGTTGCGTGGTATACGACTAAACTGCGGCCGTCACTGGGACCGGAAACTTTCAATAGTCTCCCGGGCGCAGTGTTAATGATTGATATCAACGATGGGGAACGAGTTGTGATGGCGAAGTCGCTTGAGACGCGCAGCCTTAAAAAGAACGAACTCCGTGTGCCGGATAAAGGAATCCGAACGACGAGATCGGCATTTCAAAAAATGCGTGAAGAACAAGTGCAGCGCATGCGTGCGAATGGAGCAAATGTCATCATCAGAAACTGACCTGATTCATGCGTACCCTGTTGTGGTTGTTTCTTGTTGGCCTTTCATTCAATGCTGCCGCGCAGAAAATGAATATCAGAGGCCATGTTACCGATTCCGTGCGTACACCACTGCCTGGAGCCACGGTGATTTTACTTCAGCCTACTGACTCAACACTCGTGAACTTTGGTGTAACAAATGCACAAGGTGATTTCTCTCTTAATGTGCCACGGTCGCGCTATTTGTTAAAGGTTACATTCGTTGGTCAGAGGACACATTCGGAAATTGTTGATCCCCCGTCTTCGGCAAATGAGGTTGTACTCAAACCCATAGCTCTTACAGAAGCCAAAACGCAGCTTGACGAGGTTGTGGTTGAAGACATAATACCCGTTGTAGTAAAGAAGGATACGATTGAATACAATGCTTCGGCCTTCAAAACTAATCCCAATGCTGTTGTTGAAGATTTGCTAAAAAAGTTGCCCGGTGTAGAAGTAGATAATGACGGAAACATCACTGCTCAGGGTGAACAGGTTCGGCGCGTGACTGTCGATGGAAAAGATTTCTTCGGAGGGACCGATCCAAAAATTGCGACCCGAAACTTGCCAGCAGATGCCATCAACAAAGTACAGGTTCATGATAGAAAGTCTGATCAGGCCCAGTTTACCGGAATAGATGACGGGCAAAGGGAAAAAACTATCAACCTCGAATTGAAACCGGAAAAGCGTAATGGTGCTTTCGGGAGCCTGCAGGGTGGTTATGGTACCGACGACAGATATCAGGCGAAGGCAAGCCTTAACAAGTTCTCAAAAGGTCAGCAGTTATCGTTCCTTGGAATGGCCAACAACGTCAATGAGCAGGGATTCGGCATGGATGACTATATGAACTTTACCGGAGGTTCTCAACAGATGGCGGCAGGAGGTGGCATGCGGATTCAAATAAATGCCGGCGATCAGGGAGGGGTACCGTTGAATATGGGTAACCGGGCAAATGGCATCATGAATACGTACGCGGGTGGACTCAACTTTAGCAATACTTTTAAGAAGAAAACCGAACTTACAACAAGTTATTTCTACAATCACCTCGATCACGACAAGATTCAGTCTACGTATCGTCAAAACTTCCTGCAGGACGGTGAGTATGTATACCAGGACTTATCGGAGCAGAATAACTTAAATGATAACCATCGGTTAAATCTTGTACTCGATCATAAAATTGATTCTACGAACTCCATCCGACTGTCCAGTACGGCGACCTATAGCCAGACCGATGTACATGCGAGAACATTTAGCGAGAACGCCGACCCGGAGGGAGCGCGACTAAACAGCAACCTGAGCAATTCCACCACCTTAGGGCAGGCGTTGTCGATGAACACAAACCTGTTATTCAGGCACAAATTTGTTAAGACGGGTCGGACATTCTCAACCAATCTTCTGTTTAACATCCTCGACGACGATCGTGATGGAACACTCGAGGCAAACTATGACTACCAGGACGAATCCGGCAGCGAGCACATCAGGCAACGTAACGAACAAGAAACGTCTGGTCTGTCTATGGGAGGTACAGTATCTTACACTGAGCCGCTTGGTAATCGAAAATATCTGGAAGCGACGTATTCCATCCGGAGAAACAATAACAGCGTCGATCGTCCTGTGTATGACGTCAGTGAAACGGGTGAATTGTTCAACGACAGTTTGAGCAACAAATACAGCAGTTCGTACACCTATCAGCGTGGTGGTATAAATTTTCGACTGAATCGCAGAAAATATTCGGTTACGTTGAGTGCGCTGGCGCAGTCAACGGAGCTGGTAGGCAATCTAAACCGGCTTGATACTCAAATCAAAAGAAGTTACCTGAATGCCGTGCCGGCTGTGCACTTCAACTTCGATTTTTCAGGCACGCAGCACCTGCGTTTCGATTATGAGACGACTGTGGAGGAGCCTACGATAACACAGCTTCAGCCCGTCGTTGATAACCGAGATCAGTTAAATCCGTATGTCGGAAACCCCGCGTTAAAACCTGCCTACCAGCAGAGCTGGCGGCTGAACTTTAACGCATTTGACCCTGGATCGATGATCAATTTCTTCACATTCGTAGACGTCGATTACACCACCAACGCGATTACAAATGCTGTATTCAATGAGAATTTCATCCGGACTACAATGCCCGTGAACGTCGCAAGCAACACATCGATAAACACGAACGCGTCGTTCGGGTTTCCGGTGAAGGTGATGAAGAGCCGCTTCAGTATCACAGCCATGTGGCGACAAACCTATGGACAAAACGTGATTGATGCTGCTCACTACGACATCAGACAGAGTCGTACTGGTGGAAATGTGCGCTATGATTTCAGGTACAAGGAGGTCCTGATGCTTAATTTGGGAGCGCAGTTGAACTATCAGACCACGTCCTACGAGTTCGATCAGCCTGATCAGCATTATTTCAACACGACTTACAATGCTGAAGCAACATTGTCCTTTCTGCGCAACTTCCAGCTTGTATCTTCATTGGAATACCTCATTTATGAAAATCAATCCACCAACTACCGACAGGAAATACCATTACTTAATGTGTCGTTATCCAGATTTCTACTGAAAAATAAGACAGGCGAACTCAGAATTTCGGCTAGCAATCTGTTGGATAAGGCCCTTGGTGTAAATCAAACGTCAAGTGTGAACTACGTCGAGCGAGTTACGTCAAATTCTCTCGGCCGATACTTTATGATCAGCTTTATCTATTCACTCAACAAGCAACTTAATCCAATGGAAGGGCGTCGAGGAGGACCTCGCATGATGAGAATGATTGGAGGATGAGGTTACTGATGCAAGAGCGAGTGTCACGCACGTGATATTCAAAGACAGTATCAGTATTCTGACCGTTCTATACGTTCACAAAGCTGCAAGAACATGTAGTAAGGTATACGAACATGCCATAAAGTTTGTATTCCATGATAACTACACTATATTTGTATGTCTGTTTTAGCATGACTTAGTTATGCTCGAACAAAAAATCAAATGTTTAACTAAAATCTTTGAACGCTATGGCAAAAACAGCGAAGAAGACTGCGAAGAAAGCAGCTAAGAAAACTGCAAAGAAAGCAGCTAAGAAAAAGAAGTAATTCGACTGAATTACAATAAAAGGCCGTCTCACAGAGATGGCCTTTTTTGTTTTATACCATGCCCGCTTATTCCTAACAGTAGTTCGTTGCCCGGGAGTGTTTTATTCATAACTTAGAAACATGTCTACTCCTGGCGTGTCCGACAAGGGCTTTAAGATCTTTGGAAAGCTGTTCATCTCACACAGTTCGGTCGGACTGATTGCTATAATTGCTGCATCTGTAATCTTTTATTCTATCCTGAGGGTTGCGCTGATTAACAGGGCGCTGGATCAGTTATCGTCCATCAATGTCCTCAAGAAGCACCTGATTGAAGACTACCTGTATCGATCGAGGTTGAACCTGGAAGCCCTGCAGGTAGAGGAGAAGTTTCTAAATATCTATTACGACGTTACGAACTATCGCCAATCGAGGGATCATCGCGACATTAAGGATATCTACAGCCTCTGCAAGCTCTACGACTTTGCCAACCTCCACATTTTTGATACAAATCACCGGCAGTTGTTCAGTACGGATGAAGAAATGTATCCGGACAGTCTTCTTCATAAGCTAGATGATGCGATACGCAGCGATCGCAAGCATATCCATGTTATCGATGCATCGATGAATTCAAAAAAGGGAACGCTGTTGTTTTACTATGTCCCCATCGTTCTCCAGGATTCACTGCTTGGGTCAGTGCTTGTTCAGGAGAATTTCGATAAGATTCAGCAGATTCTATTGGAAAATACGGCAATGGGTACCACCGGTGAGTCGTATATCGCGGCGAGTGATTTTTTGTTGCGTTCGAAGTCCCGATTTTTTCCCGACAGCACACCGGGACACATTTTGGCGGAGACAGAGGCGATCAATAACCTCATCAAAGGCAAAGAAGGGAGAGGGATCGTAAAGGATTATCGCAGTATATCGGTATTGAGTGCATATCGAAGCGTTGCCAACGACGATCTTAACTGGTTTATACTTTCTGAGATGGATGAAGCGGAAGCGATGCGTCCTATTGTTGCTCTGCGGAACTACTTTATGCTGATTACGGTGGTCATCATGCTTTTGGTTTTGATGGTAACGTATTTCATTTCCAATGCGATCATCCGCCCTATAGTAGAGTTGCAAAGTGCTATTCAGATTTTATCCAGGGGAATCATTCCGTCGCCGAAGCCCCGAGTCCATACTTCTGATGAGATAGGTGAAATGGGTACGGCTATTGGTCAACTCATTGAAGGATTCGAACGCACGACGAGCTTTGCTAGCGAAATTGGTCGTGGCAATTTTGATGCGAGCTATGTGGCGCTTAGCCAAGATGATTCGCTGGGGCATGCGTTAATCAAAATGAGAGATGAGCTTAAGACCTTTCACACTCATGAATTGAAATCGGCGCGCTCACGGGCTGCTGCCTTACTTGAAGGTCAGGAAAGCGAACGCACCCGCATTGTGAAAGAACTGCACGACGGTGTCGGTCAGTTGCTAACGGCCATTAGCATGCAGGTTGATATGGTGGATGGACCGCTTGATAAAAAAGCGGACTTAAAAAAGTATATCAATGAAGCCGTTGTCGAGATCAAGAGGATCTCCTATAATGTGATGCCACAAGCTATAGTCGACTTTGGTCTTGAAGCAGCATTGAACGGATTGTGTGAGTCGGTGAGGAGATACTCGTCTATAAGTATTGATTTCCGATATGTACGGGAGACCGAACACACCCTTGACTTTGACGTCACCATCGCGGTGTACCGGATTATGCAAGAGGGACTAAACAATATCGTAAAACATGCCAATGCCGCTCACGTGAACTTGCATATACTCGATAAAGTTGACGAACTCTATTGTGTGCTGGAAGATGATGGTCGCGGATTCGATCCGTCATTAATGGATGGCGGTGGAGTAGGTAGTGGATTGCGAAATATTCGAGAACGCGCACAGCTCATGAATGGTACCGCTGAAATTCAATCTCAGCCGGGACACGGAACCGTTATCGAAATTCACATTCCGATGCCGGAATATGTTGCAGACCATTAACTTTGTTACGTAACCCCATGACTCCAATAAGAATCATTCTCGCCGACGATCATTCACTTATCCGGGAGGGATTTAAAGCAATACTCGGGCAAAGTGATCGGTTCGTCATTGTAGCTGAAGCCCAGAATGGCTCGGAGCTTATTGAGTTTGCCAGAACCACACAGCCTCATGTAATACTCACTGACTTGAGTATGCCACGAGGCAACGGCTTTGAAGCGATTGAAGAGATTCGTAAGTCGGACAAGAATGTGAAGTTTGTTATTCTCACCATGCACGAAGAGCGCGAATACATATTGCGTGCGATCAAAGCAGGTGCATCGGGGTACTTGTTAAAGAACACGGAGAGGATAGAGCTGGAGCACGCTATTATTACCGTTTACGAAGGTGGTAAGTATTTTAGTCCTTCGATAAACAATATTCTGGCTGAGGCCGTATTGCGTCCTGATGGCGGAGAGGTAGGCGAATTAACTGCGCGCGAAAAGGAGGTTCTGGAACTCGTAGCCAACGGTCATAGTACAAAGCAGATCGCCGATAAATTGAAGATTAGTATTCGTACGGTCGAGTCCCACCGTATTAATATGCTGAAGAAAATGAAAGTCAACAACTCCGCTGAACTGATTCGAAAGGCGCTTGAGATGAAGTTGCTCTAGGAGGGCTGTTGGTCCAATATTTGTCGTTTGAATCGAGGCAACTTAAGGTCGGGTGTAGCAGGATTGATGAATTTTTTGTTCAAAAGGAGCTGACAAGGCCGTTTTTCAGTCCAATTTCGCATCATTTCAGATGACGAAGCCGATTTCCACCTCAATTTCCCATAATTCAGAGGTTTTTAACCTAGGATGGACCTAGGATGAACCTTGGGTGAACCTTGTGTGAACTGGTCCTTGAAGCTTGAATGCCGCCACCGTCAGTGGACCTTGATCGCAACCAGCCCATCCGGATAAATACTGACTTTCTGATCGGATAAGTACGGAGCGACCTCGGGTCCCATTCTTCGTTTCTTTGTATAGAGCAAAAAAGCGGAGTTATGAATATGAAAAGAAGCATTTTAGCCGGTATCGTGGCAACGTTGTCACTGGGAGTTGGAGCTGCATACGCACAAACTGCTCCTGAAAGTGTCTGGTCTTCTACAAAAGAAGTACAAAAAGTGTCGAACAAGCAGCTTTTTGAGGATGCAAGCATTAAAGGCTCGCACATTCATGCAGTGGTGCTTAGTCCAACCTGGAATATTTCTAAGGGAGTGGCAAGCATAAATCGCACAGAGGCAGTTGGACAAGCCAATATTGCTGGTGGATCCTCTGACTGGCAGATTAGCAAGGGTGTTCAGAAAATTCAGCGCAAGAAATCGTCTGATACAGAGAAGAAATACTTCAGATCAAGCGACGAGATCAGCGGCAGCGGCAAGTAATAGAGAATTCAAAGTGTGTAATAGGGAAGGGCCATCCGTCAGGATGGCTTTTTTCGTTTTTAGGGATCGATCACTGTAAACATCAGATCGAACAGTTTTCAGTTTGTTCACCTTGTGCAGATCAGTTTGTATATTTCGCATAGGTACTTAGGGATAAATCTGAAGGACATGCGTGACGAAATAGGGAGAACGGATCACAAATACGTGGAAGTTGCCGATCGCATCGAGACACAAATTGAGAATGAAGTGTTGAAAGTGGGTGACAAGCTACTTTCTGTTCGTGCGTTGAGCAAGGAGCAGGGAATAAGTTTGAGTACGGCGTTCCAGGCGTATTATGCACTTGAGAGCAAGGGGCTAATTGAGGCTCGACCACAATCCGGATATTATGTAAAGCACTCGAAGCGCTTCATGCGTGACCTTCCCAGGACATCTGAACCAGTTGATGAGGCGTTGCCTGTTACCATTGACGACATGATCAACAGTGTCTACGTCAATCTTAATTCCGGGAATCTGTTGAATTTTTCTATGGCAGCGCCTGCAATAGAACTGCTTCCCGTAGCAAAGCTCAACAAGGCAGTAGCCAATGCGTTGCGCGAATCTGACACCAGTTGTCTTCACTATGAACATATTCAGGGCAGTGTAGCTTTGAGAAAGCAAATTGGTCGGCAGGCATTCAATTGGGGAGGGACACCAGGAGAGAATGATATCGTTGTGACGGCAGGCTGCGTTGAGGCTTTGTCACTATGTATTAAAGCAGTGACGAGACCCGGTGATGCAGTTGCAATTGAAAGCCCAACCTACTTCGCCATCTTCCAGTTGATGCAGAGTTACGGATTAAAGGTTGTTGAAATTCCGACTGACCCTGTGACTGGTATAGATATTGATCATCTGGAGCAGGCCATTTCACGATTTGATATCAAGGCATGTCTTGTTGTAAATAACTTCAACAATCCTCTGGGAAGCTGTATGCCTGATGATCGAAAGGAACGTCTGGTACAGATGCTCGCATTAAGAGAAATTCCACTTATCGAGGACGATATCTATGGCGAGCTATACTTTGGTAAAACGCGTCCCAAGACCTGTAAGACATTCGACAAGAAGGGCCTTGTGTTACACTGCGGCTCTTTTTCAAAATCTCTGGCACCAGGATATCGCATAGGGTGGACAATCCCGGGTCGATACAAGGATGCCGTTCTACGTCTCAAGAGAATGCATACCGTGTCAACTAACAGTTTGGCGCAGGCTGCCGTAGCGAATTTCCTCGAGAACGGCAGGTACGAACTTCACTTAAGGCATTTGCGCAAGGCGTTACATACGCAGTCGCTGCGCTACTTCCAGGCAGTATGTGAATACTTTCCGGAAGACACACTAATAACCCGACCCCAGGGGGGGTTTACTTTGTGGATAGAACTTAACAGGAAGATCAACGCATTCAAGCTTCATAAGCGCGCACTGAAGCATAACATTGGAATTGCGCCCGGTCAGATATTCTCGTCGCAGGGGACCTTCGAAAACTGTTTCAGATTAAGCTACGGCGCTCCATGGTCTTCCGAGATTGAAGGGGGAATTAAGACGCTGGCGAAATTGATTCAAGACTGGAGATGATTTGTTTTGAGGCGGGTCAGTGCAGACTGACTTGATAATCTCTTGCATTTGTTTACAGAAGACTTTTAATAAAATGCTTTGAATGTTCTGCATAGCCGTGCTTCCGATAGAAATCCGGTGTTAGTGCACGCCTCATGTTACTCGTGACCTCGATTTCGCGGCAACCATTTTCAGTCAGAAGCTTTTCGGCGGCAGCGAGCAGTGCTCCTCCAATACCCATGTCCCTTACTTTTTCGTGCACACAAAGTGCGGTAATCCTTCCTGTCTTGCCCACCGAATGGAACTTGTCGAACCAATGCAACGAAATGAACCCGGCCACCTGATTATCTACTTCACAAACAAGCAACTGGAAGTCAGGCGCGGTGAACATTTCTATTTTTTCCAGTACAATTGGTTCGGATAACGGGTGCCCTAGCTGTTCGAGCAAAATCACCAGTGATCTTGCGTCATTCGGTTTGCCTTGTCTGATAGTCATAGACTGTTGTCGTAGTGATAACATTATCCTTGCGTCAGCGATTCTGCCTGTTTCGTCTGGCATACGACCCCCATCGAATCCGATTGCGCCGGACAAAATTCTGAAACGCTCAAGCTTTACCTCTTTAATCTCATTTTTTTCCAGTAAGCGCCGCTGCAAATATGCGACCTCGCTGAAAAATTTTATGCAATCGTTATAACCTGAAAAAAGTAAGATAAAATTACATTTTCAAACCCTTTGCGGTGCCATGCGTTATGTTTGTAGCGTAGTTATCATGAGCAATTTATTCATGGTAGCGCTAAAACACTATGGACTCGATTCAATTGATTGGACTTGCTGCTGGAATGTTAACGACGATTGCTTTTCTGCCGCAGGTTCTCAAAACCTGGAAAAGCCGGTCTGCCAAGGATCTTTCTCTGGGCATGTTTTCACTTTTTTGCCTTGGTGTAGCGTTGTGGTTGGCATACGGAATCCTCGTGTGGGACATTCCCGTGATTGCAGCGAACATGCTTACTCTCATGCTCGCCTCTACTCTTTTGTTCTTTAAACTGAGATTTAAGGACTAAGAATTTTTGAAGCCTTCAGGGTTTCGATCAGGTGATTCAATGTTAGGAGTATGAATTAGTGCAGTGGGTTCAATAACACGCTGTACAAATCTCCTGTATTAAACTTAGAAGGCACAGTTCCCAGCAGCTTGACAGCGCATCCTATTGACGCGGCCAGCTTTTTCATTTCGTTAAAGGATATGGGATGGGGCACCCATTGGTTTCCCTTTGTCGTATCATATTCGACAATGATGAAGACACCGGCGTCACGAAGGCGTACCTGTTGTCTTTTCATGAAATCGCTTTGTGAAGATATGTAATGCAGCGCGTTGGCTATTAGTATGCCATCCAATGGTGGTAACACCAGCTCTTTTTCAATATCTCCGGACATTCTAATCAGCGTCTTATTCTCATAATTCCAGGGTATGCTATCGAGCGCCCTGGCATCGCGGTCGACTGCATAAACGCTGCTTCCGACAGGGAGGCATTCACCCAATGCCTTTGAGAACAAGCCCGTCCCTGCTCCAAGGTCAGCCCAGATTCCCGGTCCGTTTTTACCTGCAACTCCATCCCTGATTAAATTGATCGCCGTCTTTAATTCCATGCTTTCGTTTTTTCAAAGTTAGACAAGCGCCTGAGCAGGTTGGAATTGCGCAGAGGTTTTGTTTAATTCAAAGAAGATCCCCACTTCCCATGAAAGCTATTTTCGGTGTGATCACCCTCATGGTGATCACGGCTTGTCCATCATTCGCACAGCAACCCAGCCTGCTTTTTCAGGACAAAAAGCCATTGGATATTTCTTTCGCCGCACCGCTCACTCAATTGAAACACGAAGACGAAGACTCAGTTTATTTCGCCTCAGTACTGTCCTACAAAAGATCGGACGGCAAAACCGACAGCATTCATATTGGGTTAAGAGCGCGTGGAAACTTTAGACGCAAGCATTGTTCGTTGCCGCCTCTGCGCATCAAAATTCAAAAAGAAGATCGAAAGGATTTATTCGCCGGCGTGAAGAGTCTGAAACTGGTGATGCCCTGTCAGAATAATAGTGGTGCAAATGATTTGATTCTCCGAGAGTATCTCTGCTATCAGCTTTATGAACCGATCACTCCGTATGTGCTTCAAACAAGATTGGTTAATGTTACGCTCATTGAGACCTCGGGTAAACGGGAAGTTTTGAAATTAGTTGGCTTTCTGATTGAGGATGATGACGAGGCAGCAAAACGGCATCAGTCAAAAGTGGTTAACACCAATAAGGTCAATCCATTTATGTTGCAGGATACGTGCGCGGTTAGATTTGATTTGTTTCAGTATATGATAGGTAACACTGATTTCTCTACAGCCTATTTTCATAACACCAAGGTGTTCAGAACAAAAAAGAATGTGCTGATACCCGTTGCCTATGATTTTGATATGTCAGGCGTTGTTGCCGCGCCGTATGCAACTGTCGATCCGGCGCTTGGCATAGAAAGCGTTCGACAGCGAGTATACCGGGGATTTTGCCGGGGTAGCGGAGTTGCTGAAAGTGTGAGGCGGGAATATGTCGCGCTCGAGCCTGCAATATTGGGTATCGTCGACAAGCATCGGGATCTTTTTAGCGAGAAAGAGATATCGGGGATGAAACGATATCTCAAGGAGTTTTTCGATACGATGAAGAATGATAATTTGTATAAGCAGCGTATTGCTCAGGCTTGCCGGACGACGAACTAGCTCCCCTTTTTTGAGAATTAGTTTCCCTTAGTGTAGGTGATCGATTCACCCAATTGCAACACTTTGAATGACTGACCCTCTCGCTTTGCCGCGGCTTCAAATGTCTCTGGGTCGACGGTGTTGAAAGCAAACATATGGTAATGGTGAGGGATGACGAGCTTAACCTGAATGCTTTTGGCCAGCTGGACGGCTTCCTCGGCATTCATATTTCCGGCTACGCGTCGTGCCGGGACGTTGCCGTTGATGGGTAGAAGGGCAATATCAATTTGAAAGGGCTTGAGCAGGACGTCAAGGCCAGGATACAATAGTGTGTCGCCACTGTGGTACACAGCAAACGATCCGAACTTCACAACATATCCCATAAACTTGCAACGCCCTTCCGGATCACGCTCAATTTCATTGTGCGCGGACGGTATGCCGTGGAAAGTAAAAGGATGAACAACGACACTTTCGCCATCATTAAGTCCTATGGGGAACCCTGGATCGCATTTGATGCGCTCACTTACAAAGTCGCGGTTTGCTTCCGGGATGATGAAACGGATCTTTGAATTGTTTTTTATTAATGGGATGAGTGTCTCGGAATCCAGATGATCAGTGTGGTTGTGACTCGAGGTTACGATGTCAATGTCGTTCAGGAGCATTGGATCGATCACGCGCTCACTCATTCGCACGTGGGGCTTGTCGGTGTTGGCATACTTGATGGTAAGTGAATCCGACAAGTAAGGATCCAGAAGAAGACAATGCCCATTCCAAACAATCAGGAATCCACTTTGTCCCAGCCACCATATATCGAAGCTATTTTCATGACGATTCTTCTTTGATGCATCGATTTGTTTTTTGAGCGATGCATCGACAGCCACAGGTCTGATAAGAGTGTCGCCCATCACGTCAGAGATTCGCGTACTTTTTTTGCACCCTTAACCATATTGATAAGTTTTTGGCGCGATGCCCAACGTGCAGTCTGACTTAAACCACAGTCAGGTGCGACAGCAAGTTTTTCTGCAGGAACATATTCAAGGCAGCGATTGATTCTTTCGACAACATCGTCGACAGTTTCGATATAATAATTCTTGACATCGATGATTCCGACGGCGACGTCCATGCGATTCGCAAATTCCCGCAGGAGTTCTATTTCGGCGAATTCACGATTGGCCATTTCAATGTGCACTTCATTGACTTTCAAATCGAGGAAGTTGGGTAACATAGGAGCGATGCTGCGATAACCGACAGGACGTCCTTTGTAGTTGCCAAAGCAAAGGTGAGTTGATAGTCTGCATTTGCCTGTAACACCTGATACGGTGCGGTTGAAGATATCAACGAATCGTTTGGTGTCTTCTTTATAGGCATAACAACTCATGGATGGTTCGTCGACCGTAATTTCGGTGCACCCGGCAGCCACGAGGTCTTCTAATTCTTTTTTCACGAAGGGCAATATCGCTTCCGTGATTGCATAACGATCGGGGTACTGGCTGTTAGGAAGAAGTCGTCCGCTCAGCGTATAAGGTCCGGGAACGCTGCATTTAAGGACTGGGCCGGCTGGTGCCAGCCTCTGCAGTCGCTTAAATTCTTTCACTGCGCCGAGACCCTCTGGGGCGGTTAGGGTTTGCGTTATAGTGTTCTTTCCTCGCTGATCATGTGCCGCTGGTCCAAATCGACGAAGATCGTCTGTGTTCTCACGAATTCCTTTGATGTATCCATAAAAGGACAAGTTGAAATCCAGGCGCGTTTGTTCACCATCAGTTATTACATCGAGGCCTGATGCGACCTGGTCGTGGACGGCCGCAATAACGGCGTCTTCGATCATTTCGTCCTTGTCGGCATTGCCGAACTCGTTAAGATTGCGTACGGCAAACTCGAGCCAGCCTGGAAAAGGATAGCTGCCAATAACAGTGGTTCGTATAGGAATGGGCTGCATAAGTTAATGTTTAAGATCTTCCGACATTTTGATAAAGTTTCGCAAGACGATGGGCATGCTCGTCGTAAGCTGATTCAAAGAGTTCACGAGCCCGCGTGTCGCCCGCGATTACTCCCGCGGTGAGAACGGGAGGTGGGCTCCCTGCCTGAACAAGACGTTGGGCCACTTCTGCTTTCAGAGAGTTTACAATCATTGCTCCACCAACGGTCGAGCCAGGCGCTACAGGCGTGTCCAATTGATCAATGTGAACCATGGCATCACCAATTGGTGCGCCGGTATCCAAAACCAGATCAGCGAAATCTTCCAGTTTCTTACCACGTGAATCTTTACTCTTGCTTGCAGAAGCATGAGCTTTCGTGATGAGTGCAACCACTTTTACCTGATGCTTTTGGAATTGCTCAGCCATTTCGATTGGTACAATGTTGCATCCACTGGAAGAGATCACCAGGGCGGTATCTTCAGCAGAGAGATCAAAGTTTCTGAGTATCCGTTCTGCAAGTCCGGAAACATTCTCCAGGAACATAGCCTGCCTCTGACCGTTTGCTCCGACCACGAGGTTGTGAAAGGTTAGTGACAATTCAACGATTGGATTGAAGCCTGGAAAAGATCCATACCGCGGCCACATTTCTTCCACCATAATTCGACTATGACCCGAACCAAAAACATGGACCATACGTCCTGCCCGGATACTTTCCGTAAACCAATCAGCTGCTTTTTCTATGAGTTGCTGCTGAGCGCTTACTGTCTCCATGATTTGCCGGCAGCGATCAAGATATGTTTGTGTGGGAGTCATGTACGTTGTTTTTTGATAGAGCAAAACCGGCGGCGCCGATGGCACCTGCCAGGTCCGAAAAATGTGCTAAGCGAATTTCTGCATGTCTTGAGGTTGGCCGCCATTCGTACAAATCAAGAAAGCTTTGCAGTGGTTTTAACAAGGCATCGCGGGCCTGCGTAACCCCGCCGCTAAGAATGACTACTTCGGGGGAAAGAGCATTGATCGTTGATGCAATAGCAGCAGAAAGTTTTTGAACCGAAGAAAGCCACCACCACGTAGCGAGTACGTTGCCTCCGAGATAGTCGTTGACAAGATCATCGGTTGTCTCGTAGCGTCCATAAGTGCGAGTGTGAAGAGAGACGTTTCCAATTGCATCTTCAATACTTCCTACCATGTTCGTCACGTCTCGTGTCACCGCGTTTGCATCGACTGTAATGTGGCCCAGGTGCCCAGCCATCTGAAGTGCACCCTGATATAGTTTTCCATTAATGAGCACTGCTCCACCCACACCGGTGCCGAGTGAAAAGAGCACAGCATGTTTGACACCTTTGGCTGCGCCGAATGCCGCTTCAGCCATCAGTGCCGCATGACCATCATTCAGCACATGTATGTTTCTCGATGCAACTTTGGACCAATCAAGATTCTCAAGTCCAGGTAGCCGACCGGGCATGAATGAGATGCAGCTATTGTTTTCGTTTGCCAGTCCAGGTGCGGCAAGCCCAACGTTGCTGATCGGAACGCCCCCGATCGATTCAAGTGAAGAAATCATTTCTGTTACTTCACGTTTCCAATGACTGGAGTCATGTTCGTTTGTATGTACTTTCAACTCATGCAATAGCGAACCAGACTCATTTACTAACACACCTTTGATGTTAGTACAGCCTAGATCAATTCCGATGGCAAGTTTTTCTTTCACGCTATGTATTGTCCTTCACTTATCGACCAGCCACCATCAACGGAGAGTATCTGTCCCGTCGTGAAGGATGAATGGTCAGACATAAAATAGATCGCGGCACCAATCAAATCTCCCGGACGGCCGATTCTCCCATGGTCCAGGGGTTGCTTCGTTTTAATAAAGCTCATGATATTCTCATCGTTCGCCGCCCTCGCAGACATGGGCGTTTCAACAAGTCCGGGAGCTAACGTGTTGATTCGAATTCCGAACGGAGCGTAGTACGCGGCGACTGATTTTGTAAACCCTTCAACGGCCGCCTTACTCGCCGCGTAAGCATGTGTGACAAAATGATGGGGTGACGGTGAATGTCCAAGCACCGAACCGACATTCAGAATGCTGCCGCTCGTTTTCAATTCCAGAAACTTATTGATCGCCGCCTGGTTGGAGAGCATCAATGACGTCAGGTTAAGATTAATAGTTTGGTTCCATCCGTCGAGTGTCATCTCGTGCAGAGGACCATCGCCATACTTTCGTCCGCTTCCGCCGGCTACGTGATACAGCCCATCAAATGCGCCGAAGTGATCAATGCATGTTTTGATTGCGTTGACTGCAGCATCTGGCTGCGTGGCATTAGCCTGCACAACACGTGCTGAATCTGAAAATGAGTTTCTGGCATTATCGGCGCTAACTTCGTCGAGTCCGACGACGACCACTTTTGCTCCTTCGGAAATGAAAGCCCGCGCAGCAGCGAATCCTATTCCAGACGTACCTCCAATGATTACAAGTGATTTTCCGTTCAGCCAAAGAGACATATAACACGTGTTACACAAGTGTAGCGAATCGAAATGGAATTGAGAAGACTGATTGTCGAAGTTACACCTGCGGATTCCTGTGACCCATCAGGTGCCGGATGTCATCACCGCTCAATTTGTGTTCTTGGCGATCGCGAGTTGTTGCTCGCGTATCCAGATGTAGGCATCGTGTTCATTGGAGAATACGCCGAGGTGTACATCAAATACCTCAAACTTTTCTTCAGCATCTTGCTTAAAATTCTCCATGGGATAGTCAGCATAGATGCTGTTACCGAGAATAACGGCGTGTATTTTTACTTCACGCTGAGCAAATAATAAATCTTCCCAAACCTCGACCAACCAAATTTCAGTCTCTTCATCCAGCTCACCCAACAGAGTAGTATCAGCAAGCCATGCGAGCATGGAATAGGAATGCTTAAGCTTTTTGTATTCTTCCAGGACCCGCATCAGATAGGTCCGGAATGGTGCTCCTTCCATGGCATGCTTCCACCGATGACGAAGCACGGGCAATGAGTCATCAAGCTCGCAAATGATAGATTTATCTTCAAAGATGTTGATGATCATGCCTAAAATTAGCCGTTTCTCAGGTTTTGGAATTGAGGTTCCTGAAATATTTATCAGCGTGTCTTGTGTAAATGTTATACGCTGTTAACCAATGTGTTATGAATGCTCAGGATATTTCAACGGCCACTGCCAGCGCGATCCCATTTCAGTTCCATGGTTACTCCCGTGCTGGTTGGCTTGAAATCGATGATAAATTGTTCCTGGACATTTGACCCTTCATTGACCGGTACCTCTACAGTTACCAGGTCAAGGGCAGGGTCAGGCATTTCAGAACCGCTTTTTCCCAGGGCGCTGTTTAAGGTGACGTGCCAGATGCCGGCATCAGGGACCGCGTACATGCGATACGTTCCTGCTTTCACCTGCTTGCCTGAAAACGAAACGTCTTTGCTGAAAGTAATTTCTGTTGCTGCATTAGCGCCAAGCCTCCAGTATTGGCCATTTGGTTGCAACGCTCCCGAAGAGGAATCACCAAAGATTACTCGTCCTTTCTTGTATGGCCGGCTGTATGAAACAGAAATGTCCAGACCATTATGTGAAATTGACGATCGACCCGATGGACTTGCCGGACGCGTAAACCACCAGCCAAGTGCAGCAAGAACAGCGACGATAAGGAATGCCAATGCGAGTGTTTTCTTTTTCATGTTAGTGCTTTGAAGGACGGTTAAAGGTAGAAATATTACGTCATTGTGTCCCCGGTGAGACTCTCCATCCTAAAACACGGCGTTCGTCGACGGTTCCGTATACGAGGACGTTGCAAGTAGTATAAACTTGCTATTTTTAGCCGCGCAAATCCTCGCTATGGAATTTATTAAATCGATAATCGACTTTATCCTTCATATTGATCATCACCTGGTCGAAATAGTAAATGATTATCGGACCTGGACATATCTCATACTCTTTCTCATCATTTTTGCTGAGACTGGCCTGGTTGTTACACCATTTCTCCCTGGCGATTCTCTATTGTTCGCTGCCGGCGCCATCATAGCAAAGCCCGAAACCGAATTGAGCATTGTCGTCATGTGGTTGTTGCTAATCATAGCTGCTATATTGGGTGATCTCGTAAACTATCACGCTGGAAAATACATTGGTGTTCACGCATTCAGTGGCAAGTACAGGTTGTTGAAAGTAGAATACCTCACCAAGACGCAGGCTTTTTATATCAAGCATGGTGGTAAGACGATCATTTACGCCCGATTTATCCCAATTATCAGAACGTTTGCTCCGTTCGTAGCTGGCATCGGAACGATGTCTTATGGGCGATTTGCCAGTTACAATGTGGCAGGAGGTGTTTTATGGGTTACGCTGTTCTTGTTCGCGGGATACTATTTTGGCGGACTACCCATGATAAGATCCAATTTCACACTGGTGATCTTCGCCATCATATTCGTTTCCATTCTCCCTCCAATTATTGAGGTTATACGCGAGCGGCGAAAGCGCTGAAACGGGCTGTATCTTTTTTAACCCTTCGGTGTTTTGGATGGGCAACCCATCTAAAAAACAGGTTATGAAACATCCAGTTACCGAAAATGTATTTCATGGTTCGAAGAGTTCGAAGGCGCAGAACAGGTCATCAAGATCAAGAATTGATCAACACAATCGCTTTATTTTTCTCGCTGCGTTGCTGTTAACCACAGTACTGGTTGCTCTGATGGCATCGTGTGGTGAAGAAAACGCTGACCCTGAAGAGATAGCATCATCAGGCGAAATAGAAACGATTGCCGGGATTGGAGGTTCATTCGACTACACCGGAGATGGGGGTGAAGCAATTGATGCAAAACTTGGATATGTTACCGGGATAGCGCTTGCTGCGGATGGAAGCATCTATGTTGTGGATGGAGCTGCAAATCTCGTTAGAATGATCAGCCGCGACGATAAAAAGATATCGACGATATCAGGCACCTTTCTTGGGTTTAATGCAGCGGATCCGACGCCTCATGCCGGAGATGGATCATCCGCTTCGCAGGCGCATCTCAATGTGCCATTCGGACTGACCATCGGAGCTAACAAAGATGTGTACATCGCCGACGCCGGCAATCATGTAATTCGTCGTATTGATGCAAGGTCAGGAAAGATTGGTCTCTTTGCCGGGAACTATGCCCAATCAACGGGCTATAACGGTGATGGGTCAGCAGCTACGTCAGCAACTTTGCATACTCCCTATGATGTTGCTCTTGATCAGTCGGGTAATCTTTTTATCGTTGATAAAGACAACCATGCGATCAGAAAAGTGACCGTGGGTACAGGTGTTATCAGTACGGTTGCAGGAGGGGGTCCGCTCAAGAAGGGTTATTCTGGTGATAATGGTCCTGCGATTAATTCTAAACTTGATACTCCTCAGGGTATAGCGATAGCTCCTAACGGCGATCTTTTTATTGCGGACGCAGGTAATCATGTTGTTCGCCACGTTAGCGCCAGCAATGGAAACATCTACACTTACGCGGGAACCGGGACGGCGGGATACAGCGGTGACAACGGACCGGCTAGTGCTGCCAAATTAAGTTCTCCAACACGCATCTGTCTTGATGCGTCGGGTAACCTTTACATTGCAGATCACGGCAATCATGTGATTCGGAAAATTGATTCATCCGGAACCATAACAACCATCGCTGGCAAGGGTACACCCGGTTACTCGGGTGATGGAGGAAAGGCTGTGGCTGCCGAATTCTCGTCGCCCTTTGGTATTGCTGTCGATCACGATGGAAACCTATACGTAACCGACAACGGGAACAGCGTCATAAGGATGGTCGTACATTGACGGTTAGTCTGAGACAGGACCTGTATTCGGAGGTCGGCAGATGCCGGCGAATCTATTAGTGCGGCAGCGTTCGGTGCTCATTGCAAGTCACGGAAGATCATTTAGATTTGCAGGCACGGCTGGTTTGGCCGTGCCTCATTCTATGAAGTATCTTCCCTTCTTTTTAATCTTTTTTCTGCTTGCCGGCTGCAAGGTAAATCATCAGCACGATGGCGTATACATTGCAGAAAAACCAAATCTGGGTGTAATGAAAGCGTGGATTGTTGAGGGCAATGAAATTACCTATTATCTGATGGGTGAAGTGAAAGTTGCCAGGTGCAAGCAATACGAGGATCGCATCGAGGTTGCCGACGATATTGTTTATCGGATTGACAAAGACGGCAATCTTGTGTTGCCTGGCAAATCGGGCAAGACTGGTGACGAGAAACTTATCAAAAGATCGTCCAAGACAAAATTCACACATGCTGATCTTGAGAGAATGATCGATGAGGCAATGCCGCCGCCAGGAGTCCTCCAGGATCACGATGCTACTCATTGAGCCATATAACGATTCACACCACTCTTCATTTCGCGATCTGAACATGGAGTGGCTGGTCCTTTACAATCTGGCAGAAGAGCCAGACCTTAGGGTATTATCAGATCCAAGAGGGGAGATCATCGCGCACGGAGGCTTTATATGGGTCGCATTGAGTGATGGCGAAGTGGTAGGAACGGCTGCGTTGATTAAGGAAGGCGACGGTTGCTTTGAGCTTGCCAAGATGTCTGTTGCTCCATCATTTCGAGGAAAGGGTGTGGGGCGCCAGCTAATAGAAACCTGCATTGACAAAGCACGCGCTGAAGGCGCAATCAAGATCGAATTGTTTTCCAATCATCAGCTCGCCCCTGCGCTCAAGCTCTATGAAAAAGCAGGTTTCAAATATGTGCCTGTAACCAATAGCCCGTTTGTAACTGCCGATATTAAGATGGAACTTACAATAGCTCGTTAACCACTTGCGAAGCGCAGCCCATCAAGGAGAATATCTGCAAAGTTCCATTTGTAACGGCCGCGGATCGCTCATACAATATTCATTCTTTTCGATGTCGCGATGTCCATATTTTCATCTTCTGCAAAGTTTTGAACCATAGAAAACTGGGACATACTTATGCGTAACTACTAAGCGCTTTTTATGAACAGAAGAAATTCTTTGAAGGCGATAATTGCTGCCGCTGGTGGCGTTGCGACACTACCAGCCTGGGCCACAGAATGGACGCGCCATTCACTTCCGGCGGAGATCGGTGTTTTTAATACTTCCGACCAGCAGATGATTGCAGCAGTAGCCGACACTATCATTCCGAAAGGTGGCGATATCGGAGCGCTCACTGTTGGTGTTGATAAATTTCTCGTCGGCCTTCTTGAAAACTGTTATGAAAAGGATGTTCAACAACGCGTGCAAAAACAGATCGCTGAATTGAATGCCAAAGCTTTGCAATCGGCACAGAAAGATTTTCCTTCCTGTGAGCAGGCAAAAAGGGAAGAGCTGCTGATGAGCTTTGCAAACTCATCGGATAAAGACGCAAAGGACTTTTTTGAACTCATGAAATCCGAAACGATTCGTGGCTTTAACACTTCAAAGGAAGTGATGCTTGGTTATTTAAAGTATAAAGTTGTACCAGGCCATTATTATGGCTGTGTCGATGCAACCAGCTAACTCATGGCAAACCTGATAAATTCTGAAGACAAGAGGACTTACGACGCGATAGTGATCGGGTCCGGAGCTAGTGGCGGTTGGGCTGCCAAAGAGTTATGCGAGCGCGGACTCAAAACACTTGTTTTGGAACGAGGTCGCGATGTCAAACACATCAAGGACTATCCAACGGCTGGCAAAGCTCCGTGGCAGTTTGAGTACAGGGGTACCGTTACACTGGAGCAGAAGAAGGATCACCAGTTTGCGCGTTTTATGCGCGAGGAGACAATGCATTGGGCCTTGAAGGATGATGAGCAGCCCTTTGTTGAAGAGAAGCCATTTCGCTGGGTACGTGGGTATCACGTCGGTGGCAAGTCTCTTTTGTGGGCTCGTCAGACGCAGCGTTGGAGCGATTTCGACTACGAGGGGCCGGCGCGCGATGGCTTTGCTGTTGACTGGCCGATTCGATACAAGGACATGGAATCCTGGTATACGCACGTCGAAAAGTTTGCAGGTATTGCGGGTAGCCGGGATGGACTACCGGAGCTGCCCGACAGTGAATGCATGCCGCCCTTTGAGATGAGTTGTATCGAGACTTACTTCAAAGAAAGTATCAATAAGAATTACAACGACCGCCATCTCATCCACGCGCGTTGTGCTCACTTGTCTGATCCGCAGAAGATACATCAGGAGCAGGGTCGACATAAATGCCAGAATCAGGCTGCGTGCAATCGCGGATGTCAGTTTGGGGGCTATTTCAGCAGCAACAGCAGCACGCTTCCATGGGCGATGAAAACAAACAACCTAACGGTGCGTCCACACGCGGTTGTTCATTCAGTGATTTACGACGATAAAAAGCAGAAAGCAGTCGGCGTGCGGATCATTGATGGCCAATCCAACGATACAATAGACTTCTTTGCAAAGATTATATTCGTCAATGCATCTGCTTTAAACAGCAACGCGATTCTGCTGAACTCTAAATCATCACGCTTTCCGAATGGTCTCGGAAATGATAGTGGATTGATGGGTAAGTTTATTGCCTGGCATAATTATCGTGGAAGAGGTAATGCAAGCTATGAGGGATTTCAGGATAAAATGACCGATGGACGCAACCCCAGTCACAGTTATATACCACGCTTTCGAAATGTGAGAAAACAAGAAGCGGAGTTTCTCCGTGGATATGCTATTGGTATTGGTGGCGGTCGTGGCCGGGGATCTGATACTTCAATGATCGGCGATCAGTTGCGTGAAAATCTGTTGCACCCAAAACTGGGGCGCTGGAATATCAGCAGTTGGATGATGGGCGAAACTGTTCCCATAGAGACAAATCATGTTCGTTTGCATCCGGATTTGCAGGATAAGTACGGGATACCTCAACTGGTGATTTCCTGCGAATGGACTGATAACGACGACAAAATGGTGGCCGATTATTTGCAACAGCAGCGTGAGATGTTTGAAAAAGCAGGATTTGTCGATATTCAGGTCAGCGATTCGAAATCGCCTCCAGGCTCGGATATTCATGAAATGGGAGGGGTTCGGATGGGTCGCGATCCAAAGACATCTTTGTTAAACAGCTGGAATCAGTTGCATCACTGTAAGAATGTGTTTGTTACAGATGGCGCTTGTATGACGTCGACCGGTACTCAGAATCCGACGCTGACGTATATGGCGTTAACGGCTCGTGCAGCTAGCCATGCCGTTGATGAACTTAAAAAACGTAATCTTTGATCCTAATTCAGATTCAAAACAAATAAAAGAATGAGAAGAATGTTTCGACTATTGATTGCCCTGGCGGTCATTGCCGGGTGCCAGAATACAGCGGTAGCACAAAAGGGCAAACCTCTTTATACCTTCCCGTTCGGCGTACAGGCGTACACTTTCCGGAAGAGCTTTCCAAAGGGTGTTGCTGAGACTCTTGATACAATCAAGAGCATGGGAATTACAGAAATCGAAGGGTCAGGTGGCAACATGCCTCCTGCCGAGTTCAGGAAGTTATGTGAAGAGCGAGGCATTTCTATTCCAGGTACAGGTACCAGCTACGAATCTTTGGTAAAGGATCCGCAAGCCGCAGCCGACATGGCAAAAGCCTTAGGATCAAAATTCCTTATGGTGGCATGGATCCCGCATGAAAAAGCAAAGTTTAATCTCGAGAATGCAAAGAAGGCTGTTGCAGACTTTAACGCTGCCGGCAAAGTGTTGAAGGAAAATGGTATTACTTTTTGCTACCACGTGCATGGTTACGAATTCCAGCCTTATGAAAAAGGAACGTTGCTTGACTATATGATCCAGCAGTCCAACCCTGAGTATGTTTCATTCGAAATGGACGTTTTATGGACGCACTTTGGTGGTGGCGATCCCGTTGCTCTGCTGAAGAAGTACCCCACTCGTTGGAAGCTGCTGCACGTGAAGGATCTCAGAAAAGGAACTCCAAAAGATCTATCAGGCGGGACATCACAGGAAAATGATGTGGCTTTAGGAACAGGCGAGATCGACATACCGAACATTATTCGCGAAGCCAAAAAAATTGGTATTCAGCATTATTTCATCGAAGATGAAAGTAGTCGCGTGATTACTCAGGTACCACAGAGTATTGCATATCTGAAGAGCCTCAAGCAGTAACGATTGTAAACTGGTATTTGGCAGTAAAGCCGCTTCGCAAACTGCGGGGCGGCTTTTGTTTTTTGGTCGCCCGGTAGGTGGTGTCAAAGCGACGACGAACAGCATTTTACGGCCCCCGGCCCCAGATCAGAATTGGCTAACTTTACCATTACGGTATGAAAAGTTGCGGTGCGAGCTGCCATTCTTAAACCGAACGTGATGATAAAGGGCTTTTGTTGCTGCTTGCTTATTTTTTGCAGCATTTATGCAGTTGCGCAAACTAAGTACACGACCGATCGTGGAAAGGTAAAGTTTGTGTCGAATGCCGAGCTTGAGCTCATTCAGGCAGCGTCAGGCAATCTTCAGGGAATTATCGATACCAAGAACAATCAGTTCGCATTCACGGTGCTCGTTAAGACGTTTCAGGGCTTTAACAGCGATCTGCAACGTGAACACTTTAACGAAAAGTATATTGAAAGTGAGTCGTTTCCGCGAATGGCATTTTCCGGGAAAATCATTGAAGCGGTTGACTACGACATAAACGGAATTTATGAGGTTCGCGCAAAGGGTGAACTCGACATTCACGGGCAGAAACAAACGCGCATAATCAAGAGCACAATCACCATCGAAGATGGATCAATTAGTATTGAAAGTTCTTTTAGGGTTCCGCTGTCCGATCACAATATTTCTGTCCCACGCATAGTCAATCAGAAGATTGCAACTGAGATCGAAGTCACCGTCAATGCGGTAATGGCGCTTCATTAACAGCCTATGAAAAAATGGATCGTCACGTGTTTGATATGGATGTCGGCGGCGACTGCCTTTTCGCAGACACCCTTCTTTGAGCACTATCGGTTGCTGAAGCGCGAGCAGGTACAAGTGAACGTCGTGTTTCAGGACCGCTCCGGCTTTATCTGGTGCGGCACGAACCAAGGGCTATTCAGACTTGATGGGATTAACATCACCCATTACGATAGGAAGGACAGTTTACCGGATACTCACGTAACGGCTATTGGTCAGGATTCAACTGGACGAATATGGACCGGTTATCGCAATGGAAAACTTGCCTATCTGGAAGGCGGTAAAATATTGCCGTTCGAACCAGAGGAGGGTAGTTCCGATCATGAAGTATCGGATATCCTGTTTGATCGGGAGGGTAGACTTTGGTTTTCCACGCTCGATGATGGACTCTACTATCTCAATAACAACAGACTTTTCAGGGTTGACGAAGAAGAAGGTATGCCTGATTTGTTTGTTTATGATCTTGTCGAAGATAAACGCGGAAACATTTGGGCCGGCACGGATGGTGGTGTCGCTATTTGCCGGCTGAAAGGCGATAAGATTCAAATACGGGTGCTCGACCACCGCCAGGGACTGACTGACAACATCGTCAAAAAGATCCTGATTGATAAGACCAACACCGTATGGCTCGGGACGGAAGATGCCGGACTTGTGTCTTACAATCCCTCCACTGGGAAAACGACTCCCCTAGTGAAGGAGGGATGGAAGTTTGGTTCGCTTACTGATTTTGTTATTCTCGATGATCAACTCTGGATTACATCTTCACAGGGGGGACTCATTGTTTACAATACAACAACGAGGCAGCAGAAATCTTTCCATTCGGCCGGAAGCTTTGACCTGAGCGCGGCCAATACTGTCATTTCAGATTTTGAAGGAAATATTTGGGTTGGATCGAAGGCTGGCCTCATCAGAACACTTGGTGATCAGGTAGATTACGTCGATTCGTTTTATCCTTTCAAGAACACAAATGTTCTTGCGCTTACTGTTGATCAGAATAACAATCTGTGGTACTCTACAGGTGAGGGATTGTTTAAACAGAAGCTTGATGCCTCAGGTGAGCGCAAAATTTTGCAACCCTTGTTGAATACCCAATTTCAAAAATTCATAGCGATCAGCTTATTCACGGATGATGAAGGTTTTGTCTGGGCCGGTTTGTATGGCGAAGGACTTCTTCGCATTGAGCCTGAGACGGGGCATATCGATTACTTTCAAAAGCAATTGGCGAACGGCAACATTCTTAATATCACAGGCAAAGGCGACACTATTTGGTTGGCGACACTCGGTGGGGCTACACGCATAATTGAGAAGGGCAACGATCTTCGATTCGAAAACTTTGGACGCGCTGAAGGACTAGTGTCCGATTACATCTACCAGGTGTTTATTGACAGCAAGGGTCGGGTTTGGTTCGCTACTGATGGTAAGGGCGTGGGCATGCTCGATGACAAAGGTTTTCACAATTACGAGAAGGGCCTTGCGTCAAAGGTTGTGTATGGTTTTGCCGAGGATAAAAATCACGTGCTATGGGCTAATGTTCAAGGTGAAGGTTTGTCCAGTTTTAACGGACAGGCATTCGAGCCGATGAAGACTGAGACGCCTCTCCGTGAAAAGAATGTGAACTGTGTGTCGAGCGATAAGTTGGGGAACCTGGTGATCATGCACGATCTGGGTATAGACATCTATGATGCCAAGAGAAAAAAAGTAAGATACTATGGAGATGAGGTTGGTATTCAGGAAAAGCGGCCCAATCTAAACGCGCTGGCAACGGACGCAACTGGCAGGGTATACGTTGGAACGGATAAAGGAATTGTTCGTTACGCTAATCTTTCGCTCAATTTACCTCCAGCTCCGCGGCCGTTAATCACCGGAATGAAGGTGCTGGACCGCAAGATCGTTCCTTCAGGCAATTTGAGTTTTAGTCACAATCAAAATAGTGTAGTTATTCAATACCTGGGCTTCTGGTTTCAAAATCCCGCTAACCTTAATTTTCAGTATCAGCTTGAAAACTACGATCGTGAATGGATTCGCAGCCATGATCGTTCGGCGACATATTCGAGTTTGCAACCCGGCGAGTATGTTTTCAAAGTGCGCAGCAGCGACACCGAGGACTTTACCGACGCGCCGGAAGTAACAGTAGCCTTTACGATACGACCTCCCTTCTGGAGGACTGGATGGTTTATGGTTTTGGCAGTCATCGCCGCCATTGTATCAGGAGCTGCCTTTGTTAGTTATCGCGAACGTAAACTAATCGAAGACAAGCGCATTCTTGAAGAGAAGGTGCTCGAGAGGACGATGGAGATTCAGAAGCAGGCAGAGGAGATCCAAGCTCAGAATGAAGAAATCCAATCACAGGCGGAAGAGATCCAGGGCATCAATGACAATCTTGAAATGATTGTATTGGCCAGGACTCAGGAGTTAGAAAAGAAGAACAAGGCTTCTGAGGAAGCCGCATTTATAATCGCCCATGAGTTGCGTGCCCCGGTTGCCAGCGTTTTGGGATTGGTAAATCTCATTTCTAAAACAAAGTTGCCAAAGGATGCACGTGATATAGTCAATCATATGCAATGCTCGGGAGAAAAACTTGACAACGTGGTAAGGAACATCACGAAAGCCATTGAACGAGGCGACAGGTAGTCTCTTTGTTCGAATCCAGTCAAGAGTATGTTCTAAGAGCGGAATAACAGGTTGATATAAAACATCGGGCTTACGAGCCATCGCTTCTTATCTGGAAATGCAAGAGCGTCGATCAGTGTTTTTTTTAGATGCTCGTTCCTGTTCGCTTTCCTGACGATCGTGTTTAATATACAGGGATATCGCGAAAGTCTAAGCATGGCACGGCTAACCTTAAATTCATTCCGCAGCATCTGGTACATTTTTCGATCATAGTTTCGAAGCACTTCCGCACTAAAATCATTGTGTTTGAAACTTTCGATTACCTGCCGGGCAGCAAAGCGTCCACTGCGAATAGCGTTTCCAATACCTTCTCCAGAGAACGGATCAATGAGTGATGCGGCATCGCCGGTGAACAAGTACCGCCTGCCGGATAAAGCTCGGCTGCGACCTCCTAATGGCAAACCGTGGCCTGCTGGTGCTTCGATCGCAGTGGTGTTCACGAATCTTTCATTCAACCAGTGATGATTCGTCAGTGATTCACGGAACGTTTTGACGACATTCAACTTGCGAGACGAAACCTCTGATGTCAGCATTCCCATTCCAACATTTGCATGACCATCTGGTAGCGGGAATATCCAGAGGTAACCTGGAAGGGTAGCGCGTAAAAAGTGAAGTTCGATGTAATTGTCTTTGTGGAAACCGTTTAGTCCGGTATGATAAGCTCGCACACCCGCGCTATGATAGTGTGGATCAATTTTGGAAGAGGTTAACTTCCTTTTGACGACGGAATGAGCACCATCAGCGGCGATGATCATTTTTGCAGTAAAGATTCCCTGTGAAGTTTCTATACACACTTCGTCATCCTTAACAATTACGTTCTGGACGTCACATGATTCTCTAACAGTTATATTGCTGCAACGCCGGGCCTCTGAAATCATCAGCATATCGAAGTCTTTCCTGCGACAAACAAAACCTGTTTCAGAGCTGTTTCTCGTGACAAAAGGGATGTCGATGGACGCTCCATCGGGCGCCACTATCCGAACACCTCCTGACGTTGTCTTGCGAGGCATGTCGAGCAACGACTGGGACAGGGCAGGTGACAATTTATACAGCTGACGAATAACATCTACACTTAGTGCGTCGCCACAAATTTTATCACGTGGGAATGAAGCTTTGTCAACGAGTAAAACGTTCAGTTCTGTGTCGCGCAAAGCGATTGCCGCAGCTGTGCCAGCCGGACCTGCACCAATGATCAGCACGTCGTATGATTGATCGGACATTGTTGACTAAGTTTCGAAGCTATGGCGACTGTTATGGACTCACGCAATGTTACTGTTTTCGAACAATACTCAAAGCAATATCGAAAGCATAGTCGGGTGACTGAAGCGACAATTCTGCGTTGGATTGTTTACTTATTGTATGATCAATAAGCTTCTTCAATACGCTCTTTCCCGTGATCGGATCGATCCAGGTAAGCTCGTACTTTCCCGTAGGCAGCGATAGGGTAATTGTGGCACGCTCTCCGTGAACAATGTAGGCGGCATACTGTTTTCCAACTTCGGATAACAGGTGCATCCTTGGTGTCTTCGTTGCTGAGATGTGAAAGTTGCTATCGGGTTTCATCTTCAGGAAGTTGAAACCGAGTATGAATTTTTTTAGATAGGAGAGCTGCGTTCTTAGCTCGGTGCTGCCACCACCCGGTGTTTTTTCAGGGTATTTAAAGGTGCCATTTTCAAAACCGGAAGCAAACGAGTAGTCAAGATTGTTGTAGAGAGCTCCTCCGGCAAGAATAAGTTCCCAGCCTTCCTTGCGGTAGGTACTATCAGCCTGACCGCGGAAACCTGTTTCGTTATCGCCAATGACTTTGTTTAAATGATAGTTTTTCTTAACGGCCGTCGGTGGTGTGGCGTAATGGAAATTAAACACGGACACATTGGGAATTGGACTTGATATGAGCACCCAATCGTTCGCAATATTTTGGGAGATCAGATGTCGGCGAGGCAAATTCTTTTCAGTACTTGCTATTAGCGCAGCGATATGACCTTGCCATTCGATGGTGACTCCCCCGAAGTAAGGCTCGTTACAAATCTCAAATATGAGGTTTGGAAAACCATTCAGTTCCGTTACAATCTTTGTGACCAATTGTTCCTGAACCTGAAGCAGTGAACCGTTATGATCAATAGTGTAAACGCTATCCTTCCCAACTTCCGGTGTGTGGTTAACATTGTTGGATGGATGCATTGGGCTTAGCAGCCACTGACTTTTTTCATAAAAAGGGCAAAAGAGTGTTAACTCAACAATGATATTTCGTTCCTTAGCTTCGCGCATGAAACGTTTGAGTCTGACGAAGTACTCGTCGTCCCATGATGAGAGATCAAATTTGTTACCGCCGCCCAGGAAACCCTTTCAGCGGATCTCTTCCACGGGCAGCTGAAGCGATCGGGTGCTGGAGCGAGATTGTTTCTTTCAATATTAAATGCACCAACGGGTTCAATATACGCGCCAGTAAATACTCTCGTCAGGTTGAGTTTCTTAGACGAAAGTTCATCGAGATATTTACTGAAGTTGAAGTCCAGGTTTACCACAGCTCCATAATGTTCGCCGCTGGTAATGAGAATCAGAGGCTTGCCCTGATATTTAAAATAGTGCGGATTCTCAGGATGCAGACTAATGGGTGCCACTTGTGCCATGGACTTAGTGATTACACCCATTAGTGAAACCAAAATAAGACAGGTGAACTTCTTCATGCTGGATCAGTATGAATTGAAAGTATTGAATACTGCTCTCAATTTCAAATGGCCACACAAGCAATGGGTGCAGCAGGACCTTATTGTCTTCGGTAGTTGTCTGGCCCGTGACTATGTTACGACAACTGACGAGCCTTGAACTCCAGCTATCAGGAGCCTGACGTTAGTCTATTTTCTCAAACTCGTAGTCAATAGATTTTCCATTTCCGGAAATCGTGACCTGAAGCGTTTTTTGTTTGCGACGATAACTTATTCGCTTAGGGAAATCGTGATTAGGATTCTCACATGTGAAATCATTCTGTTGAACAGAAATGATACGGAAGTAAACAGGCATGGGATTCTCTATCACGTCTGCAACAAAGTACAAGGCATTGTTGTCTCCAGGAACGATGCGCATCTTCTCGATAAAAAGAGTATCTAAACCTTTTGTTGTAACGCCATAGCCACGCAATCCGATATCAGGATCGATGATCCACCGTTCATTTCCGGCCTGACCAGGTTTGTTATTCAGGCGTTTCCATGACCCTACGAGCCATCCGAGATCCTCGATATGCGATGGTGATTGCGCTTGCGCAACGTATCCGAAACCGATTAGTAGCGCAACGATGACGATTTTAACTGTCTTCATGGAGATATAACGATTTTTGATCGCGCGTGTTGTGCGGCGTTTGAATTCGGGAAGGCCAGTATTTAAATATAATAAATTCTCCTCTAGTATTATTTGTTTCCCACCAGGATGATAACGCCGACAATGACGAGCACCGCAATAACGGCAAGTGTAATTTTTATTGCGCTGTATGGTCGTTCGCCCTGCACTTCGCCGGTGCGTGCATTGACGAGGAATTGAAATACTTTATTATTATAACGATAGGCGCTTAGCCATACCGGTAGAAGGATATGTTTGAAGGTCGGGTTATGATATGAGGTGTTAACAAATTGGATGATCTGCTGATCTCCACCAATATCGGCGCGTATGGTTCCATGAATGACAGGCTCCATCACCTGTTTGGCTTCCTGGTATCCACCCTTTACGTCGACCGAATAAGTCTCGGTTCTAAAGCCGCTCAGGTAACCGTCATTATAGTTTACAAGATTTTTGAGATCCCAGGGTTCGAGAGCACGAAGTTTATCTTTTCTAAGCGATGCGGTTGCTTCGATCAGCACGTCGTCAAAGGTATTGCCAACACGTCCCGATGCCGGATACCATCTTGTCTTCACGACCTGGCGTGTACGGTTCACGTTGCGTCCGTTTTCTACGGCGGTGTACGATTCGGTTACGGTGTAATTTTCTCCCCGCTGCCCTGTGTACGATGAATTTGTTTTGCAGTCGAATGTCCAGAAGGGAAGGTACATTCCTGCTAATCGGTTTGCAGAATCGGCATAGTGTTTAAGATCGCTGGGAGCAAACCAAAGACTTTTTAACCAACGTTGGAAGTTGGCTGTGGCTTTCTTGTCATCAATTCCAAACGGAAGCACGTACTGAGGTTTATGAAGCGATGCTGTAGTGCCTGTCTTTACAACGAGGCTTGATGCACAAAAGGGACATTTGTCTGAGCTAATGCGTGCATTGAGCGTCGTGGTCGCGCCGCAGTTTTCACATTTGACGACGGCTACCTCGACGGTATCTTCTTTCAGAAAATTCGTGGCGAGAAATTCGTCCAGACTAATTTCCTGCAGCGTGCCGGTTGCTTCCGGTCTGGCTATTTCGTTGCTGGCACCGCAGTATTCACAAACCAGGTTGTGAGTACCTGGTTTGAACTTTAACATTGCACCACACCCACTGCAGGCTAATTCGCTGCTAATGGAACGCGTGGGTTCCGCAAAATCACTCATAGGCTATTCGCAGATTGTGCTTACTTAGGTAGTGGCGGCGGGGCTGCCCCAAACAGACCACTTATTTCGTTAGCGTCGCTGGCCTTGATCCATGCAGAGAGACCTTGTCGCCAAACAAGTGAGTCGCGGGTAAGTGTTCCCTGCTGCACCATCTGTTGTAAAGCTGATATTGCATATGGACCCTGCTGTTGTCCATTCACGGCTACAAAGAACTGCAGGCCTGAGCCCGGCAAGGGAGGCGGGCCTCCAGCCTGAGCGTTGCCCTGCTGATTAAACATTTGCCCCATTTGTTGGGCCATTGCGAATCCCATTCCCATCCCTATTCCTTCACTCGCACCACCTCCGGGATTTTTCGCTGCAGCTTCCATAGCGTTTGCGGCCTGGAATTGTGCGTACTGATTCAGATTTCCCAGGATACCCATACTACTTCGCTTGTCAAGAGCCTGTTCTACTTCCTGAGGCAATGAAATGTTCTCAACCAGGAACTTGGTGATCTTTAGTCCGTATTCACCGAATTCGGGATCGATCTTCGATGTAATGAACTTGGAAAGCTCGTCATAATTGGCAGCTAGGTCCAGGATCGGAATTTTACTTTCGGCGACGGCATCGCTAAAGCGCGTTACGATCATATTGCGCAATTGTTCCGTGACTTCTTCGGTTGTAAAGTGTGCCTGCGTTCCTGCTATTTCTTTGATGAACAACGCAGCGTCAGTTACGCGAAGAGCAAATGTTCCAAAGGCGCGTAATCTGATCGGGCCGAATTCGGCATCACGAAGCATGATGGGATTTTTGGTGCCCCACTTTTGATCCGTGAAGTTCTTCGTGTTGACGAAGTACACCTCCACCTTAAATGGACTATTGAAGCCATATTTCCATCCGCGGATAGTGGTAAGTACTGGCATGTTAGCCGTTGTCAACTCATGTCGGCCTGGCTGATACACATCAGCTATCTTACCTTCGCTCACGAATACAGCAACCTGACTTTCGCGAACAGTGAGTTGTGCACCGTTCTTGATTTCGTTTTGAAATCTCGGGAAGCGCCAAACCATCGTATCGTTGCTGTTGTCATCAGTCCATTCGATAATATCGATCAGTTCATGCTTGATCTTATCCCATAATCCCATAGTGAGAGGTGTTTGGTGAATGCCGAAGTTAGGAAGATAGATTCAATAAAATATCCGCGACATAGAAATTTAACAGGCTCTTATCCTTCATGGAATGGATTGCCACTTGCGATATGAGTTACCTTCAAGTCTTTTACGCGAGGTGTCAGCCATGATTGGAGCCACTCCATTCCTGGTTCCTCGCTTTCGGCGTGGCCCAGGACGATCAGTGAAATTTTTAGTCCTGAAGCCTGAGCGTCACGAACATATTCGGCAGTTTCCCATTCATGTACTTCTCCCACAATAAGCGCATCGGGCCTTTCTTTCATCAAAAGTTGCATCTGCGCACGACCACCGGCAGCGCCAGGGATTAATGCTATTTGCTTGCAGACCTGGGACGTATCGCCAATAAATCGCACTTGTCGAATGCCGAGACTCTTTTTGCAGTGGGCTATCAGTTCACCCAGTTTTATTCCGCTGTGGCTAACGATTGGTGGATTGGCGCTGTTGTACATTTTTGACCATCCCAACTTGTTCAGGACACCCATTAATACTCCATCGGGTCGATATGTATGCCAGTAGTCATGGAAACGCCAAACTGCAATCTTGTGTTTTTCGAGAAGCTCGCGTTTGTATTTGTACACGGAATCAGATTCTAACCATTGCGTTTCATCCGTATGACCATAAAACGTTGGTTCATGGGCGATGATGAAATTGGCTCCCGCTGACGCTGTTTTTTGAATGACGTCGATCGTTGCAAACATGGTAGTTACAATTCCAGTAACCACTTGTTCGCCGTTTCCTGATTTCAGCGTATCGACTGTTTGTTGAAATGGTGCACCGGGGATCTCTTTTAAAATCAGATCAATAACTTGCTGAACAGTTATACCTGACGCAACGTTTGGGCCACTGCGCAGGCTGAACGCCGACGATATGGAGGGTATTGCAAGGATCCCAATAGACGAGGTCATCGTTGTCAGGAACTTCCGGCGGCCGGGGTGAAGTTCTGAAGAAGAAATATTAGACATTCCTGTATGATTTCATGTGAATGGTTCCATTGATAGGATTAAATATCACTACATTCCGTTGAAATCTACACACTTCTTATGAAACCGTTCTTGAATAGTCTGGTGATAATAATGATCTCTGTTCCTATGCTAGTCAATACAGCGAATGGCCAGTCGAAAGCCGCCCGCCGTCTGTTTAGCGAACAAAACCTGGTGGCATGGTGCATCGTGCCTTTTGATAGTAAGAATCGATCACCGGAAGAGAGAATTCAAATGCTAAAGCGTCTCGGGTTCTCTCAATACGCTTATGACTGGCGCCAAAAGCATCTTGATTCATTTGCGTCTGAAATAGATATCGCCAAAAGTAACGGGGTTGCCATGTCTGCAGTTTGGCTTTGGATCGACAAAAATTCAGACAAGCCTGGTAGTCTAAGTGAGGACAATGAAAGAATGCTCGGAATATTAAAAGCCTCGGGACTTAGAACTCAGCTTTGGGTTGGATTCAACCACAATTACTTCGAAGGACTTGATGAAGAAGGACAGGTAGCTGCAGGTGTTGCCATGGTGAAGTATCTGAAGGAGCGAACGGGCACATTTGTAACCAGGATAGGTTTGTACAATCATGGCGACTGGTTTGGGCATCCGACAAATCAATTAAAAATCATCAAAGCTTTGGCAGATCCGGCGGTGGGGATTGTATATAACTTTCATCATGGTCATGCCCAGGTCGATGAATTTCCGTTCTTGTTTAAGGCAATGAAGCCGTATCTGCTCGCGGTCAATATCGATGGTATGAAGCGTTCAGGTCCGCAGATACTTCCGGTGGGAACTGGTGATGAGGAGAAGGGTATGCTTCGAGTGCTTGTAAATGATGGCTACAAAGGGCCAATAGGAATTCTTGGTCACATTGAAACGGAGGATGCGGAGGTTGTTTTAAAGCGCAATCTTGATGGGTTGAAGATGCTTGAAAAGACTTTATGAGCTTAAGTTAAATCTGCGGTGCATCCAGGTAGAGATGCCGGGGTTAAATGAGGTAACGTTAACCCTAAGCGCAGTGTTTAAAAAAAGTGCGCAATATTCCGGCCGTTTAGGCTGGATGTCCGTTAAAACGACCTATAAATTCAACTTATGTCAAACATCGGGCGCGATAGCTCAAAGCGACTTTGGATTCTGACGCTCTATTTTGCCGGCCTTTTCGCCAACATCACTGTTGCAGCGCAGGACTATATTCTGTTAACGAAAGGTGGCGGTGTTACGGGCAACACCAGCGTATTTCGAATCTCCAGTTCTGGCGATGTGGCTAAAGGTTCAGGTATCGCAGAGGTGCAATACTCTGAGTTTGCGCATCTTCGCAAAGCCAGGACAAAAAAATTCTTTCGGAAGACGCGCGCGCTGTTGAAAGAACATTCGTTTAATAATCCAGGCAACATGTATACGTCGATCACAATGGTAGAGGGGGATAAAGACGAAAAAATTGTTTGGGGGGACACGGCACACCAGCCCCCAAAAGACGTACAAAAACTGTATCAAAAAATAGAAGCTTCATTAAATAGGTTAACCTTTAGTAAAGAACTTCGTAAGTAGGTACTTAATAAAATCCCTCTATGAACGGTTACCTCAAAACGACTGTCGCTGCCTGCATGGCTCTGGCTTTAAATCAGTCGTTGTTTGCTCAGCAGACTTTTGAATCAAAAAAGCATCAGCAAACACATGTGAACCCGGCTTCGCTAAGGGCGAAGAAGATCACCCCTCCATCAAAGTCTGCCTTAGGACGATCTCAGTTAACTAAGCGATATCTGACGCAGCAACCGAACTGGACTTCACCCCTCCTGCAGCGGGGAAATATGAAAGTTGAGTATGCGCAGGCAACAGGATTGCCATCATTTATTCAATCTCCACGCAAGGCAGCGTCCGGACGTTCCGGCCAGCAGAGTGATGCAAGGGTCGCGAGCTATTCATACCTCGAAGAATTGAAAGGCATATTAAAAGTTGATGACCCACAGAAGGATTTTTCCATTCGCTCTTTGCATATCGATAGTGATAATCGTACTCACGTGCGCATGGGACAGTTGTACCGTGGCGTGCCGGTTTACGGAGCAGAGGTAATGGTTCATCTCGGGCGAGACGAGGATTCGTTCAACGGACAGTACAGGATCATAAGTACGGATCTTGAGGTTACGCCTGCTATTTCTCAATCTTCGGCAATTCAGCGCGCTAACGCGCATTTGAACAAGGGCCAAACATTGCGCGCATTGAGTGCCTTTGAAAAGCAATTGGTCGAGCACGAACAACCTCAGGCGGAACTGTGTATATATCAGGATAAGGGGATTGTCAGCACTGACGTACTCGTATATCATGTGACTGTATGCCCCACAATCAGTCAGCGGTGGGAATATTTTATCGACGCTACAACGGGTGCGGTACTGCACAGCTTTGAAAATGTCTGCTCGGCGGACGGTCCACGTACAGCGACTGGAGCAGATTTAAATGGCGTGACGAGAACGGTTCAGACATATCAATTGGGAACAAACTACATTATGCTGGATATCTCCAGAGCGATGTATAAGCCGTCACAATCGACGCTCCCTGATGATCCGGTAGGAGGTATCATCACCGTAGATATGAACAATACGTTTGGCGACAATCAGACTATTCGCAGGGTTGTTTCGGCTAATAATCAATGGACAACTCCTACAGCGGTTAAAGCTTTGTCAGCACACTACAATGCCGGACTTGCTTATGAATACTATCTGACGAAGCACGGCCGTCAATCTATCGACGGAGCAGGCGGAACGATTATATCAATCGTGAACGTGCCCGATGAAGACGGAGGTGGTCTTGACAATGCCTTTTGGAACGGTAAGGCTATGTTCTATGGCAATGGAGATGTGGCTTTGAAGCCAACGTCGGCAGGTATTGATGTCGCTGGTCACGAGATGACGCACGGCGTTGTACAGACGACGGCCAATCTAGAGTATCAGGGTGAATCAGGAGCGATTAATGAATCGATGGCAGATATCTTTGGTACTATGATTGATCCCGACGGTGATTGGCTAATCGGAGAAGATGTTGTACGCCTTAGCTCTTATCCAAGTGGCGCGATGCGTTCACTCAGTGACCCGCACAACGGCGCCACTCAGTTTGGTATGCCTGGTTTCCAACCGAAGCACGTGGATGAGCAGTATACAGGTACAGGTGACAACGGCGGCGTTCATATCAACAGCGGTATTCCTAACCACGCATTTTAT
>JASGJX010000037.1:0-15942 GCA_049840655.1 Chryseolinea sp.
TTTTGGCGGATTTTACCGGACATCTGTTTCTTCTACGGGCATTTCTACAGCAACTGGTCTACGTCTGTCACTTTCGATGATCTGTACCTGAAAGCGAAGATTTTTTGCCGTGAACGTTCGTGCCATGGCACACTTTCGATACCTGGTGGCTCTTGGGCCTACCACGTTCCCGTCCGACTCAGTACGTGCAATTCCTTGTCAACGAGGAGTTCGTTCATAAAAAAGAACTCAACATGAAACCGGAAAGAGTAGCACATTCGTTTTAACGGAGGTCTCGACCGGACCTATGAGGGTGTCCGAGTGAACCCTCCTCATTTTCTGCAATAAATCCGGTAATGATCACAACCACTAACAGACGATAAACGAAAAAACGGCCGTACGTATCTCACTACTAATGACGCCCAATCTGTAAAATCAGTGGAAATCGAAAAGGCATGGAAGCGCCGAACCGAGATATTCACTATCTTTCGTTACAGACCGGACTCCAACTGAAACAGAACAGATGCACATTGAAGATTGTCTGGAGTCGTTCCTCTATTGCCCGCTCATCGGGCCCTGGTATCCTTTATGTCGGTGCAGAAGACCAAAGAGATTGGTATTTGAGCTTGGCGCGACCACCGCGAATCATTGTTGGGAAGGAGTTCGTCATTCTTACCCTTATCTCCTTTGCCGTAGCCGCTCCGCTTGGAGGCCTATCCACGGCTCAGTGGTTAACACGATATACTTTCGGTGTTCAGCTAACTTCTGGATCTTCATTGCAGAACTTGTTGGCGCTGTCCATTGTTCTCTACCACTGGTATGCAGTCTCTGAAAAGGTCCGCCCTTAAGCCCTGTAAGTTCGTTGCGAATAGAATCTCTACGCGCAAAAGGGAAGCCATCCTACGCTATCCGTAATATGTTTCCGCCCATAACATTCGGTTTATTTTTTCAAAACCTGTATGCTCATTGTATTAGGGTATATAACACAATTCCATACTACTAGTGACGACGCATATGATCGACTGTAAGGTTGCCATGGCACCGCATTGAACTAACGCTAACTAAAACATGAAAGCAACCTTTTCTACTGACGTCAGTAGAAAAGGTTGCTTTCATGTTTTAGTTAGCGTTAGTTCAATGCGGTGCCATGGCGACCTTTCAGTCGATCATATGCGTCGTCACTAGTAGTATGGAATTGTGTTAGATATACCCTAATACGGATGATTTCCGTCAGGGTTTGAAAAATAGAACCGAATGGCCGCTATGGGCGGATTTATTACGGATAGCGTAGGATCGCTCCTTTTGGCGTACGAGTAGAGATTACTCTACTCGCAACGAACTTACAGGGTTCTTAAGGGCGGCCTTCAGAGACTGCATACCAGTGGTGAGGAGAACGATGGACAGCACAAAGACAAGTTCTGCAATGAAGATCCAGAAGTTCAGCTGAACACCGAAAGTATATCGTGTTAACCACTGAGCCATGATCCACCCTCCAAGCGGAGCGGCTACGGCAAAGGAGATAAGGGTAAGAATGACAAACTCCTTTCCGAACAATGATAGAATGCTCGCGGTGGTCGCGCCAAGAGCTTTGCGAATACCAATCTCTTTGGTCTTCTGCACCGACATAAAGGATACCAGTCCGTAAAGTCCCATGCAGCCGATGAGCAGGGCAATGAATGAAAACGACTCGACAATCTTCAATGTCATCTGTTCTGTTTCGTAAAACTCGGCGGTCCGGTCTGTAACGAAAGAGTAAGTGAATATCTGCTCTGGATTTACGGCACTCCATGCCTTTTCGATTCCACTGATTACAGATTGGGCATCATTAGTAGTGATGCGTACAGCCATTTCGTTATACATATCCTGCATGGTTGTGATCATTACCGGATTTATTGCAGAATGAAAAGAACGATCATGGAAGTTAGCTACGACACCTACGATAGGTCCGGTCAGACCTCCGTTAAAACGAATGGATCTGCCGAGTATCTCTTCCGGTTTCATGTTGAGTTTATGAACGAACTCCTCGTTGACAAGGAATTCACGTACTGAGTCGGACGGGACGAGATCCCTACCAGCCACCAGGTCGATATCGAAAGTGTGCAGGTAATCAGCGTCGGCACCACGAACGTTCACGGCAAAATCTTCGCTTTCAGTACGGTCGTCGAAAGTGACAGACGTAGACCAGTTGCTGTAAGATGCCGGTGGAGAGAAACAGAACGATGTCCGGTCAATACCACCAAGTTTTGAAACTTCGGTTTTTAACGTATTGAACTTTTCTTTCGGTCCCGCCGGAATCATAACTACTCCATTCTGACGGAAGCCCATATCGGTGGAACGATTGAACCGCATCTGATACATCAGCACGATGAGACCGATAACAAGTACCTGTGTAATGGTGAACTGCGTAATAATCAGGGAACGACGCAAATTGACGCCTCGCGTGCTGATGTCGATGGATTTCCCTTTGAGTGCGATTACTGGTTTGTATCCCGACAGCACAATTCCCGGATACGCGCCCGCTATGAATGTGACTGCGACAATGAGTGCTGCAAGGAATATGAAGATGTCCGGATGAGATGATAAGGCAGTTTCGATCCGTAGCTTGAAGAGGCTGTTAAGCTGAGGAAGAATCACTGATGCAGCGCCCAGGGCAATCGTTGCAGCTATGGTGACCACTACGACCGTCTCGATCGTAAATTGCCAGAACAGTTGTGTTCTGACGCTCCCCAGTACTTTGCGCACGCCGACTTCTTTTGCCCGTGTTACCGCCCGGGCGGTAGATAGGTTGATGAAGTTAAGGCACGCGGTGAAGACGAGAAAGAAACCAACGATCGACAGGATCCAGATGGTTTACATGGACATTTGTCCGTTGTAGAGAGCATTGAAGTGAACATCGTTAAGAGGCTGCAGTTTGTAGTGATGAACATTCTTGCTTTCCGCGCGATACTTTTTGACGTAGGCAGGCAGCACATTTTCAACTTCCTTAGGAGCAACTCCGGGGTGTAATCGTGCAAAAGTCTGGATGTCGGTAGTGATGCCACCCCATGCATTTTCATCGGCGTACCATTCATTGTATTGTTTCATGGATGCGTACGACAGAAATATTTTGGATCGGAAATCAGTGTTATCTGGTATGTTCTTAATAACGCCCGTAACCTGAAAGTCAACACGGTTATCGAGCCGTATTGTTTTTCCAATAGGGGATTCGTTGCCGAAATATTTGATAGCCATATCTTCCGTAAGCGCTGCGGTATTTGCGGCTGACGGAATGGTGCCTTCTGTAGTTGGAAAATTGAAAATGTCAAAATACTCCGGGTCAACGAAAGAGATATCGTCGTTGAACTTTTTCTTGTCGTTTTTCAGATCAATAGAAACCAGCACGTCCTGATTAGTGCACACACGGGCGACTTTTTCCGCATAGGTATAGTCATTGCGAAAGGCGTTTCCAAATGCGGGAGGAACACTGTATACATAGCTCACCTGGTCGCGATGCTGCTCCGTGACGAAACGGTATATGCGATCAGCATTGGTATGGAAAGTGTCGAAACTAAGATGATAGGTCACCAGCATGTAAATCAGTAGCGCGCACGTTAGGCCCAGCGAAAGACCGAATACGTTGATAACAGAATGAGACAGCGAGCGCTGGAGGTTTCTGAGAGCTACACGAAAGTAATTGGAGAGCATAGACCTGGTATTGTGTGGGTTGGTAATGCATAATCGTGCCAGAGTGACAAAACCTTACTAAGGTCACTCCAGTGTTAAATTCGTACCTTGATCGGGTGTGCGATAAAGGATGAAGATGTTCGTTTTTGATACATGTCCCATTAATAAGCTGAACCGCCAGTTTGATGCCGACCAATATGGAGATCGTCAAGAACCGGCTAACCGATACCTGCCTCCCTCATTGTAATTGTGCGGGGATTTTGTAGATTTAGCAATCATCACCTTTGTGCAACGACGCCTCATAACCGTTTTACTTATCGTCCTCGTCCTGTTGAATACAATGGGGTATTACTTCATTATTGCGGGATTCGAGTTGAAGAATGACGTCAAGGCTTCCCGGGAGCTTGATGAAGACTATTACGATGCTTCTCAAGCGGTCACCCTGCGCATCCCCATGGCGTTGCCTTATCAATACGATAATGCCGATTTTATGAGGGTTGAGGGTAAGTTCGTGCATAAAGGCGAGTCTTACCGTCTGATCAAGCAGAAATATGCCAACGACACGCTGACCGTTGTATGTATTAAAGACGAAAAGGACCGTCAGATACAGGAGGCATTGGCTGATGTAGCTGGTACCTATGTTGATGCAACTGCTGATACACACGCACCATCAAAAGTGCTGATCGTTTTTATCAAGGAATATCTTGGTTCAGTTCGGACCTTGATAGCTCAAACTTCTGGTTGGGTCATGGACATCGATTCCCAATCTATAACTCCGTCACATGAAGACATCTGTCTTCCCCAACATCCCAGGCCACCTGAGGCCTAATACCTTCTCTTTATCCTTACACACTTTAAGTTCCACCTTGTCTTTTTTGAGATGAGGTGAATGATCGTTTCATCACATCATACTTGCTATTGATTCGTGGTCCAGTGTCTACTGGGCTGCATCTGCATGTTATTCAATTGATAACAGTTGAGTAGCGACGTGCTGGCTATGGTTTTGGCGTGTAGGGATTGTCATTATTCTCAACCGTTAATCATCATTATGAAACTTAAATATTTACGAAGTATAATACTGTCGATAATGTGCATGCTACCGCTCTCTTGTAGTATGGATCTGCAGCCATCGTCCGCGGCATGTCAGCGCGAAATGGTGCAGTTATTAAAGGAAGCGCACAACCGGGGGTACAATCCCAGAAATACATTCAGACCTGAGGCCAAGTTACCCTTTATGGATTCGTTGTTAAGCAATCCACATAGTTCAGAAGGGGAGGTCCGCTTCTGCACATATCTGAAGGCAAACATTTTGCTTGAACTGGGCGAAGAAAAAAAGGCCATTCGTTTGTTGGAGCCTTTGGTGAAGTCACGTTACAGAAACGACACTCAAATACTTAAAACGCTTGCGATGGCATACCTGAGGCTTGGCGAGCGCTCGAATTGTGTTTCAAATCATGCCTCTGAATCATGCATTCTACCCATAAGTGGACTAGGCATCCACAGTGACATGGATGGCTCGCGTAATGCGATACAGGCATACACCGCTTTACTGCGTGCAGATCCCTCAGACCTCGAGTCCAGATGGTTGCTCAATCTCGCTTACATGACGATGGGCGACTATCCCGAAAAAGTGCCGGCAGCCTTACTTATTCCAGGCATGCAGGGAGATACGACGCATCGTGTGCACCCCTTCGAAGATATCGCCGGGGATCTGAAGCTGGAAGTAGGGAATATGGCCGGGGGGAGTATAGTCGATGATTTTGACAACGATGGCTATCTCGACCTGATCACATCGGCGTGGGGAACGAATGACGCCATGCATTATTTTCACAATAGCGGCGACGGCAAATTTGAAGACTGGTCGCAGAAGATGCAGCTCAAGGGCATAACAGGCGGCCTTAACATGTTGCAGACGGACTACAACAACGACGGGTTCAAGGACATTTTCGTTTTGCGAGGTGCATGGCGGGGAGCCTTTGGACATGATCCGAACTCTTTGCTTAAAAACAATGGCGATGGCTCGTTCAGTGATGTTACTACTGCGAGTGGTTTGCTTTCTTTTCATCCGACACAAACAGCAACATGGAATGATTTCAACAACGATGGATGGCTTGATGTTTATATAGGAAATGAAAGTGTGGTGGGCAATTTCTCGGAGATGCATCCTAATGAACTCTACATTAACAACCAGGATGGGACGTTTAAAGAAGTCGCTCACAAAGCTCTGGTTGATCACATTGGGTTCGTGAAAGGTGTAACATCCGGCGATTACAATAACGACGGCTGGCAGGATATTTTCATATCGACAATGGATGGTGAACGTCGCCTCTTCCGCAATCAGGGAATGAAGGGTGGTGACGTTTCTTTCACCGATGCCACGGTGGTAGCGGGTTTATCTAACGAAACGAACCGGACCTTCCCTACATGGTTCTGGGACTATGACAATGATGGCTGGCTTGACATCTTCATGTGTGACTATACATTTGATCGCTCCCTCGCGTACTATGCAGCTGCCGAAAAATTGGGGATAGCAGCAGGAGCTGACGACAAGATGCTCCTGTATCACAATAATGGCGATGGCACGTTCACGAATGTGTCAAAGAAGGCTGGTCTTACAACCAACGTATTCGCGATGGGTGCAAACTTCGGCGACATCGACAACGATGGTTATCTGGACATGTACCTCGGTTCAGGCAATCCGTTGTACCAATCACTTGTGCCGAACAAAATGTTTCACAATCTCGGAGGAAAGGCATTTGGCGATGTAACTACGTCAGCACGTGTAGGACACCTTCAAAAGGGTCATGGTGTGTCGTTCGCTGACATGGACAATGACGGAGATGAAGATATCTATATCGAAATGGGCGGTGCGTATCCCGGGGATGCGTATCAGAACTCGTTCTTCCTTAATCCAGGACAGAGCACCAATAATTGGATTAGCATAGAGCTGGAAGGAACTAAGTCTAATCGACTTGCGATTGGTACTCGCATTAGTGTCACTTTCCGGGAGGATGGAGTAACCCGACGCGTGCACAGGGATGTTAATTCAGGAGGAAGTTTTGGGGCGTCACCGCTTCGTCAACAGATCGGGATAGGAAAGGCAACCACAATTGACAAGATCGAAATTACCTGGAACGGTAGCTATACCATTCAAAAGTTCGAAAACGTGAAGCCCAGACAATATGTCCGTATCAAAGAAGGTGGTGAGATGACTCCATATAAGTTGAAAGTCATTGACTGGATCCTTCCAAACCGGCTATGCATTCCAGGTACTTTTCCTGTGAGTGCAATTGACAGTGTAGCCAGGCAGTAGATTAACTGTGTTTCATAACAGATTCATTAGAAGGTCAATTGAACATAGAATAATCTTTGAGACAACCATTAAGCAAACGAATTATGACTATTCCAACCGAACCCATTGGCAGCATTCCAAGACCTGCCTATCTCATTGATGCATTATCCGAATTTGGCGGTGGCCGTATGTCTGAAGAGGCACTGAATCAATTAAGTCGTCGCGCCCTTCAGGAAACTATTGCCGCTCTTGAACACACGGGCTCACCTGTTATCAGCGACGGTGAGCAAACCAAGCCCAGCTTTGCAACGTATTCAATACACGGTGCCAGGAACTTGTCGGCAGCTGGTGTTATCATACCATTCAAAGACGGACATACGAGGCAATTGCCTGCGTTGTCGTCAGGACCTTTCCGGTATCAGCGCTACGCCGATGAATACCTTCGTGAGGCGCGTACTTTTACAGGACGTCCATTGAAGCAGGCGGTTATTTCTGCTTCCGCGATGAGTTTGCTGTATCCTTCAGAGGCAATTCTGAATTATCCCAGAGAGCAATTCATTGCAGACGTGATTGACGAGGCCGAGAAAGACATCCGTCGATGCCTGGATGGAGGTGCTTTCAACGTGCAGATCGATTTCACGGAAGGAAGGCTGGCCATTAAACTTGATCCAACGAAATCGCTCCTTAAACTGTTTATCGACCTGAATAATCAACTACTCGGACGTTTCACGGCAGAAGAGCGGAAGCGCATTGGGATACATAGTTGCCCCGGCGGTGACCACGATTCGACGCATAGTGCAGACGTTGATTATGGAGATCTTTTACCCGATCTCTTTCAGCTTGAAGCTGGCAGTTTCTATCTTACCTTCGCCGGCGAAAGGGACAAGGCAACAGTATTGAAGCAGATAAGGAAATCACTGAAACCAGGACAAAGAGTGTTTCTCGGTGTTACCGATGTGCTGAACCCGCGCATCGAAACACCTGAAGAGATAGCATCGCTGCTTCTCAAGGCCGCTTCGATAATACCAGTGGACCAACTGGGATCCTGTGATGATTGCGGGTTCTCACCGTTTGCCGATGATCGTTCAACCGCAAGAGAGATCGCATTTTCAAAGATCAAAGCGCGCGTGGAAGGAACACATCTTGCAGCCTCAAAGTTGTGATCCAATAATAGCTTAAGCCCTGAAATCAGGCGTAGTCAGGATGAATTGTGTTATTGCGTCGTTGACTGCAAGGCATTAATGCATTTTCACTGAACTACCAGTAATACTTTACTGTTGGTATATTGCCAACTGGAATAAGTTAAATAAAGCGGCGTACTTCTTAGTACGCCGCTTTTATGGTCGTTAGTTTAGGGGCAAAACCATAACGGAACGGGTTCGAATCCCGCCACCACTACCTGGTAGTTTATGAAAGGTTAAAACACGTTATGTCGCATCGTTCGACTCGATGTACGACCACACTTCGAATCGGTATTCTAGTCTTGCTGACGCGCTAACTTAAATTGAACTATTGATTTGATGACATCAAGAGGGAGTTCTTCGCTATGCTTAAAGTGAATACTGTCCTTCGCCTTCGGCACACGATAGTGAGCAAGAGTCTTTTCCAATTCAGTTTTGCGACTCATCGGATACATGCCAATGTGATTTTTGTACCCCGCAATGTACACATGTTCTTTTCCAACCTTGAAGGCTGGCATCCCGTACCGAATGCTTTCTTCTACATTCGGTACTACAGACAGTATAGCGTCGCGCATTTGATCCAGTCGCTCCTTCACGTCAGGTGGAAACGCTCTAGTATAGGACCGAAAGTCGCTGGCGGGTTTGAGCATGATAATTTAACTTAAGCAATATGGTGTTCCTCTTTCGCAAGGATAGCATCCAGTTGATTAAAGATGTCGATAAGTCCGCGGTCCATGCCGCTATCGATCATCGCATCGCGGTCTGCTACTGACATACACACGTCGTGTATGACGAGCTTGGTTCTTTTGCCCGGGAGCTCTTCGAAATCCATTCGCTCCATTGCCACATGTCCCCGTTCAGGAAGTTCCATGAATTCTGACGTTTGAATGATACGGGCAGGTGCATGAACTTCATGGACAGTGCCAGCAAACGTACAGACAATCTTTCCCTTCGAATCTTTGTTGTACCAGCTGTAACTTCCGTTTGTTCTGTAGTCGAAGTGATTAAAGTGCATCGTGTTTCCAAAAGGTGCAAAAAATTTGGAAAGCAAGTCCTGGTTTGTAAAAGCCTTGAACACGCGCTCACGCGGAGCGTCGAACTCACGTATAATAAACAGTTCCTGTTTGCCCTTCTCGGCAGTAATTTTCATTTCACGATTTTCCATGTCTTTTTGGTTTTGTTTGAGTGGGTATTGAATCCTCATCATTTGCCAATAGTTTGTCGAGCCGGTTAAAACGATCTTCCCATGTTTTGCGGAAAGGCGCAAGCCATCGATCTACTTCGGCGAGTTTCTGCGACTGCAGTTCACAGATCCGTTCACGCCCCTGCTGATTGATTGCGATGAGGCCGCATTCATTCAGAATTTTAACATGCAGCGATACTGCCTGTCGTGTCATACTGAATTGTTCAGCGATAGCATTTACGTTTTGTGCTTCCTTGGTAAGCAAAGCAAGTATCTCCCGACGCGTCGGGTCGGCGATGCCCTGAAAGACATCGCGCCGGCTCTCCATTGTCATATGCAAGTATTTGCTTGCTAATATACACGCAAGTATTCACTTGCGCAATAATCATCTCAAAAAAGATTATTTCGTACCCGGCGTCATAGACTATTTTCGCCGAACAGCCGTCATAGAGGAAAGCAGAGCATCTACATGCCCATGACATTCATTTTAGTACTTCTGAAAAGGATTGTGATCACCATTTTGGCGATCGCCGCCGTACTCACCTTAATTACTGTATTCTATATGCGACAGGACAAGTTTGGAAAGGCACCAGAAAATAATCGTTTGGCACGCATGCAGAAGTCGCCACATTTTAAGGATGGTAAGTTTCAAAATCTCAGCGTGACGCCCGAGTTAACAGAGGGCAATACCCTCTGGGGTGTTACATACAAGCAGTTCTTTGAAGCTGCGCCCAGGCGCCGACCGGTTGATGTTATTCCTTCAGTTAAGAGCAATCTTTTAAATATCCCCATCGATAGCAATTATCTTGTTTGGTTTGGTCACTCGTCGTATCTCATTCAAATTGATGGTAAGCGGATCCTCGTAGATCCAGTTTTTAGCGGCAACGCATCGCCAGTACCTTATACGAATACATCTTTCAAGGGAACTGATATCTTTACCGCGAATGATCTTCCTGAGATCGACTATCTTTTTATTTCACACGATCACTATGATCACGTCGACTACGAAACACTTCTGGCATTAAAGCCTAAAGTCAAAAAAGTAATATGCGGCCTTGGCGTAGGAGCGCACTTTGAACAATGGGGATACGATCCAGCTGTTCTTGATGAACGCGATTGGTATGAGACAATTGAGTTAGGTGATGGCTTCAAAGTATTCACGGAGCCAGCCCGGCATTTTTCAGGGCGAGGATTTACAAGGAATAATACCCTATGGATGTCGTACGTTGTTCAGGCGCCGTCGATGAAATTTTACATCGGCGGAGACAGTGGTTACGACACGCATTACGCAGAGATTGGCAGCAAGCATGGACCGATCGATCTGGCAATGCTTGACAACGGACAATACAATGCTGCCTGGCAATACATTCACAATTTGCCCCGGGAGGTGGTTCAGGCAGCAAAGGATCTGAGAGCGAAAAGATTATTTCCAGTTCACTCTTCGAAGTTCATGATGGCGAATCATCCATGGGACGAACCGCTGAAACAAGTGACTGAATTGAACAGCGGCAACATTCCGTTGGTTACTCCTGTCATTGGAGAAGTGGTAGACTTGAACGATACAACTCGCCAGTTCAAACCGTGGTGGGTAGGAATAAAGTAATTGAGAGAATTGTCAGACTGAACAGGACAGCTACTGTGATTACAATCTAATCGCAGTTTTCACTCTCTCCGACGAAGTAACGGTGACCATTGACATAGATCTCTTCGTCTTTTCCCTGTACTTCAAGTGTGATCGGTTTCAGCTTCTTAAAAGTGAGCGTGATGGTAGCCTTATCGTCATCGCTGGTTAATGACCAGGTTCCTTTATTCTTGCCTGCATATTCCTTGGGAACTTTGAAGGCTCCGCTTCTGGTAATGTTGGCTTTAAAGTTTCCGTTCTTACAAAGTTCAAGCTCATCTTCCTGCTGGCCGCTTGCGTCGCGACGGAACCGAAGCAGTATCTTGTTGGAAAGAAACTCTTTCCAGTTAAAATTCGCGTAAGGTGAAACGTGACTCATATCCTGAAAGACAACGTTGTCCACGAGTTGCTTTACTGCTGTCGTTCCCTTTTCAATTCCTTGCGCATCCGCCTGAAGTACAAACGCAAGACAGTAGCCCACGGGATTGCACTTTGACTCGATGTAGAACTTAGCCGCCGTGTTTGCCTTTGCCCCCGATAGTTTAGCCTTCGTAGCGAGCACTTCAGCAGTTCGTTGAGTCACGCCGCCATCAGGCACAACGTTGAGCCCATCTGCCAGTGAAAAACCTTTTTCGAGATTGATCTTTTGCTGAGCCAGGGTCATGTTCTCGTTGAGGACCACGTAAATGGTGGATGATGAAGAGTTATCATCCGGTACGAGTACAACAACTTCCGTATCTCGAGGTAGCACAGCCTTCCAACCCTGAGGTACGATGGCATAGAGGCCAAGACGTATAGATTTAACAGTATCACCGGCATAGTGCATAACACCCGCCGACATGCGATTAGAGGGTAGTTGCGCGAATGCAGCAGAACTAATCAATACAAACAATAATAGAGGGCTTATAGATTTCAGTTTCATGACGGTTCCTGTTCTGAAGGGTTGTTCGAGTTAAGTTAGTAAAAATTGTAATAACGGGACAAATCGTCGAAGCAAGACGTGCGAAACTGGCAAACGCTCTCGCCATCCCATTATAAACGGTGACCACTCTTTTCGTATTATTATTTGCCTTCAGTCTTTTAAAAGAGATTTCAGTTTCAATTGGAAGCAATGGATGCATTGAACGCTCCGCCGGCCGAATCATTTTTGCTTCGTCGACGGCAACAGGATTGTCATTATGCCAATCAACGGCAGGAAAGCGCACACATTAAATACGTACTCGAGGCTCGTTGAGTCTGCTAGTTTGCCCAACACCGCCGAGCCAATTCCACCCATTCCGAACGCCAATCCAAAGAAGAGGCCGGCAATCAGGCCCACCTTACCAGGGACGAGCTCGGTTGCGTACACCAGTATCGCCGAAAATGCAGAAGAAATAATCAATCCGATCAGTACCGATAATACAACGGTAAGCCCAAGCGAAACATGAGGTAACAGTAAGGTGAAAGGTGCAGCTCCAAGTATGGAGAGCCATATTACCTGCTTCCTTCCAATGCGATCACCAACGGGCCCACCGATGATTGTGCCGGCTGCAACTGACGCAAGGAATGCAAAAAGATAGATTTGTGATTGCGCAAGCGTTACATGAAACTTGTCTATCAAATAGAAAGTATAGTAGCTCGTCATACAAGCCATGTAGAAGTATTTCGAGAAGATGAGAATGAGCAATATGAGCATCGCCCATACAATTCTGCTGGTTGGCAAAGTTGGTTTGATTTCTGACATCGACTTTGCGCCGCGGGATATACGTTCTTCCAAGTGATTCCTATACCATTTAGCAATGAAAGAAAGCGCGAACATACCAAGCAATGCGAAGGAAGCAAACCATATAATATAATGCTGCCCGCGTGGCGCGACAATCAACGCAGCCAGTAGCGGACCGATGGCGCTGCCTGCGTTTCCGCCAACCTGAAAGATCGATTGGGCAAGACCCTTACTTCCCCCGCCGGCAAGATGCGCTACGCGTGACGATTCGGGATGAAAGATTGATGAGCCAATGCCGATGAGCGATACAGCTGCAAGGATCTGATAAAATGATGACGCAAATGAGACAGCCACCAGTCCGGCTAATGTCGAAGTCATACCGACGATAAGAGAAAACGGCATTGGATTCTTATCAGTATAATAACCGACGAAGGGTTGTAATATGGAGGCAGTCAATTGATATGTTAGCGTGATCAATCCGACCTGTGTAAAACTCAAGCCATAAGCGTCCTTGATCACAGGATATACCGACGGGACAACTGCCTGAAGCATGTCGTTGATCAGATGGCCAAAGCTTATTACAAACAATATGCTATATGTTGTCTTGTTCGCTCCGCTGCTGTCGATGCTCTTTATGGTCATGTTGCTTCTATCTCCGTGAGGAATGTTTAGCCATTCCGTTTTCGAATGGAAAATTAACATAGTTTGATTACACCAGGGCACGACGTGCTTGGTTTGTTTTTTCTTTTTGAGTTTATCAATCATGTGAATCATAACAAACACCCGTTTGTCACAACGTTCTGTTGTATGGAACAAATCTCCTGGTACTGGGCATGAGATGCTTTTTGTATTGCGAATGGCTACGTATCTCAATGCACACGATGACTGTGGCATTTTAATCAGTCCTGAAAACTTAATGAACGAAAATGCTGAACCTTTTTATATTTGTTCTCCCGCTTCACCCAGGGAATGTGACTGAGGACGCGCGAATATTGCGTCCGCGATTCTGGTCTTTGTTATAGGGATCCGTTTTTGGATCCTCCAATATTGATTTTTAGGACTCATTCATTGAGCGTGATGAAGTCTTTCTTTAAACGACGAATCGTTCGCTTTTTAATCATAACCACGGTCGTAGCTGCGGGTTTGTTCTTTATTGCATCGTTTTCACTTACGCGATACATTGAAAAGCACAGCCAGGAATGGACGGGCCGGAAGATCACGCTCAGCGCTGTTTGGTTCAACCCATTTAACTTCTCTTTGACACTTTCGAACGTTAAGGTTTTTGAAAGGAGTTCCAATTCAGTCTTTCTTTCGTTTGATAAGCTCTATCTGAACGCATCGCCCTGGAGCTACTGGCTGAACGACGAGATCAGGTTTTCGGAAGTGGCTCTTGAGGAGCCATATTTGTATGTGCAGATGAATGCCAACGAGACGTTCAACTACGATGACCTCTTAGAGCGATTTGCAACGTCGAACGATAGCGTAACCGAAGAATCAAGTTCGCTACCAGTTCGCTACGTGATAGAAGAGGTCAATATTGAAGCGGGTAGCTTTAGTTTTTTCCAGCAAACTTTTAAGGCGGGCATCGATATACGAAATATTCTATTCTCGACTTCAGCCATAGCGTGGAATCAACCGGTGATCAATTACAATCTGAAGCTGGCGGTAAAGTCCGGTGGTGCCTTAGCATCGGCAGGCAGCTTCAATCGTGACAGTCTTTCTTACCAGCTCGCATTGAAGACCGATAGCCTGGCACTAGGATTCTTACTGCCGTTTGCCGATAAGGTGCTGTTTGTATCTGATGTAAGGGGTAACATCAATACCGATCTTGCGCTTGAAGGTACGGCAAAAATTCCACTGACCAGTATCAACGGATTGTTTTCGCTCGATCAATTTTACCTGGCTGATACGCTGAATAAACCGGTTGCATCAATGGAGACGGTTATGATTGACTTTGGCGATGTTAAGCCGGTGAAGGGTATCTATAACGTTAAACTTGCAAGTCTTGATAAGCCTTACCTGAAATTTGATTTGACGCCGACAGGAAACAATCTCCTGCGCGTTACTGGAAGCGGTCAGGATACAACGGCCGGCATACCCGGCGATACATTGCGTGCCAGGCAGGGCTCGATGGATCCGTATCTTGATTTCTTTCGGCAAATCAACCAATATCTTATTGAGTGGGGACGCGAGTATGCGATCAACAGCTACGCTATCGACAGCCTCGTCGTTTCAGGAGGTTCTTTCGATTTTAGCGATTACACGCTGAAGCAGCCCTTTCATTTTCTGACAGAAGAACTTTCCATCGGTGCTCATGAGATCACTAACGCCACCGACTCAATTCAGATCCGGGTTTCTTCCTTGTTGAATCACTCCGGCCAATTCAGGGCTGGCCTAAAGGTGAGTACAAAGAACATTGGCGACATGAATCTGTATTACAATATTGACTCCCTAAAGATCACCGACTTCTCGCCGTATTCTGAATATTATGTGGCTCATCCGTTTTGGGATGGAATCGTCAGCTTCAAAAGTACGACCAGTGTAAGCAACCACTATCTGAAAAGTCAGAATCGTTTATTTGTCACAAACCTTGAAGTTGGAGACAAGGTTCAAAGTGAGACGGCGATCAAACTGCCGTTAAAGCTTGCTGTATCGTTGTTAAAAGATGTTGACGGCAATGTCGACCTGAATATTCCTTTGAAAGGTGATGTGAATGATCCAAAGTTCCGGGTGATGCCGGTGGTTTGGCAGGTCTTGAAGAATCTTATCGTGAAGGCAGCGGCGTCACCCTACAAGCTTGTGGCACGCGCTGTAGATGCCAAAGAGGATGATGTGCGCGATATCAAGTATGACTATCTTCAGTCAGACCTGAGGAAGCGGCAAAACAAAACGGTTACGTTACTAGCGAGAATCCTCAATCAAAAGAAAAGCTTATCAGTGACGCTTGTTCATGTCAGCAATACAAACTGGGAAGTAGTGCAGTATGCGTTGTACAGGGCGCGGCTCGACTACTATACTCTGAATCACAACAAGACGACATTAAACTATCAGGATTCGCTGGCGGCCGACGCAGTGAGCGCTTCGGATTCATCGTTTCTGAAATTCATTGAACAGAAGACAGGAAAGCAGGTTGTGTCGGCAGACGTTGAAGCACTGGCCATCGATTTGTCGGGTGGGCGGGAGAAGATCTTACAGTCAATTTCTACTGCCACCGACCTGCGTAAACGAACATTGTTTGATGCGCTGCAGCGCAAGGGTGTTGAGGCATCGCGTATCACAATCAAAGATGCAGCACCAGACGTAGCATCGAGACATCGTGAT
>JASGJX010000038.1:0-18828 GCA_049840655.1 Chryseolinea sp.
TCACCAGGGCACAGAACGACCTGGCTACAATTACCAAAGCGCTGGGTCATCCCGCGAGGATAGCGATCATTCAGTTCCTGATTAAAACCAAGTCTTGTGTTTGTGGCGACATCGTGGATGAGTTGCCCTTGTCTCAGTCAACCGTTTCTCAGCATTTGAGTGAACTTAAGAAAGCTGGTTTAATCAAAGGAGATATTGAAGGTCCATCCGTGTGCTATTGTATCGATGAAAAGGCATGGGCTAAAGCAAAGAAAATGGTCGGAGATCTTTTTGAAAGTTATAAAGGACAAAACTGCTGCTAATATGCAAGCGAAGGTTGTTGACCATAATAATTCATTGGATGAAATACTCACATTATTAAAGAGTAGTAAACTTCCATTTCGGGACATTAAGCTTGAGAATAATCTATTTGTCAGCTATCAGAACGAACAGGGAAAAATAATTGGTTCGGGAGGCTTGGAATTCTATTCAACATATGCGTTGCTCCGGTCGGTAGCAGTCGATGAACATTGTCGTGGGAATGCTTTCGGAAAGGAGATCGTAAATGATCTGCTCAGGAGAGCAAGGGAAAAATCAATCAAAGAAATATATCTGTTAACCGAGACCGCTCACGATTTTTTCCTCCAACGTGGATTCTCTGACATCTCGCGGGAAAAAGTTCCGGCAGAAATTAAGGCATCGTCAGAATTTGATTCTGTTTGCCCCGCCTCTGCTATTTGTATGGTCTATCGCTTTTAGCTATGAAACAAATACTGGTCTTGTGTACAGGAAACAGCTGTCGAAGTCAGATGGCCGAAGGTTACTTACGCCATTATGCTAATGATAGAGCCGCAATCAAAAGTGCCGGAATAGAAACCCATGGTGTGAATCCTAAAGCGATTTCGATCATGAAGGAAGACGGCATTGACATTTCACATCATACGTCAAATAACGTAGATGAATATGCTTCTATTGATTTTGATTTTGTGATTACAGTTTGTGATCATGCAAACGAGCGTTGTCCGGTCTTTCCTGCAAAGGCAGTGAAATTACATCACAATTTCCCCGATCCGGCTAAAGCCACAGGGAATCAGCAAGAAATCCTAGAAGCTTTTCGAACGACCCGAAACATGATAAAAGAATACTGCAAGAATTTTGTTGCTCAATATCTAAACGGATAGGTTATGAATGCAACTGAAATCGCCATCTGGAATGAGACGCAAGACAAGTTAAAATCTTTTGTATTCCGGTACACGAAAGATCGGGCACTTGCAGATGATATTATTCAGGATGTGTTCCTGAAAGTACATTCCAGACTTGGTCAATTGCAGGAGTCAGATAAATTAGTTGGCTGGATTTTTCAGATCACTCGTAACACAATTACTGACTACTTCAGAAGAAAAGGAAGAATCATCAATGTGAGTGATGTCGATTGGGGAACTGAAAATAATTCGCTCAACGATTGTGTTGTAACTTGTCTTCAGGATATGTTGACAACTCTTCCCGAAAAGTATCGGAATGCTCTGGAGTTAACTGAAATCAAAGACCTCTCTCAACTTGAGCTGGCAAAAGAACTTAACATTTCCTATTCAGGAGCCAAATCAAGGGTTCAACGCGCGAGGCAGATGCTGAAAGAGAAAATGGATGCAGCTTACCATATTAAATTTGATTCGTATGGGAACGTAATTGTCTGTAAGGACAAGATTCCCTGCTCCTGCCCATAAGAATTGAATTAAAGGGCAGAATTGACTCTGCCCTTACTTTTTTTAGCAACAGCCCGTACTGGTGATTCCACCACAGCAGTCGCCATCGCAGCATCCCGGATCATTTTCGGTTACCATATTTTTGATTTTTAGTTGATAATGAAGTGAACCTTTCACCCATATCAATGACGCGGATAGTTGAATAAAGACGCAAGATTTTTTTGCGTCTTTCCGGAAGACTTTTCCGTCTTTATTTCAAAAACTTCATTTATGAAAAGAGTCTTTGGAATACTGATGTTATTGACATTATTCATAACGAGTCATAGTCAAAAAATACAACGTGCACTTACCCCAGTCCGTGGCCACTACAAACAACTGTTAACCTTCAACCCTAAGCCAAAGTCTGCGAATGAGGAGATTGACAAGCAGAAATTCATAACCGACAAAGAGACAATAGAGCGGAGAATGAGCCTTACACCTGTCTACCTGAAAAATGTTAAGGTTGATGATTTCAAAATTCCCGATGCTCCTGCCAACAGCTCGGAACAAACACGTGCCGAAATCAATTACTTACTTGCACTTCAGAGTTTAAGAACGGATGAAGAAGTAAGGGCAAGTCTTTACATGGCTGACATTTACTACAACCTTCGTGTAAAGCCTGGAGACTCAACATATTCTTTCTACAGAAGAAATCTTTTTCACATTGGAAGTTCAATTGGATCCTGGTTCAATCCTGATGATCTTCCTGTTACAGCAAATTTGATTGCCAATGTTTGGCGTGATGCCAGTTATTTTATCTGGTCATTGAAGTTCAAATACGCACGGATCCGGCCAGTGTTCATTGATTCAGATATTAAGAATCTTCAGGAAACAGATTGGGCAGCATATCCAAGTGGGCACGCCTCTAACTCATATATTAACGCATACATATACCAGGAGCTTGCTCCGGAGTTTACAGATGTATTCATCAAGGATGCTTACGACATGGCCCATTCACGTGAGATACTTGGTGTTCACTATTCGAGCGATTCTGAGTCTGCAAGAATATTCGCGCGGCAGTTTGTGAACATGCTTTTTCAAAACCCCGAATTCCTGAAGGACTTCGAGTCGGTAAGAAAGGAATGGACGGAAAAGGCAAAGGAAACTTTCGTGAAGCCGAAATCCAATAACACGAAGTATTGATACATAAATTGCCAGATAGGCACTAAGTTGATAATATCCCTCCGTCGAGTACCTTTTTGCATTCGGCACTACAAGGACTGCCGAGGTAAATTTTATTCTATCCCAGGATAATCATCCTCTGTAATTTTATTCATCGTCGGGTGCGCATCGCCGTTACGCAACGTATTGACGCATGCCGTCGTGTTAAGAAAAACAGTTTCGTACCTATTAAAATTTATGTTATGACTTCTCAATGCTTAGCTGCAATATGCGTTTTCGTGCTTGGGGGAATATACATGTCTGCATGTGAGCAAACTGATTCCGTGCCTGAGAATCCCGCGCAGAACAGTGGTTCGGCGAACGCAGATACCATTGCCAGCCATCTTCGCCTTTTAAATGCGACAAAAATAACCGGCACAATTCCGGTAGGGACCATTGGCAGTTCTTTGAAAATTTCCATTGAGGACACTCTTGTCCTCGCCGATAAATTTCTGGTACCAGTAAAATTCCTGCATGAGGACACAACCAAAAACGTAGCAGGCGTATATGTGCAGATACATGTTGGTTCGTCCGATGCATCATTTTATTACGACGTACCGGAAGTGGCGGAAATTGCCACCAACGATACCGTATCTGTTATTCTTGTCGGGATTGAGCGGGAAGGGCTTATCGAAGGCCGCATGGCTCAGGCATTGGAATCTTCTCTCACATCAGAATCTTCTTTCGATGACATCCGATTTGAACTCAGGTTTATTCCATACGATGTAAATGGCCAATCGTTAGGCCAGGTTAAAGTACCCGCCTATATTTCGAAATCTGCCATAGCTGTTTTCGACGGCTGTGGGCTTGTTAACAGCATAGGAGAATACTGGGTATGGGGCATGTCTTATATATCTGATCCATTTGACCCGAACAGGCTCACTTTTTTTAACAGCCGCGAAAGAATATGGGGCCTGAAGAGTCAGCTCATACAAGGATGTTGCACGGATGGGGAATCGGCATACACCCCTAATTGTCGTGAAGAGAATAAACACAAACTGGCGTTTCAAGCTTATTTTAATTGGCCGAACGAACTTTATCAATTCCAGCAATCAGGTGAGTATTACGGTATGTCCGAATTTTTAGCAGCCGATCCGGATCCAAACGCCAGCGATTTTTGTGGCTTCCGCGACGGCGTTGTCCGTGAACATCTGGACCGTCGTTTTTTGGAAGGCACCTGGAAGGTAAGCTCGTCATCATTTCTGGAAACATTGGGTACTGCAATACCTCAGGTGGGCAACCTGGCTGCGAGGCCCGATGGTAGAATCGTGCACCTGGACTGTCGGTATCTTATAACGGAACAGGCAGACCTTGAAGATCACAGCCGGACCTTGGTGAAATTTTATGTGCGGTGGGATTCGGGTGATTTTGATTGGTTCCCGATGGATTGAAAGTCGCTGGTGTTTTAGGTATATGGTCATTCCAGCTTTCAACCAGGATAATTCGTCATATGCTATTCGATGTCGATGGACATTATTGGATCCAAAGCGTATGAGTGGGCTTTGTATTGGAACTTCAACGATCAGTACCTATTTCAATCGATGTTTCGATCCGGAAGAAAAAATGTAGTAGCTGAGGTGCTACGACATTCATGGATACGTTATGACTTTGGTCGTTCAGTATTTGTAGTGTTGCAAGTTCCGATGCCGGGCCATACGACGAGTAACTGCAAGCTTTAAGTTTTGCCCTTGGTTCCCCCTTCCTAAACCAAAGCAGCCAGATTGTAAACAGCCCAGGTAATGTGCCCAGTACCATTGGTGTAATCATTATATACGATTAAGATTGTTACCTTTGCTCCGAATTTAAAATCTCATGGCAGCGACAAAACTTACCATCAACAGTAATGGATCTATTAAAGTAGAGGGCGACTTTGAAATTGTGGACAAAGACGGAAATACATATGGCCTTCAGGGCAGAACGGTTGTTTCTCTTTGTCGCTGCGGTCGGTCAGCCAACAAACCTTTTTGTGATGCTTCTCACAAGGGACATTTTGAACATGACGCCAAAGCGTTTGACTTGCCCCCGAAGAAGGTGTAAAATCGGAATAGATCGTTGAGGATATCCTGGTGGTATTATTTTTCCTTCCAGACAACTTGTCCCTTCTTATCGATGTATACAATTTTCAGTTTGGTAAAAAGGCTTCCTGTTTCCATTCTCGCCAAACCATTTTTAAAGAAATTTGGAGAAGCATACCCGGCGGGAATAACTTCCTTCCCCGACCGATCTATATATCCCCAGGTATGATCCCTGGATTCAAATGCAGCTAATCCCTCTTTAAAAATCCCAACAAAGTCGTACTTCATCTGTTGAGCTATCTTCTTCCCTGTCTTGTCGATAATTCCAAATGATTTAGGACCATTGGTGTTTTTTTCTCTACAGTTGCAACACCCTCATAAAAGCCGAGGCTCATATCGAACTGAGGTTCAATTATCCATTCTCCTTTTTTATCGATATATCCGTACGCATTACTGTCGAGTGGCCTGACCATAGCAAGCCCTTCAGAAAATTTATCTACGAATTCGTATCTGGGAGGTATTACCATATTGCCGGCAGCGTCTATATAACCGGCGGGGCCATCTTCATACGTCGTATAAACAGGAGCCAATCCATCGGAAAAAGTGGAAACGTTGCAAGTCCGTTCATAAAGAGGAGCGATAACCATTTTCCCCTGTTTATTGATAAAGCCATTCTTGCCATTGACTTTTACACAAGCTAATCCTTCAGAAAACATCGCAGCATCTTCGTATTGCAAAGGAATTACTTCCTCTCCTGTTTTATCTACGTACCCATGCTTTCCGTCTTTCATAACATGGGCCAAATCATCCGAAAATGGATAAGCACGATCATACTTGAAATCTGTTATCATCAACCCTTTCTCGTCCATCAACCCTTTAAATAATCTGCCATTTGGATTTTCCTTGTCCCTAATTTCTATTTCAACAATTGCAATGCCCTCATTGAAATCGTCTGCCATGTCAAATTTGCAGTCAATGACAATTTCTTTTTTGCTGTTCATATATCCCCACTTTCCTTTTACCCGGATCGGGTAAAGCGCATTGGGAAAGTCTTCCGCGACGAACAATTCATTTTCCTGAATTTCTTTCGCCGATTTGTTCCTGAAAAGTGAAAATCCCACCCCGATGAATAATAAAACGACTACGGAAATGATGCCAACTGTGAACATCTTCATGACGATTAATGATTGATGGATTGAAGTTAGGTTTTTGGATAGATTACTGTTCGGGAAAGTTGGCTTCTCTTTCAATTTTTTTAGCGAAACCTGTAGTCAACGTCGTCCGCATTGGTTGAAATTTGTCATGCCTAGATTAATCACTTTTAGCGAGCGCTGCGCTCTTACATTTCGTTTTTAGCTTCGCCGTTCGCTCGTTATATTCGATGGAATTAAAAAGGTTAGCGTAGCAGAAATGGAAATGAAGGGCGCGGCCGTTCTCGGATCGTTCAATATGCCCAACAGTGAAATGGTTTTGCTCGTCAACGACGGAGTGACAAACTATCTTAATACAAAAGAGACTGATTATGCTGCGGAGAAATTTTATAAAAACGGCAGGCGCTATCGGAGGCGTGATGGCCGCCAATCAGTTCAACGCATTTGGCCAAATGTATCAGTCAACGCCTCCTACGCCAGCGTGGTACGATAAAACCATGCGATGGGCACAACTCGCTTTTGTTGAAAATGATCCTGGTCAGTGCGACCCCGATTTTTGGCTAAACTATTTTAAACGCATTCACGCCGATGGCGCATTGTTGTCGGCGGGAGGTGTCGTTGCATTTTACCCAACCAATATCCCGCTGCACCATCGCAGCGACTACCTGGGCAATACTGATCTGCTCGGGTATCTCGTAAACGGCTGTCGTAAAATGAATATGTCGATTCTGTTGAGGACAGATCCACACGCTGCCCGACAGGAAGTTTATGATGCCCATCCAGAGTGGATCGCGGTAAGCGCCGATGGAATGAAAAGACGCCATTGGGCTAACCCGGAGTTATGGGTGACCTGTGCGTTAGGTCCTTACAATTTCGATTTCATGACGCGTGTCAACGCCGAAATCATGGATCGCTTCCAACCCGATGGAATTTTTTCTAATCGCTGGAGTGGTCACGGCATTTGTTACTGTGAACATTGCCAAAGCAGCTTCAAAACATTTTCCGGAGGACTTGATCTTCCAAAATCGACGCACAATGCGCTCAGTACAGCTATGCCGGCCGGCGATCTGAATGACTCCGCCTATGTAAAGTACCGCGTGTGGCGAACTGAACGTTTGAAAGAACTCTGGTTCCTCTGGGATGGAGAGATCAGAAAGAAAAAATCCAGCTCGCGATTTATTCCCAATGGCTTTCCCGATAAACTCATCACCGGCAAACAATCTGATTTTTTCATTGCTGATCAACAGGCGAGGAGCGGATACATTCCACCATGGGCAAATGCCAAACATGCGAAAGAACTTCGCGCCACAATGGGTATGAAACCACAAGTGGGTTTGTTCAGTGTCGGCGTCGAAGAATCATATCGATGGAAAGATTCCGTTCAGACAGACGCCGAGATCGCCGTGTGGGTAGCGGAAGGCATTGCAAATGGATTGCGTCCTGCTTTTGTGAAATTCGGTGCCACGATCTTTGATAAAAGGTGGATGGATGGCGTCGCCGCACTTTACGGGCGTTGCTACCAAAATGAAAAATATCTCAGGAATACGGGATCCCTGGCAACTGTTGGGCTGGTGTACTCGGAAGCAACGGAGCAAAACTATGGTACCCAGAATTGGCAGAAGAACTTTAAAGATCATGCCTATGGAATGTACCATGCTCTGATCGAAGACAGAATGCCTTTTGAAATGGTCAATGACCGGCTGCTCGATGCCGAAAACCTCCGTCCTTTCAAGCTACTAATACTTCCTAACATTGCTGCTTTATCGGACGCGCAGTGTGATCAGTTGCGAGCTTTTGTCAGGCGCGGCGGAAGCATCGTCGCTACCTATGAAACATCATTGTATGATGAAACGGGTAAACCACGCAGTAACTTTGCACTGAATGATCTTTTTGATGTTACGTTTGGGAACAAGGTAGAGGGGCCGTTGCAGAACAGCTACCTTCGGATCAAGCAGGATGCAGCTGGCAATTTCCATCCACTCACAAAAGGATTGGAAGATTCGTTCCGTATCATCAACACTACCCATCAGGTTCGTGTTACCACGACGTCTGATTTTCCCAGTCCCGTCACGATCATTCCGACCTATCCCGATCTTCCTATGGAAGATGTATACCCCCGGACAAAGGACGCTGACAATACATCACGGGGCGTCTATGCGCGTGAGATTGGCAAGTCCCGTGTGGTCTACTTCCCCGGTGATATCGATCGGGCCTTTTGGCAAATTCTGAGTGACGATCACGGTAAGCTCATTCGAAATGCTGTCCGCTGGGCGCTCAATGATGAGCCCGTCGCGCTCGTATCCGGCAGGGGACTAATCGATGTCACGGCATGGGAGCAAGAGAAGTCTATGACGGTGCACCTGGTAAACCTCACCAACCCGATGATGATGAAGGGACCTTTCCGCGAACTGATCCCCGTTGAAGCGACAGTCTCGATCAAAGTACCTTCAACAAAAAAATTAAAAAGCGTAAAACTGTTGTTCCGGCAACGCGATGCACCGTACAGTACGCAAAACGGAATGGTCTCGCTAGTCGTTCCACGCATCAATGATCATGAAATAATTGCTATCGATTTTGCTTGAGGCAAAGGAATCAAATTGACTATGCACGGGACCTAATTAACGGAAGATGACTAGTTCCCCGAATTGGTTACTCTGCTTCATACTATGCCATGGTGATAACCTCAGTTTACTCAGATCTCAGGCTGTTCACAGGGTTGGCCAGCGCAGCCTTCACGGCCTGCAGGCTCACCGTTGCGATTGTAATCAAAATAGCGCTGCCCGCCGATAACGCAAAGATCTGCCAGCCGATAGCTGTGTGATATTTATACTTACTGATGCTTTCATCAAGAATATACCACGAAATAGGAATAGCCAGCGCACAGGATATTGTAACCAGGACGATGAACTCGCCGGACAACATCCCCCACAGTCCAGCGACCGTCGCGCCCAGCACTTTTCTGATACCAATTTCCTTGGTGCGCTGCTCAGCCACATAGGCTGCAAGCCCGAAGAGACCAAGACAGCTAATCAGGATCGCCAAACATGCAAAGGTGCCCGCGAGTTTTCCGATGCGCTCCTCCGTCTTGAACTTGGCAGCAAATTCCGAGTCGGCGAAACGCGCGGAGAATGGAATGTCGGGAATAACAGCATTAAAGATTTTTTCGATTTTGGGCAGCGCTTCAACTAATGTTTTGCCCGGCATGATGCGCACAAGCAGAACATTCTTATAACCTTTAGTGAAATAAATAGTAGGCTGCACTTCTTCAAACGGAGAGTCCATCAACATGTCCTTTATGACACCTACGATTTTGTAGTCATAGTGGGAATTCCATGCGTTGTTCTCCCAGTGAACCAGTTTGCCCACGGGATCTTTGATATTCATATACTTCACGGCGGCCTCGTTTAGTACAAATGCTCCCGTGTCACTCTTGATGTCCCTGGAGAAACCCCGGCCATCAACAAACTTCCAACCTACTGCGCGCCCAAAATCAGATCCGACGTTAAGTGTGGCAAAGTTTGCTTCAAACAAAGGATCTTTTCCTTCCCAGCTAAACCCTCCATTGCCCGACCACACCGAAGTAACATCTCCTCCCGATTCGGCAACTTCAGAAACAACGCCAGTGCTCAATAGTTCACTGCGAAGGGCATCTGCTTTCTCATCGAAAAAGCGATGGTTCTTGTTGATCATCAGCAATCCTTCGCGATCATATCCAACAGGGCGATCTTTCACAAACATGAGTTGATTGTATATGATACCGGTACTGGCAATTAGAATTACCGAAACCGTAAATTGAATTACCACAAGAACTTTTCTCGGCAGGGAATTGAGCTTGCCGGTTCGATACGTTTTTCGAAGTATAGATACTGCATTGAACGACGAAAGGTAAAGCGCGGGATAGCTTCCTGCCATCAATCCCGTTACAAACAGGAACGCCAGTGACGCCATCCAGAACAACGGGTTGCCTATTGGCAGAGACATTTCCTTGCCGGACAACTGATTGAATGCGGGAAGGAACATATAGTCAAGTGCCAGCGCAATAATGAATGCAAGGATTACAACGAGATAGGATTCGCTGAAGAATTGTTTTATGAGTTCGGACCGGACAGATCCAATTGATTTTCTGATCCCTACTTCTTTTGCCCGCTTTTCCGAACGTGCCGTACTCAAATTCATGAAATTAATGCACGCCAGCAGCAGCACGAACACGCCAATTGCTCCAATGAACCAGACGAGTTCAACAGGACCGGCTTCAACCTTTCCCTGGTCGTCGAATCTTGAACGAAGATGCCAGTCATTCATAGGAATAAGAGAGTTGCGGGCATTGTACTTCATAGACTCTTTCATGTAACCCAGGTTCCGGGTGGCATTGTATTCAGCAGGCCCGATTTTTTCCGCCGCCTGTTCCAGCGTTAGCCCGTCGCCAACCTGCACGTAAATAGCCAGAAAATGATTTTCCCAGTTCGCGTTGAGCATCCACGTATTATCCCGCTCATGGGCAGCCCATGGCCCAACGAAATCCAGATCGTTAAACGTCGAGTTGTTTGGAAGGTCTTCGTAGACGCCATTGATAGTAACATCACGCGTGCCATTGAGTTTGATTATTTTTCCTACCGGATCGATATCGCCGAACAAGGCGATCGCTGTCGAATTCGATACAATGATCGCATTGATGTCTTTCAGCGCGTCCCGGTTTCCATAGCGCATTTTCAGTGAGAACATATCGATCATGTCCTCTCCCATATATGTTCCTCTCTTCGTGAGCTTTTTATCAGCGGTGGACAATACCGTTTCACCACCACCCATTTGGGGAACCACGTATTTCAGGTCCGCTCCGTAGGTTGTTTTCAATTCGTTGATCAGTGGATACTGCAGGTAGGTATTGGTGTAGGTCTTGCCTTCCCACTTTACCTCTTTCTTCACCTGGGCAACACGGGAATAGTTCGTATGGTAATGATTGAAGGTCAATTCATCGGCCACCCAAAGTCCGATCATCATTGCCACAGCGATACCAAGTGCCAGCCCGCCAATGTTGATCACTGAATAGCCTTTGTTCTTTGCCAGGTTTCTCCATCCGATTTTGAAATAACTTTTGTACATGCCGTAAGTGTTAATATGCTGATGTTTTCTTCCTCTCTTAATAATTCCCGAGCGGCACAGCAGAACGACATCGATCATGAACCTGACGTCGGCCATGAATTTTCCTTCCGCTAAGCGCTCCCTGTATAATTCGATCAGATCTCCTTCGATATGATCTCTCAACTCAGGATTACAGTACCATCGAAAAAAATTCAACGGTATGGCTGGTGGCATTCTTTCCTCAGACGGCTTCATCCCTGAAATTTCATTTGAAGGGCGACCTTTGGAATCGCGCTCCACAACTCATTGCGCGTATTCTTCGAGTATTCCATAGCTTTTTTCCCCAGGGCGGTGATCTCAAAGTACTTTTTTGGCCGTCCTGCCCGCTCCTCATTGCCCTCGCCATCGCGCGAGCGCAGGTAACCTTTGTCTTCCATCCGTTTGAGGGCCGTGTGAAGCGCGCCTATGCTGACCTTGCGTTTCAATCTGCTTTCAATTTCCTTCTTGATGGAGATGCCACAAGCGTCATTGTACAGTATTCCCACTGTAAGAATGACGATCTCTTCAAACTCGCCGAGCTGATATTTTTTCACCTGGAATAATTATTTCCTAAATGTAGAAATATAAGAACCGTGCCAGAACCAGGACACGCCAAATTTGAGGAAAATGAAGGGTCGTTGATCAACCTATCGTTCGACTTTGAACAATAGTGTCCGGGTCGGAACTTACATTAAAGCATGGGCTGCTTCCTCGCCCGTATTGATTGCACCTTCCATAAAACCCTGCCAATCGGCTAAATGCTCGCCTGCGAAATGCGTATGCATAAAATGCTTTCTCAACACTTTCTGAAGGCTTGTCCATTGTCCGGGTCTGTAAACAGCGTAGGCACCTTTGGTGAACATGTCCTCTCCCCAGTTGTAGTTTACCTGTTTTTCGAATATGGGGCCAAGAGAATCAAACCCTGCCTGTAAAGACAATTGTACAAGGCTCCACCGTTCATGGTCGGATTGATTGCCAACAACGTCTGCTTTGTCGCCAACAGTGTAAGAGGTTAGCGCCCCCTTCTGGGAGCGCTGATTTTTGGTGGCATGATAAAAGTAATGCGCCGGCATATCGGTGAGGAGATCAAAATTTTCGTCCTTCCAGAATCGTGTCGAAAAGAGAATTGGGTTCTTGTTGATCCTGGCATACTGTAAGGCGTGCATGGCATCTCTCTTTTCCTGCGGCAACAGCGGTGACCATTCAACCCTTGACATCGCAAAGGTCGGCATGGTACATATGAGCTTATCTGCCTTAAACTGCTGACCATTGCTGCAAAACACCTCTACACCTGAATGATCCTGCACGATTTTGGTGACGGTACAATTGAGTATGATCTTTTCCATGGCAATTCGTTCAGCGATCTTTTTCGCCAGCATGCTATTGCCGCCACGGATCTTAAAATCCATTTCATTTTTTACACTGCTAAGCGCGTATTCGCTTAGCGCGGCGAGGGCTGAAATCTGTCGGATCGTTTCGCCGAAGTCGGTCGTGTCGTTCAACTCGTGTATCCTCAGGTCGAACCCGTCGCATCCATTTTCATTCAGGAAACGCCACCAATCCATCTGGTCCAGCTTGTTCTTTTCGGCAACGGAGAGGCTGTTGTATCCTTTCTTCAGCTGGTCAAATTTTGTTTTCCATTGTTCGGAATAACCCCACTCGCCGCTCCGGTGATAGCGGTTGGCGTAGATCAGGTGTGTATCCATTTGATTGTTATCGAGCGGCAAACGCATTTCCTCACATAGTTGCCTGATACGTGTATGTGATTCTCCAACCCACTCGGCACCCAGTTCGACAACCAAATTTTCGCGCTCATCCAGCACGTGTGAAAAGACCCTTCCACCGATCCTGTTCCGGCCCTCCAGAACAATGTAATCGTAATTCTTCTGATGTAACTCATAAGCCGCGGCCAATCCCGATAAGCCGGCGCCGATGACGATGACCTTCGGCTTTTTCGCGATGGCAAAGGCAGGTTGAGCTGCAAGGGCTGCGGCAGCGAACGCGCTTCGCTGAATGAATTCTCGTCTCTTCATAAATAGTTCTTACGCTCCAGTTGGGAAGCGTATGCTATAGAAATGGTGTCGAAAAGTCACATCGGCTGAGCTCGTCCGTCAATCTGAAGGTATTGTGTGAATAGGCTACAGAATTTCCGGGAGCAAAAATCCGGGGGTGGTCTTTGGTCATACAAGATAAGGCAACGAAACTGAACGAGTTATTACTGAAGATATTAATTGTGATGTTCTTCCTGGACTTGACCATGAGATGAACAATCAAAATTCACTTGCCCACGCTCAAGTGTTAATTGGTAGAAACTCATGGTCACATACGACATCGAAGATGACGAAACACTCGCGTGGAGTTTGGAAAAATTTCATCGGATGGTTGAGGCATCTTTTACGATACCCCTTGCTGTTTCACACCTTAAGAACAGGCGTCATTTTCGACGTCACTAGTACGAGGTAAGAATACGATTGTTTGATAAACTCCAGTTGACCTATCTGATTCTCTTGATACAACCTTGATAACAGGTAAAATAAAAAAGCCTCCTGGTGTATCCAAGAGGCTTATTTTGTGATCCCGCTGGGACTCGAACCCAGGACCCATACATTAAAAGTGTATTGCTCTACCAACTGAGCTACGGAATCTTGACCCCCACGCCAAAACGTTGGACGCCATAATTTTAAGTTATCTCCCTATTAATCAACCAATTTCACTAACCACACGACAAACCAGGAGAACACTCATTTCAACTTCGTTCTTGGCCGTTTTCAAGCCATTTCCGTAATTGAGGTCGCAAAGGTAGCAGGATATGAAAAATATACAAAGGTGGCTGTGCAAAATTGTGGTGATGATTGTAATTGTTGCATCAACCCCCGCCCTGGCTCAAAAAACGGGTTTCCGCCTTTCCCAGGCCGACTCCCTCTACGACAAAAAGCAATACACCCAGTCACTCGAGCACTACCGCGAAATCCTCGATCAGCATGAATATACTCCTGCCATGCTCCTTAAAATGGCCTACATCGAGGAGGGACTTAATCATCCGGGCAAAGCCCTCTATTACCTGAACCTGTATTACCTGGCCACCAGCGACAAGGGTGCTCTCGACAAAATGGAAGAGCTGGCCACGAAATTTAATCTTGAAGGGTATAATACTTCCGATGCCGATCTGGCCCTCTCTTTTTACCACGACTATCACCAGGACATATCCCTTACCCTGGGCGCAATCGTTTTGTTTTGCGTTGCGCTTGTCGTCTTCTGGAAACGAAAGGGTAAACGCTCCATTGCTGCCGGCACGGTTGCTTTCTTTTTGATGGCCCTTATGATCGTTCATGTAAATTTTGGTGAGAAAATATCCACCGGAATTATCGGCGAACCGAACACTTATCTATTGGATGGCCCGTCGGCTGGCGCATCCGTTGTGAGCGTTGTTGGTGAAGGTCACAAGTTTGAAATAGTTGGTAAAGTGGACGTTTGGTATAAGGTAAGATGGAATGATCATACCGTGTTTGTGAAGGATCATAGTTTGTTACCGGTGCAATTGTAAATTTTCATTTCAGGTCTTTACGACTTGAAACGATCGGGTAAGGGAAATAGATTGGAAGTAGAAATATGTGGAGGCCTGGAATCTTGCATTTGGTGTGCCGCATCATCACGGCGTGATTTTTATACTGTATAGCTGATAATGCACCCGATTTCCTTTCTCGCCGTATTCCCCGACAAATCCTTAGCTTCAGCAACTATCATCAATCCCTTCGCGTCGGGTACCCCGGTAGTTGTCATGAATCGCCAAAGCCCCCTTTTGCCACGTAGCTGAGCGCACCCGGCTTCAACGACTTTTCCATCAATAGTGCTGATCGTCACAGTAACACTAACCACCACAAAGTCATCGAGAGCCCGCACTCTGATCAGTTCACCAGCGCGGCCGTTGTAATCCTTAATATCGATCTCCTGAATGTCTGGCTTGTTCAGGATATCCTTCAATGCAACAGCATAGGCGCTTCGTTGTCGCTCATTGATGCCGCGCTCATATAACGCCTTCTTCTCCGGCTGCTTCATCAGTTTCTTGGCCAATCGTGTCGCACTCTTGAAGTTGTCGATAGTGACAACCTGCTTGTCGGAAATTACTTTCCTCTTCTTTGGCTTGTTTGCTACCAGGGTACGTCCATACCAATTCTTGTATACGAGGGTATTACCAAGCAAGCCACGGGTGCCATGCATTGCAGGATTGTTCATGAAGGGCATAATACTAAGGATTTAAGGTGATCGTATTAGTTGAAGTCAGGCCACTTGCGTGGCTCATCTGAAGATAGCGATTTATCCCGCTTTATGGAAGAGACACCGACAACATACAGACGAGTTCTTAAGTGCTTCTTCCGTGATTAGTCCATGCTTTCTCCGTATCTAAAGTCAATTTTCTTTGCAATTGATCTAGAAATAGTGCTTTAATCGAAAATAAATGTGAATATGACCCAAAAAACGAGTTATTGTGCAACTCGTTTTTTCTAAAATGACCTTTGAGAACTTCAGTAATATACTAATAATCAAGTCATTATGAAAGTTCAATTTCCAAGAGTTTAAACATATATATGTCGGTCGGGGGGTAAATTCATGCTCCTGCTTATACCATTCCCTGGCACAAATCGTGCGTTACGATCTCCGTGTAATAGTGTATCCATAACGTTGTATCTGCATACTCTTCATTAAAACTGTCCGCGATAATTCTTCAGGTAGTCAATCAAACACATCAATTCAAAGAAACATCAACAAACAATCCTAAACGAACAGTGACCAGCACGGTTCCTGCAGCAACACTTCGCTATCATGGATACACTGGAAAAGTTTAGTCCTGACGAAATTATCCTTCATCGCTGTAGGCGTTTTGGGGCACCGCCGCCCCTCACAATTGTCAATTATACATTGCCAATTATCAATTCCTTAACCTATCTTATAATATGAATCGTCGGGCCGTACTGTTCATATCTCTGCTCCTGATTACCTCTCCCCTCGCGGCCCAAACCATCTATTTTAATAACCTCGGTATTGACGACGGGCTCCGCAACGGCAACGTTAGGGCATTTGTCAAAGACTACCAGGGCTTCATGTGGATCGGTACCGAAGACGGACTCCATCGTTACGACGGTCAAACAATCAAAGTATATCGCAAGGTCGACGGCGACTCAACCACCCTTGGCAGCAACTTCATTCTTTCCATCATAGAAGATAAGCGTCACAATCTATGGGTCGGCACGCTGGATGGTGGACTATATGTTTACCGTAGAAAGACCGACGACTTCAAATCTGTTCCGCTGCCTGCGAGAGGAGATGATTCCCCGCGGGTTACTATTCGTTCTATGATCGAGGCCCGCGACGGGTACCTGTACATCGGCGCCGACGGATTCTTTCGTACTAAAATCACAAACATCGACTCGGTGCGAATTTCAAAAGTCCCCTTTATCACCGATACCGTCAAGGGCAGGCTTACGCGCTTCGTTGCTCTCGCACACGATCTTGATTCGAACCTGATCGTCAGTGTAAATTCAGAAGGATTATTTAAATACGACCTGGCTACTGGCCGCAGCTATGAACTATCGGAACTCGAAATCCCCGACGCTATTACCGTGTATGTGGATCGTATTCGAAAATTGATCTGGACGGGATCTTACAAGTCAGGTGTGGGCATTTATGATCCAGTGAACAGGAGAAGGATGCAGTTAATGGCTGGCACCGACAATCGCACAATCAGAAGTAACTTTGTTGCCGGCATCTCGGCGGACCGTGCCGGAAACGTATGGATTGCCGCGGATAATGGACTCAGTCTCGTCCGCGAAGACGTAGATCCATTCACCAACCTTGAGGTAACGACTTTTCTTCCCGGAGCATCCGATCGAACCCGGATACACGGCAATATCATGAAATCGGCTTACGTCGATCGCGATGACAAGGTGTGGATCGGAACCATCTATGAAGGCGTTGACATCTATAATAAGAACGCGCTGAATTTTGGTTCACTTACTATTGGAGCCACAGCCGGATCAGGAACAGGTGTGGGCAACGTCAACGCTATTGCCCAGGACAAAGCCAATAACATCTGGATAGGTCTCGACGGTGGTGGCTTGTATCGCTATCATGGATACCTGGGCAGTGCTCCCGACTCATCGCTTTCAAAAGTTCCGATCACTCCAATTGTGGATAAGGTAAAATGCCTTGCGATTGACGCCCAGCAACAGCTTTGGATTGGTACCTGGGGTGAGGGGCTATTCCGGTATCAGCACAATACAGGCAAACTCGAAAAGATAAACCCGACCAACGGCGTGGATATGGGCACCGAGATTATGGCACTTGCCACGGACAGGCTGGGTAACGTGTGGGTGGGAACATTTGATCAGGGCATGTATCGATATCGTATCAGTGATGGCGAAGCTATCCATACAAACGGACCAAATACCGATCCGAACGCTATTGATCGTATCCATGGCATAGTTGTCGATGCGGAAAACAATGTGTGGGTGGCTAAAGACGTCGGGGGTCTCAATCTGCTAAAGGCAGGACGCACCGAGTATCACGCTGCGTTAACGACCCATTTGAATGCTGCTACCACGGTTACTTCGATCTGTATTGGTGAGGGAGACATTATCTGGGCCGGCGTTCCCAGCATAGGCCTGGTTTCGTACAACACAACCACGAAAACAAGTGAGTTATTCAATGAATCACACGGACTTGCAAACAGCGGTATACATAGTATCCTGCAGGATAGCTTGCATCGTTTGTGGATCAGCCACAATGCAGGCATCAGCGCATTTGAATTGGATGATCGCCGATTTTCAAACTACGCGAAGGCCCACGGTATCGCAGCTATTCAATTCAACAATGGCAGCGGAATTGCATTGAATAATGGCCAAATGGCTTTTGGAAACATCCATGGCATCAGTTTGTTCTTTGCCCCAAAAGAATTCAAACGCAACGAACTCAACTTCCCTATAGTCTTTACCCGTTTCTACGTCAACAACGAAGAGCAGTTTCCGGGAACGTCCGTCCTTCGCGAGACACATTGTTATCGCAAAGCAGGCAATGCTGAATCACAATCAGAATTCATTCAGCGTGCAATTTTCACCTCTTCGATTCGACTTTGCCGACGACCGTCAATACGAATACATGCTTAAGGGATTCGACACGCAATGGCAACTTGCAGGCAATCGTCGGCTTTTGTCCTACACCAATCTGGAACCGGGTAACTATGTGCTAATGGTCCGCAGTACGCAGAGGCCGGAGTTACGAGTTAATTCAGGGTCAATTGAAATTGTTATCGAGTACCGGCCTGGTACCAGGCCTGGTCGTTTAAGATATTCCTGGGAGTCCTGTTAGTCCTGATGGCACTTGCTTTCCACAGGTTACGCATACAGTTTCTGATCCGGCAGAAGAAAACTTTGGAACAGCGTGTTGAAGAACGTAACATGCAATTTTCGAAGCGAACCGGGTCCTGCAAACTCACCTCGATGAGATCAACCTGATGAACGAACAATTGCGCATGCATCAGAGTTGAAATATTTGAGAAGAATCAAAAAGAGATACAAACTCAGAACGAAGAACTGATAGGTGCTGTTCGGATTCTATCGTGTTTCCCTATTAACCTTGCAGCAATACGCAACTGACGAAGGGAACACA
>JASGJX010000039.1:0-75047 GCA_049840655.1 Chryseolinea sp.
TTTCGCACTTCGTTCGTTACGTATTGCTAAGGTTAATAGGGAAACACGATAGAATCCGAACAGCACCTGTGACGTGAAGTATAAGAAGGTAGAAGACGACATTTTAAATAATCGTTGCGTCATAATCGATTGATATGAGACAACTCTTTCGTGGCCTGATGGTATTTGGTAGTGCTGCCTTGTTGACGGCCTGCGCGACTGCAACCAAGACGTCGACCGTTTCAAGTACGCCTCAGAAATACAACGAGGATCTGACTGCGCTGAGACCAAAAGTTTCTTCGACGGGTACAACAGGTACTACCGGCACGACGACGTCACCGACAGATCCGAAAAAGCAGACTCCGTATACCGAGCCAAAATATGCAGTAAACAAAAAAAGCTCGATGGGGTTCTCGATAGCATCGACCGCATTAATGTTCAGCGTGCATTCGTAGATGGCTTTACCATCCAGGTGTATTCTGGATCAAAGAAGGAAGATGCCATGAAGGCGAAGCAGGAACTGGCTTCATCTCTACCGGACCTGCAATCTGAGGTACTCTATTCTCAGCCGAACTTCCGTGTAAAAGTTGGCAAGTATTATTCCCGCATCGAAGCGCAGAAGGATTATCTCGACGTAAAGAAGTTGTTTCCTACTGCAATTGTTATCCCGGATAAGGTAGCGATTAACTGAGTAAAACGGACCGGACGCAGCTCCATTGCGTACTGATTCCGGGCATCATTGGATGGCTCGGTCTGTGAGGCCGGATTGCTCGGCAAAAAAATAGCCGGCTTTCGCTGGCGTCGTCCCTCCTTCGAATTTTGGCATTCATGTAAAAAAGTACCTTCGCCAAAACTGGTTTACATATTTTTCCCTCACACTTTACTTAAAAATATGAAGCCCACGGTAATCATTCCGCTTTGTGTAATGGCTATCCTCTTTTCATGCTCGAAAGAGGATAAGAACTTCGGACAAACTGAAATCACAAAATGGAAGGACAACAAACCAGCAGCAATTTCAATAACGTACGATGACGCATCTATCAACCAGTTCCGTCAGGCGTTGCCCATCATGGATACTCTTGGACTTAAGGGCACCTTCTTCATTAACACGGCTGACATCCCAGGCTCTCAGTTCGCACCGAAATTTATAGGCAGGCCATTGGCGGATATTGTCAGGGAGACAGCGACAGCAAAGACTAATAAAGACAATCTTTTTGAACGTGCTTCAGCTCTACGTTTTCTAAACATCGAGAATGCTATAGAAATGCACAATCAATCTGGAGTGCTTTGGGAACAGAACAAGCCGGAAGAATCTTTCAAAGTTGTCGATGATGCTTATGCCCAGGCACGGAAGAAGAAAAATTCTGCAACGGAGATTAGGCCAGTTCTATTGAACGCTCCTTTCATCACATGGCCTGAAATAAAAGCATTTGCAGTAAACGGACATGAATTCGGAAGTCATACCATTTCACATCCAAGGCTTGCTGTGCTTGATGAGAAGAACATGCTGTATGAACTGGAGAAGTGTAAGGAAGAACTTCTAAATCAACTCGGACCGGAATCCACGTTTTCCGCTGAATGTCCTTTCGGTACGGAAAACGAACGCGTGATGGACTATGCCCTTAAAGTACACCCTGCGCTTCGTAACAGAATGCCAGAGCAATTTCTTGTTGAACTTAACCGATTCACAACGCACACTCCGGGTGAGTATAAAAACCAAAAGGAGTACATCCAATGGCAACGGGGACCACTGAAAAGACACACGGTCGAAGAGATGAAGTCTTATGTGGATACTGTTCTCCTGTATAATAATGTCTGGCTTGTCCTGACTTTTCATGGTGTTGATGGCGTGGGATGGGAGGCGAAACCACACCAGGAACACAAGGCTTATTTCGCCTATATGAAGGAGAACGAAGATAAACTTTGGGTGGCTACGTTCGGAGACGTGACAAAATACATGCGCGAACGAATGAATGGTTCCGCGAAAGTCGAAAAGCAAAGTGGAAAGGTCAGCGTCAATCTTACTCACACGCTGGACAAGAGTCTATATACTATACCTCTCACCTTAAAGACTTATGTAAACTCAGGCTGGAAAAAAGTCCAGGTGAAGCAAGGCTCTGAAACCATCACTACTTCACCCATGACTGACAGCGTTGGAACTTATGTGTTGTATCAGGCAAGACCGAATGGTGAAACCATTGACATCGTGTCTGCCGATTAACGTCTTAACTTTATTTCGTTCTCACAGCTTCTTCAACAACGTTCCCGTTTTCACGTACGATCATCTTATTGTCTACAAACTCGAAAGTAAGGTCACGACTTGTTTGAAAAAACAACGTCTTGCTTTCGGGATGAAGCTCATAGGTCTTGTCACCAATGGCCAGAGCAAGTAGACCATCCGATTGACTTACATTGCATTTGCCAGAGTTGGGTGCAACGTAGCTTCCTACGTGCTCGGACAGCTCTTTCTTAGTGAGCTTGACCTCTTTACGCTGGTTGATATACGGTGCCGGACCGTGGTCGTAACTGAGCACTCTCGACATCTTCCATCCTGATTCAGTGAGAACCCACAGGTGGGTGAACCGGGCGAGACCATCGAGACGTGGCGACTTGCCCTTTTGAAGAATGTAAAACACATGCTGCCCTGACAGGATAGCACCATAAACTTTTCCATCAGCCTTCATGGGAAAGAATTGTACTGTACCCTCGACAGCATCACGTCGCAGTCTGAAATTATCGTCACTGCATAAATTCCTCTTGGATGTGGCGACCAGCTGATCTATTCCCTTCATCGGTCCTCCTTTATCATGATAGAATTCAATGTCATCGGTAAAGTACTTGTTTATAGCATCAACGTTGCAAGTGTTGTAGGTACTCCAGAACGCGCTGTCGAGGGAACGAACGGCGCGCTCTTCTTCCGTGATCCCCTGTGCAAACGACAAGTTCGATAAGACAAGGCAAAGGAGGATAAGTCCTCCGGTGAGGATACGTTTTTTCATAATGGATGAGCTTGATTTGAAAGGTGAGTAAGTGTTACCGCTTCAATTTCTGTTCGATAAGGAAATTGGCGATGAGACTGATGCCTCCGAAGAGAAATACCATCGAAAAGTAGGATACAATCCTGTCGAGGATATCGTGATTGTAAAGCAGATTGCCCATGAGCACGCCCATAGCAATACCGATGCAGACCATTCCGGCCTTAAGCGTTCTGGTGTCCACCCCCTTTGATTTTCCAAAGGCCGTGGGATCAATTCCTTTTTCCAACATAGACATACGTTCGCGATAGCGGGTGATGACGATTATGTAGATGATTCCAAATACCGTAGCAAAGGCTGAGATTGATACGAGAAAATCTCGGGTTACGTCGTGCATATATATTTCGTTGCTGTTCGGCCATAAGAGCGAAACGACCTACATTAGGATACACTTTTTCTTAAAATTCTTTCTTGAAAAAAAGTCCGGTCCAACCGTAACCGGAGACAAGCAAATTTGCTCTTACGTCAGTTTATGCGCGACCTGGACGAGCAGGAATACATTCACAGAGTTCGAAATGGTGACCACGCCGCGTATGCCGTGCTTGTGGACGCATACAAGGTTTTGGCCTATTCGATAGCGCTTAAAGTTCTTGGTGACAAAGCCGAAGCGCAGGATGCTGCTCAGGAGGGATTTATTAAGGCCTATCAGCAACTCCATCAATTCGAGGGAAAGTCAAAGTTCTCAACATGGCTTTACACAATTGTTTATAGAACGGCGATCGCAAGGAAGAACGAGATGCGGATGAGGGCCGTTCCGCTGACGGAACATCTGAAGGAGAACTTTGGAGGAGACCATTCGGTTCCGCAATTGGTAGACACTGCAGTCAGACGATATCCAGCGTTCGATGCGCATGGCAATTGATCGGCTGCCTGAAACAGAGGGATTGCTGGTTATACTGTATTATGTCAATGAAAACTCGATTCGTGAAATACAGCACATTACCGGTCTCACGGTTCCTAATATTAAGATAAAGTTGTTCCGCGCGCGGAAGAAACTGGAAAGAGAGTTACGGTTTTTGTTGGATCATTAATGCGGAAAGGAGTAACACATGTCACAAACACAAAAGGATGACTTAAAGCTCTTGCTTCGGCAGTTTGAACTGCCGTTGCCTCCGCCTGATTTCACCAGTGAAGTGATGCGTGAAACGTCACCATTGAGTGAAGAGGCTCCATTGGATCTTCATCTTAAGACGGTGCTTCAGGACATTAGGCCTGCTGAACCATCTGCGGAGTTCACGTTCAAGGTGCAAAAAGAAATCAGGAAACTTGCCCAGCCCTCCCAATCCAAGCCGGTTATTACGTGGGGAGCGTGGCTGGGTATATTAGCGTTCCTCATAGTTTGTGTGGTGATGTCCATCAATCCATCACAAGGCACACCGGCTGATGGGCCCATCTATTTTACGAAGATTACCAAACATATTACCGGGCTAACGACAACATTCCACGAACCGTTAATTTTCATAGAAGCCACTCTTAGTGCAGCTGCCCTGCTGCTGGCGTTAGAGCGTTTACTTCGAAGAGGGTTTCACTCGAAAAAACAAAAGAGGCTACATATGTAGCCTCTTTTGTTGCCTTGGTCGTTAGTTTATTGATGTCTCCCTATAATATAAAGATCACTTGGCCTGCCGATGCAAACATAATGATCTTTAAACCCGATAAGCTTGTCATCACGGCGTAGCGGCTCTCAGGGAATTGATCCAACCGGCAATCTTCAACGCCTCATCTTTTGGTACCTGTGGCATAGGCGCCATTGGTGTCTCGTGCTCGGGCCAGTTCTTTGGCTCAGGATTATAAATCAATTGTACAATGCGATCGTTCGAATATTTGCGTTTTGCAATGTCGTTGAATGCTGGGCCTACTTGTCGTTTGCTTGTTTGATGACATGCCGTACAGGTGTTCTTTACCAGCAACGGTTCAATCTCGGTGTAGGTTGGCGCCTTGCTTGCAACTGTCTTTGAAGCAGCAGCTTTTGCGGGCACAATAGTGGCCGCTTTCACTGGTGTCTTGCGCCTTGTGCTTAATTCCGTCGCGTGAAGTTTGTCACCGTCGGGAATGTTATTCAGCGTATAATAAGCATTGCTGTGTAACACCGGAAGCCCCGAAGTGGAGCGTATACCCGACACGTTAATTTCATGAAGATGGTACTGGCGAAGATTATCAACTACAACACGGACCTTCAATCCATCGTCAGAAACTTTTACGCCCTTGATATTAAGCGGTTGAATATTCGTCGTTGGACTTCCGTAAACGGGGTGATACTTGTAGATGTAGCTTCGGCCGGCATATGAATCCACAAGCGAGGCGGTGTTTTTATCAACCGGCAGCGTGAATTCAATTTCGAAACCGTCAGGCATGGCCTTTACGGTTTTCATCTCCATTGGAGTTTCTCCTGTCCATAACAATCTCTGTAAACCTGCTGTCATTGTTCCGGCAGATCCCCATCCGCGATTTGTTAAGCCTGCATACATCGAACCATCGTGACCCCAGTTCATACGCAATACTCCTGATTGGAAACCAGAGCGGAAGTCGAAAGCTACACCCTGGTATTCACCCTTCACCTTTTCCATTACCACGCGCATGATCTTGCTTTGTCCCTGATCACCCACGAACACCTGCCCTGTAAAAGGGACCAAACCTGCCTTTCGTATCATCAGTTATAATCTCTGAGTTAGAAATACCCAGTACACCATGAGGTAATAAGACCGCCGGTAAACGTGTTTCCGGAAAAGACTCCTTCATCTGATAGAAGAACGCAGGGTTTTTCTCATCCTGAATGTTTTCTGGTTTGACAGCTGCCCCTTCGTGTCTTACCTTCCGCGGATCCACTTTGGCATACAGCTGCTCCGTTGTGAGTTTTACCGGAGAGTTTGGCAAGTTCGTCCAGCGAAGGCCTGCGGGATGGCCTGTAAATGATCCTTTGGTTAAGTGATAGATAGCACCAGTTCCCTGCCAGTCGCCCTGGTTATCTGTGTAGAATAGTTCCCCGTCGATCATTCCCAATCCGCATGGTGAACGCATACCTGTTGCCCATGGCTCTAATGTTCCATCGGGATGAATCTTCATCGTCCAGCCGCGGTAGGGAACACGGCTCTCGCCACGCCACCACTCCTCGTCACCAAAAGCAACGTTGCCTGTTACAAAGAAACTGCCGTCGGGAGCGATCTTGGGGCCGAACGAATATTCATGATAATGCCCTGAAAGAGGCCACGCATATACGGTCTCGTATTCGATCCGCAATATCGTCGCCGTTAGTGTCAGTAAGTTTTGTGAGTTCCCCACGTTGTGCTGTATATAAGGAACCTTTGTACCATGTCAGGCCCAGTGCCTCATGAAGCCCAGTCGCGAATTTGGTAAACTCTGCCGTACCACCGTCCATACTAGCATTCTCCACGATCCAAACGTCGCCGCGGCGTGTAGCGAGTGCGATGCGACCGTCAGGTAAAGTAGCCACACCTCCAACTTCAAGAAGGATGCCTTCGGGCGTGCCAACGGAAATTATTTTATAATAGTCGTCCTCGACAGGCGTGTGTTGAGCGAAGCAAGTCATTGACTTCAACGCGATTCCCCCGATAATTAAAAACCTATATAGCGATTTCATCTTTGTAGTTCTTTTGTTGATTGTTTACCAGAGGATCTCATATTTAAGCTGTGCATCAATCGGAACAATCAGCTCCTTTCTACCATTCACTTCACGTACACAACAGCTTTCGCTGATTCGATCCGGATAAAGTATTGTCGGTCGTCAATCGCATACAGACCATTTTGCATCGCTGTGATTTCATTTCCCTCACCCAACTTATAATACAGGCCCGACTTGACTCCACGATTCTTGATCATCACTTCATGTGTGAGGGCCTTGCCTTCTCCATCGGGATAAATTTTGTCCTCGACGTCCAAACCCTGGTAGTTGTATTTGAACACCGGACGTCCATCGGCGCCAATGGAATATCCCTTGCCAACGTGGTTATCTTTGTTGGTGAGCGCATCGTTGTTGATCACAGGAAATGCATCTTTATCACTTGATAGAAATGCAAGTGGTTGATTGACGAAGAAGTATTGAACCGCGCCACGGGGAGTTGATGATCCGTCACCGCGATCATGCCACATGCGCGTCGCATCAACAAAGGGTCCGTGCCATGCACAAACAAGATTTCCATTCTTATTGTCATAGATGTAATTCACTCCTGATGGGTCGCCTACACTTATCGTGTGCGTGAGTCGTTGTTTACGATCACCCTTGAAGTCAAGGAACGAACGCAACAATCGGGGCTCGCTTCCCACTTCGACGAAGATAGGTGAAGTCGGATCGTCATCGGGGGGAAATGAATTGAAGGCGTGTAGTGACTGCTCATAGGTTGTTTCGCTGTTCAACCGCAAGGCCAAGTCGCGGAGGCATCCATGACGCATTCTTATAATTCAGAATTTCGAAGGGGTAGCTGCCCTTTTTTAGCTTGATGGAGCCGCGGCTATGTTCGTAACCGTCACGTCGCTGCTCGTTTACGATCTGTTCATTGTTGATCGTGAGTCGTCCACCGCCGGTGAATGCAAGTGTAAAAGTATAGTTTCCATCTTCAGGCACGTTGATCTTGCCTGTGTATTGAGAGCCATATGCATCTTCATTAGCAAGTACTTCGCATGTAAGCGATGGAATTGAACCCGCAGAAGCAGGTGCAAGTGAAGTAAAGTCAGCAAATGCTTTAAAGTCGCCGTACCACGTCTTGTAATTGATATCGCTAAGCGTGAAGTTCACCTCCCTCATCAATCTGTATTTGATGTTGCGCAAAGCCACAGGACCGTGATCGCCCTGGATCATGAGAGGGCCGGTTGCTGTTTCATTATTTTCGAGCGGCCCTCCGGTAGGCAGCGGTACTTCCACGTTGTCATGGATCTTAACGCCGTTTAACTCAACCGAGACAAAACGGGCATTTGCAATCTTCTCACCGGCGGCATTGAAACGAGGAGCACGGAAAGAGATCTTGAACTTTTGCCAGAGGCCAGGGGCCTTTGCTGGGTTCGAAAGTGGCGCTTTGCCCATGTATATTTTTCCTTCCTCTTTTTCCCAGTTGCGGTAGATGCCACCAATGTCAGAGAACGAAGGATTCTTCACTCCCCAGCTGTCGAGCAACTGGACTTCATATCGACCTTGCAGATACACACCGGAATTGGATCCTTTGGGCAGCATGACTTCATATTCGAGCTCGATATCGCCATGCTGAAACAGCGATACCAAATGGTCCTTTTTAGTACCGTCGTTTTGATTGAGCAGAATACCAGTTCCCGGTTTTGAAGTGACGATAGGAGTGACTGTAGCAACAGGCGCATCAGCTTTCTTGTTCTTCTTTTTAGAAGATGATGCGGGCTCCGGAGTCGCTGCATGCTCATGGATGTCGCGAGTAGGGTCAATCGTAACATCACCGACGACTTGCCAGTTACCGGCTTGCGGCTTAAATGCCGAAAGGTCTGTAAGCGGAATCGTAACTGATGATGGTTGCTGGCCGAATGCAACTGTGCAAACAAATGCCAGGGGCAGGAACAGGCGTCCTTTCATGTTTGATGGTGGTGTTTTTGTTTAGCTGATAAATCTTAGCAGAAGCTTATCAATGGGTTGTAATATCTGTCGATCGGCCCTCAATAACAAGCATAAGTTTTCGATCGAATGGCGACATAGCCGATACAAAGGTATGCGGTGCCGTTGCGATCTTTTTAAAGTCGCCTGTAAATGGATATTTTTGAACTCTAAAACTGGATTCAATGAGTTTGCTTGAACGTATAAAAAATTTATCCGCTACGAACAGTCGTGATACTATAAATGTGCGACGGCACCTGCACGCCAACCCTGAATTATCTTATCAGGAAGTAAATACGGTCGCCTACGTTGCTGAAGTGCTGAAGGCCTCAGGCATCAACAATCTCACACCAATGGCAACTACAGGGCTGGTGGCCGAAATACAGGGAAATAATCCGACGCGAAAAACGATCGCGCTGCGTGCCGATATGGATGCACTTCCGATCACGGAAGCAAACGATGTTCCATACAAGTCTAAGAATACTGGTGTTATGCATGCTTGCGGGCATGATGTTCACACGTCATCGCTTTTGGGTACCGCGCGCATTTTGAATCAAATCCGCGACTCCTTCGACGGAACCGTGCGACTTCTCTTTCAACCAGGTGAAGAAAAGAATCCAGGTGGCGCATCTTATATGATACGTGATGGAGCACTGCAAAATCCTGTGCCTTCATCCATCCTTGGGCAACATGTGTTTCCATTACTCCCCGTGGGTAAGATTGGCTTCCGCGAAGGCATGTATATGGCTAGTGCCGACGAAATATATTTGAAAGTGATTGGAAAGGGAGGTCACGGCGCGGCGCCGGATTTATGTATCGACCCGATCGTCATTACTTCACACATCATCGTTGCCATGCAACAGATTATCAGCCGCAATGCAAATCCACGTCAACCAACAGTTTTGACCTTTGGAAACATCATCGGACACGGAGCAACGAACATCATTCCTAATGAAGTGAACGTCGCAGGGACGTTCAGAGCCATGAATGAAGAATGGCGCGAGTCGGCGTTGGTTCGTATTAAGAAACTGGCTGAAGGCATCGCAGAGTCAATGGGTGGACGATGCGAAGTGGATATTTCGCGTGGCTATCCTTACCTCGAAAATAACCCACTGCTCACTCGCCGAATTAAAAGCCATGCCGAAGCTTATGTCGGAAAAGAGAATGTTGTGGACATCGACATCTCGTTGGGCGCAGAAGATTTCTCTTACTATTCTCAGGTGGTTCCCGCGTCTTTCTATCGTTTGGGCACGAGCAATGCAGCGAAAGGAATCACTTCCTATGTTCATACCCCGACGTTTGATATAGACGAAGATGCGTTAGCCATAGGCCCTGGTTTGATGGCCTGGATGGCTGTGAAGGAGCTGCAGAATAATTAGCAACGAGCTATGAACAATGAGTAAGTGCTCAGCACAATACCGTTAGCGTCGGCTCCGTTGATAATCAATTGACGTTAGCATAATTGAAGATAGAATGAAAGCCCTGCTTACGGCTCTTTTGGCGTTTAGTTGTATTGTCGCTTCGTTTGGTCAGCGCAGCTTTGGAGTGAAGATCTACCAAAACACTGATTTTTTTGATGCTGAAATCACGGACACCGATACAAGAACCCAAACGACGGTTCACAATGTGAATGCCAACAGATTCAGTGTCGCGTTGAATCTCTTTTCCAAAAGAAGAGTTATACATGAATTAGAACTCTTTATTCCTGAAGTCTCAAAGTCATTGGATAACATGCAGTATCCGATGGTTTACGATCTGAAAAAAGGTAGCAGCATTTCGGGAAAGGGGACAAGCTATTCCGTTCGATATGAACTGAGCAGAACCCTGACCAGGGAGGACAAGCGATTGAAGTTCAGTGGCGGCGTTGGGATCAATCCGTACTACGTTCATCTCGAATATCTCCCCTTGAACACATACACATACTATGCTGACTCCAGACTCTATGGAGCTGCCGTCAATATCACACCTCACCTCACGTTCGATCTTACTCCGCGTTTTTGCCTTGACCTAAGCGTGCCAATCAAAGTTTACGACTTTCGGGCAAACGAGTATCAGGTAAGAAATCCTGCGATCCCTATTGAACAGCAAATCTCAAAAAATTACAGCAGTATCTTCTTTGAGAGTGCTTACACGATCCGGCTGGGAATAAGTTATGTTTTCTGGAAAGGTTAATGTATTCCAACTAACGGTCCTTGGACTTTGCACGGAAGCACACATAACTCAAGACTCATCACTAGTTACTTATTGATGATCACCCTGGCAGGTACCGGCGCCGTTACTCCATTCTTTTCAAACGCCACCTTGAGTTGCTCGTGCAGTCCAAAGTATACGTCCCAATAGTTGGTGGCTAGCGCAAATGGTCTGATTGCAAGGGTCACCATGCCATCGCCGATCTTTTGAATGTTAACAGATGGTGCCGGATCCTTCAGCACCAATGGGTGAGCCAGCATCAGCTCCTCAGCAACCCGTCTCACCTTTTGGACATCGTTGTCTGGTGCCACTGCCATTGTAATGTCTACGCGAAGTGTTCCCTGTTTGGAGTAGTTGATGATCGTTCCGTTGGACACAGCCCCATTGGCCAGTATTACCGTTTTATTCTCAGGTGTTAACAGAATCGTGTTGAAGATTTGTATTTCATGAACCACACCAGTCTGACCTTGTGATTCAATCAGATCACCGACCTTGAACGGCTTGAATACAAGAATGAGAACACCGCCGGCAAAGTTGGCCAACGATCCCTGCAGCGCTAGTCCTACGGCTAGTCCCATCGCACCAATCACCGCCACGAATGATGTGGTCTGAATTCCAAGCATTCCAGCAACGGTAACAAGCAGCAATACTTTCAATCCGACTCCAATCATGCTACCCAGGAACGACTGCAGTGAGACATCGAAATGCCGCTTCTGCATTCCCGACGTAATCAACCTCGTGATCCAGCTAACCACGTAAAGACCGACTATAAAAACGATTATTGCGCCAGCGATTTTGATACCGTAGGTCATTACCCACGTCGTGATGAGTGCACGGTAATTGTCCAGAGTTTCCATAACAGAGGGGTTTGTGATATACCCAAGCTAAGGAAAAAGATTCAAAATGCCTGTGACGAAAGTATTAAGGAATGGGAGTTATAGGAACGATGGTCAGACCGGCTTTTGCAATGCTACTCCACGGTAACGCTCTTCGCGAGGTTCCTTGGCTGATCAACGTTGCATCCACGCATAACAGCTATATGATAGGAAAGCAATTGTAACGGGATCACAGAAACAAGGGGCATTAATGCCTCGTGTACAGCCGGCACCTCAATAACAAACTCAGCCATTGGTGGAATCGTTTTATCGCCTTCTGTAACGACGGCAATCACCCGGCCCTTACGTGCCTTTACCTCCTGTATGTTGGAGACGATCTTCTCATATGAACTATCGCGCGTAGCTATAAATGCGACGGGCATTTCTTCGTCGATGAGCGCGATAGGTCCGTGCTTCATCTCCGCTGCTGGGTAACCTTCGGCGTGGATATACGAGATCTCCTTCAGTTTCAATGCACCTTCCAGTGCAACTGGGAAATTATATCCGCGACCGAGATAGATGAAGTTTCGTGAATCTTTAAATATCTCAGAGATACCTTTTATCTGATCATTTAATTTCAGCGCCTTTTCGACATGACGTGGAATACTTTCAAGCTCGGCCAATAATTCGCGATACTTCTGATCGGATATAGTGCCCTTTCGCTCTGCAAGCGACAGCGCAATCATCGTTAATACTGTGAGCTGAGCGGTAAATGCTTTTGTACTGGCAACTCCAATTTCAGGACCAGCGTGCGTATACGCTCCGGCATGAGTGGCACGGGCAATGGAAGAACCAACAACATTGCAAACACCAAATATCACGGCTCCTTTAGATTTGGCGAGCTCAATGGCAGCAAGTGTATCGGCTGTTTCACCGGACTGTGAAATTGCAATTACAACGTCACCCTCGCGAATGATTGGGTTTCGGTATCGGAACTCAGACGCATATTCTACTTCTACTGGGATTCGGCAAAACTCTTCAAAAATATATTCAGCAACGAGACCGGCATGCCAGGAAGTCCCGCAAGCCACGATAAGAATCCTGTCGGCATTCACCAGCTTGTTCAAATATTCGCGTAGTCCCCCCAACACAAGCTGACCTTTGCGGGCGTTGAGTCGCCCACGCATACAATCAGCAATGGATTTGGGTTGTTCATAAATCTCCTTAAGCATGAAGTGCTCGTATCCGCCCTTCTCGATTGCTTCCAGCTCAAGGTCAATGGTCTGAACGTACGGTGTCAAAGGAAGATTGGCAGTGTTTGTTACACTGAGTTTACCGTCCTTGATCAAAGCTATTTCATGATCGTTGAGATACACAACTTCATTCGTGTATTCAACAATTGGAGTAGCGTCAGATGCCAGAAAATATTCGCCTTTTCCGACACCAACAACAAGCGGACTACCTTTGCGTGCTGCGACAAGAGTTTTGGGATCGTCTTTTGACATCACCACGATCGCATATGCACCGACCACCTGACTAAGCGCAAGACGAACTGCTTCTGCCAGAGAGCAGTCATTCTTGCTTTTAATATCTTCAATGAAATGGACTAGAACTTCGGTGTCTGTATCAGACGCAAAAGTGTGACCCTTGCCGATCAATTCTTGCTTTAGAGCACTGTAGTTTTCAATAATGCCGTTGTGAATAATGGCCAGCTGACCATCGCCAGAGTAATGCGGGTGTGCATTTCTATCGTTCGGTTCGCCGTGTGTTGCCCAGCGGGTGTGCCCCATTCCAATAGTACTTTGAAGAGGCTTATCAGCGATAAATTGTTCCAGGTCGGAGACTTTGCCTTTTCTCTTGTAAACGTTGAGATCACCGTTCTGCAATGCAATGCCTGCACTATCATAACCGCGATACTCCAGGCGCTTCAGGCCCTTAATAACGACTTCATGTGCCTGGCGATTTCCAACGTAGGCTACAATTCCACACATAACGAGAGGGTTTAGTTAGGGTGTACTTACTGAACATCCAATGGCTTCGTGTAATAGATCTTGAGCTTAATGCCGCTGCGAGGAAAAATTGCACGATTCAATGATTTTGCTCCCGACGTAAAAGCGGGCGTTGTCGATGCGTCAGATCCAGGATACAAAACAAAGGCTTTTAACGGAGTGCGATCATCATTTCGTATCGACATCTGCTGCAACAAAAGCGTGAAGATACCACTGTAAGAATTCTTCGTAGAAGAATAAGATAACAATGTAGCCTTATCACCTCGAACATAATAAACATTGTCGTTGTCAATGATCGCGGGAGTATTGGCAACAGCCCGGTCGTAATTCAGGAAGCCACGATAGTGAATAATATCAAGGCTATCCTGCGGGCGGGACTTTGAGAATTTCCGAAAGCGATTGTTGTCCGGAGTGAGATTTCTCAAAATAATTGTAGGCGGCGGAGGCAATGTGCTGCTAGACTCGACATTCTCGACCACCAACTCAGCAGAGTTCACCATGATATTTGGAATGGTGTCCAGGAACTCATAGAACGCGGAAAGATCAATTTTCGTCAGAATACCAGCACCAGATTGAATATATCGCTTATCAGTATCTTCAAGATACGGTTGGTGATATTGTTGAATCTCGGCCAGTTCGGAAGCGGAACGATCACCAGTGATCTGATTAAATCCAATAACGCCGCTCAAACCAAGGTTAATCGCTGTTGTGTCAGCTGTTGTGTGATAGTGAATCAACAATCGTGTGTTCAGAGCCGACGGATTGAAACCTACGGCCTTATCCGATGTCTCCGGTTTGATAACCAATCCCTTAAATTTTGCCGTAAAATCAACGTACTTGACAAAGAGGTCGTCACCCGCCTCAGAAGAATCTCTCCAATTTATGGCAGCCTCAAATATCTCACGACCAAAGGCATTGCTTAAAGGAATCTTTATCGTAATAACTGTATCGTAGTCGGTGGTGCTTTTGGCGAAATCATCGAAGTCCTTTGGATTGATAGTAAACGATTTGCTACCAAGGAGCTCGCCGGTATTGACTGTTGTCTTATTAAAGAAGTTCTTGATGTTGTCAAACAAGAGAACGTCCTCCAGCTTGTATACGGACAGCGACTGCGGGCTTTTGGCGGTGGAGCCGTAATGGTACAGATCGAATTGCAACTGCAGCGACACGGAATCGTAAACGGCTGTGGAAGCCAGCTTCGAATTGTTGACCGGAAAATACTGAGTCACGGCACTTGAGCTAACCGATCCAAACCGATCATCCTGGTACATACCAACCAACAGACGATTAGGTTCGCCTGAGTAGGAATAATTGGATGTACGCAATGAATCCCTGAGCAGCACGCTGCTTGTTATCGGGATTTCAGCATATGATACCTTGAATTTTGAGTTTGGATTCTTATAACCTAAAGTGCTAACGTCTTCTTGGCAGGATATAAAAAAAAATAGGGCAACCGACAAGATAGTCAGTTGCCCAATACGGTTAACCCATAAGTTCATTATAGAGGTTGTAATACGATTCTGTTGAGTTCTCGTCATTGTCGAAGTTTTCGACCTTCTTTTCTTTGTTCTTCTTGAACAGCCCCTCGAGTTTCTTGTTTTCTCCAGCGACGATCACTGCATCAGAGAATTCCATACCAAGTTTAATGAAGCCTTCATAATCGGCAGTCTTCAGGTTACCCAGCATGCTGTCTTCGATGTCGATCATTTTAACCTTATCAAGAATGTCGCCCTTAAACTTGTGTGTGAACGCATTGTTGTAAATCGTGAATACCGTCTTGGCATTCTTGAACAGCGGGTCATTCTTGTAAGTAGTCTTGAGATACAGGGGAATGAAGCTGGTGATCCAGTCATTGCAATGCACGACATCAGGAGCCCATCCGAGCTTGCGTACAGTTTCAATCACCCCTTTACAGAAGAAGATGGCACGCTCGTCGTTGTCCTCATAGAATTTGTTTTCCTTGTCGACGAAGACCGACTTGCGATGGAAGTAATCTTCGTTATCAATGAAATATACCTGCAACTTGGCATTTGGTATTGATGCAACCTTAATGATCAAAGGCTTTTCCTCATCTCCAACCGCGATATTAATCCCCGACAGCCTGACAACTTCGTGTAACCTGTTCTTTCTTTCGTTAATTATTCCAAACCGTGGAACCAGAATTCGAATCTCCATCCCTCTTTCCTGCATTGCCTGAGGAAGTTTGCGCACAAAGTCCGCAACTTCGGAGGTTTGCAGAAACGGATTGATCTCGCTGGCTACATAAAGAACTCGAAGTTTTGACATATTGATTGAATTTAAGTAGAAGGAAAATTGAAGCACAAAAGTACAAAAAATTACCCCCCTGATCAACTAAATTTCAGTTTTCCCTATATCTTTGCGACCCTTTGCCAAATTGACGTAAAATGAAGATTTTCAATGAGATAGGTCGCTTTCGGACCTACCTGAAAGAAATTACCACCAATGGCAGAACAGTGGGACTTGTGCCCACTATGGGCGCCCTTCATGAAGGCCATATTTCCCTTATCGAAGCTTCAAAAAAGGCCAACGACATCACGATTTGCACTATTTACGTCAATCCAACTCAGTTTAATAACCCTACCGATTTGCTCAAATATCCCCGCACTCTTGAACAGGATGCGGCAATGTTGGAAAAAGTTTCGTGTGATGTGCTTTTATGTCCAACAGATACAGAAATGTACCCCGATAAGTCCCTGATCAAATTTGATTTCGGACATCTTGACAAAGTGATGGAAGGCGAATTCCGGCCTGGACATTTCAGCGGCGTAGCGCTGGTCGTGTCTAAGCTTTTTAACATTTGCGAACCGACCAGGGCCTACTTTGGTCAAAAGGACTGGCAGCAGCTCGCGATTATCAGAAGACTGGTTAATGAACTCAAGTTCAACATTGATATCGTTTGCGCTCCAATAATGCGCGAACCCGATGGACTTGCGATGTCGTCGCGCAATCGCAGACTGAGTCCTGAATTGAGAAGTCAGGCCTCTGTTTTGAACCGATCCCTCAAACTTGCGGCAAGTCTTCTTCGCCAGGGACAGGGGGCCGACACTGCAAAAAAGGCAGTAAAAGAAGCCATTGAGTCTCAAACTGAACTCAGGCTAGAGTACGTGGAGGTAGCCGATCCAGTGAACCTCACACCGATCAACCGCGTTGATAAGAGCGCGGAGGCCATTATTTTTGTCGCTGCCTTTGCCGGTGATGTGAGGCTCATCGATAATATTTATTTGGATTGACTTTTGATTAATAGCCTCCCGAACAAACAAGGGTTCATTCCCTCTATTAAAGAAGTGAGAATAGAAGTACTGAAGTCTAAAATTCACCGCGCCCGCATCACGCAGGCTGAGCTTCACTACGTGGGCAGCATTACCATCGATGAAGATCTGATGGACGCCGCTAACATGATTGAAGGCGAGAAAGTTGCCGTTGTCAATGTGAATAACGGCGAGCGTTTGGAAACATACGTAATTAAAGGTGAACGAGGCTCCGGCATGGTATGCCTCAACGGTCCGGCTGCGCGCAAAGCTCAGGTTGGTGATATTGTTATCGTGATATCTTATGCCTCTATGAAGTTTAAGAAGGCAAAGGAATTCAAGCCAACGATCATATTTCCCACTGAGGATAATAAGTTACCTTAGTCCCCGGAACATCACGAAACTTCGTGTCTGGGATACGCAACATCATTCAATACTCGCTTATACTTTTGGCTACCGGCCTTCTGATATGGTTTTCGCTAAGCGGAATCCATGTGGAAGGAAACGGTAACAAATGGGATTACCTGGTAGCTGCATGGAAACAGGCTCACAAGGGATGGTTAGTAACGATGGCAGCAATCATGATATTCAGTCATTGGCTGCGTGCGATCCGTTGGAGAATATTGCTTGAACCCGTTGGTTATCGTCCAGGCGCCAGGGACAGTTTTCTTTCCGTCATGGTTGGCTATCTTGTTAATCTCGCAATACCAAGGGGAGGAGAGGTATCACGTTGTTATAATCTCTATAAGTTAGACAAGACGCCGGTAGAGATTTCATTCGGAACGGTGGTTGTTGAACGCGTTGTCGACCTGATTTGCCTTTTAATGCTTATTGCGCTCTCCTTCATCTTGGAGTCTGAAAAACTCTTCGCGTTTGTTGCAACGTTACCGATAGGCGCAGGAAGCGGAGAATCACGGCTGACTACAATCCTGATCATCGTAGCTGTCCTGGCATTGATCTGCATCTTTCTATACGTATTTTTTAAGCGAAGCCAGAGATTTAAGAATTTTATCAATAAGACATGGACCGGATTTAAGGGTGGACTCACCTCCGTTTTCCGACTTAAAAACAAGTGGCCTTTTATCTTCTATTCTTTACTCATCTGGACCTTGTATTTCTTAATGAGCTATGCCGTCATCAGGGCATTCCCATCCACGGCCGAATTGGGTTTTCACGCCGTGCTGAGCCTGTTTGCAATTGGAGCAATTGCGATGGCCGTGCCATTGCCCGGTGGCGCGGGATCGTATCATGTACTGGTACCCCAGGGCCTTTTCTTCCTTTATAACATCCCAAAAGCCGACGCAGTAGCTTTTACTTTCATTTTTCACGGCTGGCAAACCGCTGTTCTTGTGGTAGTTGGAGCGGTTTCACTGATCATCACCTCGCTTCTTGTAAAAAAAGATTCGAAGGTCAGTTAAACCTTTCAATCTAACCCGCTTCTAAGTACTGTCTTTCAAAAAACGAAACGAGAGATTGACCTGCTCCTGGCCAGCGCAGGCCTTCACTGATCTGACAGTATTAAAACCTATTAACCATGAAAATCAAAATCCTGAAATCAATTATGACGATGTGCGTCGTGGCATTCGCGATAGTGGCTTGTGAGCGCGACGAACAATTTTCACAGGGCACTGATGAAGAAGAAGAGCAAACACTTGAGTCAGCGTCTATAAGCGAGGACGTGAGCGATGATGCGCTGGAAGTAGTCGGCCAGGTTGAAATGCAAATGTCTGCTTCCGGAGGAAGAACGTACGCCACCTGTGCTACTGTAACCAAGGATACTGAACTTAAAATAATTACAATCGACTTTGGCGACGGATGTGTGGGCCCCTACGGCCGCGAGAGAAGTGGTAAAATTTCAATTGCGTATAGTGGTATAGTTGGCGACTCCCTTAGCAATCGTATCATCACTTTCGAGAACTATTTCGTAAACAACAAGGGGATAACAGGCACAATCGAATTGCGCGATATCGAGGTTAACGACGCCGGAAACCTACAGTCCACAAAGAAGCTGATCGACCTGAAAATAACATTCCCAAATGGTGAATATGTAGTGTTTAATGGAACCAGAACGCGCGAACTGATTTCTGGATATGCCGATAATGATCCTTCAAACAACGTGTATCGGATCACCGGGTCGGTCACAGGTAAATCAACTACCGGCCGCTCCTTCACAAACGAAATCACTACTCCCATCATCGCTAACTGGGCATGTGCGGCTGACGGAAACTTCGCCCGGGTAAGCGGCGTGGTTGAAATGACTAAGCTCGGTGGCTATGTAGCCCGCAAGAGAATAGTTGATTACGGCGATGGCGAATGCGACAACACGATAACCATCACCACTTTCCGTCGTACGATTGAAGTCGTGGTACACGAGTAGTCAAAGTAGTAGTATATAGTTGTGCTTTTGGGAGGCCGTCAGATTCTGGCGGTCTCTTCATTTTCGGAACCTTGTTCGCTATTTTTACGTGATCACTTTTGTCATGGCGGACCTGCTGTTTCGTTCCGGGGGATTTATTGAGTCAATGCTGAAGCTCACCCGCTTCGGCAACCTCGTCATGATATCGTTTGCCCAATACTTTACAGCTGCCTTTCTGATTGACAAACAAACTGTATTCGATCCAAACCTTTTTCTTTTGTCTCTTTCTACGGTTGCCATAGCCGCCGCCGGATATATCATCAACGATTATTATGATGTCAAAATAGACTACATTAATAAGCCCGATCGTGTAGTAATTGGCAAGAGCATCACACGACGTTTTGCTATTCTATTCCACGTGATTCTATCAGCGGCCGGAATTGCCCTGGGTGTCTATCTCTCATGGCGGATAACCGCTTTAAATGTCGCTTCGGTATTCTTGCTCTGGCTTTATTCAAATAGCCTTAAGCGTCTTCCTTTCATAGGAAATCTGACGGTTGCCCTGCTCACGGGTGCTGCCGTGTATAGCGTCGAAATACTGTATCGCACCGGCAACGCGTTGATTGTTGTTTTTGCTGTCTTCGCCATGTTCATGACATTGATCAGGGAGATTATCAAGGACATTGAGGATCTCAAAGGAGACAATACATTTGGTTGCAAAACCTTGCCTATCGTCTGGGGTATACGTAAGACGAAGGTTGTGTTATATATTATCGTGGTCGCATTTTCAGTGACAGTAGTGCTGTTGAACTATCAATACCGTGCTCTGCCTTTCCGATATCAATTGATCTTCCTTTTTGTGCCACTGTTGATTTTGATCTGGAGACTTATCCGCGCTGACACCAAGCTGGACTTCATGCACCTCAGTACTTTATGCAAAGTGATCATGCTAATGGGCATCGCCAGTATGGCATTTGTTTAACCGACGTTTTCTTTGCTTTCTTTGTCCCCGGTTAGTCCCATGAAAAAAGCACGCATCGCTATTTTTGCCTCCGGTAACGGAAGCAACGCAGAAGAAATAATTCAATATTTCAAGGATCATCCCAGCATTCAGGTATCGTTGCTCTTAAGCAATAATCCAGATGCTTATGCGCTGAAGCGAGCCGAAAATCATGGCATATCTTTCAAATCATTCGATAGAAAAACTTACCGGGAGTCAACTGAGGTATTGAATTGGCTGGAAGATTCTCACATCACGCACATCGTTTTGGCTGGATTCCTTTGGCTCATACCAGCTTACCTTATTGAGAAGTATCCTGACCACATCCTTAATATTCACCCTGCATTGCTGCCTAAACATGGCGGAAAAGGTATGTACGGAATGAAAGTTCATGAAGCAGTAAAAGCATCAGGTGACCGGGAAACAGGTATCACCATACACCTCGTGGATTCCAGGTACGATGAAGGGAAAGTCGTTTTTCAGGCAACATGCCAGATTAACGAGCAGGATGGTCCTGAACAGATTGCAGCAAAAGTACATGACCTTGAATATCAGCACTTTCCTAAAACGATAGAAAGCTGGATTTTTAGTAGTTATAACAGCTAGATTTATTTAATTTGACGTTAAATAACCAGACTACCCCACAGTCTGCTTACATGTCGCCGGCGACGAATAAATAATAGAGTCAGTCGGTTACAAATCGAAGGCGATCCCACTAAGCCTTCAGGAACTTGTGATACTGAAGGCGATCCCACTAGTCTTCAGCGTACTTAAATCATTTACTTCACGACATTCATATTCCTGATATGAAGCTCAAGTATATTGAGAGCTTTGACGGGCTTCGCGGCATTGCTATAGTCATGCTGATGTTGTTCCACGGAAGCTATGGGTATTTTGCTGGTGGGATACCAAGAGTAGACCTGTTCTCTATCATGAGCGGGTTCCTCATCACGTACTTGTTATTCTATGAGTACAAGAATACCGGATCGATTTCATTTAAAACATTCTATTCCGGTCGCGCGTTGCGACTGTTACCAGGTCTTTTCGTATGCCTCATACTGGCAAATGCTCTTTGGTCGTTCACTCCGTTGCCTCCCCAAAGTGACAGAACAATTACGAATCTTGCTTCACTCTTCTATTTTTCGAATCTTCTATATGATTATCAACTCGGAAACCTTCCTCATCTGTGGTCTCTTTCAGTTGAAGAACACTTCTACATCATCTGGCCGCTGCTTTCCATCTTGCTTCTATTTAAGTTAAGTGACAGAGGTCGGATAATATTTCTTTGCGTGAATATTGTCTTACTGGAAGTATTCAGGGTCTTTGCCTTTATCAATGAAAATAATTGGCACTGGGGCAGGTTTAGAATTGACCCCTACGGATTCACACTTTGTCGTATTGATTGCATGCTCATTGGAGCATTATTGTTCTTTGTTCTCTATCGGCCAAGATTTAATTACGCCAACCTCCAGCCTTCCCGTTATGACAATCTCTTCCTGATAGTATTGACGCTGATTTTCGTAAGCACCGGAATTTTTGTAAGATTTACCGACAAACTTTGGCTCGGCGGAGGATTCATTTTCACAAACATAATCTGCGCGTGTATTGTGCTTATCACGCTGCGTAATCCGACGCATCCAATACTGGCACATCGGTGGATCAAGTGGCTTGGGGTGAGATCATATGGCATCTATCTGTATCACATGCCTATCTTCTATGCGCTCGAAACGTTCCGTCGGCCTCATGATATTAATAATCTGGTCGTCGTGACGTTCTTCCGGTTCGCCCTTTCGATAGGCTTCGCCGCATTGTCGTATCAATATCTGGAGCTGCCATTCCTAAAGCTGAAGAATCGTCGAAAGAAAAATCAAATTGTGCCCCCTCTTGGAAAACCATTCGAAGTAGAGTCAGATTCCAAATCGATGGTAGTGCAAAGAATGGCAATGCCAAACGGAACTATGCGCACCGATGCTGCTACCCGCACACCCGGGCATCTTCCGAACAAACTTACATTGCCCGGCGATTGAGTTCCTGTACTCTGTCAAAGAGCTTAAGAGCGTTTAGGAACACCTCATTCGTTTCATTGATGACTGGGAAGAAACCGTCGTTGCCCCAAAGCTTTCTTGCTATCTGAGCCTTCACATGTACCTGGAATAAACTTTTCTTCTTCGCCAGTTCGCGTCGGTCCGCCCGAACCTTGTTTCGCTCACCGACCCGCACAAGTTCCGACAACATCTGATCTGTCACTTTGAATGACTTGAAGAAGTGATCAATACCTAGCTTCATTAATTCTTCCTTGTGAGTTTCGGCGTAGCCGAAGGTATATTCCTGAATGGACGTTGATGTGTACAATTCATTCAGATAATGGCTGTTGAGTGTTGTGTCGAGCGGAACAAAATAGTCGGGCATAATTCCTCCGCCGCCGTAAACTGAACGACCACTTGCTGTAGCATACTTAAGAGAATCATTGAAGTGAATGCTATCGGCATGGAAGAACTCGCCATGATCGTAGCGACTCACAATGTCTCGTGAGTATTCATCACCATCAGTGTATGGCTTTTGAATAGAGCGACCAGAAGGCGTGTAGTATCGCGAAATAGTCAGCCTGAGCTCAGAGCCATCGGTCAACGGAAAAGGAGATTGAACAAGTCCTTTCCCGAAGCTGCGGCGTCCGACGATCAGTGCGCGATCGTTATCCTGTAAAGAGCCAGCTAATATCTCCGAAGCAGATGCGCTCCCCTCATTCATCAATACGATCAGGTCACCCTTCTCAAATTCTCCACGCGCGGTAGAAGACGCGTCTGAGTTGTATTTCTTCTCTTTGCCGTTTGTGAAAACAATCTTCTTGCCGGCTGACAAAAAGTCATCAGCAATGTCGATAGCCATATTCATATACCCTCCTGGATTCCCCTGTAGATCCAAAACGAGTTTCTTCATCCCCTGATCCTTCAGCTTTTTCAAAGAGTTGTGGAACTCCTCGAAAGTAGTAGCTGCGAACCTGTTCACCTTTATATAGCCGATTTCGCTGTCGACCATATAGGCCACATCTACTGAATACTGAGGTATCTTGTCACGGACGATCTTGTAATCAATTTCTTTGTTGCGGCGCAGGATTGTTACATTTACTTCAGTTCCCTTCGGACCCTTCAGAGCCTTCATGACGTCAGTGTTTGTAACGCCTATTCCCGCAAGCATCTTCCCGTCAACCTTGAGGATCTTATCCCCCGACTGAATTCCAAGGGCTTCGGAAGGCCCTCCGCTCAGTGCGCTCACCACAACAATAGTGTCCTGGAATATGTTGAACTCTACTCCTATGCCATCAAAGTTACCCCGAAGATCTTCATTGGCCGCAATTCTGTCGGCCGCTGGAATATATGCCGAATGCGGATCCAGCTTGTTCAGCATATGCTGAATCGCATCGTCTACAAGAGCGGTTGTGTTTACGGTGTCAACGTACTCGTCCTGGATATGCGTCAATACTTCCCGGAATTTCTGTACGTCGCGGTTAACGTCCGACGTTCCCTTCTTGACACTCAGACTTGCTCCTACGAAAACACCCGCCGCGAGACCCAGGCACAATACCAAAGGGAGTCTAATCTGATATTTTGAATTATTCGGTTCGCTCATTAAAAGCTGTTTTTGGTCACTAACGAACTACAAAAGTAAATGTTGGCCGCCAAAGTCAATAACGCAGCCCGTCGGGAGTATGTTTTCAGCGGCTAATCAAGCCCCAGGCTCAACCGACGCCAGTCTTTTGTGCAACTCTTATGCCGGATGATGGGACGATCGGCGCCGAGAATCGCAGGAATCGGCCCCAGAAAATCCCCGCCGGCCTGGAAATTCGTTTATATTTACAGTACTGTTTTATGAGCAAAACGACCTTGAAGGATACGCGCATCGCAGAATTGGTGGACCAGAACTATGTCCACGCATACGTGCTGTATTATTTCGGGATCAAGTTTTATGAACACTCAACACTCACGCTCGAACAAGCGTGTCAGCAGCGCGGTCTGAAAGTAGAGCAGGTTATCCGGGAAATGGAATCGCCGTCGTACCTGCGGGAGGCAGATCTGCCTCTTGTATCGTACCCAATTGATTTAATCCTGGAGTATCTCAAGCACTCTCACTTCTTGTTCATCAAACACAAACTGCCGTACATCGCGCGGCTCGTAGAAAGCTTTAAGGCAAATCATCCGGATTACAATGCAGTTGAGCGCGACCTGAAAATTGTTTTTCCACTCTTTGTGGAGGATTTTATTGAACACATCTATGAGGAAGAAGACACGCTGTTTTCTTTTATTCAGGAGATGGAACGCGCTGTGAAACTTGGGTATGTAACAACAAAACTCTACTACCTCCTCGAGAAAAATTCCGTGCATAAGTTTGCCATGGAACACGAAGCTCACGATGATGAAATGGAGGGGATTCGAAACATAACTCGAGATTATCGGTTAGAGCTAACGGCACCGTTACACGTTAAGGTATTGTATAACGAACTTAAAGCATTAGAATCAAGTCTTATTACGCACGCCCGCATCGAAAACGAGATACTTTTTCCCAAGGCGATGGCTCTCGAAACAAAGATCAAAGTTGCCTTCGCTGAGAAGATCAAACAGAACTAGCAGGCACATTATTGGGTGTTGATCTAGTTAGGAAAACACATCATCTGATTTAAAAAAATTGATATTTACTTCGCGAACTTTCGCTCGCGTTACCCGTTAATCCATCACCACTGCAATTGTTATGAGAAAGGTAATTCTAAATCTGGCTGTAACGCTGGACGGCTACATTGAAGGCCCGCGAGGAGAGTACGATTGGTGTCTTACCGACAACGACTATGGAATGTCAGCCTTTCACGAAAGAATCGACACCATACTTATGGGCTCGACATCGTTCAAAGCACTCATAGGATTTGGAGAGCCCTATCCGGAATACAAACTTATCGTAGCGTCAGCATCACTTGATGCGCACAACTTTAAGAACGTTACGGTTGTCCGTAACGACATCGGCGCATACGTTCGGAAGATGATCCATGAACCCGGAAAAGACATCTGGCTTTGGGGCGGAGCAAAACTCTTTCACAGTCTTTTTGAACAGAAGCTCGTTCATGAACTGATGTTGTCCGTGCATCCTTTGCTATTGGGAGGAGGCACACAATTGTATCCGGTATTGAAAGAACGAAAAGCACTCAAACTAACAAACTCGATTACGTATCCATCTGGACTGGTCCAGCTTTACTATAACGTCGGAGGACGGTGATCCTTTTGTAACTTGCAGGCATGGGAAGAATTTTGGCTGTAGACTACGGCGTAAAGCGAACAGGACTGGCAGTCACTGATCCATTGCGAATTATTGCAACGGCACTCGAAACAGTGGCAACTGCCGATCTGATGACTTATTTGAATGCGTATGCAACAAAGGAAACCGTGGACGAATTTGTCGTCGGTATGCCGAAGACGTTAAAGAATGAAGACTCTCAGACCGCGCCGATGGTAAGGGCATTTGTTGAGAAGTTAAAGATTGCTTTCCCCTCGAAACCAATCCACCTCGTCGACGAAAGGTTTACCTCAAGTCTGGCAAAACACTCATTGTTGGAAAGTGGAGCAAGCAGGAAAGATCGTCGTGATAAGGGCAATGTAGATAAAGTAAGTGCTGTCATAATTCTGCAATCGTTCATGTCGGCCATGCCTCCAGGCAAAGGAATTTAGTCTTTTGGGGATGATTTAATAAGATTACATTTGTGGCGATGATTTATCCGATTGTCATGTACGGCGACCCCGTGTTGCGTCAGCGAGCAGCAGATATTCCTATTGGAACCGATCTTACCCAGCTGATCGAAGACATGTATGAAACCATGCACAACGCAAGCGGTATTGGCCTGGCAGCTCCTCAGATTGGCAAGTCAATACGCATATTCATCGTTGACGGTACGATCATCGAAGATGAGCCTGCAATGGCAGATTTCAGAAAGGCTTTCATCAATCCCGTGATGTTAGATGAAACCGGAGAGGTCTGGGAGTACGAAGAAGGCTGCCTCAGCATTCCAAATATCCGTGAGAAAGTGGAGCGTAACGAAAACCTGCGCATTCGCTACTATGATGAAACCTGGAATGTTCATGAAGAAGAATTTGATGGCATGAAGGCCCGGATCATTCAACATGAATATGATCATCTCGAGGGCAAGATGTTTGTCGACTACCTCACTCCTTTGAAAAGGCGACTGTTGAAGGGAAAGCTCTCCGACATTTCAAAAGGTAAAGTCGATACCGAGTACCGCATCATCGCTCCTCTAAAAAAATAATCAATCAACGCCTGCGTCTACCGGCATGAGGATTGAATCAAAAATTCCCGACGTTGGCACTTCCATATTCACTGTGATGTCCAGGATGGCACTCGATCACGACGCCATCAACTTATCCCAGGGCTTTCCCGATTTCATGATTGACGACGCCATCATCAAGCTGGTGCACCAATACATGAACGAGGGTTATAATCAGTACGCACCGATGCCAGGCGCGCCGGTGCTTAGAAATGTTATTGCCGAGGTAGTGCGAACTTCATTTGGACGCATTGTGGATCCCGACACAGAGATAACGATCACTTCCGGGGCAACTGAGTCAATCTTCTCGGTTATCTCCGCGTTCGTTAAACGAGGTGATGAGGTCATCATGTTCGATCCTTCGTACGATTCTTACGATCCTTCGGTTCGATTGAATGGGGGCATACCCGTCCACATCAACATGAACCCCGCATTTGGCATCGACTGGACAGAAGTGCGGGCCCGGATAACAAAGGCAACGACGATGGTGATCATCAACACGCCTCACAATCCCAGCGGTTCAATACTTTCGGAGTCCGATCTGCGTGAGCTTGAACAAATCGCAGAGCAACACGACCTGCTGGTGCTCAGTGACGAAGTTTACGAACGTCTGATTTTCGATGATGCTGTTCACCAAAGTGTTCTGCGATTCCCGGCTCTCGCAAGCCGGAGTTTTGCCGTTTTTTCGTTTGGTAAGACGTTTCACGCCACAGGATGGAAGATGGGATATGTAGTTGCACCTGCTGCTCTGACTACCGAAATAAGGCGTGCCCATCAGTTTGTAGTCTTTAGCGTAAACACGCCAATCCAGCTGGCCATGGCCGATTATCTGCGTGACGCGGCTCACTACACGCAGTTGGGAAAGTTCTATCAGCAGAAGCGGGACTTTTTTCTCAATGAAATCAAAGGCTCGAGCTTTGAGCCTATCCAAAGCCGGGGTTCATACTTTCAGCTGGTTTCCTATAGGGCTATTTCGCATGAACCTGATGTAGCCATGGCCGAACGCCTCACGAAGGAATTCAAGGTTGCCTCCATTCCCATTTCGGTCTTCTATAAGGACTGCACCGATCAGAAGATCCTCCGTTTTTGCTTTGCCAAGAAGGAGGAAACGCTTGCAAAAGCAGGTCGGATCCTCAGAGCGATCTGACACTTTCAAATGCTCAATTTTTAGTTAGAGAAATTGATGGGCAATGCCTTTATTTGCGGGCTGAAGGTAGCCCTATGCAGGACTTGAAATTTAGTGTGATCCAGTCGGAGCTTCATTGGGAAGATGCGGAGGCAAATCTGGCGTCGTTTGAAGAAAAGATTTGGCAGCTTAATGGCTCCACAGACGTGATCGTGTTACCTGAAATGTTCACAACAGGCTTCACGATGGCAGCTTCGAAGAACGCCGAGTTCATGAACATGCGCACCTTCAAATGGATGAAGCACATGTCCGAGCAAACGGGCGCTCTTATCCTTGGCAGCTACATTGTTTCAGTTCACGATCGTTATTACAACAGGCTTCTTTGGATGGAGCCGAACGGGAACTTCAGAACCTACGATAAGAGGCATCTCTTCAGAATGGCAAACGAGCATAAAACCTATGCGCCAGGTGAAAGTTTGCTGATCTCCACCTGGAAAGGATGGCGAATTTGCCCGTTGATTTGTTACGACCTTCGCTTCCCCGTGTGGAGCCGCAATCGCTGGGATGCGATCGCTAAACGGCCTTCCTACGATGTTGCTGTGTACGTTGCCAATTGGCCAACTGCCAGAGTTGAAGCCTGGGATACACTCCTGAGAGCGCGCGCTATCGAAAATCTCTCCTATGTAATTGGCGTGAACCGTGTTGGGCAAGATGGGAATGGCATTGAGTACAACGGTCACTCAGCCGTGATCAGTCCGCGTGGCGAAACCATCTTTACTAACGAGGGAACGGAAGTGGTGCACACGTTGGAACTGAGTGCAAATTCACTTCAAGCCTTCCGTGACAGATTCCCGGCTTACCTGGATGCTGATGAGTTTACAGTGGAATACGAACATTACGAAGAGTCAGACTTCGGCCTGTAAAAAGTATAATTGAATTTCCCATTCCGCCTCACCGGCGCATAATCCCATAAATCAAACAATGTCTCACCGAAAGATTTCCCGAGCGCTCATCTCTGTATATTATAAAGACAACCTCGAACCCATCATTCACACGCTTGCGAAGAGCGGCGTTGAGTTTGTGTCTACGGGAGGCACACAGGATTTCATCGAAAAGTTGGGTTATTCAGTAACTCCTGTAGAGAAGCTCACAGGCTACCCATCAATTTTCGGAGGCAGAGTTAAAACCCTCCATCCGGCCGTTTTTGGAGGTATTCTTTATCGGCGTGATGATAAGTCGGACCTGGCTCAAGCTTCCGAGTTTAAGATCGGACCATTGGACCTTGTAATCGTCGACTTGTATCCGTTCGAAGAAACTGTTGCTAAGGGCGGATCCGAAGATGACATTATTGAAAAGATCGACATTGGCGGCATTTCGCTGATCCGCGGAGCTGCCAAGAACTTCAATGACGTACTGATTGTATCTTCCAGGTCACAGTATAGCGAGGTTCTTCAGCTTTTACAGTCAAAGTCTTGCGCGACTGACCTCGCAGACCGGAAGCGATTCGCGGCCGCGGCCTTTGACGTTACTTCACATTACGACAGCGCGATCTTTAATTACTTCAATGGTGAGCAGCAAATGCCACGATTGAAGAAGAGTGTGCAACAGGGCAGACCACTTCGTTACGGCGAAAACCCTCACCAGAAGGGTACATTCTTTGGTGACCTCGACGCTTTGTTCGAACAATTGAATGGCAAGGAATTGTCGTACAACAATCTTGTAGACGTCGATGCTGCGGTTAATCTGGTAGCAGAGTTTGAAGGGGAGAAAGCCTTTGTTATTATCAAGCACACGAACGCGTGCGGCGTGGCAACAAGCTCCACACTAAAGGACGCTTATCTTAAAGCGTTTCAGGCAGACACGATTTCGGCATTTGGAGGAGTACTGGCCACCAACCAGACCGTTGATCTTGCTGCCGCAGAGGAGATCAATAAGCTGTTTTTTGAGATCCTGATCGCACCCGCATATGACGATGATGCGTTAGCGTTGCTGCGGTCAAAAAAGAATCGTATGATCCTTCGTCAGAAGCAGACACTCAGCGAAAAGAAACAGATTAAGAGCATCCTCAACGGCGTGATTGAACAGGACCTGGATTTAAAGACGGACTCTAAAACCGATCTGAAGGTAATGACACGCTTGGCTCCGACTGCCGACCAGGTGGAAGCGCTTCTGTTCGCAAGCAAAATCTGTAAGCATACTAAGTCGAATACAATCATACTCGCTGTCGATGGGCAACTCCTCGCCAGTGGCGTTGGTCAGACGTCCCGTGTTGACGCTTTAAAGCAGGCAATCGAAAAGGCAAAGGCCTTTGGATTCTCGCTTCAGGGTAGCGTTATGGCATCAGATGCTTTCTTTCCGTTTCCTGACTGTGTAGAAATCGCCTCAAAGCAAGGGATCAAAGCGGTAATTCAACCTGGAGGTTCAGTTAAAGATCAGGACTCAATTGATTTCTGCGATGCTAACGGGATGAGTATGGTGTTCACCGGGTTCAGGCACTTTAAGCACTGAGTACTAAATGTCTGTTGACAATCGATAATTAAGGAGGGCCTTTCGGCCCTTTTTGATTTATTCGCTTCGCTTTATTGACAAACTGAAGTGAGGGTTGAATAAAAATATTTACGCGAGTAAAGTTAGTTCGTCGAAAAGGAGCAAAACATCACTTGACGGTTTGATCATTGGTTAGGTTATTTGAAGTGATTTTGTCCCCGAACAGCGTCTTAAAAAATTGTCGATTGTCATTTATCAATTGTCAATTGAAATCGCGGCGACACTAAACGCAACTCGTGTCTCCAAAATTTTACTTAGCCGTCAAAAAACGTACATTTTTTAAGGGGCAGTTAATTTTTTTCTAAATTGAATCCAATTTTGCGACCAAGTCTCATTTTCACGCAAGCAACATTTTTTAAACCTCGGTAATCAACAAGAGTACATGGCATTTTTTGATTTTTTCACCAGCGATATAGCAATCGACCTGGGTACGGCAAACACCCTCATCATTTACAAGGACAAGATCGTAGTTGATGAGCCCTCCATCATAGCACTGGACAAGGTTAACAGCAAGGTTTTGGCAATTGGTCGCGAAGCCATGCAAATGCACGAGAAGACCCATGATCACATTAAGACCATTCGCCCGCTGAAGGAAGGTGTGATTGCCGATTTCCAGGCAGCCGAGATGATGATCCGGGGACTTATTAAAATGATTGACACTGGAAAGCGCCTGTTTCCACCATCATACAGGATGGTAATATGCATTCCTTCCGGAATCACTGAAGTTGAAAAGCGTGCCGTTCGCGATTCAGCTGAGCACGCTGGCGCGAAAGAAGTCTACATGATCTACGAACCTATTGCCGCAGCCATAGGCACAGGTATCGATATTGATCAGCCAATCGGAAACATGATCGTCGACATCGGAGGTGGTACGACAGACATCGCGGTAATCGCTTTGTCAGGTATCGTCTGTGACCAATCAATACGCGTCGCGGGTGATACTTTCAACCGTGACATTCTCGACTATATGCGCAGACAGCACAATCTTCTGATCGGAGAACGTTCAGCTGAGCGCGTGAAGATTGAAGTGGGCTCAGCACTCACTGAACTGGACGAAGGTCCCGGCGACTACGAAATCCGCGGTCGCGATCTGATGACTGGTATTCCCAAGACTATTAAGATATCTTATTCTGAAGTAGCATTTGCCCTCGACAAGTCGGTATCGAAACTTGAAGAAGCAGTTCTGAAGGCACTCGAAACATCGCCTCCTGAATTATCTGCTGATATCTATGAACGTGGAATCTACCTCACGGGTGGCGGCGCTCTTCTCCGTGGTCTCGACAAGCGACTTGCCCTTAAAACTAAACTTCCCATACACGTGGCCGACGATCCTCTGCGCGCAGTTGTTAGAGGTACAGGTCAGACCTTGAAGAACATTAATCAGTTCCGGGCGGTGTTGATGACATAGGTTGAATGGAGCGGCTCATTCTTTTTGTATACCAGAACAGGGCTTTTTTTACATTTCTTTTTTTGGAACTTATCTGTGCGTGGCTCATTGTACAGAACAATGCGTACCAGGGATCAAAGTTCTTTAATTCGTCGAATGGTCTTGTTGCAGCTATGAACTCGTTCTCTCAGAGTATACGAGACTACTTCATGCTGACGGAAGTAAACCGTACTCTTTCGGAGGAAAACGCTTTGCTGAAACGCAAGTTGAGTCAGCAACCCATGACGTTTGTGCTTCCGAACGATAGCATCTATCGCGACTCATCGTCGGTTAATCAATACGAGTTCACGAGTGCCAAAGTGGTGAATAACCACGTCGACATGGTGAAGAACTTCATTACCATAAATAAAGGAAGTGAAGATGGTATTGAAGCCGGCATGGCAGTAATCAGCCCACTGGGCGTTGTTGGTAAAGTGAAACTGGTTTCTAATCACTACGGAGTCGTTACTTCAATATTGCACGTCGATGTTATGGTCTCAGCAGTGTTGAAACGCACGGAGAACTTTGGAACGGTTCAATGGGATGGCAAAGATCCGGATGTAGTCGAGTTCAATTACATTCCTCCGCATGTGCATCCGAGCGTCGGTGATACAGTTGTAACCTCAGGTTTCAATGCTGTGTTTCCCAAGGGCGTCATGATCGGCGTGATCTCATCCGTTGATCTTAATAAGGACGCGCTTTTCTATGATATCAAGGTGAGACTTAGTCAGGACTTCCGGAAGCTCGCCTGGGTAACGGTGGTGAAAAACAATCATCACGCTGAGCAGGATTCGCTGGAGCAGGTCATTCAAAAACTGGAGCGATGAGCAGGAATATCATATTATCGGTCATATCCTTCTTTATCTACCTGCTCTATCAGGTGCTGATTCTGCAGAACGTAGTACTGTTCCATACTGCCTTCTGTTTCCTGTACGTTGCTTACCTGATACTCCTGCCTGTCGAAACAAACCCGCTCACCTTAATGGGTATCGGTTTTGTCATGGGCCTCGCGGTTGACATGTTCTACGATAGCGTCGGACTGCATGCTTTCGCCTGCGTGATGATCATGTACATCAGAAACTACTGGCTGAACAACCTTACACCTCAAGGCGGATACAATACTAATGACTCGCCTTCTATTGCGCTTAACGGATTGCAATGGTTCACGGTATATGCAACGCCGCTGGTGTTCATTCATCACGCTGCACTGTTCTTTGCCGAAGTTGGCGGCTTTTCAATGTTTTGGTTCACCCTTTGGAAAATAATAACGAGCACTTTATTCACATTAGTTGTAATTTTAATTGCCCAGTCTTTGTTTCCAGGACGACGGTCCCGATAACCCCCCGGGCCCTACGTGTATTAATTTTTTAATCTGCCCCAGGCAGCGTATGTGATATGAACGAGGGAAGAAAAGAGATTATTCAGATTGCCTGCGTTTTGGTCGGATTGATATTCCTGATCAAACTATTCGTCATTCAGGTATTGGACGACCGCTACGACAAGCTGGCCTATAGCAACGCCATCCTGCGCGAGGTGGATTATCCTGTTCGCGGTCTTATCAAGGACCGCAACGGTAAACTCATTGTTTATAACACGCCGGAGTTCGATCTTCAGATCATTCACAAGGAGGTTAAGAACCTCGACTCAGCTAAGTTTTGTTCAGTGTTCGACCTCACGCCTGAACAGCTTCGTCAGAAGTTCAAAGAACTGAAAGCTAAGCGTGAGTACTCGCCGGTAAAACTGACAACATTCCTCACGCAGTTATCAACCCGCGACTTTGCCAAGATCCAGGACAACATCGATCTGTTCCAGGGATTCTACATTCAGGCCCGAACAACCCGCGCCTATAGAGCACAGGCAGCTGCCAACGCTATTGGATACGTGAGCGAGGTTTCGAAACGCCAGCTTGACAAAGACGAAAGTGGCTTCTACAAGCAGGGCGACTATATCGGTCAAAGCGGTATCGAAGCTTATTACGAGCAATATCTCCGAGGTCAGCGCGGTGTCCGTTTCAAACTGCGCAATGTGGACGGCGTTGAAAAAGGATCATTCCGCAATGGGGCCATCGACACACTGTCAGTTGCAGGACAGGACATCACCAGCACACTCGATCTCGATCTTCAGACTTACGGCGAGTACCTCTTAAAGGGCAAGTCCGGAAGTATTATCGCTATCGAACCGTCGAGCGGTGAAATCCTTGCCATGGTTTCCGGACCTTCCTATGATCCAACTCTGCTTACCGGCAGAAACTATAGCAAGAACTACGTGCTGATCAACAGCGATACCAACAAGCCCCTGTTCAACAGGCCATTGATGGCAGCATATCGTCCGGGTTCAATCTTTAAGATCGCGCAGGCGATGACAGCTCTTCAGGAAGGGGTCATCACACCTGAAACAAGATTTAAATGCGACCGGGGACATCCAATGAATTGTCACGGTCCACACAGTAACGAAGACCTCCGGGGAGCAATCACCAACTCCTGCAATCCTTATTTCTACAATGTGCTAAAGCGGATGGTCGCTAAAGGTACTTCAAATGATCCTTTCACTGATGCTCGGGTCGGTCTTGAGGAATGGACTAAACACATTAGAAGTTTTGGTTTGGGTAAACCCTTAGGCGTCGATCTTCCGAATGAAAAGGGTGGCCTGGTGCCGAGTGTTGGTTACTATGATCGCGCTTATCGCGGACGTCCGTGGAAATTCTCAAATATCTATTCTATCGCCATCGGTGAAGGTGAAAATCTGGTAGTTCCACTTCAGATGGCCAACTTCGCAGCCACTATCGCCAACAAAGGGTTCTATTACGTACCACACTTGGTAAAGTCAGTTGGTGACTCAGGTAAACCACTTCCTCAATATCTCGAGAAGCATTATACCACTATTGACTCGGCTTACTTCCGTATAGCGGCGGATGCCATGGAGCGTGTGGTGACGGAAGGTACGGGCCAATTCAGAGCCAAGCTTAAGGATATCGTACTCTGTGGAAAGACAGGAACCGTTCAGAATGAACCCAGACCTGATCACTCTGTGTTTATCGCCTTCGCTCCTAAAGACAATCCTAAGATTGCAGTGTCAGTGTATGTTGAGTACTCAGGTCAGGGTGCTCGTGCGGCTGCCGCCATCGCCAGCCTAATGGTTGAAAAATATCTGCTCGGTGCTACGGAGCGGCCTCAGGTGGAAGAGTATGTGTTGAAGGGTAAATTTTTGTAGGACTGTTTCGGGGTAAAATTGCAATGGCTAACAGAGACGACATTCTTTCAACCAAAATGGACTGGGTAACGGTCGCGATATACATCGCTATCGTATTCATGGGCTGGCTAAACATTTACGCCGTTACCTACGATCCGGAAAGTGATCTTTCGATCTTTAACCTTACGATCAACTCAGGCAGACAGCTCATCTTCATCGCGGGTGCCTTTGTTATCATCATGGCCATTCTCATTGTAGACATGCGCTTCTATGAAACGTTTGCTTACATTATCTATGGTGTGATCATGTTCCTGTTGCTGCTCGTGCCAATAATCGGTAAAGAAGTAGGCGGTAACAGAGCATGGTTGGGTATTGGATCTTTCGGCGTACAGCCTTCTGAGTTTGCCAAGTTTGCTACAGCTCTTGCGGTCGCTAAGTTCATGGGTTCAATAGGGTTCCGCATGGATCAACGGAAAAACCAGATCATACTCTTTGTTATGATTGGCATACCCATGTTATTGATCCTTGCCCAAAAGGACACGGGTACTGCACTCGTGTTTACCATCTTCACGGTAGTATTCTTCCGCGAAGGAATGTCACCCTTGTTGATCATTGCCGGACTCGTGGCTGCTATCATCTTTGTACTTACGCTGCTTGTTAACGAAGTGTATTTGTTCATCGGCATCGGTGTGATACTGGTGTCAGCTATCATACTTGGCAAAAAGAAACCAAAGCGCATTGCATACCTGGTTGCAGGAGCCCTCGCCATATGCCTCGTCATAAAAAGCGTGGATTATGTTATTACCGATGTGCTGCGCCCTCACCAGCAGGCTCGTGTGAAAGCACTTATCAATCCGGATGCTGACCCACTGGGTTTCGGTTGGAACGTAACACAGTCAAAAATTGCTATTGGTAGCGGTGGATTCCTGGGTAAAGGTTTCCTGCAGGGAACTCAAACAAAATTCAACTTCGTGCCTGAACAAAGCACTGACTTCATCTTCTGTACAATTGGTGAAGAACATGGTTGGCTTGGAAGTTTGCTGACGATCGCTTTATTCATTGGTCTTATGCTGCGCGTTATCTTCCTTGCGGAGCGACAAAAGAACAGGTTTGCACGTGTGTATGGCTACTCGGTTGCCGTTATCTTTCTATTCCACTTCGCGGTCAACATAGGAATGACGATAGGCCTGTTCCCCGTAATCGGTATTCCACTGCCATTCTTCAGCTATGGTGGCTCAGGACTTTGGGCCTTCACAATCCTTCTGTTTATTCTTCTGAAGCTTGATGCGCACAGAATGTATGTGCTGCAGAGAATCTAGGGAATTAAGAATTAAGAGTTAAGAATTAAGAATTAGCTATCACGACCTGATGTCGTGGATGCTGGCAGCGTTTAGCCGGTGGCTAATTCTTAATTCTTAACTACAGGATGAATCGCTTCTCGACGAGTTCCATAAACTCGTGGAATTCATTGCTGTCGTGGTCCCACCCGCTTGCATGCTCGTCTTCTATATAACGAAGAGCAGCTTTCTTGTTCTCTAATTTGTCAAGGTGGTCAATTGCCTGGCTGAACAATTCGAAGTCGCCGTGAAAAAGCACTTTCGTGAACATAAACTTCTGGTTGATCGTAAGGCTGTCCCGGATTTTCATAATGCGCTGAAAATTCTCGGCGAGCGTTGGGCGCACCTGCTGGCGGCTCAGCATCTCGTTAACAGTTAGTCGCACCGGCGGCTTCTGTCTGGTCGGTAACGGCTCAGATTTCGCTCGGAGGGGCTGTGCCTCGGCTCTTCTCTCCTGGGGAGCCGGCTTTGGTGCCGGCGGCGGGGGAGGGGGTTCTTCACCCTTAGGGACATACAGCTTATTGGCATCCAGCGGAACGACGCTGGAGAACTTTTCTATATAGGGGTCAACGTCTTCGGGAGTAAAGCTCACCTCTTCAAGGATCGAGTCCAGAATGCTCAGCGCTTCACTGGCGGGAATTTCTGTAACTCCTGCCTCATCAAGCTTCGCCAGCATTTTCTCAAGCGGAGCTTTGTTCACCTTCAGGTATTTGATCTCTTCCCGGAAGCGCGAAACGTCTAGCTTGTTTTCCTTCCCTGTGAGAACCATGGAATAATAGTCCAGTGGATCGAATACAGCGAGGAGAACCTGGCCCACGGCCTTTTTCAGCAATGGGGCAAAGTTTGTTCGGCTGATGGAAATGTTCTGAGAAAGGAGCTTCATCAGGTTGTCCAAAGCTTCCTTTACTTCGCCCTTCTCATAGTCGAAGTATGGACTCTGCATCTTTTTCGTGTCTTCCTTCCACGACTTGAACAATTCACGGATGACGAAAAGATTCACTTGCTGAATGTTACACAGCTCCTTGATCTCGTTGCCAGTGATTTTATCGCGGGATGAAAAAAACCGATCGAGCACTTTGTCTGCATAGGCATCAGCATATTTGGTGATGGCGTCCAGACTTATCTTCTCGTCCATGTGCAGTTCCGAATTAAAAGTAAGATGGGTATAAAGTTAATGGATATCCAAAAAAAAGCGACGCCGGAGCCCCGTAAACAGCGGATTGTTTGGGGCTTTAACTGATTTAAATGCCGAATTCGGAACTCCGGAACTCCGACCTTTTGGCCGGCGTTTTCTGAATTGGGGCTACCCGTTGCGATGTCCCCGTAAGGTCTTAAATTTAGCGCCATGTTTATTGAACCGCACCTCGGAGGCAAGAATCGCAAGACAGGATGGATCGAAGTCATATGCGGGTGCATGTTCTCTGGAAAAACTGAAGAACTCATTCGAAGACTGAATCGCGCCCTGATTGGGAAGCAAAAGGTAGAGATATTTAAGCCCGGCAAAGATGTTCGTTATCACCACGAACAGATCGTTTCACACAACGAGACGAGTATCCGCTCGACACCCGTGAATTTTGCCAACGACATTCTCTTGCTTACCGGCGACTGTGATGTGGTTGGTATCGACGAAGCTCAATTCTTTGACGAGGCAATCGTTGATGTTTGCAATACACTAGCCAACAGCGGTAAGCGCGTCATCGTGGCCGGTCTCGATATGGATTTCGAAGGCAAACCTTTCGGCCCCATGCCCAACCTACTGGCCGTGGCGGAATACGTCACTAAACTTCATGCGATATGCGCTCAAACGGGTGAACTTGCCTCTTTCTCGTTCCGCCTCGTTGATGATAAGTCACAAGTCATGCTGGGAGAAAAAAAAGAATATGAGGCACGAAGCCGCAAGGCCTTCATTGACGGAATGAGATCTCGGAAATGAGCGTGTTTAAGAAGCTCTCAGCTTCACTCGCCTGACTATGCAATCAAGCTTACGGTTGAAGGACGATATGCACTTTGCTAAGATACCGGTGCTGCAATCGCAGTTGATGGAGACAATCGGAAGAGGTATTGGAATGAAGAGAGGAGCGTGGTTGTACAGCTCCTGGGAGGATCAAACCTTAGGATTCGCAATAGAAAAGTCGGCAGGCCCGGTAGTAATCAGGTAATCCAATGGTGCACAAGACTCGTGGAGTTGTGTTTAGGTTTACGCGATATGGAGAAACATCCATCATCGTCAGCATCTTCACGGAGTTGTTTGGGCTGCAGAGCTATATCGTCAACGGCGTGCGTAGCGCGTCGGCGCGAAATAAGATTGCTTTGTATCAACCGCTGACCCTGCTGGAGTTGGTTGTGTATCACCGGCCAAACGCCAACATTAATCGTATTAAGGAGATCCGTTGCCTGCACCCGTATCAAACGATCACGAGCGACGTAAGAAAGTCTGCCATTGCGATTTTTCTCAATGAGCTGGTGAACAAGACAGTGAAAGAGGAAAGCCACGCAGCTGAATTATGTTCGTTCCTGGTGACCTCGTTTATTGCACTTGATACTATTGAACAACGTGCTGAGAATTTTCATCTCCTGTTCATGATTAAGCTGAGCCGGTTGCTGGGATTTGGAGCATTCAATACAAATGAAGTCCTGGGTGTGCGGGTAGTTGATGAACCCACGGAACAATTGCTGGAAGCCATGCTCGACGCGGACTACGATGCTGAGTTGTCGATTTCAAACGACAAGCGACGTGAACTTTTGGATTTGATAATTAAGTTCTACGGCGATCATATTGAAAACCTTGGGGAGATGCGATCACTGCTTGTTCTACGCGAAGTACTGAGCTAATTAAGAATTAAGAGTTAAGAATTATGAATTAGCGACCAGCCCTATGACTGTCAATGACACGACCGAAGGTCGTGATAGGCCAATTCTTAATTCTTAACTCTTAATTCTTAATTCTATCCTAGCCTTTTCCCCACCTGATTCCAGTTCACCACATTCCACCAGTTAGCAACGTATTCATTTCTTTTGTTCTGGTATTTCAAATAGTACGCGTGCTCCCAGACATCAATCGCCAGCAGTGGCGTACCCTTTATATCGGCATTGTCCATAAGAGGATTGTCCTGGTTCGGAGTCGATCCGATCTTCAGTTTACCACCATCGCTTACAAGCCATGCCCATCCGGAACCGAAGCGACCCATAGCGGCAGCTGTAAATTGTTCCTTGAATTTGTCAAAGGATGAGAAAGAACCATTGATGGCATCTGCAACCTTACCTGATGGAGCACCACCCACAGACGGTCCCATCACTTCCCAGAAGAAGTTATGATTCCAAACGCCGCCTCCGTTGTTTTTAGCTTTAGGCGACAGCTTTGAAGCATTTGCAAAGAAGTCTTTTTCAGAGCTATAAGATATGTTCTCGGCTGCGATTGCTTCGTTCACATTCTTTACATATGCAGCATGATGCTTGGAGTAATGTATCTCCATAGTCGTTGCATCGATGTTGGGCTCAAGCGCATTATAAGCGTAGGGTAACTTAATCTGTGAGAATTGGAGAGCCGACGCGTGCGTCCCGTCGGAAGTATATGCGGATGCAGACTTGATTACAAGTGGAGTTCCAATCGTTGCCAGTACTGCGGACTTCAACGATGATTCAATGAAATTTCTCCTTGATGTTTTCATAGGCGAGATGGTTTTGTCTCTCAACAAAATTACCCAAAAATTTTTAGCTTGCTGAGCCAATTAAACGTGCCGCCTGCCTATGAAGGAAATATTGTATGATGAGATACCATCGCTCGATCTGGCCGATTTTTATGGTGATGATCCAGAGCGAAAGAAGAAGTTCGTGACTGCGTTGGGCACTGCTTATAACAACATTGGATTCGTTGCTATCAGGAGTCATTTCCTCACCAACGAAATGCAGGACAAACTGTATACGGCAATCAAAAAATACTTTGCCCTTCCGGATGATGTTAAGAAAGAGGATGAAGGAGCCGGATTAGCCGGACAGCGCGGATATACGGGCAAGGGAAAAGAGCACGCCAAAGGACGTAACACAGGAGACTTAAAGGAATTTTATCACGTCGGGCAGGAGCTCGCGCCGGCAGAATTGATCAAGGAAGGATATCCCAGAAATATATGGCCAAAGCAGGTGCCTGAATTGAAAGATGCTTCTGTTGATGTTTATCGCGCCCTCGAAAAGACGGGCACCTATATGTTGCGTGCTATCGCCCTTTATCTTGGACTTCCCGAGAAATACTTCGATGACAAGATCAGACACGGCAACAGCATTCTCAGACCGATCCATTATTTTCCAATAGCCGACCCGTCGGCGGTTCCGGAAGATGCTGTGCGCGCAGCCGAGCATGGCGACATTAACCTGATCACGCTGCTTATGGGTGCCAGCGCCGATGGTTTACAAGTCCTGCGCAGAGATGGAAAATGGATTCCCATCACAGCACTCCCCGATCAACTTGTCGTCAACGTTGGGGATATGCTCGAACGACTGACAAACAAAAAGCTCAAGTCAACCATTCATCGTGTGGTTAATCCACCACGTGAAGTAATGAATGTGCCGCGATACAGCATTCCATTCTTTATGCATCCCCGCTCAGAAATGAGTCTGGCAGCATTGGATTCTTGCGTCGATCAGTCGAATCCAAAACACTGGACTGATATCACAGCTGGCGAGTTCCTGGATCAGCGCCTTCGCGAAATCGGTTTGAAGAAATGAACGGCATTATGAGCCACTGCCGTTAATGGTTGTCACGCGCATCCGATACTATATCTTCCTCAGGGATGTCTTTACACTGGCGCTAACCACGTTTGGCGGGCCGCAGGCGCACCTTGCTCATTTTCAAAAGGTACTTGTTGAGCGAAGGAAATACATTACGGAGGAGGAATTGATGGAACTCAACTCGCTCTGTCAGATCCTGCCCGGACCGGCTTCAACACAAACATTAACAGCAGTTGGCTTTAAGATAGGAGGACCCAACCTTGCATACCTTACCCTGCTGGTCTGGATACTCCCTGCTGTGGCAGCAATGACTGCAGCTGCGATCCTGATGTCCAGTCTTCAAACGAAGCACTTATCGATCGAGTTTACCCGATTCATTCAGCCGGTAGCCGTTGGGTTTGTTAGTTACGGCGCCTATGCGATATGCCTGAAGACAATCTCGTCGAAGACAGGTATCGCATTGATGATGATGGCAGCGATAACGTCATACACCATTCAGTCTCCTTTTGTATTTCCGGTAATCCTTCTGGTGTCGGGTATGGTAACGGCTTTCAAGTATAAGCGACAGCCAAAAGATGAACAACGAAAGAAGCTGGTGATCTCCTGGTCGAACTTTCTTCTGTGGATAGGCGTGTTGATCTTCGCGGCCGTACTCGGCGGAATTACAAAAGCACTTCCTGTAAAGCTGTTCGAAAACTTCTATCGAAATGGTAGTCTTGTCTTTGGCGGCGGGCAGGTATTGGCTCCGTTGCTTTACACGGAGTTTGTTGATGTTCAGCAGGAGTCTCACGAAGGAAACCGGGCATCTCAATTTAAAGACAAGCTGCGCCAGCGTTATAGTCCTAAACCGTATCACCATCCCATTTCGCACGACGAGTTTCTATCTGGTTACGCCTTCGCTCAGGCATTGCCAGGGCCAAGCTTTTCATTCAGCTCATACATTGGTGCGTTGTCCGCCCGGGATTATGGCGTTGGTGGTTCTATACTCGGAGCTGTGATGTCTGCACTGGGAATTTTCCTGCCTGGCACATTCCTGATATTCTTCTTAATTAGATTCTGGAGCAGTTTAAAAAAATACCGTGTTGTTCGCGCTTCCCTGGAGGGCATAACCGCTGCAAGTGCGGGCCTGGTGGCCGCGTCTGCTATCATTCTGTTTCAACCTCTGGAAAATACATTCCTGAACTTCGCCACTACCATCGTTACATTTTGTCTGCTTGCATTCACACGCATACCCTCACCGTTGATCATCGTCGCCGGCCTTCTGCTGGGCCTGATACTTCCTGTGACAGCGCATTAGTAGCGACTGACGAGCGCCTTCATATTTTGACGCGATTTCCCTCGGTAACAACAGCATATAGCAATGAGAGTCTCATCGCGGTTCAAAGTGAAAGATTTACTGGAATTACTTTCGGCTTCCGTAGAAGAGCGTGATGAACAGTGTAGGGAACACTGAATAATTCTTAGTCGTAGGCATCATCTCTACCTGCTTTGTGTAAGCGTCGATGAGAAACCCGGCCTCGAATCCTGTAACCTGACTTTTTATTGTGCCAAGCTCAAAGTTGAGCGCTGCCTTGAAATTCGCCCCGGGGGCAATTGTCGAGTTGCCAAGTCCTTCGAATAGCCGTCCCGTTCCGTTGATGAAATCAATATTGATATCGGGAGTCCACTGACCCCTCACAGTAAAGCCTCCACCGCCCTCAGGGAAATACTCCACATAATAAGGAGCAACGATCCCAAGCGTGGGGCCAATGGCAAACACTGCCTTAATTTCTGCTCCTTGTTGTGGTGCTTTTTTGAAGAGGATAAAGTCGCGCCCATACTGGAAGCGCAGCGCGTACAAATAGTTGGACTTTCCGTAGATGAAGAGGTTTCCGCTCTGAATCGAGTTACGCCTTACCTCCTGTGGGTGCTTAACGTTCATGACCTCGAGACCAAAGGTCTCAAGCTGCTTATCGTTCTTCAGTTTCCGGGCTTTCTTAAACACGAAACCCCCAATAAGGCCTCCGGAGGTATTTTTGTTAATACCCCAGGTGAACTCTGAGTTGTATTCATAACTGTCTTGCGTCTGCCCGGAAGCAACCGTAGCCAGTAACGATAATGCCAGAATAGTTAGGAGGGAACCCTTATCAAAACGCTGCATCCGCACGAAGATTCTAATCTAAATTTAGAATATAAATAAGCTAACGCAAATACAGATTACAAGTTATTAGAATACTAATTATTGGCGGCCGCCAGGATCCCTCCGAATTCAATGTCGTAGTGCGAGCGGTCGTAAACGGCATTTCCGTTGCGGATCAACAACACCTGCGGAGATTCATGCTCAACGTCAAATTGGTCCGCGACCCGATTCGAGATATCCCGGTAGGAGATCAAATCAAGAAAATACGGCTTTATCCCATCAGCCTCCTGGCTCCACTTTCGCTCCAGACGATCCAACGCAAGTCGGCTAATGGAGCAGCGGGAGCTATGTTTAAATATGAGTACGGGTTTTGAATTCGATTCTTCGCGGATCACATCCAACTGATCAGGCGATCTTAGTTCGTTCCATTTCATGTTAGTCATACCACAAACCCTGTTCCCCTTTGTCATACCGCGGTTTGCGACCCTTGTATTTGACATTTTCAGGCTGGGTTTCCTCTTTCTTAAATAAACGCGCCCACCATAGCTTAAAGTTCGTCATCATGTCGCGTTCTGAGTCAACATTGTTCTTGTTTGGCTTAATGAACTTGGTATCAGGATGCAGGTTCTTGTTCTTATCGAACAGAGCAAATTTCTGCATTTTGATGTTGCCCTGATAAGCGGAAACCTTTGCATAGGCTTTTCCAGGCTCTCGCGTCCGAAGTGCTTCCTGTGCGCTGCTCGGATTGTGAATGTAATCCCAATTGCGTTTCAGGCCGCCAGCATATTCGCTCGCCTTTACCGAGTTCTTCGACGGCTTTATGCCCGGCATACTTCCTTCCGCCGCATGAGGCTTCCGTCCATACTCGGGTTGTTTCACCCGGGCCGTAAGTTCTGTTGCCCTCTCAGCATTTCGATTTGGCTTGATGCCAGGCATACTGCCTTCGGCGGCATGAGGACGCTTGCCGTATTCGGGCTGTTTGACTTTCGCGGTAAGCTCCTCAGCGCGCTGGGCATTTCGGCCAGGTCGAATACCGAGCATACTACCTTCAGCAGCATGGGGTTTCTTCCCGTAATCGCCCTGTTTGACTTTTACCTGTAATTCACCAGCTTTCTTGTCCGCCCCTGATGGCTCGACTTTTAATAGCGCACCCTCTGCTGAGTTTTTATTTCGCTCGTAGTTCGGTCGTTTGGTCTTTGCTGTTAATCCTTCCGCATCCGTGTTTGAAGGACGATGTTTCTTAATCGACTCCTCAGCGGCATCCGGATGTTGCGTATAATTCTTTCTGAAACGCTTCAGGCGAATGTCTCCTGCATGTGATTCTCCCTGATAACCAAACCCAGGCTGAACCTCAAAACGCTTCCACTTGCCGGGGTATCCGCTAACCTTTTTGGCTTGTGATGACAGTCCGCTTCTTGGCATTGAGCCGGCAACATTTGGCATGCCTCGCTCAGGTCTTCCCCTCTTAATGTTTCCCTGAAACTGCGCAGCCCTCTGTCCTTGTGCCGGCATGCGGCCCTGGATCGGTTGCTCGTTGTTGTTCCAAAGTTTGCCGCTTACACTTCCGCCACCGACGGCAGGCTTACCAGTCCTGATTCGTCCTCGGAAGAGAGCTGCGTCGGCACCAGTTCTTGGGGGTCTGACATCAATGGGTATACCACCATTGTTCCAGAGGCGGCCACTAACGCTGCCGCCACCCTTCTGCGGTTTGCCGCCGCGGATATTTCCTTTGTACCCGTTGATACCCCATGCGCCCATTCCAGGCCGGCGGCCCATGAGCGGTAAGTCGCCCGGATGTCCTTTGCTGGCCGACCTCGGTCTGCCTGCTATGTTTGGATTGCCCTCAGTCGGTCTAATACCGCGATGCCTCAAACTTCGGCCGGCAACATCGCCGGTCCACGCTTTTGGTGTGGCACGGGTCGCGGTACGAAATCCTCCCGTCTGACCCTGATAAGCACGGTCGCCGCCCGGACGGCCATGATAAAATCTTGATGGCCGGTGCCCCTCAACTGTTGGTCGCTGAGATTCAAAATTCTTTTTATGAAGAGGACGACCGGCAAGGTCGGTATCATTGTATTGCTTCGTCTTGCGCTTTGGACGGGCAAAGTTGGCGTAGACATTTATACTTTTTCGTGCTGTATACGAGCCGGAGGCCGTACGTGGTACCACACGCGCAGTCTTGTCTGGCGAAGGTCCTGGTCTGGACTGAAGGCGTTTGACGTCAGCTAGTGCTTTGGCGTTCGAAACGCCTCTTGACTCCCGTCGTGGAGGTGAAGAGCCCTTCGCATAACGTCCATATTGTGGATAAATGTTAGTCTTTCCATCCCCGGCAGAAGAGCGGTTTTTATGTCTTAAGCGATAGCCGGCAATGTCCCCGGTCCACGCCTTTTGCTTGCTCTGGGGTCTTGGCGCGGCAATAGGACGCACCGGCTTTCCCGGCCTTTCTTTGCCCGATGCCCGACGTGGCGATGTACTGGCCCTTGAGGCTACCGACTGTCGGGGTGCCTTTACACGTCGCGCACTCGATACTCTTGCCGATGATTTTTTCTTTTTGACAGGCGTCCTGAACCTCGACTCTCTTCGCGGAGCCGATGGAGCATCCCCTTTTGTATTCTGTGCATACAAAGATCCACCGAAGGCCAGCATCAGGATGGTTAACGCTATCAAGCGCCTTACGATCCCTGATTTTCTGGTCAGCGCCGGTGGCGAAAAGCGATTTGTAGTGAGCTCGTTCAAAAAATGGCGTCAGAAAACAGGCTAAGGTAACCAAAATTCACGATCTGGCCGGCCCTGTTCGACAAGAGTACTAACGAGGGGACCAATGAACTTCTTTTCAGAAGACAGGCTAAAATTCTCAGCTCTGTGTAAACCGCAGGCTCCCGGAACACTTTGGATTTGACGACCCCGCGAAGTGCAGAAGGTTTGCATGAGGAAGGCCGATATCCTTCGAAGACCGGGTCGGAGGGGCCCGCTTTGTTTCTGAGTCGGTCCATAAGGCATAGACAAAATGGTAGTCGAGCCGATATTTTAACTCTATTTAGGTTGTGATATCTTAGAGATATTCCGGTGCTTATTATACCGGCTTATCTCCGGGATATCACGGGGATATCTCCGGAATATATCGGGAACATCTAAAAAAATGCTGGCTTCCTGTATAGACGATGACACATCGATTTCTTGAGAGAGCAAGCTGAGAAGGTCCAGCTAAGACGTTAGAAAGCGAGAAGCTTTTCGAGCGCGTGACGGAACCTGGCCTTAGGTAAGAAATTGGCTTCCAGGGTCGGCGCGAACGGAATTGGTGTATCCAATCCGCCGATCCGGATCACAGGTGCATCCAGAGACTTAAAGCAGTGTTCACTGATCCAGGCCCCAATCTCCGCGCCTATCCCGCCCGTTAGCGTGTCCTCATGAAGAATGATAACACGATTCGTTTTTTCAACCGAACTGACTACGGCATCTTTATCCCAGGGAAGCAGGGTTCTGAGATCAATAAGGTCAGCGGAAATGGAAGGCAGCTGGTCTAGAATTTCAGAGGCCCAATGCACGCCCATTCCATACGTGATGATCGTGACGTCATTTCCTTCCCGAATAAGATTGGCTTTACCGATCTCAACCGTATAATAGTCATCAGGAATCGAAGCCTTGATCGAGCGATACAAAAGCTTATGCTCAAAATACATGATCGGGTTTGGATCATCGAATGACGCGCACAAGAGTCCTTTCGCATCGTATGGATTGCTGGGATATACAATCTTCAATCCCGGGGTGTGAAAGAACCAGGCCTCATTGCTCTGAGAGTGAAATGGCCCTGCCAGCCGTACCAGCGCCGGTGGGCATTCGAACGACTACATCTGATGTTTGTCCCCAGCGCCAATGCGACTTCGCCAGATTGTTTATTATCTGGTTGAAGCCTTCCGAAACGAAGTCGGCAAACTGCATTTCAACCATTGCCTTCATACCCTTAATTGAAAGTCCAAGACCCGCACCCACAATCGCCGACTCACATATGGGTGTATTGCGTACGCGTGCCTTTCCGAACTTCTCTACAAATCCTTCCGTGATCTTAAAGACTCCTCCATATTCAGCAATATCCTGACCCATCAATACAAGATTGCCATGACGTTCCATACTTTGGCGGAGTCCATCGCTTATCGCGTCGATGTAACGTTTCTCAGATTCGCTGGTCGATGTCGGCTTTATTACGGATTGGCTATACGGTGCATAGACATCATTCAACTCCTCTTCGGTTATTGCTGCAGGGTGACTCTCAGCAAATGCGATGGCCAATCCCTGCTCAATTTCTTTGCGAATACCACGCTTTATTTCTTCAACGTATTGGCTGTCGGCAACTCCTGACGCCAGAAGGAATTTTTCGTAGTTATCAACCGGATCTTTCTTGCCCCATTCTTCCATCAGGCTCTTCGGTACATACTTGGTTCCAGAGGCTTCTTCGTGACCACGCATTCTGAACGTCATACATTCGAGAAGCACAGGCTGCGAATGAGCACGAACTTCGTTTGCCAGCTCACGGACTGTGTCAAACACTTCCAGTATGTTATTGCCGTCGATGCTGATGCCTTTAATGCCATAACCAATGCCCTTATCAGCAAAATTCTTGCATCTGAATTGCTCCGAGCTCGGCGTTGACAAGCCATAGCCATTGTTCTCGACGACAAATATTACAGGGAGATCCCAGACTGCAGCGACGTTCACTGCTTCATGAAAGTCGCCTTCACTCGTACCACCATCTCCGTTAAACACGACTGTTACCTTTTGCTCGCCTTTCAATTTAGAGGCAAGTGCAATCCCGTCAGCAACGCCGTTCTGAGGTCCAAGGTGAGAGATCATACCAACGATGTGGTGTTCGTTGGTGCCGAAATGAAAAGACCGGTCACGCCCCTTGGTATAGCCCATCAAAGTGCCTTGCCACTGAGCAAACAGCCGTTCCAAAGGCAAGTCGCGCGAAGTAAACACGCCAAGATTCCTGTGCATGGGAAGGATATATTCATCATGCTCCAGGGCGGCAGTTATTCCAACGGCAATTGCCTCCTGACCAATACCGCTAAACCATTTGCTGATTTTGTTCTGCCGTAACAGAATGAGCATCTTCTCTTCAATAAGCCGTGGACGGATCAGGGCAGTATACAGGTCAAGCAACTGCTGATCGCTGTAATCTTTACGGTCGAACTTCATGCACTTTTGCGTTGAGCAAATGTAACGAGAGACTAACAAACTAAAACATGAATCCGCTGAGGAGGTCAATGCCGTCGGCAAGTTCAGTTTGTTTGCTACTTTTGACCCATGATCGCTTTTGAAGAGTTTGTTTTAGATAACGGGTTGCAGGTAGTCGTTCATGAAGACCCTTCGGTGCAGATTGCCGTAATGAACATTCTGTACGACGTAGGAAGCAGGGATGAGAATCCGCAGCGGACAGGATTTGCTCACCTTTTTGAGCACCTCATGTTTGGCGGATCGCGAAATGTACCAAGCTACGATGAACCTCTGCAGCGTGTGGGTGGAGAAAACAACGCCTTCACCAATACTGATATTACCAACTACTACCTGACACTACCAGCGTCAAACCTCGAGACGGGTTTCTGGCTCGAGAGTGACCGGATGATGAGTCTGTCATTCGATCCTAAGGTGCTGGAAGTTCAACGAAAGGTCGTTGTTGAGGAGTTTAAGCAACGGTATTTAAATCAACCTTATGGTGATGTTTGGCTACGCCTTCGTCCACTAGCCTATAAGGTACATCCCTACCAATGGGCAACCATCGGCAAAGAGATCTCACACATCGAGGATGCAACGATGGAGGACGTGAAGTCTTTCTTCTATCGTCACTACGTCCCTAACAATGCAATTCTGGTTGTAGCGGGGCACGTTACGGTGGCACAGGTGAAAGCTCTCGCGGAAAAATGGTTTGGTGGAATACCTGCCGGAGAGAAACATCGGAAACTACCTGTAGAACCAAAGCAGTCGGGAAAACGCACGGATACGATCGTTGCTAAAGTGCCGGCCAGCGCAATCTACAAAGCTTATCACATGGTGGGTCGTTTTGATGCGGACTACTATCCTGCCGATTTGATCAGTGATATCCTCAGCAGGGGGCAATCAAGCAGATTGTATCAACAGCTGGTGAAGGAAAAAGAGGTATTCACCTCTATATCGTCGTTTGTGATGGGGACAATAGATCCGGGGTTGCTCGTTATTAGCGGACGCGTGAAGGATAACATATCATTGAAACAGGCGGAAGAAGAAATTGACAAGGTCGTAGCGGAGCTGGTAAACAACGGCGTTGATTTAAGTGAGCTCGATAAAGTCAAAAATCAAACCGAGTCGACGCTTGAATTCGGCGAAGTGGAGGTGATGAATCGTGCGATGAATCTGGCCTTCGCCAAACTGTCGGGCGATACGCATCTCGTGAATCGCGAGAGTGAGCTTATCAATGCAGTTACGCCGGAGGATATCAAGCGGGTCGCGCAGATCATTCTTCGGGATGAAAACTCCAGCACGCTGTATTACGAGGCTGATAAGGCCTAGAGTCAAACCACCTTCGAGTCCAACCCCGGTTTTACATTTTACATTTAGAGTATTTAGAGTTTTACATTTTGCGGTTAAGACTTGAAATGCAAAACTCTCGAAGTAACTGTTAAACTGACCATGGCCGATGTTACTTTGCAGTTAACGATTGAAAGGCAAATCTATCAAAGGGAAAATGCGCGACTTTTTATAGAGTGCATTTTACATCTGAGGAAAGCAACATTCATCAGGGTTTAACCGCAAAATGTAAAACTCTGAATGTAAAATGTAAAAGTTAAGTAAATGAAGATACGCGTAGGAATGGGATTTGATGTGCATCAGCTGGAGGAAGGACGCGAACTCTTTCTGGTGGTATTCGATTGGACGATGCCCCCAAAGGAGCTGTTGGTCACTCGGATGCAGACGTGCTCATTCACGCCCTGTGCGATGCTCTGCTTGGAGCGGCAAACCTGCGTGACATTGGCTACCATTTTTCAAATACGGATGACCGGTGGAAGGGAATGGATAGCAAGTACTTCCTGGAAGAGGTAACGTCGATGCTACACGCGCGAGGCTGGCGAATCGGCAATGCAGACTGTACGATCTGTCTTGAGAAACCTAAGGTAAATCCGCATGTACCAACGATGAAGAAGGTTCTGGCAGCCTTGATGAAAGTAGAAGAGGAGGATGTATCAATCAAAGCGACTACCAATGAAAAGCTTGGATATATTGGTCGCGATGAAGGCATCTGTGCCTACGCAGTGGTCTTGATACAGCGCCCATGACCGGCTTACAATTCATCACCACTGATGACGGATCTCATACCTTGTTTCGTGCCGATCTCGATGAAACATACCATTCAAAGCATGGTGCCGTTCAGGAATCACAACATGTGTTTATCAACAACGGGCTCCGCTACTGGCTGGAGACAGTCCGGGGTAAGCAACTGAATATCTTCGAAGTTGGTTTTGGTACTGGCCTTAATGCCTGGCTGACTCACACGGTGGCGCGCAGTGAGAAGCTGCATATTACATATTCGTCGATTGAAGCGTTTCCGTTGCAGCGGGAGGTCTGGACGCAGTTAAACTACGCGCGCGATGAAAAATCTTTTAATGCTTTACATGAAGCTCCCTGGAATACTGGCGTAGCTATCGATGACCACTTTACCCTGTTCAAACTGGAGGGCAAACTGGAAGATTATCCGGCTACGCAGCCAGTTGATCTTATATATTTTGATGCCTTCGCTCCCGCAAAGCAACCTGAATTGTGGACGTATTCTGTTTTGGAAAGGGTGTGCAACACCCTGGCCACAAATGGAGTATTTGTGACATACTGCGCGAAAGGTCAGCTCAAACGCGACCTGCGAAGCCTGAATCTAAGAGTTGAAACGCTTCCTGGTCCGCCAGGAAAAAAGGAAATGGTCCGCGCCGTGCGCTTTTCATGAAGCGAACGTTGGCCATGCTGTTTGATGTGGAAATGCCCGTATCCTACTCCTCCGGGCTAAACAGATTGGGGGATTAATTCCCAGCGTGGCCCGCGTTAGCGGGCCCGAATAACTCTGAAGTGTTGACTTTGAATGTTAGGCTACTGCCTTGCGGCGACCTTCTTCGACCTTCTTACCATTACGGTGCTCACCGAGAATGATGACATCCTTTGTGATTTCGTACTGCTTAGCAGCCTGCATCATCGCTTCTCTGGTGTCTCTGATGATGATCACCCCTGTTTTTGCGCCTTTGTTACGCAATTCAAGATAAAAACCATCTTTCTTCTTCTTCGGTAATATTGCCGGTCTTCCCATGGCGTGTGTGTTGTTTATTTTCGCACCCCGCAAAATCTTTCACTCGTTCCTGTGGTGCTTACGATCTTAACCGAAAAGGTGCACCAATAGTTCTTAGTATCCTAGTTAAACTAGTAGTAACGGTGATATAATTATGCGATAACAACATTGCATAAAACGCGCCAGAAAAATCAAACGATTTCAGTAAAAATTCATCTCTTCAAAATAGTAAAGGCTGCAATCGTTGACGCGTTAGCATTTTTAAAACTCACTGAATAAATTGTAAAAAGATTCAAAAAATTCCGCCAAACCTGAAGAGTTGCCCAATATCCTTCTGTTTGTTTGGTAAATTCAAAACCCCGTTCTGCCCTGAGCGTGGCATTAGTGTAAAGATTAAAACAACCAGAGACGATGAAAGAAAAAACCACCCATGGTTTGTACACTCCTGAACTGGAGCACGACGCATGCGGGATTGGTTTTGTTGCGAACATCAACGGAACAAAATCAAACCAAAACCTGAGAGATGCGTTGTCCATGCTCGAGAACATGGAGCACCGTGGAGGTAGGGGAAGCAGTCCAAAAACCGGCGACGGCGCCGGCGTGCTGATCCAGATCCCACACGAATTTTTTGTTGAAGAATGTGCCCGCCTGGGTTTTGAACTTCCTGCCGCCGGGAAGTATGGCGTCGGTATGGTCTTTTTTCCGAGAGACAAAAAGATCATGAATGCCAGCCGTGAAGTGCTGCGCAAGCTTATTAAAGATCTGGGGTTTGAACTGCTCGGCTATCGTGTAGTTCCTGTGGATCACAGTGTACCCGGACCAGGTGCATTGGAAGTCGAGCCCTGTATTGAGCAGGTATTCGTAAAACCGAAGGATGAAAGCATCTCCGGTGATGCCCTCGAACGTAAACTTTTCGTTCTCCGGAACGCAACATCACATGCCGTAATTCGCGATGGCCGCGGGTCAAGCAAAGAGTTCTATATCACCAGCTTCTCGGCCAGAACGATCATATATAAAGGACAGCTTCGCACGGAACAAGTGCGTGCGTACTTCGATGACCTTCAGGATTCGCGTTTGAAGACAGCCCTCGCGCTTGTTCACTCACGATTCTCAACCAATACGTTTCCTAACTGGAAGCTCGCTCAACCTTTCCGCTACATCGCTCACAATGGTGAGATCAACACGATTCGCGGTAACGTGAATAAGATGAAATCAAAGGAAGCATTGTTCAAGTCCACTTTGTTTACCGACGAAGAACTGAAGATGTTGCTTCCGATTACGAGCCCCGACGGTTCCGACTCAGCAAACCTGGATGCACTGGTAGAGATGCTTGTGTTGTCAGGCCGCTCTTTGCCGCATGTGTTGATGATGCTCGTGCCTGAAGCATGGCAGGATAACAAGCTGATGGATCCACATCGCAAGGCGTTCTACAAATATCACGCTTCGATGATGGAGCCGTGGGATGGTCCTGCCGCCCTGGTGTTCACAGATGGATATCGCATAGGAGCTACACTTGATCGCAATGGCCTGCGTCCGCTGCGCTACTGCATCACAAGGTCAGGTCGCGTTATTGCAGCATCTGAAGCCGGCGCGTTACCCATCGATCCAAAAGACGTAATCGAAAAGGGTCGCATCACACCAGGTAAGATGTTGATGGTGGATACTACCATCGGCAAAGTACTGGACGACGATAAGGTTAAACGCGCAGTTTACGAAGGCAAATCCTACTATAACTGGATCATTCAAAATCGTCTCAAGCTTCGTCTTGAGCCCGAGCAGGAGTGGCAGGAGTTTAACTTCGATGAGAAGACGCTTGTGAAGCGGCAGGCTGCTTACGGGTACACTTCCGAAGATATTAAGATGCTTATTCATCCCATGGCAGAGAAAGGCTATGAAGCCGTTGGCTCTATGGGCGATGATACGCCGCCGGCAATCCTTTCGAAAGAAAGCCGACACCTGTCAAACTATTTCAAGCAACACTTCGCTCAGGTAAGTAACCCGCCGATCGATCCGATCCGCGAGCGCCTGGTCATGTCGTTGTTTACGCGCGTGGGCTCAAGCCTTAACGTACTGGATGAGACACCCGAGCACACGCGTCAGATTCATATCTCACAGCCTGTGTTGCTGAACTCAGACCTCGAGAAGTTCAAGCATCTTCAGGATCAGGGATTCGAAGCAGCAGTATTGCAATGTGTGTTCAAGGCCGACGGCGAGCCCGGCCGCCTCGAAGAAAGTTTGACTCGTATTTGCGCAGAAGCTGAGAAAGCTGTTCGCGCAGGAAAGAAAATACTAATTCTCTCTGATAAGAAGACGAGCGCTGAGTTTGCTCCAATTCCTTCTCTGTTATCGGTGGGTGCTGTTCATCAATACCTTGTTGAGAAGCGCATCCGCACACAGGCTGGACTAGTTGTCGAAGCAGGCGACGCGTGGGAAGTACATCACTTCGCCACCATCATTGGTTACGGTGCAAGCGCTATCAATCCTTACCTCGCACTGGAGACCATTCACTTCATGAATAAGGAAGGAATGTTCTATAAGCCCCTTCCTGATGAAGAAACATTTGCCAACTACCAAAAGGCAATTGGTGGTGGTCTGTTGAAGGTGATGTCGAAGATGGGTATCAGCACGCTGCAATCGTATCAGTCGTCGCAGATATTTGAAGCATTAGGCATCGGCAGCGATGTGGTTGAGAAATGTTTCCGTGGAACGATCAGCCGTATTGAAGGGTTGTCATTCGACGATATCGCCAGCGAAGTACTCGTTCGTCACAATCTCGCTTATGATCTTGACACGAAGGAACTTCCTGTTGGTGGTATCTATCAATGGAAGCGTCGTGGCGAGAAGCACATGTTCAGCCCTGAGGTGATTCACCTGCTGCAGCATTCGACAAAGTCGAATAACTATGACGTATTTAAGAAGTACGCGCAGAAGATCAACGATCAGGCAAACGATCAGCTGACCTTCCGCGGGCTCTTTGAATTTAAAAAGAGAAAGCCCATCGCGCTGGAGGAGGTCGAACCGGTTGAAGACATATTCAAACGTTTCGCGACTGGTGCCATGTCTTTTGGGTCAATCTCTTATGAAGCTCACTCGACGCTGGCAATTGCTATGAACCGCATTGGCGGAAAAAGCAATAGTGGTGAGGGTGGAGAAGACGAATCGCGTTTCGAGCGCAAGCCGAATGGCGATTGGGAACGTTCGGCGATCAAACAGGTAGCCTCTGGACGCTTTGGTGTAACCAGCCACTATCTCACAAATGCCGATGAACTTCAAATCAAGATGGCGCAGGGTGCCAAGCCTGGAGAAGGCGGACAGCTTCCTGGCCACAAAGTAGACGAGTGGATTGGTCGCGTTCGTCATAGTACTCCGGGTGTGGGTCTTATTTCGCCACCACCTCACCACGACATCTACTCAATTGAAGATCTGGCTCAGTTGATCTACGATCTTAAGAATGCAAACCGTGCTGCGCGTATCAACGTGAAACTTGTATCACAAGCGGGTGTAGGTACCGTTGCAGCTGGTGTAGCAAAAGCAAAGGCAGATGCAATTCTTATCTCAGGCGCAGATGGAGGTACCGGTGCATCACCGATAAGCTCTTTGCGTCACGCAGGTCTCCCATGGGAGCTTGGTCTCGCTGAAGCTCATCAGACGCTGGTTAAGAATAACCTGCGCAGCCGCGTGACCCTTCAAACTGACGGACAAATCCGCACTGGTCGCGACATCGCCATAGCAGCTATGCTGGGTGCTGAAGAATGGGGCGTTGCAACGGCTGCCCTGGTGGTAGAAGGCTGTATCATGATGCGTAAGTGTCACCTGAATACATGCCCGGTGGGTATCGCTACTCAGGATACTGAATTGAGAAAGCTCTTTACAGGCGATCCTGATCACGTCGTGAACTTCTTTACGTTCCTGGCACAGAACCTTCGCGAGGTTATGGCCGAACTCGGCTTCCGTACAGTTAATGAAATGGTTGGCCGCGCAGATATGCTTCGCGTTCGCCAGGATATCGACCACTGGAAGATTAAGAAACTTGACCTTTCACCTCTGCTCCTCAGCGAACCTGCGCGTGAACACGTTGGTGTTTACAAACAGATCGATCAGGATTTCGAACTGGAGAAAGTACTCGACTGGAAACTTGTAGAAGCCGGCCGCGCTGCATTGGATGATCAGGAACCTGTACGCGAACGCTTCGCGATTAGAAACACCGATCGTTCTGTTGGCGCACTGCTATCGAACGAGATCTCCAAGAAATACAAAGGCAAAGGTTTGCCAACAGATACTATTCAATTCAAATTCAAAGGTTCGGCTGGTCAAAGCTTCGCTGCCTTCACGGCGCCTGGCGTGACCTTCGAACTCGAAGGCGAAGCGAACGACTATTTTGGTAAAGGCTTGTCAGGTGGTAAACTCATCGTATATCCCGATAAGGAAGCAACCTTCAAACCTGAAGACAACATCATCATCGGTAACGTGGCATTCTACGGGGCAACCAATGGAGAGGCTTACATCCGTGGTCAGGCCGGCGAGCGTTTCTGCGTTCGTAACTCTGGTGTGACGGCTGTTGTTGAAGGCGTTGGAGACCACGCCTGCGAATACATGACTGGTGGTCGCGTGATCATTCTCGGAAAAACAGGACGCAACTTTGCTGCCGGTATGAGCGGTGGAATTGCTTACGTGTTTGACCCTGAACGCGCACTCGACAGACTCTGCAATAAAGACATGGTGGACCTCGAAACGCTGGAAAACGAAGACAAGGCGGAGCTGAAGACCATGATCGAGAAGCACTTTGCATACACTGGCAGTGATCCTGCCGAGTGGCTCCTCGGAAAATGGGAAGAAGCATCAGAGCTCTTCGTGAAAGTGATGCCGAAGGACTACAAGGCCGTGCTTAGCAAAGCAAAGGCAACGAAGTCATCTTCGACAAAATTGAAGGCCACAGTTAAATCTTAACAGCAGCATGGGACAGGTAGATGGATTTATGAAGTTTAATCGTGAGATGCCTAAGTCTCGCGATCCAAAAGAAAGAATAAAGGATTACAAGGAAGTTTATAATCCTCTTGATAAAGAGAAAGTAAAGCAGCAGGCCGCCCGTTGTATGGACTGTGGTGTGCCCTTCTGTCACAACGGTTGCCCGCTTGGAAATAACATCCCTGACTTCAACGATGCTGTATATCATGGCAAATGGGAAGAAGCGATAAAGATTCTCAGCAGCACAAACAACTTTCCGGAATTCACTGGCAGGATTTGTCCCGCTCCATGCGAGGCAAGCTGCGTGTTGAGTATTAACAATCAGCCAATCACCATCGAGTATATCGAGAAGACCATTGCTGAGCAGGCTTACGAGAAAGGGTACATCAAACCAAATCCTCCAAAAACAAGAACGGGTAAACGCGTTGCTGTTGTTGGATCAGGACCTGCTGGTCTTGCGGCTGCCGCACAGTTGAATAAGGCAGGACACTGGGTGACAGTTTTCGAACGCAGTGATCGGATCGGTGGCCTTTTGAGATACGGTATTCCCGATTTCAAACTCGAGAAGCATGTTATCGATCGCCGCACTCGTCTGATGGAGCAGGAAGGCATTGTGTTCCGCACCAATGCGCACGTTGGTGTTAACATCAGCGCGCAGCATTTGAAGCAGGAGTTCGATGCAGTGGTGATGTGTGGCGGAGCCTCTGCTCCACGCGATCTACCAATCCCGGGGCGTCAGCTTAAGGGCATACATTTCGCAATGGAATTCCTTCCTCAGCAAAACAAACGTGTTGCCGGTGATCGGATCTTCTCTGGCGAAATACTCGCTACTGAGAAGAACGTTCTGGTGATCGGTGGTGGTGACACAGGTTCCGACTGCGTAGGAACTTCAAACAGACATGGAGCTAAGTCGGTAACTCAGATCGAATTGTTGGCGAAGCCTCCGGTATCAAGGTACGATAACAACCCCTGGCCGCTGTGGCCGATGGTTCTGATGACTTCTTCATCACACGAAGAAGGAGTTGAACGTCAGTGGGCAATTCTTACTAAAGAATTTCTCGGTGATAATTCAGGACGCCTCACTGGTTTGAAGATCGTCGAAATCAAATGGGGAGTTAATGCTCAGGGCAAGATGGGATTTGAAGAAATCCCGGGAACCGAGCGTGTTGTTCCTTGTGAACTGGCTCTCCTTGCAATTGGTTTTGTGGGTGCAGAAAAGCATGGACTCGTTGACGAACTCAAACTGGATTTGGATGATCGCGGAAACATCCGTACCGAGAATTATATGAGTTCAGTTGAAGGCGTGTTTGCTGCTGGTGACGTTCGCAGAGGACAGTCGCTCGTGGTATGGGCAATTTCCGAAGGTCGTGAAGCAGCTCGCGCTGTCGACACCTGGCTGATGGGAAGCTCAGGACTTGAAGCAAAGGACCAGTCTTTCGTTCACCTCACAGAAGAAGAAGAAGCATAGCCTGAAGATATAGTTTTAAGGTTGAAGAAGACCTTCCTGGCATCCCCGGGAAGGTTTTCTTGTTTTTTGGAACTTATCTGCCCGACAGATGTTTGCTATGGTCGATAGAAATGAACATTCTGCAAGTTTGTTAGTTTTGCAGGGAATTGAGATGATCAAATCATTTGACGTAAGTCGGGAGGTGGTCAGGTTATCGGCAGTAAAATCTTTGATGATCCGAAATGAGTAAAAAAGTAAAAGTTGGCCTGGTGCAGATGTCCTGCACAGCTGTTCCTTCCGAAAATCTTCAGAAGGCTGTTGGAAAGGTTCGTGAAGCCGCCAGCAAAGGCGCGCAGATCGTTTGTCTGCAGGAGCTTTTCACTTCACTCTACTTTTGTGATGTGGAGGATTATGACAACTTCAAGCTGGCGGAGCCAATTCCCGGCCCATCTACCGACACACTTTCTGCGTTGGCGAAGGAGTTGAATGTGGTGATCATTGCTTCGTTATTTGAAAAGCGTGCTGAAGGACTCTACCACAACACAACGGCGGTGCTGGATGCAGATGGCAAATACCTCGGCAAGTATCGTAAGATGCACATTCCCGATGACCCAGCTTACTATGAAAAGTTCTATTTCACGCCTGGCGATCTGGGTTATAAAGTCTTCAAAACAAAGTTTGCAACTATTGGTGTGTTGATTTGCTGGGATCAATGGTACCCGGAAGGCGCCCGCATCACATCGTTGATGGGTGCCGAAGTGCTCTTTTATCCCACGGCTATTGGCTGGGCAACATCACAGGATGAGGCGACCAACAGTGAGCAATACAACGCGTGGCAAACGATTCAGCGCAGTCACTCTGTCGCAAATGGCGTTCACGTGGTAAGTGTTAATCGTGTAGGCTTCGAGCAGAACGGTGCGATGAAATTCTGGGGTGGCTCATTCATCAGCAATCCGTTCGGAAGAATACTGTACCTGGCGCCTCACGAAGAAGAAATAGTGCACGTGCATGAGATAGACCTGAAACAAACCGATAACTATCGCACACATTGGCCTTTCATGCGCGACAGACGTATAGATTCCTACCAGCCAATAACTAAGCGCTATATCGACGAAGACTCCTGATAATGATTACTCCGTGCGTAGTACGCGCGCGGGGTTAAGTTTTGTTGTCATGTAGACTTTGTAGCCGATTGAGATAACGGACGCCATCAGGAGAATCACAGCTGAGATCACTACTGATGTGACGCTCACCGCCTGGTAGTACTTCCATATTCCCTGCATTAAGGTAAGCGACAGGAACCACCCAAGCGCGGAGCCCAGCACAGTGGCTATCCCCAGCACGATGATGAATTCTTTGTTCACCACACCAGTGATGTTGCCCGTAGATGCACCCAACACCTTGCGCACGCCGATTTCTTTCATCTTCTTGATGATGTTCAGCGACACGAGCGTGAATAGTCCGGTGGCCGACAGAAACATGGCAACCAGACCAAGAAATGCAAACATCGTCACCAGATTTTTGTTGACAGAATCCGCTTCCACCATTTCTTCGTCCATAAACCGACCCTCATACTGACGATTCGGAAACAACTCTTTCCATTTGGCCTCCATCACTTTGTTCACGGCCACTAATTTATCAGTAGGTGCCTTCACCAATATGTGCGTTACATTTTCCCGTGGCGCATAACGAAATAGGATCGGATCAAACTTTCTCCATAGCGCTTTGTTGTAAATGTCCTTAACAACTCCAACAACAAAGTACTTCACTGTATCGGACCATACGATCTCAGCTCCGATCGGCTGATTTAATCCCAGCTGTTTGGCAAGTTCCTCCGTAATAATGACAGACTCTTTGCGATCAGTTTCCGATTCGGGCTCAAAATTTCTTCCTTGTGTAAGCGTAATGCCTACTGTTGGGAGATAGTCGGATCCAACATCGAAAAAGCTAACTTCGATTTCCTTGTCTTCGTGTTTAATTGGATCGTTCATCCACGATGAAAACAAATGTGATTGGGTTCCGGCAACAGCGATAATATCCTGGTCACCGACAAGTGCATTCCTGAAGGTTTCATATTCAGACCGGCCATTCACATAAGTATATACGATGCCGTCTCTGTTAAATCCGAGATCAAAGTCGCGTTGGTAAGCGGCGTTGTCTACGAAGGCGAAGCTGCAAACTACTCCAGCGAGTGAGAGAGCAAACTGCACGCACAGAAGCGCCCTCATGAACAGATTAGCTCCACCAAACTTGAGAGTTCCTTTGAGAATTGTAGTCGGCTGGAAGCGGCTGATGTAGAATGAAGGATAGCTACCAGCAAGAATGCTCGTGACGACCAGCGTTAATACGAGGAAGATGATAAAGTTCGGCTTGCCCCAGTAATCTGTTCTCAGATCAAAGTCGGTCCATAACTTGTTAAACGCAGGGAGCAACCACAACTCGCATAGAATGTATCCGAGGATCAATGCGAGGAAGCAAATAACAAAAGTTTCGCCGATGAACTGGAAGACAAGGTGTCTTCGTGCACTGCCCATCACTTTTCGAATTCCAATCTCTTTTAGTCTCCGCGATGATATAGCTACGATGGTGTTTGTCAGATTAAAGCAAGCAATCATCAGCACGAGTATTCCCATCAGTCCTACGCCGAGCACAGCAGCGAGCGGTGATCCATTGCGTGTCCAGCATCCCTGCTTGTCGTCGTAGCTGTCTCTCACGCCCATGCCGCCAAATGGCTCAACCAGAAAATACTTGATAATAAAGTCTTCCCGGACCTTATTGTTATTTTCTACATATGTCTTGAGCTGATCCTGGACGAGAGAGACCTTGGAGGGATCATTAATCTGCGCAAACAGTGTTGCGCGATAGTACCATCCATTCTCATTGAATTTGGGATCTGTTCCTCCGTCGAAGTGATGATCATAATGCGCGTAAGCTTCGCTGTTGAAACTCGAATTGCTGGGCTGTTTTACGAATACCCCTGAGACGATATAATTTCTGGTCTTTCCGCTGTCCAGCATCTGCACCAGGTGCTTGCCAACGGCCTTTTCATTGCCAAAGAATTTTGTCGCCAGTTCGCTGCTGATGCAAATGCTGCTTCGGTCATTGATGTCACCCCTGCCGTCGAGGAAGTCAAATGTGAAAAGCTTAAAGAATGCCGGATCAACATAATTGACATCCGCGTGCAGAAGATTGTCACCGATGCGGAAGTTGCACCCCTCAGGTGGAGAATAGCGAACAACTTCGTCAACGTCCCTTACATTTTGCCGGATGGCATTTCCCAGGCCAATGGGCGCATATCCATACGCAGTCAGTTCATTTTGAAATTCGCGAACAGCTCCGATGCGATAGATAGTTTTAGCGCTTTTGTGATTCTCATCAAAGCTTGCGTTGTGATCAAAATTGAAGTATGCGATAATGCAGCAGGCGATGGCAATAGCCATTCCCACCACATTTATGAAGATGTAAAGCTTGTTCTTGAAAAGATTTCTAAAGGTGATGAGCAGGTAGTTCTTAATCATGGGGTCTTGATTATAACGTTTCTACATAACTGAATACGTACTTGCCGGCGCGAGGTTCGCGCTGCCGCATGAACAGCGTCTCGATCCGTCACTGCTAGTCACGAATTTACAATTCGTTGTCCGGGTATCGCGAATCACCACGCAAATTTTTAATGACATACGTCTCTGAATATTGTGATGACTATCTCTGCAACAACTGCCGGTATGTCCCAACCTGACACTTATTTTTGATTAGCTTTGCAAAGGAATTTTTAAGGTACGCGCACTTTTGCCCAAAGGCCCCAAATGCCTATCCAACACAAATGAATCAGGACATCAAGCAACAACAGATACAATTTCACACGCGTGGGATTGATGACACCCAAACACCCAAAGAACTGGGTTATTCATTCCCTGCTGAATTCGCGAAACATAAGGCAACCTGGCTGAGCTGGCCTCACAAACACGAATCGTGGCCCGGCAAAATCGAGTCTATATATCCGATCTACGCGCAGTTCATCAAAGCTGTCGCTGAGGGAGAAATGGTCAACATCAATGTCGTTGACGAAAAGATGAAGGAGAAGGCTCTCCGTCACCTCGAAAAGGCCGGTGCTGACCTGAACAACGTCACGTTTCACTTTCATCCTACCAACGACGCCTGGTGCCGCGATCACGGCCCTGCTTTTCTATTGAATCCAAACGCTGATCAGAAGAAGGTCATTGTTGACTGGGGATACAATGCGTGGGGTAATAAATATCCGCCATTCGACCTTGATGATAATATACCAACACTGATCGCCGAGAAACTTAATCTGCCGGTGTTTTATCCGCAGATTGTAATGGAGGGTGGCTCAGTCGACTTCAACGGTAAGGGTACTGTTTTAACAACCACTTCGTGTTTGCTCAACGCCAACCGTAACCCGCACTTAAATCAAAAGCAGATCGAAGCATATCTGCTCCAATTTTATGGAATGGAACAGGTCCTTTGGCTGGGAGATGGCATCGTAGGTGACGATACGGATGGACACATTGATGATCTCGTCAGGTTCACGAATGAAGATACTGTCGTAACGGTCGTAGAAAGCAATCGGCAGGATGCGAACTATGTTCCGCTTCGCGACAACCTGCGTGAACTAAAGCGCATGAGGCTGGTCAGTGGTAAACAGATGAACATTGTCGAGTTACCTATGCCCGAACCGATCTCATATGAGGGCATGCGCCTGCCTGCATCTTACGCAAACTTCTACATCGCCAATAAATACGTGGTGGTGCCAACCTTCCGCGATAAGAAAAATGATCCCCTCGCATTAAAGCTTATTGAAGAATGCTTCAAAGACCGGAAGGTGATTGGCATTGATTCGGTTGATGTGATCTGGGGACTAGGTTCGTTCCATTGCCTGAGTCAGCAGGAACCAGAAATTTAATGCACTTGATCCTGTAGGGAACCTTCTGATTGTAACAAAGAAAAAAGGTTCTCTACATTGATCCTTATAAGGATCTAAAATCAATAATCAGATTCCCATCGGATCCGATACTAATTTTTGAATGTGTAAAACTCCTTCGGGGTGATGCAGTGATGGAGCGGTACATCAAGTGTATTGATATCGTCAATGCTATCAATCGCTTCAAAAAACGATAGCCCTACACGCTTGCAATCGGGTCTGCATTCTGCCAGGAATTTATCGTAGAAACCTTTGCCATAGCCAACGCGATTTCCTTTTTTGTCAAAAGCGACAAGCGGAACAATGACCAGATCGATATCCTGAATATTGGTCGCCTCGCCCTGCGTGGGTTCTTCCAGCCCCCACTTATTCTTCTTCAGCGGAAAACGATCATCGAAATAGAAGTTCTGCAGCTGCCTTGTCTTGACAACTACTCGTGGAAGTGAAATTCTGACATCCGGAAACTTTGTCCTTATCCAGTCAATAATTATCCATGTATCAGGCTCTTTGTTCTTTGTTATGGGAATAAATGAATGCAGAACATTGAGCCGGTCAAGGTCAAAGTTGTCGATGAACTTTTCCGAGATAGTATGACTCATGATCGAACATGACTGTTCAGAAAGTGCGAGCCTTTTTTTGAGATAGGTTTCTCGTATTTCTTCTTTGGTCATGTGGCTTGGTTCAGGCAGATGTGTAAGATAAGATATTGAACCGATAATCGAAGGGATCGAAATGCTCGAGCAGCGAATCAATGAACGAAGAGTCCCGCAGATAGAAGTTCAGAAAGTTGTCCGTGCGTTCCTGCAATCCTCCGCCTGGAAACAGGATATCCTTTACTTCACCGATCTGCCGTAGCTTGTCTGTTTCGATTTCTTTTCTGCTCTCAGCATCTTGTGTTCAGCTTTTCAAGACTGGTGAGCGACCGCTTGGCAGAGGCATCGACAAATGCTTTGAGTGTAGGATCTATCTTTTCGGCACGGGAGCGAAGCGCACCGAAGAGCTCCGCGATTTCATTTCGCTCCCTTGAAACTGAGAGATCATGACTGGAGTGCGCAAGCACCCATTCGTTAAAAAGATAGTTCTTATCCTGGAACAGGTCCTCAAGAGATAATCCAGTCTTCGACCATTTGCGCCGCACTTCATGATCGATCACCATGCCGAAGTTTCGAGGCATCAGCATCGGAAACAAAACATTGAAATGCTTGAATACTTCCTGAAGTTGTAGCCAGTAGATCACCTCAGCAGGACCCCCAACGTAGGCAATGTTCGGTAGAATTATTTCCTGGTATAGAGGTCGCAGAATTACGTTTGGACTAAATCGCTCAGGCTCCTGATCTATCAGTTGCTCGATTTCCTGCTGCGAAAATGAAATGTCGGTATCGACAACCTGAAATCTGTCGCCAGCTACTTCGATACGGTTTCTTATTCCTTCATACAGATAGAAGAAGTTGATATCGCGACAGTAGATCTGTGTCTTGTAGTCGAGTGCGTGTAGTCCTGCGTTGGTTTTGTCGACGATAGGTCTGTTTACCTGCTGAAGGACATCGGCTTTAATAACCGATGTAAGTTCCTTTTTAAACCGACGATCGTCGGCATCGATAACAACCAAACCTTTGTCGCCAAACAGGGCATTTACATAGTGGCGGGTTGCCGCTGCGAGATTCTTGCGTTTCGTATATGCCTCGCGGAATATCGGACTTCCATCTGCAACCTCATTGGCGATCTTGTCGAGACCTGTTGTGTTGAAGCGTCCGACAGCCCCGGTTTGAGTTGTTTCCCAAACGATCTTCTTCCCGTGAAGTTTGAAATACTTGATTTCATCGTAGTCGTGATCCTCAGACGCCATCCAGTATACAGGAACAAAATTGTACGTGGGATATTGTTCCTTCAGTCGTTTACAGGTGTTGATAACCGTGACGATTTTGAAGATGAAGTACAGCGGACCCGTGAAGATGTTCAGCTGATGGCCGGTTGTTACGGTGAATGTTTTTGAGTCGCTCAGAGAATCGATCTGCTGCTCAAGAACCGGCGATATTTTAAATCCTTCGTACTGAGACTTCAGCGTTTGTACGAGTACTGATCGATGATCAGCGGAAAACGAGTTCTCTTTATCTTTGATCTGACCAGCAAAATTGTCGATTTGAGGGAAGCGGTTGAAGTATGGCCGCAGCGTCTCTTTGTTGGAAATGTAGTCGAGGAAGAATGGGCTGAAAGCACGTGCATCAGCAAGCGAGACCTTATCAAGCTGCATGTTGACAGGGGTGGTTGGTGGCAATACAGGGGACCATTTTTCGAATAACGACAATTTCCAGGTTAGGGTTGGAGTGATTACACCTGAGGCGTGGCTACCACTTCGCCGGTGAGGTCAAACTCGGTGGCATCCGTAATGTGCACCTGATGGAAGTCACCGATTCTCAAGTAGTTGGACTTGTCCTGAATGATCACCTCGTTGTCTACTTCGGGAGAATCAAATTCTGTACGACCGATATATTCGCCACCTTCTTTCCGGTCGATAAGTACCTTATAGGTCTTACCGATTCTGGCCTGGTTCAATTCCTGAGAAATGTCCTGCTGGATCTCCATCAGATCGTCCATGCGCTGTTGCTTCGTTTCTGCAGCGACGTCATCTTTCATTGAATACGCATGCGTGTTATCCTCATGCGAATAGGTGAATACACCGAGCCGATCAAAGCGCGACTTCTCGACAAACTTCACCAGCTCGTCAAACTCTTTTTCGGTTTCGCCAGGATGACCCACGATCATCGTAGTGCGAAGTGCAATGCCTGGAACTTTGTCGCGAATAGTTGAAATCAGGTCTTCAGTTTTCTCACGTGTGATCCCGCGTCGCATAAGTTTCAACATTTCAGTTGAACCATGTTGCAACGGGATGTCTATGTATTTGCAGATGTTGCTGCGCTCGGCCATGACATCAAGCACGTCAAGAGGGAAGCCGGCAGGATAGGCATAGTGAAGACGTATCCATTCGATACCATCTACGTCCGACAAGTGACGCATCAGGTCAGAGAGATTTCTCTTCTTATATAAGTCGAGCCCATAGTAAGTAGAATCCTGAGCGATCAGCAGCAATTCCTTCACGCCAGTCCTGGCAAGATTCTTTGCCTCCTTAACCAGTTCTTCAATGGGCTTTGAGATATGCTTTCCACGCATCAAAGGGATAGCGCAAAATGAACAGGGACGGTCGCAGCCCTCCGAGATTTTCAGATAAGCGTAATGGCTTGGATTTGTAAGAATACGCTCACCAACGAGCTCATGTTTGTAGTTCGCTTTGAACACTTTGAGCATCCGGGAGAGGTCGCGTGTGCCGAACCAGGCATCAACTTCGGGAATCTCTTTTTCAAGATCATCTTTGTAGCGCTGAGAGAGGCAACCTGTGACATAAACCTTATCGACGATTCCCTCTTCTTTAGCATCGACATAGCGGAGGATCGTGTCGATAGACTCCTGCTTTGCATTGTCGATAAAGCCGCAGGTGTTAATAACTACAACGCTGGCGTCGTCGGTTTCGGCCTCGTGAACCGCATCGATGCCATTGCCCCGAAGTTGCGTAAGCAGTACTTCGGAGTCGACCAGGTTCTTGGAACACCCCAGGGTGACTATGTTTACTTTTGTATTCTTGTTGCCCTTTGTCTTCATCTGCTGGTCGGGTATTTGCTTGTTGCTAGCGGCCTTTTGAATACGCCTGAATCGTTACCAGCTGTTTATCAACAGATTAGGTTTGGCAATTCGGCCGAAAGCAGCGGCAAAAGTACTAAAAATTGGCCGATCCGGAATTTGGCCTTTAGCCCGTTAAACTATCTTTACAGCCGCGTTGATAACCATGAAGAGATTAAGCTGGTTCGTTTTCTTCTCCATATTTACTATTTCCTGCCTCGACCAGCCTGATTGCTATCAGCTCAACAATAATGTCATCGGTTTGGGATTCAGTGTCCTGGGAGGTTCGGCCGATTATTTTGAGGTAAAGAGTGTCACTACAGACGGTTATGGCCAGGCCTGGGATACAGTTGGGACTTCTAACCTCGGGATCTATCTGAATCCCTATGCCAATGAAATGAGCTTTGAAATAGAAGGCTACTTTGGTCAGAAAGGCCAAGCAAGAATTTTGGATAAGAAGAAGGTGAACCTGTCTTACAAATCTCAAGTGCAATTTGTGTCCAAAGACTGTGGCGAGCGACATGTTTTCAGCGACGTGAAAGTGACTTATTCAGATTTTGATTCTGTAAGGGTACTGAATTCGGTTCCAACAACTCCCGCTACCGTGAATCTCGAATTCTTACGCTGCCCAATCACGAACACGCTATCAATCGACTTTGTCACTGACCTCCCCGTAAAGTCAGTACAAGCGGTGCCCTATCCTGAAGTCGCGATCGATAAAACGATAAGCGGAATCTTGCTTTCCCTGAATCTTGAAGCCACGACGACAACCTATATATTTAAATATTCCGATAACGCCCCCAACGATACACTTGCGGTAACCTACAACACTACCAACAAACGACCCTATGAGGGGACATGCGACAGGGCGGTTTACGTTGACCAAATCAAGTACGATTCGGCGCATATGTCCTTTACCACCGCTATAATAAAAGCTACGGCAATCTCGGACCTACCCAAAGTCAATTTTGAGCTCACGCGCTAACATATCGATACTCATCGGAATCATCCTTGCGTTTGCAACTGTTGCCAACTCGCAGGATCAAAAAAAGCGCCCGCTCCGGCAAAGCCGACGGATTCAAAAACGTCGGCACCAAAAAATACTAAGGATTCGAAAAAAGCGGAGCCTGATACTACAGCCATCAAGAGAAGTTATCTGCCAACCGGAGTGCGTCTTGGAACCGACCTTATTTCTCTGGTGCGTCCTTCGTTTGACGACACCTTCAAAGGGTGGGAGTTAAATGCTGACGTGGACTTCTACCGATACTATTTCGCCCTCGACTATGGACATTGGGAGCGCAATTGGTACGCGGAAGAAGAGCAGGCCACATACTCTAATAATGGAAACTACTGGAGAGTCGGAGCGGATGTTAACTTTTTAAAGAAGGACCCGGATCGAAATATGTTTTTCCTCGGATTACGATACGCCAGATCCAAATTTTCAGAGCAAATGGTAGCAGTATCCAGCGACCCGATATTCGGAGACATGACAGAGGTTGCGAGCAACGACAACGTTCCCGCAAGCTGGGTAGAGCTAACCACTGGCCTACGCGTAAAAATCTGGAAGATGTTCTGGCTGGGCTATACAGCCCGATTAAAATTCGGATTGAATGTGCCCGATACGCAGGATATGAAACCGAGTGATATTCCCGGTTATGGCCGAGCCGACAAAGACTTCGTATTGGGGATTCAACTATCAGCTCTTTATCCGCATACCAACGCGAAAAATGCCTCCGTTGCCTACACGACCTTAGCGCCTGGGTTTCCCCTTAAACTTCGAGTCTTACCCATTAAACAAGGAGTCGACAAATTCTTCCTTATTGAAGGTCTGGAGATCGTCCACCTTTTCGCCAACGCCAATATACTTAACGGGGATCTTGAATTCGTCGGAAATACCGATCACCACACCACCTTTGGCCGTACCATCAAGCTTTGTGATTGCTAATGCGGTCACATCAGTCGCCTTTGTAAACTCGCGTGCCTGCACCATTGCGTTCTGTCCCGTGCTTCCATCAAGAACAAGCAATACTTCGTGAGGTGCATCAGGTATAACCTTCTGCATGACGCGTTTGATCTTCGTCAACTCGGCCATCAAATTCACTTTTGTGTGTAAGCGACCTGCCGTATCGATGATGATTATATCTGCACCTTTTTCAACGCCTTCCTTCACAGCGTCAAATGCCACTGCGGATGGATCCGTATTCATGCCGTGGGCAACTACCGGAATGCCTACACGCTGGCCCCACAATTTCAGCTGATCTACAGCTGCTGCCCTGAACGTATCGGCGGCTCCAAGCAGCACAGACTTTCCATTCTTCTTGAACTGAGCCGATAACTTTCCAATGGTGGTTGTTTTCCCTACGCCATTAACACCGACAACCATAATGACGTATGGCTTCTTGCCTGCGGGGATATCAAAGCTCTTAATATCATTGACGTTGTTCTCTGAAAGTAGCGACGCGACTTCTTCACGAAGGATCCGATTGAGTTCCGATGTGCCGAGATATTTATCGCGGGCCACCCGCGCCTGGATGCGTTCGATGATCTTGAGAGTCGTTTCCACACCCACGTCTGAGCCCACCAAAACCTCTTCGAGGTTGTCGAGCACCTCGTCGTCAACGGTCGACTTACCGGCAATAGCTTTACCAAGCTTTCCGAAGAAACTTTCCTTTGTCTTCTGAAGTCCCTTGTCCAGTGACTCCTTCTTTTCCGACGAAAACAGATTTCCAAAAAAGGACATAGTCGTGACGTTGACGTTGAACGGGCGATAGACCTAAACAAAAAAAGTCCCGGGGACGGGACTTTTCAACTGCTTGCGCAAATTTCTTATTATTTCTTGGCCAAAACCTCTTTCACGAGGTCAGAGGATACGATTTCCTCCTTGAAGGTGTAGGCACCAGTCTTCTCTGACTTTACCGCGCGGATCACCTTTGCATAGCTCTTTCCGTCGGTCTTCTTAAGGGACGCAACTACTTTCTTTGCCATATGTTACTTGATTTCCTTGTGAACTGTCATTTTCTTCAAAACCGCGTTGTACTTCTTAAGCTCGAGACGCTCAGTAGTATTCTTACGGTTCTTAGTGGTGATGTAACGGCTCATGCCCGGCATGCCCGTGGTCTTGTGCTCAGTGCACTCCAAAATCACCTGGATCCTATTACCTTTCTTTGCCATGATACCTTAATTTCTTGATTGTACCAGATTCTATTATAATACCAGATGGCCTTGAGCCTTCGCCTCTTTCATCACCGCCGTGATACCATACTTTGAAATGGTCTTCAGCGCTTTTGTGCTGACCTTCAAAGTAACCCACTTATCCTCTTCAGGGATATAAAAACGCTTCTTCTGGAGATTGGGGAGGAACCTTCTCTTAGTCTTGTTGTTAGCGTGCGAAACATTGTTTCCCACCTGAGGCCGCTTTCCCGTGATTTGACAAACTCGTGCCATGTCCGCTATTGATTTAAATTACCCCTTCCGAAAAGGGACTGCAAATATCGCTAAAACAAGGGCAATATTCCAACGCGATTTTGAATAATTGCCTCACATTCATTAAAAAAGGCGCTCCAGGATCGATTTTGGCTCTATATTAAAGTTATCAATGTTGAAGTCTGTCTCCGAGAGCTCCTCATCTGTGTGCGTAGTCATCAGTCCGACCACCTTGCACCCGGCGGCCTTGCCCGCCTTTACTCCAGAAAGCGAATCCTCGAAAACAACGCAATTTCGCGGATCGATGCCTAACGCCGCCGCGGATTTCAGGTAAATCTCCGGGTTGGGCTTGCCGATCGTGACAAACGAATCATCCAGAATTGTCTGAAAGAAGGGACCTATGCCGGTGTGCTCAATCGTAAAATCCACATTTGCCCGCGGTGCCGAGGTGGCGATAGCTCTGGGGATCGCATCCTGATCCATCTTTTTCAAAAAAGGGAGCAAACCCTCCAGTGGCTTGATGTCTGTGTATATTTTCCGGAACAGCGCCTCTTTTTCGTCCGCATACCTCCGAACGGTTTCATCCGGAAGATCTCCAAAAAGATTTCTCAGCCAGTCGCGGTTTGTTCTTCCATAAATTTTTTCCCTCAGCTGCTGTTCGGTGAGTTCAAAGCCGTGCTCCCTGCAAAATTGTCGAAGCGCTATCGTGTGCGTTGGATTGCTGTCGATCAGCACGCCATCCATGTCGAAGATAAATCCGTAAGCCATCGCCAATGATATAGAATTTTGCTGTGATTTTTTGCATGAGATTGCCCGCGCACTTGTAACAGTGTGTGGCACTAAGTGAAACGCACAGAACGGATTATTGAAATCAATAAACAACGACGCGGCGCGTCAGCGTCTTGTTCTCTATAGTAAAGCGAAGAATGTAAACGCCAGCTGCAAGTGTGGATACACTGAATGCATACTCTTCATTCCCTAATATGTAGATAGGCTCTGTCATCACCTGGCCCAATGACGAGAAAGCCTGAACAAAGCCAGGTCTGTCTATCCGGATCGTAAGCTCCTTATCGGTATAGCTCTTGCGGGCAACCGGATTTGGAAACACGCTGATCGTAGGATCAGTTGGAAGTTCTTCGCCGTTGTCATTCTTAAGTACCGAAAGTCCGCCCAGCACATTGCCGACAATGATGGCGGGACGGGTGCTATTGAAAAGGTTGATCGCCGTTGGCCAGATACGACCACCGAGATTGTGTTTCTCGTAGGTCTCTGTGATCGTGTTAAAAACCAACTCATTCACTCCTGATGAAATATCACCAGCCTCTCTGATATTAGATATAATGGTCAATGTTCCGCTTTGATCGCCGATCATGAGATCAATCTTTTGATCACCATCGAGGTCGCTCATAAAGCAGGTCAAATTCTGACGAAGTACGCTTGATCCCAGGCCAAGAAAACTGCTGTCGAAGAGTTCAAAACCCAGACTTCCATCGGCTCTGTTTCGCCAATACTCCAGGGCACCACTCGTGCGTCCTATAAGAAGGTCGGCAAGACCATTCCGATCAACATCTCCAACATAAATGTTTTCGTTGAGTCCAATGGCCACATCGGATTGTTGAACCTGACCTGAGACGTTGATAACTCCGCTTCCATTGTTGGGAACGAAGTACAGACGAGTGATTCCAGTCTGAACATGTGTCGCCGTGAATACAAGGTCTTGTCTGCCATCGTTGGTGATATCTGCAAACTGTATCTTCAGATTGTAGAATGGAAGTTGTGAGAATCCCCACATGTCGTCGTTGACAAGCTTGAATGAAGGAACGTCGGCAGTACCGACATTTTCATACATGGCGACTTTTGAAGTTATGTCAACCGAAGTATACTGACTGACAAACATGTCAAAGTCTCCGTCTCCGTCGTAATCAATGAATGCAGGAACTGCATTATCGCCGACATCGATCATGGAAGATTGCAGATAGTCTGACTGGCCGAATACAAAGTTCGGTGCAGTATCGGTACCGTTATTTTTGTAAAACCAGTTCGAATGCGCAAGGTCTGTTTGCAGCAGCGTCTTCGTAAAAATATTGGGCATGGCGAGAAGATCCTTCACGCCATCGAAGTCCAGATCTTCGTAAAAGGTAGCAGGGAATAAGGGAAAGCTTGCAGGAGTACCAGCCGGAAATGGTGATACGGTGCTGATCTTTGGATCATCAAGCGACCCGGAATTAGGAAGCAGATATAGATTGTTACAGGTAGCTTCGGAGAATAGTAAGTCGATTTTGGTGTCGCCATTGGCATCGAGAGCGGTCAAACTTTTACCACCAGCGTGTTCTGTTCTGCCGCCAGTTGACGAAGGACAAGGATTGCCATTATAAGCAAAGATTCCACATCCGCACTCAGTGATGCCACCCCATGTCTGCGTTTGACGTTCATAGTCCAGTGAATCGCATGTGCCATACCGTTCCATTCCAAAGTTACGATGGTATTCAACGGTACCATTACCCACAAATCGCACGTTGAACAAGTCGAGATCACCGTCGCCATCGGCATCTACGAATGAAGGAAGATCATCGAACTGCAGCTGCACGTTTACTTTGCCGCTGAACCCTTTCGTAAGCAGTACCTGACTTCCTGTGCTGCCAGGACCCGCGTGGAAAATGTATTGTTTCCAGGTTGGTCTGTCACCTGTGGTCGTATTCAAATAGACCTTAATGCCAAGATTGTCGCCAGTGAAGATATCCTTGCGGCCATCGCAGTTCGCATCGCGAAGCAATAACCAGTTAGTGATCTCAGAAGGAAAAGCACTTTCGTACTGAGGGGCGGGAACATAATGGTTGTCGCGGTTGAGAAACGTGATGATCTTGTCGGCCATGCGATCAAATAGCACCAGATCATCCTTGCCGTCGCGATCCAAATCCATTTTGTTATAATGGGAAGCATTCAGACCACCGGCCCATGGCATTGATAGTGCATTTCCATCCTTATCGCTTACGGGTATGCCTTCTTCGAATACATACGTGAATTGCGCGCTTACGCACAACGGAAACATGAAGATGATGATCAGCAGAACCCGCACCGGCAAAATTATTCTCCTCGCTATAACGTTGGCCGCAAGCGAGCTGTTATCTTGCCTGCAAGATACTTTTCCGGCCGCACAATAACTATACGTGCATGGAAGAGGAGAAGATATGGAAATCGAAAAGTTGTATAGTCATTTTTTACGGTCGTCAGGTGTGTCAACAGATACGCGGAAGATTGCACCGGGCTCAATGTTCTTTGCTCTGAAGGGCGATAAGTTCAATGCAAACGAGTTTGCACAGCAGGCGCTCGATAAGGGTGCTGCATGCGTTGTTGTTGACGAAGCCCGATACGCCTTAGACGACCGTTGTTTGGTGGTTAATGATACGCTGGTAGCACTTCAGGAGCTTGCGCGTCACCACCGCAAGCAGCTCACAATTCCTGTGCTGGGTTTGACCGGTTCCAACGGCAAGACTACCAGCAAGGAACTCGTAAATGCAGTGCTGAGCGCAAAGTATAAGACTTATGCCACGAAAGGCAATCTCAATAATCACATAGGTGTTCCGCTGACTATTCTTGCAATAGACAACTCAGTCGAAATAGCGGTGGTCGAAATGGGAGCGAACCACCTCGGTGAGATCGCCCTGCTTTGCTCAATCGCTTACCCAACTCATGGCTTCATTACGAATATAGGAAAGGCACACATCGGGACGTTCGGAGGTTTCGAAAACATCATAAGAGCCAAGTCTGAGCTGTATCAACACCTAATTACAACTAACGGAAAGGTGTTCATCAACTCGCAGAATGAAATCCTTGCCAACATGGCGAAGCGGTTTAAGGAACCATTATTCTACCCCGCTCAGGGTGACTACTATCATTGCACCCTGCTGGGCGCTGACCCATTTATTAAGGTACGCGCCGAAAACGGCGAGGAGGTCCAGACGAATCTTGTGGGTACATATAACTTTGAGAACATAGCCGCCGCGTTGTGCATAGGCAAATTCTTTAATGTCGATGCAGCGAAATCAAATGAGGCTATTCGCCGGTATGAGCCTGGCAACATGAGATCTCAACTGGTGAAGAAGGGTGACAATACCATCATTCTGGATGCCTACAATGCAAATCCTTCTTCAATGAAGGCAGCCATTGAAAACATGGCGGCTATGAATGTTCCCGTGAAGGCTTTGATTCTCGGCGACATGTTCGAGCTGGAAGAAGAAGCTGAACTGGAACACCGAAACATTGGTAAGCTTCTCAAGTCGAATCAGTTCGATCGCGTGCTTCTGTGCGGCAAACTGATGCGGGCAGCGAAGGAAGAATATCCTGAGGCATCGTTGTTTGAGACAAAAGATAGTTTGATAGATGAATTGAAAAGTCATCCGATAAAGGGAGCCGCTGTACTCGTGAAAGCATCACGCGGTATTGGGTTGGAGACCGTGGTCGATTTCATATAGTATTTGCAAAACATACATCTCCCGGCAAATCTTTTTCAAATAGTATGTAACGTTTTATTCGTTTGTTTTTTCTGCTAAAACCGACCCTCACATGAATGCCGAAAATATTCTGAAGTTTCTCAAATCATTATCAAGAAACAACAACCGTGACTGGTTTGAAAAGAATAAGGACAACTACCTTACATTGAAAGAAGGATTCGAAACTTTCGTCGCCGACGTACTTACTGAGATGATCACCTTCGATTCTTCACTCTCTGGGCTCGATCCCAGGCGCCTTACGTTTCGAATCTATCGCGACGTGCGATTCAGCAAAGACAAGACTCCGTACAAGACGAACATGAGCGCCGCTATTTCGACAGGTGGGAGGACCATGGGCACACCAGGTTATTACTTTCAACTGGAACCGAACGGAAAAAGCTTCGTTGCTGCCGGCCTTTACATGCCTCAGGCTGAAACCTTAGCGAAGGTGCGTCAGGAGATCGATTACAACGGCGATCGCCTGCAGAAAATATTGAAGGAAGCGAAATTCAGGAAGCTGTTCACCGGCCTTTGGGACGGCGATGCCTTAAAGTCAGTGCCCAAAGGCTATGCGAAAGATCACCCTCAGATATCATTGCTAAGGTTGAAGAGCTTCATCGTTGAACATCCTTTCAGCGACGAAGACGTGACGGGCAAAACATTCAGGAAAAAACTGATCGACGCAATGCGCACAGCCCAGCCGTTGGTTGATTTCCTGAAGGAAGGCCTGGACTAAATTCCGAAGGACTTATTATGTGAATAACCTCCGGTGAAACCGGAGGATCATGCGCGCGACATCATGCGCGCTACA
>JASGJX010000040.1:0-18294 GCA_049840655.1 Chryseolinea sp.
TTAACGCGAGGTCATTGTTGCTGAACTGAAGATTTCCACTGAGCCCCTCAATTCTGGTATTGTCCTTTCCGAAGTTGAAGGAAATGGATTGTAAATCAATCGTCCCCTGCGTCGAGACTTTCTGAGCTGTAGACTTCTTTTTCAGCATGTCGATTTTGCCATTGAAGGATACATTTGCCAGCAACGATCCAGACGCGGCCCTCACTTCGTCAATAGGGTAGAACCCAAGCAACGCGGCAGCATCGACGCGGCCCTTAAAGTCGCACACAACGTCGGGGCTGGTGAAATTGTGTATAGTCAGATTGCCCGAGAATGGTTCTTTATTGAGTGTTCCACTGATGTTTTTTAACGACAACCGCGCGATCGCCGTGTTCATCACATCGTTCGTCCTGAACGAGCCCTCAAGCCGCGCACCTTCGATCCGCGACTTGTACGTTGGATGATAAACTGTAGCGTTAGTGCAGCCGAAGTCAATATTCAATGCTGGATTTGCATTCTTTCCTATCTCACCCTGAAGTCTTCCCTTAAAGTAAACATCTCCGTCACTCCGATATTGAGCAAGACTTCCCGCCGTCGATTCTGGAAGGAATGACACCAGAGTCTGAATGTCTGTATCCTTGCCGTCGACTTTGATGTCGATCTCATTTTTCGTCTTCCAGGAATAGCTGCCAGCGACGTTAAACGAGGCCTTCCGGAGCACCAGCAGACTGGGATTGATTGTCAGTATCTTCTTCAGATCATCATAAATGAGGTCGCTCTCGATTTCAAAAGCCTTGCCCGCCAGGTACGACTTGCCTTCAATAGAAAGTTTTTCGATAGTGAGGTCGCCGTCAGCGTCGATGTTGTAAACGTCGTTGTCGGTATCAATGGATGCTATCAGCTTCTTGCTGTTGTAGGTATGTTGCTGGTTCAGCGACTGATCATTGTAATGAACAACAGTGTTGATCAGTTGCACATTGTGCAGCGCAAACTTAACGGAGCCCTGACCACCACCCGAACCTGACTTTGCAATAGTATAATTGTTCTCGCCGTTCAGGTTCACCTTCAGATTGGCTTCACTGTCGGTGATATGGAGTCCTTCGATCACATAATTTCCGTTCCACGCGTCAATGAGATTCATCTCGAACGCCAGTTCCTTGGCTGTCAGAAGGGGATACTTTCCAGGGTGACTGTCCTCCACCATCACATCGAACATCACAATGGAAAGTTTCGGAAAGTTCTGCCAGACCGACACATCAAACTTGCCGACGCTCACCGGCGTACTCAGTTGCTTATTCGCCTCCCGGATGAACTGATTGATGATCTTGTCCTTGAACAGGAATGCGGATATGGTGACCGACAGTACGACTACCCCGATCACGAGGGCCAGATAAAAAAGTATTTTGCGAAGGATGTTCAAACGCACTATGAGTTCACAAAAGTACAAGACAAATATCAAACCGCTTTTCAAAGAGGTTCAATAGTTTCTCGACAAAGGTCGGCATTTCTAATACAAAATGCCGGACCCTTGGAGAAGGTCAGGTGAAAAGGTATCGGATAAACGTCTGTTCAGTGTGTATGGTATGTTAGCTTCGACGGATTGTCGGCCGATGCAATGCGATGTGCCTGCAGACGTCGTCTCGCCAATTGGTGTATATTTCGCGATCGATGAATGCTCAGACCGGCGTGTTGGTGCCCGCATCAGAAAACGAGTGCGACCGCAAACCAATAAGCTTGAAGTGAATAGAGTACATACATCGTTTAGGTCAATTGACAAACATGAAAATGAAGATCAGCCCCATGCGTTTGAAAAATATTGTTTGGATTCCTTTCGCCGCTTGTTCAGTTGCAGGTACGCCTGCTGCCCTGATTGCGCAGCCTTCAAAAGTCGAAAAGAAGATCGTCGCTGCCGTAGATTCCTACACCGCTGAGAACCTCAAACTGTGGGAAGATGCCGTGAATATTAACAGTGGCTCGATGAACTTCGATGGCGTCCGCAAGGTGGGGCAGTTGTACAAACCAAAGTTTGAAGCGCTGGGATTTACAACGCGATGGGTAGATGGCAGCGCATTTGGACGTGCGGGCCACCTCATCGCTGAACATATGGGCAACCAGGCGGGCAGGAAGATCCTTCTGATCGGACACCTTGATACTGTGTTCGAACCCGATAGCCCCTTTCAGAAGTTCACAATGATCAACGACTCAACGGCTCAGGGGCCGGGTGCCGGTGACATGAAAGGTGGAAACACGATCATGATTCAGGCGCTTCAGGCACTTTCAAAAGCCGGCCTGTTAAAGGACATGAACATCATCGTCGTCATGAGCGGCGATGAGGAATCGAGCGGTCGACCATTGGCGCTAGCAAGACACGATCTGATCGAAGCCGCTAAGTGGGCGGACGTGGCAATTGGCTTCGAAGATGGCGACGGGCTGTTCGAGCATGCCAACATTTCACGACGAAGCGCTTCTGGCTGGGAGTTGCGCGTAACAGGGGTACCCGCGCATTCATCGCAAATATTTACGAAGGATATCGGTGCTGGTGCAATCTACGAGGCAAGCAGGATCCTGTTTGAATTCTATCAGACGCTTTCCACAGAACAAGACCTGACGTTTAACCCGGGCGTTATACTCGGAGGAACGGCCGTTGACTACGACGACAATATCAGTGGAGGCAAGGCAACCGGGAAAGACAATGTCGTAGCCAGGGACGTCGTAGTGACCGGCGACATCCGTACCATTTCACCGGAGCAATTGAAGACGGCGCAGGACGCCATGACTTCAATAGTGGCAAAGCACCTTCCTCAAACCAGCGCGGAGATTATTTTCGGAGAGGGCTATCCACCGCTCGCCCCGACCGACGGAAACAAGCAGTTGCTTTCACATTTCAATAAGGTGAGTCACGACCTTGGATTTGGAGAAGTGATTGCGGTTAAGCCACGCGATGCCGGTGCCGCCGATATTTCATTCACATCCGGCTATGTGGATATGGCACTGGATGGCGTAGGCATGCGCACAACGGGAGGCCATACGGTTAATGAAAAAGCAGATCCCCGGTCGATTGCGTGGGAGGCAAAACGTGTAGCGGTATTGTTGTACCGGTTGACGGCGAATAAGACGATGGCGAAATAGCGCGACTCGGCATAGCCGATGAGACCACTACACAACCGGAAATGCGATTGCGCTATTGATTACCCTGTGTAAACAATCGGCTGATGAATAGCTTATTCGGTTCCAGTCCCGCAGGTTCCAACTCCTTCCATACGAAGTAGCCGCCTCTTTTAAGAATGATGAATCCGCTGCGTTTGAAGAGTTGCTCCTGATCATTAAGAGCATCGTTCGTATCGAAGCATAACACGCGGATAAGATCCACCTTGTATTTTAACTCTCTTACAACTGCGCCGACGATCTTCTGCTTGTCATTCTCACTCAGTCCTTCACCAAAAATCATCTGCTCGATGTAGCCCAGCCGTGGCAGGCGTGTATTGATCAACGCGTCGGCGACAAGCTTCCCGTTTTGCAGCACCTGGAAGTTGTCATAGTTGTTACCAAACGGATTGCGCCTGAGGCGCCACTCCAAATAGTCCGTCGTCATGTCGAGGTAAAACATTTCGCCGTTCGGAGCCAGTGCTTTTAGGGTATGTTGCTTGTCGTAAAATGCAGTGCGCTTGAGTTCAAGGTCAGGAGGATTAGGAACGACACGCGACGCCAGCCTCGATAAGAAAGTTAAGCCCGCGATCTTGAGTTTATCAATACGTTTGTTGCTGGGATTCAATCGCGACAAATACGCATAGGCCTTCCGTGGATTCATCACCATCAAGGCCTGATGCGCCTGAAACGGAATTTGAAATCCAATCCTTTCAAAGGCCTTTCGCGCAGGCGTGAATCCCCAGATGTATTTAATGCCTGCCTTCAGACATGCGTCGAACAGCATCTCGTACATGCGCTCAAAAATCTTTTGACCACGATACGAAGGATCAACCAGCGTGTCTTCCGACTTCGCGGTGAGCACCCGATCACCTGCCGAATTCACCAGGCTGATGGGGATAGCACACTGTATACCTACAACTTTGATTGAATCCGTTACATCCTGATCGATAGCCACGACGTAAATCGCAGGACCAAATGGTCCATGGCTAAACTCCCATTCGAAATCTTTCAGCGACCGGTTGGTCTTATAAGTTGTATTAAAGAAGTCGTTCGCGAGCGAGTATTCATGAGGCTGCAGTAAACGGATAAGAATGCTCATGGGGTTATCGTGTAGTGTTGGGTAATCTCTCGCGCCGAAATCGTGCGGAAATTGTTCTCGCTAATGTAGGCAAGTATATCCTTATATAAGGCAAGATATCCCTTGAACTTATAGTCAGTGAAAAAATTGTTGTGCCACAGCACAGAGAGGACACAGTTGCTCCTGTTCCTCTCAAAGAAGTCGAAAATCGCAATGCGCGCCTCCGCAGGTGTTTGCTTTTTGTATTGATAAAAGGTGCGGTCCATGATATGCAATGGAGCCTCAACGAATGAAAAAGCGCGTCGTTCCTTGAAATTATAAGGATTAAAGGGAAGACCATAGCTGTTCCGGAATCCCATTTCGGCCGAAAAGCCGAGGCTCGCATCCAGCCTAAGGCCTGCTCCCTCTACGTCATGCCACGCTTCCGGTAACCGAAACTTCAAAAAATGATAACGGTTGGCATACGCGGCATGTCCAAATTTGGTAAGCTCTTCCCGAAACGATTCAGGACTTATGCTCTTGTGTAGTCCATTCTCAAATCCATTTTTTGCAACCGCATTGAAGTGTCTTTGAATGGGTAGTGAGCGAAAGCTATAGTCAGCGTTTTCTTCTCTCTTGTTGATACGTCCTTTATTCACAATCCAGAAGAACATGGACTTGCAATCATACTCACTCTCGATGGCCATGATTTTATCCATGTTCAACCACTCGGGTCGGGCAATGGCGACGTTGAACAGCATCTTCAGAAACAGATCAATCCGGCCTTTCCGAAGAACGTTGTTTCCGTCTTCGAGGATTGCCCCGTAGACGATGTCAATATCGTGCGATAGGAAGAATCTTGTGCGTGTACTTCTTAAAGGGAGCCTGAGCTTGCTGCTGATCGAATCGAAGCACTTCTGTACAAGATTGTCGTTTACGTTATTTAAGCGCTTTTGATAGCTGGTGCTGTATTGATAGCGATTGAGGTCATCATATTCAGGAGCTTCGCATTCCTGCAGGGCATTTACCATTTGAAACGCGCTGGCAATAGGATCAACCAGGTCGTCGAACCGATCGGATGCGGTGCCATCCATGTGTACATAGGGTGATCGCGCAGAAGGGGCGCCAGGTACAGGAAAGAGGGAGCAAACACGAAGGTGAGCATTGTGTTCAGTGCCAACGGAGAAGGCATTATCACTTCCCGTCGAAAACGCAATTTCTTGCGATTGATTTAAGGCCCACAGACCCAACACATATCGGATTTCGGCATCGAAGCCCCGAGCGGAATCGTTGATGTGAAACGTGATCATGTGTGTATGGTACTTGCAAGTATCGTCATTCCATTACGTTTACGCAAAACGCCAGCCGCTCCACGTCGCAACGGTTGGGATATTGATCTACCGTGCTGTTGCGCCCGGTCATACAAAGATCCATTCGACAATTTTTTCCTAATTTTATTCGATGGTCAATGCCACCCAGCTCCCAATTATCTCCATCAAGGAGGCCAGTGTGCCATTGAACAATGTTGAAGGTTTCAGCATTGGTAGGCACGAAGAGATGGGTAAGTCTTTCCTGCCAACAGCCCATAAGCACGACTTCTACCTAGTGTTTGTTGTCGACGAGGGATCCGGCGTCCATAGCATCGACTTTCAAAAGCATAACGTAAAGAACAAAACCGTTTTTTTTCTGGCACCTGGTCAGGCTCACCAGTGGAAGCTTCACGAAACGACCAGTGGCTATCAGATTATGTTTTCGGCCGATTACCTTCCGGCCCAACACACGCGGCTACCCTTCTTCATAAGCTCTTCGAAACCGTATCTCTCCTTGAGCAATACCGAGTTTGCGACTCTGAAGCAGGAGTTAATAACCATCAAGGAGGAATTCGACAATCAGGATTTGTTTGTTAACGAAGTCATTCGCCAGCGTCTTCACATCGTTCTCACGTTGCTCCACCGTTGGTATGCTAAGTCCGATCCGCATGTCGTAAGTGAATCCAGCAATCGTATCATATCGCGATTCTTCAATCTGCTTGAAAAACATATTCAGGAGGAGACTGCAGTGGCATTCTACGCCAAACGCCTGCATGTAACTCCTAACTATTTGAATATCATTTCACGGAAAGAAGTGGGCCTCAGTGCTGGTGATTGCATCAGAAGAAGGTTGCTGCTGGAGGCCAAACGCCTGCTCGTACTTACGCAAAAGGACGTGAAGGAGATCTCTTACGATCTCGGTTTTCAGGACGCAGCCTACTTCTCACGCTTCTTTAAGAAGCACACAGGATGCACACCGAAAGAGTTTCGCGCGCAGTTATAACGAGTACCAGTATCGGTATAATGAAGGCAATTTTTCAGGGCTACGAACTCATAGATTCGTAGCTCACTAACTCCATTTCCTTTCAAACTATCGTCGCATGAGAAAAGTCTCTTTGATCCTTACCCTTTCAATTTGTTTCATCAACGCAATGGCACAACAACCCTTACGAATCATGATGATCTTCGCACATCCGGATGAAGGCGAAGTTTACACGGGTGGAACAGCCGCACTCTACACCCAACTTGGTCATCAGGTAAAATTCATGTCCCTCACGAATGGCGATGCGGGCCATTGGGAAGAGAAACCAGAAGTTTTGGCAAAGCGTCGTTATCAGGAGGCGATGAATGCAAAGAAAGTTCTTAACCTCGCAGACTACGAAGTGCTGGATTATCACGACCAGGGTTTGAAGAACACGAAGGAGTCGCGCGCAAAAGTGATAAAGAGTATTCAGGCATTTAATCCCGACGTTGTCTTCACCTATTACCCGGCTGCGGGTGGGCATACCGACAACATGACTGCAGGCTACATCGTCCGCGATGCGGTACGCGATCTGAAAATGGATAAGCTGCCCCTGTTTTTGTATGTCCGCGACTTTCACACGTCTACGTTCACTTACATCCCACATTTTGCATTCAGCATCGACAAAGTATGGGAAACCAAATTACAGGCATGCGGTTCGCACCAAACGCAGGTTGCTGAAGCGATCCCTCATGGGATGGGCATTCTCGACGAGGTAAGAAAGGATCCTGCAAAACAAAAGCAGTTGATCGATGACAACACTTACGCATTCAGTAAAGTATTTCCCACTTATCGTTATGCACTCGAAAAGTGGTATGGCAAAGATGATGCGTCGAAGATTCGTTATGCAGAAGGCTTTGAAGTAGCAGAGTTCGGGCGACAAATCCGCGAAGAGGAAATATTTGAATTGCTGCCCATGCTGCCGCGGTCTTATGCCGTATCAGGAACCAAAAACTGGACTAATACCGGAATAGAAATCAAAGAAGGCGAGCAATTTGAAGTGACCGCAGAAGGTACGATCGTGTGGAACAAAGACGGAAGACAAAGATGTACGGCCGACGGCGCGGTACCTTATACGCGTTGGGGTAATAAACCAGTATTAGGCGCACCGACAGGGTCACTTATTGCTCGGATTGGTGAAGATTCGAAAGACAGCTTCTTTGTTGGCGCCGATAGGAAAATCATCGCATCGAAATCTGGTAAACTCTATCTGGGCATCAACGATGATAACACAGGTGATAATGATGGCGAATTCAGAGCGTGGGTCAAAAAGATCTCCGGTAACTGACTTAATCTGACTGCTGACAAAGAGTACCCTTAATGAGAAGCAGTCTGATAACGAGCAGACCTACAGTAAACAATAGTATACAGCCTTATCAAATCTTATGAGTAACCTTCTTTCAAGAAGAGAATTTATCGGCTCGTCACTCGCATTGTCTGCTGTATAGGCAGGTGCAGGTGCCTCAGATACTAACGCTATGAACAGAACAGGCGAACATCAACAGGCGCCCACAACTAGACAAACTGCCAAGAATAAAGAGATGGGAATGCGACTGGGCTCCGATACTGACAAGCTTTATTCGGTAAAGTCAAAAGGGCCGCTCGCGATATTGGATTACCTGAAGGAAAACAACTTTGATGGAGCTTTTTTCAGAACGATGCTGGACATCAGTCCTACGCTCGACTCCGGTCAGCTAAAAGAGGTGAAAGCTCATGCCGACTCTCTGGGACTTTTCCTGGATGGCGGCATCGGCTGGCTCAATCCTTACAATACTGCAGAAACGCCAGAGATAAGACGATTCGGAAAGGGCGACTACCGACTGGCTGTTGAGAAAATGATTAAAGCTGCCCGCGAGATAGATTGTACTGAATTGTATTCGGTATCGGGTCATTCGATTCACGGCAATCCATTCTTTGTTGCGTATGATCGATTCAGAACGGATGTGAGCTGGGGCGATCAGCTGATTGCCATGAAGAAGTTTATTACGATGCTTAGCCCGTTACTTAAAGACCTGGGATTGAGGGCGAACATTGAAACACATGGTGACGAAACATCTTTCGAGCTCATTCGCATGATCGAGGAGATCGGCCCCGACATCCTGGGAGTTACGCTCGATACGGGCAACCTTCCGCTAAGCGGCGATGTGCCAAACGATGCCATCAAACGACTTGCTCCCTACGTTCATTGTACTCATTGTAAAGACGGCATTATCTATCATTCGGAAACAGGCGTTACACAGCAACTGAGAACGGTAGGCGAGGGCGTCGTTGACTGGAATATGGCGATTGAAGTGCTGGGCAAATACAGTCCAAATCTTCACTTGTGCTTCGAGGATTATCGCGCCGAGAACGTGATTGCGCTCTACGATGACAAATGGCGCCGCCATTTCCCTGACCTCACCGACGAGGACGTAAGGAAGTTCGAACAGCTTGGAGACGAAGCACAGAGGAAGATTGGTAAGAAAGAGATCATGGGTATAGCGGAATACAATAAACTTCCGTTTGGTGATGCAGAGAGGCTTGCCTCGTACAAGCAGGGATATAAATATCTCAAAGACATCATCAGGAAGAAGGGGTTGGGCTATTCAGGATAGGGTGGGCGCTGCATACGCGGCAACCTCATGTTCTCAACTTCCCTCACGCTCACGCTGTTCCTTGTGTCAAACTGTTTCCTCACTTTCTGACTATTGAGTGTGGAACAGTCCGAGAGTGGAAGAAGTGACTCATCGAGGCATATACGCAGTCGCTCCCCGAATAAATATTTAGCGAATTCCGGGGACCATCACACCAGCGTCCGGTAATTCACGCTACAAATTCGTATTTTAGTAATGCATAGAATGTGAACCCACGTTCAATGCATTATTACGTTAGGAGTTACCCATTATGATGAAGCTTCCGTTAGCAACAGTTGCCTTTCTCTTGATTGCTTTATCGGCGTGCGATAGAGACGATGACATCGTAAGAGACAATGGGGTTGTTGTGCGCCAGAAGCCACTCTGGTCGGCAAAGCTCTCAGAAGATTTAAACGTAGCGAACATCTCCATCTTAACGCCGATCATCTATAACGAGTCAAATTTTCTTGTCGGCAGCATAAAGGATGGACAAAGGAGCATCTTGTCTATTGATGCTGAAGATGGCAACATTAATTGGGAATGGAGCGACCTGATGGGACTTATCACGAATCCAGATTATAAGGATCCAATCCATATGGATAGAAGAGCCTATTATCTGTACAATAACAAACTCTTCTTTAATTACTCCACCAGTTCGTATTGTGTCGATCTCAAAACCGGTACGACGATTTGGAAAAACAAAATTGCCAGGTCGCGATTTAGCAACAATGCTGGAATAGACGACGTCTATTTTTCTGCTGGATCGGAGTATGAGGTGTTAAACGATGAAAAGATCTACTGGGGGAGTGTCAACTCATCAGCTGAAGAGCAGCTCCTGCTACGACCGGACTACACGCAGGTTGAAAATCCACCACCGCTTACCTTGGGCTTTGTCAATAGCATGAGGCCGTTTAAGCATGGTAATGACATGTACCTTGCATTCGGCATCGAGAATCCGTATTCCGATTTCGGCACTGATGGGATGGGCTTGACAGAACTCAATCTTTATAACCTGACTCAATCGAAATATGAGTACAAAAAGATTGTAACCAATGCATGGAAGGATAGCAGAGGAATAAATGATATGTTCTATAAGTTGGGAATTTGTATTTCATATCGGCCAACTATCTCCATGGTTATGATGCAATGACCGGGAAGGAACTATGGCATACATATATCGGTTCGGCACCTCTTGTTTCAAGATTGCTCTTTGCAGATGGCAAGTTGATCGCAGCCTGCGAGGATGGCGTCCTGTATTGCGTCGATTCGCAGACTGGAACCGTTCTATGGCGTGAGCCCAACACCCGAACGTGTACTGAGCCGAACTATCTCAATGGAGTGATCTATTATATTGGTGGCGGAGACGGACTCTTGCATGCCGTCGATGTTGAAACGGGGAAGCATCTACTGGAGGATCTCGTCGCCGGATCTGAAGAACCATCCGGACACCTGGTTCTTTGGGATCTCTATTGCTGTCCCGGGTAAGGATGGAAGCAGGGGCGTTGTGATTGCCAATACTGGACTTCACGTCTACGCGTACGAGGCAATTCGCTAGCAGCGACGTCTGGAGTCGAGATTCAATGCATTCACTTTTACATTTTACATTTAGCGTTTTACATTTTTGCGGTTAAACTTCAATGTAACATAGCCTCATGCGCACCATCTTAATTGTTTGTCTAATTCTCGCCGCGTCCGCTGTCCGCGCCTCCGACAAGGACTCCGTCGCGGTAGCCAGCTCCGTAAAAGCATTTGTAAAAGCTTTCAACAACTTCGATTGGCCAACTTTCCGGGCTGCCTTCGACAAAGACGCAACAATGTTTCATCCTACGTGGGACCACGCGCGTCGTGTGAGAGGTACACAACAAGTAGAGGAAGCATGGCTTGACATATTTCCTGAGTTCAGCGATCCTAACAACAAAGAGAAACTCAGCATCGATCCGAAGAATATTAATATTCAGATTTATGGATCAACGGCCGTTGTAACTTTTCATCTGGGCGATGGAGTCGAGAGTTTGTCCAGACGCACCGTTGTAATGGTCAATAAAGACGGTGCCTGGAAGATCGTGCATATACATGCGTCGAGGGTTGAGAAGGGGAAGTAGGCACCTCCTATGGCCGACGTGGTGAAATGAAGTATCATACAACGAAAAAAGCCATCCGTTTAGATGGCTTTCTTTTGTGGGAGCTGAGGGGTTCGAACCCCCGACCCTCTGCTTGTAAGGCAGATGCTCTGAACCAGCTGAGCTAAGCTCCCTAATCCCTCAAAAACCCCTGCTGGGAATTCTTTGGGAGTGCAAATGTAAACCAGAATTCAATATCTGCAAATATAGATTTCCGGTAATTTGCAAATGGGCGCGCGGATCCTCGAAAATCATCGGAATTCGGCCTGTTCTGCTCAGTTTAGGCGTTCCTGAGCTCTTCGAGGTCGAGCTTATTCATCTTCAGAATTTTGTTCATAACCCGCTGCAACTTTGCCGGTTCTGACATCAGCTCACCAAGAATTGCCGGAACAATCTGCCAGGAGTAGCCAAACTTGTCCCGTACCCAGCCGCATTGCTCCTCACGTCCGCCGTCGCCGGATAAACCCTTCCAGTAGTGATCAATTTCCTTTTGAGTATCACAAGGGATTACAAATGAAGTTGCGTGTGTAGGTTTGTGAACCGGTCCGCCGTTGAGACCCATGAATTTGTTTCCATTTAATTCGAACATCACGACCACAGGATTCTCGCTGATGATTTTTGACTTGTTGAATACCGAACAATAAAATTCGGCTGCTGCCTTAGCCTGATTATCAAACCAAAGGCATGGATAGATAGATTCTGCCATTGTATTGTGTGTTAGCGTTTGTTGTACAATACAATGTTAGGAAAGACATGTTACCTGGATGTGGTGTGATGATGTCAAATTGTGGGGCTGATTGCGACAGAGTAACGTGATCTTGGAATTCTACTAAACAGGAGGTTGACACAACGGAACGTTAACCTACTCTAAATTCTCGTCACTTATTTCCAAGGGAACTATCTCGTCAGCCGCAATTGAATCGCCTTCAGAAACAGGTACAGAGACAATTCCAGCCATTATGAACTCCGTCTCAACAGATATTTGTTCTTCTTCAACGAGTGGAGCGTCATAGTTCGACGGCAATATGTCTGGCTCTGTACATGAAGAATTTGCCACCCCCGCAGCCAAACTCAAGAGAAATGCCGCGCTCAATTGAGAACGCTTAAAACGACCACACAATGGGCCGGACTTTTTTTCATGGTCAAAATCTGACGCTGTAGCATTGGTGAAATCTACGACGCGATGTTTGCATGTGGCGCAGAATCTACTGCGTTCATCGATCGTCTTAAATAAATTCCAATCTTCCTTACAACAGAAGGAAAGAGTGACATTGGTAATGTCGTTTTCCATAGGGCTTTAGCTTGTTAGTCGCTAGTATAAGCCAGGCCCTATAGAAAAGTAACGGTCGATTCAATAAAAATTTGAAGTGCTATTTATAAGCAACCTCGCCCGTCTCATCATCCACCAACCACGTCGCGTTCGGCGGCATCTCCAATGTAACCCGTTTCCCACTTCTCAACGCTACCTCTATACGACCCCCGGCTTTCGAATGGATCGATAACATTCCCTCCCACGCGTACACAATCTCTCCGCCGCTACAATACCGATGCGCACCCGCCTTCGTTAACAAGAACGACCACAATTCGGCACGATCATACGGCAGCGATAAAAACCACGACGTACTCTCTTTCAATTGCTTCGACGCCAAAGCCACTTGCGTTGTCTTTGTAATAGTTCCATAGGACTGAGCCTTACTGTCTGTAACCACAAACACAGGATTCGATACGGCAGGCTTGTTTAGGGAGAACGTGTAGTTCTTTACAATTGACGAATCGATAGTCACATTGGGCGCTTCAGTTGACTGAAGCATCGACATCCTCATACCAGTCACTTCTTCTATGAACTTTTGATCGAGTGATCCGCCATCACTATATCCTGGCGCGTAGATCCAGAAAAGATGCCGACCGTTCTTAGCTACTTTATTCTTGATCACAGCACGTTCTTCACGCGACATCACAAACGTATTAACGAAAACTACAGCCTTGTATTGATCTAGATTTACGAGTGGCAAGTCGTCGATGTGAATAACATCGTGAACGACGCTCGTCTTGAATATTCCAACCGGGATCCAGTTGTTCGCACGATGCGCAACGGATGAATGATCGCGCGAGCTTCCCAGGTAATAGAACGATTTTGTATCGTGAACGAGCAAAACATCAGCGACACTTTTTAACGGGATGTGATATTGCTTGTCGAGTACACCCTTCAGAGTCTTAATGTCATTCCGTAAGGTGGGCTCATCCCACCATCCCCACGTACCATGATCCTTTAACCGCTGGCCACCATTAAATCCCGAGGGGCCGAAGTCGTAGAACCACAAACCCTGTCCCTTGCTGAACGTGAACAATACATTGCGTCTCACCTGCGCAATGCTTTTCTGCAAGCTTTCTTTATAGGTCGGATCCTTCAATGGGACCAATGGTGTCTGCTGATCCATTTCATCCAACCACATCTTCCCATGTAACGAAACCGAATTGATTAAACTCCTCGATCGATATGGATCACCCATCTCCACAGCAGAGGGATAGTAGGTGCCAGGACCGCATAGGAAATCAATATCCTTTGATTTCAATAACCTTTGTAGCTGTAAATGTCCCCCCGCTGCTTCTCTTCCAAACACTGCATAGAAGTAGCCATAAAATGCGCCGGTCACGATGGGTCGCGGCCAATTGTCTTTGATGACCTTGCAAAAAAGAAGGATGTCATCTACTACAACATCTTGTTGTGCTTCATAGTAATCGATGACATTGCGTTCCTTAACAGGATCGCGAAACACGCCATGTAAAGTTTGACGCCTTTGTTCAAGTGATGGAACCGTGGCATTTGCCAGAGTAGCATTGCCGCCCCAGGACTGTTGAAGAGATTTGTCGGTTTTGTATTTCTGCGTCAACCATTGACGAAAATATTGTTGCATCGGTAATGACAAGTCGGGTTCGTTCTCGATAAATCCCCAATAATGCCATTCACCATATACACCACCTGCAACCTGAATACCGGCGAGGCTGTTTGCCTCGGGAAGAGCTTTAAGCAAAGAGAGAAACTGTTTTAACTTTTCTGTCGCCTCAGTTTTCCATCTTTCGGATGCAAGGCTATGACGGGTCGGATTTTCTTCATCGTCTTCGATGATTCGTTGGATACCCCACCCGATGTCGGGCATTGGTTTGGTGTCAGCATAAACGGTGTTCTCCTCGGGGTGTTGTTGCTGCCACCACTTCGGGGGATTAACGTGAAAGCGAATAAATACCGCAGCATCGGGGCAAACATCATGAACGGCCTTCAGTTGTCGTTGCACTGTATCAACAGCGATATGCCCGTCAGGACCCCAAACGTGATCAAACGCAACGTCAACCTGAACTAGTTTGATCCCGAGCTCACAAAACGATTTGAGATTATAGCGTGGTACTTCTTCCCATGCCCAACGTCCCCCCGGCACATCTGTGAGAGAATAGAACATTGGATATTCTGCTTGGCCGTTTATGAAAAGGGTAGGCCGTCCGTTGCTGACACGAACCTCTCCGCTTGTCTGGCCCCGGAACGTAAAGTTGACAATACTGAAACGAGAGCAAGGGCAATGGCAATTCTGCTTGACATGCTGATCGGTATTAATGATATACATGTTCAGAAATCCACGGCAGAATTGCAACAATATCAACCGCGGTTAGGACCGGGACACGTTACCGCGAAGAATGACGGTAAATAGTTGCTCTTTGTTGACTTCTATACAAAACCGTCCTGATCGGCGACATAGAGATCGACATCATCAGGCCTATTCTGTTATCTATCAACCGGAGGCTGAAGCATGTCTGGAGCCATTGATGTAATCAGCTATTCTACTCTCGCATTTTACCCTTACATTGCGTCGCGTTAGAAAATTTAACTGAGGTTAAATTTTCATTAAAACTCAGTTCGTCAATACACTGAGTACTATTATTGCGGATCAACCGCACATTCGATCACAGTTGCCGGTCGATTACGGGAAGGGCGTGCCAGGCACATGGCACGCAGTTTGGAACTAACAAGTTGATTATGGGTGATTCTAACAAACGACTAATCCTCGTTTCCAATCGGCTCCCTTTTCAGTTGATTGAAAAAGACGGACAAATAACCCTCAAACAAAGCGATGGCGGCCTCGTCACTGCGTTGAAGGGCTATTTTGAACAACTTAGCCAGGCTAACGGAATCACGGAAAAGATCTGGATCGGATCCGCTGATTTCCCCGAAAAACGCTGGAATAAGTACAAACAGAACCCTGGAACGCAACCGTTCCGGATAGACGCGCTCTTCATCGATGCAAAGTCCTATAGCAAGTACTATAATGGGTTTTGCAACGCCACACTGTGGCCTTTATTCCACTATTTCCCTTCCTATGTGGTGTATGATGACGCAACTTTTGCGGAATATGAACGCGTCAATCAGCAGTTCGCGAATCAAATTATTAAGCAGGCGCGCCCAGGTGACACAATCTGGATCCATGATTATCAGCTGTTCCTGGTACCTCAAATGGTTCGCGAGCGCATTCCCGATGCTACGATTGGATTCTTCCTTCACATCCCGTTTCCTTCATTTGAAGTTTTTCGAATGTTGCATCGGCCATGGAAGGAAAAGATCATTCGGGGCATGCTGGGTGCAGATCTCGTCGGCTTCCATACTCATGAGTACGTTCAGCATTTTCTCAAAGCGGTGCGCATGGTGACAGGTCACGATCATCATTATCGCCAGATCGCACACGAGAACAGATTGGTTAAAGCAGAACTCTTTCCACTCGGCGTTGACTACGCGAAATTCAACGAGTCAGCTAAGCGCGAAGATGTAGCACTGACAAGGGATGAGATTGTAAGAAACTTTCCCGACAAGAAAATAATATTTTCAGTCGATCGTCTCGACTATACCAAGGGAATTACCCATCGGCTCGATGGCTATGAACACTTCCTCGATAAACATCCGGAGTGGCGTGAGAAGGTTGTGTTTATTCTTGTTGTTGTTCCTTCGCGACAGATCATCTCCAAATACAATGAACGTCGTAAGCTAATCGAGGAACAGGTCGGTGGATTGAATGGTAAGTACTCGACATTGTCGTGGCAACCGGTGATCTATCGTTATAGTAACCTTGATTTTAAAGAACTCTCTGCCTTATACAGCGCAGCACACGTCGCGCTCATCACGCCATTGCGCGATGGAATGAATCTCGTGGCTAAAGAATATATCGCCAGCAACCCCGATCATGGTGTGCTCATATTAAGTGAGCTCGCCGGCGCGGCCATTGAAATGGGAGAAGCTATACCAGTGAACCCCCTGGATGCATCGGAGACTGCTGATGCTATTAATCAGGCGCTCATCATGCCGCCACTCGAACAGAAGCGTCGGCTCTCTGTTATGCGGAAGAGACTTCACGACTACGACGTGCTCGCCTGGGTAAATGATTTTCTGGGACAACTGGCCGAAGTCAAGACGCAACAACAGCAGGAACATAGTAAATATCTGTCGCCGGGAATCAGAAAAAATCTGGTTCGTAGTTATCGAAAAGCAAATCATCGAAGCCTGTTACTCGATTACGACGGAACGCTTGTTCCATTTGCCCGCAATCCTCGTGAGGCGATTCCGGATACCGAGCTGCTCGCGCTGCTGACGAAATTGGGTAATAGCGAAAATACGAGCCTTACGATTATCAGCGGCCGTGATGCTGAATCGCTTGAAGAATGGTTTGGCAACATGCCGATTAACCTCGTAGCTGAACACGGCGCCACAGTCCGGCGTGTAGGGAAACCGTGGACCAGCGCAAAGGCCTTCGATCAGAGTTGGAAGCCTATACTCAGACCAACGCTTGAGATGTTTGTAAAGCGTTGTCCGCGATCATTTATAGAGGAGAAGAACCATACACTGGCATGGCACTACCGCAATGTGGATCCGGAACTCGGCTTCCTCAGATCCCGCGAATTGCTCGACAGTCTCTTCCATCTTGTAAGAAATGGTCAGCTGCAGATCATCGACGGAAATAAGGTGATTGAAATCCGTATGGCGGGTATCGATAAAGGCATTGCCGCGCGTCGCATTATTGAACGAACTGAAAGCGATTTTATACTTGTCGTCGGCGATGACAAGACCGATGAAGACATGTTCAAGGCGATGTCGGGTCTGGCAACAACAATAAAAGTGGGATCAGGTCACTCCGCAGCTCAGTATTCGTTGTCGCATCATTCAGAAGTGATCCGATTGTTGGGTGAGCTTGCCAACACTCATGATGAACAGAATAGTCCCGCAACCGAGGTGATGCGGGCATTTTAGTCACTCCGAACAAATCTGAATATGACCTGCCGGATAATTGGACGGCGAGAGACACTTCCGTGCCTCATTTATTTGCTATTATTGAAGTCCAATCCCACAACCTATGTCTTCCTGGCTTGTCACCATTCTGAGAAGTTTTCTCAAGCATAAGTCGTTTACATTGCTCAATGCCGGTGGGCTCATCCTGGGGCTTGGATGTTTTACAGCAATCCTGTTATATGTGGTTGATGAACTCTCATTCGATCGCTTTCATGATGACGCTGCAAGGATCTACCGTATTAATGTAACCACTTCCTACGACGGCGCCGGTACACGCTATCCGACAACGGCTGCTCCACTCGCTGAGTTTGTAGCTCGCGATGTGCCGCAAGTCGAACAGACTGCGAGACTCTTTGGACGGGAAGCTTCGCTTCAACCTATTGCGGACGATTCATCCCTCGTAGCCGACAAGAAATTCCGTGAACAGAATTTCTGCTTCGCCGATCCATCAATCTTGAATGTTTTTGACTTCGACTTCATCGCGGGCAGCCCATCAACTGCCTTAAATGCCCCCAATAAAATTGTTCTTTCCAGGCGCACCGCTGAGAAATACTTTGGTTCAGCCAATGCCGCTTTGGATAAGCTCTTGATGTTTGAGGGTTCTGTTCCTATGCAGGTGTCTGGCGTTTTTCTGGACTGGCCCCTGCAATCTTCAGGTGCTGTTTGCATTCATTGTGTTTCCCTATTAACCTTAGCAGGCACCATGAATGAGTAACTACATACACC
>JASGJX010000041.1:0-85901 GCA_049840655.1 Chryseolinea sp.
GTATCGCTAAGGTTAATAGGGAACATGATAGAATCCGAACAGCACCTATCACGATTACGCCGAAATGAAATGCTGTGTTCAGTACCTGTGAATCGAAATCCATTCTATTCACAAACCATACCAACAGCGCGGTGATCACGATATAGGCCATGTCAGGAATAACTTTATAGGGAACAGGATAGTAGCGCTGTCCCATGATATAACAGGCAGCGGTCATGGAGAAATAACACATGAGCATGGCCCAGCTGCTACCGAAGTAACCCAGCCGGGGAATGAGGAAATAGTTTCCCAAAACCGTAACGATCGCACCACCTATCGTGATGATGGTTCCGAAATAAGTACGGTCGGTGAGTTTAAACCAAACGGATATATTATAGTATACACCGAGGAACAGGAATCCAAGCAACAGAATTGGAACGATACCGATTCCTTCGAAGTAAGCGGGGTCACCCAGGAAGTACTTAATGAGATCCATGTTGATTGATACACCAAGCAGGATGATACTGCATACAACGATAAAGTAGTGGTTGACTTTTGCAAACAACACCGGTGAATTCTTGTCTGATGCATTTGAGAAGAAGAACGGTTCGGCGGCATAACGGAAGGCCTGTACGGTGAGGTTCATAAACATTCCGAATTTGTAGCAGGCACCAAATACACCTACGGCATATTCGGAGGAGCGTCCTTTATAAAAGTTTGGTGGCAGCCACTCGTCGAGCGTGAGTCGGGAAAACATTTCGTTTGTCATTCCTGCCAGGCCAGTGATCATCACGGGATAAGCATAGGTGAAGATTCGCGGTGAAAGAATCGGATCATAAACGGGACGCCACTGGATCAGTACGCGAAAGAAGAACGCGATGTAGAGGAAGTTGGCAATCATGTTCGCTATGAAGATGTAGTTGATGCCAACTGAAGGATCGAAGGCGAACTTCAGGAAATAAACGTTCAGCCCGATCAGGACAAAGATGTTGATGATGCGATAAAGAGCGAACTGTGTTCCTTTCCTCTGTAACCTCAGGCGTGCAAACGGAATCGAGACGATGGCGTCGACGAGCATAAGCAGTGCGATCCAGATGATTACGTTTTCGCTTCCGGGGAGGTCAAGCAGGTTGGCAACAGGTGTAGCGAATAGGATGAATATTATGGTAAACAATGAGCTGATGCCCATCACGACTGACTGTGTGATGTTGAAGACCTTTCGTTCATCCGCTCCTTCTCGGGTAGCGAAACGGAAATATGCGGTCTCCATTCCGAAGGCATAGATTACGTTCAGTACGGCCACGTATCCGAGAACTTTGGTTACGACGCCGTATTGTTCAGGAGGGAATACGTCCGTGTGGAGTCTAACGAGGAGGAAGTTCAAAAATTTAGGAAGCATGCTTCCCATTCCATATAATACTGTCTCGCCTGCGAGGCGCTTTATTTTGCTCATTCGCCGGTGAATTTCGGTTTGCGTTTTTCCACGAATGCAGCTGCACCTTCGCGAAAGTCTTTTGTGTGTACACAGGCTCCGAAGCTTTCGGCTTCTGTTTCATAACCCATTCCTTCGAAGCTGAATCCTGCGTTTACGCTCTTAATCACGTTGGCCACGGCAAGGCGACCATTGGAAAGAATCTTCTTCATGATCGACTCCGACAACTGCGTAAGCTCGATGCGGGTAGCCACAACGTGATTGACGAGTCCGATCGATTTCGCTTCTTCTGCCGTGATCATATCGGCAGTCATCATCAGTTCGAGCGCCTTACCGCGTCCAACCAATTGAGTGAGGCGCTGTGTGCCTCCATAACCTGGAACAATGCCTAAAACTACTTCAGGCTGACCAAACCTTGCGTTTTGTGTGGCGATACGAATATGACAAGCCATGGCGAGCTCGCATCCGCCGCCTAATGCAAAACCGTTAACGGCTGCGATGACAGGCTTTGGAGATACTTCCAGTAAACGAAAAAGGTCCTGCCCGCGGCGCGCAAATGCAGAAGCGTCTTTCGGGTCTATGGATGAGAATTCTTTGATATCGGCACCAGCCACGAACGACTTTTCTCCTTCTCCGGTTATGATCAGGCCATGCGCGTCTTCGCGCTTGTAGAACTCGAGGACGGCGACCCTAAGCTCTTCCAGCAGTTCCTGGTTCAGGGCGTTGAGTGCGTGGGGTCTGGAGATAGTCAGGGTTTCGATCCCTTCATGTACCCGGATGTGATGATGTTTGGGAGTCATGTTTCAGAAGGTTGTTTGTGCCAACGGGCAGACGAGGAAGGCTTGATTCGCCGGCCCTACGCAAATATAGGAGTGTTTTTGTTTCCCAATTTGACATTAGAATAAGCTCATTTTGGTACTGCGAGCGAACGAAAGTCACTGGTCGGAAACAAGAAACAGCAGTCAGGGGGTTGGGCGGCGTTAATTTTTTATGGGCCTGCAAGGCCGGAAATAACGTGCGGGGACAGCGCAAACGGGTGATGGAGCCGATGAATGCGGCATTTGAGGCGACAAAATAAAAATATGACTCCGCTCGCTTCCGCACTGGTAAGATTGTTGCGTAGATTTGCGTACCCAGTTTCTTACCGTTTAGCCCAACATCATTCCAAAGATTTCATCGCAAGGTTGTGTCGTAGGGGAGGAGTGTGTGTAATTAAGAATATTCTATGAAAAAAATTATACCCTTTGGTTTTCTTTTGCTGACGATGCTTGTATCGGTCTCTGCGTATGCAGCCACATACACCTCGCGCGCTGATGGTGCATGGACTACGACGACGACATGGACGCCTAACTCACCTGCTGGCGGACCTACATCCGCAGACAATGTAGTTATCATTCATAACGTTACGTGGGCTGGTGGAGCCTGGACTGGTGCAGGATCAATCACAATACAAACTACAGGGTCGCTTTCCGGTAAACTTACCATAAGCGGTGCCACTACGCTGAAAGGAACCAACAGCAGTAACGTGATGGATTTGACGGTAAGCGGATCCGGATCTTTGGTAGTTAACAACAGCTTAACGCTGAAAGATTTCTCGCTTTTCACGATGACGGCAGGTACGAGCAGCGTTCAATATCTGAGTGTAGATGCAGGTTCGTACGTCGGTAATGGGGGCACTCTCACGATCACAACAACAGGTCTGGATATATCAACTTCCGGTGCGTCATCATTTACCAACAATGCTGGAGGTACAGTGATTGTTAACACCTTAACTAATACAGGTGATGTGTCGGCGGCTAAGTTCACCAACGCCGGAACTTTCAACGTAGTGAATACTGGCGGTGATTTCGTGTTTGCCAATTCAGGTGGTACTTTCAGCAATACAGGCACGATTACGGTTGGGGGTAATTTTCAGGCCAACGCCTCCATTACGAACGCCGGCACCATCACCACAGGCACATTCACAGTGCCGAACACAGGAGGTACGTTCACAAACACCGGAACTATGACTGTGACAGGGCTGACGGACATACAGGGAGGAACGGTTCAGCTTTCACCTTCAACATCACCAGCTGCTAACTCACGGCTAACTGTTAGAGGTACATTTAATGTGTCGGGATGGGGCACCATTAACGTGGGTAATGGCCCAATTGGAAGTCCTGCTTATTATGCGGATTTAGTCATTGAAGCAAACCTTGGACAGCTAGCTGGTACTCTTAATGTGAAATGTAATGGTCGTGTCGCAGTTTTCTCGGACTTCAATATTTCTAACGGCGCCTTCAATATTGAAACTTGTGGTGCTGGTAACGGAGGACAAGTATATATAGACGGTGATGGCAGTGGCGCTTCTGTAACACGGACGGGCGGAAGTATTACCAACAACAATGCTGCTGTTGGCGGCGTGCCTTATGGATTTTATGTCAACGGAACTACTTCAGGTACAGTTCCTGCGGCCGGTACTGTATCGCAATTGCAGTCCTCCAATCCAAGTTTTTATAACTGGATCGCTACTCTTCCGAATAGTCCGCTCCCGGTAAAATTGCAGTACTTCAAAGTTACAAGCGTTAAAGAGCAGGGTATCGCTCTTGAATGGGCTACGAGCATGGAGAAAAACTTCAAGCATTTTGAACTTCAGCGAAGCGGTTCAGACCTGCAGTTTTTCAACAATTGGAATTTTAAATGCAAAAGGCGGCCTTGAGGTTAAAACTGTATATTCCTTCCTGGATGAAAAACCTGTAAACGGAAAGAACTACTATCGCCTGAAGGCAGTGGACCTCGATGGAAGCACAGAGTATTTCAATGTTATTGTCGCCGACTGGAGCGCTGCGCAGGGATTGAGTCTCTATCCCAACCCTGCAATTAATAAGAGCTTCACCATCGACATCGGTGATGAGTTTGATCAGCCAGTAAGCATCGTCGTATACGAAGCGCGCGGCTATGGTATCTATTCAGCAACTCTGGATGTAAGAACGAAGGTGATCGAGTTGCCTTCAAGCACAGCCCCTGGTGTTTACCTGGTGAAGGTAGGTTCGTCAGGGAAGAGCAAGGTTGTGAGGTTGGTCGTTGATTAAAAACATTTAACCCCTTCGGGGTTGATGAGGGCACTTTGCGCCGGCCGCCGATTGCATCGGCGGTTATTTATGTTGGATTCCTTCGGAATCAGTGAGTAATAGTGGTAAGTTCTTTAAGATATCAGCAGTCATATCATCAAGATCAAAAGATGGTTCCCATCCCCAGTCAATGCGTGCAGGCGCATCGTTGATTGACTTCGGCCATGAATCGGCAATTTGTTGTCTGAAGTCGGGGGCGTAGCTGATTTCAAATTCGGGAATGAATTTCTGAATCTCCTTCGCCACTTCAGCGGGACAAAAACTCATACCCGTCACGTTGTAACTCGACCTCACTTTAACATTCGATGCAGGAGCCTCCATCAATTGAAGCGTTGCCTTCACCGCATCATCCATATACATCATGGGCAGATACGTATCCGGTTTCAGGAAGCAGGTGAATTTCTTTTCTGTGAGTGCCTTGAAGAAAATGTCAACTGCATAATCGGTAGTCCCGCCGCCAGGCTTACTCTTGTATCCGATGAGACCCGGATAACGGAGGCTGCGCACGTCCAATCCCTTATTCTTAAAGTACCATTCACACCAGCGTTCGCCAGCGAGTTTGCTGATGCCATAGACCGTCGTTGGGTCCATGACCGTATCCTGGGGAGTTTTTATTTTCGGTGTTGTTGGTCCGAACGCCGCGATCGAGCTGGGCCAATAAACGCGGGACACCTTTTGCTCGACGGCTATGTCCATCACATTGATAAGACCTTCCATGTTCAGCCGCCACGCAAGCTTTGGATTTTTTTCTCCGGTGGCAGAAAGAACTGCAGCCAAATGATATATCTGTGTGAATTTATTCTTCGAAACAAGATTCTGCAATTGATCATTATTCAATACATCCAGTATCTCGAAGTCACCAGAAGCAAGTACACCTTCTGCCGGTTTAACATCGGTGGCCACAACGTTTTGCTTCCCATACAATCGCCACAATCCCTGTGTAAGTTCGGAGCCAAGCTGACCGCCAGCCCCAATAACGAGTACCTTTTGGTGTGTCATCAGGAGACAAAATTAATTGAAAATTGACAATTGATAATTGATAATTGATTCCTGAAGATGTGATGACATTTCTTAAGCTAAATGAAACGCGAACACGCAATCTGCCCTCGTTCACGCACACTATAATCTACCTGTTAACTAGGATTGAATAGATAAAGATCATATGCTTAGGCTTATCATAGTCAAATGAGGTGTGGTGAATCGGCACCTCCAAAGCCTGCAAAGACTATCAGTCTTAATTATCAATTGTCAATTTTCAATTAATTTTACCCTATGGACTTCGAATCCTACCTCACATCTAAACGCATCGACAGCATCCGGTTCAAATCAGCAGAGCCGGAAATGTGGCAATCATGGAGAACGGATTTCGAGCAAATGCATCCGAACAGTTTTACGGTGCAGAAATTGAATCTCATCAATCCGGTCAGAAGGAAATATCAGCTCGTTGTAACCGAGATGCCGAAGGTCGCTGTAGCAGAAGCGCCGAAAGCGCCATCAGCTCCTGTATCAAAACCAGCAACAGTAGTCAAGCCAGCAATGGTAGCTAAACCGGCCGTGAAAATTCCGAGACCAGGAATGACCAAGATCGTTAAACCTGAAAGCACGGGTGAATCGGCGATTACTTCTGGCTCTTCTCCATCACCAGTGGTAGGATCAACACCGGTTGCATCTGCTCAGTCTGCTGACGGATCATCAGCTATTGATAATAGCAGACCTGATAACGAAGCGAGTTCACCAACATCGTCAGCTGATGCATCGACTGATGCATTGGCAACTTCAGCTAACGCATTCCCGACTTCTACAGATGATTCGAATGTAGAAGCGAAACCCGTGGCCGATACTCCGCCTCCAGCTGCCAAACCTCCGAGGCCAGTTATTCCGCGACCAGTTATTAAACCAAAGCCGAAACCAAACTAGACATGTACGATAAACTTCAACCCGTTCTGCAACGTGAACTTGAAAACATCGAAAGTGCCGGCCTGTATAAACGTGAACGTATCATCACCACGCCTCAGGGAGCGGTGATTGAAACTACAGACGGGAAAGAAGTAATCAATTTCTGCGCGAACAATTACCTTGGGTTATCGTCGCATCCACGTGTTCTCGAAGCGGCCAAGCGCGCGATCGATACACACGGATTTGGAATGTCGTCGGTTCGGTTCATCTGCGGGACGCAAGACATTCACAAAGAGCTCGAACAAAAGATCTCACAATTTCTGGGCACCGAGGATACTATCCTCTATGCTGCTGCTTTTGATGCGAATGGTGGAGTGTTTGAGCCATTATTCGGAACGGAAGACGCGATCATATCTGATGAACTAAATCACGCTTCAATTATCGATGGCGTGCGCCTGTGCAAAGCGATGCGTTACCGCTATAAGCACAATGACATGGACGACCTCGAGCTTCAACTTAAAGAAGCGAAGGCTGCCGGTGCGAAGCAGATGATCATTGTTACGGATGGTGCATTTTCAATGGATGGCACCATTGCTCAACTCGATAAGATCTGCGCACTGGCCGATCGTTATGAAGCACTGGTGATGTCGGATGAATGCCATTCAACAGGCTTCCTTGGTAAAACAGGTCGTGGCGTACCTGAACACTGCGGTGTGCATGGCAAACTGGACATCATTACGGGTACATTAGGCAAAGCACTGGGCGGCGCGTCCGGTGGATTCACTTCCGGAAAAAAGGAGATCATTGCAATCCTTCGTCAGCGCTCCAGGCCTTATCTGTTTTCGAATACGCTGGCTCCGTCGATCACGGGTGCGTCGATCGAAGTTTTCAACATGCTTTCTGAGACAACGGAACTCCGCGATAAGCTTGAATCGAATACGCGTTACTTCAGAAAGGCGATGACCGATGCCGGCTTTGATATCAAGCCAGGTGTTCATCCGATTGTTCCGATCATGGTCTACGACGCAGCACTCGCTCAAAAGTTTGCGGACCTTCTTCTTCAGAAAGGGATCTACGTTATTGGTTTCTTCTTTCCCGTAGTTGCAAAAGGCAAAGCCCGGATTCGTGTACAGATCTCAGCAGCTCATGAGCGTGAACATCTCGACAAGGCAATCGCAGCGTTCACAGCAGGAGGGAAGGAGCTGGGATTGCTGAAGTGATTCGCTGATACGTGTTTGTCCAACTAACAGCTTTCCGTAGTTCGGATGCTCCGGTAAAATACGGACGCGACATCCGCGCATTGACGAATGCCATCGTGTAAGATGTGACGGCAAATTTTAACAATTCCTGCCAACAGAGCCGTTGGCGTCAGTGAAAGCTTACTTCAGTCCGTAGACTTTTTTCTTCTTCTCAACGATGTCACCCATCTTGGAGGTGTCACGATTCATGAATCCAAAGGCAGGATCGATGTTCTGCGAAGGGAAAAAGTAGATGGTTCCCTTCTTGCCTTTCAGTTTCAGCTTGTACAGGTTGAAGTAGGGAACAATTTCCAGCGACTTCACTTCAGGCCATCCGAACCGGATGTTCCTGTTGCCTTCGATCACTACAATCTTGTTCTTACCAACGGCCACTCTGCGAATCTTATCCGACAAGAGGAGAAAGAAAGCAAAACAAAGAAGACCTATTGTGATAAACACCAGCGCGACAAAGAACGTACGCGCGTTGAACGGGTGACGGAAGAATATCGTCCCAGCCACCAACCATTGGAGCATGCTAAAGCCAAGGAAAAAATACTTGGCGAAATAAAACTTAGCGGGGTTAGCTTCTACCATTTCGATAAGCTTAACAAAAAGTTAATCAAAGATACGGCAAAATGTTATTGCAAGTTGTTATACAACTTAAACTTTTAGGGCTGCGAAATATTGTGTGTACTATTTCGTAAAACCTTTCAACGTTAGCACTTCTCTTTTTTTGCTCTCACTTGTTCAGCACAAGTGGAAAGTCCTGTCCCCGGGAAAAGGTATAAGGATGCTGCGGATTGCCTTTCAACTTCCTCGAGGCTTCTGGCACCTGATCATCTATGAATGATTTAAGTTCATAGATTGTAACCTTTCCATCTTTAGGTGCACCGTCAGCTTCGCCTTCCAGCGCCCGAATGAGCACTGACGTAAACAAGCCGTGGCCAAGCGATGCAAACTCAGATGCGAACTGCTCGCTGCCCGCTGAAGCCATCACATGTATTCCTGCGCTTCTCGAGAGCTGAGCGATTGCTTTTTCCTCACCGGCGCCACGAGTTGCCAATAATTCGACGGAGCCGCCTGACTGACACGCATCCATGATGATCAATTGCTTTAACGCTTTTATCTGTCTGAACTTTTCCTGAAGCAGGATCGCTTCGATGGCTTCCTTGTTCAGTGCGCGCTCGTCGTACAATCGCGATGTTTCCGTTGGAATGAAGTAGAATCGATTGTCGACCATGCTGCCGTGTCCGGCATAATAAAACACAAACACGTCTTCCGGATTTATCCGTCCGGCCAGTTCTTCCATCGTAGTGAGTATACGTGAGCGCGTTGCCTCTGTATCATAGAGCGAGATCAGTTCAACGTTTCGAAATAGTTCGCCTGAACGCCCCTTCATCAGCTCGGCGAATGATTGCGCATCGGACTTAGCGTAGTTCAGGCTGAGCTTGTTGTTCCTGTATTGATTGATGCCAACCGCTAATATGTAACACGTGCTGCTTTTTGTTGCGTGCTCCGAAAAATAGCTGACGGTTTGAGGATCCGATTCTATGTTATCGCGATTGGTTGCCTGTGCAGCAAAGACATTGTTCCCGCCGATCAGATCGATAACCTGTTTGTAGGTAGTTGCTTCTCCGCGCGACTTTGGCAACGTGAGCGCTTCGTGATTTAGGGCGACGTTCTTGCCATTGTGATAGAGACGAAGGTTGCCCGCACCGCTTCCATTGTCTGTCACACGAACAAAGACTTCGGCTTTACCAGGCGACAGGGGAACAACAGCAACCTTCACTGTTGGGGGTGCAGACGTTTTCAACTTTCCCTGGATGCCCTTGTCATCTGAAGATGAACCGCGGCTTTGAAATAACTTCGGCAACAGATCCGGACGGAAGTACTCGTTGAAGAACTGATCGACTGCAAATGCTTTCGTGCCACTAACGAAATGCACAAATCTTCGTGCTTCGTCTGTGCCACTGAAGTAACCCTCCGGACTTTTTGCCATCCAGTCGTGCTCGCCAATAAGGATGTGCTCAAAGAATTCTTTACCTGTCGATAGATCCCAGAATTTCGTTACCCCATCCAGGCTGTGGCTGATGAGCATTTTGTTGTCGGTACTCAAAACCAATGATGTGATCTCTGCTTTGTGGCCACGGAATTCGCGAACTGACTTATTGGTTGAGATATCCCAAACGCGAATGAGTCGATCGGCTCCAGCCGCATAGATATTCTTTTCGTCACTGCTGAAGATTGCGATGTGAACAGGCGATGATGAAGCCTTGAATTTTTTCGTCATCAGTCCGGTACCCACATCCCAAAGCCTGATCGATCCGTCCCAGCTTGAGCTAAGCAGATTCTTTTGGTCTCTGGTAAATGCGATTGAAGAGACGACCTCCGTGTGGCCGATAAAGTTTCTCACTTCCTTCTTAGTATCGACTTCCCACATCTGCAATGAGTTGTCAAGGCGCGCCGTAACAACGTACAGATCGCCCTTGCTCATGAGAATGTTGTACGCAGAACCTTTCTCGAACTCTACATAGGTGAGTGCTTTCTGGGTGCTCAGGTCATGGATGCGCATGGTCCCATCCCAGCTTGAAGAAACCACTTTCGATTCGTCGGTGTTGAAATGTATGTCAAACACTGGCTCGCGATAGGCATTGATGGTAACTAATGCTTCACCACTGCGCGTGTCCCAAAGAATGATCTTGCCATCTCCACCGCCAGTCAGCATCCGTGAGCCATCTGCAGAAAGTTCGTAACAGAGTGCGGCTTTCTCATGGCCGACGTATTCCATCTCTACTTTTCCCGAGGCAATGTCCCACTGCTTTACCTTAGTACCGAGCTTACCTTTGATCAATGATTTTCCATCGCGGGAGAGAATGATGTTGTTCTTGAAACGGATGAAGCGCGCGATGGCCGATTGCCAGTAAAAGTTTGGATCGTAATCGAGACCTCCGCGGTCGCGTTGATTCAACAGGCCTGTAAATGGAGCACGCAGCGACTTGGATGCGGCATCCCAGCGCATAGCCGTGTTGTTGTCGCAGGCGATCAGCAGCTCTGTGCTGTTGCGATTGAAAGTTACCTGATGAAACTCGGCTTTTTCTTCCGCCAGGATTTCAACGGAGTCACCTTTAACAAGGTCCCAGATGGTGACGGTCTTTTCCGTTGCCCGCGCCAGCAGTTTGCCGTTGCCGCTAAGCGCAAGTCCCGTGAGATCTTCTGTCTTATTCGAGATAGTACCAACTGCTTCGAACGATGGAAGAGCATACTTTATCAGCGGGCTGTGATTTGATGCAGCAAAGAGCCAGCGATTGTCGCTGCTAAATACTGCCCTTGTTCCGCAGCCTCCGCAGAATCCTTCTGCCAAAGAAAGTGACTTGACGACTACCCAATCCGTTGTGCGGTAGATATTGACCACACGGTTGTCTTCGCTGATGGTCATGTATTTTCCATCCGGGCTAATGGCGATGTCGACGCCGCTGCCCATTCCTTTGTCGGGCGACGCCGGAAGTTTTTTAATTGTGTTTCCCGAAGCGTCAAACACGATAACTGTAATCGCTGTTTCCACCGGCGACGAAGAACTTCGACATCGGATCGATGGCGACAGATGTGATGATTTCAGGCATTGAAATTTGCACCCTGACCGAACCATCGGCGATGTTCCAAAGTCTGACAGTATTGTCGTTCGATCCGGTGAGCAAAAACTTTCCATCGGGAGTAAAAGCTGCAGCGCGAACTGTTGCCTCATGACCGAGAAAGCTGCGGACTTCACGCCCTGTTGAATACTCCCATAGTTTGGCTGACTTGTCGCGGCTTCCGGTCACCAGGTAGTTACTGTCCGGACTCACGGCGACGGCAACAACAGCAAGCTCATGTCCCTGCTGAATAACTGTCTCCAGTGATTGACAATAAATTGATGAGTGCAGGATGAATGTGAGGGCGGATGCGATTAGGCATTCGCGAAAAAATTGTCGTTGCCGACCCATACTTAAAAAATATTGAGGTTAGCTCTTAGCCGGTTCCGCTGTTTCTGCCTCTTCCTCTTTCAGATCTTCCCAACGGCCAGGCTCCGTATCATGCAAATATTCCACGATTTTCTGTTCCACCTGCTTCAGTTTCAGTGAACGGAGGTATTTGCCGTTGCGTGCCAGCAACAGTCGCCCTGTTTCTTCGGATACTGCCAGGATAAGAGTATTGGTGTTTTCAGACATACCAATGGCAGCCCGATGCCGTAATCCATAGTTGGGTGGTATGTGGTCGTTCTCACTCACAGGTAACACACAGCGTGCTGCCCTGATTCGTCCTTTATAGATAATAACAGCCCCATCGTGAAGTGGACTGTTCTTGTTGAAGATGGACAACAGCAATCGCTTGCTCACTTCTGCGTCGAGGGCATCGCCTGTTTGGGCATAAAACTTTAGTTCCGTATCGCGGGAGAAGACCATGAGTGCACCTGTCTTCGTAGCCTTCAATGTTTTGGCCGCTTCAATGATCTGGGCAACGTCAAAATCATCATGGTATTGATGGCGCCAGTTAGCGATGGATTTGAAGATGTTCTCTCTGAACTCTGTTCCGCGTCCAATGACCAACAGGAATTTTCTGATCTCGGGCTGGAACAGAATGATCATCGCCAGCACGCCAACGTTCATGAACGTACCCAGGATGGTAGTAAGCAATTCCATTTGTGCAGCACGCACAATGAGATAGACGAGGTAAAGGGCGAGGATCCCCAGGAAGATGTTGACCGCAATACTGCCGCGTATCAGTTTATAGACCTGATACAACAATATACTCACGAGCGTGATGTCGATGAAATCAACCCATCCTACGTCGAGAAATCCGATCTTGAACAGCAACACCATCCTTACAAAGTTAGAACATCCCTACAATGTTTCGAGGCGTCCGGCGATTATTAATCCTTTCAATCGCCAGCCGCAGCGTTGCGCATCGCCATGAACAACTGGATCACTTCATTTGCTTTTGCAACATCGTGAACACGCAGGATCGATGCTCCCTTAGTAAGCGCGATGCTGTTTAATGCAGTTGTTCCATTAAGCGCATCCGCCGCAGACTGATTCAGTGTACGCCAGATCATAGACTTACGCGAAAGTCCTGCCAGAATTGGCCGGCCGCATACGCGCAGGTAGTCAAAATTGTTCAGCAGTTTAAAATTCTGATCAATGGTTTTGGCGAACCCGAAGCCGGGATCTAAGATGATGTCTTTAATACCTTTCGAATTGAAGAACGCGAGCTTTTTGTGGAAATAATCTACGATTTCCTTCAGCAGGTCGTCGTATTGAGTCAGAGATTTCATGGTTTGTGGTGTGCCCCGCATATGCATCGCGATGTAGGGAACACCAAGTGACGCCACAACGTCAGCCATATGCGGATCAAGCTCGCCGGCAGAGATATCGTTCACCATGTGGGCTCCGGCTTCCACGCATGCCCGCGCAACTTCGCTTCTGAATGTGTCGATAGAAATGATCGCTTCGGGAAATGTCGCAGCAATTTTATTCACGGCGAAGACTGCACGTGCAAGCTCCTCCTCGAGCGGTATATCGGCTGCCCCTGGCCTTGAGGAATAGGCTCCAACATCGAGAAAAGTTGCTCCCTCCCGCAACATTACTTCCGCGTGGTCGAGCATGGCAGTTTCCTTTTCATAGCGGCCACCATCAAAGAAGCTGTCGGGTGTCACATTCAGAATGCCCATGATCCGCGGAGTTCGCAGATCGACCAGGCGATTGCCGATGCGAATTGTCGTATACGTCTCAAAAAATCGTGCTTCAGGTCCAGAATTCATCGGAACGGCGATGGTAATAGGTGCCAAATTAACGATGTTTGCCTCCTAAAAGCATATCGCCTTGGTCGAAAAAACAGCACAGGAATACAACGAAGTGATTGGGCACTGCAGGTCATTGTTCCTCAAGAAGACGGCCGACTATGGCACTGCGTGGCGCATCCTTCGCCTGCCCTCGATAACGGATCAGATCTTTATCAAAGCTCAGCGGATCAGAAGCATCCAGGAAAAAGGAACCCAAAAAGTAGACGACCCGATTCAGGACGAGTTTATCGGTATTATCAATTATTGCATCATGGCGCTGATTCAGATCAGACTTGAAGGGTCGAGCAATATGGACCTGAAAGTTGGCGATGTCGAACCGCTGTACAACAAAGCTGTCGACGAGACTTTCGACCTGTTGCAAAACAAGAATCACGACTATGGCGAGGCCTGGCGTGACATGCGCGTTACTTCGATCACCGATATCATTCTGATGAAACTACTCAGGGTGAAGCAGATTGAAGACAACCAGGGAAAGACTCTCGTTAGTGAAGGTGTAAAGGCAAACTATCAGGATATGATCAACTATGCCGTGTTTGCCATGATCCTGTCTAAAGGTCCAATGGTATGATGCAGCGCTTCTTTGATCAGTTCTCGCGTTTCTTTGTAGGGTGTCTCTTTATTTTTTCGGGGCTCATTAAACTCAATGACCCGATAGGCACTCAGATTAAGATGGAGGAATACTTCGAGGTGTTTGCCGATGACTTCGGTGAATTCTTCCTTTGGTTCAAATCGATCGCGCTTGAGATCGGTATGATCATGATCATTCTCGAAGTCGTGATCGGTATAGCAGTATTGTTGAATTATCGCATGCGCATCACAACGATCGTCATGCTGTTGCTGATGATCTTCTTCACCTTCCTTACGTTTTATTCTGCGTATTTCAACAAGGTTACTGACTGCGGATGCTTCGGTGATGCAATAAAGCTTACGCCGTGGCAATCATTCTGGAAGGATATCATCCTCATGTTCTTTGTAGTTCATTTGTTCTGGTATCGCAAGACATACAATTCAGCCCTGAACGAACGAATGGGTGACGTAGTGATCGGCGTCGTTACTGCTGCCTGTCTTTTCCTTGGCGTATATGCGATAAGACATTTGCCATTTATTGACTTCCGCGCCTACCGCATCGGCAATAATATTCCTCAGCAAATGATTCCGCCTGAGCAGCCCCACTTTGAGTACACGTTTCGCAGGAAGGATGGATCCGAGATTCAATCCGAAAAATACCTGTCTGATACACTTGAGTACAAGTATGTCGGAGTTCGTCAAACAAACGAAGACAAGACTAAAGCAAAGATCACTGACTACGCGGTTTCGAGCCCTGACGGAGAAGATGTGACTCAGGAAACATTTACGGGACCCAGGTTGCTGTTTATCATTTACGATGTAACGAAGGCATCAACGGCACACATGGATGAGATCAAAAAGTTAACCCGTGATCTTGATGGTAAAGTGGAGATGATGGTGCTGACCTCTTCATTGTCGGAGCAGTTTGAACCGTTCCGTCATGAATATCAACTGGCTGTTCCCTATTACTTCGCAGACGCGACCGTATTGAAAACAATCGTGCGCTCCAATCCAGGCATCACGCTTTGGGTTGATGGCACGGTAAAAGGCATGTGGCATCACAACGATACTCCCGATGCAGCCGAAGTACTTGAATTGATTACCAATCCATGAAAGTATTTCTCATAGGGCTACCCGGTTCCGGAAAGTCGACGATTGGTGCGTCGCTCGCCGCCCGGCTTGACATGGAGTTTGTTGATCTCGACAAAGAGATCGAATCACAGGAGGGCATGATTATCCCGGAAATCTTTTCAGCAAAAGGTGAAGACTATTTCCGTCGCGTGGAGTCAGAAATGCTTCGCCAGTGGGCTGTGCTCGAACGGAGCTTTGTTATGTCGACGGGAGGAGGGACACCTTGTTTTCACAATGGTATTGATGTAATCAATGATAACGGAGTTAGTGTTTTTCTTGACGAACAGATTGAGGTGATCGTTGCCCGCCTCGGGAACAACCAGCAACGGCCGTTATTGCAATCTGTTAACGTGGAGGATATGCGCGGCAAGCTACAACGACTCAGAGAAGTCAGATTGCCGTTTTATCAGCAGGCAAGGATCACGGTGCCGTCGCCGACCGTGGGAACAGTGCTCGAGAAATTAGGAATGAAGAATCAGTGAGTATGATACTGAGTAATGATTACTGAGTGACTAATGATTAATCACTATTTAGAACGTAAACCCGAACGTTACCATTCCCGTGTTAGTTGTTCTTTTCAGGTCAGCAATAGGGCCGGGGCCGTCGAAGAAGCTGTAGGGCTGATAGTAATTCACACCGCTGGTGTTCACGAACGCGAAATCCACATAGAATTTTTGTAAACGAATACCAGCACCGCCGCTGATGGTCTTGATGCTATTGTCGAGGTTCAGCTCACTGTTGTAAGTGTTTCCCTGCATTCCATAACCAGCACGAATCCTGTAAATCTTATAACGGAATTCACCGCCGACCCTGTAGTTGATGGCCGACGTATAAGTAGCCTTGATGTCGTTGTTTTCGTTGTCGAAGGTAACGCCCGAGATATTCGATTTGTATTTGGCATTCGCCGGATTTACAAAGTCGACATCGGCGGAGATGATTCCGTACTTCGAGAGATAAGCGAGTCCGGTGCTGAACTTCAATGGCGTGGTAAGCGTGTAGTCGGTGATGACCTGCTGTGTCTCCTCGGTGAAGTCCCCTAATGGAGATCCATCATAGTACTCCAGGTTGTCTTTCCAGGATGATTGAAGCGTTGCTTCATAAGTTTCCGTCATTTCATAGTACGTCGGCGTAGTGAATGACGCGCCGACCTGCAGAAAATCAAGAGGACGACCGATCACGCCAAGGGTAGCGTTTATACCGTTTCCGCGAAGATCAAGCTTTTCATTGAGCAGCAGATTGTTGAAGACATCATCGTTCGCGAAGTTCTCCTTATAGGTACGATCACTTTTATACTTGAGGCTCACCAGTCCAATGGATAGGCCAACGAAGACTTTGTCCTTATAATTTGCACCATAGGCAAAATTCCACTGATTGGAAGCGCCCTTTGTGATAATGTTTTCTTCCTGATCAGGGATACCTTTTACGTCGGTGAAATAAACATCATCCGGCAGCGAAGTGTCGTCAGGATTGGTTACGCTGACAGGCCCGATCAGGTATTCGTAGTAAGCAAGTCCAGTCGGTGTATTGTAGTTATATGATCCCTTATTGAATTGTGACTCAGTAGCTCCGTTCGCATTATCGATGAAGGAATCGATAATGGATGTGCTTGGATTGCGGCCATGAAAGTAAGTGGATTGATTAAAGTCAGCCGTTCTGGTTAGTGAGATACCAAACGAACCGCTGAGGAACCCGGAGTTTTGAATTGGAAGATGGAACACGCCGCTTATCCCCGGAATAATGAAACGGGAATCAGTGGCTTCGTCATTATTGTCGAGATAGGTTGCCGCTGTCTTGTATCCCGAAAAGGCCGGCGTAAATGTGAACTCAGAGCGATTGAACATTCCAAGTCCTGCCGGATTTGAGTAAGCAGAACTGTAATCACCGCCGAGCGCGGTCTGCGATGAACCCATTCCCTGAATGCGCGAACTTCCCCCTGGCACGGTTCGACTAAACATCAGGGCTGATTCGACATAGCTTTGTCCAAATACTCCCGAGGTGATGAAGAAGAATATCACTCCAGAGAGGAAAAAGGCACTCCTCTGCATAGTTATGGCAATAAGTGAAAGGATTTTTTTAACGGGTAAGTACCCACCTCGATAGGTTCAAGTTTCAGGTTGCTGAATGTACGACGCAGTTATTAAACACGACCTCCGACCTGAAACAGCCTAAGCAGATTTTCAGGATAGTAAGGTCGTGTTCTAAGTTTAATGAATCGCGATTCAAGTGAGAGCTTAGTCGCGGACCCTCGTGCGAGCGCCACCGCCACCACTGCTTCCAGAAGAGTGAAGACCACCACCACTACTGCCGCCGCTATAGCTGCTACGTCCGCTGTCGAAATTACTCGATCTGTTCCACTGGCTCTGATTGGATGAGTTGTTGTTGTTATTCCAGCTCGAATTGTTCCAACCCGACTGGCTTGATCTCGATGGCTGAGAATACGAGCTGCCCGACCCACCATATGTATCCGCCTGGCGCGCTGTTCTCCAGTTCCTGTTGTAGTAGTCGGCCTGGTTAACCTGACCACGTGAAGGAGCGGAAGTTGTAGCTGTTGTTGCCATACGGCCACCTGTTGAACCATTGTATACGGGACGATCTCCGATTGTGCCGTTACTGGTAGTCGTATTGGGAACCGCATTTGGACGAGTTACGCTTTGTCTGCGTGTAACCATACCGTTCTGAGCTCCCCGTTTACCATACGCGTAGTTTTGACCATTGTCAATAATCACTGTTGACGGATAACCGTAGCCACCGCCGTAATAGCCTGCACCGTATCCATATCCACCCATTCCGTATCCGTAATTGTAAGGATAGCCCCAGTTGGACCAGCTATTATGGTAAGGATTTCCAAAGGTGTAAGCCATACCGAAGCTTAAGCCAGTCATTCCGTAGCTGCCCATCATTCCATAGCCGTTGGTCATGCCGTAACCATAAGGGTTGCCGCCGTAGAATGCAAATGAGCTGGACCAGCCAGAACCATAGTAAGGATTCATCCAGGGATTGCCCCAGCTGTCGTAATAGCTTCCGTAATACGGAGTATTCCATCCATAAATTGACGATCCCCAATAGTTGTTAGCGACCCATGGATTATTGTACCAGTTGCTATAGCTATTGTTAAACTGACTGTAGCCCGAAGACTTATTGTAAGAATTGGAATAGGACGAAGAATAATAATCGTCCTCGTCTGTTGCTGCTTTAGAATTCGACCTGGCGGTGAATTCCGGATTCTGATTGCGCGCAGAGTGGCTTGTTGTGCTGTTGTCAGCATATACTTCGCCGTAGCTGTTGTTCTTGTTGTGTTTGTTAGCTGGCGCTTGGCTAAAGGCAGCCTGCTCGCTCGCCTCTTTCTCTTTCAGCTTCTTCCTATCCTTGCCATTGAAGTACATGTCATCGTACTCGATGGACTGAGCCATCACCGTTGTGGCGAGGAACATCACTGACGCCGCTAACACCAAAGACTTATTTCTCATAGCTTTTAAGATTTTGGAGACCTGCACCAAACATCTAACTTAAATATACTAACGTTAATTCGCTCAAAAGTATTCTCTAACAGCAAAAATTTCGCAGGAAATGGATGCTAAAATTATATTTGCCCTTCCTTATCGAAAAGGAACAATAATTATACCAGCATGGGAAAAGAAATACCCTCACGTTCGGAGGACTATTCATTGTGGTACAACGAGTTAGTGAAGCGCGCCGACCTGGCCGAGCATTCTGATGTAAAAGGTTGCATGGTAATCAAGCCATACGGCTACAGCATTTGGGAGAAAATGCAGGCGGGTCTCGACAAGATGTTTAAGGATACCGGCCACGTAAATGCCTACTTCCCGCTGTTCGTTCCGAAGAGCATGTTTGAGGCGGAGGAGAAGAACGCGGAAGGATTTGCGAAGGAGTGTGCGATTGTGACCCACTACCGGTTAAAGACCGATGAAAAGAGGCCCGGAAAGCTGATGGTAGATCCTGAGGCAAAACTGGAGGAGGAACTGGTGGTTCGGCCAACCAGTGAAGCCATCATCTGGAACACATACAAGCGGTGGATACAGTCTTACAGGGATCTTCCATTGCTCATCAACCAGTGGGCCAATGTGGTCCGGTGGGAGATGCGCACGCGCCTGTTTTTACGGACCGCCGAATTCTTATGGCAGGAAGGGCACACTGCCCACGCCACGTCTGAGGAAGCGGTAAAGGAGACCGAACAAATGCTTGATGTCTACGCCGAATTTGCGGAGACATTTATGGCGCTGCCGGTTATCAAGGGTGTAAAAACTGAAGGAGAGCGGTTTCCGGGGGCGGTGAACACGTATTGCATCGAGGCTATCATGCAGGACGGCAAGGCTCTTCAGGCCGGAACATCGCATTTTCTTGGACAGAACTTTGCGAAGGCATTCGACGTGAAGTTTGCCAGCAAGGAGAGCAAGCTGGATTATGTTTGGGGAACTTCGTGGGGTGTGAGCACGCGACTGATGGGCGCCCTGATCATGGCACACTCCGACGATGATGGTCTGGTATTGCCACCTAAACTTGCGCCAATCCATGTTGTCATCGTTCCAATCTTCCGCAACCAGGATGAACTCGATAAGATTACGGCTGAAGTTGACAAGGTCACGAAGGCTTTGCGTCAGCAGGGGCTTTCAGTGAAGTTCGATAATCGCGACACTCAGAAGCCCGGTTTCAAGTTTGCAGAGTGGGAACTCAAGGGCGTACCGGTACGTCTCGCAATTGGTCCACGCGATCTTGAGAACGGAACCGTGGAGGTTGCCCGTCGCGATACCAAAACAAAACAGGTTGTGAAGCTGAGCGACGTTGTAACGGCGATCCCTGGTCTACTCGAGGAAATACAACAGAATATCTATCAGCGTGCCCTCACGTTCCGCGACAGTCACATAACGCGGGTGGAAACTTACGATGAGTTTAAGAAGACACTCGACGACAAAGGAGGTTTCGTATCAGCTCACTGGGACGGGACCATGGAAACCGAGGCTGCGATCAAGGGCGAAACCAAGGCAACTATCCGCTGTATTCCACTCTCCGCAACAGAGGAGGCCGGAATTTGTATTTACTCAGGAAAACCGTCAACACGGCGCGTGTTGTTTGCGCGAGCTTACTAGCCCCGTTGCGGTACGGACAAGATCGAAAATTTTGTATCTTTGGAATTGCCCCTGTCGGTACAGGAGCGGTTTGATGGACGGTGACTACTGAGTGAAACTGCACAGGTTCTCTGCGCGTAAATACACCTAGTCACTGGGTTGGGCCAGCTCCGAACACCTTCTGCTTATGTTAATGTGGTTTGTCATTACTGCGCTTCTGCTGATCGGCCTCACGCTGATCCTTGTTGAACTGGTTTTTATTCCAGGAACAACCGTCGTGGGATTGCTGGGGCTTGTATTTGCAATTGTTGGTATCGTTGTATGCTATCAGCATTTCGGTAACACGGTTGGGCTGTACGTTTTAATCGGCATGTCGACCGCTACGCTGGGTGGGTTACTATACAGTTTTCGTACCGGCGCATGGTCGCGCTTTTCGCTCAAGTCCTCGATCGATAGTAAAGTAAATGAGGGATTGCTCACATCGGTAAGGGTAGGCGACGAAGGTATTACGCTGTCAAGCCTGCGACCGATGGGTAAGGCGGAATTCCATGACAAAGCATTCGAAGTGAAAACATCCGGCGGCTACCTTAACAGTGGCGAGCGGGTAAAGATCACGCAGATAGAATCACATCAAATTGTTGTTGAACCTGTAACCAAACTATAAACTCAACTCATGGATAGTGCCGTTTCCCTCTTGATACTCGTCTTTGGCGGGATCATCCTTGTTTTTATTTTCCTCTACTTCGTGCCCATCAATCTCTGGATCACTGCGGTGTTCTCGAATGTAAAGGTCGGACTTTTTGAACTCGTGTTCATGAGAATCAGGAAGGTGCCACCACGGGTAGTGGTCGACTCTCTTATCACAGCGACAAAGGCGGGTCTGCAGATCTCATCCAACGAATTGGAAACGCACTACCTCGCAGGAGGGAATGTGCCAAACGTTATACGTGCATTGATCTCGGCCGACAAAGCCAATATCAATCTTAGCTTCAAGCAGGCAACTGCTATTGACCTCGCAGGACGTGATGTGTTTCAGGCAGTACAGATATCGGTTAATCCAAAAGTGATCACGACACCCAAAGTTGCCGCGGTTGCTTCAGACGGGATTCAATTGATAGCCGTCGCACGCGTTACAGTGCGTGCAAGCATAGCTCAGTTGGTGGGTGGTGCAGGCGAAGACACTATTCTGGCCCGCGTTGGGGAGGGTATTGTTTCGTCGATTGGTACCGCGAAATCACATAAAGAAGTTCTCGAGAGCCCGGATAAGATCTCCAAGTTCGTTCTATCGCGTGGGCTAGACGCAGGAACGGCGTTCGAAATTCTCTCCATCGATATCGCCGACGTAGATGTGGGAGCAAACATCGGTGCCAAACTTCAGATCGATCAGGCATCTGCCGATCTTAAGGTGGCTGAGGCACGCGCCGAAGAACGCCGCGCTATGGCAGTTGCTCTCGATCAGGAAATGAAAGCGAAGGCTCAGGAAGCCCGCGCCAAGGTAATCGAAGCAGAAGCTGAGATCCCGAAAGCAATTGCTTCAGCGTTTGTGAATGGCAACCTGGGCATCATGGATTATTACAAGATGCAGAACGTTCAGGCGGACACGGAAATGCGCCAGGCAATTTCCGGCTCCGGAAAGAGTACGTCTGGAGGAGGGGAGAAGAAAGACAAATAGAATTAAGAATTAAGAATTAAGAATTAGCGGCGCGGAGAGCGTCATTGGCCCAACTCAGGTTGGGCCTTTTTTTTGAAAACGATTCTTAATAAGAATTAGACGCGCCGTATTCTCCGACGCTGGTATTGCTGGATACTAACCATACTTAAGACCCACTCACGACTCAGTACTCAAGACACAGGACTATATCTTGATCCACGCGCTCTTCCTCAACGCAAGAAACTGCCCGCTGTGAGGATTGAACCTGATCTGGTCGTAGATCAGTGGAATGGTGCTGATGCCTTTCGATGAAACTACACCGAATTTGCCGTCGCGCTGAACGATAACATAGTCATTGCCCTGATCTTCAAGACTCTGAAATTTAGGATTGATAAGGACTCGTCCTTCCTTGTCGGCCAGGCCATACAGTCCACCCTGTTTAATCAATACATTGCCGCTGGCAAGCACTTCGACAGTTTCGTATCGGGTCAGCAGCAATAGTTTTCCCGTCTTGTCGATAAGGCCCTGCATCCCTTTTTGTTTCACAACAGAGACACCGTTGTGAAAGGTGCTTACTTCATCATACACAGGTTGTATGGCGATCTTGTCTTCGTGGTTGATGAATCCCCAGTGGCCACGGATTCGGGCTGCCGCGAGTTGTTCGTTGAACGGTTCAATACCTTCGTAACGATTGGCTATACGCAGCCGTCCCTGAGAATCGACGAATCCATATTGGCCGTTCTTCTTGATTCCGCGCAGACCTTCAGTTTCAGGATACACCCGCTCGATTGAACCGTCGGGCTGAATCTTGCGGTTCACAATTACGCCATCCAGATCAATTTGCCATAAGGCACCGGTTGGAATGTGTTCAACGAGGTGAGTGGGCATGACGTCAATTTTGTTCTCCGTGAAGTAAATCGTACTACCGTTGATGGATTTGAGGTAAGTGTTCTTTGCATCCTGTTCAACGAAGCGGTCGTCGGAGATCAGACGAATGCGATTCGAACGAGGCGTTACTTTCCATACTTCCGGCAGACCTATTATTCCATACTGCCCTTTAAACTTTACAACAACATGATCTCCCAGTTGCTGAACGATCGAGTCGTAAGCACAGGCGATGGTTTCTTTGCCATTGGCGTCGAGTGCTCCCCAGAAATTTCTGTTCACTGACAGGAAAGATCCTGCCGGTAAAAGGATGGATTTTTTCATAAGGCTTTGATGATAGTGCGTTGCCGTTCTTGTCGAGCAGCGTCCAGGATTCTTTTGTGCCGAGGACAAGACCTGCGACAAAAAAGTCATGGTCACGCTTCAGCTTGTCGTAACGCGCAGGTACCACAATCGTTCCGTCGCGGCGCGCTATTCCGAACTTACCGCCAACTGAAAACACAGCGACGTTGCCATGAAAGTCATCGAGCCATGAAAAGACCGTTGGGCTGACAGGTTTCAGTGCGTCATCAGTAAGCTGTACCGATCCGCTCACCGACACCTGCATCAGATTTTTGTCAATAGGCTTGATGAGGTCAGCGTTCTTCTTAGAGATTAATTGATTCTGGCCATTCAGGAACTCCCATTCGTCGATATCGCGATGAAATACGCTGCCATCGTCGTCAATCTTGATTTCGCGATAAACGGGTTGAATGCGAACATCTCCCTGCGCGTCCAGTAGCCCCTGCGATGTGTTCTGATAGATGATGGCGTAGTTCTTTTTGTAGCTTGAAATGCTGTCGATGGAGAATCCGGTCATCTGCTTGCCACTGTCGTTGTAAAGTGCCGTTTTGTTATCGAAGTTTTGAACGGCGAAGCGAAGGGTGCCAACAGGTTTGATAACCTGGAATTGCTGCGGGATGAGGGCCTTGTTGTCAAGATCCACAAGTCCATAACGATACTGATTGCCGATGTAGGTGTAGACAATCGCGCGAAGGTTTGTCAACGTAATGCCGTCGTACAGGAACGGCAGAATTTCTTTGCCGCTCGTGTTGATACAACCTGTGACCATCCTCAGAGACAGATTCGATTTCTTGCGCGCAAGCAGTAATGAGCCTTCGCCAGGATTGAGGTCTTCGTATTGTGACTTTGTGATGATCTTGTTGTCGAGACTGATCAGGCCCCAATATCCGCCTTCCTTGAAACCGACAGCATTGTCGATCACCTTGAAAGGAGACTTGCTCCAGCCCAGGGCATCATATTTGGCGGGAATTATAACCCGGCCGTCGGCATCGCGGAGGCCGACCTTGCCGTTCTCCTTAAAAACATCAAACCCGCTGGCTGTCGACGAAAAATAGACCAGCAGAAGCCAAAAAATGCAGTTCGCGCGCTTCATCAGTTCCCAAAGTTAGGAACCTGCGCGATTTAAGGGGAATTTTGATCAAATTTGTGACGAAAAGGTCTGGCAAGTTTTGAAAAACGCGACCAACGACTGAACACGTATCCCGAAACACTTATGTACGTCGAACAATTGTATACAAACTGCCTTGCTGAGGCTGCTTATTATATCGAATCCGAGGGCGAGGCTGCTATCATTGATCCGCTAAGAGAAACTGAACCCTATGTGGGACTGGCGGCAGAACGGGGAGCAAAGATCAGGTACGTTTTTGAGACTCACTTTCATGCCGATTTTGTGTCGGGTCATATCGACCTTTCAAGGCAGGTGGGTGCTCCCATTATCTACGGCCCCGGTGCAACAACGGAATACGACGTGCACAATGCTCACGACGGAGAGGAATTCAAATTGGGCAAAGTCACGATCAGGGTACTACACACACCCGGTCATACTCCTGAATCCGCATGCTATCTGCTGTTGGATGAAAAAGGCAAAGAACATGCGCTCTTCAGTGGAGACACGCTTTTCGTTGGAGATGTAGGCCGACCGGATCTGTTGGATGGAACCATGAGCAGCGAGACGCTGGCCGGTATGATGTATGACTCACTGCGAACAAAGGTGATGACATTGCCTGATGATGTTATTCTTTATCCGGCTCACGGACCCGGCTCCGCCTGCGGCAAAAATATTGGCAAAGAAACGGTGTCGACTATCGGTGAACAGAAGCGGTTCAATTACGCGCTGCAGAAGATGTCACGGGATCAATTCATCAAAAAGATAACGGATGGGATACAGCCGCCGCCTGCTTATTTCTTTGAAGATGCCCGGATCAACAAAGAAGGATATGATCCCATCGACAAGGTAATCGCAGCAAACAGCAAACCTTTATCAGCCCAGGCTTTGAGAAGTGAAGTGAAAGGAGGCGCTATCATATTGGATACCCGACCTGCTGATGTGTTCGAAAAGGGCTTCGTTCCGGGATCCGTCAATATAGGATTGAATGGTCAGTTCGCCGTCTGGGTCGGTACACTCATTGAGATCTCTGATCGTCTGGTGCTTGTTACAGATCCGGGAAAGGAAAGCGAAACTATACTTCGCCTCGCGCGTGTGGGTTATGAAAACGTTGCTGGTTATCTCGAAGGAGGAGTGCAGGGTTACGATCAAAAACTTGACACGGTTCATTCGGTGAATGAGAGTGGAGTGATTCCCGAGATTGAATCCGGCGCAACCGTCCTCGACGTCCGCAAGCAAAATGAATGGAACACAAGCCATCTTGAAGGAGCATCTTTTCTGCCATTGTCCGAGTTCCCGAATAATCTTTCAAACCTCGACAAGGCTACCCCATACATCGTGCATTGCGGAGGAGGCTATCGCTCGATGACGGCAATATCGATCATGAAGAATCACGGCTTCACTAACCTGATCAATGTCTACGGTGGATTCAAGACATTGGAAAAGGCAGGACTGCCAACAGAATCGGAGTCGGTGGCGCTGTAAGCTTGAGAGTTGGTTAGTAAGTTGTCGAACTCTTAGTTGTCAATCTTTTCCTGGCTTAGCGCCAGGGAGTCGGCTTTTAAGCCATGAGATTTGGCCGCGGTGGTTTGACTCGTGCTCACAAACGTGAAACCATTTCCAATAAGTGTTTAAGGGTCGTTCTTTCGACCATTCGGGATCGATGGCCGCCAACCACTTGTCGTCTTTTTTCTTCAGCTCCTCCAGGGTCTTTTGACGCACCTCGCCAATCGCATCGAGGTAGTATTGCAAGTCATGGCCTTTGATTTCATTGCGACCCTGATCGCCGAGTTCCAGGCCTGCACCCCAGATCTTTTTCTCAGCATCGTTTAGTTCCTGTCGACCCTCGAACGTATTGATCTGGTAGAATTTGTCGACGGCGCCGAGGTGCATTAGAAGTGCACCAATTGTGTTGGCCCTTGCATCGTGCAAGTAGTCGAGCTCCTTCATTGTGAGCTTGTCAACCACGTGCTTCACCGTGTCGCGATTGTAGTTGAGCATCGATACCAGCGTACCGATTTGTGGAGAATACCCTTCTATTGGCCCGATCACGAAGAGGCTCTCCGGAGAAGGCATCGCAGCCGGTGCCGCAGCGTGAGAAGTATAGAACGCTGCCTGGCTGAACATGCCGGTAGCCACAAATGCTGAAGTCCTCATGAAACTTCTTCTTCCAAATTGGTCTTTAGTGCTGGTCATACATGGTGGGTTAAGTGAATGATCCTGTTAACGGAAATACCAAGTGATTCACGTAAGCGCACTTTCACGCTTATCGCTTATTTCAATTTACTAACAGTTGGTTCCCGCACAGAGAAAAGAGAGAATTTTATTCGCGCATCAGTGCAGCGAATCTTCGTATCGTTTGTCTTCAATCGATTGAGGCGGCGGGTGATTCTGCACGTGGTTCGTCACTGCCACAATGAGGAGGGAATGCCTACATAAGTTGAGTCAATTATTACTTATTATTAATGTAAATTTTCCTGCCTGAACCTATGTCGATCAAAGTTGCTATACGGCACAAGACGTCTTATTCATACGACCGTCCTGTAGGATTGTCGCCTCACGTTTTTCGTCTGAAGCCTGCGGCTCACTGCCGTACTCCGATTTTATCATATTCCCTTAAGATCAAACCTGAAAAGCATTTCCTCAACTGGCAGCAGGATCCATTCGGTAATTTTACAGCGCGTGTTGTGTTTCCCGAGAAGACGACGGAACTGGCATTTGAAGTCGAGGTTCTTGCCGAGATCATCGTCATCAATCCTTTCGATTTCTTTATTGAAGACTATGCTGAGCATTTTCCATTTGCGTACGATGCACAGTTAAAGAAGGAGCTGCTTCCGTATTTCGAAACCGTTGACAACGGTCCGTTGCTGCAAGGGCTGCTGAATGAATTCCGGCCCAGGCTCAAGAAGCTTCGAACGATTGATATGCTGGTGATGCTTAACCAGGCGGTTCAGCAGAGAGTGGCCTATACGATTCGGATGGAGCCCGGAGTACAAACCAGCGATGAAACTTTGTCGGCGAAGCTAGGGTCGTGTCGCGATTCGGGCTGGCTATTGGTTCAACTGTTCAGACATCTCGGATTGGCCGCGCGGTTTGTATCGGGATATCTGGTACAGCTGAAGGCCGATCAAAAAGCACTCGATGGACCATCGGGAACAGAAAAGGACTTTACAGATCTGCATGCCTGGTGCGAGGTTTATGTTCCTGGTGCGGGTTGGATCGGTCTGGATCCAACGTCAGGACTATTCGCAGGCGAAGGACACATACCACTTTGCTGCACGCCGGATCCAGTAAGTGCTGCGCCAGTAACAGGAATGTCCGATGTATGCGAGGTTATTGATTTCAGTTTTGCTAATGAGGTTTATCGCATTCATGAAGATCCGCGAGTAACTCAACCGTATACTGAGGAGCAATGGTCGACGATTAATGCGCTTGGAAATAAAATTGACGAAGACCTTCGGGATGGTGATGTCAGGCTTACCATGGGAGGGGAGCCAACTTTCGTATCGGTGGACGACATGGAGGCGAAGGAATGGAATACCACAGCTGATGGTCCGCAAAAGCGGGCACTGGCTTCACAATTGATCAGGCGTCTCAAAGATCAGTTCGGACCGGGTGGGTTGATTCACAAAGGCCAGGGTAAGTGGTATCCGGGTGAGCCGTTGCCACGGTGGAACTACACGGCGATCTGGCGCAACGACCGCTACCCGATTTGGAAGAATGATCAGCTGCTGGATCTTGAAGAAGGCAACAGCGGATATAAGATTGATGATGTAAAGAATCTGGGACTATTGCTGACCAGATTTCTGGGTGTTCCTGAGGAACATTTGATGCCTGCGCTGGAGGATGCCTTTTATTTCCTTTGGGAGGAAAGCCGCGTGCCCTCCAATATAGATCCGTACAAATCTGATCTCAGCGATTCGCTCGAGAGACAACGACTTGCTCAGCTGCTTAACAACGGAATGGCTACTCCGGTTGGTTACGTACTTCCTGTGGAATGGAACTATTGGAATAACCGCTGGCTCAGTTGTAAGTGGGCGTTTCGAAATGACAGGCTCATGCTGATGCCAGGTAATTCTCCCATTGGTCTGCGGCTACCGTTGAAATCGCTGTCGTTCACTTCATCGAGCAAAATGCCGCGGGAAGTGGAACGCAGTCCGTTTGAGCGCGAAGTGACGCTTGAGCGAACTCATGAAAAGGTTCAGCGCCGTTATATGCAGCCCGTGCCTCCGCCGGAACTTCCGCGTGAATATTATTCGCAGTACAAGGTCGAACAGGCAGAGCCTGATAAGACAGATCCCCATTGGCAAAAGCCCGAGGAAAAACGAAAAGAACCGGAGACTACCTTCGATGTTTATACGATTAAGACAGCCTTGTGCCTGGAAGTTCGCGAGGGAAAGATCTACGTGTTCATGCCTCCATTGCAATATGCGGATCATTATCTGGACATGCTTGCTTCAATAGAAGCAGCAGCTGAGAACTGTTGAAGATTAAAGTAGTTATCGAAGGATATGAACCTCCCTTCGACAATCGTCTCACGAAACTTGCAGTATCGCCGGATCCTGGTGTTGTTGAAGTAAATATTCATCCGGCGAAAAGGTGGAAAGAACTTTTCAACAACTATGATATGTTATTTGAACAGGCACGACTGAGTCGCCTCAGCACGTGAGAAGTTTATGCTTGATGGAAAGCATACGGGCACGGGTGGTGGCAATCACATTACTATCGGCGGTATTACACCCTCTGATAGTCCTCTTCTGAGAAGACCAGATCTATTGAGAAGTCTGATCACTTACTGGCAGAATCATCCGGGGCTTTCCTATATATTCTCCTCGCAGTTCATCGGGCCAACGAGCCAGGCACCACGTGTCGATGAAGGCCGTCCGGAGATGCTTTACGAATTGGAGATCGCGTTTAAGCAGGTGCAACAGAATCAATTCACACCATTCTGGATGGTCGATCGGATCTTCCGGAATCTGTTGATTGATATTACGGGAAATACCCATCGTGCAGAGTTTTGCATCGACAAGCTTTATTCTCCGGACAGTTCAACAGGAAGCTTGGCATATCTAGAATTCAGAGCGTTCGACATGCCTCCGAACAAACAGATGTGTATCGTACAGCTATTGCTCATGCGCGCAATCGTATCACGATGCTGGAAAGATCCATACAATGCGCAAACTCGTACGTTGGGGATCGACGCTGTATGATAAGTTTATGCTTCCACACTACGTTTACGAAGACATGAAGGAAGTGTGTGAAGATCTTCAACGGAGCGGGATATCCTTTTCAGATTGCATGGCTTGATACCTTTTATGAGTTCCGTTTTCCTTTATGCGGAAAGATCGACGTGCTCGATATGGAACTTCGAGCTGCGTCTGGGGATAGAACCTTGGCACGTGCTAGGAGAAGAGGCTGCCGAGTGGGGGCACGGCGCGGTTTGTAGATTCGTCAGTTGAGCGCATCGAAGTGAAGATGATCAATTTTAATGCTGAACGATACCTGGTAACGTGTCATGGAATTCCTGTGCCGCTTAAAGGAGACCACAACGAAGGGAACCTATGTGGCGGGCGTTCGTTACCGCGCCTGGAGTCCGCCTTCGGCGTTGCATCCAACGCTGGGAAAAGATGTCCCGCTGGTGTTCGACGTTTTTGACACCTGGAACAATCGGTCCGTCGGTGGCTGCGTGTATCATGTTTCTCATCCGGGCGGTAGGGCTTACGATACTTACCCGGTCAATGCTTTCGAAGCTGAGGGCCGTCGAATCAGCAGATTCTGGAACGATGGACATACCCAGGGAAGCTTTACACCGATAAACTTACGCAGGTATGTAGACGCTATTTGGAAAAGAATACGAATTCCCAGGAAATTTGATCCGCCTTCCGTCGTGATCAATCCTGAATATCCGAACACGCTGGATCTGAGTCAGTACTAACGTCAAATGCAAAGCATTAACCCGAACATACCGTTGGAGTACCCTTCTCAAGGGCTACTTTTCGAACAAGTCGCTTGATGAATGTTTTAACTTTGAATGGTGAGGTTAAGGCTCACTGGAAGAGGCTTGTCGATAACATCGATAAAGTTCGGTGTCGAAGAGTTGGAGAAGCATACAGCAGGAACTTCTCAAGCTGCTGAAGGAAAATGGCGTTACCTATAATGTATACGGTGATACCGATGGGTTGAACAGGCCCTGGCTGCTTGATTCCATGCCGCTGTTGATATCGCCACTTGAATGGCGTATCACTGAAAGCGGCATGAAGCAGCGCGCCTTTGTACTAAACAAGATCCTTGAAGACCTCTATGGCGAACGTCGCCTTCTTAAGGAGCGGATTATACCGCCAGAGCTGGTGTATGCACACTCAGGATTTCTAAGACCTTGTGATAAAATAGTTCAGCCCGGTAAGAACAGGTTGATCCTTTACGGTGCCGACCTGTCGCGTGGACCGGATGGAAAGGTGTGGGTGTTAGGGATCGTACGCAGGCGCCTTCGGGTATGGGTTATGCCCTAGAGAACCGGAGCGCATTGGCGCGTGTAGTGCCAGAGTTGTTTAAGGATCACAACGTGACCAAGCTTGGCGGCTTTTTCAATAGCATGATGCAGGCGTTCCTGGACATCGCGCCTCAGGGAAAAGGACAGCCACGCATCGTGTTGCTGACACCAGGTCCCCGCAACGAAACGTATTTCGAGCACGCCTTCCTCGCATCCCACATGGGATTTACCCTTGCTCAGGGTGACGACCTCGTTGCGAGAGATGGATACGTCTGGATCAAAACTGTCGAAGGCCTCGAAAAGGTTGATATCATCCTTCGTCGCGTTGATGACAACTATTGCGATCCCATGGAACTGTACGAGGGATCGCATCTCGGTGTGCCTGGTCTGCTTGAAGTGATCCGGAAGGGCAACGTTTCAGTAGCCAATCCGTTGGGCAGCAGCATTCTTGAGAATACCGGTTTGATGGCGTTCATGCATAACATCTTCAAGTACTTCCTCAACGAAGATCCCATCTTCAAGATGGTAGCAACCTGGTGGTGTGGTCAGAAGAAGGAAATGGACTACGTCATTCAGCATCTGGATGAACTGGTAATAAAGAAGATCGATCGGACAAATGGGTCGGGCACCGTGATTGGTGGACAACTCTCCGGTGCCGAAAAGGATGCCCTGGTTCGCAGAATCAAGGCGCAACCTTATTTATATGTCGGGCAGGAAGAAGTGAGTTTCTCAACAACACCTGTCTTTAACCGGGATAAGCTCGAGCCACGATACACTGTACTGCGTACATTCCTGGTTGCGGCAAATGGCGGCTACGAGATTATGCCTGGAGGTTTGACTCGTTGCTCTCCGGAGAAAGGCAGCTTTATTGTCTCGAACCAGGATGGAGGGATAGCGAAAGATACCTGGGTTGAAACCGCAGTGAGGGGAATCAATACTTCACTGTTGCATCACTCTGATGTGAAGCGGAAGGCCGTGCTTCCGAGTCGCGCTGCAGAAAATCTCTTTCTGGGTGGGTCGTTACTCACAACGGGTGCTCCGTACGTCGCGATTTATTCGAATCGTTTTGCGCAATCTTACTCAGGGTGGTTATTCAAGGAGTGGCCAGGAATCAGAAGCCACACGAGCGCTGCTTCACACCATCACGCATCTCACGGGCACGTACCCTGGATTTCTTGACGACGAGGAGAAAGACGTGCAGCTCAACGATCGCCTCAATGAAATTCATAAGCTGATCTGCAACCCGACTGTCGAGGGCAGTATTCTGTTCACGGTTAATAACCTGCTGAAAGCGATGTATGCGGTGCGCGATCGATGGACCGTTGATAACTGGCGTATCATCGATGACATGGAAGATGCAAGCCGGAAACTCGCAGCGCTCGATCCCGACGGAATCAGGCATGTGTTCTCATCATTAGATAATCTTAACGGCAGCCTGCTGTCTTTCCTCGAGATGAACAGGCAAAGCATGTATCGGGGAGAGGGCTGGCTGATGTACCGAATCGGACAACTCATCGAAGAGATGTCTCTCGAGCTAACGCAATATCGTGCTCTTCTGGCTTTTCAGTTTGATGAAGCCATAGAGTTTCAGATTCTTGAAGCGTTGCTGGTGAGCAATCAGAACCTGTCAAACTATCGGTCCGTATATCGTACCTACTTTGATATAGCCCCTGCGTTGGATCTGCTTTTCCTGAATAAACAAAATCCTATCTCCATCCTTTCGCAATTGGAGCAGCTTTTAAAGTTTATCGATCAATTGCCTCAGGTTGACAAAGGTTCGCATGAAACCAGTATTTCAAACCTGGTATTTGAATGTTACAGCAAGGTGAGACTACTGTCAATAGATGAGCTGTTGAAAGTTGAGCCCGAAGTAGAGTTCAGAGCAGCGCTTGACAAACTATGCGAAGAACTCAGCGCTAAAATTGCCAGAATTTCTGTGTCGCTCACGGCACAATATTTCAGTCACACAACTTATCAGAGCGCGGAAGAGAAGGACAATTTCAAACTTGAGATCTGATGCGATATAAGATTACGCACGTAACCGAATATGCCTATCAGGAACCTGTCGGTCTCTGTCACAACCGCGTATGTCTCACTCCCCGTAACAATAGTCACCAGGTTTGTCAGGTGTCCGATATTCGCGTTGTACCGAGTCCTGATGAACTCAACTACCGGACAGACTTCTTCGGAAATACTGTCGTATTCTTCTCCAGCTACAAGGAACACGATACACTGCAGGTTACTTCTGTTAGTCAGGTAGACCTGAGCGGGAGAAAGGAAACTGATCTTGCGTTCAGCTCTCCTGTGTTGTGGCAGGATGTAGGTCGATTGCTCCTGGCCGATGGTGTGCTGGCGAGCGACGTGTTTCAATATACGTTACCATCCCAGTACATTCCGCACAGCGAAGCGGTGCGCGAGTTTGCACGAGGTTGTTTCCAGGAAGACGCTACGTTGTGGTCTGCATGCAATGTGCTCATGCAAAAGATATTCAAGTCAATAGAATTTAAACCTGGATTCACTACGATCAACACACCGGTGGAACATGTGATCCGCGATAAGAAAGGCGTATGCCAGGATTTTGCTCATCTCATGATCAGTTGTCTGCGCAATATGGGCTTGCCTGCGCGATATGTAAGTGGATACATTGAGACTATACCTCCCGCAGGAAAGGAAAAGCTCGTAGGCACCGACGCTTCACACGCCTGGGTGTCAGTTTACTTTCCAACAATAGGATGGGTCGAATTTGATCCGACCAATTGTCTTCTTCCAACGTTTCATCACATCACCGTTGCGTACGGTCGTGACTATCACGATGTCGCGCCTTTAAAGGGCATCGTCTTCGGATCGGGAAAGCAGAGCCTTACCGTGAAGGTCGACGTAGTACGGGTGAGTTAACTGGCTTCTTTTGAAGAAGCTTTTTCACCCAGTTACCTTTCCACATCCAGAGTCCGCTGAGTATTACAATCGGAAACATCACCCATCGAACAGCAACTGCTGCTTCAGGAATTTGAGAAACCGGGCCATAGATGTAGCCAATGATGGGTATGCTCAGCACAATGTGTATCCACCGGATTATCATCCTTTCAGTTGATGCTTTCATTTCGCAGGCGGTTTAATGACAACAGGAAATTCCGATATCATTTCATCACTACAGTGTGTAGCGCAATGACATAAAACAACACTGTTTACTGAGTGAGACGGATAACCAGTCTTCTTATTTTATGAATAGAGCACCAATTCACTTCAGTCGCTGATGAAAGTAAAGCTTATAGTCAGGCTGGAGTTGAGGATGGGCGATCGCTACGAGATCGCGTAAGATGATATCCGGACGCAGGTACCCCAATTCCAGGTACACACTGCCGCCTTTGGCGCCTTTTCGTGCATCGTAGGTATATACCTCGCCTTTCTTAAAAGCCTTGAAGTTCTGATAACGATGATCGCTGTCGCCAAGAGACTTCAATGTTGAATGACTGCCGACACCGATCCAAAGGTCAGCCTCATGAGCTTTGCTATAAACAGACTCGAAATCCAATTCAAGAAATCCGGTTGAGGGATCTTCTCTCCACATATAGTTACAGCCTGCATCCGCAAATAGTTTGGCCGCATAGTTTTGTCCGCCGGGCATGAACCAGGCGTCGCCGTATACAATCCCGCTCAATACGGTTGGTCTGTTTGCCACAGTGTCAACGCTGGCTTTTGTTTGGTTATACAACTGCTCGATGCTATTGAATATCGAGTCGGCGGCTTCTTCCTTGTTGAAAAAAAGTGCCATGAACTTGATCCACTCAGCTCGTCCGAGCGGATGCTTCTCCAGATATTCTGCGTTGATGACGACTGGTACGCCGAGGGCTTCCATCTTTTTATATTGGCCATAATCGCTTGTCATGGAGTAGCCCATAACGAGGTCGGGACGAAGATTTGCCAACTGTTCAAGATTCATGCTTTTGTCCACACCGAGATCAAGAACCTTATCCGCATCGACACGCTCTCTGATCTTTTCAGAACTGATGTAATCCGTTTCCGGAAAGCCACTGAGCTTGTCGTCATCGCCGAGATATTCGAGGAGTGGTAAGTGAGAAGTAGAAGTACATACAATGGATCGCAAGGGAATACGAATGACTTTAACATTCGCATCCACATCCGGAACATCTTCATCCCGTGGCAGGAGAAGATATGTGTAGCCGGACGTAGCTCCCTGATAGGGAGTTTTAACTTCTACCCATTTTTTGTTGCCATCGTATCTGACCGAAAAACCTTGTGCATAGTGTAACTTCTGGACACGGGGTTCAAAGGAATTGGCCGACGTCGTATCTGCTGATTCACGTTTGCATCCAGCAAAGAACACGATGAGGATAAGAATTCCGGATAGGAGGATTGGAGAACGTTTTGACTGTCGGAAGTGGTGCATATTAGAAGGAGGGTAAAATCTGAATGCTGTTATTAACCGCACGATGCAATCAGAAATCAAACATAGAGAGAATTGAAATCAAAATCTGTGAGGCAAGTATTATGAATGATTCTTTTATATATGTTTGTGCCGGATTGACGGTTTTGCTGCTGCGTTACAGCGTCAGCAAATTAAAAGGGAATACCGGAATGCCGGAGCTGTCCCCGCAACTGTGATTCACATTGATATTGCTGACAATCTATGCCACTGTCCGCTCAGCGAGATGGGAAGGCGTCAGCAAAGTGAAAAGCCAGGAGACCTGCCTCATCCGTTTTGAATTCAAAGCTTTCGGGAGAAAGGCTGGCGAAGTAGTCACAATCGGGTATTGCTCGAATCTACGGGTTCACGCTTATGTTCCGGGTTTTGAACGCAACAAGCATTGATGCGTTTCATATGATCCTGCGAGTAGTCGCGTTCGTTTGTTTATGTCTTGGCCTGGTTGTAACGAGCACAGCCCAAATGGACACCACGTACCTGAAGGAAGTTCAGGTGTATGGATTGCCAGTGACTAGCCATGCCGTTGGAGCAAAGATCGATCAACTTACAGCCGGCGGCATCGGAACCATTTCAGACAAGCTCAGATCTGACATACCATTATATCTGAAGTCGTACGGCAACAACCAGTTGTCTACTATTTCCATTCGCGGAACCACGGCATCGCAGACCGCTGTGTTGTGGAATGGGATCAATATCAATTCACCGACGCTTGGCCAAAGCGATCTGGCACTGCTGCCTCTTTATTTGTTTGATGAACTGTCGGTGCGCTATGGAGGCTCGAGTGCGCTGTATGGATCGGATGCCATCGGAGGAAGTATTCTGCTGGGACAGCAACAGCCTTTGTTTGCCCGAAAGACAATTCTGACATTCGACCAACAGGTAGCAAGCTTTGGACGATTCGATACAGGTATCAAAGCGCAGTGGGGCGGCAATCGCTGGCAATTCAGCACAAAAGCTATTCACACTTATATCGAGAACGATTTTCCCTATAATTCACCGGCCGTCGGCTATAGTAAAAAGCAAAACAATGCATCGGTTCGGAACTATGCAATTGATCAGCAGGTGCAGTATCAAATCACCGATCAGCAATACATCGGTATTGAAGCGATGTACACGGATAATCACCGGCACATACAGCCACCGGTAACGAACAATGATTCTCATGAGGTACTTAATGACCGAAACACACGAGCGAGTGTAAACTACCACAACCAGATGGCGGCCGGTATTCTGACGGCAACTGCTGCCTTTGTGTTGAATGATGAAGATTATATCAATGGAACGACGTCGACAAATCGTTCGGATCAGTTTGTAATGCAGGCCGGCTTCGATCAGGATTACGGTACGCGCCTGAATGTTCGCTACGGTCTGAGTTATGCACGTTATCATGCCACGTCAACAAACTTCGAGGACAACCTGATTGAATACCGTTTCGATGGCTACGTAAGCACACGGTACATGATAAGCAAATACTGGTTGATGAACCTTGATTTACGACAGGCACTTTATGATGGAAGGTATGCGCCTTTTTCGCCATCGCTGGGTACAGAGGTACGGCTGATCGATCGTGACGATCAGAAGTTTTCAGTTCGCGGTCAGGGGTCAAGGGCGTACCGTGTGCCCACATTAAATGATCGTTTCTGGGTGCCCGGAGGAAATCCATCATTAAAGCCGGAGGATGCCTGGCAGGTTGAAGCAGGAGCTAATTGGAAACGAACATTGAATGCGCTTAATGTTGAGTCAAATGTCACGGCATATAGGGGATGGGTTAGTGAGATGATCTTATGGCGTCCAACCGGCAGCTTTTGGTCACCACAGAACCTGCAGAGCGTAGATCTTTATGGAATTGAAGCGGCAATCAGCGGCAATTGGAAGTTCGCGAACAAATCCATCAAGGCATCCGCTCAGTATGCATTCACCAAATCGATTAACAAAGCAGCATTCAGTCCGGCTGATGAGTCGACTGTTGGAAAGCAATTGCCCTACGTACCGATGCATAGTGTGAGAATGAACGTTTCGGGCACATTCAGGAAATGGGGTTTAAACGTGAGTGGTGATTTTACAGGGCGACGCTATACCACACTTGATAATGCGTCGTCGTATTCGCTTGATCCTTTCTTCCTGCTGGATGCAGGGATCTCCAGGCAGCTGCAAATATCCAAAGTATCGGTCGACCTGAGTGGACAGGTCCGAAACATCTTCAATGTGTACTACGAAACGCTGGAGAATCACGCGATGCCGGGAACAAATGTGGCGGTGAGTGTGAGGGTGAAGTGGGACCAAAAGGGAATTGACAATTGATAATTGACGATCGATAATTAGGGGCCAGGATAGCCATATACTAGCGATGTAATCAGGAACTACAAATAATTTAGATAACATGAAAGTCAGAATTTGGAACGTGAGCTTAAGACAATGCACAATCAGGATGGCAACTTTGTTTTATGCGATTGCATTAATCATTGTTGCATCTTCGTGCGATGACGATGATAATAAACCAAAGGGTGAATACGCGGATGGAGTATTCGTTGTGAACGAAGGGAACTTCGGAACTGGCAATGGAAGCGTGACGCACTATAGCGACGGTAACGTTGCAACTCAGGACGTTTTTGGCCTCGTAAATAATGGCCGTGGGTTAGGCGATGTCGTACAGAGTATGACCATTGATGACAACATAGGCTACGTTGTCGTGAACAACAGCAAGAAGGTAGAGGTTGTCACAGCGAGTACATTTGAATCCTTGTACACCATAGAAGGACTTGCTTTACCGCGCTATATCACTGTGCAGGATGGATTCGCTTATGTAACGGAATGGGTAAGCTTCACGGATCCCGGACGCGTAAGTGTTATCGATCTCGACAAACGTGAAGTTGTCGACCAGATCACCGTGGATTATGGTGCAGAAAATATACTAGAGGACAACGATTTGTTATATGTTTCAAACAGTTTTACCAACACTGTATCCGTAATTGATGTAGGTAGTCGCGAAGTAATCAAGTCGATAGAAGTGACTTCATCACCTGGAGAATTGCTGGAAGATGCTAACGGAAAGATTTGGGTTGTATGTGGCGGATCTTATGGGGGAAATGATGGTGCACTTGTTCAAATCGATCCGTCGAAAAGCAGACAGAAAAACGACGCAAGCGTTGTGAAGACTATTGCTCTTGATATGAACATAACTTACCCCAAGGCAACAATCACTCCGGACAAAACGAATATCATCTACTTCACCGACAAGAAGGTTTACAAGTTCAATATTTCCGGCACGTCGAAGCCAGACGGCGCATTTATTGAGAACGCCAATGCAACCGGATATTACGGCGTTGGCATTGATCGCAGAACCAACGTACTTTATGTAGCAGATAGCAAAGGATTCGCCGGGCAGGGAACTGTTTACAGATTCCAGCTGAGTGGTGATGCCATCGACAACTTTACGTCTGGCATCGGCCCTGGCGGATTCGCCTTTCACGAATAAATGGATAAAGACCGAAAAGATGCGGAGGGTGAGCGGGAAGAGGAGACCGAATACTACTACCTTGAAAACGGCTTAATCGTTTTCAAGGCTGCTTTCCTGCTGAAGCGCGGTTACTGCTGTAAGCGTGGATGTCGTCATTGCCCTTATGGATTCAGAAAGGATTCAACCCAGAGCAATGAAGGGATCAAAGATAGCTGAACAGGTCAGCTTCCTTTGATCTGCCGGTGATACACGGCAAGCAGTTCGGCCGCCGCTTTTCGGGGAGAGGTTATTTTTGCAGTCACTTCTGATTCTAATAACTCCTGGGCTGTGCGCACCTGCTCAAATCGCTGAAGGTCTTTCTTTAAGAGTGCGGCAAACTGTTCGTGCAGCCAGGCTATATATTGACGGCTTCGTTGCTTATCGAAATTGCCAGACGCTTTCACCCTCGCTATGAACGTTGTCACGGAGTTCCAGATGTCTTCAATGCCCATACCCGTTACTGCTGATGTCAGTACCACGGGTGGGGTATCTGAAGCTCCTGTATAGATTGTATGGACTGCACCCGCATAGGTAGCTTGTGCCTGATGCGCTCTTGAAACATTGTCACCGTCGGCTTTGGTAACGGCGATGGCATCTGCAAGTTCAACGATCCCTTTCTTAATGCCCTGCAAATCATCACCGGAACCTGGCAGCATCAGTAAGAGAAAGAAATCAACCATGTCTTTCACTGCATATTCCGACTGACCCACGCCCACTGTTTCGATGATAATCACTTCATATCCGGCAGCTTCACACAATAGCATCGTTTCGCGGGTTCTTTGAGCCACACCACCGGCAGAATCCGATGACGCCGTTGGACGAATGAAGGCACGCTGGTTTTTTGACAGCGTCTCCATGCGTGTCTTGTCGCCCAGAATACTCCCTCCGCCGATGGGGCTGGTGGGGTCAATGGATAAAACTGCTACCTTTTTGTTGTTTTTAAGGATGAGCTGTCCCAGTGACTCTATGAACGTGCTTTTGCCGACACCCGGAATACCGGTAATACCAATACGCATGGAGTTGCCACTATGGGGCATAATTTTTTCAAGGAGGGCGGTGGCTATTGCCTCGTCTTCCGGCAGATGACTTTCTATTAATGTGATGGCTTGCGCCAGCAGAATCCGATCGCCGTTGATAATGCCGGAGGCTAATGTTTCAAGGGTTGGTCGTTGCCTGGCTTGTTGCTTCACGATGGAAAATTATGAGAGTTTAAATTTCTAAATTTACCCGAGATCGCCCCATAACATGAGAAAATTTTGGCTCGACTGTGTGTTCGCCACAGCTTTCGTGTTTCTTGCCCTCCTGGGTTTATTGAGGTTGACCCAGCTGCAGATATTTAACGCATTTGACTCCATTGGGGAAGCGTTGTCTGACGTTGAGCTGACTGACTACGTCTTTTCGTCGTTGCGCGACGATCCTGATGTTGACGAGAATGTAGTGCTGGTCAATATCGGCAACCTTACCCGTCGTGGCATTGCCCAACAGATCTCTATCATCAGCAAGTATAAACCTCGTGTGATTGGGATCGATAGTTTCTTTGACTGCAAAACCGGTCTGTACGATACGGTCAACTGCCCACAGCTAAAAGACGTATTGGGAAATATGATGCTGAGTGAGGCCATACGTTCGGCAGGTAATGTGGTCCTGGTGACTAAACTGTTGAGGCAGGATACAACCCTTTCCGAAAACGAGTTTGATACCTTGAGGAGGTCTGATCCAATGTTTCGTGATGGTGCACTGGCAGAGGGATTCGCCTCGCTGATAACTGGTGCCGGATATCAGGACGATGTTAAGACTTGTCGCACGTTCAATCCGGTGATGATGGTCACTGATTCGTCACATCGGGCGTTCTCTGTAGAACTCGCTAACGTTTATGACTCGGCAAGAACGTCTAAGTTTCTACGCAGGAACAATTTTTCAGAAGTGATCAACTACCGGGGAAACGTGTTTGATATTCACGGCACGACTAACTACCCTCAGATGTTCTACACATTGGATGTTGATGACGTCTTTACCGAGAACTTTGTATCGGAAATGATCAAGGACAAAATTGTGATCTTTGGTTTTCTGGGGAGCACGCTGTCAGATCCGTCCTGGGCTGATAAGTTTTACACGCCATTAAATAAAAAGCTCGCAGGTAAGGCAAACCCTGATATGTTCGGAGCAGTTGTTCACGCGAACATTATATCGATGATCCTTAACGAGGATTACGTGGAAGAAATGCCGGTATGGCAGGAAGCAACAATGGCAATAATTATCTGCCTGTTGAATGTTGCTCTATTTTCACTGATCAATACTCACCTTCCACTGTTTTACGATGGTATTACGAAGTTATTGCAGTTGATCCAACTCCTGGCCTATTCGGCACTTATGGTATTGATCTTTCACTGGTACACTTTTAAGCTCGATATAACGATCACGCTGGCGGCGGTAGCGCTGGTGGGCGATGTTTACGAGGTTTATATGAGCGTTATTAAGAATCTTTACCTGAAGATTCTTGCCCGTTTCTCGTTTACCCAAAAGGCCGATGACGTATTAACGCCTGAAACGCCCGAAAAACAGTGAGTTTGGGCTGTTTCTAACAGCATGAAATACACCTCTACCCTCATTTTTGCCCTTATCGCAACCGTTGCATGGGGACAAGATTATTCCTTCAAGGTTTTGGCCAGCAAAGGAAACAACGAAATTAAGACCAATGGCGCCTGGGTTCCCCTGAAAACGGGGGCTAGTCTGCGTACAGGCGACGAGTTAAAGCTTGCTTCAAACGGTTATATCGGTCTCGTCCATAAGAAGGGCAAGCCACTTGAAGTCAAAACGCCGGGTAGCTACCAGGTTGCACAGCTTGAGTCTCAGGTTAACAATGGCTCAGGTATTGTTGCCAAGTACACCGACTTCATTCTCAGTAATACCTCCCCGGAAGTAAAGAAGAATAACCTCAGTGCTACGGGGGCCGTCGATCGCGGCGAATACCACGCCATCAGAATCGCCCTCCCTGAGCATGCAGGTATCTATCACAACGTAGCCCCTGTAGGTTGGACTGGCGACGATATCAAGGCTCCTTACATTGTTACCGTATTGAACATGTTCGACGAGGAGCTGGCGATATATGAAACCGAGCAAACGAACATCCAGCTCGATATGAATGATGCCAAGTTCGCACGCGAGAACGCAGTAATTGTCGAGGTTAAATCCAAGAACAATCCGAACCAGAAGTCGAAGCGCCACATGATCAAGAAACTGGCAGCTGCCGACCATGTGGGAATTGAAAAGTCACTTACGGAAATCTCTGGCGATGTGAGAGAGGAGACTGCACTTAACAGCTATATACTCGCCGGGTTCTATGAGCAAAACAAATTGTACATCGATGCCATTGGCGCGTACGAAGATGCGATTAGACTCGCTCCGGATGTAACGGCATATCAGGAGTCTTATGCAGAGTTTCTGAAGAGGAATAACCTGCAGTAGAAATTGAGAATTAAGAATGAAGAATTATGGAGCCCCCGTTTTGGGGGCTTTTTTGTTTTGTCAGCTGTCACTTCCGGCGCACTTTCTGCTATGTAAGTGGTGCACGGACAATTCTTAATTCTTAACTATTAATTCTTAATTGGTAACCGTCTTTCCGCAAATATTTATCTTCCTTGAAAATGCGAACCAATTGTTCTATTTTCCGTTCTGTTTTCTCAAGTAACCCAAGCAATAAGTTCTGGGTTGATACTCAAAAAAATCCCATTAATACCATGAAAACCAAGTTGGCTTTGTTTGCGATTGTAGTCATCGTAGGACAGGCCCATGCGCAGGATTATGCATTTAAAGTTCTGGCGAACAAGGGCAAGAACGAGTTGAAAACCGGCGACAGCTGGCAGCAACTCAAGGTGGGTACAACCCTGAAGAAGGAAGACGAAGTGCGGATCTCCGAAAATGCATATCTCGGTCTTGTTCACTATTCAGGCAAGGCGATTGAAGTACGCAAAGCCGGAAAGTACAAAGTGTTAGACCTGGCCAAAGAGGTAAAAGAGTCTGCCAGCGTCCTGAACAAGTACACCGATTTTATCCTGAGTTCTAATACTGGTCCCAAGAACACGCTCGCTGCAACAGGAGCTGTTGACAGAGGTGGTAGTGCGATCAAAGTGTATCTGCCAAAGCCTGAGTTGGCAATTGTTTATGGCGACAAGGTAACGATCAACTGGGAAGAGGATAAGTCACTGGCCCCTTATGTGGTCATGTTTAAGAGCATGTTTGGCGATGAACTTGCATCCATGGAAACCGCTGATAATTTTCTTGTAGTGGACCTCAGCAACAAGAACTTCATGAATGAAGACAACATCATCGTGACGGTTGAATCTAAGCCCAACAAAAATAAGATCTCAGACGAGTACACTTTGAAGCGTTTGTCAAAGGCGGATAAAGAACGCATTAAAACTGAGTTCGCTAAGATCAATGCCACCACTTCGGAGCCAACTGCGATAAATAAAATGGCCATCGCTGCATTCTTTGAACAAAACAACCTGCTCATCGATGCGATCCCCTATTACCAGGAGGCCATCAAGCTTGCGCCTGATGTTCCGGACTATAAGGACTTCTACAACGATTTCCTGCATCGTTACGGCATCAAGACAAAGAAGTAATTCAGGAGTATAGATCTTTCCGGGCCACACTTTATAAAAGGCACAACCAGTCAGGTTGTGCCTTTTTTTTGGGTAACACCATTGCATAAGGTTGGTTTGGCAGGACGCGATATTCTCCTATTTTTGTGCATCTCTAAAAAACACCAATTCGATGAGTGTACTGGTTAACAAGAATTCGCGAGTAATCGTCCAAGGTTTTACCGGATCAGAAGGTTCCTTTCATGCCGGTCAAATGATTGAATACGGAACAAACGTAGTAGGTGGCGTTACGCCGGGAAAAGGTGGATCCGAGCACCTTGGAAGACCAGTATTTAACACGGTAAAAGAAGCGGTTGAAAAGACCGGCGCCGATGTATCGATCATATTTGTTCCGCCTGCATTTGCAGCGGACGCTATCATGGAATCCGTTGATGCCGGCATCAAGGTGGTAATCACAATTACCGAAGGTATTCCGGTTAAGGATATGATGATCGCCAAACAGTATCTGCAAAACAAAGGCGTCGTTCTGATCGGACCTAACTGCCCTGGCGTTATCACACCAGGTGAGGCAAAGGTTGGCATCATGCCAGGCTTTGTGTTCAGGAAGGGAAGAGTAGGGATTGTATCAAAATCAGGAACACTAACTTATGAGGCTGCCGATCAAATCGTAAAGGCAGGCCTTGGTATATCCACAGCTATCGGTATCGGTGGCGACCCAATCATTGGTACACCGACGAAAGATGCTGTTGAAATGCTCATGAACGATCCCGAAACTGACGCTATTGTCATGATCGGAGAGATCGGTGGAAACTATGAACCGATTGCTGCAAGGTGGATCAAGGATACAGGAAATAAGAAGCCGGTTGTAGGATTCATTGCAGGACAAACTGCACCCGCAGGAAGGCGCATGGGTCACGCAGGAGCCATCATTGGTGGCGCTGACGATACTGCAGCTGCGAAGATGAAGATCATGAAGGAATGCGGAATCCACGTGGTCGAATCGCCGGCGGAGATTGGAGAAACGATGGCCAGGGTGCTGTCTAAGAAATAGCCGACATGTTATAGCAGGGGCCGCGTTAGCGGCACACCTGTCAACATTTTCTTTTGATTCTGTTTAGAACGAAGTTCTGAACTCGCTTTCCAGATAATCATTGAGGCTCTTCAAACCACGAAGGATGCTAACCTGCTCTGGGTTGTTGTCGGCGTTGTCGCCGATATACATTACTTCGACAAAGAGCGCCCCTAGCATGTAGATGTGAATCTTTCTGCCATTCTTGGCGCGAGTGCCCAGGGCGACGCCCTTTTTCTTGAGCTTGTTAGCTTGTTTCTCGGGTGAAAGACGCTGAAAGAAGAATTGGGTGAACATAACCTTAATGGGTTTTTCACCAGTATATCCAAATCAGGGGCCACTCGAAAAATCATCGAAATTGAGCTGTTTTGGCCTGTTTGTATCCGATTCATTCCTGTTTCGGGACATGCGAATTCCCAGCGTTTCCGACTGGGAAAAAACACGGTCTCCCCAAGGTGCTGTCAGGGTTTGCAAAAGGAGGGAGCTGCGGCATCGGTTTCTTCTCCGAACCAAACCATGCCATAGCTTCCATAGATACCTATCCCAATAGCCTTCCATGTGACATTTGCCCACGTCCCACTATTGATGAGCAGTGGATTATGCCCAGGACTGATTTTCCAGCCATCGAGACCCTCCTGGGCATTCGCGCCTGCCGAGCTGAAGTATACAATCTCGAATCCATTTCCGGGATAGCCGGTCAGTTCTTTAGGCTTAGCCCACATGCAGCTTGCTTTCTTGTGATCATTGGTGTAACAGCACGATGACCACTTCCCTTTAGATGACCAGCTATGTGGATTGCACTTATTGGCCACGTCAAAATTGTAATTCAGCATGAGGTCGTGGGCATGCGTCTGCGCCACGAATGTGAGGTTCTCGGAAAGAGGAATGGCGGGCAGATTATTGTCCTTGCGGTATTGCATGATGATGTCATACAGTTTTTTTTCCTCCGCCGATAGGCAGGCGGTTAACCGCTGCGACGGCGATTTATCGAAACCAACGAGTGCAAGGACAATCAAGAGGATTGGAATCGATTTCATACGCTTTTCTTCGTTTTACCTTTCACAGGAACGATCGGCTGGCCTGTAAAAATATCTTCATTTCTAACCTTAATTTCCTAATTTTCCGCGCTCAAAACTGAGCACCTTTCACAACAATAAATAAAGAACAATGAGCGATCAGAAAATCAGCATCCGTAACGGTAAGCTTAATGTACCGGATAATCCAACTATTCCTTTTATCGAAGGTGATGGCACAGGCGTTGACATTTGGCCAGCATCTCAACTCGTTTTCGACAAAGCTATTGAGAAGGCATATAATGGAAAACGGAAGATAACATGGAAGGAAGTGTTGGCGGGTGAGAAAGCATTCAACAAAACTGGAAGCTGGATGCCTGAGGAAACGCTGAATACATTCAAAGAATATCTGGTTGGTATCAAAGGTCCATTAACTACACCGGTCGGTGGTGGCATTCGTTCGCTCAACGTTGCCCTTCGCCAGGAACTCGACTTGTATGCCTGCGTACGTCCCGTACGTTGGTTCAAAGGCGTTCCCTCACCCGTTAAGGAGCCTCACAAAACGGATATGACCATCTTCCGCGAAAACACTGAAGACATTTATGCTGGTATTGAGTTTCAGGAAGGCACAGAAGAAAATAAGAAGTTCCTCCAACTGTTGAAGGACAACTTCGCCAAGAGCTACAAAAAAATCCGTTTCCCTGAGACTTCAGGCATTGGCATAAAGCCAGTTTCCAAAGAAGGAACAGAGCGTCTTGTGCGTGCAGCTATTGAGTACGCTATTGAGCACAAGAAGCCAAACGTTACGCTTGTACATAAGGGAAACATCATGAAGTTCACTGAAGGTGGATTCCGTGATTGGGGATATGCTTTGGCTAAATCAGAATTTGGTGCCGTAGATCTCGACGGCGGTCCATGGCAGGTGATCCAAAAGGGTGATCATAAGATCATCATTAAGGATTCTATTGCTGACGCTTTCCTTCAGCAGATATTGCTGCGCCCTGATGAATATTCAGTGGTGGCAACATTGAACCTCAATGGTGATTACATCTCTGACGCGTTGGCCGCGATTGTAGGTGGTATCGGTATCGCTCCTGGTGGTAACATCAACTATGTAACAGGTCACGCTATTTTCGAAGCAACTCACGGTACTGCGCCGAAGTACGCGGGTCAGGATAAAGTTAACCCTGGGTCAGTTATTCTTTCAGGTGTTATGATGCTCGAGCACATGGGTTGGGTTGAAGCCGCCGACCTTATTTACAAAGGACTTGAGGCTGCTATCTCCAAGAAGCGCGTAACGTACGACTTCCACCGTTTGATGGAAGGTGCGACATTATTGAAGTGCTCAGAGTTCGCTCAGGAAGTGGTTAAGAACATGTAAGAATTGATAATTGACAATTTACAATTGACAATTAAAAAGGGGGCTTATGGCCCCCTTTGGTTTTATTAGCACGCTACCCTGCAAAAACCTTCGTCACGACACGCTCATGACTGACTGAATTTTCTTTAGTGGCTGAAGTCGAGCATTTTAATCGCCGTGAGGGCCGCCTCTTCGCCCTTGTTGCCCCACTTTCCACCGGCGCGATCAAGCGCCTGTTCTTTGTTAAGAGTTGTTAACACGCCAAAAATCACTGGCTTTTTTGTCTTTACTGCCACTTCAGTTAGCCCAACCGTTACGCCCTGACAGATGTAGTCGAAGTGCGGGGTTTCGCCCTGGATTACGCAGCCGAGACAGATGACAGCGTCAACACTCTTCTTCTCTGCCATCCAGAGCGCACCTAGTGTGAGCTCAAAAGTACCTGGAACATTTCGCCTGATGATATGCCGTGCAGGGATCCCATGTGCAAGCAAACTTTCGTAGGCTCCTGTGTATAGGGGTTCCGTTATTTCTGCGTTCCATTCCGCAACTATAATCGCGAACTTCTTCTTCCTGAGCGAAGGTTTGCTTTTCACCTTACCGGATGTTAATGGACCTGCCATGTCGTTATTGTTTTGTGAAGCTCCTGCACCACGAATGCAGCAGCGCGAATAATAAGATCAACAAATAAAAAAAGGCAACAAACCGTTTCTGATTTTGTTGCCTCTCATGAGTGCTTTTCAATGTCTGCTAGCCATTGGTCTCGAGACGAGCCTTCTGCTTGCGGGCATTCTGATATTCTCCAGAATCTGAATACTGCGTTATTACCTTTTCGTAGGTTTCTCTTGCCTTGTCATTCTGATTCAGCTTCTCGTACGCCAGCGCTTCTTTCATCAGATAGGTCGGTGAGAAATACTTATTAGGCTTGTAGTTCGCCGCCTTACTGTAAAATTTCGCAGCGTCCTCAAACTTGTCTTCTTCCATATAGGTGTCGCCAATGAGACTATAAGCGCGAGCCTGTATAAGAAGATCGCTTGAGCTGAAATCCTCCAGATAGAGACGAGCCACTTCAAATTTTCCTTGCTTCAGGAATGCGGCGCCAGCATAGTAGTTAGCCAGATTAGCAGCGTCAGAAAACTTATAGTCGTCGATGATGGCCAGGAATCCAAGGTTGTTGCCGTCTCCATTGAGTGCTCTGTCAAGGCTGTCAGCCTCGAAATAATATACGGCCTGAAATATTTCCTTTTGAGCCTGAGTATCCTGTGAATTCTTGTACCAGATGAAACCCAGATACCCTGCAACGCCCAGCACGATAACCGCACCGATGCCGACAACCAATTTAGCATTGCTTTCAACCCAGGTCTCTGCAGTGATTAACTTTTCTTTCAGCGCTTCGGGGTTCTCAAGGAGCTCGTGCTTGTGTTCTTCCTTCTTAGCCATTGTTTTGATGAAATTTCCGCGTACGCGGACCGATGCGGCCCAGGTAGTCGGGGCGCAAAACTACGAATTAGACGGTACTTAACAAATCGGGTTTGATTAGTCCAGGATGAATGGATAATCCGTTTGGACATATACGTCCGTGAGGGCCTCAGAAGCGTCAGGGAATTTAGATTCCTCCGCAAATTTTACGCTTTCGTCAACCTGTGCCACGATCTTTTCATCGATTGCGTTCAATTCTGCCTCTGTAAGCAACCCTTTTGTAAGAATTGTCTTTCTGACAACTTCGATTGGATCACGCTGCTTATATGACTCAACCTCGTCCTTGGTGCGGTATTTCTGGGGATCAGACATTGAGTGGCCCTTGTACCGGTAAGTTCTGAATTCCAGTAGGGTAGGGCCTTCACCAGCGCGCGCTCTTTCTGCGGCACGTGCCACTGCGCGGTGAACATCCTCCACATTCATAGCGTCAACTGGCTCTGATGGCATGTCGTACGCCTCACCCAGGGTGTAAAGTTCGACAACATTCGACGAACGTTGTACGGAAGTGCCCATGGCATATCCATTATTTTCTATGACGAAGATCGCCGGGAGCTTCCAAAGCATAGCGAGGTTCAGGGCCTCATGAAAAGCACCCTGACGCACTGCACCATCTCCCATATAAGTAATAGACACGTTGCCGGTCTTATTGTATTTCTCAGCGAATGCAAGGCCCGCTCCAAGGGGCACCTGTGCACCAACAATTCCATGACCGCCAACAAAACCAACTTCCTTATCGAAAATGTGCATAGAGCCACCCTTTCCTTTGGTAGTACCGGTTTCCTTGCCATATAACTCGGCCATGAGTGCCTTCGGATCCGTACCCAACGCCAGCGGATGGCCGTGGTCACGATAGGCTGTGATATACTTGTCACCTTTTCTCAAGGCAGAAACCGATCCGGATGCACAGGCCTCCTGACCTATGTACAAGTGGCAAAAGCCCTTGATCTTTTGCATTCCGTAAAGCTGTCCCGCCTTTTCCTCAAATTTTCGCATGAGCTGCATGCTCTCATACCAGAACACGTAAGTGTCTTTAGAGAATTCCTGCTGGTCGCCTTTTGCATCAGCTGCGGGTTCTTTCTTCGCTTTGGTTGTCGTAGGCATATCCCTATTTTTAGTCCGAGTTGCGAAATTAATTGCCAAACGAACATTCGCCAAACTTTCCACATTAAATCCCAGATGCGGCTCGAAACACTCGATATGTTGAATTTTAAGGGGTACGAAGAGGCCCGTTTGGCGTTCCCATCGCGCATCAATGTTTTGGTGGGGCCAAATGGCAGCGGAAAGACCAACCTGCTGGACGCGATTTATTTTCTGTCCTTCACAAAAAGCGCATTCGCCTCGCAGGATTCGCAACTGGTCAGGCATGATCAACCGTTTTTTATGGTTAAAGGCAGTTTCTCGGACGTGTCCGGCGTCCATACGGTGAGCTCGGGCCAGCAGGGTGGGGCGCGTAAAACTTTTAAGGTAGATGGCGTGGACTATCAGAAACTCAGCGAACACATCGGCCGCTATCCGGTTATTCTTTTTGCACCTGACGACGTCGATCTCATCAGGGAAGGAAGCGAACCGAGAAGAAAATTTTTTGACTCTCTCATTTCACAGATCGACCATGTCTACCTCGATCATCTGATTCGATACGCTCACCATCTGAAACAGCGTAACAGCCTTCTCCGAATGGGGCAGGAGCGTGGCACGATAGATTGGCTGGCAGTTGAATCCTACGATCATGAGCTTGCTCAAAGCGGATCCCTCATCCACGAGCGAAGAAAACACTTTGCACGGGAGTTCGCTCCTGCCTTTGAACAGTATTGCGCTTATATCGTCTCAAACCGTGAGCGATACACAATGGTATACCAAAGCGAAGTGGATGAGACTAACTACAATGAAGCGCTTGTAAAATCGAGATCACGTGATCTGGCTTTGCAACGAACCAATTTCGGAATCCATCGTGATGATTTTCTGTTTCGCATAGATGGGCACGAAATTAAAAAGTTGGGATCGCAAGGCCAGCAAAAATCATTTGTGATCGCCATGCGCCTGGCGCAACGGGAAATCCTGAAAAAGTACAAAGGCTTCGAACCAATCCTGTTGTTAGATGATATCTTTGACAAGCTGGACGATGAACGGATCGGGCGTTTATTAAAGCTCATTGCCGGAGGGCTCGGGCAGCTGTTTATCACCGATGCGCGGCCAGATCGCACTGCAGGATTGTTGCAGCAGGCAGGTATTGAATCCGCGCTCTATAATATTGAGCGGGGGCGTGTGCTTTCTTAGAAATAAATCTATTGCCAGGTTATGCGCGGAGGAAAAAAGGATGATATTCAATCGGTTGGTCAGGCCATTCGTGACATGCTGAACAACTATAGGCTCAGCGCGAAATTTGACGAAGCCAATATTATGGATTCATGGGAGCGCATCGTTGGAAAACCCATATCGCGCCGTACAAAAAAGTTGTCGATCAAAAACACAGTACTTTTTGTTGAGTTTGATTCTCCCACCATGCGGCGGGACTTCTCCTTTCATAAGGAGCATATCCTTGGTTTGTTTAAGAAGGAATTCGGGCCAGGGGTTATTACTGAGATCGTTGCGATGTAGAGTTGGCTTGAATTTGTGGCTGACATTTCATCATAAGATTTCCGAAAGTGGATCAGTGCTCTGCCCACCAGGTATCTACCGGGCGCCAGCGTAGCCCCAGTCTTCTCCCAGTCTCGCCCAGACTTGTCTTAGACTTTCCCAGACTTTCCCAGTCTTACCAGAGTTCCGGTCATTTCCCGGCGTTAAACATGTCGGCCAGGCCTATTTTAAAAACTTGCCATAAGTTTTGAAAAAGTGGAAAAGCGTATAATTTTGCACTCTCTTTAAAAAAGCCTCCTGATTTACCGTCGGGAGGCTTTTCATTCGTTCTTAGAGATTTTGAGGGGGAATACCAAAGCGGCCAACTGGGACAGACTGTAAATCTGTTGTCTTATGACTTCATAGGTTCGAATCCTATTTCCCCCACCGATTCATTTATTGATTTGGTGATTTATTGATTTGTTGATTGGAATTGCGGCCCGAACGGCTGGTATCAATAAAAAGATAGGGCACCACTTTGAACTGATGGATTAATTGAAGACATGACGTGTCTTCTTTGATTTGGTGAAACTGGATTTGTATTTAAATCAACAAGTCACCAAATCAGCAAATGTTTCTGCGGGAGTAGCTCAGTTGGTAGAGCGATAGCCTTCCAAGCTATAGGTCGCGGGTTCGAACCTCGTCTCCCGCTCAAATCCATTTGGAGATGTTGTGATTTAGGGATTTGGGATTTAGTACCAGCGCAAGCGCTGAAACCAGATCTCTAAATCACAATGTCACTACATCGGCAAATGATTCTGCTGTTGTAGCTCAGTGGTAGAGCACTTCCTTGGTAAGGAAGAGGTCGTGAGTTCAATCCTCATCAACAGCTCTAGCAGTCGGCAGAGCTGATGGTAAGATGGCGGCGGCAGCAAAGTTTTTATTGATTGAGTTGTGAGTACAGCAAAGTCCCGGGCGTAGCGAACCCAGGTAGTTGTAAAGCACGACAAGCGTAGGCGACCCTTAATCGACAGGCTTAACATGTTTAGGGTGTAGTTTCTCCGTAGAAGGCGGGGATCATGAAAGTAGTAATCATTAACTATTCAAACTATACTTTAAACTATTAACTGGGATTTTCAAATATGGCTAAAGAACATTTCGATCGTTCAAAACCTCACGTAAACGTGGGAACTATCGGTCACGTTGACCACGGCAAGACTACCCTGACTGCTGCTATCACGAAGGTACTTGCATCTAAAGGTCTTGCTTCAATGCGCGACTTCTCTTCAATTGACAATGCTCCTGAAGAAAAAGAACGCGGTATCACTATCAACACTTCGCACGTTGAGTACGCTACAGAAAAGCGTCACTACGCGCACGTTGACTGCCCTGGTCACGCTGACTATGTGAAGAACATGGTAACGGGTGCTGCGCAGATGGATGGTGCAATTCTTGTGGTTGCTGCTACAGACGGTCCTATGCCTCAGACTCGCGAGCACATCCTTTTGGCTCGTCAGGTAGGTGTACCTGCTCTCGTTGTATTCATGAATAAAGTTGACTTGGTAGACGACGCTGAACTCCTTGACCTCGTGGAAATGGAAGTTCGCGAACTTATGTCTGCTTACAGCTTCCCTGGCGATACCATGCCTGTTATCCGTGGTTCTGCTCTTGGAGCCCTGAACGGCGAGCCGAAATGGGTTGAAAAAGTAGAAGAACTGATGAAGGCTGTGGATGAATACATTCCGCTTCCAGTTCGTCTTATCGATAAAGATTTCCTCATGCCGGTTGAAGACGTGTTCTCAATCACTGGCCGTGGTACTGTTGCTACTGGTCGTATCGAGCGCGGTGTTATCAACACAGGCGACGCAGTTGAAATCCTCGGTATGGGTGCAGAAAACCTTAAGTCTACAATCACTGGTGTGGAAATGTTCCGTAAGATCCTCGACAGAGGTGAAGCTGGTGACAACGTAGGTCTTCTCCTCCGCGGTATTGAAAAGGAGCAAATCCGTCGCGGTATGGTTATCTGTAAGCCTGGTTCTGTGAAGCCACACGCTAAGTTCAAGGCTGAGGTTTACGTATTGTCTAAGGAAGAAGGTGGACGTCACACTCCATTCTTCAACAAATACCGCCCTCAGTTCTACTTCCGCACGACGGACGTGACTGGTGAAGTGAAACTGCCTGCAGGTGTTGAAATGGTTATGCCTGGTGATAACATTTCTATCGAAGTTGAGCTTGATCAACAAGATCGCTATGGAGAAAGGTCTCCGTTTCGCTATCCGCGAAGGTGGTCGCACGGTAGGATCTGGCCAGGTAACTGAGATTCTGGACTAAATCACTGATTTTCAGTAATAAAGAGCGTTTCTGAAATATTTCAGGAACGCTTTTGTTTCTGTTCCATTGTTCTACCTTTGCAGTCCTTTTGGGCTGAGGTAGGTGTTTACGGCTCAGGAGTTTGAGCTGTCACCGCTAAAGTCCGGAAAAAGGCGCCGAACAGGGCGAAAAAGGCCACAAAGGAATAGAAACGGGTGTAGCTCAATTGGTAGAGTAGCGGTCTCCAAAACCGTTGGCTGGGAGTTCGAGTCTCTCCACCCGTGCCACAAGAAATGTCAACTGGTCCGCCTCGGCGGATTTGGAATATAAAAGGTTCGGAACACGCCGGACAAAGGGCCGAGGCTTTGTTAAGAGGCGAAAGTTGCTGTCGGAAAGGCAGAATGAGTTGCGAAGCCGGGAAGAGGGGAAGAAAGTGCATTGAACGGAAGGTCATACAAAGGCGTCCGTATTTGACATTATATAAAGTATCAAGAGTCCATGGAGAAACTTAAGACCTATTTCGCGGAATCATGGGATGAGATCAAGAACAAGGTTACTTGGTCCAAGTATAGCGAGCTGCAAGGCAGCGCGGTGCTTGTACTGGTGGCTTCAACCATCTTTGCACTGGTGATCGGAGCGATTGACTGGGTTTTTAAGACGGGTCTTCAGTGGTTTTACAGAGAAATTTTAATGCAGAAGGTCATGGGCGAACTGAAGTGGTACGTTCTCAGGGTCGTCAGTGGCCAGGAAAAAAAGGTTAAGTCCTACCTGGAAACTGAGATTGAGCGCTCAAAGCTTACGGATTTTATTCCGCAGGTGCTCATCCCTTCTGAAAAGGTATATGAAATGAGAAACGGCAAGAAGCGGGTGAGGGAGCGTAACTTCTTCCCCGGCTACGTGCTGATCTCGGCAGATCTCTCAAATGGGGAGGCACATCACGCCGTGAATAGTATTCCGGGTGTGATAGGTTTTCTCGGCAACAACGGCACCGGGGCTTCCAAGGATCCCGTTCCTCTTCGTCAATCGGAGGTTAACAGGATTCTCGGTAAAGTTGATGAGATTGACGAACTCGAAGAAAAGCTCGATACACCATTTATCAAGGGTGAATCTGTGAAGGTAATGGATGGACCTTTTAGCGGATTTACCGGAACAGTTGAGGAGATTTTTGAAGACAAAAAGAAACTCAACGTAATGGTGAAGATCTTCGGCCGGAACACTCCGGTAGAGCTGAGTTATATGCAGGTAGAAAAGCTAGACTAAAGATAACATGGCTAAACAAATTGTAGGTTATCTGAAACTACAGGTAAAAGGTGGATCCGCAAATCCGGCACCTCCTATTGGTCCTGCGTTGGGTAGCAAGGGTCTTAACATCATGGACTTTTGCAAGCAATTCAACGCACGTACCCAGGACAAGCCAGGACAAGTGCTTCCTGTTCTGATTTCGATCTATAACGATAAGTCGTTTGATTTCGTGATCAAGACGCCGCCCGCTGCTGTATTGATTTTGGATGCCGCTAAAAAACAAAAGGGATCTGCTGAGCCGAACCGTACGAAAGTGGGTTCAGTAACTTGGGACCAGGTGAAGACAATCGCAGAAACAAAGATGCCAGACCTCAACGCCTTCAAGGTTGAATCAGCTATGAAGATGGTTGCAGGCACGGCTAGAAGCTTAGGTATTACAGTTTCCGGTACTCCCCCTTGGGACAAATAATTAAGGCGATGGCAAAGCTTACTAAAAACAGAAAGGCAATTCAGGCGAAGTTCAATCCTGCAAAGGAGTACTCGCTGGAAGATGCTTCCAAGCTGGTGAAGGAAATTACCTTCACGAAGTTCGATGCCTCCGTTGATGTGGACATTCGTCTCGGTGTTGATCCGAAGAAGTCTGACCAGATGGTACGGGGCGTGGTAGCGTTACCTCACGGTATCGGTAAACTAGTGCGCGTGCTTGTATTGTGCACGCCAGATAAAGTCCAGGAGGCAAAAGATGCAGGCGCTGAACACGTCGGTCTCGATGAATTCCTGACTAAAATTGAAGGTGGATGGACGGATATTGACGTCATTATCTGTACACCTACTGTAATGGCTAAAGTGGGTAAGCTCGGAAAGATTCTCGGTCCGCGTGGTCTCATGCCAAATCCTAAATCAGGAACTGTTACGCTCGAAGTTGGTAAGGCGGTGAAAGAAGTGAAAGCCGGTAAGATCGACTTCAAAATTGATAAGCAAGGGATCATTCACGTAAGCGTTGGAAAAGCTTCCTTTTCAGCTGAGAAAATCAGAGACAACGTTGCTGAAATGATCAATGTGGTATCGAAACTGAAACCAGCATCGGCAAAAGGTACTTACTTCCAAAGTATCACTTTGTCGACGACGATGAGTCCTGGAATCGTGATCGATACTAATTCCATAGCTGGCATTTAAGAACTTACAACATGACCAGAGAAGAAAAAGGACAAATTATAGAGGAGCTTTCGGCGAAGTTTGCTGAGAACAACCACTTCTATATTACTGATGCTACCGGTTTCACCGTTGAGCAGATCAATAATTTCAGAAGGTTGTGCTTCAAGAGTGGTGTAGAGTATCGCGTGTACAAAAACACGTTGATCCGCAAGGCGCTTGAACGTAACAAGGAGGTTGATTATTCACCGTTGTTTAATGCATTGCACGGTTTCTCCGGAGTAATATTCTCCAAGGAGAGCGGCAACGCACCTGCACGTGTGATTAAGGAGTTTCGTAAGAAACTCGAAGGCAAACCAGTATTGAAGGCTGCCGCGATTCAGTCTGACCTTTTCATAGGCGACGAGAATCTCAATATGCTTAGTGAGCTCAAATCTAAGAATGAACTCATTGGCGACGTTATTGCATTGCTCCAATCACCTGCCAAGAATGTTGTTTCTGCACTGCTTAGCGGTAGCAAGAATACAGTTGCTGGCCTCGTGAAAGCACTGGAAGAACGCGGAACTAAATAATTATTGAACAAGAACAGAACTATTAAACTTTACAAAAATGGCCGACATCAAAGCACTCGGAGATCAACTCGTTGAACTCACTGTTAAAGAAGTTACTGAGTTAGCTTCTTACCTTAAAGAAACCTATGGCATCGAACCAGCAGCTGCTGCTGTTGTAGCTGGTCCTGCAGCCGGTGGTGCAGCAGGTGGTGCAGTTGCTGAAGCAAAAACAAATTTTGACGTAGTATTGAAAGCCCCTGGCGCAAATAAGCTTCAAATCGTTAAGCTGGTGAAAGAACTCACTGGTCTTGGCTTGAAAGAAGCTAAGGATCTCGTTGACGGTGCCCCTAAGACTATCAAAGAAGGCTTGCCTAAGGACGAAGCCGAAAATCTCAAGAAGCAACTCACTGAGGCTGGTGCCGAAGTTGAGTTGAAGTAAGTTCTTGAAAGGCCAGGGAAACCGTCTGAAATCATCGGTTAGACCCCAGTCCAGGCTTCTGTCTGGACGGGGTCTATTCCCGTTTATGGCCCCGAACAACTTTTGATTTTCAATTGTTCTCGTCCAGGATCTCTTACTTAAACGTTACTCACCTTGACAAAAAAGACAATAAACGGTAGGATCGATTTCTCTTCAAGCGAAAGAGTACTCGACTACCCCGACTTTCTGGATCTTCAACTCCAGTCATTCAAAGATTTTTTGCAGATCGAAACGCCAGCTGAAAAAAGACAAAATGAAGGTCTTTACAAGGTGTTCGCGGAAAACTTTCCTATAAGTGATTCACGCGAAAACTTCGTGCTGGAATTCGTGGATTATACCATCGATCCTCCCAAGTACAATGTCGACGAATGCATCGACAGAGGATTGACCTTCTCTGTGCCACTGAAGGCTAAACTGAGATTGACCTGTAACGACGAGGACAACGAAGATTTTGAAACTATTGAACAGGAAGTGTTCCTGGGCAATATCCCGTATATGACGGAGAAAGGCTCCTTTGTAATCAATGGAGCTGAACGCGTTATCGTATCCCAGCTCCACCGTTCACCAGGTGTGTTCTTTGCCATGAGCAAACACACTAACGGTACGAAGCTGTACTCGGCCCGTATCATTCCTTTCAAAGGATCATGGATCGAGTTTGCGACCGACGTAAACGCCGTGATGTATGCTTACATCGATCGTAAAAAGAAATTCCCCGTAACCACTCTGCTCCGTGCAATCGGTTATGGTTCAGATAAGGATATCCTCGACCTCTTCGGACTGTCTGAGGAAGTAGAGGCTACCAAAAACACGCTGAAGAAAGTAGTAGACAGAAAACTCGCTGCCCGTGTTCTCAAGACATGGACTGAAGACTTCGTGGATGAAGATACTGGTGAAGTTGTATCTATCGATCGTAACGAAGTGTTGTTGGAGCGCGATCATACACTCACCGCAGAAGATGTTGACATCATTCTGGAGTCTGGTGTAAAGTCGATCATCCTGCACCGCGATGATATTAACATCGCTGACTACCACATCATATTCAATACCCTGGCTAAGGATACTTCAAACTCCGAAAAGGAAGCTGTTGAATATATCTATCGCCAGCTGCGTAATACTGAAGCTCCTGATGAACAAACTGCTCGTGACATTATTCAGAGCCTGTTCTTCAGCGAGAAACGTTATGACCTTGGTGAAGTTGGACGTTACAGAATCAACAAGAAGCTTGGTCTCGACCTGAGCTTTGACCATAGAGTATTAACGAAGGATGATATCATCCTTATCGTGAAGTATCTGATCGGACTCATCAACTCGAAGGCAGTAGTCGATGATATCGACCACTTGAGCAACCGTCGCGTGCGTACAGTAGGCGAGCAGTTGTATTCGCAGTTTGGTGTTGGTCTCGCGCGTATGGCGCGTACCATCAAAGAAAGAATGAACGTTCGCGACAACGAAGAATTTAAGCCAGTTGATCTTATCAACGCGCGTACTTTGTCGTCAGTGATCAATTCGTTCTTCGGTACGAACCAGCTGTCGCAGTTCATGGATCAAACCAATCCGCTCGCGGAGATCACTCACAAGCGCCGTATGTCGGCCCTCGGCCCTGGTGGTCTCTCACGCGAACGCGCTGGATTTGAAGTTCGTGACGTGCACTATACGCACTACGGTCGTCTCTGTACCATTGAGACTCCTGAAGGTCCGAACATCGGTCTGATTTCATCTCTCTGCGTTCACGCGAAAGTGAACAAGATGGGATTCATTGAAACACCATACAGAAAGGTGGAAAACGGAAAAGTGAAGGTGAAAGATCCTGTCATTTTCCTTACCGCCGAAGAAGAAGATACACACTATATCGCCCAGGCAAAAGTTGCTCTGAAGAACGGCGGTGAGTTCGTTGACGAAAAGATTAAGGCTCGCTTCGAGGGTGACTTCCCCGTTGTTGAACCTAAGGATCTCCGCTACATGGATATCGCTCCTAACCAGATCGTATCTGTTGCAGCGTCCATGATTCCTTTCCTTGAACACGACGATGCTAACCGCGCGTTGATGGGATCGAACATGCAACGTCAGGCTGTGCCACTTATTCGTCCTGAAGCGCCTATCGTAGGTACAGGTCTCGAAGGTCGCGTAGCTCTGGACTCACGCGCACTCATCCTTGCTGAAGGTAACGGCGTAGTAGAATTTGTCGATGCGAAGAAGATCACTATCAAATATGAAGTGACCGAAGAGCAACAGCTCGCCAGCTTCGACAACGAGTTTAAGACATATAATCTGATCAAGTTCCGCAGAACTAACCAGGATACCTGTATCAACCTTACGCCTCTTGTAATGAAGGGACAGAAGATTGTGAAAGGTCAGCCACTTTGCCAGGGTTATGCAACCCAGAACGGTGAGCTTGCCCTGGGACGCAACCTCCTCGTGGCATACATGCCATGGCAAGGTTACAACTTCGAGGATGCGATTGTAATCTCTGAGCGTGTTGTACGCGAAGACGTTTACACTTCGATTCACATTGAAGAGTTCGAACTTGAAGTTCGCGACACTAAGCGCGGCGAAGAAGAACTTACATCGGAAATCCCGAACGTGAGTGAAGAAGCCGTGAAGCACCTCGATGAGAATGGTATCATCCGCATCGGTGCCGAAGTTACGTGAAGGCGATATTCTTATCGGTAAGATCACTCCTAAGGGAGAAACTGATCCTACACCTGAAGAGAAACTCCTCCGTGCCATCTTCGGCGACAAGGCTGGCGATGTGAAGGATGCTTCCCTGAAGGCACCTCCATCACTCAAAGGTGTGGTTATTGAGACGAAGTTGTTCTCAAGACCTAAGCGCGATAAAGACGTACGCACGAAGTCGAAGAAAGAACTCGATGCATTGAAGGCTAAGTACAGCAAGCAGTTGCTGGATCTCCGCGCTGAAATGATCAACAAGCTTACCACATTGCTGAACGGCAAGAGCAGCAATGGCGTGAAGCACAAGTTTGGTGATGAACTCGTCACCAAAGGCGTGAAGTTCTCACAGAAGGTAATCGACAACAATCTGTTCCCTGACAAGAACATCTACCGCGACGAAAGCAATTACAACGTTCCGGAAGAAGTGAACCTGATCGCAGACGTGAGCCTCGAAAACTGGACGCCTGATGATCACTCGAATGAGCTCGTGGCGCAGACGGTAAAGAACTATCTGCTTAAACGCAACTCTTACGCTGGTGACTTTAAGCGCGAGCGTTTTACTCTCGAGGTAGGTGATGAACTTCCTACAGGTATCGTACAGCTTGCAAAAGTTTATGTAGCGAAGAAGCGTAAACTTAAGGTAGGGGATAAGATGGCAGGTCGCCACGGTAACAAGGGTGTTGTAGCCCGTATCGTGCGTGAAGAAGACATGCCGTTCCTACAGGACGGAACACCTGTTGATATCTGTCTCAACCCGCTTGGTGTACCTTCTCGTATGAACCTGGGTCAGATTTATGAAACCGTTCTTGCATGGGCAGGTCATAAACTGGGCAAGAAGTATGCAACGCCAATCTTTGACGGTGCAACTCTTGATCAGGTGCAGACTGAGACTTCATGAAGCTGGTCTCCCTGACTACGGACGTATCATACCTCTACGATGGTCTCACAGGAGAGAAATTCGATCAGCCTGTAACGGTTGGTATGGCATATATGCTGAAACTGGGTCACCTTGTTGACGATAAGATGCACGCACGTTCGATCGGGCCTTACTCACTTATCACCCAGCAGCCGCTCGGTGGTAAGGCACAGTTCGGTGGTCAGCGTTTCGGAGAAATGGAAGTGTGGGCAATCGAGGCATTCGGTGCGTCCCATATCCTCCAGGAAATCCTCACGATTAAGTCCGACGACGTTATCGGTCGCGCGAAAGCGTACGAGGCGATCGTTAAGGGCGAGAACATGAGGAAGCCGAACATCCCTGAGTCGTTCAACGTATTGGTGCACGAACTCAGAGGTTTGGCACTCGAAATCACTATGGATTAATTTTCTGGTACTACTTCTACCAGCCCGGGCGTGAGCAACGGCCGGGCTGGCGGGGGTTAAACAATACAATATGTCTTTCAGAAAAAATAAGAAAATCAACAGCGACTTCTCGAAGATCACCATCAGCCTTGCATCTCCTGAATCAATTCTGGAGAGCTCGCATGGTGAGGTGACGCAACCAGAAACCATCAACTACAGAACTTATAAACCTGAAATGGGTGGTTTGTTCTGCGAGCGCATCTTCGGACCAGTGAAAGACTGGGAATGTCACTGCGGTAAGTATAAGCGTATTCGTTATAAGGGCATCATCTGCGACCGTTGCGGTGTAGAGGTGACTGAAAAGAAAGTACGTCGTGAGCGCATGGGCCATATCGAACTGGTGGTACCTGTTGCACACATCTGGTACTTCCGTTCATTACCCAACAAGATTGGTTATCTGCTCGGTCTTGCTACCAAGAAACTTGATCAGATCATTTACTACGAACGGTACGTTGTTATTCAGCCAGGTGTTAAGGAAGAAGATGGCGTGAAGCGCCTCGACTTCCTCACTGAAGAGGAATACCTCGACATCATTGATAAACTTCCCCGCGAAAACCAGCTTCTCGACGACAACGATCCTAAGAAGTTTATCGCGAAGATGGGTGCTGATGCATTGGAGATGCTGCTCGCGCGTACTGCGCTCGATCAGTTGTCGTACGATCTCCGTCACCAGGCAGCAACTGACACTTCACAGCAGCGTAAGGCTGAAGCGTTGAAGCGTTTGAAAGTTGTTGAAGCGTTCCGCGATGCACGCACGCGCATTGAGAACAAGCCTGAGTGGATGGTGATTAAAATGGTGCCTGTGATTCCGCCAGAGTTGCGTCCACTCGTACCGTTGGATGGTGGTCGTTTCGCGACTTCAGATTTGAACGATCTGTATCGCCGCGTGATCATCCGTAACAACCGTCTCAAGCGTCTTATAGATATCAAAGCTCCTGAAGTGATTCTTCGTAACGAGAAGCGCATGCTCCAGGAAGCAGTTGATTCATTGTTCGATAACTCAAGAAAAGTAAACGCAGTCCGCTCGGATGGAAACCGCGCCCTGAAGTCTTTGAGTGATATGCTCAAAGGTAAGCAAGGTCGCTTCCGTCAGAACCTCCTCGGTAAGCGTGTTGACTACTCCGGCCGTTCGGTAATCGTCGTTGGCCCTGAGTTGAAACTTCACGAGTGCGGTCTGCCAAAAGATATGGCGGCAGAATTGTTCAAGCCATTCATCATTCGCAAGCTCATCGAAAGAGGTATTGTGAAGACGGTGAAATCTGCCAAGAAGATTGTTGATCGCAAGGATCCTGTGATCTGGGATATTTTGGAAAACGTGTTGAAGGGTCACCCTGTGCTCCTGAACCGTGCTCCAACGCTCCACAGACTGGGTATCCAGGCATTCCAACCCAAGCTGATCGAAGGAAAAGCTATTCAGTTGCACCCGCTCGTGTGTACGGCCTTCAACGCCGACTTCGACGGTGACCAGATGGCTGTTCACGTTCCGCTCGGACAAGAAGCTATCCTCGAAGCATCGATGCTGATGTTGTCATCACACAACATCCTCAACCCTGCTAACGGTGCCCCTATCACTGTACCTTCACAGGACATGGTGTTGGGTCTCTATTACCTCACCAAGGGACGTAAGAGCAAAGGCGATCATCCAATCGTGGGAGAAGGCAAGCGCTACTTCTCAGCTGAGGAAGTGATCATTGCTTTCAACGAAGGCAAACTTTCCAAGCACGCGATCATCAAGGTACGGGCTCAGGTTCGCGATAAGAAGTCAGGTGAGCTCGAATTCAAAACAATTGAGACTGTTGCAGGTCGCGTGATCTTTAACCAGTATGTACCTGAAGAGGTAGGTTTTGTTGATGAACTCCTGACGAAGAAGAAACTGCAGACAATCATTGCAGACGTATTCAAACAGGCAGGCCAGTCGAAGGCTGCGAAGTTCCTCGATGATATCAAGGAACTCGGATTCCAGATGGCGTACAAAGGTGGACTTTCAATGGGTCTTAACGACGTGAAGGTTCCCGATGAAAAGGCAAAACTTGTTACTAACGCTCAGGAAGAAGTTGACAGCGTTTGGAACAACTATATGATGGGTCTTATTACTGATAACGAGCGCTACAATCAGGTGATCGATATCTGGACCCGCACTAACACGCTTCTCACCAACACGCTGATGAAGCAGTTGGAAGAAGATCAGCAGGGTTTCAACTCGATTTACATGATGATGCACTCCGGTGCCCGCGGTTCGCGCGAACAGATCCGTCAGTTGGGCGGTATGCGCGGTCTGATGGCGAAGCCACAGAAGAACCTCGCAGGTTCTGTGGGATCGATCATCGAGAACCCGATCCTTTCAAACTTCAAGGAAGGTCTGGACGTATTGGAGTACTTTATCTCTACGCACGGCGCGCGTAAAGGTCTTGCCGATACGGCGTTGAAGACTGCCGATGCAGGTTACCTCACTCGTCGTCTGGTTGACGTTGCACAGGATCTCGTGATCACTGAAGAGGACTGCGGAACACTCCGTGGTTTGAAAGTGACTGCATTGAAAGACAATGAAGATATCGTTGAGCCTTTGTCTGAACGTATCCTCGGCCGCACGACAGTACACGCAATTTATGATCCGTTGACTGATGAGCTGATATGCGATGCAAATCAGGAGATCACGGATGAATTGGCGAAGCTCATCGAAGACACGAACATCGAAGAAATCGAAATTCGTTCATTGCTCACTTGTGAGTCGAAGATCGGTGGTTGCGCGAAGTGCTACGGACGTAACCTTGCTACTGGCAAGATGGTACAGGCTGGTGAAGCGGTTGGTGTGATTGCTGCGCAATCCATCGGTGAACCTGGTACACAGCTGACCCTTCGTACTTTCCACGTGGGTGGTACGGCGTCTAACATTGCCGTTGACGCAAACATTAAGGCGAAATTCAGTGGTGTGGTTGAATTCGAAGGTATCCGTACGATCGAAACAACTGACCGCGAAGGCAATACAGTTAACGTGGTGATGGGCCGCACAGGTGAAATCCGGATCACAGATAAGGATAAGACCCGCGTGCTGATTACAAACCACGTTCCTTATGGATCATTCCTGACAGTGAAAGAAGGAGCTGCCGTAGAGAAAGGCGATGAGCTTTGCTACTGGGATCCTTACAACGCGGTTATCCTTTCTGAATTCGATGGTACAATCGAGTATGAAGCGATCATCGAAGGTATCACTTACAAGGAGGAATCAGATGAACAAACAGGTCACCGTGAGAAGGTGATTACTGATACCCGTGATAAGACTAAGAACCCAGCGATTATCGTACGCGGTAAGACAGATTCTAAGTCGTACAACATCCCTGTTGGAGCTCACTTGGCTGTTGATTCAGGTGAGAAGATCAAGGCTGGCCAGGTGTTGGCTAAGATCCCTCGCACAATGGGTAAGTCACGAGACATTACCGGTGGTCTTCCACGTGTAACTGAACTTTTCGAAGCTCGTAACCCTTCGAACCCTGCTGTTGTCAGCGAGATCGACGGTGTTGTGACATACGGAGGTATCAAGCGCGGTAACCGCGAAATCTTCATCGAGTCACGTGACGGTGTACAGAAACGTTATCTCGTGCCGCTGTCGAAGCACATCCTGGTTCAGGATAATGACTTCGTGCGTGCAGGTCAACCGTTGTCTGATGGTTCGATCACACCTTCGGACATCCTTTCAATTAAAGGTCCGACGGCTGTACAGGAGTATTTAGTAAATGAAATCCAGGAAGTGTATCGCCTCCAGGGTGTGAAGATCAACGACAAGCACATCGAAGCAATCGTGAGCCAGATGATGCAGAAAGTTGAGATCATCGATCCAGGAGACACAAGCTTCCTTACGAATGAATACGTTGATAAGCTTCAGTTCCGCGAAGACAACGATGCGATCCTCGACAAGAAGGTCGTAGTTGATGCTGGTGATTCTAACTCGTTGAAGGCGGGTCAGATCATTACACCTCGCGAGTTCCGTGATGAAAATTCACAGTTGCGTCGTCGTGACGCCAAACTGGTGGAGGTTCGCGATGCAATGCCAGCGGTTTCAAGACCAACGTTGCAGGGTATCACCCAGGCTTCGTTGAAGACGGAAAGCTGGCTGTCAGCCGCGTCATTCCAGGAAACTACCAAGGTGCTCAGCGAAGCTGCCATCCGTGGTAAGACTGACTGGTTGATGGGCCTCAAGGAGAATGTGATCGTTGGTCACCTGATCCCTGCAGGTACTGGTCTACGCAAGTACAACGACATCATCGTTACTCATGCTGATGAGTATGATGGAAGCACTGCCTCTTCTGTCGAACGCACACGCGATCGGGAGAAAGAGTTGCAAGACTAATTAGAGATTAATAACCAGAGGGTTGATCCGTAAGGGTCAACCCTTTTTTTTGTAAAGGCCATGGCAGAAGACAAGAACAAGCAGCAAGCCCAAAATCAAATTAACATCGAGTTGTCTGAAGAGATTGCCGAGGGCATCTATTCAAACCTGGCGATGATTGCACACTCGAACAGCGAGTTCGTAATTGATTTTATCCGCCTCATGCCGGGCGTGCCTAAGGCAAAGGTCAAGTCCAGGATCGTGATTACACCCGAACACGCCAAGCGCTTCCTCGTGGCCTTAAAAGACAATATTGATAAATACGAGGCGAGTTTTGGCCCGATAAAACGCACTGAGGATCTGCCCAAGTTCCCCATGAACTTTGGAGGAACAATCGGCGAGGCCTAATCCCATTCAGGAGGCGGCATGCGCCTTGCCAATGTTTGGTGGAATGTCTGGCGATTGATTCGCGAGTTGTGTAAATTATGTGTCTGGCCCAGTTGTATGAAATGCAAGATTACAATCCCTTTAGTAATCGTCGGAAATATTCTGTTTTCTTGTGAACCAGACCATATAGCGCAAACTCCCCAGTACCGAACAGACGTCAATCCCCTGCTCGCGAAAGAAATCGTCTATAACGCGGAAACTTCCGAAAAGATCCAGGAGATAATCTATTCCTACAATAATTACGGCCTCGTTGAGAGGCAGTCTTCCACGGGTTCGGGTGATTTTGACAACTGGGAGCTTCAATTCAAATATGAATACGACGGCGATAATAACCTTATCAAGAGGAATACGCATACGAAGGACATTAACCATTTTGGCACTGTAAACATCACTGATTCCGGCGTTGAATACACCTACGAAAACGGCCTGATGAAGTCGGAGACCGGAACGTACAATGGAAAACCGTCAGGCTACCGGACCATTTACTTCTACACCGGTGAAAGGCTCGACAGTTCGAGGTGCTATTATTCCTACATGGATGAAAATTTGTATCAATACCTGCACACCACCTTTTACACCTACGATGGCCAGTCACACCTTGTGAAGACGTCCGATGAAAAGGGTCGAACGATCAAACGCCTTCGTTATGAGGGCGACAGGCTGATGGAAATTAGCGAGTTATTCAATCCCTTCGACGGCAGCGCACCCGAGAGCCATACTGTAAATGAGTACAATAACGTCGGACAGTTGATCAGCGCGACTGAATCTTCTGCCAGAGGATTTGAATCGAGAGTATTGTATTCCTACAAGGATGGCCGCCTCGATGGAAAGAAGGTTTACTCCTACCTGTATTCCGACCCCGGGAAAAAGATTGAAGTGGAGTTGATTCGCTACGAGTATCACTAGTCATCTGCTTGATGAAACTTCCACACCAGATAACCCCAGTGAACTGGAATTCATGTTTTAAACACATCCCACAGTCCTTTATTCGACCACGTCCGATCGATACTCATGACACATTAGGATATCTGCCTTGCGTAAGGTTTTCGAAATTATCGCCGCAGCTGTGGCAAATGGTCGCCCTACTTTTGGGAACCGTTAATCCCGGTTCACATGAAAAAGTTATCCCTTATTCTATTATCAGTTATTCTTCTTGCCTCCTGCCAGGAGGAGGAGTCCAATCCTGAAATCGTATCCTTCTCGCCCTCGGTAGGAAACTATGGCGATCAAGTCACGATCACCGGAAGTAACTTCGATGATTTTAATGCCGTTTTCTTTGGTGGCGTTGAAGCTACTGTCGTTTCCGTAAGTCCTAACCAATTGGTTGTGACTGTGCCTGCCGGCGGAGAATCTGGAAGCATCACGATATCCGAAGGCGACAAACGTTTTGAGAGTGCTTCGAGCTTCACAATTACGAGCGGCACCTGGAAAAAGATGGCCCCGGCACCGTTCGTTGCTGAAGAGTCGTCGACGGTTACATTTACCATCGGACAATCTGCATTCTTCGCGGTGAGACATTTTGAGGAGTCCACCGTGAGCGTAGAATTCTGGCAGTATAGCCAGACCACCAATACCTGGGCTGCCCGTACGCCTATCGGGGCTGACTATGCGCAATCTTTCGATTCGAAAAGCTTTGTCATTGGCGGAAAAGGGTATCTGATCGAGCCCGGAGGTACACTTCACCAGTACAATCCTGAGACCGACCAGTGGACAGCAAGAAAGGCTCTGAATATTTATGGCACTGAACAATTGATGGTTTTGGGTGCCTTTGCGGTAGGCGAGAACGGATATGTGCTGTTGTCTGATCGTACAGTGTACAAGTATGCACCCGGAACTGATACCTGGACGGGCGTTAACGTACCTTCAATGCCCACGGATGTATACACTACTTTATCAACAGCAGAAAAGGTGTACTTTCTTGGGTCAGGCTCAAAAGTCTACGAATTTTCCACTGCTACAACACCTGCCTCAGTCGTTCAAAAGGCAAGCTCCCCAACAAGCGTTTCCCAAAATCCGGAAATCCAACAGGGTACTGGCCAGCTGGCATTTATTGGAGATTCATACAATGTGAAGGAATTCTGGCAGTATAGCTCTGCCGACAACCGATGGATTCAAAAAGCATCCTTTGCAGGCGAGGAGATATATCAGGGTGTTCATTTTTCAATCGGAAACAAGTTATATCTGGGATTAGGATCAAGCGCGCTCAATGATGTGCTGCTGCACGACGTCTACGAATACTCGCCTGAATAGGCATTCGGCTTAATGCCGGGGAACAATTGTTACCTGCGCCAGCTTTTACCTGTCGCTGCTCCTTAAATGAAAGGCGAGTTGCAGGTGGTGGCTGGCGTTTTTGCGCTTGCCGGGTCCGGCAAAAGTAAGCACGAGTATACCTCTGGCGTGGCTGGACATCGCCGAGAGACTGTGCTGACTTTGATTATTTGGCCTATTTTTGCGGCTCAGGACCTAAAAATTCGCGGCCAGGCCCTTGTTGCGCTATTAGTCCAAAATCTTTCGAAAAACGCTTTGCAAGCTGTTTGCCTTTAGATACCTTTGCAGTCCAAATTTTTGAGAGGTCTATTAATTAAATTATAAATGCCTACCATTCAGCAACTTGTGAGAAAGGGAAGGAACAAATTGACGTTCAAGTCAAAGTCTCCTGCTCTGGATTCCTGCCCTCAGCGCCGTGGCGTGTGTACCCGCGTGTATACAACAACGCCTAAAAAGCCGAACTCAGCCATGCGTAAAGTGGCCCGCGTTCGTCTTACAAACGCCAAGGAAGTGAACGCCTATATACCTGGCGAAGGACACAATCTTCAGGAACACTCTATTGTGCTGATTCGTGGAGGTCGTGTTAAGGACCTTCCAGGTGTGCGTTATCACATCATACGCGGTGCCCTTGATACGGCAGGTGTAAACGGACGTAAGCAGAGCCGCTCTAAGTACGGCGCGAAGCGTCCTAAGCCAGGTGCAGCAGCGCCGGCAGCAGGAAAAGGAGCTCCAGCTAAGAAAAAATAATATTCGAGAGCGATGAGAAAGTCAAAACCTAAGAAAAGATACTTACTGCCCGATCCCAAATTTCAGGATACGCTGGTAACGAAGTTCGTTAACTACCTGATGGAAGACGGCAAGAAGAGCGTTGCATACAACATCTTCTACGATGCAGTAGCGCATGTAGAGAAGAAGACGAACGAGTCCGGACTCGAAGTGTGGAAGCGTGCGATGAGCAATCTTACACCTTCAGTTGAGGTAAAAAGCCGTCGTGTGGGTGGTGCTACTTTCCAGGTTCCTGTCGAAATCAGACCTGAGCGTAAGGTAAACCTTACCATCAAGTGGATGATCGACTACGCCAGAATGCGTGGCGAAAAGACCATGATGGATAAGTTAGCTGCTGAGATCATTGCAGCTTCTAAAGGTGAAGGTGCAGCGATCAAGAAAAAAGATGACACGCACCGCATGGCTGAAGCGAACAAGGCGTTCTCTCATTTCAGAATCTAATCAGGGACATATAATTCCATGGCAAGAGATCTTAAATACACCCGTAATATTGGTATTGCTGCTCACATTGATGCCGGTAAAACGACGACAACTGAGCGTATCCTCTATTATGCTGGTGTAAACCACAAAATCGGTGAAGTTCACGATGGTGCGGCTACCATGGACTGGATGGCGCAGGAGCAGGAGCGTGGTATCACCATTACTTCTGCTGCGACTACCGTTTATTGGAAGTATAGAAATAACGACTATCACGTAAACATTATCGATACTCCTGGTCACGTGGATTTTACCGTTGAGGTAAACCGCTCACTCCGTGTATTGGATGGTCTTGTGTTCTTGTTCTCAGCCGTTGATGGTGTTGAACCTCAGTCAGAAACCAACTGGCGTCTCGCTGACAATTATAAGGTAGCTCGTATCGGTTTCGTTAACAAGATGGACCGTGCCGGCTCTGACTTCCTCGGCGTATGTAAGCAGGTGAAGGAAAAACTTGGCAGCAAGGCAGTAGCACTTCAGTTACCAATCGGTGAAGAAGATAACTTCAAAGGTGTGGTTGACCTGGTGAACAACCGCGGTATTATCTGGAACGAAGAGGATAAGGGTATGACCTACAAGGTTATTCCTATCCCTGACGATATGGTTGAGGAAGCGAAGGAATATCGCGAGAAAACTCCTCGAATCAGTGGCTGAATTTGATGAGACCTTCATGGAGAAATACTTTGAGGATCCTAACTCAATCACTGAAGCCGAAATCTTGAAAGCGCTTCGCCAGGCTACGATTGCCATGAATATCGTGCCAATGGTGTGCGGTTCTTCATTCAAGAACAAGGGCGTACAAACCATGCTTGACTATGTGATGGAACTCCTTCCTTCACCTATGGATAAGGATGAAATCATTGGTACTAATCCTGACACTGACGCTGAAGTGATCGTAAGACCTGATGAGAAAGGTCCTTTCGTGGCACTTGCATTCAAGATTGCAACGGATCCGTTCGTAGGTCGTCTTTGCTTCGTGCGCGCGTATTCGGGTATACTCGAGTCCGGTTCTTATGTGTATAACACACGTTCTGTCAGAACAAGGAGCGTATCTCTCGTGTTTTCCAGATGCACGCTAACAAGCAGAACCAGATTGAACGCCTTCATTGCGGTGATATCGGTGCTGTTGTTGGATTTAAGGACATCAAGACCGGTGATACCCTTTGTGATGAAAAGAACAAGGTGGTTCTCGAGTCAATGGTATTCCCTGAGCCAGTTATTGGTTACGCGATCGAGCCTAAGAAGCAAGCCGACGTTGATAAATTGGGTATGGCTATTGCCAAACTTGTGGAAGAAGATCCAACCCTTCGCGTAAATACTGACCAGGAAACAGGTCAGACCATCCTCCGCGGTATGGGTGAACTTCACCTTGAGATCATCATCGATCGTCTTAAGCGTGAATTCAAAGTTGAGATTAACCAGGGTGCTCCTCAGGTGGCTTACAAAGAGGCTCTTACGAAGTCTGTCGAGCACAAGGAAGTATACAAGAAGCAGACCGGTGGTCGTGGTAAATTTGCTGATATCGTGTTCGAGATCGGTCCAAAGGATACCAGCGATGGAAAAGAAGGTCTGGAATTTGTGAATGATATCGTCGGTGGTGTGATCCCTCGCGAATTCATTCCAGCTATTCAGAAAGGTTTCGAACAGTCAATGTCGAATGGTCCTCTCGCAGGGTACCAGATCGACTCGATGAAAGTTCGTCTGTTCCATGGCTCTTACCACGATGTTGACTCTGACTCTCTGTCGTTCGAATTGGCTGCGCGCCTGGGCTTCAAAGAAGCTGCTAGAAAGTGTGCTCCCCAGTTACTCGAGCCGATTATGAGTGTTGAAGTAACTTCACCGGATGAGTTCACAGGTTCTGTAACGGGTGACCTTAACAGAAGACGCGGTTTGATGAAAGGCATGGATACCAGAAGTGGTGCTCAGCTGATCAAGGCGGACGTTCCTCTGGCAGAGTTGTTCGGTTACGTGACTGACCTGCGTACGATTACTTCAGGCCGCGCTTCTGCGTCTCTGACGTTCTCTCACTACGCGCCAGTACCGAAGAACCTGGCGGATAAAGTTATCGAAGAGGTAAAAGGCGCCGCAATGGCGAAATAATGATATAACGAAAAGGATTTAGACGATTTCCTTAACACAGATAGTATGAACCAAAAGATCAGAATAAAACTCAAGTCTTACGATCACAACCTCGTTGACAAGTCATCGGAAAAGATCGTGCGGGCTGTGAAAGCAACAGGCGCCGTAGTGAGCGGACCAATTCCCCTCCCTACAGAAAAAGAGAAGTTCACTGTACTTCGCTCACCTCACGTAAACAAAAAGGCACGTGAGCAGTTCCAACTTTGCACCTACAAGCGTTTGGTGGATATCTATTCCAACAGCGCTAAGACGGTAGATGCGTTGATGAAGCTCGAGCTTCCCAGCGGCGTTGATGTAGAGATCAAAGTGTAGTCTCTTCGCTGAAGTAGCACTAACATTATTCGAGTATATAGAAGTCACGGGCCCTTCCTGTGACTTTTTTTATGCTCTTTTTACCATATCAATCCGCGTCAGTGTGTGATGTTTAGGTGAGTATGGCCAATCGTGCGCCGCAGGCACCCAAGTCAAACGAGGACTTAATTTGATGGCTCCGGGCGTTGAAAATTGTTGTAGTCGTCCATCGTGTCAAGGTCCATCGCCCCGTCGGGAAAGGGCAGGGCAGCCGTCAGGTCAGAAAACTGAGCGATTATTTTCTTTGCCCCTTCATTATCTTTTAACATAAGGATGTTCGAGAAGAATGACCTTCCGAAAACCGCGGGAACGCCGACAGCGCTTCCGTAGGACGAAGCAATTATTTTCTTTCCGGATCTGAAGTAGGCGGTAACCAGTGATTGGAGGTGGTTTGATGTTATCTTCGGTTGATCGCACACCATCATGAGCACGGCTTTGGCGTCCGGATACTCGCGAATAACGTAATGCAATCCCGTTTTGATTGAGCTACCCATACCGGCCTGCCAGTAGTGGTTGACAACAATGTCCACCGGGAGGTCGGTAATTACTTTCCGATGGGATTCCTCATTGGAGCCAAGAACAACGATGGTTTGTGATGTCCCAGCCTCCAGTGCAATTTGTGCCGAGTGACGGAGAAGAGGAGTGCCAGCAATATCTAAAAGTTGCTTAGATTGCCCCATTCTTGAGGAGGAACCAGCTGCCAGCACTATAGTAACTGTTTCGGGGGCGCTGCTGTCTTTCACGTTTAATAAGTGGACGAAAGGAAACGCCGTCCATATAGTACAATGTATTAAAAATATTCTTGTAGTAGGTAGAATTGAATTATTGGAATTTCAACGCTTGGGCCATACGAAATGTATGAATTAGCGAGTTACCAAGTGAGTTCCATTGGGATACAAGCAACCTAAATACGAAGAAACGTTATCTCAAATGAGGATTACTAAACTTGACGGGCTGCGTGGCATTTTCAGCCTAATGGTGGTTTTATATCACTACCCGAGCCAATTCATGCCTGAATACTTTCACGATTTCTTTCTGATAAAAAAGTCGCATCTGTTTGTAGAGTTCTTTTTTGTGCTTTCTGGTTTTGTAATCGCCCTTAACTACAGGCACGTTATTGATTCAGGTCAGAAATTTTGGAACTTTATACGGAAGCGCTTCATTCGTCTTTATCCGTTACTACTATATTCGACGCTGCTGTTCCTTGGCGTACAAATAGCCGTAAAAATATTGTTTCCTCAATTGGCGGCGAACAAAGAATCCTTTATGCCGGCTATTGTTGACACTGTGGATACACTGTTATTCCTAAATTCGACGCCCGTCATCAGCAATTCGTATGGGATGAATTATCCATCGTGGTCCATTTCGGCGGAGATGATATCGTATTTGTTTTTTGGCATGGTGATGCTTTGGTGTACTGCAAAGAGGCAGCCGTTGGTCATGGCAATTACAATCGTACTGTCTATGGCTTTGATGCTATGGGTTGACCTCGTGGCTGATGAAATGAACTATGATTTTCTTTTTGGAGTTGCTGGTTGCAGTATTGGTTTTCTGGTATTTCATTTCTCAACATATCAAGTTCGACTCTCAAGATGGTGGGAGATTGTTGCTTTCGTTGGAATGATCGGATTGCTTTATCTGGCGTACGTAGTCATAGATACGCCCTATTCGGGCCTAGTTGAGAAGGTAATAGCACCCTTGTGTTTTGGCCTAGCTATTTTCATTGTAGTGAATTGTGATGGATTTATCAGTCGGTCGATGGATGGCCGGATCGCTCAGTACTTTGGGAAGATTTCATATTCAGTTTATCTGAATCATGCTCTCTTTCTGACTGTCTTACCAATAGGGATTTTTAACGTGCTTCACTTGCCGAATTCGCCTGTCTTTGAATTAGCAGCATCCACAATGATATTGGTGTTGATAATAGTCTATTCCCATTTTACGCATAAGATTGTGGAGCTTGGCGGCAGCAGATTGCTGAAAAGATTGTTTAACAATGCTAACGTCACTAACAACATTTCAGGGATAAACCGGACGGCCATCCATTAGCAATAACAACCCAAACGGAGTTCATTGTAGGGTGAATTGCGAGTTAATTTCTTAATTGATGTACAGCTGCTTGAACACCTGGTCACCGGCCGAGTCGCGTTCATGAATCGGGCCGCTGCGATATTTGAGCGATCCCCCGTCGCGGTCAGCAAACTTGCTCTGTATTTCGGCGATGATAGATATGGCGATTTCATCTGCTGCTTCCGCGCCAATATCCAGTCCGACCGGAGCGTGAATTCTTTCGAAGTCAGTTTCGGTGAGCCTGAACCCATCACGGGAATATTCCGTCAACATCTTGTCGAACCTTTTGCGTGGTCCCAGGATGCCAATGAAAGGCGTTGATGTAGTGAGCAGCTTTTTCAGTACATCCCGATCATATTCATAATTGTGCGACATTAATACGCACGCGGTATTGGCCGTTATGTTGAAGTCACGATCTATATAGGTTCTTTGACAAAGCGATAGTTTGTCGGCCGTTGGAAAAAACAGTGGCGCAATATGGGCAACACACTCATCGGTTACAGTCACATCCCATCCCAATGTCTTCGCCAAATTGCTAACCGGACGTGCATCAAAACCACCGCCGAAGATGATCAGCGACACGGATGGTTGAACGAGTTCCAGGAAGACATCGTATCTGATGCCGTCAAGTGCATAGGTTCTGGCGTGAGAGGTGCGATCGCGAAGCAATACTTCAAGGTCTTCCATGAGCTGCACAGAAAGGCGTCTATCCGTAACGTTGCCCGCGAGATCACTTGCATCGCGTAATAGAATTTTCTTTGCCACTTCATCTTTTGGACCACCAAAAATCGTGGCCATAGCCATAGGGGCTTCGGCCGAGATGAGCTGTCTGAATGTCTCTACAGTACCCAGGCTATCGGCAGCATCAATGGGCTCGATCAGCACGTCGATAATGCCATTACATCCGAGGCTGATGCCAAGATTTTGATTCGATCCCTCGCGTGTGTCGTAGGTAACTGTCTGTGGTACCTTGTCAGTCATCACCTGCCTCGCTTGTCTGAGCGCATCTCCTTCAAGGCAGCCCCCACTTATTGACCCCACCCATCGGCCATCGTCCGTGATCAACATGCGGGCTCCCGGACTGCGATAAGACGAACCTCTAACCTGTACAACTGTGGCAATGGCGGCCTTTCGCAAAGAGAGGTCAAGCTTATCAAGTTCTTTCAGTATACTTTTGAATTCCTTCATTTGCCAATTTCCTCTACATCACTGTTGTGAAAAATATCAGACGGTAAGAATTTAGCTTCAGGTGACAATACCAGTCAATGCCGATCAGATGAAGATCACTTCCGCAGCGTCTTAACTTCCTCAGGAGTGACAGCCGCTGCTTTGTTGCCAAAGGAATTGCGCACGTAGTTCAGAACGTCGCTGATCTCAGTGTCAGACAATGCATCGAATCCGGTCATTACTCCGTCGTATGTTTTTCCGTTTACCTTTACTTCACCAGTCAGACCGTGAAGAACCTGGTCAATTGCACGCTTCTTGTCAGCCATCAAATAATCCGATTTTGCCAAAGGAGGGTATACACTTTCTATACCCTCGCCCTGCTCCATGTGACAAGACATGCATTGAGCCGTATACACCTCTTTGCCCCGTTCGATACTAGCCTTCAGGTCAAATTTTTGAACTGGCCTGAAAGCCAGGGTTGTCGCCATGAACACTATACAAGCAGCACTGATAATAAACTTTCTCATTACGATCTGATTCAATTAGGTTAAACTATAGGTGGATTTGCAGCAACGTCGTTATCTCAGCTTGAGATTTTCTCTCGCAGCTCATCCACCGAAAACAAATGAAGCAACCGATGTTCGATTGCTTCATCTCAAGCCAAGACTATGCCTCGTTTAATGCAAACGGCAACTTTCTGATTCGTTTTCCAGTTAAATCGAAAATTGCATTGGTTAGGGCAGGAGCAAAAGGAGGAAGTGAAGGTTCTCCAACACCGCCCGCTTTCTCTTCGTTGTCCATCACATGTACTTCGATTTCAGGAATGTCATTGATGCGTGGCATTCGATAGGTATTGAAATTTTGCTGCACCGCTTTGCCGTCCTTGAACTCAGTGGCATGGAAGTTCGATGCACCATAGGCCATGACAATACTACCTTCCACCTGCGCACGAATTACATCAGGATTTACATACCAACCACAATCCATAACGGCCCACACTTTATCGACTGAGATTTTTCCGTCCGCTTTGCGAGACACTTTCACAACCTCACCGACGATAGTGGCAAAACATTCAGTAAGCGCGACTCCGTATCCCTCGTTGCTCTTGCGCTGTTTCCAGTTGGATACTTCAATAAGTTTATCCAGAACTGCATGGTAACGTCCGTCCCAGAAGTGTTGCTTTCGGAAATCGATAGGATCCTTCTTTGCCGCTATGGCCATCTCATCCATAAAGCTTTCAAACGCGAAGGCGTTAGTTGAAGAATAAACAGAGCGCCACCACATCACTGGCACCGGCGACTCCAGAGGAACATCACCAAAGCGATAGTTTGGAAGACTGTTGAGGTACGTTTCGGGCAGCCCTTCCGTTGCGCTGTCATTGTAGCTGCTATGGTCAGCGCCGGGATTTTGGTGACCCATGTTCTGACCTGCGATGCGTGTTTCAAATGCGGCGATGCTTCCGTTTCCTGAAAGCGCGCCTTTGCATTGGTAAACCATTCCTGGCCTGAATGGGCCCTGAGTCATGTCATCTTCGCGCGTCCAAACAACCTGGACGGGAGCTGCAATTTCTTTTGAGATGACAGCGGCTTCATGTGGATAGTCGAGGAAGGCCTTTCTTCCAAAACCGCCACCGAGGAATGTCATATTAACTGTGACATCTTCTGGTTTAAGTCCAATCATTGGAGCAACGTCTGCCTGAACCCAGTCGGGTCCTTGTATGGGTCCCCAAATCACACACTTGCCGTCTTTAAAGTCAGCAATACAATTTAATGGCTCCATACATGCGTGTGCTTCGTAAGGAGTCTCGTAAACCGCCTCAAGCACATTGCTGGATGAAGTAAGGACGCGATCAACATCGCCTTTTGTCTTGTAGGACAGCAGTTTTCCGTTCTTAACATCGTCGCGCATTTTCGCGTATAACTGGTCCGTGCTGTGATGCTCGAAACCGGCATCGTCCCATTCAACCTTGAGTTTCTTGCGGCCCTGCATTGCCGCCCAAAGCGTATCGGCAACTACAGCAACGCCTTCACGCTTATGCGAAAAGACGTTCATTTGTACCTTGATGACATGTTTAACGCCTGGCACCGCCTTGGTAGCTGTGTCGTCGAACGATTTTACTTTTCCGAGGAAGCGCGGATTGCGTTCTACCACTGCGTACAACATTCCGGGCAAGCGTTTGTCCAATCCGAAGATAGCCGTACCGTTAGTCTTCAACGGTGTATCCTGTCGGGGCATCGGTTTTCTGATAACCTTATAGTCTTTGGGATCCTTCAGCTTAACGTCAGCAGGGGGCTGCACTTTTACAGCCTCTTCCACAAGGGAGCCGTAGTTCGCTTTCCGTCCGGAGCCACGATGAATGACGTGGCCGTTCTCAGCATAGCATTCACTTGCCGGTACATTCCACTTTTTTGCACCCGCAGAAATTAACATTTCCCTCGCAGTTGCACTGAGGTGCAAGAGCTTTTTGTATGATCCCCGGATAGTCGAACTTCCGCCTGTGATCTGGCTGCCGTACAGCGTTTGGCTGCCTTGTGCAAATACGATATTGACGTCGTTCAGATTCACCTCCAACTCTTCGGCAATAATCTGGGGAACCGATTGAAACGAGCCCTGACCCATTTCCGACCGATGGTTGATGATCGTTACTTTGCCAAGCGGATCGATCGAGATCCATGCGTTCATTTCAACGTTTCCGGATGTTTCACTCGCCGGGTTGATGATTGAGACGACGCTTCCGGTTGCCGTTTTATAGAAGCCAAGTGTAAGCGCCACACTGCTTATCGACGAGATCCGGATAAAATTCCTTCGGGATATTCTTGAGTTTGCTGTCATGATGCGGATTTTATCACAATCTATTTGACAGATGCCTTCGAGTTCATGATAGACGAAGCCGTTTTGATGGCCTTGCGAATCCTCGGATAAGTGCCACATCTGCAGATATGTCCCTGCATCGCTGTGTCTATGTCTTTGTCGTTAGGATTCGGATTCTTCTTCAGCAGCGCAGTAGCAGCCATAATCTGACCAGACTGGCAGTATCCACATTGCGGGACCTGCTCCTGAATCCAGGCCTGCTGAACCGGATGAGAATTGTCGGTTGACAGTCCCTCAATTGTGGTTATTTCTTTGTTCGCCACAGTGGAGACCGGAAGTGAACATGAACGTACCGGGACACCATTGAGGTGTACAGTGCACGCTCCACACTGTGCAATACCGCACCCATACTTAGTACCTGTAAGCCCAACCAAATCGCGGATGGCCCAAAGCAAAGGCATGGCCGGGTCAGCATCGACGGTGTAGCTCTTGTTGTTGATCTTCAGATTAATGGAAGCCATAGATTCTGGAATATGTTCGAATTTAACAAATTGGTGCAACTTGCCCATCCAATAATACGGGATGAGAAACGCAATATTCAGAACGCTGCAGCAAGACCGGCCAGGGGGAGGGTTGTTCGGTATAAAAGGCGGATTAATCCTGATAGAATTAATAACTCCCGGGCATATTTACACCTTGCGTATTGACATTTTGGCGCCCGGGCATGGCACTCTATTTGCAACCCGTGACGCCATAAGTTCAGTGGAACCGAATGGCTAAAGGAAATCGGAAAATACTGGATGGTGTATTGAGGACTTTTGTTGAACAGCGCTTTAATAAAATCAATAACATGAGATTGTATACCCTGACGTTGGTCGTGTTGCTTGGTTCGGTTTTGATCACCTATGCTCAGACGACTGTGGAAGTTAAGCTGACCGGTGTCAAATCGGGTAAGGGAAACCTTCGCGTTGGACTGTTCACGGAAAGCAACTATCTGAAAACACCTGTTGAAGGAAAGATCGCCAGGGCAACCGATGAATCTGTCGTGTTGACTTTCGATAATGTCAGGGATGGAGCTTACGCAGTGAGCGTAATTCACGATATCAATGAGAACGGCGAGCTCGATAAAACCAAACTGGGCATACCTAAGGAAGGTTTTGCGTTTAGCAACAACGTCATGGGCAAGAAGGGTCCGCCTACATTTGACAAAGCCAAATTCGAAGTGAAAGGATCGACGGTAAAGCAGGAGATAAAGATGCGATACCCCTAGCTATTTGTTGATCTGGTGATTTGTTGATTGGAATACCACGGTATCTCCGGTAGTGGAAAGAATATTTTCGTGGTTCGTTTATTTCAATAAATTGTCTTGAACAAACGAATCACCATGAAATTCACTCTCCCCTCCATCGTAATTCTACTCCTCATCATTGTCTCCTGTAAGCAACCCGAAAAAAACACAGGGGTTATCACAGAAGAAGTTAAGGCACGCATCGATGCAACTTTAAAATCATTCGTCGATACAAATCGGGTAGCCGGCATTTCCGCTCTCATTTTTGAGAAAGACAAAGAAGTTTACTTCAATTCATTCGGCATGGCTGACCGCGAAGCCAATCTGCCGATGGACAGAAATACTATCGTACGGATCTTTTCGATGACCAAGCCTATCACAGGAGTTGCACTGATGCAACTCTATGAAAAGGGCTTGTTTCAGTTGGATGATCCCTTGAGCAAGTACGCTCCGGAATTTGCCAATGTAAAAGTCTTTGCTGGCTTCGACGACAAAGGAGTTATGAAACTGGAAGCCCCGCATCGCGCTATCACCGTCAGAGACATAACGCGTCACACAGCTGGGTTCCTCAATGCAGGTGACAAGAATCTTGGTGAAGTATTCCGCAAGGCAGACGTAACGAATAAAAACAACACACTTACTCAGTTCGCAGAGAAACTCTCGCAGTTGCCCCTGGCCTTTCATCCAGGTGAACAATGGTCATATGGAATCTGTGTGGATGTCCAGGCTTATCTGGTGGAGAAGCTGTCGGGCAAGCCATTCGATCAGTATGTTATCGAGAATATTCTCGATCCGTTGAAGATGAATAACACACGCTACGTGCCGACTGATATGAAACGATTCGCCGCGATGTACAACCGTGCGGAAGGCAAACTCAATCGTGTTGCCGATTCAATTGCAAATGGATTTAATGGACAAGCATGGCCACTGAAGCCGGGTGGCTTCGGGCTCACTTCAACAGTAGATGATTATACGCGCTTTGCACAGATGCTGGTAAATGGAGGAAAGTTGGATGATGCGGTGATTTTGAAAGAGGAGACCGTAAAGCTGATGGCGACAAATCAATTGTTCGATAGTGTCACCGAAGAATGTGGCTTCCATCGAAGGGTAGGGTAGGGTTCGGAATTGATTTCGCTGTTCGCCTCGAATCAGCGCAAGGTCCTGACGAAAAGGTCGGGGCTGTAGGAGAGTTCTTCTGGGACGGCGCGGCCAGTACTTTGTTTTGGGTAGACCCGAAAAATGATCTGACCGCTGTGCTCTTTATTCAGATTTTGCCATTTGACAATCCGGTTCATAAAGCATTCAAGGATGCGGTATACGGTAAGTTTGGTACGACAACACCCTAGCTAAATCAGATTCTTTAAATTACAGTGAAACTCCATGCTACCGGATCAGGACAGAAGTGGCATGGAGTTTTTATTTCAGTTGAGGGAAGACAAACTATTGAGAAGAAGAAGGTATCGTATCACATCGCTGCAGCTGAAGGGCGACATCGTTGACTTCCAGTATGCCCTTATCACGTCCCCAACTATTGTAAACATAGGTTGCTATCTCGGCTATTTCAAGATCAGATAGTGTGGTAGGAGGCATCGCCTGATTGTACATTTTTCCATTGACAATCAGCTCCCCTTTACGGCCGTTTCGCATGAGGCAAATGACTTCTTCCAGGTGCTGATCTACAAAGTCAGATTTGTTTAAAGGAGGATATACCAGTCCAAGTCCCGTTCCTGTTTTTTGGTGGCAATTGCTGCAGTGTTGAACATACAATTGTTCACCCTGATTGTAGTATTGCTGAAACTTCGGGGAGTTTTGATTCTCAGAAGCGGTTGGCTTGCCGCAGGCAAAACATACAAGAGCAAGCAGTAATACCGGGCGCATCAGCCTTCGCTCTTAAGTCTCCGGATATCCGCCAGAAGTCGATTGACATCTTCTTCTTTTGTTCCATCGTACTTGCCCCTGATTCTTTTGTGCTTGTCTATGAGCAGAAACGCACCGCTGTGGATGAAGCCATCGGCCTCTCCCTTGTCTTGCATGGCTGTTGAGAAGTAACTCAGCTGTGCAAGTTTATAGACTTCCTCCTTGGGCTTGCCAGTAACGAAGTGCCACTTGCTGCTGTTCACGCCAAGTCTCTCTGCAAAATCGTGCAGGAGTCCAACAGTATCATACTCAGGATCGATAGTGTGTGATAACAGAACCACGTCGCTATCATTCTGAATGGAATCATATACGCGCAACATTTGAGTCTTCATGATAGGACAGATAGTCCTGCAGGAAGTGAAAAAGAAGTCCGCGACATAGATCTTGTTCTCGAAGGTACTGTTTGTAATCACTGAGCTGTCCTGGTCGACAAAACTGAAATCACCGATCGTATGATATACAGTGTCTTTTCCAACGAGTTCACGTTCGCCATATATTGGCAAAGGCGGTTCGACCTTTTTACCACAGCCCGCAATAACAAGCATGATTAACAAAGGGATACTATAGAGACCATTCCATAGCCTAACCTTATGACCAGCGGCGTTATTTGATCTGCGCATTCCTTGATGTGTTTTCATTTCCGGTATTTCTTATAAAGTTTAATCCCAAGCGTAATAACGATTATAACGGCGAAGAGTCCCACAAGCCCCCATAACATGCTCAAAGCATCCTTCAATACGATAATGAACACGATGGAGATGAGAAACAATGTCGACACTTCGTTCCAGAAGCGCATCTGTTGCGAAGTATATTTGACTATTCCCTGCTGAAGTTGTTTGAATATCCGATGTAAGGACAGGTGATACATGTACAAGAAGAACACAAGTGTGAGCTTGATATGCATGAACCCAAACTGCAGCCACGAGGGAGTGTTTATCAGCAGTGATGCACCCATGCAAAGGGTTATAACGGCCGATGGCCAGGTGATGGCATACCAAAGACGCGACGCCATCATGTTTAACTGTTTGATGAGAATTGATTTTTCTGGCTCTTCCTTGCTGTGGGCTTCAATGATGTACACGAATAGTCGTGGCATGTAAAACATACCAGCAAACCAGGTCACCACGAAGATGATGTGAATTGCTTTGAGGTAGAGCGCCGTCATATGTTTGTGAGCTGAGGCTTTACCTGATGATAGGCCGTCACTTGAATTGCGTCCCCAACTTTTATTTCATTGTGCGTACGGGCAATCAAGTTTTGTCCGAAGTAGACTTTGTTATTTTCCTTTCTATAGGTGGACAGAGTTTTTAACGGCTCGGCACCCTTCTCTCCCGTTAAGGGATTGATGGTAATAAGGACGCAACGAGCGCATCGTTTAACCCCGCTGAACTGATTGCCTCCGATTGAAAACTCTTTCCATGAATCTTCTTCGAAAGGAAGACCTCCGCTGAAAGTCAGATTCGGCCTGAAACGATTCATACTTATAGACTCGGCAAGTTTTGAGTTAAGGTCGGCAAGGGAAGACTCGCCAATGATCATCAGCGGATAGGCGTCTGCCAGGCTCACGTACTCGCCAGCTTCAGCATAAGCAGGATCGATTTGCCTGGGGTTCGATTCAGGAAAGGCAACCAGTCGACAGGAAATGCCCAGTTTGTCAGAGAACCATCGGCTGAATTCTGTGCTTACCTCAAAAGCAGTTACCCGGTCGTCCCAGATCTGAACTTCAAAAGGGTTTACTGGTTCAGCCTGCTGGTAGGGCAACACGATATGCTCTCCCTGACGAGCGATAACAAATCCATCGCGTGACTCGTGCATCTCAAACAAGGCCATACCACTGTGCACTCGCTGTGTCAGGAAGACGCCATCATCATCTACCAACATCCAGCGCCGATCATGTTCCAATCCCTTCGACTGAAGATTTGCGCTTGATTTGGAAATTCCCGCCAGGGATTTGATTGGATAGATCCTTATTTCACTAAGGGTTAGCATCAGACTTTATCGGTTCAATTTTGTGGCTAACTTAACTAAGTTAATCCTGAACATTGCCATTCGAAATTGACATTCGTTATGACTCCTGCTCTATCCGCTTATTTTGGTTGATTTCGGACTGCGGCGTGCTAACGGGCCGGCACGTTCCTAAAAAAAGCTATCTTTAGTGAGCCTAGCCCCTGCCATGGATAATTTTCAAATTTTTACGGAGTACTTTCTGATCCGTATTCTGATCAACACCCTATCAATGGTCGTGTTAATCCGCGTTGTGTATTATAACACCTACGAGAAGCGTGACTATTATTTCACCTTCTTTCTGCTCAACTTCATTATCTTTCTTTTAGCGTACATGCTCGAAAAAACAAAGGCATTTAATTCCATGGGAAGTGCTTTTGGTTTGCTGGCGGCGTTTTCATTGCTTCGTTTCAGGACGGAAACAATTACCACCAAGGACATGACCTATCTGTTCATCATAATGACGATAGGACTGATCAACTCGATCATGAAGGGGTCTTACGTGGAGATCATAGTGCTCAATCTCCTGATCATTATTGTTGTCTTCATCATTGACGGGAACAGGATCATCAGGAATGAGAAGACGAAACTGATCGAATACAACAGTATCGAAAATATGCAGCCGGAGAATCATCATCTGATTATCGCCGACCTGAAGCAAAAGACCGGGCTGGACATCAAAAAAATCCTGATCGAAGAAATAGACTTTACGAAGTCGAGGTTGATGATCAGAGTGTACTATTATTAGTGCTTATAGCGGGCGACAACTACTGCTAAAGAGAAACCAAAAAAAAATAGCCTTCAGATTGCTGAGGGCTATTTAATCAATGGTTTAATGTTGACCGAAGAAGTCGGCAGGCTTATCACGAATACAACTTCTCATAGTATTCATTTGCCATACGGTTTGAGTCGAACATTGGCACCACGTCGCGCATGCCCTGCTTAACAATGTTCAACCACTCGTCCGGCTTTTTATAGTATGTCGGTATAATTTCGTTCTCCAGCACGCTGACAAGATTTTTAGCCTCGATCTTATCTTTTGCGTCGGCGCTCAGGGAATCGTCTGCTGTCCTGATCAGGAATGAGTTCTTTCCGTGTTGAGAAAATTCAGGAATCCATCCGTCGGGAATAGAAAGATTCACCGAACCATTCATAGCAGCTGTCATTCCAGAAGTACCGGAAGCTTCATGATAAAGTTTCGGGTTATTCAACCATACATCTGAACCCTTCTTAAGGTGGCCGGAAAGCCATAGCTCATATCCGGTAACCACTGTACAATTGGCAAGTTCTTTAGTCTTCCAGTAGATCTCGTTAAATATGTTGATGGCGTTGTAGTCTTCCGGATACGGTTTACCAGCCCAGATGATTTGGATCGGATAATCTTTGCTAAGGGCCAATCGGAGGAAATTGTTGAGTCTAGAGCAGGAGATTGGCTCTCTTGTAACCTGCGAAGCGGCGTGCCCAAACAATAGTAAGCACGTTTTCATCGAACAGTTTTCCGGTCTGGTTGGCCACCACGCGGAATAGTTTTTCTTCAACTCTTTCTTTGCCTGCTCAATGCTTCGTTGTCGTTGTTGGCTAGCGCTGCTTCGAGTTCATCGTCTTTCCAGTACGTCTTGTTTTGTGCATTGGTAATCGCTTTGATTTCACAAATGCCTTTGTACTCTCCCCACATTTTGCGAGACACCTCACCATGGAGCTGCGATACGGCATTAGCAACACGCGATAGGCGCAGCGCAGTCAGCGTATGGTTTAACACGCCGTGCTCAGGAGCGACATAATCTTCAACCTGTTTTACTGTCAGGCCATTGAAGAAGCTCATGCTATTGAGCAATGGAATGCTGTGCTCTTCGTTACCAGCCTTTTCAGGTGTATGCGTAGTAAATACGACACGTTTTTTTACTTCGTCGATGTTCTTGTATTTGTCGAGAAGATAAAAACACATAGGCAGCGCGTGACCTTCATTCATATGATAGATCTCGGTTTGACGACCGAGAACATCAAGCAATTTAGCACCTCCGATACCCAGCAATATCGATTGGGCTATGCGCGTAGTTTCGTTAGGATCATAAAGTCTGTGGCTGATAGTTTGAGCCAGGTAATCGTTTTCCGGGATATCGGTACTGAGCAGGAAGAGAGAGCGGAATTGAACACTCCGGGCTTAAGCAGGTACGCTTTAACAAACACTTTTGCGCCGTGGATCGTGATCGGATAAACGATATTGGTATCCATGAGGAAGGAATAGTCCTTGTCTCTGAAGCTTACTTTGAGCGTCTGATCCTGATTTCTTTCCTGGTCATAGTATCCTTTTTTCCAAAGAATGCCGATCCCGATAAGGTTCTGTTTGAGCTCATATGCACTACGCAAATGAGAGCCGGCCAGGAATCCGAGGCCACCGCTGTATATCTTTAAAGGCTGGTCGACTGCAAATTCCATTGAGAAATAGGCGACCGGCTTGCTATACTTCTTGTCAAACTCGTAGGGAAAGATCTCGTTCAGGTTTACCATAGTGTAAAAAATGGGTCTATTTGCCCAAACCTAAGGAAAACCCTGAGAATTGAATACTTCTGATTCTGGCAGAATCTTACAACGTCGATTTCAATCGATTGAAAAAAAGTCCGAATGTAACTTACGCGTCATGAAATCAGTGATGATGAAAAGTTTTTATCCAGAAGGCAGGGAAGCGAACCTCCGTTTTTGCAAAATGACTTCCCCTTCTCGATTCGCCGTATCAACCTCGTCAACGGGCGGCGGAATATCTTCGCGTATATCCATCCCGTTGCGAGTAAGCTGATCGACAGCCTACAGTCTTTCGAGAGCAGCGAGCAGTGACTCAACGCTGGAGAATGAGTGAATTCCATCCAGCAACCAGGTCGGTTTGCCATCGTGCATTTGCTTAACCGTGATGCGTTTTTGTGCGGCATCTGCATGGATGGGGTATCCGCGTCGCTCCAAAGCATTCCTCGTCCAAAGCGCGGCCGGCTGGTCGCCCTCAACAGCGATGGATAGTGATCTTTTAGGTTTGTGAAGAACCTTGCCCGTCCGCAGGTCAAAGCCCTTGAAGCGAAAATCTCATCGAAAGATCCTCTTAATACCAGATCCTCTGGTGCGCCGGTTAACATACCCTGACCACTGCCTGCCAGCCATACTTCATCGGCCGTTTGGAGTGCAAGGTCTAATTCATGCGTTGCCATCACAACAGCTCTGCCCTCGTGAGCGAGCTGACGAAGCAAAAGGGTAATCTCAAGACGATTGCTCGAGATCGAGATGTGCTGTAGGCTCATCCAGCAATAGGTGCTGTTCGGATTCTATCGTGTTTCCCTATTAACCTT
>JASGJX010000042.1:0-16897 GCA_049840655.1 Chryseolinea sp.
ACGTTGAGGCTGTTCTGCTGGATGTAGTCAGTCTCCAACTTGCTCTTAATACGGAACTCACGTGTCAGGAAGTTTTCAGCACCAAAGCCGATTGAACCCTTCTTGTCAAAGATTTCCTTTCTCAAACCAAGGCTGTACATACCAAAGCCACCTTGTGTTCCCTGCAGTTGCACCTGGCGACCGCGGGCAAAACCAAATGCCTGGATACCCCAACCTTTGCCAAGATTATAGTTACCGAACATACGGCCACTGATAACAAAGCCCTCGTTGTGTGAACCCATGTTGTTATCCAGCACAGTGTAATACATGTCTGAACCTCCATTCAATGAAAGTTTGCCGAGGTTAACATTGGCAAACAGACTGAGGCCATAAGCGTTTTCAGTTCCGATGTTCTGGTATGTAGTCAATATGCCTCCGTTCTCGAGGGGGACACGTACCTGCTGGATAGAGCCCGTTGTATTTCTAACAAACGAAGTCAGATTCAAAGAAACACCCTTGATGAATGTATTGTAGCCAAGTTCGTAGTTGTTCGTGTACTCGGGATCAAGCTGGGGATTACCCTGTGAGATGTTGATTTGGTTCGAGCTCTGAATATTGGGATTGAGGAATCGTATCGATGGACGCTGGATGCGGCGATTGTAAGAAGCCTTAATCATACCACCTTTACCCAATTTCTTCGAGATGTTTACGCTTGGTACAAGTACTCCGTAAGAGGGAATGTCAATGTTGTCTTCTGTGCGCGTATAAGCATCGATCGTCGTGTATTCGTAGCGTGATCCTGCTTTGAAGCTGTATCCTTTAGCAAGCGTAAGGGTGTATGACAGGTATCCTGATGCAATATTCTGATTGTAGTTCAGGTTGTTTGTGAGACGTACGCTGTCAACCAGTACATAGTTGCCATCACCTTCAGGATCGCTGAAATAAGAGAAGTCACTGTATGCATGGCGGATTATATCCTTTGCTCCCATCTCAAGCATTTGGTTTTTGCCAAGAGGAGTTTGGAAGTCAGCCTGGAGCGTCATCTCATCATTGTAGCTGTCGTTAAGGTTCTTGTAACCACTCGGCGATGCAATGCCTCCCTGCTCAAGAGTAGTATTGGTAAAGTCGTTGTTGCGATTGTTCTTGCTATAGAGCGCCATCAGGCTGAATTCCTTCTGAGGCTTTTCATACAGGTGCGTATAAGTAAGGCTGGCGTCGATCGAGTTGTTGAGATCGTTCGTCTTTACATCACGCAGGTTACTGCTGGTAAGCGCGTCGTTGGTGAACATCTGTGTATACAAGCCGTCCTGATATGAGATGTTGTTACGTGCACCGATGCGTAAAGAAGCTGTCAGTGTATTGTTTTTGTTGATGTCATAATCCCAGCCGAGGTTGTAGTTGCCGAAGAGGCCGTGGCTCCTGGTGTCAGCATTTTGCAAGTTGAGAGTCTGATCCGACGATGAAGGATCGGTAGTCAGCTGAGCGTTCTCGAACCGGCCATTGATGTTGTACATGCTTCGGCCCCAGCCGCCAAGAGAAAATCCCATCTTGCCTGTGCGCAGATTTCCGTTCAATCCAAGGTTTGATCCTCTTGTGCCTACACCAGCATCGACATTCAGTGTTGCGCCTTGCAGCGTATTCTTCTTGGTTACGATGTTAATGATACCGCCAGAACCTTCTGCATCATATTTAGCCGATGGTGACGTGATCACCTCCACAGTTTTGATCTGGTCAGCTGGAATTTGTTTTAACGCATCGGCTACACTACTTGCCATGATCGTGGATGGCTTATTATTTACAAGCACGAGAATGTTCTGGCTGCCGCGCAAGGTTACGTTACCGTCCATGTCTACAGACAGCATTGGTACGCGCTTCAATACATCAGTAGCATCTCCACCCTTAGTTGTCTGGTCGTTTTCAGCGTTATATATCGTTCGGTCTACACGTTCTTCTACAAGGTCCTTCTGTCCTTCGATCACGACTTCCTTCAGCACCTTTGTACCCGTACCGAGCTTTATTGTTCCCAGGCTTACATCGCCGTGCTTGTCAACGTTGATACCGTTGATTGTTTGCGTTTCGTAGCCGATGAACGACACCTGTACGTTGTAAGTACCTTCTGCTACTTTATTGATGACGAATTCTCCCTTGTCATCACATACTGTTCCGTTTACGGGTTTTCCCGTAGTTGGATCATTAAGGGCAACCGTTGCAAACTCCACAGGCTGATTGCTATCCACGTCGATTACCTTGCCGCTGATTTTCGCATTTCCTTTCTGTCCCGTCACTTGCTGTGTCTCAGGATTCTGCGCAACCGCAACTTGGATAAACAATAAGCTGACCAGTGCGGGTAATAGTTTTTTCATGTTTTGTACTAAAAGAAAAAATAGATTAAACTGATAACGGCATTTCAGCCCAATGCCGATGCCAACAATTAATACTGCAAAGCAAGGTGTTTTGTTCTACACCATTGGTGGTTATTATACCAGCGGGCACTTTGATTCGATGACTCGGCCACCTATTCGACGGATCCAACTTATGGATAGCATATGGGTATCCGTCGAGGCAAACATCATATAGGTATAAAAGACACTTGTTACCGGCAATACTATGACCGTACGAATTACCTTTAGGCCACTCATAACGTATAGTTGAATCATGTCATCATTCTTTCAGCAGCGAAGAGTCGTCATTTTGCACCTCTCATTCTGGTGTGTGTACTTGTCGTTCTTCCTGTATCAGTTGTCGTCGTTTCGTGGTAGAGAATTTGATTGGAGCCGCGTAATAACTGCTGCATCGCTTCAGATAACGTTCGCGGCCGTTGCGGCCTACCTCAATTACTTTTTCCTGCTTCCCAGATTTCTCAGGCACAAGAACCTCCTGCGATACATTGCTGAGTTCATTTTGCCATTTGCTTTGCTAATGGTTGTAAGGATAGCGCTTGACCGCTACATCGTAGACGGTTTTACTGGTCGTGAGGAATGGATTTATAGCACGCGTTTTCTCGTACAAGTGATCATGACCAATTTGTTCATCGTAATCTTCGTTGCGATGCTTCGCTTTGCATTGGAGTGGATCGATCTTGAGGCAAAGAAGAAGGAAGTAGAGAATGAACGTCTGATCGCTGAGCTCAACTTCCTGAAGGCCCAAATCAATCCACACTTTCTTTTTAACACGCTGAATAATCTTTACTATCTCGCTTATAGCAAATCAGAAAACACCACAGAGGTAATTGCCAAGTTGTCGCAGATGATGAGATACATGATTTATGATTCTAATCATCCGAAGGTGCTGCTGAAGAAGGAGATCGAGTACATGCTGAATTATATCAGTCTCGAAAGGCTACGATTGAACGATCAGGTACCTATTCAGTTCAATGTTTCAGGAAGCACAGATAATGTGTGGATAACTCCGCTCATATTCATAACTTTTCTGGAGAATGCGTTCAAGCACGGAGTGAGTAACAACAATCCAAAATCCTGGGTGAACATTTCGATCTGTCTCAATGGCAATACGTGTGTGTATACTGTTGAAAATAGTAAATCTGGTGAATCGAAAGAAGCTCTTGAGAAATCCGGCATTGGTTTGCGTAATGTACGTCGCCGTCTTGAACTAAGTTATCCGGGGGCATATTCGCTCGAGATGAACGATACTCCGGACAAGTACACTGTTAAACTGAATCTTGATCTCGCTTGAAATTTAATTGCCTCATCGTCGATGATGAACCGCTGGCGCGTAATCTGCTTTCGGATTACGTTCGCAAAGTTCCGCAGTTGAATCTGGTCGACACTCTTTCCAGTTCCCTGCAAGTCATGGATGCGCTGAGGAACAACGAAATTGATGTTATGTTTCTGGATGTGCAGATGCCTGACCTGACGGGGATCTCGCTCTTGAAGGCGCTCCAAAAAAAACCACTTATCATTTTAACGACAGCGTACTCTGAATATGCTCTTGAAGGTTATGAGCTTGATGTTGCTGACTACCTGCTAAAACCAATTACGTTTGAACGTTTTCTTAAGGCAGTCGAAAAGGTGACACAACGCTTGTCCGAACGTTCTGCAACGGTTGCTCCGGTTGTTCCTTCTGTACCGCCTGCGCATAAGTCTGGAGTTGAAGCGGCTCAGCCTTTTGTGTTTGTGAAAGATGGCACAAAGCTGATCAAGCTACGCATCGACGATATTCTTTACGTTGAAGGACTCAAGGATTATGTCACCATTCACACAAAAGCACAGAAAGTCGTTTCGCTGCAGCGTTTGAAGGCTCTTGAGGAAGAGTTGCCTGCTGATAAATTCATTCGCGTTCATAACTCATTCATTGTCGCTTTCAATGCGATAGATGTAATTCACAAGAATGACGTCCAGGTTGGAGCGACGATGATCCCAATCGGTGAGACTTACAAAAAGTCATTTCGTGATTTTATTGACCGGAATAGAATAACCGGTTGATCATACGGACGATGCTTGCTGCCTGTTTAATATGAAATCACCAACAGGCGATCTAGCCTACACTCAACGGAGGGCCTACCACTTGCATTCCATGGTCAGAGAAGACTTTTGCAATTGTTTCTTTTGACGGAGGCGACGTCCATTGATCAGTTACTGCAAAGAACTCCTCCATCTTGCCCGCCGGCATGTAGGTTACGACCATTTTGCCTTTTTCAGTCTTTTGAAGAAACGCATGTTTAACGTTGCGCGGGAGGAAGATTGTGTCGCCTGCCTTTAGATCATATTGATCTTCACCAACCTGAAACAGATATTCACCTTCCACAACATAAAACCATTCGTCCTGATTAGGGTGGATATGTAAAGGTGGTCCACCCCTGGGAGTCAATCCCGTTTGTTCGAAGACTGCTATGTCGCCGTCAGTATCCTTGCCGGATATTTTGATATCGAGAATGTTCAGGGTTACGCCCTTCATTTTGTAATGAACTCCGAAACGCGCGTCGCCGGCGCTAACTTTGAAACCTTTTGCTGTTCGGTGCATCGCGAATGTTTTGAGGCTTGTAACGGTGTCAGCGGTGAAGGCAGCCCAAGCGGACCACAAGAACATATTCCTTTTCATGGGTTCGGAAATTAGGGTTGAAGTCTGTGGGAACTCGGCCCGACTAATCTACGAAAGCAGCCGGAGATTACTTGGGGTGTAATGAACAGAAAACAGTGATCTGCTCTTTAGGATAAATCTTCGCATTCCCGAATCACAAAGGATTGCGGACAAAGAAAAAGGCTGTCTTTGGATCTTTGCAGACTTCGGACAGCCTTTCCGTGGAGCATATCGGAGTCGAACCGATGACCTTCACACTGCCAGCGTGACGCTCTAGCCAGCTGAGCTAATGCCCCAAGGGCCGCAAATATATACGAGCGAATGGTTCGACGTGCAGGGCGGAGGGACATTTTTTGATTTTATTGGCGTACCTTCGCGCCCTGATCGCAAAAAGCAATGAAATCGCGGTGCCCTGTCTACAGTAGACGAAATGGGTGACGATTCAGCAAGCCTTGCATTTAAACAAAATACGAACTCATGAAATCTTTCGAATCCCTGGGGCTTTCCGGGGCACTTGTCCAGTCGGTACTCCAGATCGGATTTGAAACACCTACACCGATACAGGAGCAAGCCATTCCGGTGCTCCTAAGTGGTAAGCGCGACTTTGTCGGGCTTGCTCAAACAGGTACCGGCAAGACGGCAGCTTTTGGCCTGCCTTTACTGGACCTGACTGATGCCAGCCTTCGGGAAACTCAGGCATTGGTGCTGGCACCAACGCGAGAGCTTGGTCTTCAGATTGCAAATGACCTTGAGAACTTTTCGGAGAAATTTAAGGCATTGAACATCGTCGCTGTGTACGGAGGTGCGAGTATCAGTGAGCAGATCCGAAAGGTTAAGAGAGGAGCTCAAATCATTGTTGCTACTCCTGGAAGGCTAATTGATTTGGTAGACCGTAAGGCGATCAATCTTTCAACCGTTCGATTTGTTGTGCTCGATGAAGCCGACGAAATGCTGAACATGGGTTTCAAAGAGGAGCTCGATAAAATATTGTCGTTTACACCGGAGACAAAGCAGACGTGGCTATTCTCTGCAACGATGCCGCGCGAAGTTCGCGAGATCATGAAAAACTACATGACGGATCCGTTCGAGCTTCAAGTGGGAGAAAAGAATACCAGCAATGCAAATATTGCACACAATTATGTGCTGGTACACGAGAAGGATAAATACCTCGCGTTGAAACGCATCCTTGATGATAATCCACAAATCTTCGGTCTGATATTTTGCAGAACGCGGATCGATACGCAACGTATTGCTGAGATGCTGATGAAAGACGGATACAATGCCGACGCTCTCCACGGTGATCTGACCCAACAGCAACGCGATCGTGTTATGATGAAGTTCAGAGATCGCAGTCTTCAAATACTGGTAGCTACTGACGTTGCTGCACGTGGCATTGACGTCGACGACATCACGCACGTGATCCACCTCAATATACCGGATGAGATGGAATTTTATACGCATAGAAGCGGAAGAACAGCCCGTGCAGGAAAGCGAGGGATCTCAATAGCGATGATTTCCCGTCGTGAATTGGGGAAAGTGAAGCAGATCGAAAAGGCATTGAAGACAACATTCACCAAGATGCCCATCCCCACGGGTGAACAGGTATGTCAGCGTCAGCTACTGGCGCTTATGCACAAGGTAAGAGAAGTAAAGGTGAATGAAGATGAGATCGCCACATTTCTCCCTGCCGTGTACGAGGAATTGCAAGATCTAAGCAAGAATGATCTGATCAAGCGCTTCGCATCGATTGAGTTTAATCGCTTCCTGGATTATTATCGTAATGCACCGGATCTGAACATCGAAGACCGCAAGCCAGGCGAACACGAAATGGAACGTTACCGTTCTGGTGGTCGCTTCTTTATCAACCTGGGTAAGATGGATGGAATGGAGAAGGGCGACTTGCTCGAATTGATCGATGATGTAACCGGTGTCGACGGCAAGGCGATCGGAAAGATCGAACTCAAGGGAGCATATTCATTTTTCGAAGCTGAGAAAGAAAAGGTTGATGATATTCTGAATGGCTTTAAAGACATTGAATACAATGGCCGTCAGGTAAGGGTGGAGTTGACGGGCAAAGCTCCAAACAATTCATCGCGTGATTATAAGCGGGGAAAAAGCAGCTTCATGCGCAAGCCGGGCAACAAGAGAGGTTCGGGTAAGAAGCCGAGCTAATTAGCGGAGCTATGTTGTTCTTCGCAACTCGTTGCAACTGCGATGCGCATTTTGTTCCTTAAATAGTGATGAAAGGGTGCTGAGGTTTGTAAGAAAGTTTTGAAATTAGGCATCACTAAACTTCAAACGCTAAACCTCACACGTTATGAGTACATCCAGACGTAATTTTCTGAAGAAATCGGCTGCCGCAACGGCGGGTGCCTACCTTGGTACCTTTGCTTTTAGCCCTAAAAGTTATGGCCGGATAATAGGAGCTAACGACCGCGTACGCGTAGGGGTTGTTGGTTTCTCTGACCGCTTCAGGGGATCTCTGCTACCTGCATTCTCATCTTTACACAAGGAAAACAACTTTGATATTGTCGGGGTGTCAGACATCTGGAGACTTCGTCGTGAGGCTGCACTCGTACAACTCAAGGATAAGATGGGCCACGATGTAAAGGCCTACAGAAACAACGATGAGTTGTATTCTTCCAAGTCGGTAGATGCGGTAATCATCAGCACCGCAGACTTTCAACATGCTCAGCATGGTATCGAAGCCGTGAGAGCCGGATGCGATGCCTACATCGAAAAGCCATTTGCAGAGACGATGGAGGATAATCGTGCTGCTTTGAAGGCCGTAAAAGAAACAGGCAAGATTGTTCAAATAGGCTCACAGCGCCGGAGTGGCACTAACTATAAGGCGGCGGCGTCATTTGTTCAAAGTGGTAAGTTTGGTGATGTAACTATGGTCGAGCTGACCTGGAACGTTAACCAGCCCGGCCGTTGGAGACGCACAAAGGACGTAGAACTTTTGAAAGAAGAGGATACCGACTGGAAGCGCTTTCTGATGAATCGTCCGTTTGAGCCATTCAATGCGCGCAAGCACCTCGAGTTCCGTCTGTTCTGGCCATATTCTTCTGGTCTTCCTGGGCAATGGATGAGTCACCAGATCGACACCGTACACTGGTTCACCGGGCTGAAGCATCCGCGCAGCGTTGTGGCGAATGGCGGAATTTATATGTGGAAAGATGGACGCGAAAACTGGGATACCATAACCGCTGTTTTTGATTATGGACCTGAGAACGACGCGAAGAAAGGATTTCAGGTGACATTTGCCTCACGTATGCACAACGGTTCTGATGATCCGAAAGAACTGTATTACAGCAACGGTGGCGAAATGAACCTGAACACAAACATGATCTCACCAACAGGAGGTCTTAGTGAGAAGCACGCCAAGGCTATGGGAATGGAGGCCAACCTGCTTCCTGAAATGAATCTTAAGCAAGTGGAAGAAAAGGTTGAAACCTCTGCTAACACTGGCGGCGATGCCCTGACGACCAATCACATGAGGAACTGGATGGAATGCGTGCGCAGTCGCAAGCAGACGAATGCTCCCGTTGAAGCCGGCTACTCACATGCGATCGCGTGTATCATGGCCAATGCATCAGCCCGCACCGGAACGAAAGTAACATTCGATGAATCACGGCAGGAAGTAATGGCCGGATCCAAAGTCTTCAATATTTAGCAGTCATTTTATTGATCTGATAGTAGAAGCGAATGCTGCGGCGTTCGCTTCTACTATAAAAGACTATTCAATCAATTCTTAACAACTTATATTCCATGAGAATACTCATGTTCTTAGCCACCTTCGGCTTGCTGACTCATTGCGCCATGGCCCAGAAGGGATTTAATCTTAAAACCGACGTTGCAAACAAGAAGGTAAGCGTTCTGTTCAATGGGAAATTGCTCACGGCGTATTGCTACTTTGATTCAACTGAGAAGCCTGTATTATTTCCGGTAAAAACTCTTTCTGGAATAACGGTTACGCGTGGATATCCCGTAGCGCCAAGAGAAGGGGAGCGAACTGATCACCCGCATCACCTGGGTATATGGTTGAACTACGAGAGTGTAAATGGCCTTGACTTCTGGAACAACAGCACAGCTATCGCGAAGGAGAAACTTGATCATTATGGTTCAATACGTCATCAAAAGATCTTGTCGTCGTCGGGCAAAGGCGATCGTGCAAACCTTTCAACGAGTAGCCAGTGGGTTGATCACAGCGGGAATGTTCTGGTGAACGAAGTCACGGATTTTCAATTCTCGGTGTCAGGCAGTGATTTCATTATAGACAGAACAAGCACGCTCACGGGGGCAACGGATGTTGAATTTAAAGACGTGAAGGACGGAATGCTTGCAATACGTGTATCGCGGGCGTTGGAAATGCCTTCTAAAGAAGCTGGCAGTTTTGTGGATGCACATGGACAGGTGACTAAGGTGCCGGCTATGGACAACTCCCAGGTTACTGGCTTGTATGTGAATCGGGAAGGTGTTCAGGGTGATAGTGTTTGGGGTAAGCGTTCTGAATGGGCGATGTTGAAAGGTAAAGAAGGGGGCAAGGATGTTGCCATCATTATTATCGATCATCCTTCAAACCCAGGATATCCAACGTACTGGCATGCACGCGGCTATGGATTGTTTGCTGCTAATCCGCTCGGACAAAAGGTTTTCAGCAAGGGGAAAGAGGAGCTGGATCTTAAGTTGAAGAAGGGTGAGAAGGTGAGTTTCAAATACAGGATCGTAATTCACGAGGGATCGGTTGATGCAAAACAGACGGATGCGTTGATGAACGCTTTTGCTAAAAAATAGGGCTGTTGGCGCAATAAAAAGCGGCTTAAGACTGGAGAGGTAATTGGACGCGGAATGGAAAGACTGGTAAAGTCTGGAAAAGTCTGGTGACACTCTGGGAAAGACTGGGAGAGGACTGGGGCTTGACTGGGACTATACCGGTGGAATTTGGGTCCGACATGCCTAAGCCATTAGTCTCTGCAGCCACAAGCTGGCCTTCAAATGCTTTGAAACCACGTCTTTCGATCAGGAGATCAACCAATCATCAAATAGTAAGCGGATCACCTAGCAAAGGGAAGAACTGCCCTTCCATCTTGTTTCCTTTATTGATCACTGGAACTCCTTCAAGCAGCGTATCATTAGAGTCGCTGACAGTTCCTTCAGCAAAAACATTCAGGACAAACGCGCGACGAGAACGGGGTGACTTGTTCTCATATGAACCATGTACAAGCAGTGGATGGTGAAAGGATCCATGGCCTTTCTTCATTTCTATAAATACTTTGTTCGCGAACTGATTCTTTTGCTGAGCGTTGAGAAATTGTTCCAGTCCATTCATATCGCCTGCCAATTCTGGCTTGTCCAGAAGCCCCCATTTATGACTACCGGGTATGTAACAGAGGCATCCGTTCTCGCGATTGGCATCATCTAGTCCGATCCAGCAGGTGAGATGTTGCATCGGTGTTGTGCGCGTCCAGTAGCTATAGTCCTGATGCCACGCCACCACGCCACCATGATGGGCCGGTTTCGAGAAGAGCTGATCATGCCAGAAGCGTACTGCCTTATTGCCGAGTAACTGACTTGCCACCACAACGAATGCAGGATTCCAAAGGACATCGTGAAACCCTTCAGTGATTCTCCAGTGACCGAGAGAATGAAAGAGTACCGCATTTGGGTCGCTTGATTCATTGCTATGAAATTCATAGAACAGGTGGTTCAATGGATGCGCTGGATCTTTGATTTCTTCTAATTCGGCAGACAGCTGCGCTACCTGGGTTTCGTTCAGCAATTTGATGTTGGCGAGATACCCGTTCTCATGAAAGAACGCCACCTGGTCAGGTTCGAGAGCATACTGTTCCCAGTCTGAGCGTTTTAGTTTGGGGAAAAGCTTTGAAACCGGCTGATGGAATTGTGATAAATCGGAACTCATACCGTTCGGGTTATGCGATTGTGAAAAAGAATGCGTGCTGAATTGGCAGTTTGCCTATTTAGATGCGCATATTGTCAGGGGCAATTATATGCGAAAGCCTGATACTAAGAAACAGGAATTCTTCGAAAAAAGAGGAAACAAACGTTGGAAATCGGAACCGATTGGCCGTCCAACTACGCCCGACCGAAATTCTACTACGACCGATTGGACGACTTTTTGATAAGCAATTGGTACCAAATAACCAGGTTATGGCAAAGACGTCGTTTAGTGATTTGATCAAAAGAGAGCAACCGACTTTTGTGGATTTCTCCGCGGAGTGGTGTGGACCTTGTAAGATGATGGCCCCTATCCTTGAAGAGTTAAAGTCTAAGGTGGGTGAGGAGGTTAAAATATTAAAGATAGATATCGATCGCAATCCACAGGCTGCTGCGGCTTACCAGGTGCAGAGTGTGCCTACGCTGATGTTATTCAAGGCAGGCAATGTGGTTTGGAGGCAGTCCGGAGTGGTGCCCGCGGAATATCTGAAGAGGGTGATTGATCAGCACGTTTAGGCGGTTAAACTGGAAAGTATGAACAATGCAGTCATTTCCTTTGCGATCGCTGCTTTCTACTTTTTGCTAGGTGGTCGCTGCAAACACACTTTGAAGGCAGCACTCTCTTCGAGATTATTTTTTTTCCTTATTACGTAGCAACATTGGAGCCGGGGTCATTGGTCGTGTTCTTAGGGTTCGGTATCATTTGGGCAGTATTGTATTTAGCTATAAAGCTGCTAAGAGGCTTCGAAACAGATTAAAGCGACATCGCGTTTTCGCACCACAAAAGCCGGTGGCCAAGTTCTTAGAAAAGCAAAAAGGCCACTGAAAACATTCATTTCAGTGACCTTTGCATTGTTTGTCGGGGCGAGATGATTCGAACATCCGACCCCCACGTCCCTAACGTGGTGCGCTAACCGGCCCCGATCCATCGGGGTACGCCCCAAGCAACCCTAGCTAAGAAAATATTCTGCATAAGCTTTTCTTATGAAATTTTTATTTCTGGTTCGCTTTAACGCGATTTCAAATTTCCGCGCTTCTTTCTGTGTTTGGAAAGACCGCGTAAAAACGTACCGCCACGGCCCCCGTTTGCTCGTCGAAGCATTAAGCCCGGCATTGTGCGCTTCGAGTCTTCGGATCAGGTTTGACGTGCACCCATAATACCATTTACCAGATGATGTTGACTCTATGATATAAGTATGGTACACGGTCGTTTGAGAAGAAAGGCAATAAGAAGTATTGAAAATTTATACCAAGTACCCCGGATCAACAACCTGGATTTTCTGACATTTCCTGGAATAGAACTATGTTTCGAATTGACTTCGGGAAGTTTGTGGAAAAGAAAAGGCCACTGAAAACATTCATTTCAGTGACCTTGGCATTGCTTGTCGGGGCGAGATGATTCGAACATCCGACCCCCACGTCCCTAACGTGGTGCGCTAACCGGGCTGCGCTACGCCCCGAGCAACCGCCCTTATCGAGCGGGGTGCAATATTAAGAAATTGATCTTATCTACCAAAAGGCAAAAGATGGCGATTCCGCATCGATTATGCCCATTTGCAAGCGTTGCGCGCCAGGCTAAATAATGCGGCGTGATCACCCGATCCAAAGTTTGCTTTTGTAGTGGCCGGCTTAGAATGGGATGCCGAAGTAAGAGTTCCCAAGCTGCATTATTTGTTGGCTGACAACTTTGGTACTAGACGCCAACGCCAGTTGCGTTTCCACATCCTGTTGCGGCATCGCCTCGTCTACACATAACCCGGTTTCATATACTCTTTTTTCAGCACCTCGCGGAATTATCCAAGTTCACACTTCGAAAAGTTGGATATGAGGGTAAAGCATGGATGGCTGGCTTTGTTTTGCCTCAGTTTGTTGCTGGGATGCGTGAACGATCCCAACACACTGGGGTTATCTAGTGGCTCTTTTACAAATGACTACGGAGTAGTGGTTGTCGACACCGTTACAGTACGCGTCTCCACAGTTATGCTGGATTCATTTCCAACCTCCAACACAGGCGTGCTTCTGGTTGGCGGTTACAATGATTCGAAATTGGGGCGACTGCAGGGAGAAGGTTATCTGCAAATTGGTACGGGTGATTCATGGACGGCGCCAACGGATGCGGTATTCGACTCGCTTGTCCTGATTGCGCACTATAGCGGGTATACTTATGGAGATACAACTATCGCTCACAAGATTGAAGTGAGGCGCGTGACTCAACCGTTTCAGGTTTATTCTATCCCACAATTCTTTATCAATGAAGGACAATACTCGTCGCTTTATTCGGCGAACAGCAAGTTCAACGGTAGCGCTATGCGATACGGCACGGAACCACTGGGAACCAGAACAGTCCGGATTCGGGCTCATAGTTCCGATTCGCTTGTAGTGCGCTTGAATGACGACCTTGGACGTGAATGGTTACGGCTTACAAAAGAGAAGTCACCGGACATCGAGGAGTTGGATCGGTTCTTCGAGTATTTCAAAGGGATCTGTTTGGGTACGGATGCAACAGACAATAGTGTGATTGGAATAAAGACGGAGAACTTAAAGATCAGACTTTACTATAAAACCTATTCCAACGAGCAACTCGTTCAGCAATATCATGACTATGCATACTCGACAGGGCTTTTCAACTATTCCCGCTTTATAGCAGACAGATCTCAGACCGCCCTGAATACTTTGTCGATTGCCAACGACGAAGTAAGCACAACGAACACCGACGATGTCGCATTTGTTCAATCGGGTTCCGGGCTCGTCACCAAAGTCACTTTTCCCTACCTGTTGCGGTTGCTTCGCCTGTCAGACGTATTAATAGTTAATCAGGCGTTGTTGATTATTGAGCCTGTGAAGTATAGCTATAGCGAGCAGTTTTCTCTTCCTAAAACGCTCACGTTATATCACACGGATAAGTCAAACCTGCCTCTTCAGCGCGTGTATGCCAATTACACCACGAGCAGCTATCAATCGGCGACGATAAGCTTCGATGAAGAATATGATGAGTCGTCGGGTTATCAGTTTTCGGTTACCCAATTGGCGCAACAACTTTTAAGTACGGATGGATCCACCGATCGCGGATTGCTCATTATGCCTCCGGCAGATGAGCTGAACACAACAGTTAACAGGGCATACTTCGGTGCGGGAGGAGACTATCGCATTAAACTGAAGATCTGGTATACGAAAATGAAGTGAAGTCAAATATTCAAACTAATATGAATACAATTTTTCTGAAGAACAGTGTGTGCAGGATGCGCCAGGTGTTGACAACAGTTGCACTTCTTGGCTTGATGGTCGGATGTTCCGACAGTACCTCTGATGATACAACGCTGATGGGCGAGTGGTACAAGAAGTCTTCTTATGAAGGTGTTGCGCGTAGTGGCGCCGTTGGATTTGTTATTGATGGTAGGGCGTATGTGGGGACGGGTTATACAGGCACTGTTTGGTTGAAAGATTTCTATGAGTACGATGCTGACAAGAACAACTGGTTCAAGCGCGCAGAATTTCCGGGAGTTGCCCGGAAGTGCTGCAGTTGCGTTTACGGCAAATGGCAAAGGATACGTTGGTACGGGATACGATGGAACCAATTATCTGAAGGACTTCTATGAATATGATCCAATTGCCGATACCTGGACGCAGATCGCGGATTTCATGGGCACTGCGCGCTTCCAGGCAACGGCGTTTTCAGTGGAAAACATCGGCTACGTTGGCACAGGATACGATGGCAACTATCTGAAAGATTTTTATGCTTACGATCCTTCGACCAACGCATGGTCGCAGAAAGCCAGCTACAGCGGCGATAAACTGATCAATGCTTTTTCATTTACAATTGACGGTCGCGGATATGTAGGCGGTGGCATGAACAACGGACTACTGAATCAGGAGTTTTGGGAATATGATCCGATCAACAACCTGTGGATCGAGAAAAATGATTTGCAGGATGATGATAACGACGACGATGAAAATGATGATGGATATGCCATTGCCAGATCACTGGCAGCGACTTTCGTAATCAATGGAAAAGGATATGTTGCGTTAGGAGCCCGAGGATCACTGGAAGCCGGAGTTTGGGAATACACCCCTGCTCTGGACCAGTGGACTCAGATGACATCTTTTGAAGGCTCAGTTCGCGAGGCACCGGTTGGTTTTGCTATCGGCGACCGTGGTTATGTTACGACGGGACGGAACTCAACTGCGCGATACGACGACTTGTGGCAGTTCGATCCGACCGCCGAAGATGTTGATTAGTGTTGTAGTCACATCACCTAATAAATTTGGTATTTTGGCAATATGAACCAGTCAGGGCTTAGCGTTGGAAGTCAGCGGATCAACCGTTGGTTGGTGGTAGTGCTGCATGTGGTAGCCGCAGTGACTTTCATTGTTTTGCCTCTGTTGTTCTTCGGTCCGCGTAACGAGGATCGCCGGATGCCACCACCTTCTTCAGGTGAAAGGAGCTTCAGACATCCTCGAAATGGACGTGAGTTTCCTGATGATCGCCCGCAGCCCGGGCAAATGCGCCATCAGGATCTCAAGGCAATGCAGTGGCATTCCATTCTGTTCAACGTAGTGCTGATTGCCTTCTTCTATTTGAACATGTACGTGTTGGTGCCGCGAATTCTCACGAAGAAGAACTGGTTGTATTACGCGGGAATGATATTGCTTTGTTTTCTTGTCGTCTTCGCTTTGAACCGATTGATCGACTATGCATTGATTAAGGATGGATTCAGGCCTGGCAGACCGGGGTACTTCGTGACTATCAACTTCCTCCTGGTGTTTGGGCTAAGCACAGCCTTACGTCTGACAAGTGACAGGATTCAATTCGAAAGAGAACGGGAGCAACGGGAAAATGAAAATCTGAAATCTGAGTTATCGCTTTTGCGTTCGCAGATCAGTCCGCATTTCATGTTCAATGTGCTCAATAGTCTTGCATCATTGGCTCGTAAGAAGTCGGACCAGCTTGAGCCGGTCATCATTCAGCTTTCACAACTGATGCGATACATGCTATATGATGCTGGTGACAAGCGGATGTCGGTGAGTAAAGAAATTGAATACTTGTCGAATTACATCGACCTTCAGAAACTCCGGTTTGGCAATGACATCGCGATTACTTTCAATACAAATGTGATGCGAGGCGATCTTGCCATTGAGCCGATGTTATTGATTCCCTTTGTTGAAAATGCGTTTAAGCATGGTACCGGACTGGTTATGGATCCAGCGATTCAAATTGATCTTGTGTCCGATGATCAGGTTCTGAACTTTACAGTCAGCAACAAGTTTAGTCAGGCAGTTCAGGCAAAGGATCCAAGCTCAGGTATAGGCATCCAGAACGTTCGTCGCCGGCTTGACCTTCTGTACAAGGACAAGTATATGCTAAATCTCACGCAGGATGATTCGTGGTTTAAAGTTCAATTAAAACTGATTTTGAAATGATGCGATGTCTGGCTGTAGATGATGAGTCGCTCGCACTCGATCTTCTTGAGGATAATATTCGAAAGATTCCTTATCTCACACTGGTAAAGCGATGCAAGAATGCATTTGAGGCACAGGAGGTGTTGTCGCGCGAACCGATCGATCTCATATTCCTCGACATACAAATGCCGGGCATCTCCGGAGTCCAGTTTCTGCAGTCGGTCACGGCGCCACCATTGGTAATTTTTATCACCGCCTACGAGCAGTTTGCATTGGAAGGTTTCAATCTGGACGTAGTCGATTATCTGCTTAAGCCGGTTTCGTTCGATCGTTTTTTGAAGGCCGTTAACAAAGCGCATGAGTTGTTTAATCACAGAACGAATCCTCAATCACCCGCACCTGTTCTCGATTACCTTTTTGTCAATGCCGAATACAATCTCGTAAAGATCAATGTGAGGGATATCGTGTACATCGAAGGGCTTAAAGATTATATCAAAATTTTCCTTGAGAATGTGCAACGCCCTGT
>JASGJX010000043.1:0-106349 GCA_049840655.1 Chryseolinea sp.
ATGTGCAACCTTCGTTCAGTTTCTGCTAAGGTTAATAGGGAAACACGATAGAATCCGAACAGCACCTAATAATGTCACCAACTATGTATTTGCTGACACGCTGTCGGTGCCTTCCATCAGCAACCACCTGAAGAAAGGAAATCTTTTCGTTGCTTTTAAGAGTCTTGGAGATGCAAAAGGATTTATGTTCTGTTCGAAAAATAATGAAGGAAAGGTGAGTGGCATTCTCGGAGATTCGGTTGAACTAAATCAGGTAAAATCCTTTCAGGCTGTCTCTCCGCTGCCAGGCCAGTTCAGACTTATTTATAATGGAAAGGTTGTTGACACTTCTTCTGAGGGACAATACGGATATCAATGGTCTGAACAAATCAGGAAAGGGGTGTACAGGATTGAAATGCACATTAAACTGAACGACGAATTTGTTCCCTGGGTCTATTCGAATCCGATACATGTATTCTGATAATACAGTGAGTTTGATCTGACGAATACTATGGTGATTAAGAAAATATATTTCCTGTTTCTATTCACAAGCATTCTTTCATGTAAACGTGCCAGCGAGCCAACCCGATTAGATACCAGTAAAGAAGATGGAGCCCAGTTGGCTGCCCGGTATTGCACCAGCTGCCATGCGTTAGTCCCGCCCGAGAAGCTTATAAAATCATCGTGGAAAGAAGATGTACTGCCCGCCATGGCAAACAGGTTGGGAATCTATAAAGGCAGTAAACGACCCGAAAACCTGTTTGAGCCTGGTGAAGGCGGTCAGATCGTGAAAGCGGCGAATATCTTTCCATCAAGTCCAGCTATATCAAATGAGGAGTGGGAGCGCATTGTTGATTATTATGTTTCCAGAGCGCCTGCCTCAATACCCGCCAGCAGAACGGCACCCATTTCTATTGGACTCCCCAACTTTGAATATAAAGCTTACAGGCTTCCGTCTCCAATGCCATTAACATCCTTTGTCACCATCTTACGGGAGACTTCTCAGATCGCATTCGGCACAACGTATGGCCGCTTGTATACATTGAATGTTCTAAACGCAGACTTAAAAAATGTGCAGTCATACAAGATGACCGCGCTGCCTGTTCAATTCACAAAACTTAATGATGACTCGTATTCCCTTACCACTATCGGGAAGGGCTCATTCCCAACGGATGCAAGAGATGGATGGGTAAGTCACTTGCATCTGCGCGATCTTAAAAATGTTTCAACTGAAGCCAGTCCCGTCTTAAACAAACTCAAGAGACCTGTTAACATAGTATACAAGGATCTGAATGGCGACGGGCTTGAGGATATCGTAGCCTGCGAGTTTGGTTCATTTACCGGAACACTGGGCTGGTATGAAAACAAGAAAGATAAATACGAGTTTCATCTGTTAATTGGAAAGCCAGGTGCAACTAACGTTGTGATTGACGATGTCGATGCCGATGGCAAGCCCGATATTATTGCACTGATGGCACAGGGCGATGAAGGGATCTTCTACTTTCATAACAAGGGAAATGGATTTGATCCGGCACATCCAATATTGAGCTTCTCTCCATTGGCAGGATCCACGTTCTTTGATTACATCGACTTCAATCGCGATGGAATTAAGGATATCATTTATACGTGCGGAGACAATGCAGATGAAACACCCTTCCTGAAAGAGTATCATGGCATTTATATATTTCTCGGACAGCGTGATTTCACTTTTAAGCAATATTTCTTTCACCAGCTAAATGGGGCATATAAGGCAATAGCCAAAGATTACGATCTGGATGGTGATCTCGATATAGCGGCTATATCTTATTTTCCTGATTACGCGAATGCTCAGGAAGAGGGATTCGTGTATTTACAAAACCAGGGCAATATGAGATTTGATGTTTCCACGTTCGCAGAGGTAGGTATAGGGCGGTGGATTGCGATGGATGCGAATGACTATGATAACGATGGAGACGTGGATCTTGTATTAGGATCGAACGTTAGCATTTTGCCGATGAATGATGTTACAGGTATAAACAAGCGATGGTTGAAAGAAGGTATTTCACTGGTGGTGCTAGAAAATAAAGTCAGGCAAAAACGATTAAAAAAGTGATCACTTATAACATTATTAATTGCCTAGTGAAGGAGTAGAACACAAATCACGTCCCAGGTAACGCCTCCAATCTTACGCAAAATGATGCTTTTTTGACGCAAATCCGGACTGGTTTTGAGACAATTGGAAATACTTTCATAGCTAGAAGAGGAATCGTTTGAAACTCAACAATCTTTTGCGGATGCATGGTTCAGGCGGACGGAATTTATCAGGTAGTTTATTGAGCACTTAACTGGCTGTTATGTTAATGTGAATAAACGCAAGAACAGCGCAAGTGAGACAAAATGTATTTTATTTTGGGTTAGCGTTATACTGTCTCTGGAATTCTTTTAGTCGATAAGAGTAACAGAGATCTGGTATTGGATCATCGTAAGATTTCATCTCTAAATTCTAGCTATAGTTTAACCATCAAATTATGAAGAGTCTGTACAAAAGTTTCTATACGGCAATTGCGCTAGCCGTGTTCTTATTAGCGTGCTCGGATGATGATGATGTCTCGGAATTCCCTACATCGGTGGAGCTTTCCTATAGCGTAGCTGGAAAGCAGGCAGCATTCGCCGCGTTGTCGCACAGCGTGGATTCGTACTCCTGGGATTTTGGGGATGGACAGACGAGTACTGAGAAAGACCCCGTGCACGTATACGCAAGTGGAGGGTACTATACGGTGACGGTGAGTGTGACCGGTAAAACCGGAACCGATCAGAAAACTGCTCAGTTGGCAGTTGACGTGACACCCTATATCCTATTAACTGGCGGCCCGACAGCTGTTAGCGGGAAGACGTGGAAAATTGACAGTTCGCATCCAAGTGGCGACAAGTTTGCGCTCGCGGACGCGTCATTCACATCTGTTCAACCGCTTAGCACCGGTGTCTTCAGCGGTGTTGGATATCCCGAAGCCTATGACGATACATTCACTTTCTATTTTGATGGCAAATATGCCGCTAACGCCAATGGTGCTCCCAGCAGCGATAATAAGGCCTTTGGAGGTTACGTGAACGCCCTGCTTACTGGTAAGACCGGTGTAAAGACAGTCAGTGGCGTATCTGATGTTTACGACTTGTGCACAGCCAACTACACTTCGGACGCCAGTGCTACCTTCACCTACACAGAGGAAGAAGATTTTGCCGTGCCGTCCATTGCAGGTGTGACTTACTCCGACGTAAGTACGCTCGCATTTACCGGAGGGGGATACGTTGGCTTTCTGGATGCTCAGACCAAGGTAATACTGCAAAGCATCTCAGATAAGAGCATGCGTTTGGTGGTCTTCATAGCTGCCGTTCCAGGCAAGTACCCGATGGCTTCGCACGCGCTTGTGATGACTTTTAAAGCAGTCTAAGACTGTTAAACTGAAGAGAGTAAAAAGACAATGAATTGATTAACATTTATGAAAAGACTTTACGAAAGATTAACGCGAACTAGTTTGGTTATCGTTTTTCTGGTGATGTTCTCGAGCGCTTTCGCGCAGGAGCGAGTTGTTACCGGAACTGTAATCGATGCCGACAATCTGGCTGTTCCCGGTGTGAACATTGTTAAGAAAGGTACTACGACCGGTACGACTACTGATAGCGAAGGAAAGTTTGCTATTTCAGCTGGTGAGAATGATGTGCTTATATTTTCATTCATCGGTTCCGCCACCCAGGAGATAACGGTAGGAACAAGAACTACCATCGGTGTAACCATGCTGGCCGATGCAACTCAGCTCGGAGAAGTTGTGGTTACTGCACTGGGTATCGAACGCGATGAAAAATCACTTGGCTATGCTGTGTCAAAAGTGAAGGGCGCAGAATTCACCAAAGTGGCGCGGGAAAACTTCCTGACTTCGATGCAGGGAAAGGTGGCTGGCGTTACGATCAATGAAACGGGAGGCGCCGGTTCAACGGTAAGTGTGATTATCCGCGGTGCGAAATCACTGAGCAACGATAACCAACCCTTATACGTGGTTGATGGTGTGCCCCTGTTCAACAGCGTTAATAACGTGGCCGGCTTTGGTAGCGGTAACAGCACGGTCGATTATGGGAATGCCATTTCTGATATTGATCCGGAAAGTATTGAAAGTGTATCGGTGCTGAAAGGTGCGAGTGCTACTGCGCTTTACGGTTCACGTGCATCGAATGGTGTAATACTCATCACTACCAAAAAAGCCAAAGCGGGTTCGGGTCTCAAAGTATCCTTGTCAACGAACAATAGTTTTGACTTACCTCAACGTTATTTAGGTGTACAACACAAGTACGGTGGTTACATCATTTCGACACCTGAGCAAAATGGCAGTACAGTATTTCCTGCTCTTGTATCACCTTTTGGTGTTGGTGCAGAATTGAACAAAGGCTACTGGGCAGCGCAATGGAATTCGCCTTTAGATGCCAACGGCCAACCCATTCCTATGGAGTTGAAATCGTATCCCAACAACGTAAAAAATTTCCTCAACGATTACGCTGTCACCAGCACCAACTCGGCACAGGTTTCCAGCGGCGGAAAGTATTTGAACCTTCGCATGGGCCTGACCAACATGACCAACAGAGGTTTGATTCCTAATTCTGACATGAACAGAAATAACCTTTCGTTGTCGGCATCAGCAAAGGCAACCGAAAAGTTTACGGTGAGCACGGATATCAACTATGCAAACAGCTGGTCTAAAAACAGACCTTCCGGTGACCGGGGAACCAACCCACTGCAATGGGCTTATTACACGCCTGTTTATGTTAACATCATGGACCTGAAAAACTATGACATCGGTCAGGGCAATACGATTAAGAACGTGGTGCCTGGCGATAGCGACAATCCATGGATGCTCGCCAATGATGTAAATAACGGTTTTAACCGCAATCAGCTTTATGGCAATGTGATGGCCACATACGAGTTTACTCCAAAGATCTCTCTTATGGGGCGGATGATGATCGATAAAGTGGACGAAGTACGGGAATCAAAAATTGGATTGGGCTATTCGCAGGAACCGCATAATGGTGCCTACGGTATCAGCAACAGTAACAGTTTTGAACGCAACACGGATGCCTTACTTTCCTACAAAGACACGTTCGGTGATTTTTCAGTGAATGTTTCAGTGGGTGGTAACATTCGTTACAGCAAATCGTCAAACGTGAGCAACTCATCAAAGCCTGGTTCGGGATTGATTATTCCTAATCTTTACACCTTAAGTAATATTGCCAACACATCATTGAATTACTCTTCGGCCAGCTATCAAAAAGGCGTTAACAGCGTTTATGGTACGGCCAACCTGGCATGGAAAGAATCAATCTACCTCGTTTTGACCGGACGTAACGACTGGAGCAGTACATTGCCTGCATCGAGCCGTTCATTCTTCTATCCGTCTGCATCGTTGAGTGTGCTGATTAATGAATTTGTAAACATCAGACATGTTGACCTGTTAAAAGTAAGAGCAGGTGTGGCACGCACGGGTTATGATACCAACCCTTATAACCTGCTCCAGGTTTATTCCAACGCAGGCCAGTGGGGCGAAGCCCTGATGTTGGCTAAACAAAGTGGATTGCTAAACCCTAACCTGTTGCCGGAGCAAATTACTTCGCAGGAGTATGGTGTTGAAGCCAGGTTATTTAACAACCGCATTCGTTTTGACGGAACCTTTTACAACATGGATGACCGAAACCAGATCTTCCAGGTTCCGATCGCTCAATCTTCAGGGTTTGGAAGTGTTAACATCAACGCAGGTTTGCTCCAAAGCCGGGGCATTGAAATTGTGATTGGCGGCACACCTATTCAGACGAAGGACTGGACATGGGATTTAAATTTGAACTATACCAAGAACCAAACCAAGGTATTGGAGCTGGCGGACAATATTGACTATGTTCAACCATGGAGCCAGGCCAATGTAGCGAACAGGGGATATGTGAAAGGAGCTACTTTACCAGATGGCACCAAAGCCGATGGGTTGACCGGTAACTTGTACACACGCAAAACGCTAAGGGTTACCGATAAAGAGTCACCTTACTATAATTACCCGATCATTCCCGGCAATCCATTAACAGGAAGTTTTGATGATGATCCTGAATTGACCAACTCCAACGTCTATTCTAAGGTTGGAAACTACAATCCTAAGTTCATCATGGGTTTGCAAACCACTCTTACCTGGAAGAACTTTTCGCTTAGCGCAACCTTCGATTGGCGTCATGGCGGACAATTCGTATCACAAACTTCACGCTACCTGAATGATGACATGCTTACTGCATGGTGGGCTAGCAAAGTAGTTACTCCAGGTGTATCTGGTGGTGAGGCAAGTCAGGAACTTCGCGATTGGGTAGTCGCTAATGCAAACACCTTAATCTACCCTGAACGTGTTTATCCTATTGGTGGACCTACTCCTGAAACGGGTGGCTTTCCGGAAAGCGACGTAATGGCGTTCCCTGGCAATAAGGATGGAGTTTTCTACCCTGGTGTGTTCGGTGAAACGGACGAGAATGGTCACTTTACTTTGTATCAGGAAAACCTCGGTAACCCGGGAACCATATTTGAACCCTGGGGTTCAAGCAAATCCCTGGGCCGTAGGTACGTACGCAGTTTATGATGCCGACTATATCAAGCTTCGCGAAATTTCATTGAGCTATAACATTCCGGCTTCTTTTACCAAGAGGCTGAAGATGGACAATGCCTACGTTGCGATTTACAGCCGGAATATCATGTTGTGGACAGCGAGCGGATTTGGTGTAGATCCTGAACGGGCTTTCCAGCCTTCGGGTAATGGATTATATCAAGGTGTCGAACGTTATAACGTTTCCCCATGGATGGTCCCTGTAGGTTTTAAGCTGGGTGTTACATTCTAAAATCAGATGCGAGTATGAAAAAGATGAATCATAAAATAATGACCTTATCGCTGATCATGCTGCTGGTGGTTAGCGCATGTAAAGATTTCGATGAGTTGAACATAAACCCCAACGCGCCCTCTCCCGGAGTCAACAGACCTTAACCTGTTGTTGCCTACCGTAATTACAGGCCTGGGAACGCAGGTAGTTAACCTTGGTTTCGGAGACGTTGCAGGAGTAGTGCAGCATACGCAGAAAACGGGATGGTCAAGTAGCCACAATAACTACGATTGGAGTTCGCCCGGCCAGGGCTGGTCAGATTACTATGGCGTTTTGCGCAATGCGGACGAGTTATATAAAAAGGCCCAGAAAGGTGAGTATGTGTATCACGAAGGTGTGGCCTTGATTTTGAAAGCCTACACGTTTGGTTTGATTGCCGACCTATGGGGCGATGCCCCATATACTGAGGCTTTGCGTGCAGAAGAAGGTGCAGCGTATTTCAAGCCTGCATTTGATACACAACAGACCATTTACCATGGTATTCTTGCCGATCTTGAAACTGCCAACTCACTTTTGTCACAAGGAGATGGTATACCTATCAACGAAACGCAAGATGTGCTCTTTGCTGGTGACTTAACCAGATGGAGAAAGTTTGCTAACTCAGTGGCACTGCGCTACTACATGCGTTTGCAAGCCAAAGAACCAGATTTTGCAAAAGCAGGCGTCCTCAAAATCGTAAATGACCCCGGTACGTTTCCGTTGATTATGACTGCCGATGACGATGCCAATGTGGGCTACCCTGGAACAGCAAATACTACGATTCCGAGTGGAGGTATACCTGCGTCCTGGCCTACCAATACGGTGTACAACATTTCACCTGATGGTGAATACATGCGCAGAAAACCCTGCTCTACATTGGTTAACGTGCTGAAAGATTTGAACGATCCGCGTATTGCCGTATGGTTTGATAAAGTGGAACTGCCACTTGTTCTTGTCGGTGGTACAGGTGTAAGCCATATCAGTGCCGATGGTAAAACATGGGAAGTTTCTGCTGATGTGGTAAAGACCTATGAAGACACCTATAATACTCCGATAGATTATAGCACCGACTATATCGGTATTCCTCCGGCAATAGGGGGAGCGTTGTTCTACAATCTTCAGCTGGAAGGCAACGCTGCAGGACAAGGCCGCTACAACTCACACATATCGCAATTGAACACCATGTACGAGGACGCTACGGGTGATTTGTTGCAGATGCGGCTTTCATCGGCTGCCGAAGTAAATTTCATTTTGGCTGAAGCAGCTTCTTACGGCTGGATTGGCGGGGCATCAAGTTATTATGCCAGCGGCGTTCATGAGTCACTCAACGCGTGGGGAGTGGGTGATGAATATGCCGATTACATCGCCGGTGTTCCTTATAATGGACTTGAAAGCATCATGCAGCAAAAATGGATATCCAGCTGGAGCGCTGCCACCGAAGCGTGGTTTGACTGGCGCAGAACCGGTCTGCCTGACCTGGAAGCCGGCCCTTCTGGCGCACGGTCTAAGTTGCCACTTCGTTTTTATTACAGCCTTGACGATGATTTAAACACTAACACGGAACATGCCAACGAGGCGGTAAGCAGACTAGCGCCAACGCCATATAAAGGCAGTGATCCTACCAACAATAGTGCATGGTCGAAGTTCTGGTTGCTGGAGGGTACTTCGAAACCGTATTGATTGAAAGACCAGGTATTAAATTTCTAATAGGTAGAGAAAGCGGAGATTGTCTCCGCTTTTTCTATTTATAAGCGATTTTGGTAAACAACAACTTTCTTCTGACAGGCGTGGACTGTCGCAAAAATCGATAGCGCGAGATCGATGCAGGCGGCTGAGAAGACAAAGGATGGTCAAGCGTCTTGTGCCAATGCAAATTGTGCCTGTAGTGTTTGTCCGTACGAAACTTGTACTTTTGAAACCTGCGACTGTTATCCTTGTTCCTGCGGGGAAACGTGTCTTTAATTAGTTAAGCAACCAGTATTTTAGCGACTTTTCTTTTCTTAAATGACGATTGGATCCTGTTGCCAGGGGTTTACAAAATTATCCCCCGATAGACAACCCACGCTATTGACATGCCGCCTATAATCACCGACAATGCAATCCAGGAATTACGACGCGCCTTAGCATCTTCGCTCGTTGAAATCACAAAAGCACAAATACCAAGAGCGAGTGTAACAATTGCAGACAACGCGTTCATGAACTGAAGGTCGTTAATTTTTTTGGATCCGCTTTCATTCTGACGCTGAGTGGTGCATAAGGATGAACTCAACAATCCATTTCTGAATAGCGGCTTTTTGTTCGGGCGTGGCGTATGCAAAGGCGTGATCAGCTCCAGCCACCACATGGATTTCGTTTTCCACTTGCAGAGAGTCCAGCTTAGCATGCAGCCGGACACTTTGATCAACGGGCACAACACGATCCTTATCGCCATGAATGATGAGTGTAGGAGGAGCAAAGTGCGTAATGAAGTTGTAAGGTGAATAGGTTTCCATCATCTGCATTGCGCGCACGCTGTCCTGTCTCGGATCAAAACCAAAAATGAATCTTGGTACGTCCAGATGACCGCGTACTCGGTCGGGTACGTGCGCCAACTTTACATTCAACGTGTCAATAAGAGGAGCCCTGTAAACGTCTTTCATCTGTGCAGGACCGTATGTCTCCACCACATACCTTAATGGAATTGTTGAGGAGGTTGCCGATCGAGGCGAGTACGCAACCATCATTGCGATATGGGCACCTGCAGATTCACCAAAGAGCCCCACGTTGTTTAGGTCGAAGTTGTATTCGGGAGCATGTGCTTCTATCCATTTCAAAGCATCGGTTGCATCTTCGATGCAGGCAGGGAATGGGCTTTGCGTTGCTGTTGCCAACGTATAGTTGATGCTGATAATCGCATAGCCAGATCCCCGCAGTTCGTTAGCTGCTTCATTGAAGCGATTGAAGTTTAGTCCTTCTTTAATGCCATAGATCCAGGCACCTCCGTGAAGGTATAGAACGACCGGCGTTTTATCGTAGGCGGTTTTGGTTGGGAGGTAGATATCAAGGTTAAGACCTTCCTTATATGTAATGTTGCGTATGACTTGCCCGGAGACAATAGGAGCGGCGTTCGCGAAGAGATAATACGCTAATCCTGAAGCGGAACTAACGATGAGAATTAACGCGAATATTAGAAGCTTCCAGCGCTTCCTCATTTTCGGTATTGCCATAGATGAGGTGTGTTTGCAAAATTCTCAATGGCAGGGGAGATTTGCAACAACGGGTGCAGTACTAGTTCAATTAAACGTATTTTGGAATATGTTAGTTTGACCAGGCTGGCACTCCAGGCAGGAAAAATCTTCCTGCAATCGTCGGCAGTGGGATTCAGAGCGAGCGTAAGCGGGAAAAATGAGTTTGAAGAAAGAAGGGGGCGTTTTGTAACCATTTATCAACTTCCCGGTAGCCAATAAACAACACAAACCAACGCGTTATGATCCGCAATCATTTCAAAGTCGCCCTCAGAAATCTGCTCCGGCACAAAATGTACAGCTTCATCAACGTCGGTGGACTTGCCGTAGGAATGTCGGTCGCGATCATGATTGGTTTGTGGGTGTACGATGAAGTGAGCTACAATCGCAGCTATAAACACTACGATCACATGGCGATGTTTTATCGCACCAACGTCGATTTGGTAGATCATACCAGGGTTAGCTGGTTCGGCACCGCTCAGCCTGTTGCTAAGATCTTAACGGAAAAATACGGCCATCTCTTCAAGAATGTGGCGATCATGTGGTGGGAGGCTAACTATGCCATGCGTGTTGGTGATCGGAACTACAGCAAGGCGGGACAATACATCGACAAATCGGCGATCGATCTGTTTTCCATGAAAATGATTCGAGGCGATAAGAACAGTCTCGAAGATCCCAATGCGATCATCCTTTCAACATCGGCAGCAGAATCAATCTTCGGCAACGAGGACCCTATTGGTCAGACGGTAAGAATTAATGCATCGCGCGATGCCATCATCACCGGCGTGTACGACAACATGGCCCCCAATTCATTCTTTGGTCACATCGAGTTCTTTGGAAACTTTGAAGGCCTGAAGAACAATACGCCGGTCCTGAAATCAAATGAAACCAACTGGGGAAATAATGCATGCCGTATCATTGTTCAGACGGCCGACAATGTTTCCATAGAACAAGCCAGTGCCGTCCTTGCAGATCTTTATCTGAAAGACACGCCTGAGGGAGTAGCAAAATATTCTAAGGAGCATCAGACACAGGTGTGGCTGAATCCGATGAAAAACTGGTATCTGTATTCTGAATTTAAAGACGGGTACCCTGCCGGCGGACGTATCACCTTCGTTTGGCTATTTGGAATCGTTGGCACTTTTGTGTTGCTGCTCGCATGCATCAACTTCATGAATCTCAGTACTGCAAGAAGTGAGAAGCGCGCGCGTGAAGTTGGCGTCCGTAAGGCGATCGGTTCGATGAGGTCTCAGCTCGTGAATCAATTCCTCAGTGAGTCGTTTATGATCGTTACCATAGCATTCGCAGTTGCCATGCTGACGGTGTTGCTATTGGTTCCAGCTTTTAACCAGCTGGCGGATAAAAAGATTTCGCTTCCTTTTACAAATATGTATTTCTGGGTAGCGAGTCTGGCGTTTCTCATGATCACTGCTTTTTTAGCAGGACTATATCCGGCGTTTTATCTCTCGTCGTTTCAACCCGTAAAGGTTTTAAAGGGAACATTTCGCGCTGGCAAATTTGCCTCAGTGCCCCGTAAGTTTCTTGTCGTTGTCCAGGTGAGCGTGTCGGCGATGCTGATCATCGGAACGATCATCGTGTATCAGCAAATACAATTCACACAGGCAAGACCCGTTGGTTATGATCGACAGAATCTCCTTCGCGTTGCCATTCACGACGCAGAATTTTTTAAAAGCAGACTTGTGATGAGGGATCAGTTGCTTTCAAGTGGCGTTGCAACAGACGTAGCGTTTGCGAGCAGTCCGGTTACTGCCATCTGGGACAACTGGAGTGGATTTAAGTGGCGCGGAAAGAATCCCGACACCGATCCAAACTTTACTGTTACCTGGGTTGACGAAGATTATGGTAAGACAATTCAATGGAAGATGTTGAAGGGAAGAGATTTCTCAATTGAACATTCAACGGATGTGAATGCTGTTGTCATTAATCAGGCGGCGGCTGATTATATCGGTTTCGAAAATCCAATCGGTGAAACGATCAACGCAGATGGTAAAGATCGGGAGATAATTGGTGTGGTGGAAGACGTGATAGCCCACAGTCCTTATGAAGCTGTGGGGCCTGGTTTTTACTGGCTGGATAAGAGAACAGAGAACAACAGTTTGGGACAGATGATCATTAAGCTTGATCCAACGAAAAGTACAACAGAGTCATTATCGGAGGTGGAGAAGATTCATGGCAAGCTGGTGACTTCCAGCACGCTCGATTATAGCTTCGTAGATGATGAGTATGGAATGAAGTTCAACGCAGAACAGCGGATCGGCAACCTCGCTACCGTATTCGCAGTGCTGGCCATCTTTATTTCGTGCCTTGGGCTATTCGGACTCTCGTCGTTTGTGGCAGAACAGAAGACGAAGGAGATTGGTGTGAGAAAAGTTATTGGTGCTTCGTTGTTTAATATTTGGGTGCTGCTATCGAAGGAGTTTGTCGTGCTTGTAGCGATTTCATTGTTGGTAGCGATGCCGATAGCGTGGTATTATTTACAAAAGTGGTTGGTGACCTATCACTATCATACGCAGATCAGCTGGTGGGTATTTGTTGTTACCGGGTCGAGTGTGTTGCTGATCACCTTGTTTGCGGTGAGCTTTCACGGAGTGAAAGCGGCTGTGGCGAATCCGGTGAAGAGTTTACGAAGTGAGTAGGTTGGTTATTGTTTATGTGAAGATGAATTACGGACGAATGGCCATTGTTAGAATGTTCAGCGTGCCCAAACAATCGTCGATTGAGCTCGTTGCCATTGGCACTCATTAATTTAAAACGACCGTGTCAACATGTCCACCATTTTCTATTCTTGAAATCGATAATTGTCGGGCCGTCTGAGCAACCGCCAACGTGCTCTGTAAATTCATCTTCCGGCTTCAAAGCAATTATCCATTTTCCTGTGGCCTTGTGCTTTATAATTCGACCTTGTTCAATTATGTCTCCTTTCTTACCTGTCAACGTTCCGTTGTTAACGATTCTAATAGAATCGCCATATATCACAACGGTCACGGTCGATCCTATGATTTCCCAGTCCATTCTGCAAATGCAACATCGTATTCATAGGTTCCGCTTGCTGGAATTTGTGCTGAGGCCTGAAAGACTATGAGAATGAGCGAAGCTCCGACTACTCCTAAAATGAAGGCTTTCAATCTATTGAAGAGATAAAGCATAACGGGTCAGCTACAGGAATACTGCTGCAAAATAATAGTTTTAGCCCGAAGGTAATTGTCGGTTAACCTCGATCGCCGTGTAACCAACGGGCAATAGTTCTCTTTTAATGCGCCATTTCGGGATGTTCCGCGTAAAACATTAGCTCAACTTCAATTGCGTGTTCTAAAAACTCGCGTCGTGAATTGGTTGAGACTGACATTCTCAAATCCCGTTCACTTCGTGTATTGATATCGGCGGAAAGTCTGGACAGCAGGTCGTCTACTGGAAAGCCTGCATGGTTACATCTTGCCACCAGCTCATCAAGGAAAAAGTCGTCTGAGTTGAATATTATCTCGGCAATTTCCTGCTTTAAAACCGATAATTCTTCTGTTCCCATTGGCATATTATTAAGCCGTGTTCGCTGACCAAGGAGCAACTTTTATTCAGAATCGGCTATCATGTGATACTTGCAGCTTTTTTACTTGCAGCTTATTGAATGTCGGTCAAATCACATACCAAGGAAAGGTACCTGAGACGTGCAATAGTTCGTTAAAGCGGATTGTGTAATAACTCCATCAATGATTTAGTATGGTGTGGAATTGCTTGCTCACATGTTGTGGATTAGGGCGCACGTTGCGAAAGGTTGCTGCCACTGCATCAAGGCACAAAACTTGCAAGTCCGGTAAATTTAAATCATGGAATTACAAGTTGGCAGGTCATATCTAGTTGAAATTGATGGAGACGATCATCCAAGCATTGCCGTTTTCTTAGGCGATGGTAAGTGGAAAGTGTTGTCCGTTCGGGTGGCCTATCAAAGGCCAGTATCCAGAGTCGTGCGTGAGATCAGCGATTCCAAAAGTCAGCGCGATGTAAGTGAGCTTGTCCCTGACTATCCTGATGCACTGTACATCGAAGGCAAACCAAAGTGATGCTGGCCAGCGGACAATCAAATATTAGCAAGGCGATGTTCAGATATTGGCCAGGATTGGCGTAAGCATTTCTAAATATCCATTGAAGGTAGCTGGTTTTTGCAGGGTGTATTGAGCTCCCATGGTTGTCAACTTCGTGGAATTTTCAGGACTCATTGAAGTAGAGAACATGGCAATTTGCAAATGTTCGACGTTGTATTTACTTCGAAGATCTTTCAATAGATCAAATCCGTTGTACAGAGGCATATTGATATCGATGAATACAATAGCCGGAATGATATTGAGTTGAATCAGTTGACCAGCCATTTTGCCATCCGCGCACTGAATACATTTGAAAGATGCGTCTATCTTGAGAATGGCTTCCCTGAAAAATTCAAGATCATCAGGATCATCATCGACGACAAAAATAATTCTTTGTGTTGTTAACATTGCCCAGGACGTAGTTCTTCCCCGGCGTAACAACTAAAGGCAGGCCAATCAGATTTGTTGAAATAATGAACGTACAGCGCGTATTTCAAAATTGCATTGTCGCTTAACTGGACAATAGGTGGAAGGTTCCCCACAGAAACAGGGAGCGTGAGATGTTAGAGCGAAGTGTGTGATCGTTAGAACGAAAAATAAAGACTCAGGGTGGAGCGTTATAACCTGATGATAAATCTTGTTCCGCGGCCTTGCTCGGTTTCTATCTTTATTTCTCCCTGGTGTGCTTTGATGATATCATAGGATAAACTCAAACCCAATCCGGTACCTTGTCCGGTGGGTTTCGTGGTGAAAAATGGCTGAAAGACTTTGTCCATAATTTTGGCGGGAATTCCATCGCCATTGTCGGATACATGCAACTCCACTTCCGTAGCAGAGATTTTCTTTGTCACGATCTTCACCAGTGGAGAATAATCGCCTTGCAGAGTCTTCTTCTTTTCAGCTACTGCATAAAATGCATTGTTGATCAGATTTAAAATGACCCTGCCGATATCCTGCGGAACCAGATTGACTTTCGGAAGCGACGGGTCAAAATCAGTCTCGAAGTTTGCATTAAATGACTTGTCCTTTGCCCTCATGCCATGATACGCAAGGCGGAGATATTCATCGCTTAATAAATTGAGGTCGGTGAGTTCTTTCTGACCGCTGCTTGTCCTGGAGTGCTGCAGCATGCCCTTTACTATTCCCTCTGCACGTTTGCCATGATAGTTAATCTTTTCCTGGTTTTCACCAATTGACTTTGCAAGGTCACTGACGTCGTTAAAGTTGCCTTTACCAATCTCGTCGACCATTTCGCTTAATAGTTCGATGTTCAGTTCGGAGAAGTTGTTGACAAAATTAAGCGGGTTTTGAATTTCGTGCGCAATACCTGCCGTGAGCTCTCCCAACGATGCCATCTTTTCTGATTGAACGAGCTGCTGCTGAGCCTGCTTCAATTCCGACAACGTGTTCTCAACCTGAACCTTTGCCAGCTGAAGTTTTTTGAAGTCTTCGTAGCGTGCGTACGCCGTGGAAAATGCTGAGGCGAGGGATTGGATGAGGCTGATGTGTTCATCGCCGAGCTTTTCGGTATTGCCAACATAAAGCATTCCCTGTAAGAAGGGAAGGAAGTGCAGCCAGAATCCACCTGCAGGAAGGCTATTCAGATATTGTTCTCTGGTGGTAATTGTTCCTTGCTTTACGAGTATATCCGCGAGCGTGTTAAAGTCGTTCTGATCCCATCTTCCAACATACGGCGCCTGTTTTTCCCAATGACGAAGTGCTTCACCTATGTTGCCCGGAACGTCGAAAGGAATGTGAAAGGCTGCAATGGCCTTTCCGTCTGGTGTGGATAGAAACGTATGAATCTGTTTCTCTTTCTGATCCATAATAAAAACGCCACAACGAATGGATGGCACACCCAGGGTGTTGAGCTCGTTCCATATGAGCGGCGTGATCCGGTCGAGGTCGGCAACGTTACGCATAGACGCAATATCAGCGCGGATTCTGCCCAGTGCGGCCTGTTTAATCGCTTCGCGGGCGCTGGATTCTGAATTTTGCAATTCGGAATATCGCCTGAAAGTGAGGTCAACAATCGTCGCGAATCTTTTCAGGATCTTGACTTCGCTTTCCTCATAGGGCGTGCCTGACCATGCATACAAACAGCCCACTGAGAATGGAATGAAATGTCCATGTTGGTGTTCGTCGTGTCCAAATTGTGGAACTGGTACAGGAAGTCCTTCAAGGAGTTTTTTGTAGTAAGAAATCAGTTGTGGTCCGCTTAAGTCAGGGAAATAATCCTTCTGCTCTTTCCAGTATTCAAAAATCTCGGTAAGTACAGGGTGGCTGGATAATGATACCGATCCAACGACGGAGAGTGTGTCATTACCCGCAGAAGTTGTCGCGGCGTATAGAACTGCGTTGCGCATACTCTTATCGATTAATCCGATACCACAGCGGATAGGACTGATTCCGAGTCTTCTCAATTCACCAAACACCAGCCCGGCCGTCGCAGCGAGATCACTGCTATTGTGCATTGCCATAGCTTTACCTCTTACTCGTTCCAGGGCGGCTTCGATCTGAGCTTCCTTAGCCTGGGCTTCGGCCATTTTCAGGTCGAGGAATCTTCGATAGGTAAGGTTAAATACCAGAGCAAAGCGCTCCAGTGTTCTCATTGTTTCATCGGTACAAGGTTCGTGGGTGCTCACCATCAACCATCCGTGTGTAAAGCATGCGAACTGATGGACACGCCTGTTCTTAATGAATTTACGGTCAACCTGGATGCCGACTTCCACGATGACAAAGTCCAGCCATGCATCTAATTCAGCGCCCTGCAGATCAACCACCAGCGATGACTTACCGGACTTCCATGCCCTGAAAGCCTTTGAAATAGTTGTGGGTTCATCCAGACGTGAGGTGAAGTTTTTTTCGATCTGGAGGCCGGACTGATCGGTGATCCAGAAGTTGATGGAACGTTCATCGTCGTCGACAATGCAAATGGAAATGCGGTCGGGGATTCCGCCCAATGCAACCATCTGCTGAAATAATACCTGAGCTGTTTCTGCCAGTTCTCCACTTTTATGCATGGCCATCGTGCGGGCACGAACACGTTCGAGGGCTGCTTCTATTTTTGCTTCCCGTGCCTGTGACTCGGCCTGCCTGAGATCAGCAAATCTCCGATAGGCAAGTCCAAAGACGTTTGCAAATCGGCGCAGCAGAGATCTGGACTCGTCGGCCGGTGGCTGGAGGCTAACCATAAGCAGAGAGCCACCATCAAAATCGCTGAACGACCAATATGCCCGAAGTTCCTTCGACGATGATTTGTCGCGGGATTCAATAATCCTGTCGACTGTTTCGGACGACGATTGCAGCATAAAGTGCAGCCACTCCGTTGCTTTTTCTCCATCGTTCACCAGCATGTAATCACCTCGTTTCGCATAGTACTGATCCAATCCCTCCTCAATGATTTTGATGCCTTTCTTCGGAACAGGAATGTTAACTTCAAGTATGTCTCCGTCGCTTGTGGGCGGTCTGACAGCTGCCCATGCGTGAAGGTGGTCAGGTGATTCTTCGTGAAGATGAATGACAAAAGTTTCAAGGTCGCTTTGTCCGAGGGTGTTCAGTTGTTTTCTCAGCTCGCGAACAACTTCCTGCAAGTCACTGGACGTATGCATCGCCATCGCCTTACCTCTCACACGCTCTAACGCCGATTCAATCAGCGCTTCCCTTGCCTGAGCTTCTGCTTTCTGAAGATCCAGGAAACGAACATAGGCCTGCTCGAATACGCTGGCAAACCTCTTGAGTATTTCAACATCAGCAGTGGGTGTTATACGACCCGTCCAGCTGTCGAAACCTAGCAGACAATTCTTTTCTGCTACAAATGTTCCCGTCCAGCTTTCGGCGTTCTGTTGAAGCTCACTGACCGACGCTGGAATCTTATGTCCGTTATACTTGCGCACGTATTGGAAGTAGTCATTCTTGTCCGTTCCTCTATACGACCTGTTGATAATATGCTCACCGTTGTTGATCGACTTCCAGAGATCCGACGTGATAACGTTGTTCACGACGCTTTCGTCGAACGGCAGATCGATGTGTGTTGCCTCGGCCAGTTGAATTGTGGCTATCCAGAGGTCGATGCTTTTTTGTTCGCGGTCAAAAAGAAAAATGAGTGCCCCATCGAAGGACAATCCCAACTCCACCAGTTTATCAAATAACACTCCTGCTACTTTTCCTAAATCAGTTGAGCTGCGCATCGCCAATGACGCAGACCGAACTTTTTCCAACGCGGCCTCTACCTCAAGTGCGCGATTTTTATGGGTGAGGTCGTGTGTTTTTTCTTCCACCTGACGTTCAAGTTCAGCCGTCTTATTTTGCCATTCTCCGATGTGCCACGTGTCAGAGCCACCGGATTCGTACTCAGGTTTCGATCCGTGCCAGTGAATCAACTTCCATTTGTCTTCTGCAAACTCATAGATGGTCGTTACCCTTACATGCAGGTTGTAATGCTGTTTTTCAATTAGAAGATCGAGGTCGATCTCCTCAACGATCACCGCTGAATCCGTAGCAGCACTTAACCGACGAAAGACTGGATGTTGTGTAAGCTTAATCTCGATTCCGGCGCCCTGCTCTCGCTGCCGGCGAATCAACTCCAGGAAGCCGCTGATACCAATCATTTTTTCCTCCAGTGTGGTACCATACCCCATCACATCGGCGGCGACCGAGTCATTGACTTTGTCAAGCGCCCGGTCTCCGAACATCATTTCCATTGCCCGGGTGTGTGCCTTCGTCAACAGGGCATCTTTCGCTTTAAGGGTCAGCTTCTTTGTCTGAGGGGCTTTCCCTTTTGCCGGTGCTTTCCCTTTTTCCTGCGCTTTTGTTTTGGTCATAGGAGAGGAGCTATAGAATGAGCGGGCAGCATAAGCATTAACCAACGGAGAGCTAAATATGAATGGTGGCTTAACATCATTGACATGAAGTGGGAGGTAGCAGGCCGGCAGTATGCTATTGCTATTTGCAATGACATGCCTGCCAGGCTTATGAGGGCCTTTTACTAAAATAGGAATTTTTGCGCTGCTTTTGCTAATGAGCAGAATTTGCCAATGATCTGTACGCTTGCTTTCGGGTCATCAATGGTCAGCCTGAGTTGCCGTGTGAGAGAGGAGTGAGGTGAGAATGGTGATGGGCATTACCCTGGACGTGCAACCGAGACGGGAGGTCGCAGTGTAGCGTGAGAACGGTCGCTGAGTGAACTTAATGTTTTCTCATTCCTCTGAAAGATTCTTGTATTCCGCTTTATCAAGGTTAATTCTTACCTCGCGCAGGATATCATCCAGCTCCGTGGAAGATTCTTCGAGCAGGCGTTGGATCTCCTTTGCGTTGTCGCTTAACTGAAGCATCTCGTAGCTAAGTAAATTCACAAGTCCCTGAATGCGGGCGAGCGGGCTTCTTACTTTATGTGCATTGATATATGCATGATGTACGAGCTTTTTGTTCTGATCGATGATAGCCAGTGTTCGTTTCTTGACCAGGTCATTTAAGTTCTCGTTGATCAGAGTAAGTTCCTCCTGTGAAGCGCGCAGCTCTTCTTCTGATGTCCTGAGCTCTTCATTTGCCTGCTGGAGATCTTTCTTCAACAACATCTGCGTCTTCAGATTCACGGCATCCTGAATGGTACGTCTGTAAATTGCGTAGCTCCAATATGCCGAGACTGCACAAACGCAAGCTGCCAATACGCCATGGAAGAAGAATGCAGTCAGATCCATGTAGTCGAGCTGCGTAAAGTATATGCCATCGTAACCCGAATACTGCAGGTAGGCGAACGTGCCGTGATGAATAATGACGATGATTATCAGAGGCAACTGAAGTTTCCAGTTCTGGTAAATGATCAGAATTGTTGAGCTGATGAATACCCAAAAGTGCATCTCGGCCATGCCGTGCATTTGGTAGATAAATTGCGCGGCGAAAATGGCCGAAACACTGCTCAGCACGTATTGATACAGATCCGACTCAGGGAGCAGCTTTTTAGTCGCGTAGTATGACACCAGACACAATCCACCTACAACAAAGGCTAGCATCCAGGTCTCATAGAAAAAGGCGATAAAGATCCCGAACAAAAACATGACGTCAAGCATTCGCTCATTAACAGTATTGGCGAATGAAAAAATGCCGCGTGTAGTTTCTTTCAATTCAAGCTGAGTGAGTTTTTCGTTGCTCACGACATGTCCTGAATAAAGATTTGATAACCTCATAAGTTCCTCTACATTTCAAATGCGACCGGTCGCGCCAAATGCCTTTTGTTGCTAAACACGGGAAGTTTTTATGGGGAAATCAACGGGGTGTCTATACGTTGCTCCACGAGCATCCCGTCAATAAAGGGATGTCGCCAACGTCTCCTTCTCCTGGGTGTTTATAATCAATATCCATTTCAGCTGACCCGGATACACGCGACGTATCAAAAAATGGCCTCTTCAAGTTATTGGTAGCCAGCGTGTGGCTCAATAACTCAGGCCGCTCGCCTTACGTGCAAAAAAAAGGGGGCGTTGAATGGCTGATGGTAAATATAACGTCCGCCTGCAACATTAAGAAGACCGACTCAGGTGCATGTATGATAATCGGCCAGTTTGCTCTCTGACGCTATCGACTAAACCAGGTTGTCGTCAAACCAACGGACACGGTACTGAAATTCGAACCAATTCGAACCACGGCGCCGCGGCTATAGGCAATCTTCAACACACTCCTCTTGCCGGCCGGGAACGACGCCGTTGCTCCAAGGCGAACGTTGGATTGCCGGTCGTCGTTCAATATCTTATTTACCGTTGATTGACCTCCTGTATAGAACGTACTGTTGACGGCAAACCACATTCGCGGTTTCAAGGTGTAGCTGATATGCGCCTGAAACGAGCCCATAGGATCCTGCGTGCGCAGCGAAGATCCAGGATAGAAAGTATTGTTGTTCGTGAAGAACCAAATGCCGGCGTAGGCATCCAGCAACCACCGCTGTCCGATCTTTTGTGAAAGGGCCACCTCAGGTTTGAACGACCATCGCCTTGTACCCAGGTTAATGAGTTTGTCTGAATAGTATTGACCAGTAGGGGCGATGACGGTGATGCTTGTTCCAATTATCGTTCGTGTTGCGTCTTTGGGATATTCTTCCAGGGTCACAGTCTTACCTCCAAGTAACAAAACGGACAAGCGTACGCGCATATCAGCCAGTCCATTCCGACTCGCAGTTTGTGGCTGACCATTCACGAGAGCAGAGGCATCGACCCATCCATACGGCAACACGACGAGTGCCTGAGCTGATCTCCCGGCGATGCCAAAGGTTCGCGCTACGCCCACGGTAGCGGTGTTGACTGTAGCTTTGAGATCTTCGAGGGGAAGCGTCGGATCGGTAACGACGCCACCTTCGGAATGAGCATAGTTTGCGATCATCAGAGTAGCCTTCACAGGTGCTTTTATGTAAGCGCGTGGGTCGAGGTCCTGTGCACATGTGGTAATAGTCGCGGACAGGAAACAAAAGAAGACTACAGCAGATTTCATTCAGGGCGTTGTCCTCTGAAGATAAGGAATTCAGAGAATAGCCGGAGGAAAAAGTCTTAACGCAGATAACGAAGAAGGACTGATAAAACAAAGAAGGGCAAGCGACTCGCCTGCCCTTCCATTTAAACTGCAGTTTGCCCTATTGCCACTGCGGATTTTGACTCACGTTTTTGTTACCCAGTATCTCCTTCATCGGAATAGGTAACACATAGTCTTTTGCCTTAGGCGTGCGTCCAACATTATAAAGTGTTGAAAAGTGTTTGATGTAATCACCAAGGTAGTCCGGTGATCCGCCGAATTTACTTTTACGTCGCAGTTCAGGATAGAGTACCTGCTCGAACACAAACTCATGCATACGTTCTGCAACGATGGCGTCGCGCATGGCATCTTTGCCCAGCGCACCTACCGGCGTCAGACCGGCGCGATCGCGAACGAGGTTGATGCCGATTTTAGCATCACCAGTTTGACTTTCATTACATGCTTCGGAATATCCAAGCAACACATCTGCTAAACGGAAATAAATTGTATTCTTTTCTGTTGTCGTGTACGAGCCGCCGACGCGCATCTCTGTGATCTTGGCCGACCATGCCTTTCCGAAAATAAGGGCCGCCGGATTATTAGGATCCGCATTTGGATCTACAATACCTCCGAAGCGTGAAAGGTTGTACGGTGCGGTTTTGCTCCAATGAACGATCGGATACTTGCCTGCAGAGTTTTTCTGAGTGCGGGCAGTGGGATATGATTCAACGAACGTACCCTCTATACGCTTGTCGAAATCATCATAAGAGCCTCTGAAGTCCTGCGTTGCACTAAGCCAGCTCCATCCTGCACCACCATCATCCGTAGGAAGGTCTTCAGGATTAAAGTGAGCGGAGTGATTGCTGTACTCGTTGGCATTGGCTTTTGCGGAAACCTGACCTTCGAAAATTCGTTCACCCATGTTTTCGTGATCGGTATCAAAGTTGTTGCTGAAGTCGGTGAACAATGTAAGCCCGCTGTTATTAATGATGTCTTCGGCAGTTATTTTTGCCTCGGCCCACTTCTCATCCCATAGTTGGGTTTTCATCAACAATGTTTTTGCCGCCCACTTGTTCGCGCGACCAAGGTCGGCGCCGACGTGCGCTTCGGGAAGCACTGCAATTGCAGCTTCACAGTCAATGTAGATCTGATCCATGATGGCGCGCGTGCCTCCACTATTTGAAGCGAGGTTGCTCAGGTCTTTCGTGCCTTCAATCGTGAGTGGCGCATTGTCGAAATAACTCAGAAGACCGTAATAGTAAAATGCACGGAGAAAATGTGCTTCACCTTTGAGACGTTCAATGAGAAGCTGATTGGCCGGATCATCAATTGTTTCCGCGACAGCCAGTATTTCATTCGCGCGGTTGATTGAACGATAGCTTTGTCCCCAATATGCTTCGATCACGTCGTCCTGACCAGTTACGTTACCCAGGTTATACTGGAGAGGTTGTTTCTCCCATCCGACCTGGAATCCGACAAGGCATTCAAATACATATCGGTTGTAGTAATAGTTGAACCAGTCGGAATTACCCATAGTGAGGTCGTCGTAGATTGCGTTCACACCAAGCTTCAGCTCATTCGCAGATTTATAAAAGGTATTTGGATTAATATAATCCGGTGTCTCCTCAAGATCCGAGCAGCTCATGGCGACCAGCAACAGCGTGGTCATGCTGTATAAGATATATTTGTTTCTGATTAACTTCTTCATGTCAGTTTCATTTAATGTTATTCGCAACACATTCGTCAAAAACCAATGTTAAGACCAGCTGTAAAAGAACGCGCACGTGGATAAGCATCGTAATCATCACCGCGATTCAGGTTGTTTTGACCCTGGTTGTTAACCTCCGGATCAAATCCTGAGTAGTCGGTGATGATGAATAGGTTCTGTGCACTTACATAGATACGCGCCTGACGAATAAATTTCGGCACAGGTAGTTTGTAGCCCAATGAGATGTTCTGCAAGCGAATAAACGACCCGTCTTCGATAAAGAAGGAAGACCTTCTGTACGAGGCGAAATCACGCTTTGCATCTACGGCAGGACGCGGAGCGTTGGTGTGTTGTGGAGTCCATGAATCTGTAAGGATGTTTGCAATCTCGTTGATCTTCTGAGCGCCGTCACCAATTTCAGATTGCTGAAGGTTGCGTACGTCGTTGCCCTGCACACCACGCAGGAACACGGAAAAGTCAAAACCCTTAAACCGCACCGTAGAGCTTAAGCCCCAGGTATACTTCGGATTCGGATCACCCATGATAGAATAGTCATCGGAAGTAAATGATCCATCATTGTTCTTGTCTTCGTATATCGGATTGCCACTTTCACTTACGCCAAGGAACTTGTAACCTTTCCAAACACCAATCGCATTTCCCGCTTCGACCCAGCTTCCATCTACGCCCAGGTGACCACTGGTGCTGGACGCAAAGAAGGGAGCACTTTCACCCAGATCTTCGATTCTGTTTCTAAGAATAGAAATGTTTCCATTGATGTCCCAGCTAAAGTCCGCTTTGCTGATCACCTTAGCATCCACCGAAAGTTCAACGCCTTTGTTACTCAAAGAACCTGTGTTTTTCAGCAACGTTCCGAAGCCAGTGCTTTGAGGAATGGCAACATACAACAGCAAGTCACTCGTGAGGTTGTTAAAGTAATCGACCGTAACACTCAGTCGGTTGTTGAGGAAGCCCATGTCCATCCCAACATTGAACATGCGGGTTTGTTCCCATTTCAAGTCTGCATTTGGCATGCGCGTAGCAGCGTATCCGGAAACGAGCACGCCGTTGAACACGTAATTGCGCGGGCTAAGATCAGATGTTGATTGATACGCGGGTATCTGTGAGTTACCAGTTATCCCGTAGCTCGCACGGATCTTAAGGTCATCAAAGATGCGTGACAAACCTGCGGCATCAAAAAAGCGCTCGTTCACGACGCGCCATCCAAATGCGGCCGATGGAAACGTGGCCCACTTATTATTGGGTCCAAACTTGGTTGACCCATCACGACGGGCTGTAACCGTGAGCAGGTAACGATCGCGATAATTATAGTTTATACGTCCGAGGTATGAGCGCAGTCCCCATTCTATGCGGGATGACGATCCAATCTGCGGCAATGTTCCGTTTTGAAAATTGAGGGACTCAAAGTCATCAGAGTCCAGGCCGCGAATCGCCTGGGAAGCAGACTGGTTATTTTCCTGCTGCGTAGTATAACCGAGGGTTACTTCCAACTTATGACCACCACCGAGCGTTTTTGAATAGGTCAGAATGTTTTCGTTCAATATGTTGATGAGGTTTCTGTCGAACCGTTGCAGCTCTCTTCCATTCTGACGACCGAGCCGGGTCATGTTGTTGTAGAAGGTGTTTCTTGTTGCGTTGAGAATGTCCAGTCCAAGGCTCGTTCTGAATTTCAGGTCTTTGAAGATGTCTATGGTCAAAGCCGTTGTTCCAAAAAAACGGTTCGTAGCATCTTTGTCTACACCTTCTTTCGCTTCTGCCACCGGATTGATCGTGAAGCGTCCATCGTACAATGGATAGTTGTAGTTTCCATTGTCATCGTACACGGGCACAGTTGGATCCAGGCCCAACGCCGTTATGATGATGCCGCCGGGACCACCACGGTCAGTTGGGACGTTCGTCGAAGTTGTCCGTGCATACGACCAGCTATTGCTCAGTGTAGCCTTACCGTTGAAAAGGTTATTGTCGAGGTTCAGCCGAAGTCCGTATCGCTTGAAATCTGTATTGATGATGAGACCCTCGTTGTCCATATAATTACCAGATACGGCATACTTCGCATTGGCATTGCCGCCGGAAATAGAAAGCTGATTATTCCATATGGTTCCTGTTCGTGTGATCTCCTTCATCCAGTTGGTACCCGCTCCAAATGCAGCAATCTGACTGTCTGAGTAGCGTGGACTTCCACCCTGGCTAACATCCAGGGTATTCAGATATCTTGCAAAATCAGAGGCTGGCATCATATCAATGTTGTGAGAGATCTCCTGTGAAGAAATAGAGCTCTCGAAGTTCACATTCGCCTGTCCTTCTTTACCACGTCTTGTTGTTACGAGCACAACGCCGTTTGCACCGCGAGATCCATAGATCGATGTGGCTGATGCGTCCTTCAATACTTCAATTGATTCGATGTCGGCGGGGTTTAATGAAGCGAGTGCATTCTTCGCCTGACGATCGCCTCCTGTGCCATAGCTGGCGTTGTCGGGATAAATGGGCAAGCCATCAATGACGTAGAGCGGTTCACTTCCGCTGATCAAAGAGTTTGCACCACGAACCCGAACCGACAAGCCTCCGCCCGGTGCTGATGAACTCTGCGTGACCTGAACGCCGGGAGCCCTTGCCTGGAGACCCTGCTCGACTGAAGTGACGGGCATATCTTTGAAAGCATCGCTCTTAACGGAAGAAACAGAACCCGTGAGGTCACTCTTCTTAACGGTACCGTACCCAACTACAACTACCTCATCAAGACTTTGAACATCTTCTTCGAGTGATACATCCAACGTGGTGCGATTGCCGACCGTGATCTCCTGATTCTTGTAACCTATAAAACTGAAGGTAAGTACAGCATCAGCTTGATTTACGTCAAGCTGAAATTTGCCTTGTGCGTCAGTAGTCGTGCCTTGCGCAGTCCCCTTCACAATGACGTTTACGCCGGGAAGGGGGTCACCCTGCGTTGTCTTTACGTTACCTGATAATCTGGTTTGTGCGATCGACGGCATGGCCATCAGCACACACAAAATTGCCATCAAGAATTTTGTCAGTGATTTGTAGTCGTCTTCCATATTGTAGTAGGTGATTTGTAATCGAAGGTCGCGGAAACGATTGCATCCTTAAATGGACTAAACACCGTAAAAACTGGATTATTTTCCGGCGTCAAAAATTTGAAGCGAGACGAAACGTCGAATAGGAATTAGAAAGGACTATTTCCAGTCCATCGACTGCAGAAGCGCAGTGGCCAAAAGAATATAATTGTCCAGCCTTTGTAAAAAACGCGGACGGTAAAAACCAACGATTCGGATATCTTAAACCTTCCTCCTGTAAACGGTTGTGTCTGAGGTCAGCTTAGGCAATACATAACCACCGGTGTCAATTACAACGTTTGGCTTCAACTTGTGATAGGCCTGAATTCCACTTTTAGAAGCTTTAGTTCGATAGACGAAAATCTTTGTCATCGTTTCAGCCGTGGCCAGCGACTGCAGTGCTTCATCCGTTATCGGTGTATTCACCACATTGAGAATTTGAATCGCGGGAAGTTTCGCGATTGCTTTCAGACCTTCGCCGGTGACCATTGTATTGTTAAGTGCAAGCACCCTCAGATTTTTCAGCGCGGATACTTTTTGAAGGTGAGCGTCTGTAACCGAAGTGCCCTCCAGGCTAAGCCAGATCAATTGATCAGCCAGTTTACCCAACAATTCCAGGTCATCATCACTCACCTGAGGTTTGTTAATAAAATTAATTGAGATGTAGTTACTCTCCTGAGCGACTGGCAGAACAATCACTCCCCGTGACTTAAGCATACTTACAGCGCTCGCATCTGCTGCACTAACTTCGGCTTGCGGAACCCAATGTTCAGTGGGACGTGTTTGAAGTGCTGTGACATAAGACTTCATTTTCTTTGAATCACTCAGATCCTTCACCTTTTTACTCGTGTCAGGCCCTTCTTCAATCCATTTCTGAAGGATGGCAATTTCAGTGGAGCTTAGCTGCGGCTTTTCTTTTGGTGGCATGTGCCGATCATCTTCCAGGGCAAGCATTAATGAAGTATACAGCAAACTGGAGTCCGGGAGTCCATCAACAATTATCTCACCGTGCTTCCCGCCGCGCATTACGAATTCAAAACTGTCTAATCTCAGGTCGCCTTTTTGCTTTCTCGAACTATGGCAGGAATAACACCTGGCCTGAAGGATCGGCTGAATGACTTCCCGGAATAATATTGCTTCGTCAATGTTGGCAATGGTTTTTACGGGACTGGTCTCATCCATCAAATCGCCTCCTGTAAACGAGAGGAATTCTTCGCCATGAGTTAATGAACCTCCCGCATGTCCCGTCAGCGCCAGCAGAATAATTACAGGGGCAAACAATACGACACCTAGATACCTGCGATCACTTCGCTTAACCAAGGAAATTCTCCGCGCCAGAAACAGCAACACGGTTAGCGCTGCAGTAGCGATCCCAAGGTATTGATGTTGGGTTAGGAGCTTTCCGGGGTACCCTCCTTCACTGCCGAGGAAATAACCTGTTACACAGGATACAATTGCCGACAACGCACCAATCAATAATGAAACATCAACGGCAAATCGCAACTGTGTCACGCCTCTTAGCCAGACTAACAGTTCGAATACAAACGCCAGCAGCAAAATGCCAATTGGCAAATGCACAATCAGGGGATGAAATTTACCGATGATCGATTCTAAAACATCCATACACTAGGCGTACCGTGCCCTTAACGTTTTTAACATATAGACATTAATCTCATCCTGGTTGGCCACTGGCTGTCTGGTATACGGCAATGAAGGCATGTAGTCCAGTGGGCCGAACTCGGTGAGGAATGTCATGAGCTTACCTTCGCGTTTTTTCTCTCGACGATCTTATCCCACCATGCGAAATGTGCATCAACAGCATTCTTCCATTCGGGCGCCCGCGGATCATTCACCTGTGGACCTTCGGGGTGACCCACCCGTGCATGAACATGACCCGCTTTTTCGAGCGCCAGCGCAACCGTTGAAACCTGATCTGCCAATAAAGATTCATGCACGTTGCACCAGTGAGAAATATCAAGCGTCAGTTGTATCTCAGGATAAGTTTCAATGAATCGCTTTGCCACAGGAGCGGAATATAATATCCGGCTGCGATGTGTTTCGTGATAAACAGGAACGCCGCTTTCTTTCGAAACTTTTATGGTGAGTTCGACAAAGGATTTGTTCTCTTCAAAAGGAAAAAAGTCTTTTCCGGAATGTGAGTTGATATAAACCGGCTTAGCCTGAGCAGCAGCTGCTAAACTTTGACTGTATTGTGCAAAGTGTTTTTCGAACGATGGTTCACCACTTCCGATCAATAATCCAAATTTCAGGTTGTGCCTTCGGAACGTATCAAAACATTCAGCTCTTGATTTTTCGTCTGGCAGCCATATCTCTGCACCGTCATAACCATCTCGCTTGATCTTCGTACAAAAGGCTTCCCAATCGCCCTGGTATCCCCAGTTGGTTGCAAAGATCAGAAGTTGGTACCCTGGCGCCGCCTCAACGTTGGCTGACGCTGCCTGAGCATGAATGTTGTTTAACATGAGTGCTGAACCAGCCGCTGATCCAACTTGTATAAAATCTCTTCTGTTCATAAAAATGAATTAGCTATCAAGATAGGATTTACCTATCAAGATATGATTTCCCCGATAGCCTGTCCCGAAACATCAGTCAGGCGAAAGGGTCTTCCCTGGAATGTATAGGTGAGCGCTTCGTGATTTAATCCGAGTTGGTTTAGGATTGTTGCCTGCACATCATGTACGGAAACTTTTCCATTGATTGGATAATATCCGATGGGATCCGTTTCTCCCCAGGTTGTTCCCTGCCTGATACCACCACCGGCCATCCACATGGTAAATGCTTCAACATGATGATCGCGACCCAGAAACGGATTGTCCTTGTTACCTCTGTTCTCCTGCATTGGGGTACGCCCAAATTCACCACCCCAAACAACGAGCGTCTCTTCCAGCAGGCCGCGCTGCTTCAAGTCCATGATCAAAGCAGTCATCGGACGATCAATTTCCCGGCACTTGTTTCTCAAGCCAATATCAATCGACAGATCTGCGTCAGTGCCGTGTGTGTCCCAGCCCCAATCAAAGAGCTGCACATAACGAACGCCTTTCTCAACCAATTTGCGCGCAAGCAAACAATTATTGGCGAAGGATGCTTTTCCGGGAGTAGTACCGTACAACTCGTGAATGTATTCAGGCTCTGAATTAATATTCATCACATCAGGAACGGACACCTGCATGCGATATGCCATCTCATACTGCGCAATTCGCGTTAGCGTTTCAGGATCCTGCAGCTCCTTGTAGTGCGCGTGGTTCACCTGATTGATAGTCTCAATGACCTTACCTTTCAGATCCCGGTTGATTCCATCGGGATCACTTAGGTAAAGTACAGGATCTCCTTCCGATCTGCATTGAACACCCTGATAGATTGACGGCAGGAATCCACTACCCCAAACACTCTTACCTGCATCCGGTGTTTTTCCCCCAGACGTTAACACGACGAAGCCGGGAAGGTTGTTGTTTTCCGAACCTAATCCATAGGTTACCCATGAACCAATACTGGGTCGTCCCAAACGGGGCGATCCGGTTTGAACAAAGAGTTGTGCGGGCGCATGGTTAAACTGATCAGTGTATACACCCTTCAAAAAGGAGACCTCGTCAGAAATTTTCGCGAAGTGGGGGAGGTGATCCGACACCCACGATCCTGCCTGGCCATGCTGTTCAAAGTCTGCCTGCGGTCCAAGCATGCGGGGAGTTCCGCGTATGAATGCAAATCGCTTACCGGCGAGCAACGATGGCGGACAGAATTGGTTGTTGAGCTTTTGAAGCTCCGGTTTGTAATCAAACAATTCCAGCTGAGAGGGAGCTCCAGCCATGTGCAGGTAGATCACTCGCTTCGCCTTTCCCGGAAAGTGTGGCGTTCTGGGTGCCATGGGATCCGCCACCAGCTCAGGCGTTCGGCCAGTGGGCCCACCGTTGCATCCGCCAAATAATCCGGCCAACGCAATGGCCCCGAGGCCCGCTCCACTTTCCAGCAGAAAATGTCGCCTCGAAATATTCTTAAGGTTCTCTATATGCTGTTCCATGATTACTCCTTTGTCAAAACTTCGTCCAGATTAAACATAGCATTCGAAACCAAAATCAGTGCGCCCAATTCAACTGATGGCGTAGTGGAATCGTTGGTAATTTTCTTCAATGCTTCTTTATCCTTTGTATATGCCCTGAGTCCTTCTTCGTACAACCCATGCAGCGCCTGATACTTTTCTTCGGAGATATTACGTGATGTAGAAAGGAAGTATCCTCTTTCGATTTTATTCCTGACGTCTCCGTCAATTCCAGACAGATTTTTAGCTAACGCCCTGGCACATTCAATGAAGACTGGATCGTTCAGCGTGACCAAAGCCTGCAAAGGCGTATTGGTTCTTATGCGTCTGCTCAGACACACTTCACGACTGGAGCCGTCGAATGTGATACTTAACGGATACGGACTCGTTCGCTTGGTATACGTATACACGCCTCTCCGATACTGGTCCTCGCCCGTGCTCGTTTTCCAGGTCTCACCGTTGTATACTGTACTCCATACGCCTTCAGGCTGAAACGGCATTACACTTTTGCCATACATCTTGTGACTCAGCAGACCGCTCACTGCCAGCGCCTGATCTCTCACTTGTTCGGCAGACAACCTAACCCTCGGGCCACGCGCAAGCAGGCGGTTGCCCGGATCACGGGCCAGCAACTGATCCGTAATCTTTGAATCCTGTCTATAGGTTGAAGACATCACAATATCCCTGATTGTTTTTTTCATGCTCCATTGATTCGTCCTCATGAAGCGCAGTGCAAGCCAGTCCAGTAATTCCGGGTGCGAGGGCAGTGCACCCTGTGTTCCGAAATCCTCCAGTGTTTCTACCAGGCCATAACCAAAGATCTGCTCCCAAAAACGATTGACAATTGTTCGGGCCGTTAATGGATTTTCTTCACTCACAATCCACTGCGCGAGTCCTAACCGGTTTGCTGGAGCGTCCTTTGGAAAGGCGTTAAGCGTAGCGGGCACTCCCGGATTTACGCTCTTTCCATGCACGAGCCAATTGCCCCGCTCAAACATGAACGACTTTCGCATCCTGTCTCCCTTGTTCTCGATCATGACGGGCGTTACGTCCGCTTTAGCATTGAGTAGTTCATCAAACAACGCCTTCTTGTTATTTGTATCAGCGCCATCAGGAAACGCATTCCTGAAAGCAACCCAAACGACATTAACGGAGTATTTGTCCAGGCTCCCCGTTGGATTCTTGTAAACAAAGTAAAGATCATGCGTTCCATCGATCGGTTGTAGTGGCACGCGCACCACACCGCGCCCGTTTAGTTTAACATTTGAAGCCAGTACCTTTCCATCCACCTTATCCGCACGAATGTCAAGGAGACCATTCTTGTTGTCAGCCCAATACTCAAATACCAGGTTGGCTTTATTGCTCAGGTCAACATTCTTTAACCGGGCGCTGCTGAAATTCCGAAAGCCGAGCCACTTGGTATCATTCAGCTCGCTGTTCTTAAACTCATCAAAGTCATGAGGATGGTACTTCGGTTCAAAAGTCTTCAGAAAAGAAACCATCTCATGCGATTGCTCTTCTCCTGCAGTTGTTCTGATCCAGCTTTCAATCTGTTGAAGTTTCGCCTGGTCAGCAGCTTCTGTAAATGTCCTAAGATTGGGATGTTCCCCTTGAGTGTCCTCATCGCGTGAATTATTGAAAAAGGCGAGAGAACTATAATAGTCTTCATGAACAAAGGGATCGTATGGATGACTGTGACACTGCACACAGGCAAGTGTTGTGCTTTGCCAAACTTCCCAGGTTGTGTTTACACGATCCATGGTGGCTGCAACTCTGAATTCCTCATCTTCAGTCCCACCCTCATCGTTGTTCATGGTATTCCGATGGAATGCGGTAGCGATGAGCTGCTCGTCTGTTGGATTGGGTAAGAGATCGCCGGCAAGTTGTTGGATGGTGAATTGATCAAACGGCAGGTCAGCATTAAACGACTTGATCACCCAGTCTCGGTATCGCCAAATGGATCGTCCGGCGTCGCGTTCATAACCTTTTGTATCGGAATAGCGCGCCAGGTCCAACCACCACGAAGCCCATTTTTCGCCGTAGGCTGGAGAGGAGAGAAGGTTATCGACAACCTGCTCATAGGCTCTGGGATCAGAATTGGTTATGAACTTATTTGTTTCTGCTTCTGTGGGTGGAATTCCAATTAAGTCAAAATACAACCTGCGAAGAAGCGTGGCTTTACCGGCTTCCGGCGATGGCTCCATCTTCACACTTCGAAGTTTCTCCAAAACGAAATGATCAATTTCATTATTTCCCCATGACTCCTTGCTGTCAAGACTGGATAGCAATGTTGAGCTGCTGAGTTCCGCGCTTTCTTTTGGACTGACGTATGCCCAGTGCTTTCCCCATTCTGCGCCCTGCGCTACCCATCTGGTAAGAATATCAATCTCAGCATCGCTCAGTTTTTCTTCCTTATACGGCATTCGCTCTTCAGGATCAGTAAGAGTCAATCTTCTGATCATTTCGCTTTTAGCAGGATCTCCGGGTACAACACCAACCGCTCCTGACTCGGTGCTATCTAATGCTTCCTCTCTGAAGAGAACGCTAAACCCGCCGCTTTGCTTAACACCTCCATGACAACTAATGCATCGTTTATTCAGAATCGGTTTTACTTCCGTGTTGAAGTCAACGCGACTTTCTGAGCATGCCAGGCAAAAAAACAAGGTTGATAGTACTGCTGCAAAAGAAAACCGATTCATAACCCCACTGTTTATCCAACCTATTCTCATTAATTACCTATTTGTATTCTCTTTATTTCACCGTCGTCAGGCACGCCGCAACACCGGCTTAAGAAGCTAGTCAGTTAAGAACCGATAGATTGTTTGTGATCGCCAATGCTCGCCTGGTTTGACGATTGTAGCAGGAAAATTATCATGGTTTGGAGAATCCGGATAGTGCTGCGTTTCCAACGCTACGGCTGCATGCTGTCCGTAGCTCATTCCCTGAGAACCTGTTATCGAGCTGTCCCAAAAATTAGCCGTATAAACCTGAAGTCCCGGCCTGTCACTGAGAACCTCCAGTGTCCTTCCTGATGGCCGATGCGTCAATATTGCAACTAGTCTCACACCAGCACCATAGTTGTCGATTACGTAGTTGTGATCATATCCCTTATCATCCGTTAGCTCTTCCAAATGCGTTCCTATTTTCTTACTCCGACGAAAGTCATGTGGTGTGCGATCGCAATGGAGTAACCTGCCCGTTGGGATATTGTTGTTGTTCTTTTCTGCGAAGTGTTCACCATTGATCTGCAGTTCATGATTTCTGATCGTTGGTTCGGTAAACCCGGATAAATTGAAGTAAGGATGGCTCGTAAGATTTACAGGCGTTGGCTTATCCGTGCTTACCTGATAGTGGATCTGAAGCTCATTGAAATTCACCTTATAGATTACTGAAACGTCAAGGTTTCCAGGATACCCTTCTTCCATGTCCGGGGACAAGTATGCCAACGATAACGCACATTCATCATCCGCTGTACGAGTCCATTTGGTCTGCCATACTTTCGTATGGAATCCTCCGTCGCCGCCATGCAGGTGGTTCGGAGGATCGTTTATGGGAAGCTGATAAGTTTTTCCATCCATTAAGAACTTGCCGAATGCAATCCGGTTTGCATAGCGACCCACAATCACTCCCAGATAAGGATGAGGTTTCAGATACTCCGCCAAGCTGGAAAGGCCAGCCACAATATTCTGCGTTTGTGAATTTTTGTCAGGAACTTCTATCGCCACAATAGTAGCACCGTAGTCCATGACTTTCACCACGATTCCACCCGCCGAAAGAGCGTAAAGCATTACTGCCTGATCACGAACTGCTCCAAAGTATTCCTGTTGTATCATGCGCAATTCCTTCAGGGCTAGTGTGTGATTATCTCCAGTTCAAATTGTTCTAAAGTCTTTCCTTTTGTCTCCGGTGCATACTTCCAAAGTATAAGGAAATACAGAAAGCATATGGCCGAGAAAAGAAAGAATGTCTGCGGAGCTGCGAGCCGTTCAATCAGAATGGGAAATCCATAGGCGAGTGAAAAACACGCCACCCACAGCATACACGTTGCCAGCGAAATGGCCTTGCCGCGAATCTTTGTGGGGAAGATTTCTGATATCAATACCCATGTCACCGGTGCGAGTGTTGTCGCATAGGTGGCGATAAAAGCGAGCACAAAAAATGTAAGCAGATATCCATCGAACAGGCTATAATAGTAACATACGCCAACCATCAACAACCAGAATGCCATTAAGGAAGATCCGGCCAGCATCAATTTTTTTCTGCCTACTCTATCTACCAATTGCATAGCCACCAATGTGAAAGTAAAGTTGATGACCCCGATCATGATTTGCTGAAAGAGTTGGTCTTTCACATTCATTCCGGCTTTATCGAAAATGATCGGCGCGTAGAAAAAGATTGCATTTGCCCCGGAGATCTGTTGAAAGATGCCAATGGTAATTCCCAGCGCAACCACAAAGATGACGCTGGGGTGGAAAAGATCGGACAACGTACCCTGTACTTGTCGTGTAGCGTTTTGCATTTTGCTGATCTCTGGCTCAACAGCTCCAGCGCCAGAGATTTTTGACAATACACGCCTGGCATGCTCCAGTTTGCCTTTACTGAGAAGCCACCGTGGGCTCTCAGGCACAAGGAATACACAACCAAAAAACAGAACCGCAGGGACAGCGCCAGAGGTAAACATCCACCTCCAGTTGTTATCAACATCCGCTAATAAGTAGTTGGATAAATAAGCGAGCAAAATGCCCAGCACAATGGTGAGCTGATTGATGGAAACCATTTTACCACGTACAGCAGCGGGACTAACTTCAGCGATGTACAATGGAGAAAGCATAGAAGCTGCGCCAACACCGACACCCGCAATGATTCTCCAGAATACCAGCATCTCATAGCTCGACGCCCAGCCCATGAGAACGGACGAAAACATAAAAATCGCTGCAGCAATAACGAGAGGTATTTTACGTCCGAACCTGTCGGAGATGTAGCCCGTCACCAACGTACCGATGATGCATCCTATATATAGTGAACTTCCTGTCCAACCCAGTTGTGCTTCTGTTAATTGATAGTAAGGTTGAATGAATGGAATGGTACCGGAAAAGATTGCTATATCAAAACCGAAAAGAAGACCGCCAAAAGCGGCGATGAGACTAATCAGTGATATGAATATGTTCTTCCTTATCGCCATCGCGACCTACTTTTTCCAATCGTAAATCATCATCACAAAAATCATCCATAAACACAAACGATTGATGGAGAATTGAATTATAAAACTGGATTTTTTTACGATAGCGATACGGCCGTTTAATGCTTCTTGTTGCGGTATTCAAGAGGAGACATACCCATGACTTTTGTGAACATGCGCGAAAAGTAATAGGCGTCGTCAATTCCGAGCTTCAGTGATATCTCGCTGATTCTCAATGTTGTGAATTGCAAATACTGGCAGGCGTGCTGTACCTTCAAATGGTTGAAGTATTCTATCGGAGAGTAGCCTGTTCGTTTTCTGAACGTGCTTGAGTACTGCGACACAGATAGATTAACTGATGATGCAATGCTTTCCAACATCAGCGACTTCTCCAGGTGATTCTGCATATACTCAATTGACAGATCAACGGCATCCTTCTCAGAAGAACGGTGCGAAGTTGTGAACTTATCAGAGTAGCTTAGCAACGCCAGAAAATAAGTAAATGCCATGCTCGCAAAATTTAGGTTGTCGATGCTATATCCTGACTCCAAAGCTTTGTAGATAGAATCAAAAACCCGAATCCTCTCTTCCAGAAAAGGACAGTACATAACAAAATCCTTGTTTTGCCTGGAAAGAATATTAACAAAATAGAGTGCCTGGATACCTTTGAAGTGGGCCCAATAAATACTCCAGGGAGTCTTTTCGTCGGCGCCATACTTATGAGGCATGTCCGCCGGAATAATTAAGAACTCATTGGGGTTCATTTTATATTTCCCTGAAGGAAGCTCAAGCCATCCTTTTCCATCAACACAATAGATCAGAATGTTTTGCGCGATTCCGCCAGGTCGTTCGCGATAATGAAATGCAGCATTGGGATAAAAGCCAATGTCAGTAACGAACAGCGAATTGACAGGTGCAGTATTTGCGCACACTTCAATTACTTTCTTCGGTAGGACAATAGCCCTTTGCCCTTCAAAACCTTCTCTTTTACGAGTGGTATGCATGGGAGCGAAACAATAAGATTATCTATTAAAACAAAAATTTAGTCCATCAATACTAGCTCTTTTGGACAATACTTTTGTACACACAACTACCGTTTTCGATGAAAATCTATTCTCGTGTCGAGGCCTGGGAAGAAAGCATTAGCATACCGACATACGAAATCGGCAGACCGGAAAAAAATCCAATGTTTCTTGAAACGCGTGTTTATCAGGGAAGCAGCGGAACTGTATATCCTCACCCGGTCGTTGAGAAAATATCCGACACTAAAACCGACAAGATCTACCAGGCCGTATTTCTCGAAAATGAGTATTTGAAAATCATGATTCTTCCTGAGCTCGGTGGGAGAATTCAAATGGCCTATGACAAATTAAGGCAGCGACACTTCGTCTACTATAACCAGGTTATTAAGCCTGCATTAGTAGGATTGACGGGTCCCTGGATCTCCGGAGGTATAGAATTTAACTGGCCGCAGCATCACCGCCCCAGCACGTTTGATCCCATAGAGTGGTCCATTGAAAATCACGTTGACGGAAGTACAACGGTATGGGTAAGCGAAGTCGAGCGCATGTTCAGAACGAAAGGTATGGCAGGTTTCAGGTTATATCCGGATGCGGCCTATCTTGAAATCAATGCCAAGCTATTCAACCGGACGCCCTTTGCTCAAACTTTTCTCTGGTGGGCTAATCCTGCAGTTAAGGTAAATGAACACTATCAGTCTGTGTTTCCGCCTGACGTAAATGCTGTCTTCGATCATGGCAAGCGTGCAGTATCGGAATTTCCAATTGCTAAATCTACTTACTACAAAGTAGACTATTCAGCAGGAGTAGACATATCCCGTTATAAAAACATTCCAGTGCCTACGTCGTACATGGCTATCAAATCAAAGTATGATTTTATGGGTGGCTATGAACATGACACGAAAGGTGGACTGCTTCATGTCGCAAATCATCACATCTCTCCAGGCAAAAAACAATGGACCTGGGGCAATGGGGAGTTTGGTTATGCGTGGGATAGAAATCTTACAGACGAAGATGGTCCATATGTAGAATTGATGACCGGAGTGTTTACGGACAATCAACCGGACTTTTCATGGATCCAGCCGTTTGAGGAACGAACGTTTACGCAATACTTCATGCCGTACAGTGAGTTGGGTGTGGTAAAGAATGCAACGAAACATGGAATGATCAATGTTGAATTTGCTGGCGAGGAGATTCAAATGAAATTTTATGTCACGAAAAAATACAACGCGAAAGCTACGCTAAGGCACCGCGATCAGATATTATGGTCGGAGGAGTTCACGATCGACCCGCTAACACCAGTTCATAAATTATTTTCGATGGAGATACAGTACCGGCCGGAAGATATATGCGCTGTACTTGTTGAAAGCAACGGAACAGAAATCGTGAGGTACCAACCGGAATCCACGGGAAACAAGGAAATTCCAAAGGCAGCTGAAGCAGTAAGAGATCCCCGCGAAATCGAAAACATTGAAGAACTCTTTCTCACCGGGTTGCACATTGAACAATATCGCCATGCTACTTACAGGGCGATCGACTATTATGAAGAAGCACTCAGGCGCGAGCCATCTGATGCAAGGAATAATAATGCCTTAGGACTATGGTATCTTAAGCGCGGAAAATTCCGGAAAGCGAAGCAATATTTCGTTACTGCTGTTACTACACTCATCAGGCGGAATTCGAATCCGTACGATGCCGAGTCCATATTCAATTGTGGAATGACGGCGTTCATGTTGAATGACTATGATCAGGCGTTCGAGTTGTTTTATAAAACAACCTGGAACGCTGCCTGGCAGGATGTTGCATTTCTCTATCTCGCCCGGATAGAAATGAGACGAAATAACATCCAACAAGCATTGATGCATGTTTCTAAATCGCTCAATCGCAATTACGTCAACCAAACGGCACGGCACCTCAAGGTTTGTGCACTGAGAAAGCTCGGGAGATTTGAAGACGCGTTGAAATTGATATCAGAATCTATCGAGCTCGACAGATTCAGTGTTGGCTGCCTCTTTGAAAAATACCTGGTGCTTGCCGAAACGCAACACTTGAAGGAATCAGTGGATGCAAAGGCATACCTGGTTAAGCTTCTGCATGGAAACAAAGAAACCTATATCGAATATGCTTTCGACTATGCACACGCTGGGTTATACGTGGAAGCAATTCTCCTTTTGGAAATGGCGAGCAGCGAATGCGGTTCGGACTACCCACTGATTGAATATTACACAGGATACTTTGAGCTTCAGCAAGGTCAGAAGGAAAATGCCCTCTCTCATTTTAAGAAAGCTGAGCAGCGACGCCCGGACTATTGCTTCCCCAATCGCATCGAAGATGTGAACGTTTTGGAGGCAGCCATTTCACTTAACAGCAGCGGCGCTAAAGCGTATTACTATCTTGGAAATTTCTGGTATGCTAACCGTCAGGCTGCTGATGCAATTATCTGCTGGGAAAAATCTGTGGCCATTGACAGCGACTTTGCAACAGTTCATAGAAATCTGGCGCTGGCATATCACAACAAACAGCACGAGCAGATTAAGGCGTTGACGTCTTTGAAGAAAGCCTTTGAGCTGGATCCTACCGATGCCCGGGTATTAATGGAACTGGACCAGTTGTATAAGAAGCTTAATAAGGAACATCACGAGAGGCTTGCATTGCTGGAAGCCCATCTCGATCTGACGCTCGACCGGGACGACCTATATCTGGAGCGAATTACGTTGTGCAACCATCTTGGTAAGCATCAGGTAGCTGCCGAACTGTTAAGTCAGAGAAACTTTCACCCATGGGAGGGCGGTGAAGGGAAAGTCGTTGGACAACACCTGATCGCACATATTGAATTGGCAAAACTGGCTTTGGCGGATCAACAGTACGACGAAGCGATTGAATTATTATCCAGGGCAGAAACTTACCCTATCAATCTTGGAGAGGGAAAACTGTTTGGTACACAGGAAAACGACATCCACTACTTAAAGGGTTGTGCGTATGAAAGTATGGGAGATGTAGTCGCTGCTACCAGGCTGTTTGCTGCAGCGGCCACTGGCTCAACCGAGCCGCTTCAGGCGATCTACTATAACGATCAGCAACCCGATAAGATTTTCTATCAGGGCCTGGCGTGGAAGAAACTTGGTGACAATGAAAAAGCAGACGCAATCTTTAATCGACTCATTGAGTTCGGCACAACACATCTCCATGACAAGATCAAGATTGACTACTTCGCGGTATCGTTGCCCGACCTCCTGGTGTTTGAGCAAGACCTCGATCAGCGGAATACAAACCATTGTCACTACCTGATCGGCTTAGGGTGCATGGGCCTGAACAACGGACGAATGGATGAGGCAATTGAGAATTTTGAAACGGTACTTCGCCATGACATCAATCACTTCGGCGCGCGCCAACATCTAAGCATGGCACGCAAACCGATGGTGGTGAATTAACCAATAGCCAGCCATTCCTGCCAGCAAGTATGAGCGATTGAATGATTAACCGAGCTCAGATGTAGTTGGACTTATTACTGGGTGAGATCAGTTATCCGCTTCACAGGAACTGAAACAACCGGTTGAAACTTTTCACTTCTCATATAGTCCGTTAAACTATATAAAAGTTGTCTAGCCTCGGGTCGCTGCTCAACATTGGTGACCAGGTCTATTCCGGAAATGATTAGCTTGCCTTTACCAACGGAGCATTCCATCACCAGCCCGAGTGGTCTGGCCGTGACCCAGTCATCGATAACACGGACGATAGGCTTGATATTCTTGTCGATCGAATCAAGTATGATCACCTGACCGTGAGCCATGCCATCCCACCACTGCCAATTGCTATGAAACTGTGTTGGAAATTTCGAAAGCGCGGGATGGTGTGGGTTGCATAATATTCCCAGCGTGTGGGGAGGTTGCCCGTTGGTCCACGCAGTGTTCCAGAAAATACTGGAGAAACCAACAGCAATACTACCACCATGGTTTGGTTTGAGTGTTCCCTTTCGCAACGATAGCAATACCTTACCGCCATCCATCAATTTTTTAGTTGTCACTGCATCGAGATGATCCGTAACAATAATGTCCTTGTCTTTTGCTGGAAGCTGCGCAGGATACACAAAAATATCCCAGCTATTTTTGTATCGGCCCAGAGCCACTGTTACCGTAAGTTTTGATTCCTTTGCTACCTGCTCAAGAGCCTGCTCAATTGTACCCAATTGTACCCCATTGCCTACCCCAAGCGTTGAAGTGCGAAAACTTCCGCGAAAGAGCTCTTTGTTAAAGCAGTCTGTTATTGTCCACGTCGCAGACTCGCCTGCTATAGGACGGCCACTGAAATTGGCCACTTCAACAGGCACAACAAGTGTCTCATTATTGAGATAAATCATTTTACGAAAACGGGCCAGCGGGACGACGGCATTGCTGAACTGGCTGTACTCTGCGCCTGTGACATATCCTTTCTCCGTCCAGAATGGACTCAGCACTCCGACAATTGCAGAACCCTGACCCGGAAAATCATGGAGATCAAGTAACTGAAATCCTCCAAAGTTTTTTGTTCTTAAGGCGGCTTCAATGTCGGCCTTATAACAAAGGACCTGAAGCTTTCCCGAAGCAAGCAAAAAGCTATCCGCTAAGTGTGCCATTCCATTTCGCGCTAACGTGTTTTGAAAGATCTCAAAATTCTTCGCCTGAAGTACTCCCGTGTATTGTTTGATCTCTTTGAAATCAGGATACACGCACCACTGACCTATCTCATGGCTAACGGTTGGAATACTGGCCGATTGAATCACATTTGACCAATCGTAATCGAAGGAAGGTGATTTGCTGTTGATAATGCTTTTTAATCCAGCTCCCCAATGTTGAATCCTGGGTTCGGGAATATTATTGTAATCATTCACGGCCACTGCCGGCCAGCCGGCCGCCGTAGTATATTGGCGACGGCTATCCTTGTTTTTCCAATAGGTAACAAATTTGGTCAAATACTCCACGTGATTCTTTCCGCCGGGTTCATTTCCATAGGCCAGCAGGCAAAAGGATGGATGATTACCGAATGCGTCAACGATGCTGTTGCTTTCTTTATAAATGAAATCATCGATCGGGAAGCCGGCCCCAAGTTCGGTTCCCCAATTTGCCCAGGAAGAACTTTCGATTTGAAGGTATACACCAAGGTTGTCCGCAGCATCAAAGGCCGCCTCAAGAGGACACCAGGAATGAAACCTCACGTGATTCAATCCAAATGACTTGACTACCGTAAAAATTCTAGTCCACTCTTTGATGTCGGTCGGTGGAAACCCGGTCTTTGGAAAGATGGCGCACTCAAGTGTTCCCCTCAGAAAAATCGGCGTGCCGTTCACCGTGAACTGAGTTCCGGAACGTGAAAACTCTCGCATGCCAAAAGTTACTTCCCTGCTGTCAGAATGGTTATCAGTGGAAACCTTAATTGACATTTTGTACACTTTTGGATCAAACTCACTCCAGAGGCTCACATTCGATCCCATGTCATATTCAAGTTCTGTTGTTGAACTTGAGCTGCCTTTTACTGTGAACTTTTTCTTTGTAACGGGTAGTCTAACTTCGCTGCTAAAGGCGGTCAGCTCAACTACAGATTCGAACGATTGTGGCAAATTGTTGGTGACCTTGACTTGAGCAACAACCTTATGGCTGCTCACATCTGGAAAAATCTTTACCAGGTCGATGTGAACTGGCGGTCGTGGTCTCAATTCCAATCGTCCGATCATGCCGTTCCAGTTGGTTTGTGTATGATCGGAAATGCTATGCGAGTTCTGTCCCACATTTATTTCCTTAACCCGATTGTCGACGCGAATAGTCAATGTGTGTTCTCCTGCTTTCGGCGAACCGATCTTATGCACATGCGGAGTGCCCAGACTATTTTCAGCACCCATTGGTTCGTTGTCGATCCATACAGTAGTCTCCCAATGAGCACGCTCAATAAATAAATCCCACGATGCCGACTCCTGACCCTTTGGTATAGTTATCCGTTTCTGGAACCACGCTACACCTTTGTAGTACTTGTTTGGCTGTAGCCAGAAAGGAACTTTGATATTGCCCGCTTCCCGAAATGGCGCATACTCTGGCTTCCAAAAGTATGTCGAGTCTAATATCGACCCGGTCCATGGCGTAGATAGCGATACATCGTCGCCCTTTCCATTAGTCGCCAAAGATCCTGGAAGTTCAACCTTGTCATCAAATTTCCTGCTGTACCACTTCTGCGCTATCCCAATGTCTTCACGATCAAGTTGAAAGTCCCACGAACCAGACAAGTCCTGAACGGCTGGTTGAGCAAACCCAGCTAACCAAATACTAAGATTGAAGAAGGTGATGAACGAAATTCTCATAGCAATTGCCGACTGGTGGATACTGAAACATACACATCAAAGTTTCCAAAACAATCAATCGCCTGGAATGGAGAAAATGCCGTTAAGAATGGACTTTCTTACGGAATCCATAAATGAACCTATGCTGTCATAGCATCATTGGTGTCGTTCAGCGTTTTCATTAACTTTAATAACGGGAGATTCTCGTTGCCCCGCGTCATGTTATAATATGTTTGTGATTATCGACCAAGGGCGATCGGCATCCTCGTGACGTTACGGATAAAGTTATCTATGAAGAAACATCTCCCAATCGCTTTTCTGCTCCTTGCATTCACTTCAGCGCCCGCGCCAAGCTATCTCCCCGGAAAACAATGGCTTCAATATGCCACTCCTGAAGACGCCGGATTCTCATCACAAAAACTTCAGAAAGCGCATCAGCTCGCTGACCAGTATAAGTCTGCCAACATTCTTATCATCTATAAAGGTGCAATAGTGCAGTCGTGGGGCGATGCAAGCCGTCGATTCCGTATGCACTCTTCCAGAAAGGCAACACAATCGGCGCTCATAGGCATCTATGCAGAGAAAGGGCTGATCGATATCAATAAATCTATAGGTGAGTACGGCATCGACGAGGTAACACCACTTACCGACGTCGAGAAGAGAGCTACAGTAAAACAACTTATGAGCGGTTACTCAGGCATATACCTTCCATCTGTCGCTCAGGGCGGTAGCGAAATGCCTAAGCGAGGAAGTCATAAGCCTGGTGAACACTGGTACTACAACAACTGGAACTACAATGCACTGAATACCATCTTCGAACAACAGACGCATGTAAACCTTACCGATGCGTTTGATGATCACATCGCCCGGCCTATTGGCATGGAAGATTTTGTGCCTCACGATGCGTGGTACAACTATGAGAAGATCTCGGTTCATCCGGTGTATCATATGAATATGTCGTCGCGCGACATGGCGCGATTCGGAATGCTGTATATGAATGGCGGACGATGGGGCGATCAACAGATCGTGCCTGAGCATTGGGTTAAGGAAAGCCTTACCACATACAGCCCGAAGTCAGTTAGTTATGGCATGGGATACGCATGGTCGATGCCTCCCGTGAAGGCTTTTAATCAGAGATGTTTCACAGCAGAAGGTATGGGCGGGCATATGCTGATGCTATTGCCTGATATCGACATGATCATCGTTCATCGCGCAAACACTTACGTCGAACCGTGGATCGCCGTCGACTGGACAGATATAAAAAAGATCGTGAAGGAGATCTTAGCAGCGCGGACAGAGGTGAAAACGACTATCGACGAATCCAAACTGATCGCATATGAACCCGATCACAAGAACTGGCCTGCGTTTATTGCTGATGATCCATCGAAAACAAAACGCTTTGAAAAGTACTACGAAAACGACGGTGATCCGGTGACGATCCTTAGAGAGAAGGAGGGACCGCTTATTGTTAATATTCCTTATCTGGGGAATTTTAATCTCCACGCGATGAACGACAGTACTTTTTTTGTTGAAGGGAAGGAGGAGAAGATCTACTTCGAGTATAATGATAAAAGGGAGCCGGTGAAGGCAGTGTTTCCATAACCATTTACATTTCATTAACATCAGTTTACAGCCTTTTACAAAGAACGACGGAATGAATCGTACGTTGTTCAGGTTATTTAAGCGAAGAAGTGATGAAGCATATATCTGCACTGTTTCTGATGTTTATGATCTGCATCAACTGTGACGGACAAGATAAAACAGAGCTATCGGTGGATGTCCCGTATACCAAATCAGAAGGACCGCTGGAAGATAAAGGGTAACAACCTGCCCAATGTTCACACGGAGACCTCACTTGACGGCGTGACTATTCATGTAACAATCCACGTTCGTGAAAGTCTACAGTTTATACTCTATGGCGGCCAAGCAAATGCCGACAAGGTAACAGCGCTAATCACTCTGCAGATCGTAGCACCGTTACCGCTTTCTGTCCTGCAGTTCTCCAGGTCGGTATTGCAATCGCCATCATAGACAAAACGAATGTAATCACGCCACTTACAACAAATACACCAGTTGTTATATCAACCCGATATGCAAACCCGTTCAACCACGAATTCAATGCATACCAGCTTAGTGGCAGCGACAGCACGAATCCGACGAGGGCAGTGATTGCAAATCGCTTTGAAAGGTTCATCAACAGCGACGACGTTTCGGCGCCGAGGATCTTTCTTATGCCAATCTCTTTCCTGCGCAGGTTTGCAATGTAAACGTTCAGGCTCACGAGTCCACTTACCGACAACAGGAATACGACCAGGGTAAAGAACACAATCACGCGATTGAACTTCTCCTCAAATCTGTAACTCTGCGCATTGTACCCCTTCATCGTTGTGTATACCAAAGGTTCTTCCGGTTGCATTTGTTTCCATACTTGCTCCAGCCACTTCATTGTTTCGTTTGTATCGGCGTTTCTGATATTTACCGTCAGCATTCGGATACGATCCGGAACAATATGGATGATCAGTGGTTCTATTCGCGAATGCAATGTTTTGAAGTGAAAATCTTTCATTACACCAATGATTTTTCCTGTTCCGTTCACATCTGCACCAATTGCCTGTTCGGATGTTAGCCCAAGCGTTTTCGCAGCAGTTTCGTTAATAACATAATTCGCAGAGTCGGACGCTACTTGTCTGGAGAAATCCCGTCCGGAGACAATGGGTATTTGGAACGTCCTGCAGAAATCGTGGTCGGTGTGCATTCGCTGCCAAAGGACTGTCTCCTTCTTCCCATTGGTCGATATCTCATAACCCGATTGGTACAACGTACCGCCTACCATGTGCGAGACCCCGCTCGCTGATTTCACACGGCTATCGCGGAGCAAAACGTCTTTCAGCCGGTCACGTAGCGCTGTATTCGATAGCTGTGAAATATTTATTAGGTGATCGGCGTCGTAACCCAATGGCCGGTCCTTAAGGAAATTCACCTGCCTGTTGATCAGGATCGCCCCGGTGATCAGACATGCCGTTACCAGAATTTGAAAAGCGATCAATCCTTCCCAGATGTTTACACCTCTTCCTGAAGTTGCTTGTTTTCCTTTGATTGCCAGCGCAGGGCGTACCCTGGAGATTACTGCCGATGGGTAAAGCATCACCACGGATATCAAAACCATAACGCCAATGAAAATGTAGAGCCACGTCCAAACGCTGGTTGATTCTGATAGCAGAATATTTTCCCCAAGCAGTTTGTCAATCAAAGGCGTCGCAGAATTAAACAGTGTGATGCTGATCAGCAATGCCAGCACCACATGCGTTAAACTTTCGATCGAGAACTGCACTGCGAGATTGATCCTGGAGCCACCAATGGCTTGTCGTATTCCAATCTCCTTTGTGCGTTGTTCCGATCGTGCGATCCAAAGGTTGATGTAGTTGATTGACGACACCAGCAAGATCAATGCTGCCACTGCCGTAAGAATATAAATGTATCGCACGTCTGAGTTGGGTTGCCATTCATTCATAACATTCGATCGCAGGTGAATATCCGTTACCGGTTGCAATGCAAATTGATACGTATAAGTATCCGATGATTGAATGTGTTTTGCGGCGAGTTCATTTATACTTGTTTCCAACTGTTCGCGCGTCACGCCTTCGGGCACCCTCATGTACGTGTATAAAAAGCTGTTGCCCCAACTCTCTAATGTTTCTGCGCCCCAGAGCAGTGGCAGAGTGGACAACGAACAGAGGAAGTCGGCTTTGAAGTGTGACGTCGCTGGCATGTCACGTATCACGGCTGTAATTTCAAAGTCGGCATTCATTGTGATGTCCGATAGTACGTTTCCAATAGCATCGGTTGTGGCGAAGTATTTCTTTGCCATCGATTCAGTGATCACCATCGCGTTCGGACGTGTAAGTGCTGATTCCGGATTGCCCGCTATGAAGTCGAACGTGAATACCTTAAACACATTTGCATCTGCCCAAATGGAGTTAGGCTCAGAAAAATTCTTGTTTGCTTTTCGGTCGACCATCACCACTGGCGATCGGTAGCGAAAGAGTCTCACTGCTTCCACCACGTTCTTCATATGATCCGCGACCGCTGGAGCCGTCCATGCCATGGTGTTTTGATCTTTTTCCACCTGATAGTGGAGGACAAGTCGATACAGCTGTTCAGGAGCGAAGTTATGACGGTCGTACGCTTGTTCTTTCTGAATATAGAAAAGCAAAAGTGTGAATGTGGTGATGCCGACCGCTAAGCCAGCAACATTGAACAGGCTCGTGCCTGGATTTCGGTACAGTTGTCGAAGAGCATTAATGACGGATTTCGTAAACATAGTATGGAGTCCTGCCGAAAGCGTGCCAGTACAATTTACGGCAAATCCGATGAGGTAAGCGAAGATCCGAACATCTTGGTTGTTCCGTTTTGGAACAGGGCGTGCGCGTTTCCGAGTGAAGACGAAGGCGTTAGAGTGAGTGTGAGGATGAGCGCGAAATGGCTACGCCCGAGTCCACACATAACCACGCCTGCTATTGTACTCGACATTGAGATAAGGTAATCGTTCAAGGGCGGTGATTGTTTCGAATCCAGCATCCTTGAGCAAATCGAGCATTGTATCCATCTTCCAGAAGTACATGTCTACATCAACATCTATGTCGCGGGCTTTGTCGAAGTGAACAAGACCATCTCCGGCATGAAAGGAGAGCAGCAGTTCCGATCCTGGTTTTAACACGCGATGAATTTCTTTGAGAGCTGTTACGAGCTGGGAGTTATCGAAGTTTACAATCGCGTAGAATGCAATCGCAGAGCTGAAGTATTTATCATCATAAGCCAGGTCGAGAAGATCACCATTCTCAAATGCAATTTCGGGGAAATATTTGCGGGCGGTTTTTACCATCTCCGTGGAAATATCGATGCCAACGATGTCTTTCATGCCTGAGTCGAACAGAAATTTAGTCACGTGACCTGGGCCGCAGCCAAAATCTGCGCACCTTCCGTTGTACTTATTGATTGATACAAACTCGCGCAGGAGCATGCGGTCAAGAGGTTTTGCAGAAAGCTCGTCTATCCTGGTAGCAGCGTAACTTGCCGCAGTGGCATCGTAAGTTTTGATAATGTTATCCTGTGACCCCATCTATTCATTATTTTCTAACACCAGTCTCATCGGGATCTTGCCCGACTTCAACATATCAATCGCATGAGTCATTTCTGAGAATGGCAGTACTTCTGCAATTGCAGCAACACCGTGCGTTGCAGAAAATTTAAGCATCCGAGCCATATCCTTTCTACTGCCCGTGTAATTGCCATAGACGGTACGTTGGGCATAGTCGTACAGCAGGCCGGCATTTAACGTGACTCCGTCTGCTGGCTGCGCGACGAAGCAAAACTTTCCCTGAGGTTTGAGCATACGAAGGTATTCATTAAGGTCAAGCTTTGCATTGATCGTCGATAATATGAAGTCAAACTTTGTATTGGTGGAAGGTGAACGATGATTGGAAATGTCTATGAATTCTCCTCCCAGATGTTCGATTAATTCCCTTTTGCTGGCATTGTGAGAGAACGCGGAGACTTTATGTCCCATTTTATGAAGAAATTGAATAGCCAGGTGTCCGAGTCCACCGATGCCCAGCACTGCGGTATTTGAATGGGCGGGTAGTGCCGCGCGCGTGATTGCCGAATATACCGTGAGACCGGACGACAACAAGGGAGCCGATGACGCAGACTCCAGCGACTTTGGAATTTTAAAAGCAAAGCGATGGTCAACAATAATGTGGTTGGCCAGGCCGCCATATTCATGGACGCCAACAACGGTTTGTCTGGAGCAAAACTGTTCGTTTCCGGCTCTGCAGAATTCACACTGAAAACACGCGCTAAGCTGATATCCAACGCCGACACGATCACCGATTTGTAGCCCCGACACATTTGTTCCTGTTTTTTCTATATATCCAATAATCTCGTGCCCCGCCACCAGGGGATATCTTGAATCTCCCCACGCATTGCTCATCATCTGTACGTCTCCAGTCGCAATCGCGCAGTGTGAAATTTTCACCAGTACGTCGTTTCTTCCGAGGCGTTTCTCATAGGTAAATGACTGCGGATTTTCGCCGGGACCGTTAACTGCGTAAGCCTTGACCTTCATGAAAATATGAATCTGTTGTCGATTCGAAATTACATGCAGTATAGTTACGACGAAAGGTATGTTTGCGTCAACCTCAGGGATGATTGCGACAGACCCCGTAAATGCGGTTTGACAGATGATGGCTTTTTGAAAATTTAATTGGATGAGCAAATTCAATCCTGAGATGAAATGGCGAATTTGAGAGCGTTTATCACAGGCAATTTTGTCCCTGCTAACGCATAACAGAGTTTTATCTTAGTATAATGAAAAACGTCATTCTCATATCGATCATCCTTTCAGGAGTGTTTGCGCAGACTTCTGCTCAGGACACCACGGTTACGAAGAAAACACTCACCTATAAACGCGTCGACGGTCAAGAGTTAAATATCTTTATGTTCTATAGTGCGGCGAGCCAGCGCAGGAATGACAACGTCGCTATTGCCCTTTTTCATGGAGGCGGTTGGGTCTTTGGTGATCCGGCGGAATTCTTTGAAGCGTGTAAGCGTTATGCGCGTATGGGGTACGTTACGTTTTCTGTAGACTACCGGCTCTGCAAGAAGGCTGATGGCAGCTGGCCGAATCCGGCTATCACACCTGTTGAGTCAACAAAAGACGCACGCTCGGCGATACGATGGTTGAAGAGCAATGCGGCCATGCTGAAAATAGATCCAAAGAAGATTGTCGTGGGTGGACAATCAGCTGGCGGTCAACTGGCGTTATCGACCGTGTTGCTGGATTCGATCAACGAAAAGTCGGATGATTTGAAAGTCGATCCCACACCTGCTGCCTTGTTGTTGTACTCTCCGGCTGTAAATACCATGGAGGCTTGGATCGATATGCTTCTGGGAAGTCGGCGAACTGAAATCTGGTCGATCTCACCCTATCATCATTTGAGAAAAGGCATGCCTCCGGTGATCATGTTCCGGGGTGACGAAGACAACCAGGTTCTTCCCTATATCACTCAGATGTTTAAAGGAAAGATGGATGCGGTCGGTAATTACTGCGAGGAGCATGTCTACAAGGGCCGGAAGCATTATCTCGCTGAAGGAAATAAAAAATACGCAACGTATTTCGACGAGGAGATTCTGGGAAAGACTGATGCGTTTCTGAAGAAGTTTAAGTTGTAAGAACATAGAGTATGTAGGAAGGCGTGCTCTCGTGATGCACGGCGCCTATAGTCCAGGTTGGTCGATTTGGGGTCGGCGACTTGCAGTACGAGTCGGTGTTTTTAACACAGCCGGTATTTTGCAGGTCACCAATATCCGCTACCTTGTATTCATATTAAAACGTTTGCTGAATGATATCGCGTTGGATAAAATTATTGTTGTTGTATTGTTTTATTACGATACTGGCCGGCTGTGAGGAAGATGAGAAACAAACCCTGGTTGAAGATGAGAAACAAACCCTGGTTGAAACACTCGAATATTCTGATCTGCAGGCCTACCACTGCCAACTCAGTGCACGATATTACATACCGACTTCGTTTACTTCAAACCCTGAACTTGGGTATTGTATGTCTGCAGATAATGAGGAACCTACAATATCTGACTACCGGGTAACATTCGGAATTGGATACAACAAAACGATTTGGGAGAAGGGAGAAACGATATCTGCGAAACCAACTACGGCGTTTATACCTAATCGGACATACTATTACCGTGCGTTCATGAAATATGGGTATGACGTATACTATGGAGAGGTGTTATCATTCACGCCACCTCAGGCAAACTTTTCACAAGGCAACTTTCACGATCAAAGAACGGGAAAGAATTATCGAACGATATCAGTAGATGGCCAAACGCTTATTAACGATGACGTAATTTTGAACGAATCCATCAAGTATACTTTTCAAGAGGCAATAGATAGTGCTCCCGCAGGTTGGCATGTTCCATCCGCTGATGAAGTTCGGCGTCTGATTGCTTCGGTCGGTCCATCAGCAGAGGAAGCCAGTGCTCCTTTTGACCACATTGATCTTGTGAATACACCGATAATCGATGGTCGTTTTCCAGAATCAAAGATGTACTGGACGTCGACACCTATCTCCGAAAATTCGATTAACATCTTCTGGGTTACCCGCGGTTCGCCCGGTGTAGTGGTCGGTCGTTATGGAGGTGGAGACGTGCCACCAAGCGTTAAGCTACAAGTCAGGTATTTTAAAGACGAGTAGATCTCCGTTCGTGTTCACTGCTCAAATTATTCACCCGGTTGTTCATCCACCTTAGAACAGCTGGACAGTGCCAATTAAGTCATCTGGGTTCAGTGATAAACACGGACTGTTAGGCATACCGTATTTGAATTAATCCATAAGTTCTCAATGCGTTTAGTCGTGGAAGCATTTTTTTGTATCTTAAAGGATGCTTCAACACACACTCACACTCATTTACAGGAACATTGTCCGTTTTCCAGGCACATTCCTCATTAACGTTATCGGTTTGTCAACCGGCCTTACCTGCTCTTTGTTGATCTATCTATGGATCGCAGACGAGCTGAGCGTTGACAAGTTTCACGAGCAAGAATCGCGTATCTACCAGGTGCTCGAGAACCAGAAGACCAGCGCAGGCATTGTGAGCCGCGAGGCAACACCGTTTGGAATGGGTTACGTGTTGGGTGAGACGATGCCTGAGGTTGAGTACGCGGCTGCCGTTACGCCTATGGCGTGGTTTCCCAAGTTCGGTCTCGAAAGTAAGAACGGTCGCGTAAAAGGCGAAGGCAAGTTTGTCGGTAAAGACTTTTTTAAAATCTTCTCCTTCGATCTTTTACATGGAGACGAAGACGACGTCTTGACGGATATTAATTCAGTCGTGATTTCCGAGGCGCTTGCAGTGAAGATGTTTGGCTCCGTTGAGGCAGCGTCTGGCAAGACCATTCCCTGGGACATGTCGACCATCAAAAAGGAAAGTGTTGTCACCGGCATCTTTAGAAATGTTCCGTCGAACTCTACTGAGCAATTTGATCTTGTATTTAACATCGATCTGCTGGGCCAGATCATGAACTTTCCGAGTAAGGATGGTCTTGACGCGCCAGGTCCGCTGACCTTTGTGTTGTTGAAGCCAGGCACAGACACCGGAACTTTCAACAGGAAGGTAAGCGAACTCGTCGCAAGCCGAACAGCGAACAAGCAGGCCGACTTTTTCGTAAGCAAGTTTTCAGACAACTACCTGTATCGCACTGGACGAATAGAATATATCAAACTGTTCGGTGTCATTGGAATTATCATTCTCGTGATAGCGTCCATTAACTTTATGAACCTCTCGACGGCGAGAGCGTCGAGACGAATGAAGGAAGTAGGCATCAAGAAGTCAGTTGGCGCATGGCGCTCCAGCCTGGTGATGCAATTCTTCGGGGAATCATTGACGATCTCGTTCGCTTCTATGGCCGTAGCTCTGACAATAGCTGCATTGTTGTTGCCCTTCTTTAATGATGTTACGGGCAAGCAGATCGCATTCGAGATGACAACTGAGAGAGTAGTGGGGATTCTCGTAATAACCGTTACGACAGGAATTCTCGCTGGAGTGTATCCTGCTCTGCACCTGTCGGGATTCAAACCTGCACAGATCCTCAAAGGGAAGATCAATTCGTCGTATTCCGAGACCGTTGTGAGGAAGGGACTGGTGGTCTTTCAGTTCGTGGTATCGGTTGTATTTATACTGTCGGTCATTGTGATCTATAAACAGATGTCATATATCCAGAGCAAGAACCTTGGATTCGATAAGGATAATGTTGTGTACTTCGAGATCGAAGGAGGAGTTGCAACCCATAAAGATGCATTTATTGAAGCTGCCAAGAATGTGCCTGGCGTATTAAACGCGTCCGCGATGGTTGGGAATGTAGTTGGTGGCTTCGGCACTCCGCAGGACATGAGTTTTGAAGGAAAGACAGCGCCAGTGGTCCGTCTCGGGGCTGACTATGGCATGATCGAAACTTTAGGAATTCAATTGCAGAGTGGACGCACGTTTGCCAGGGGTCATGACGACAATGGCAAGATTGTATTGAACTTAGCTGCTATAGACCAATTGGGTATTGCGGATCCGATTGGCAAGTCCGTTGATTTCCAGGGTGGGAAATTTGAGATCGTTGGCGTGATCGACAACTTTCATGGATCACTCTATGAGAAAATCAGTCCAAGGGTGTTTATGCTCGAGACGAACCAGTTGCTGAATGTGTTCGTGAAACTGGAGGGAAGCAGGCAGACACAGGCGCTTGAGAGCCTGAAGGCTGTATATCAAAAATTCAACCCTAACTATGCGTTCGATTTCCAGTTCCTCGATGCCGCTTACCAGGCGCAGTATAAAGGAGAGCAGCAGGTAGCAAGTCTGTCGTTGTGGTTCTCCATACTTGCCGTGATAATCTCGTGCCTGGGACTGTTTGGATTGGCGGCCTTCACAGTTGGAAAGAGAGTGAAGGAGATCGGTATCCGCAAAGTATTTGGAGCATCGTCGGCGAACATCGCGTATATCCTCTCATTCGAATTTATTCAGCTGGTTTTGATTGCCAGCACCATTGCGTTGCCGGCCAGCTTCTTCGTTATCAAGGTGTGGTTACAACGGTTTGCCTATGCTGTTGATCTTGATGCCTGGTTCTTTATTGCTACAGGATTGATCGCCATTGTCATTGCGCTTGCGACTGTGGGAGGGCAATCGATCAGGGCATCGCTTGCGAATCCGACGGATTGTTTGAAGGAAGAGTGATCGTGCTTTAAGTGTTAGCTCATTTGGGCAAGGGATAATCCAGCAAAGGGTTCCAGTAAGCAGATCTTGTGTCTCTTCAGAGAGTTATAATGTCTTGTCCTGAAATAGGTTGACGGATTTGGAATTGATTTTTAAGCTGCATGCATCACATTGGGCGTTTTTAAGTTGATAGACCAATGAGGACGATGCATGTTGTAAATGTATATTGATTGACGAACTGTTTTGATGGCTTGATTCTTATTTTTGAACGTCTGGTCTAAATTAAATTCATCCTTTAATATTCCGTTTATTCTCTCTGCAAGAGCATTCTCGTAACAGTTGCCTTTGGCGGCCATGCTGATTTTTATCCCTTTTTCTCTAAGCAGGTCAGTGTATTGATGGGAACAATATTGAATGCCCCGATCGGAATGATGAATGAGTTGATCCAGGGAGCCGGCTGCTTGTGTGGCTGATCTGAGCGCACGCAGGCATCCATTAAGTTCCAGGCTATCGCTGATGTCGAAGCCAACGATTTTTCTGCTGAACGCGTCAGTAATCATTGCCAGATAGCAGAATCCTTCCAAGGTGCGAATGTAGGTGATATCACTTACCCAGAGTTCATTGGCCTTTCTAGGCACAAACTCTTCCGTCAGGTTACTATGCACCCAAAACCGATGTCTGCTCTGTGTCGTTATGGCATACGATTTCTTTCGTCGGATCAATAGGTCCTGATCTCGAAGCCACCGAAAAAACTTGTCTCTGCCCATTTTAAGAGCTCTTGCCTGCAACTTCTCTTTGATCATAAAATGAAGCTTTTTTCCTCCTATTCTGGGCATTATTTGGCGGATGGGTTGCACAAGGCTAAATAGGTCATCATCATGTTGATCTTTTAGATGTCGGGCTTTTAAAGCTTTGTAATAGCTCTGACGGCTTCGCTTCATCAATCGGCAGGTTCGGCTTTTCGATACACCCTGTTCTATCGCTTTGATGATGGCTTTGCCTGAAGTTTTTTTTTGACCTCCTCAGCATTCAATCCTTGCTGTTCACAAACTATCTCCAATTGACTCTCAGCAATTAAGTAGCGTATCTGAGTATCTGCCAGTGCATTTTTCAATTCCCTGACTTGTCGCTCCAGTTCCTTAACCCTGTCTTTTTCATTTGGCTTCTCCACGCGTATTAGTTTTGGTAACACATCTAATTTACCCATTCTTCTTAACCAATACGAAATAATCTGAGGTGAAACACCAAACCGCTTACCGGCTTGATATCCATTCATGCGACCACTTTCAATTTCTGCTACAACTTCATGCTTAAAAGCCTCACTGTAGCGGACTACTACTCGTTTCTTTAAATTCATTCTGTTGACTTGGATGTGTCAACTTTTTCCAGGACGAGGCATAACCGCAAAATGTAAAACGATAAATGTAAAATGTAAAAGGTAGTATTCAGTTCTTAGTGTTGCATTGAAGGTTTGGTTAAGGCTTTTGATTACCGGCCTCAGTAGTCAAACACGTGCTCAACCTCAAACCCCTTGACTTTTGCATCTTTCACGAAAGACAACAGCCGACTAACAGGTATGAGATAAACATGTCTCTCCAGGCCGCTACCCGTTACGACATCTGAAGTATAAAGCAGTTCGGCCTCTGTAGAGGGAGTTGTGCCGGTCTTTGTCAGTACGGAAACTACGATCTCATCATTGCCCGCGACTTCAAGCACATCGATGTCGCGATCGGCGATGCGCACTATCTCTTTCGTGAACTCACCCCAGCGCTTGATGGAAATCAGTTTTTTATCTCCCTTTTCGTGAATCACATTCAAGCCGGCTACCTGCAATGAGTCCGGTGACGAGACGAGCAAATAGATTTCGGTAACCGGGTCTTCGTAGCTTGCCTTCGCCGCCCACTCAATCAGTTTCGCGTAGCCAGCTTTGAACGTAAACTCTGCAGTAAAAAACATCATGCGCTCCACTTTTCTAAACCAGTTGCTATTCGCGGTATTTGATGTCGACCACACTTTACCCACCCATGGCATGAAGCTGAATTCGTACCAGGCCTTGTCGTAGATCATGTCGCTGTAGGCACGTTGAGCTTCGATGATTACTTTTTCCTGGTCAGACATCGTTCCGTTCGCGAACCAGGAGAACACGCGCCCGATGGTGTTCTCATAGAGCATCTTCGCCGCATACTCCATAGTAATACTTACACCGATTACCTGAAGCATTGTCACGTACTCTTCATTGTGCGGATAGGCCTCGGATACCAGCTTCCTTGAGCGATCATAAAGGGTCCAGTACTCGTCTATTGATTTATAGAATGGAAAGTCAGAAGGATTGTTGCCGGCCTCCAGGAACTCTGAATACTCTTTTGGATTAAAAACAAGATACCACTCAGGCACGGTGAGGAAGGATTGCGCCTCATCTTTATAGTATCCTTTAATACCCGCTCTTTGTTTTTCAATGGTCTGCTCGAGATATGGATTGTACTTGTCGAGCAACCTGTTCGTAAAGCGATGCTGCGGGTCAAGTTTGTTTTTAAGGTCGAAGTATTTGGATGACTGAGCGTACCCTTTTCTGAACTGTTCAACGGATGCGTGAGGTTGATAAGGAAGATACCAGCGTCCGTTTTCGCTGAGGATGGCATCTGTCATTTCGACGGTCCATTGTTTGACCTCTTCCCGCGATGCATCATCGGTCCCCTGTTTGTAATAGACCACAAATGCAAATACTTCTTCAGGCGCCCACGACAGATAAGTGAGCGTGTCGGGATAAGCGTGCCGTAGCGAAACGTTGATGACGTTCACATCGTGACGATCATAGATCTCTTTCATCTTTGGAATAAAAGAATTGATGTTCTGAACGGGAATAAAATATTCCTGAAGCACATAAGTACTCTGTTCCCGCGAGGCTGGTTCAAGTTCAGCGACGTCGTAGCTTGCTTCGCGGTTTCGCCAGACCACCTTTTCATCTTTGTAGAGATACGAATCGACTACTTTTCGTCTCACCCACTTGCCGAAATGTCCCGACGAAACCACTTTCATCATCTGCGCTTCGAGCCAGTATTCTTCTCCGGCTGGGGTTACACGCACTGTATCCGTAAGTGGCTTGTCGGTCGTTCGCCAGGCGACGCTTTTTATATTGTCAAAATCACGCGGATACAGGTCTCCGTTCTGAAAAATGACCGTTGAATCGTTCCGGATGTTTGTGTCGAAGAAGGATTTATAGTCGGTGGCAGCAACATCCGCGATCTGGCGTTCAACCTTTACGTTGTCTACCAGTTGCAGCGTCACTTCTGCAATAACTCCGATGCCTCCGTATCCACCGATGGCAGCCGAGAAAATTTCGGGGTTAACGTCGCGGTTTGCCGTGACAACATCGCCGGATGCTGTGACGAGCTTGATCTCCCGAACGGACGACACGATGGGGCCGTGACCAATATACCGACCGTGGCAGTTTACCGAGAGTGATCCACCGACCGTAAAGTTAGCGTAAGTCTGCATGATCTTGATGGAAAGATCATGAGGATCGATCACCTGCTGCAAGCTTCTCCAAACGATACCCGACTGAACCGTAACCTGTTTGCTAGCTGTATCGAGCTTCAGGACCTTGTTGAATTTGCGCATGTCGATGTGCAGGCTGTTCTCATAGGCGGTTTGTCCTCCCATACTATAGCGTCCCCCACCAATAGAAATTGGTCCGCTTGATGTCCGGATTGCTGCTACAATTTCTTCTATCGTCTGCGGTTGTATTTCATGGCCGATCTGAATGGGATTGATCTTCGTAACGTCATTTATTCGCTTATTAGCAATGACCTTACTGTAGCCTGAGTCTCCGGAGAACTTAATCAGTAAAATGACGAACACAACGTATGCGGCAAACGCGTAGAACGGAATCGCATAACGTTTACGGGAGTGAATCCAACGAATGAATCTTACGAAAAGGCGCCATAGGGCACGCAGGACCAGAAGCAGTTTAGTGACGATAAACCGCAATAGCTTCCATACTTTCTTCATGCATCAGATTTTCGTAAACAACATCAGGGCGTTCTTGGTGGGATCACCTTCCTGAAAGAGCGTGCGCTTGTCGAACCGGAAACCAATCTTTTCTACGAAGTCGCATATGAAAGCAAGAGAATAAAAGTTCCGGATCTCTTTATTGTTGTATTCCCATGATTCATTCGTGCCCATGTTGAACACATCGTGGGCCAGAGCTACGAGCGTCATCTGTTCGTCCGTATCGCAGTCGTGATCGCGGAGCACTAGTTTTCCACCGACGCGTAATGTATCTCGGATGGATGAAATGAACGGGACCCGTAAATCGAGCGGACAATGATGAAAGCCGATGTAGATGGTAACGAGGTCGAGGCTTTCCTTTGCAATAACGTCAGCATATCTGGTCCGGTAGTCAGCCATGGGAATGTATGTAGCTCCAATCCGGACCTGACCGCGATCGATCATTTCAGTTACGCTGTAGCCGGGCTCTTTGCCGTCGGCATAATAGCGCTCACCTTTGATCTTTACTTCTTCTTCGAGATAGTCGAGATAACGACCGGATGATCCAATCTCGAGATAACCGTTGTAAGTTCCGCCTTTGCCAATGAGTTCGAGCGTCTCGCGTGCCATTTCATCCTTCTGTTTGTTAAGGGCAGGCAGTGCGTACCTTAATGATGAGAGCGTCGGAGTAATTTCTTCGAGTTTCGATTGAACTTCGAGGTATATGCTCTTGTCGTCAGTCTTCTTAGACGTGGCATCCGAAATCATCTTGTGGAGTTCGTCTTCGGGATAGAGGTTGAATACATTTTTGAAAAACTTGTAGAACTCGTTTTTCAGTTCGATGCTAGAGTAGATCTGCCTGAAGTTGCTTCCTGCATTGGTTATTCCGGCAAACAGGTTCTTTGGAATCAGCTGTAGCGTGGTCCACGCTGCCATACAACGGGCAACAAATGCTCTGCGGTTCATGACCAGGGGTTAAGGGGTGAACAGTCGTATACAAAGATAATCGGTTTTGGAACACGTTTTAACCATGCCGATGGGAGTAACGCTATGGTTGTTGTAGATAACGTAAGTATTGGTTCTGTTATTGATAAAAGTATTTGATTTTGTACAAAGGAGGCCCGGTAGTAACGGAAATTTACACTCTGAAAGCCTCATTCTGCGAAAGAGTGGATTAAACTGCCTTCAGAGGTGTGTAAGAATACTTGTATGAACGTAGATCCAATAATAGCTATTTAAGGGCCCGACGATGATTTTTATGGATACGTCGATTTGTTTCCTGCGGATTTAAACCTTACGAGACTATTATCGACATTCACGTATTGTGAACATAAATGTGCCTGATTGGATTAGGGAACGCGTTGATGCCGATATCGTGCGGCAGTTATCGGTGTATGCCCATGAAGCGGAGATGAAGGGTGATCTTCATTCGAAGCAGCTTGAACTTATTCACGAGCACCGATGGTTCCGGATGTTTATTCCCAGGTCGATGGGTGGACTCGGTCTTACACTTCCTGAGGTTGTAAAGCTGGAAGAGGCATTGGCCTGGGCGGATGGTAGTACTGCATGGGTAGCCACGCTCTGTGGAGGAGCAGGGTGGTTTGTTGGATTTGTCGAAGAGTCAATCGCCAGGGAATTTTTTACTGCCGATCGCCTTTGTATAGCCGGAAGCGGAAGCGCGACGGGTATCGCGGAGGTTGTGGAAGGCGGATACAGGATTAACGGTTCATGGCCCTATGCATCGGGAGCGCTACACGCGACTACCTTCACGGCGAACTGTGTGATCTATGAGAACGGTCATCCTCAGCTGAACGTTGATGGCAGTGAACGCATACTACCTTTTATACTCAAGCCGAACGAAGTTATTGTAAAGAAGACCTGGGGAGCGGCCGGCATGATCGCCACGGCGAGTCATTCATTTTCCATTTCTAACATTGTCGTTCCTTCGGCGCGCTGCTTCGACATTGTGCCAGGCGCTGCTACACTGAGCAATCCTGTATATCAATATCCTTTCATGCAACTGGCGGAGGCAACGCTTGCAGCCAATATTTCAGGAATGACTGCAAGGTTCCTCGACCTCACAGCCGATTGTGTTCCCGACGCGAGGAATGGCGTGCGGAATGAGGCTATCTTAAAATACCAGGGTGACGTGAGCCGAAGACGTAAGTCTTTTATTGAGATTGTCGATAAATCATGGAATGAACTGATTGAGTTTAATCAGATCAACGAGGGTACACTTCAGCGGGTGAGTCAACTGAGCTATGAGCTCGTGCGTGCATGCCGCGTGACGATAGATGTTATATATCCGCTATGCGGAATGAATTCAGGTTCGAGTGAAGGAGAACTCAATCGAGTTTGGCGTAATATTGATACGGCACTCAGCCACGCACTGTTCAGGAAGCGGCTCATCGCAGAATCATCATCATTATCGCTGGCTACAAAACCAACGGCAAGCGCGTAGGCGATCACTCATACCTGATCGCTCGCACCGGATTTGTCAACGCGGCGCGCATTGCTCTCAATACGACGATCAACAGCGTCAGGAGCAACACACCACCCACGGGCGATGCAAACATCCAGCCCTTCAAAGTGATGTGATAGGAGAAGGCGTCCAGCCACTGCGTGATGAACCATGCGCTTAGGGGAATGGCTAAAACGCAGGCAAGCAATAACACCACGACATATTCTTTGGCGATCAGTGTAAGAATGTGAGATGCACTTCCGCCCAGCACTTTACGAATTCCGATCTCTTTCGTGCGACGGGCGACGGTTAGGGCAACTAATCCGAATACACCGGTCATTACGATGACGATCATCAATGCAGAAGCCAGTGCAGCGCCCTTGCGCAGCTTTAGTTCAGTCTTGTATTGCTGTTCAACGCGCTCGTCGGCGAAGATGGCCAGGAATGCGTCGTCGGGAAATGCCTGTCTCCACGTCTTTTCTATTTCCTGCACAGCATTCGTCAGGTTGCCAGGCCGCAGTTTTAAAGAAAAGTAACGGAACACCTGGGTGTCGCGTACGTGAAACAGTACCACGGGCTTAACCGGTTCGTGCAATGATTCAAAGTTGAAGTCCTTCACGATACCAACAACTGTAAACTCCTGGTCACCGGATTGAGTGAGCTTTATCTTGTCGCCGACTTTAACTCCAGTGGCACGTTGCGTTGACTCATTGATGACGGCCGATGAAGAGACGAGAGAACCTCCGGCTTTGTTAAAGTACGCACCATCCATCATTGTTAGACCGTACACTTCGGCATAGTCCTCATCGGTAAAGGAGACATATGCGTTTATGCCATCTTCTTTCATGTGGCCGGAACTATAAACGTTATCGGATCCCATATTGAACTGAATAGCCGGTGAGCCTAACGATAACGATGCCGATTCTACTAGTGGACTTTGCTGAAGCACCTTCTTTCCGGCCAGTACTTTGTTCACGCCTTCTTCGTTCCACATCCGGGGCACCGATGAGATGAGTAATACCTGTGAGCGGTTATAGCCCAAATCTTTCGAAAGGAAGTAGTTGAATTGTAAAGTCATTACTACCGCGCACGCAAGAATGAACAGCGATATTGAGAATTGCAAACAAATGAGGATGCGGGATAGGCTTACGGTGCCGGAGACGTTTTTCAGTTTGCCTTTTAATGAGTCTACTGCGTTCGTTGTGGCGAGGTGGAATGCGGGGAATACGCCAGCGACGGAGCCAACAACAATAGTAGTGCTCAGGATGATCAGCCAGTACTCCACGGTGAAGTCGCGTACAGATGGCACGTTGGTTTCCATCATCACGCCAAATTCCTTGTGCAAAAGTTCATACAGTATTAAACCTAATGCCATTGATAAGAATGCATAGGTTAGAGATTCAATGATAAACTGCGTGACGACTTGTTTCCGAATACCACCGATGGCTTTTCTTACACCTACTTCCCTGATACGTCCCAGCGATCCTCCAATGGTGATGTTCGTGAAATTGGCGATGGCCAGCAACAAGATCAATCCGACTGCCCAGGCGAGTGAATTCAGCAACTTTTGTACAGCCGTGATTCGTGATGCGATAGTAATCCGAGAGAGGCTTCAATGCAATCTTACCTTGCTCATAGACAACGGGAGCACTTTCCTTAAGAATAGAGTTTAGTTTCTCGTTTACGTCGTCAGCACTTGCGTCCTCGCGGAGCTTCACGTAGGTGATGATCGACGATTGCCAGCTAGTATCGTCTGAAGGGAGTGAGAAGTCTGATGCGTTGGCCTTTGAGAGAAATATCTGAGCATTCATGTTCATCAAATCAGTAACCGTGTTCTTCTTTTGCTGATCGGCGATGACAGCTGTAACCTGATAGTTCTTCAGGCCTTGTCCTTCACTGGCAATAAGCAACGTTTCTCCAATAGCATTGTCGTTACCAAAGAACTGCGTGGCTACCGCTTGCGTGATGACCATTGAGTTAGGTTGGCTGAGTGGATTCTTTTTATTGCCTGAGAGCACTTCGAATCCAAATACGCCGATGAGCGTCGAATCGCCAACCATGCTTTGGATGCGAAGGTGTTTTTCCTCGCGTGAGACAGTGATGTTGCGATCCCAGAAGCGATAGTAGCTTTCAATCAGCTGGGGATATTGATCGATCGCCTTAGGCAGAAGAGGAGTTGGCATGAAGAAATCGGGACCGTCGAGATCTTGTGCGAGTTCTAGTAAGTAGAGCCGGTCGACGGACTTCAGCGTCTGATTAACCTGCATCTCCGACCAAATAAATCCGCCGATCAGCAGCGCGAACGTGATAGCAGCGGTAAGTCCGATAATATTGATGCCCGCATACAACTTGTGTTTGCGCAGGTTACGGAACATTAGTTTTAGATAGTTTGCAAGCACAGATCTTAATTTACAATTGACAATTTATAATTGATAAAGGGGTGACGGCCGCGGGGCGTCTGTCTGTATAGTTCAATGTTCAGCTCCTGATGCTATCGCGCGCACAAGTTCTCAGAAGTTCCGAGAAACATTGGACGTCCTACTAAATTTACAACGCGAACTTGAATCCAGAACACTCAGGCGACGACTTTAACACTACATTAACCCTCAAAAAAAAAGCCCCCGAAAGGGGGCTCGATAATTGTCAATTGTAAATTAATCGAGGCCACCTTTTCTGGTTGCCTTACGCAGCTCCGGCCATTTGCCAGGTTGGTTTGTGCGCGTATTGAAGGGTAGAACACTTCTTTCCGTAGACGTTTTGTTCGGGTCTTCGCAGGCCTGATAGACGAGGATGGCTGCGAGGATGGCGTTGTTACGAACGTCGTCGAATACGATCTTGTCGTAGGTGTCGAGGTTCGTGTGCCACGTGTAGGTTCCGTATGCCCAGCTCAATGAGCTGAGTGAGAAACCAGGAGCGCCTGCTGCTACGAACGAAGCGAAGTCGGAGCCGCCCCCACCGGGAGTGCCGGGGAACGTTGTAACGAGGTCGGTCTTGTATTCATCGGGAACCTTTGACAGCCAACGCGTGAGGTAATCGTATGCGTGAAGATAGCCCTGTCCGGTGATGGTTGTTACCCTACCCGTACCGTTGTCCTGGTTGAACAGCGCCTGAAGATTGGAAACGATCTCCGGATGATCTTCAACAAAGGCACGCGATCCATTTAATCCCTGCTCTTCGCTGCCCCAGTGACCCACGAGAATAGTTCTCTTTGGATTCGGATAAACCAGTTTGAGGATGCGCATGGCTTCGAGCATCACGAGTGTACCCGTACCGTTGTCCGTTGCGCCGGTGCCGCCGTCCCAGGAATCGAAGTGGGCAGAGAGCATCACATACTCGTTGGGTTTCACATCAGACTTGATTTCGGCGAGCGTGTTGTAGGTAGGCTGCATGCCTGTTTCCTTGCTGTTGGCTGTTACACTCAGCTTCGTTGGCTTGCCAGCTTCAGTTAGACGATAAAGTAATCCATAGTCTTCCATCTGAACATCAATCGTTGGGATCTTCTTTGTCCTTGCACCGAAGATCTTGTCGGCACCAAAGGCGCGTGACCAGTAGCTTGTAACGATGCCGGCAGCGCCAGCTTTTTTCTAACGCTAGAGGTAGTGTCTGAATCGTCTTGCCTGTCTTTTTTATGCGAGCGTTCCATGCTTCCGTTAGCTTGTCACGCTCCGATTTCATTCTATCAACCGATTCCTTTTTACCAAACTCTTCCCAGTTGTGATCGGGGCGACCGGTTGGTTGAAGCATTGAAATCATTACGAACTTGCCTTTCACCTGTGGAAGCCATTGTTGAAACGCCAATGAATCAGCCAGGTCAGGAAGAATGATCACATCACCTGTAACTGCCTTGCCTTTTGTCGATGGGCTCCATGCGAGTTGAGTGCCTGCCAGTGATTTAACCCATGGCGACAACATATCGATGTGCGTCGTGCCGCGCTCCCAGCCGCGCCACTCACCCCACTGTTCATTACGAGCAGGAATGTTCCAGCTCTCATACTTTTTTATTGCCCAGTCGTTGGCTTCCTTCATTTTTGGTGAGCCAACGAGACGCGGACCAATGCCGTCCATCAGTTCCCGACCGAGGATTTCGAGTTGGGAGTGTTCTGTTGCCTCTTTAATAATTGCTTCGACGATGGGGTCGAGGGGAGCCTTCGGAGCGGGCCCTTCCATTGGTCGCTGAGCCCAAGACGAACTCACAGCCACGATAACCGCACCGGCAATCAATGCAGCCGGGCGGAGAAAACGGTAATTCATATAGCTAAATTCAGGTTAATGAAGGGGCGAAGTTAGGGAATGGAAGGAAGGGAGGGGAACCGGTCAAGGAAATTAAGAATTAAGAGTTAAGAATTAAGAATGAGACGTGAGAAGCGGGTGCATTGGATCCTGTAGGGATCTTCGGTCAGTAGCAAAGGGATTGAATATATCCGAAGTGTGTCGCGATTCAAATGTGAAATGAGAACACGCTCGACACGCAATGCAGAAACGTTTTTTTGATTTCATTTTTACAAAACGCATTTAATATGATTCATGCGTTTCGAGCGATGAACGTCATTCATTTCAATTATAGATCACTCTTTCGCACGAGCGTGTACCATCACGCTCCAGCTATTGATTGAAGATCCCTAGGGGATCCAATGCAGGTGCAAATGCTATTGAACGAAGAATAACAAGGGATGGGATTGCAAAATACCTTCTCAGTTCTGCGCGGCAAATACTTTCTTCAGCAGATCAGTTGTGCGGGCGAGGGGATTCTCGCGAATATTCTTCTCTTCTTTGGCAATCATTACGAACAAGCCTTCGATCGCTTTATCGGTAGCGTAGTCGTCGAGGTTGGGATTGACGTCTTCCGTGAGCGGAATCTTGTTGTAAGTATTTACGATATCAGAGTAGTAGCGCGTGGCATTCACTTTTTGAAGTGAGTTGTTGATTACGGGTTTAAACTTTTCTTTAAGCAACCCGGATGTAGTACGCTTGAGATATTGTGTCGCGGCATCGTCGTTGCCTTTCAGGATACTCCAGGCATCCTGGATAGTCATCTGACGAATGGCTTCGATGAAGATGGGCTTTGCTTCTTTGGCTGCATCTTCGGCACCGCGATTCAGCGTCATGACAAATTTGTCGACCTCGTTGCCCAGTCCGATCTGTCTGAGTTTGTCTTCTACCTTTTTAACTTCAGGAGGAAAAGGAATTTTAATCTCCGGGTTTTTGAAGTATCCATCCATGGCAGATGCGAGATCGGAGCCGGTTGAGATACCTTTGATGAGTGCTTCTTTCAAACCGTCGGCGACCTCTGCAGTGGATAGCGGAGCTTCCGAGCCGATTGACTTATTAATATCTCCAATTGTCTGATTGATCTGTGCGCTAGTACAGGCCTGCCAAAGCGGTGTGGCCACAATGCCGAGGGTGACAATAAAAAATGCGTGAAATCCAATTCTACCAATGCTCTTCATATCCTTTTTCTCCTGTTCCATAAAAAAATGCCCGCGTCGTGATGAGTCATATATGATGCTCGCTCAAAATATTTGGGCAGCGGGCTTATTGCACTCAGATTCCTGCCGGAGCAGTCGCTCTGAGTTGTAACAAATCTCAAACCAGTTTAGCGGGACAGCATGTCACGGTTGATTTCCGTGATGCTTTTGCATCCTGACAGTGCCATCGTCAGCTCGAATTCGGCTATCAGATTCTGGATGACATCCTCGACGCCCTTCTGACCTCCGATGGCGAGTCCGTACACGTACGGTCGACCGATGCAAACGGCTTTCGCACCTGCGGCCAAAGCCTTAAAGATATCGGAACCGCTTCGGATTCCGCTGTCGATCAACACGGGAATTCGGCCATTTACCGCTTCCGCAATGCCCGGGAGAGCGTCGAGCGTTGCGATTGAGCCATCGACCTGCCGACCGCCGTGATTGGAGACGATGATTCCATCCATTCCAAGGTCGATGGCTTTGCGCGCATCGTCGGGATGAAGGACTCCTTTGAGCAGTATTTTCATCTTTGTGATCGATCTCAGGAAGGTGAGATCGTCCCAGGTGATGGCTGGATTTGAATAGGTGGCGATGAACTTTCGAACCGCTTTCAACGGCAGGCCTGAGCGCAGTTTGGATACAAAGCCATTTCCGGGGAAATGATTGACTACGCTGATGAGCGCCTGTAAAGAGGCAAGGTTAACGCTTCCCGGAGCAGGAGTGTCTGTATCGGGCTCGTTGAGGCTTTCGAGAAATACTGGGTCGGATGTATACTGCGCAATTCCCTTGCCTTCGAGAAACGGAAGGTATCCGAGATTAAGATCGCGCGGTCGCCAGCCGAGCAGGGTAGTATCCAATGTAACGGCAATAGCCGAGCAGCCACATGCTTCTGCGCGCTTCACAAAGCTAACGACGAGATCGCGCGACTTGCTCCAGTACAATTGAAACCATCGAACGGCATTGCCCATTTCTTTCGCGCACGCTTCCATCGGAACGGATGCCTGATTCGAAAACATCATGGGAACGCCTAACGCATTGGCTGCACGCGCTACGGCAAGGTCACACTCGGGATGAACCAGTTCGAGTACGCCAATAGGTGCTAACATCAATGGCGTAGGAAAGGTACGTCCGAACATGCTGATCCCGAATGAACGCGCGGATACATCGCGAAGCATGCGGGGAACGATTTGAACGCGATCAAAGGCCGCACGGTTTGAAGCCATTGTTAATTCCGCACCTGCTCCACCAGCTATATAGGCGAGCGCTTCCGGCGACATGCGCGTGCGTGCCGCGGCTTCGAGTGATGCAAAGTCAGCCTTAACAGAGGGCCGCCTGCCTGCAAGACCTTCGAGGTAGATCTTGCGTTGCAAGTCTAATGCGGAGAAATCCATGAATCGTATTGTACTAAATGTAATGCATAGTGACGAACATGGGCAAATAATGGCGTGGTTTTGTTGTCACCGCACAGCATTTGAAATGATAAGAATGTTGAGGCAACTGACTACATTTGATCTTCCTAATCCAAAATTTGGCGTTCAGGTATGCTGCATTTGCGTAGACAGAAGCGGACGATGAAATGTTGGATGATAGACCTGTTTTTTATTAATGAGAACGATAACAGCTGAGCTGCTCACCATTGGCGATGAGCTTCTTTACGGACAAATACTGGATACAAATTCACAATGGATGAGCGTCGCGTTAAGCGATGCAGGCATTAAGGTGGTGCGCAAGACCACAGTTGGTGACATTGGGTCAGATATCATGACGGCCTTCGCTGAAGCGGAGTCAAGAGTGGATATCGTGTTAATTACCGGCGGTCTTGGACCCACGAACGACGACCTCACCAAACCATGCTTGTCCCGCTACTTCAATTGCGAGCTGGCGATTCATGAGGAAGCATTGGCTGAGGTCACTGAATTTTTCAGGAGTCGCGGGCGTGAGCTAACAGAGGTGAATCGTCAGCAAGCGGCGCTTCCGGTATGTTGCACGAAGATCACGAATGCTATTGGCACAGCTCCGGGTATGTGGTTTGAACGCAATGGCAAGGTGTTTATGTCGATGCCTGGTGTTCCACATGAGATGAAGCGCATGATGACCGACATCGTCGTTCCAAAACTGAAGCGAACATTTGAGACGCCCGTTATTCATCACAAGGTGATTCGCACCATTGGTATCGGTGAGTCGTTCCTTGCAGAGAAGATCAAAGATTGGGAGGATAGCCTTCCTCCTCATGTTAAGCTCGCTTATCTGCCGAGTCTTGGAGAAGTAAAGCTCAGGCTTACGAGTCTAGGTACGTCGTTGGAAGCGTTGAAAAATGAAGCAGAAGATCTGACTGCCAAGCTGAGAACACGTGTCAATCAGTTTATATATGGTTACGGTGAAGAACCAATTGAAGTAGTTATCGGAAGAACCTTAACCGAGAAAGGACTTTCTATTTCAGTTGCCGAGAGTTGTACCGGTGGATACTTATCGCATATGATCACCAGTGTGCCCGGTAGCTCTTCGTATTTCCTGGGAAGCATCATTCCCTACGCATACGACATCAAGATGCGTGAGCTCGGGGTGCGGCCAGAAACTCTTGAGAAGCATGGGGCAGTGAGTGAAGAGACCATTTCGGAGATGGCAAATCTTGTACGTGCGCGATTCAATACTTCTATCGGTGTGGCTACCAGCGGCATCGCAGGGCCGGGTGGCGCGACACCTGAAAAGCCAGTAGGTACAGTTTGGATTGCCTACTCGGATAAGAATAAGCTTGTAACGCGGAAGTTGCAGTTGAGTACTGATCGCGCGTTGAACATTCGCATGGCCTCTGTGGCGGTGCTTAATCTGATCAGGCAGAATGTTGGTTGAAGTAGAATCCTTGTGAAGCGTTCGCCTTAATGATCGGGCACTTTGTTTTCTAGTTTGTATGAGTAACCGACAAATCAACCCATCGCACCCTTCTTCCTTGTGTAGAACGTGCCCGCAGCGATGAAGTTCTACTGCGAAAGACGAAGATGCTGGCGGCGGTCAATAAAATGTAATAGTTGTCGCCACATCAGTAACGCAAATCCTTCACAGTCAGTCTTTCAATTTGCCCGGATTTGACTATTTTCACCCTTTGATTCTCACCTGATCCAAACAAAAGCCCGGCCGCACTCGGTTTCGTATTCATCCATGAAGATCTCCATACAACAAGACTGGCTTGGGCGATTTAAGTTTTTCACTGGCGGCGGCGAAGAGCACTCTTATTCCGGGGCGAATGTCAGCCGCATTTTCAAGCGTGATTATGCGAGTATTCATGGCGCTGAAGGCGAGACGGTGATGATCCTGAGACATGGGTCTTATTCGCCGTGGAAGTTTGATCAGTCATACTATCTGATCGATGATTATAGAAGTGGCCGCACCATTGAAGTGAAGTGTGTAAACTATAAAAGAGGACATTGGACGGTGGGTTCCAATGAACTGAACTATGATGTTTATTATCATGGGAGGGCCAAGAAATCGCTGTATAGGAGCGGAGAGCAGGTTGCCAAGTTCGGAAGCATCAAGTCGCAGCACTTTGTGATTGCCAACAATGATGAAGATGAGTTGTTGCTGATAGCGCTGTTCATGGTATTTAAGATGGGCGACTCGGCACCCGACGATGATTCGATTTTGGATGCCTTTGATGACGCGAAGGAAGAGAACGTTAGGTGGAATCCGATGCGCTAAGCGCTGAACTTCGTGTTTTGAAAGAACGGGTACCAGACGACCTATATCCGATTGATACAACTTCCGTTGATGAAATATTCGCTGGGGATAGCTTTTCTTTTGACTTCACTTGAAGGTTCATGTCAGGTGCTCCAGATTATGGAAGGTGCCGAGTTTGCCGACAGCATAAAGTCGCGATCGAAAGACCTGAGGGAATTCTCCGTCGATACGAAGCGACCTTATCCAATTACTTCTGAAGGTGTGGAAGGTTCTGATTTGGAAGGGTCGTACAAGATCTCTGCTGACCTAATCGTCAATAATGATCCGTTTATGATGATCAGAAACGCAGAGGCATCTGTGAAGGGTGACACGCTCGATATTTTGATAACCGATAAGAACGAGTCTGGTGATTATAATTTCCAGATTCAGATAGTTCGCACAAAGTGTTATATGTTTTACGACTACTCGCACCCAGTGGACGAAGACAATCGAAAGTTAGAGATATTGGATTTTTCGCTGACATTGAACTCTGGGGAATTCAAAAAGGGCAAGGTAGTCAGGGGCTATGTCAACTATCACGGACGATGTGTGAGTTATTGTGAATACAATTCATCAAATGAAGTGAAGATTGAGGGTGACTTTGTGGTAACAATACAATAAGTGTCTTATTAGTTTTAGCACGGTAAGCAAACGTTGAGGGGAATAACGATACATTATCACCTGGCAATTCCGGCCGTCGTCTCCATCCTGGGGCTGGTTGCCATTTGCTGGTACCGAAAAAAGCTTTTTAAGCGTTACCCATCGTTATGGGCCTGCATTGTGATATTCCTGGGCCTCTATCTTTTCATCGTTGGGGGCGCGTTGTACAAGGACATATATTATCAGTGGGATCTGAACCGCTACGACCTGGATAACGATGGAGTGTTCGGCGGCGAAGAGATAACCAGCGAACAGACAGCTGCGATGAACAGATTAACCAATGATGTTGGGCGAAATTTTTCATTTATCACAGGATTCATATTTGCTTTACCGATAGCATCTGTTGTTTTTGTTTTCGGACTATTAATATCGAAGGCGATAAAGGCAAAATAACCACTAACACAACTATGGGATTTAACGTTTCAGGACTCGTCATCAACAAGAATTACAAAGCCAACTTTGATGCGCTTCAAAAGGAGCTGGGCTGGAATCTTCAGAAGCAAGCCGATATCCTCTTCGAGGAAGCTTCATCCAATTGGAAGGATGATGGTATTTGTGATGTGTATTTCTCGGAAAAAGGAACACTGATGTTCATCAGCATGGACATGTGTGCAGAAGCCTGGGGTTTAAAAGAGGCCAACACATTAACCTTTGCCTTGTCGGAAACGTCGATGGCATTTAATTTGAATTACTGTGAGAAGGGTGTCGAGAAGCGATCGATCATGTCGGTAGAGGATAACCGCATGTCTGACGAAGGAGCAAAGCTGGAAGTCGAAAGCAAATCAGAGGATGTTTCTGAAATCATCTGGAATCAGATGGAAGTTGTGCTAGGCAAGAGTTTTTGGAGTATCGATCCCGGAGAGAAAGCTGAGCGATATATTTTTGTAAAGGAGAAGAAGCAGGAGCCGACAGCTGTTGAGAACGAAGATCGGGTAAGAGAAGTACTTGCCAAGTCGCCGGCTATGCGGGCTCTTCTCGAAGAAGAGCTGAGGAAGCGACAGGTCACGGCAAAGCCTGAAAAGAAGTGGTGGAGGTTTTGGGAGTAAAAGATGTTGTCTGGTATTATAATGAGATGTTCCAGCCACTTAAATGAAATATAGCCCCATCGTTGTTTTCCTTTTCATGATGTTCGGCTGCACCGATTCCGAATATTACAAAGTGCGTTTCGATGACGTTGCTTACCTGGTAAAGGGTGACAAGGTAATGTTGAACGATCAGGAAGTCGGAGAAGTTAAAAACCTTGTAATGGATGATGAGTGGAAGATCGTAGCTACCATTTGGGTCGGCAGGGGTATCAAATTGCCAAAAGGTTCGACGTTTACAATTCGCTCCGGTTGGGGCGGAAGAACTGTTGAAATTGATCGCGCGGGTAATGCAGAATTGATGGATCCCAATGAAATCCAGATCGGCAGGCTCCAGCGAGACTCAACCAAGGCACTCAACATTGCCGAATTTGATAGTTTACTAATGCATGATCCAAATTTTAAATTCTTAGATACTATTCTGAAAGTTGTTGTTCCGACCATGCGTGAAAAGATCCGCGAACAAGGACAAAATCCTTGATATTCGAAATATGTTACGGATGTCTGTAAAATTGAGCCAGCCAAACGAATTGCATGAAAGAGATTTATCTGCTTAGCGGTCTTGGTGCGGACAAACGCGTGTTCGACTTTATTGATTTTACGGGATTCAGCGTCAATCATATTAGCTGGATTGAGCCCCTCGGCGGTGAGTCCATTGAGAGCTATGCGAAGCGACTCTTGCAACAAATTCCTACTTCAACACCAATCATTATCGGGATTTCGTTTGGCGGTATGATTTCCATTGAGATTGCTAAACTTGTACGTACCGAGAAGGTTGTGTTAATTTCTTCGGCAGAAACCAAGACCGATATTCCACTAGCTTACAAAATCGTGGGAAGTTTGCACGTGTACAAAATCATACCGGTTAGTATTCTGAAGTCGGCGAACATTTTCAGCTTTTGGCTTTTTGGAACCAGGACCAAAAAGGAGAAAGATTTGCTGAGAGTGATTATGCGGGATACGGACACGAGGTTTTTGAAGTGGTCCGTGGATGCAATTGCTCACTGGAGGAACGAGCAACGACTGGATAATGTGACGCGAATTCATGGCACGGCAGACAGAATATTGCCCTTGCGGAGGGCGGACTACGTTATAAAAGGCGGAGGTCACCTGATGATTGTTAACAAGGCCCAGGAAGTGACTAAGGTTCTTCGAAAAGTATTATCATAAGCATTCCTCAACCATAATTCGCATGAAATCGATAACAAATACAAAGACGAAAATCTGGATCGGAATTGACATGTTATTGTCGGCTCTTCTTATCTATTTGTTTCTATTTGTGATTCATGATATCATTTTCATAATCACATGTTCTGTCGTGATGTTGTACCGGATAAAATGGAAGGCAGACACGCTTGAGTTTCGTGACAACACGGTTCAGATCAGGAACTGGTTTACAACTACCAGGGATACTTATGAGCTTGATAAGATTGATAACTATGTTTTCAGCGACGAGACACTCTTAGGAAAACGTCTGTTGCTGGTCAGTGCAAATTACGCTGTCGCGAAGATCCGTTATAAAAACTACTCAAACGTGGAAGACATTTTGGGCAAGTTGAACGAGAGGTTAAAAGCCAATTCCGTCAACCCGTAACATAACCGATTCGTCCAACTCTGTTATCAACGCAGCCAATCAACGTATGACATTCCACACACCTTACCAGGACACTTCGGTAAACACGATCTACAACCTGCTCTTTTGTGAACTCGATGTGTTTAAGGCCACTATAGCAGAGCCTTATTCGCCGCCCTTCGATGTTTTGCTTTCTGATGCGAGTAATGTATCGGAACTGCAGAAGATCATTGATGATCATAGTGGCGATCCAAGAGTAAGAATGCTGGCGTATAACAAACAGCGGGTCGGTGGTCACAATCCGGAGGAGAAGGAACTGCTCGGTGTCATAGTCGAGGTCGGGCTTGAGGAAGGGCTTGATGTCCTCGCGTCGTTTAATAATGCCACCGCGCGTTACCTCAATCATACAGGAAAATTAGTCGTTTGGGAAAACACTGACGATGTAAGAATCAACGACATCACAGATAGCCTATTCGCTCATGGACGAAATATCATTGGTAAGATCGGTCCGTGGACGGGGCAGCGAAAGCCTAATCCGCCAGCCGGTAATACGAGAATTACTTTTCTGGTTTCAGATGGACTTTACTTTGGAGAAGCAACTACGGAGGTCTTATTTAGCGATCGGATGGCCGGACCCGCGTTGTTGAGTGCAACGCATTTGTTGCAATATCTGACAGATAGGTCTGTCGGCCAAAACGCGAACCAATAGCCTGTTAGCAGGTGATGCGTCAAATTGGATCAAAATAGAATGACGATCGACGAGATACTGAACATCACCAATCACCGCCCATGGCCACTTCCGTTGACCAACTGGAAATATTACCAGGAATGGAACAACGCCATCTTCCTGCATTGGAAAGTTAATGCCGAAGTCTTGAGGAAATTCGTTCCGGCAGAATTGGAAATTGATATGTTTGAAGGAACACCCTGGGTTTCATTGGTTGCCTTTCGGATGGACAAAGTAAGGATTAGGTATCTTCCCTCGTTCGCGCCCATCTCGTGCTTTGACGAAGTAAACATTAGGACGTATGCGCGATACAAGAACAAAGCGGGCGTGTATTTTCTAAGCATCGAAGGTGGAACGGCATTGTCTTGTAGGTTAGCAAAGGCGATGTCGGAACTGCCTTATCGATACTCAAGGATGAGCCATACTGACAGTTATTACAGTTCATATAACGCTCCTTACGGAGATAAACTGGAGATTGATTTTAAGATCGGGCAGCCGATGAGTAACAAGTCTGATCTTGATCGCTGGTTAACGGCGAGGTATGCCTTGTTTCAGGATGCCGGAGCGTTCATCAATGAATTTGAGATTCATCATGTCGAATGGCCTACTTATGAGATTGATTTGCAGAAGCTCACCGTGTCGTACAACAGGTTTGGGGCGCTTTTGAGCCGCGCACCTGATGCAAGCCACTATTCAACCGGCGTTCAGGTGCTCGGGTGGGGTAAAAGGAAAAATCGACGTTAGAAAATTTTATTTGCCTGGACTATGGAATCTGGGCAAAGGCGGCATCTTATGATCACAAGTGCTGATACGCGGTAAAACTTATGCTAACGACAAACTTTTTCATCAATTTGTACTATTGAGACGGCCGCGCGTATTGTTTCAGGCACATGACTTGCAATGAATTCTTCTGACAACATGACTCCAAGAATAGAAACATCACCAGAGCGTAAGCTGGTAGGAAAGCGCCTGACCATGAGTTTCGCTGATTATAAGGTTGGCGAACTATGGAAGAGCTTTATGCCACGCCGAAATAAGATTCTGAATACCGTCAACGATTACTTCATTTCGATGGTTATTTACGCGCCAACTCATTTCGTCAATTTCAAACCAACGAATCAATTCGAGAAGTGGGCGGCTGTTGAGGTATCGGACTTTGAAAAGGTTCCCGCCGAAATGGAAACGTACATTCTACCGGCAGGGTTATACGCCGTGTTCGCCTATAAGGGATTGAACACCGACAACTCCATCTATCAATACATATTCGGATCCTGGTTGCCGTCATCAGATTATGCATTGGACATCAGGCCACATTTTGAGGTGCTTGGCGACAAGTATCGGAACAATGATCCTTCATCCGAAGAGGAAATCTGGATACCTATAAAGCCGAAATAGCCAACGTTACGATAAACGATTGCGCTCCAATTATTGGAGCTGATTCCGCATGCTCATTAAATACAGAATAATTTTATTCAAACGACATCAATAACAACGTACAATATGAAAAAGATGCTTTTAATACTCGTGATAATTCCCTTTTTAAGCTACGCGCAAAGTGGTGATAAGAACTTTATAGATCAGAACTACATGGAGGTAACTGGTAAATCCGAAATGCTGGTGAGTCCCGATCAGATCTATATCAAGGTCCTGCTGAATGAAAAGGACAATAAGAATAAGACTGCCCTTGCTGACCGCGAGAAAGCCATGATTGCCAAATTGAAAAACCTTGGTATAGACACGAACAAGGACTTGCTGATAAAAGACATGGCGAGCAACTTCAAGGCGTATTGGTTAACAAAAGATGAGATCTTCTTATCCAAAGAGTATGAATTGCTTGTTCACGACGGAAAGTCGGCGAGTAAGGTCTTCATCGAACTTGAGAAGCTGGGAATTTCGAACATTTCGATTGACAGGCTTGAAAACAGCAAGATTCAGGCTTTTAGAAGGGATGTAAAAGTTGATGCAGTGAAGGCAGCAAAAGAAAAGGCGGAAGCTCTGGCTTCGGCGATTGGACAAAATGTAGGAAGAGCCATTTACATCCAGGAGCTCGAGGGGATGATGCCCATGCAGGTGCCCATGATGGCCAATAGTATCATGGTCAGGGGTTCTTCGTCGATCTACGATTCAAAAGCCGAACCAGAGATTGACTTCGAGAAGATTAGACTTGAATATTCTGTCATTTGCAGGTTTGAGTTAAAGTAAATCGCACCGCAAAGTTCAAGGTGAAGTTCTGACGTAGCTCAGAGCTTCAATCTACCGTCCGGCGTAAAATATCGTAGCAGAATGTAGACGATTTGTTATCTTCATGAAATAAAATGAACGTGCGCATATACCCCCGTTGGCGCACTTTTTTTCGCAATCATGGCAGGCTACATTATCGCGACGATCGTTCCCCTCATCATTGGTTTTGTGCTTTACATGAACTGGAAGGTGAACAAGCAAGGTCGTGCTTTGGATGTGGCGAGGTATGAAAGGATCAAGCCGCTGATGGATAAGATAGACCAGGGTGACTTGCTCACAACAGGTGACATACGGCCCTTTGCTTTTGATCTTGCAACCAGAGAAGCCACCTATCAGCTACTTGATCAGATCGGAAACCTCGAACTGTTTCCATCCGAACTCGTAAATTTTGAAAAGGCTGCGGAAGCACGTTTGGCGAATTGGCTTGAATTCCCTACAGAATTGGATGCGCTACCTGATGACATAGAACATATCAAAACGGTAAGCGTTCCACTTGATGACCAGCAACACGCGCGTTACCTCGTCCTTAAGTTTCGGAAGAATGAACCCCATTGGGCGGCGAAGGAAGGTTGGTTGCTGGGAGTAGTTGGTCCGTACTTCAGCGACAGTAAGCCGTACGACTTTCCCTCGGCGACCTTCAGCCGGTTCAGTAGCAAGTTGGGAAGCATTACCCCCGAGGAAGAAGTGAAATGGGTTCATGAACATCTTGCAACGCGAGCGTGAGTTTTCCAAGGCTTTATGAGCTATCTTCATATCAACCTGTCTAAAATGCGGATCTCGTTGTTTCTGTGCGTTGTCATTCTTGCCTCTTGCGGAAAAGACCAGCCCGACCTAACCATCGGCGAATTGTACTTCAGTGACTGGCGCATCGGCAACTTGTACGGTGCAGCCGATAGCACGATCAGAAGTGCAGAATTATACCTCGACACCGCGCGGATTGAGAAAGCTGATAGCTCCGATGCAGAGGCAATTCGCCTTTACCGGAGATTCAGGGAGGAGGGATTTCTTTACAAGCCATTCGTCGACCTGCGGATAAACGACAGCACCTTTGTGCAGCTATACCTCGACTCAGCCGACTATGATCGCATCAAGATTTATAAATATCAGGAGCTGGTCGACAGTAAAAAGAAGGTGATCGTAAGGGGTCGAACCAAACCCATCGGAAAGGTAGGCAACAATGAAATGCTTTATTGCACCGAGTTCGTCGAGGCCAGGTTGGTGGACGGGGAAACTTATCCGAGCCACCCAAAATGGAAAGTCGAGGACTACAAATAGATCACCGCGTTACATACCTTTTACTGAAACTTGGTTGATAAGATGCCCTGTTAATACAGGCTAAAATATTTTTATTTTCCGCATAGGGGTATCAGCTCCGTCAGGTTTCATACCGTTAGAAGCAACCATTTTCACCTTTAGCTGGTCTTAACACAAACGCTCGGTTATGGTCGGACATCATCTAAAACTATCCCTGCGAATACTGGCACGTAACAGATTCTATGCAGGCACCAGTATCCTTGGACTAACATTCGGGCTAACCATTGCCATCCTGATCCTGCTTTTTGTTCGATTTGAGCTGAGCTTCGAAAAATGGAATCCGCTTGCGGACCGAATCGTGAGGATAACTATGGACTATCTCAATGGCGATACGGTTGTCGACCAGGATGCCGGCATGTATCATCCCGCCGGACCCAGGATCCTTTCGGAGTTCAAAGGTGTTGAAGACTTCGCGCGCGTGTATCCGCTCAGTAGTGCGAATGTGAAGACAGGCACTGAATCGCTTCGGGAAAACAACATTGCAGCGGTAGACCCAACCTTCCTGAAACTTTTTAACTGTAGCACAATTTCCGGTAAGATGGACAAGGCGCTGACACGCCCCTATGAACTTGTTCTTACAAAGACCGGCGCGCTGAAATGGTTTGGAACGATCGATGCCCTCGGAGCGTCAGTTACAATTTCATATTTCAATCAACCTTTCAACGTAATCGGCATTATAGCGGATCCACCCGCTAATACTCATTTTAAATACAGTGCTTTGATATCTCAGGCCACCCTGGATGCGAGGGCAGGTAATGACCGAATGAAGTGGGACAACAACAGCGATTACACTTACATCCAGCTAAGCGACGCGAACCAGTACCCATCATTCATCGAACAGATTAATACACTCAATGATCAGCTGCATAAGGAGGGTCAGATTAAGAACGAGATGATTGTGGCTCAGCCGTTGAAAGACATACATCTTTATTCACACAAATCGTTCGAGCTGGAATCAGGCGGCGATGCCGTTGCTGTTTACTTTCTATTGGGAGTAGGATTGTTAGTGATCATTGTAGCTATTGTTAACCACATCAACCTGTCGACAGCGAAGTCTCTCGAAAGAGCAAAGGAGGTTGCCGTTCGGAAGGTGATCGGCTCGACAGTTAATCAGATTCGGGCCCAGTTTTTCTCTGAGTCGTTAATGATAAATGTAATTTCAGGTGTGCTGGCGATCATGATCGTCGTTGTGTCTCTTCCGATATTCAGAAATCTCGCTGGGCTTCCTGCAGACTTTCATTCCTGGTCTGATCCGTCATTCTACGGAATCATCCTAGCAGTGATTGCCACCACAACAATTCTCTCCTGCATATTTCCGTCGTTCATACTCGCAGGTTTTCACCCGATGAAAGCGCTACGGGGGAAATTTTCCAGAACGGAAGGTGGAGCGTATCTGCGCAAGGCTTTGGTAACGGTACAATTCGCCATTACGATGTTTCTGTTGGTTCAGACTTACACGGCCAAACAACAACTCGATTACATGCGGTCGAAGGATCTCGGTTTGGATGTAGAGCAAACTGTTGTTGTTCGTACAGCTGCGAACGGTGATGCATCAAACTACCAGGCATTCAAGGACAAGATGCAGGGACTTGGCGCGGTACAATCTTTTTCATACTCGGGAATTGTGCCAGGTCAGCCCACGAGCGAAATGGCATCCACCAATGTGGGAGTTACTTTGGTCGGAGGATCAGCAACAGACTCCTACAATTTTTACATCACGTGGATTGATACTGATTTTTTATCTACGATGAAGATCAATCTCGCTACCGGAAGGGATTTTGTCATGAGTGACAACGGTCAGCATAACATTCTGGTCAATGAAGAAGCCATCAGGTTGTGGCACATCGCCGATGCAAAGTCTGCGATAGGACAGAAGATCAATCTCTGGGGATCACAACGAACCATCATTGGGGTCGTCGAAAATTTTCATCAGGCTAGTCCCAAGGATCCGTATCTCCCAATGATTTTCTTTCACCAGGAGGGTGGGAACAGGCTTGCCAGCATCCGGATAAATTCTGGAGACGTGAGCAATGACATTAAAATGATCAAGCAAACCTATGAAAGTGTTTTTCCTGGTATAGGTTTCGAATACTTCTTCCTCGACGAGCAGTTTGATAAGCAATACAAAGCAGATGAACAGTTCGAGAAAGTTTTTGGTCTTTTAACGGTGTTCGCTCTGCTTATTTCGGCGCTTGGATTGTTTGGGCTCGTCTCCGTTGATGTTGCTAATCGCACGAAGGAAATTGGAGTGAGAAAGGTACTTGGCGCTACGTCCCGGCAGATCATTGGTCTTATCTCCAAGGATTTCGTCAGGCTTGTGCTGATATCAGTCGCAGTTTCTGCGGGGTTAACGTACTTCGTGGTGAAGCATTGGCTCGACCGGTATGCGTTCAGGATCGACCTTAACATCATGCTCTTCATTCTTCCCGGTCTTCTGATCGTTATGCTTTCAATGCTGGCTGTAGTGGTTCGGACGCTTAGGTTTTCATTGGAGAACCCGGTGAAATCTTTAAAGGAAGATTGAGAACCTCATTTGTGAACGTGTGGCAAGAGCAGAGATAGAACCTCCGGTCCAGGTTGAAGGTACCTGGACGATGTCACATGGCCGATAGATTTAAGACTCTCAGCTTTGTTCGTCCCTTTATTTTGATTCTGCTGCCAATCAAAAGCTTTGCAATGAACCCCACGCCGATCAGGGTGCCGCTGATCACTGCGGTTTCGCTGTTAAGTTCTCCGTTGTTAAGCAGGTCGAGTACCAGGTAGGCCGCACCACCCAGCAGACCGATTAAGAAGGGGCTGCTGTTGGGCACTAACATGAGCTATTGCCCACAACATTGAAAGCGCCAGTAATAAGCTTTTCAAAAGCTTTTGGTGATTGTTCGCTAAAAGCAGATGTTTGGAAAGCGAATAAAGTTTTAGAATAGTATAGCTGCGTTCAGGTAATTCCTAAGCAGGCTGTAGGTGGGCGACTTCAATGAAACATTAAACAAACTATGGGACAAGTTAAAGTATTCGGATTGAGGGAACATCTGCATCCCATCAGAGAGGAAGTTTCCAGCGTGATTCACGACTGCGTGGTGGAAGCCTTTCAATACCCGCGCGAGAAGAAGGCGCACCGTTTCATTTACATCGACAAGGATAGCTTCTTTTATTTCGAAGGTCGTACAGAAAAACATACAATCATTGAGATCAGCATCTTTGAAGGCCGGTCCATCGATGCCAGGAAGAAACTTCACCGGCTTTTGTTCGAGCGCTTTGAGCGCGACCTGGGAGTGTCAAACATGGATCTCGAAATCACGATCTTTGAAACACCGATGTGCAACTGGGGTATTAGGGGAAAGAGTGGAGATGAGCTCGTGCTTAACTACAAGGTGAACGTGTAGCTATTTTTTCTTGAGATGTTCGACGAACATAGAATGCGCTGTAGACAACGCTTTTTCCGCACGTACTTCGATATCCGGAGTTACCCCAACGCCCTCCCAGTTTGAATTTGTAACAGGACTTGTTGTTCTACCTTGTAGTATTCTGAAATAGAACTTGTCGGTAGCTATTACTGATCCGGTTAAGTGCGCGCCGCCGTTAAAGCTGCCCGACAAATCTTGCCAAGTGCAGTGTAGGTTTATTTACCTGCCAGCTTTCTGAATACTATTTCATCGTTCTTCTCCCACACTGCCAGTTTGGATTCGTCCTTTAGCTCACAAACTTCCAGGGCTGTTCCTTCTCCCACTTTCTGCTCATGACCGTTTACCTCTTTCACCAGAAGGTCCGATCCTTTTTGCCATGTGATGAGCGAACCGTTCATTCCAACGTGACGGCCATCCGCAATTCGTTGTTCTGGTAGACCCGGCAGCGAATAGTACACAACACCGTCGCGTTGCCAGGCAGTATGAATTTGATTGTTGCTATCGACCGAAAATCCACCTCCATCCATGGGACAACCTTCCAGCGGCCATGTACCCTTTCCGAGCTTTTGTGCATCAGGAAAGGTTTGACCTCCATTTGATGACGTGGTGATGTACAGATCGCGTGAACCCTTCAGCCAATTCCGAAACATGATCGATATTGTGTTTCCTTTGGCAACAATTGATGGCTTGCAGCATTCACAGACATGACTTTCAGGGGATTTGTACGCGAACTTGTTGGCTGACCACTTTGTGTTCGTTAAAGATGAGAAGCAGACGTTATTCTTTCGGTCTTCGCGAAGGTCCAGCCAAACTGCATAGAAGTTATTCTTGTCATCAGCGGAGATGCTCATAAGCCCTTCGGGTGCCGAACCTTGCACGTCGTTTACGTTTGCGAGCTTTTGCCATTTGCCGCTCTTATGATCAAGCCTGAAGGAATGAATATTGCCTTCCTTATCCATTGCCGTTACCAGCGAATAGTCGGTTGAGGTTGCCAGCTGTGGCCCCCGGGTCATTCCCAGATGCATTTGACTAACCTCGGCTACCAGTTGAGGTGAACTGAATGATTTGCCGTTATCGTTTGAAGTTGAATAAAAGATCTGATCTGCCTTTCCATAAACTAATCTGATCTGACCTTTGGTATCAACAGATAGCTGCGGTTCTTCGCCAGGGCCAAGTACGGTTTGAGATAGGACGATTTCAACAGACGTGCAAAAGAGGAGAAATAGAAATAGAAGTTTGACTTTCATCAAGAGCTATGAGTTAATCAATTTTATTGCCGGCCCCTACGCATTCCGTTGGGGCGGATGCGAGTGCATCATCCGTTGGGTAAGCCGGAAAATGCGAAGTGCTAAGATATTGATTTTGGTCTATCTCCTTTTGCTCTTTGTGGCCGATTTGGTACGGGCTGTTTTAGACGGCGTTTTTCTGCTCGCTTTGGCCTTCGGATTGAAGTCGAGCAAGTTGAATCCAGTATTCAAGGTCTTTGTCCATGTCGTATCCCACGGGATCGATGAAAACGAATCCCCTCGTCGGCTTTCCGGTGAAATCCATTGGACGACATCTTTCCCGTTCAAAGCACCGTCGTATAGTTTCGGATCAATCCTTACCATAAGTTAACGATTACTGATGAGGACCGATATGGAAACGCATCACTGTTACCTTGCTATCGATGTATGTTAATGGCCTATAAAGATAGTAGACCCAAGCCTGGTTCTTTGGAAAGATTACATATTGATTCCCATCTTTCTCCCAGGTTTGGATGTTTGTGTTTCTGAAAATCACATAACTGAGAACGTATCCTGCCAGCAGCGCTCCGATAATTTTTAGTAGTCTGATCATTAACGAGGTTACCATTTTGACAATGAGCGTATCATTCCAAATAGTCCGGATACTTTGGTAATTGAGCATACTGTTTGCTTTCATGCTGGATGATAACCCGAGCATTCTTTTCATTGGCCATCTTCTCGAATTGCTCCATCGACTGGAGTGTCAACGCTACATCGCTGTTGAATTTTGGTACCCTTCTGAATTCCCGTTGCTCATTGAAGTGGTAAAGATCACCTGTTAGCATTAGGGTTTCATTCTTTAATTCAATTTGCAGGCACATGTGACCAGGTGTATGTCCAGGCATAGAGTGAACGATCACCGACTGGTCTCCAAATACATCATAGGATCCTTTGAACGTAATCTTTGGTGAGTTTTTTAAAGAGTCGTAATTGCTTGTTTCTGCTCCTTCCTTCGTTGCGTATTCGAGCTCGCGCTCGTCAACGATCCAGGTGCTATTTTTAAAATAGTTTGCATTTCCTATGTGGTCGAGGTGAGTATGAGATACGGCCAGATAGTCAATACTGTCCGGCGTTAAGTTCATTGCCCTGATTTGATCTATCAGTTTCTCGGTCACATAAAATTCTTCGACAGTGGTGTCGATCTCTGCGATATTCCGATCGGCCAGGCTGTCATCCAGGCCGACATCCCATATAAGTCTCTTGTTGTTATGCTCAATTATGAAGACTGGATTCTTGATTCTTTTCTTCTGACCGTCGTAGGATTTGTCCTGTGTGAAATTGCTCAGATCCTGCATAATCATGTGCCCGCCGTCGAGTACATAGACTGTAAGACTGGCATCACGGGTATTTGATTTGGCCATAGGTTCAGCACGGCGGCAAGAGCATACAAAGACTGTCAGAACCAGAGTCAGCAGAAGGGGCGTTTTCATGATAGCAAGAAGTTACACAGAAATTCTGGTTTCTGTACGTCAAGCCAACAACCTTGCTATTACCATTTTTTCATCGCCTTCCTCAATGCACTCGAATCAGAATACCCGAGCATCCTGGCCACTTCAGATACGCCAAATTTGTTGTTCTCCATAACTACAGTGGCCAGTTCTCGCTTGAAGCGTGCCGCGATGATCCGGTATGTCGTCTGTTCCTCCTTGAGCTTTCGTTGAATCGTGCGGGGTGTCATGTTCATGTGAGTGGCCATCACTTCAACGGATGGGCTATTGCCTTTGAAGTCGAGCAGGATGGCATGTCCAATCTTATCTGTCAGCGTCTCCTGAGCGTTCATTGATTGAAGTTTCTTTTCCAGGATGTCGTTGAACCGGACAAACAAAGACTTGTCGTGGCTGACCACCTGCCTGAGAAGATCGCTCTTTCGGAATGTAATTGTGTTCCGATTTGTGTTAAACTGAATATCAGCGCGAAAGATGCGTTCGTATTCTGGCCGGGGCCTTGCTTCAAAGCTTAACTCAATCTTCAAAGGATAAACGGGTCGTGCCGCCAGCATTTGAAAGAAGGTCACGATGCCGGACATGGCGAGTTCGATCGACTGCCGTACGCTCTCTGGATACTGTTGTGTCCAGATTTCTGCGGCGTGATAGGTGATCTCAACGCGGTCGCCGGATTCGACCAACTCATACTTCATCATCGTGGAATGAAGATCGTTGAAGCGGGCTAATGATTGAAGGGCGTCAAGCAGCGTCTGACTGCTTTGCATGAGGTAGCCGATCATTCCCAGTATCGCAGGACTGATCTTTTCCCCGAGGTATAAACCAAGAAATTTTTCACCCGTCTCGGAGAGTGCGACGTCCCAGACTTCGGCGGCGGGCTTGAACGGAACAAAACGCTCCGAGTCGTGGAGGTCGTGCGGATCGATGTCTAAGGCCTTGCACATGCGATTGATATCGCCTCCATAGGCAGACGCGCCATAAATGATGTCACGAAGAATGGAGATCTGAGCCTGCATGTCGGAAACTAACCGCCTTTTGTCGCAAAATAACAAATATGCAGTAGCGTGCCTTGCGTTTGATCAGGCTAAAAACGGTAACACATGCAGCCTTTTACTATCAAAGACGGTCGGATCGCAGGGACGATAACGATCCTTTCCGGACTTCTCGCACTCGGAAGTATGCTCACAGGAATGATCGCCACCAACTATGATTCTGAGGCATTTAGTAATCCAATTTTGATACTTCGCATGCAAAGCGCCACGCCAACTATGATCAGGTGGTTCATGTTGCTGGACATGTTTGGCTACTATCTGCTCTTGCTGCCGGTTATGTTCCTGATGCATGAAAGAATGAAAAGCAAATCGGCGTGGGCATCGCTCATAACTTTCTCGGGATACGGTTATGTGATCATTGGGTCGATTGGAGCGGCCATGCTTGCATCAGCGTGGCCCGCTTTAATCATGAACTTCAGGCAGGCATCGCCCGCAGACCAGCCACTATACCAGGAGTTGTTTTTAATGTCTAACGAACTAGTTGTGAAAGGAATCTGGAATATTCTGGAGATGTTCCTGGCTGGCACCTGGTGGCTTGGAATTGCCTTGTTAATTCCGGGAAGCCGTGCTCTTAAGGTGACAACGCTTACCTTATGCATCGCCTGCCTCATCGATGGGCTCGGTGAAATGCTTGGCCTGGGAATACTCGCAGAAATCGGTCTGAACATTTACCTGGTAGCTGCTATCGGCTGGGCTATCTGGACTGGTATCACGATGTTACAACCAGTGCGGCAGCATCAAGTAAAAGCCTCCGCCGTATGAGAGAGAATGGAATTTGAATAGCACCGAAGCATTCGAGTGTCAATAATTGTCGGGTTGTAGCAACGTCAAATAAAAAGCCCCCGAAAGGGGGCTCCAAAAATTGTCAATTATAAATTGTCAATTACTTACATACCGCACTCGCCAGATAGACCAGCGCATTCGGTGAGTTCTGATTAATGAGAATGGCAATATCTTTCCTCTTCTCAGGATCAATGATTGAGCCCTTTAAGTCAACTTCTCCGTATTTCCACGCCTCAGCAAACTGTTTCTTTACCTCATCAGCTTCGGCCGTCTTGCCCTGACCTGTCAAGCTTTCTGCCAATCCATTTAATGCAAATCCATTCTTTGCCCAGTACTTAAGGTCGTCACGATAGATTTTTTCCGCAGTCGTGTAGTCTTTTGACTCAAGCAGTACATTACCGAGCATATGGCGCACGGAGAAGAACCAATCGGGAGGCTCGTTGTAGTTGAGTCCGTCTTCAATCCTGATCGCTTCATTCAGCAGCGCGATCGCTTCCTTGTATTTCTTTTCCTTCGCATTGATCTCCGCCTCGAGTACCTTAGAGGAAAGTGTGCATACTTCCGTTACCTTGTTGATGCCCCAGATCATCTGTTCAGTGAGTGTAGAATCTTTGCTGATTTCTTTCAAAAACTTCAGTTCTTCCTTAGCCTGATTGGGTTTGCCTGTGTTAGCATAGGCCATGCCCTTTGCATAGTGCCAGATCGCCGTTGGATAGACGAGGTCCGCAGTTGGCTGAGGGAGAGTTAAGATCTTTTCCCACTGTGCAAACTTGATCAACACGTGGGCTGGAATGGTCAGGTAATGCTGAACCGTTGTTTCATATCCGGCTTCGTGAAAGTATTTTGGATCAACGAGGCTTGCAGTTTTATAGGCCGCTTCAATAGAACGACCACCTCTTCCTTCAAAGGTTGCTGTCGCCGCAAGGAAGTGATAGTTGTGAGGATAATATAACTGGGGATAGAATCCCTGTGATTTGCACTCAGCGATATAGATGCTGTCAGCTATAACTGCATTTTCATTCGCAATAGATCCTTCATGATAGTCGCCGGTGTTGATATAGATGTGCGAGGGCATATGCACCAGGTGACCAGCAGATGGCACTAGCGTCTTCAATCGTTCAGCCATTGGAAGTGCTTTCTGAACATCTGCGCTTGCTTCGGTAGCGTGAAGGTAAAGGTGATTGGCCAATGGATTTTTTGAATCGATGGCGATGACCTTTTCAAGCAGCGTAACTACTTCTGGTGTCCACTCTCTGGGTGCGCCGCCTTTGCCTGCGTAGAAATCCCAGGGATGAAGATTCATTACGGCTTCGGCATAGAGCGTTGCAACGAACGATTGATCCGGAAACTGTGTGTAAGCTTCCTTCATCGAAGCAGTGAACCCTTCGGCGTTTGTTTCAGGAGCATCCATAGGAAACTTAACCTGGATTGCCTTGATAAGCGCTTTCTCCCAGTCGGAAACATGTTCGCTGTGTTTTGACGCTTTTGATACTGCACTTCTGATCTCATTCACGGCACCCATGTTGTCGACGGAGTTGAAATTGGGACCGAGCACGTAGGCAATTCCCCAATAACCCATGGCGAACGTAGAATCTAATCGTATCGCTTCACGGAATGAACGTTCGGCCTCTGCAAAATTGAAACCGTTGGCCATGATGACTCCCTGATTGAAAAACATTTGTGCGTGCTTTGATTCCGTTGTAACCGGAACTGTATAGTCGCCAATGTTCTTCAGGATCGGCGCTTCGAAGGTCGGCTGCGCTTCCTTGCACGCAGCAAATAGGAGTGACGTTGTCAGGAGGATGACGGCAAACTTGTGTGGGTTCATATGTTTGTTTGTTCAAAGTCAATTCAATGCCTTTGTCCAACGACACCGATCTCCCCAGGCACTACAACGTTTTGGCCACACGACTTTCAAACAACATGCACGAACGATGCCTGATCAGCACCTCTCAATTTCTGCGGGTTCGTCGCCCTTTCCTTCCAATGACCAAAAATGCAAATTGTAAGATAGGATTTTTTGCGAATACGCGGACACCGCTTTTTGTATGCGGTGGTACGTTCGCAACACATCACCGAATACAATGACCTGCGCAAATCGCGAAGCGCATTTCTCAAATTGCGTCAATGTTAAACGGTAATGTTGTTTTGTCGTGTGATCGGTCGAATTCCCATGTGGGAAGCGGATGACATCTTGTTAATTTCTTTATATCTTCCGGGAATCATTTTTTGAATACAAACTATAATACCTCACTCATCAATCGCGGTACGCTGAGTTTCATCAATGACGATGGTAGGCGATTTCAATGAGACCCCTGAACAAACAAAATATTAACACATGAAAGAACGCAACAAATCGAAACTCAATTCCTCCCGAAGAGATTTCATTAAACAAAGCCTGGTGGCATCATCAGTGTTCATTGTCCCCAGACATGTTCTGGGTGGTGTCGGTTACACTGCACCCAGTGATCAGTTGGTGCTTGCTGCCATCGGTGCAGGCGGAAAGGGATCGAGTGATATCCTGAATGCTTCTGTTAAAGGCCGCGAGAAAGTTATCGCCTTGTGCGACGTGGATTTCTCAGGTTCAGCGAAGAAGTCCGTGGAAAACTTTCCAAAAGCGAAACTATACAACGACTATCGGGTGATGCTCGATCAGGAGAAAGATATCGATGCCGTAACTATATCTACTCCGGATCACGTGCATGCTCCAGCTGGTGTTTTTGCCATGCAACGTGGCAAGCACGTTTACATCCAGAAACCGATGGCGAACAACATCCGCGAAACGCGTATCCTCACCGAGATGGCGCGCGACAAGAAAGTAGTTACCCAGATGGGTAATCAGGGTGGGTCAAATCCGCTGTTGAAGATGGTTCAGGGCTGGGTCGACTCAGGTAAGCTTGGAAAGATTTCGAAAGTACATATCTGGACGAATCGTCCGGTGTGGCCTCAAGGCTTTGCTATGCCTGCACCCGATGAAAGCAAGAAGCCAAAAGATCTGTATTGGGATCTCTGGCTCGGCCCCGCAGAATACAAACCTTATACGCCAAACCTTCATCCATTCAACTGGCGCGGCTGGTGGGACTATGGAACAGGTGCGCTTGGCGACGTGGGATGTCACCTGATCGATATTCCATTCCGTACCCTTGGGCTTAAGTATCCGACCGATGCGGAATGCAGTGTTGCATCAGTTTATACTCAGATGTGGAATGCTGATTATCATCCTGAAGGCTGCCCGCCATCATCGTTCATCACGATTCATTTTGCGGCTTCAGCAAAGAGCCAGTCGCCGATCGAAATGACCTGGAGCGATGGAGGTATTCGTCCTTCGCATCCTGAGATCGTCCCTGCAGACAGCGATATCGGAGGCGCCAACAGTGCTAATGGTGTTCTCATCATCGGCGAAAAAGGATTGATCTCTACGAACATCAACGACAGTTCGCCATTGATGCCTAAGCTTTATCTCAACGATGGGACGAAAGATTTTGGTCCTGACAATGGTCCTACTGAAGAGCCTGAATATGGTCACCAGCGTAAGTGGGTCGATGCCTGCAAGGCAGGATTTGGAAGTAAGGAACACAAGGAACTCACGTCGTCGTTCGATTACGCCGGACCGATGACGGAGACCGTGTTGATGGGTAATCTGGCTATCCGCAGTTACATGCTGAGGAGGGAAAACTCAAAAGGTCAGCAGGAGTTCTTTGGCCGTAAGAAGTTGCTGTGGGACGGAAACAAGATGAAGATCACAAACTTCGAGGAAGCAAATCAATTTGTAGGTAGAACATATCGCAAGGGTTGGGAAGTATAACCTGCGGGATATATTGTTAAAATCCGGTATATTAGGTTGAACAAGGCGCAGGGTGACCTGCGCCCTCGTTCGGCACCATCCCTCAACCAGACTGCGCGGATATGGCAGTTTTACCGGATTATGAATACGATGTTTTTATAAGCTACCGTCATAATGATAACCGCTCAGGTTGGGTAACACAGTTTGTGAGCGATTTGCAGAATGAGTTGGCGGCAACTATTAAAGAGCGAGTGTCGATCTATTTCGACAGCAACCTCTATGATGGCCTTCTCGAAACGCATAACGTCGACAAAAGTCTCGAGGGAAAACTCAAATCAATCATTTTCATTCCGATTATTTCGCATACCTACTGCGATCCAAAAAGCTTTGCCTGGCGCAATGAATTCCAGGTATTCTGCAGACTGGCGAAGGATGATCGTCTGGGGCCCGATGTACGGCTGAACAACAAGAATGTAGCGAGCCGTATTCTCCCCATTCAGATTCACGACCTTGATCCTAAAGACCGGGTGCTATACGAGAAGGAGAGCGGCACAGCACTGCGGCCCGTTGAATTCATTTTTAAGTCTCCTGGAGTCAACCGTCCTCTTACGCCGTTTGACAATAGGACGGACAATCTCAACAGGACCTTTTATCGCGATCAGTTAAATAAGACGGCAAACGCCATAGAGGCTATCATGGAGGTTTTGCTGCCCGATGAGGAAGCTGTTCCGACACCGGCGCCCAGTGATACCGTGGTAGCGCCCTCGTATCCGCGAAACCTGTCGGGGTTCTGGTCCGAGCTGCTCAGAAGAAATGTATTCCGGGCCTCCATAGCGTATGTGGTCGTAGCGCTTTTCCTTCATCAGTTATTATTACTCCTTACTCCGTTTCTCGAGCTGGAGGAACGATTCATAAACTTTGCAACGATAGGGCTGCTGATTGGATTCCCTGTGTCCGCGCTGTTTGCCTGGTTTTATGAAGTTAGCCCTCATGGTTTCATTCGCACGAATTCGCTTCAGGCGGCATCGAATCCTTTTCCATCTCATCGTAAGAAACCGTTTACCTCTTTGCCACTGGTTTCGTTCATGGTACTGGCGCTGCTGTTCCAGTATGGTTACTTCACGTATATCAAGCCCGCCGTTGAAGGCCCCATGCTCGATGCCGAGGGGAACAGGATTATATCGATCGCCGTACTACCATTTGAAAACCGCAGCCGTGATGCAAAGGATAAATACATTGCTGATGGTATTACCGATGATATCATCAATCGGTTGACCATCATCAGGCAACTGCGGGTCACTAATCGGGGCAAGACCGAGTCGTACCAGGGGAAGGCATTGCGACTGGATGCCGTGGCGAAGAATCTGGATGTAACCATTCTACTCACGGGAAGCGTGGAGCGGTACGATAACCATGTTGCTATACGTGCGCAGCTTATCGATGAAACCAACACCTTTATCTGGGGCAATACCTTTCAACGCAACACCGATAACATCATTGCTGTGCAGTCGGAGATTGCAGAGGTGATCGCCGACCAGTTGAAAGTGAAACTCGACGACCGCGAGAAGGAGCGTCTGCACCTGAAGGCAACAGAAAATCCAACAGCCTATGACTACTATCTGCGCGGGAGGAGTCTGTATTACAAGTATACACCAGTCTCCAATGACTCGGCCATCTTACAATTCAAAATGGCCATCGCCCAGGACCCAAAGTACGCGCGCGCCTGGGCAGGATTGGGTGATGCATTTGCTCAGAAATACGGACGCTTCCTTATGGAGTATTCATGGATGGATTCCAGTTTCGCTGCCGCATCGAGGGCCTTAGAGTTAGATTCAACTTTGTCCGATGCTTATAAGGCGATGGGGGTGGTGTATAACTATCGCGAAGAGTATGATAAGGCCTACCCGCTATTGCTGAAGGCTGTAGAATTGAATCCCTCCAACGAGAAGGCTGTGGGAAACCTCGGTACAACTTATCTGCTAAAGGGTGATCTTCCGAACGCCCTTAAGCTGGAGAAGAAAGGTGTAGGTATGGATCCTAAGAACTGGATCTTTTATCAGCTGATCGGCTGGATATACCGTCTGCTTGACGACTTGCCCAACGCAGAGTCGTGGTTTCAGAAGTCAATCGAGATGAGTCCTGATCAACACGATACCTACGAACTGTTGGCCTATACATACGTATCGCAGGGACGATCAGATGAAGCATTAAAACTAATTCCACGCGTATTGCAGATCGACTCGAGTGACGCACGCGTGCTTGAGGTAGCGGGCTTGATGGCGCACTTCGCGGGCGATGCTAAATCTGCCAGGCATCTCTTTGAAAAGTCTATTGCCAACAACTCGGATTATAAAGAAGATCGCAGTACGGTTAGTCCCATTGGACTTGGACAGATACTGCTGGAGGAGGGGAATCGGGTAGAGGCCGAAGTTTATCTCACGCATGCCATGGAAAACAACATGCATGAGATCGCAGCCGGTTCTAAAAGCTTCGACCTGCCGTTTTATGTATCCAGCATATATGCCATCCGTGGTAACAGAGATCAGGCGCTGACCTGGTTGCAAAAAGCAGTAGACATGAATTGGGTGGATCATGCAAAAGTAATTCACGGGCCTTACTTCAAGCGTTTTAAAGACGATCCTGATTTCGTGAAGATGATGGCCGGAGTTCGTGCGAAAACAGATTCAATGCGTTTGAAGGCGGAGTCAAACTGATCGCGCTAGATTGAATCAAGGTATGATGGATATTGGACTTTTTTCTTTTTCGACGGCAGGAACATAGCTGATGTATTCTGTGAATACATAATGAAGTGGTATCAAAGGATATTTTCGGATACCTGATACTACGTTATACAATTATTAGGCATTGAACAACAAAACTTTTTCACGCAGCGGGACATCATGTCGTTAAAAAAAACTGCGCCATGAACATTAAAGTCTTGCTTCTGTTGCTGGTCTCTTTCGCATCAGTTGCTCAACATCGATCAATCAGGCCACACTCCGAGTTGTGGGATGAGTACATGCAACGTTACGTTGCCAATGGCGACTTTAGCGGAAATATCTTAATCGTTAAAGACGAGACTGTGTTGTTCAAGAAGTCTTATGGTAAAGCCAGTTTCGAGTTGAACGTACCCATACAAAACGACACCAGGTTCAGAATAGCTTCCGTCTCAAAGACTTTCACGGCAGCTGCCATTGTTATGCTCAACAATAAAGGTCAATTGAGTTATTCTGATATGTTGTCGAAATTTGTGCCAGGATTTCCCTCTGGCGATAGTATTTCGATCGCACATCTCTTACTACATCAATCTGGAATCTCCGACATTGATTATGATCGGTATGCCCTTGATCGTCTGTCTTCAGATGAATTGCTAGCGACGCTAAAATCGAAGCCATTGTACTTCAAACCAGGTACGAATTTTCGATACAGTAACTCTGGATATTTTATCCTTGCACACATCATTGAAAAAGTGTCAGGTCAGTCTTACGAAAATTTTCTTGCAGACAATATTTTCCGGCCATTGAGAATGGTGAATAGTGGGGTAGATCGTGCCCAACTGATTATTCCGTCTAAGGCAACTGGCTATGGCATTGGAACTGGCGCTACGGGTATAGCGCAAGCGGCGTGGATGGATATCGACATGGCGAAAGGAAGCGGGTCTGTTTACTCTACTGCGGAGGACCTTATGAAGTGGTTGCGGGCAATCAATTCCAGCAAACTGTTTGACATGGGAGAATTACCATATCCGTTTGGATGGGGAGTGAGACAGCATTTTACAAATAGAAAGTGCATACTCCAGTCTGGCTTCTTAAGTGGATATTCCTCTTTTATCAGCTACTATCCCGCTGAAGGACTTTATGTAGTCGCGCTGTCGAATATCAGTTCGAATTTTAATGAGCAGGCGGGTCAGGATCTGGCGGCAATTTATTTCAAAGAGAAATACACAATGCCGGATGAAAGAATCAGTCAAATCCAGTTCAACGCAGATCAGTATACCGGTAAGTTCCAATGGCCAGGTTACAAGGAATTCTTTATTGAAAAGAAAGACGGCGGGATCAACTGGAGGTTTATAGATGAGAGAACCGGATCTCCCCTCGCGCCGATTTCGAAGGATGCTTTCTTATTAAGATTAATGAACACCAAAATTCTTTTCCACATGGATTCAGACAATCGGGCAAATGAACTTGCTTTTACAAGTGGCACCGACACAACCATATGCAAGAGGATTAACTGATTCGAGGAATAGCGATATCTCCTATGTTAGCGAGTCACGTGGATGTCCTATCTCCCACACGTGTCCGAATGGATCTTTCAGCTTGCCTATCTTCCAGAACTCTTCAACTGTTACAGGACAGATCTGAGTTGCACCTGCCGACAAAGCGCGTTCAAATAGTTCCTCCGGTTTGCTTGTGATAATAACGATACGTACTGGAGAGCCACCAATGCTCATTGGGCTAAGATTATCAAACTCCGCCTCTTCATCACCCATCCAGAACCCGGCACCTTCAATGCTCATGTGGGCGACGACCTTTCCACCAGAAGCCTCGAACTTTTCGAGCACATCTGCGCGAAATGCATTGACGTAGAATTCAACAGCACTCGCGCCGTTGTTTACAACAAGAAATGGTAAGATAGAGGTCTTCATTATTCGATGTCGTTTATCCGCTCTGCAGAGTCAAGGCCGTTTGCAATCTGAGAATCTGTGAGACAGTCATGTGATCCCATACATTGCTATGCCGGCAAAAAATTACAAAAATGGCAGGAGATCATCCACATGCGGCGCTTGGTTGTTGATCGTCAATTCATATCTTACTCAACCTTAACCTGAACATTATGAGAATGTTTCTCCCTGGCGCCCTCGTGTTTATTACGCAGGTTGCGCTGTCGCAGGCATCGTTTACAATCGAAGCCATCAAGAGCTACCCTTTTCCTACAGAACTTGCCGCATCTTCACAGGGCTCGCGTATCGCATGGGCGTTGAATGAGTCGGGGAAGAGAAATATTTACGTAGCTGAAGGTCCGGATTTTCAGGCCAGAAAGATCACTAACTACAATGATGATGACGGGCAGGAGATTACCAGTGTCTCCGTTTCCGCCGACGGGAAATGGGTGGTGTTTGTTCGGGGAGGTGACCACGGATCGAACTGGGATGATGGTCTTCCCGTGAATCCGTCATTTGCTGCTCAACCGAACAAAGTGCAGGTATTGAGCGTACCGTTTGCAGGTGGTGAAGTTAAGTCACTTGGTGAAGGCGATGAACCAACTATTTCACCGCATAGCGATCGGGTTGCGTTCATTAAAGGTGGTCAGACGCAGATCGCGCCAATCGATGCAGAGACTCCTTCAAAAAGCCTGTTTATTACCCGCGGATATGTCGGCAGTTTGGAATGGTCACCAGATGGTACCAAGTTAGTATTCGTATCGTACCGGGACGACCATGCGCTGATTGGTGTCTTTACCGAAGAAAACAAACCTATTCAGTGGATCGCCCCAGATTTTTCACGCGATGGATCTCCTCGCTGGTCTCCTGATGGAAAGAATATCGTCTTTCTGAGAACGCCGGGAAGCGGTGGCACTCCTGATTCGTTGCTTCAGCGTATTCACAACCCCTGGGCTATTTGGACAGCTGATATTGTCTCTGGCAATTCAAAGATGATCTGGCAGGCACCAAAGACTCTTGCGGGGTCATTTCCGTCGACTCACGGTGGCGCGAATCTGCATTGGGCAGCCGGTGATCGAATTGTCTTTCTTTCTTATGAAGATGGCTGGCAACATCTTTACTCAGTTTCAACTTCGGGAGGTAAACCTACAATGCTTACACCCGGCAAATTTATGGCTGAGCACATTCGTCTCTCAACAGACCGAAAGTGGCTCGTGTTTAGTGGTAACACCGGACCCGATGTCCTCGATGGTGATCGTCGTCATGTGGTTCGCGTGTCGGTGGAGAAACCATCTGTCGAGGTCCTTACACCAGGCTCCGGACTCGAGTGGACGCCCGTGGTCACCGGGGATGGCAAGACACTCGCATTCCTAAGTGCTACGCCACAACGTCCGCCACTAGCTGCGGTTATGAGCCTCGATGGAAAGAAGAGCATCAGACTTATTGATGAAGCACGCATACCGTCAAACTTTCCTCGTCAATTGGTGACGCCACGTAAGGTAACGTTCAAATCATCAGATGGTGTAACGGTGCATGCCGATATATTCGAACCTTCAAACGCGAAGGGAAAGACTCCTGCTGTACTCTACATACATGGAGGTCCACCACGCCAGATGTTATTGGGATGGCATTACTCGGACTATTATACAAACGCCTATGCACTGAATCAATACTTATGTAGCCTCGGCTTTACAGTGCTTTCTGTGAACTATCGTTTAGGCATTGGCTATGGATACAACTTTCATCAGCCATCGAATGCCGGCATGATGGGAGCTGCAGAGTATCTTGACATCAAGGCAGCAGGAGAGTGGCTCGCTGCGCAGCCAACTGTTGATGCGTCGCGCATTGGTGTGTACGGCGGATCATATGGTGGTTTTCTTACCGCGATGGCACTTGCACGCGATTCCAAACTATTCGCTGCTGGTGTCGATATTCACGGCGTACACGACTTCGTTGCTGCGCGTGGAGCTGCCTTCAACAACACCACCACACGATATGAGAAAGTCCCCGATCTGGACAAGGCAATTGAGGTTGCGTGGAAGTCATCACCAGTTGCTTACATCGACACCTGGACATCTCCCGTCCTCATTATTCATGCTGATGATGATCGCAATGTTCGATTCAATCAGAGTACTGATCTCGTGCGACGACTAAGTAAGAAAGGCGTTGAGATGGAGACGATGGTAGTTGTAGACGATACGCATCATTGGATGAAACATGCAAATGAGCTGAAGCTCGACAACGCGACGGCTGCGTACTTCGTCAGAAAATTTCTCAAGAAGTAGCTTGCCTGAGTACGTAAGATACGATACTTCAGTTAGGGCCATTGATCTGCCAGGGACATGATCATCAGTACAACGAAGATGAGATTGATACCCAGCCACAGTCCCAAAGTGTGCCTCAATAATCTCTGCTTGTAGCTTCTTGAAGCGATCGGGATCAGTGCTATAATGGCTGCAGGCATAGCCACCATCAGGGGCCCTACAGAACAAAATCCGACGATGCCCAGGAGGACGTCTAGTACACTGGGATATGGATCTTCCCAGTAAATGAATACGATCCAGTATGCAACGTTGATTGCTACCAGTGCGCTCAATAAGATAACATAGCGCCTTTTGCCGAGTGGAAAGATATCCTCCATACAGTTCGCATCACAATTAAGTGAAACTGCTAAAGAGTTGAAAATAATGTAACTTGTGTATGCGTGAAGCCATAAATGGTAACAAGGCAATACCCCTGCGACGCAGCTACGCGAAATATTTCCTAAGAGCGATCAGACGTAATTATCCGGATTCCTACGCATCCATCGCTGAGGCAACAGAACGCAATTATCAGGCTATTTCTGTCGATACGCAGTTTTCTTTTCGTTCCGCCAATCCGCTCGACCGGCGTCTGGACTTCTGCGCGTGTTTCCTGGCTCTCATCAAAGCACTGGACGACCGTGGCGAACAATTTGATGTTATCCGCAATGTGAGTCTTGAGGTAATTACAGATTTCGTCTCCCCAAAGAATAGATTTCAGCGGATGATGAAGCGGCTCCCGGCAAAACTTGTCGGAACGTGGGTTTGGGAGGCCTTCGTCAAATCATTGAGCGCGAGGGTAGGTAAGAACGATAACAAGGATGGTTTTATAGCAACTATAATCACAGACAAGGAGGATACCTACGGACTCGGCTATGGTGTAGATATCATAGAATGCGGCATTTGCAAATTGTTTAACAAGCACAATTTTGGAAAGTACGCTCCAATCTTGTGTGAAGTAGATAAACTGACAACAGGGTTTGCGGGCCTTGAAATGATTCGCTCAGGCACCATCGCCAACGGCGCGGCTAGGTGCGACTTCAGATACAAAAAACTCGACAGCCAGGCGCACGATGAACCCTGATAAAATACCATCAGCTTTCATAATTCAATTCAGGCTATTCGTACTTCAATGTGTCTGCAGGATTGATTGACGACACGCGGATCGCGTGATAGCTAACCGTTGCGAATGCGACCAAAAGTCCGCCAAGCATACTGATTACAAATAGCTCCCAACCCAACGCAATGGCAAACGTGAAGCCCGATAGCCATTGACTCATTGCATACCACGATGCCGGTGCTGCAAGCGCAAATGCGATCAGCGACAACCACAGGTACTGTCGGTTGAGCAGAATGAAAATGCTGCTCATTCCGGCTCCAAGAACTTTCCGTATACCAATCTCTTTTGTTCGGTTAACGGCATTGATGCCGGCAAGTCCAAAAAGCCCGAGACAAGAGATGAGGATAGCGAACGTTGCTGCGAGACTGGTGATCTTCATCCAGCGAGTGTGCGATTCGTATTGCAATGCGACATCCTCATCAATAAAAGTATAATCGAATGGTTTGCCAGGTGAAAGTTCATTCCAGGCGGACTGAACTGACTTAACATGTTCGGGGATATCGCCAGCATGCAGCTTAATGAGCATGGTCTCCAGGTGACCTGCGCTGCGCGTGTCCATCGACAGCAACAACGGCTGAATACCTTCGGTCAGCGACTGAAAGTGATAGTCCTTCAATACTCCAATCACACGTGCGCCCAGCCCAAGCGTGTCTTCTTTCCAGTTGAGGTGTTCGTTTAGTGGATCCTTCCATTTCATTTCGCGGACGAGAGCCTCGTTCACAATAACAGTATTCGTGTCGGAAGGGATTTCGGCTGAAAAATTTCGTCCCATTGACAGTTCGAGACCGAGTGTCGGAAGATAGTATGCATCCACTCCGTACACGAATGATGAGTGCTGTTCACCATCGATCTTATATCCATATCGCGAGTAGCCGCGATTAAAGCTTGTAGTTGTTCCGCCAAGAGAAACTACTGAGGATTCATGCTGGAGACGATTGCGAAACCTCTCTACGGTTCTGTCAGCTTCTTTGTTCCAACCCGTCTGCGTACGAACGGCGATCACCTGTTCCTGGTCGAAGCCCAGGTCCTTCGTCGTTACATATTTCATCTGCCGATACATTACCACCGTGCTGATGATAAGAAATGCCGACATGGCAAACTGCAGTATAACAAGTGGTCTGGTAAAACCAGCCTGTAGCTTTGACGTGAATCTTCCTTTTAAAACTGCGGCTGGCCGAAATGCCGAAAGGAATAAAGCGGGATAGCTGCCTGCCAATATGCCGACAACTAATGTGATTCCTATGCTCACGAGTAACAATGAACTCGCATGCATAACGGTCAGTGTTATGCCCTTGCCTGTAAACTGATTGAACGTTGGGAGGAATAGAAACACGAGTCCAACGGCAATCACCATGGAAATCATCGACAGTACTATTGACTCTAATCCGAATTGGTAAACAAGTTGTGATTTTTGCGCTCCTACAACTTTGCGCACACCCACCTCCGTCTTTCTGGAAACGGACGTGGTAAGAGCGAGCGAAACATAATTAATGCATGCGATGATGAGAATCAAAGCAGCAAGCCCTCCGAGTATGATTGAATATTGAGGATCACTCACCTTGGTCCATCCGATTTCTTTTTTCAAATGCATGTCTGGCAACGCTGTGTAAACATATTCGACCATTTTCACGCCATCCGGTATAGGAATGGTAGACTCCTGGCGCCACTTCTCCATGTGCTTCCCGAGATTTTTGTCAACGAGTTTGCCCAGGTTCCTTTTGAAAATTTCCATATCTGCATGGGGTACAAGCTGTACGAATGTTGGCGAATTGTAGCTTGTCCATTGAGTAACCTGTCTCTCGTATCCCCATCTGTTAACAGTTGGGACAATAATTGAGAAACCCAGGCTTGAGTTCGCCGGAGGTGCTTCAACGATGCCTGCTACCTGATAAGATTTTTCTCCCATGATATCGATTACAACTGTCTTTCCGATCGGATCCTCTTCTCCAAAATACTTTTCAGCTATAGCTGGAGTTAACACCACTTCCTGCGGCGATTGAAAGAGCTTGTCTGCATTGCCGCTGAGCAACCGGAAGGAGAACATTTTGAAAAAGTCACCATCGGCGAATGCGATATTTTCAGTAAATACTTTGTCGCCGTAACGAAACATATACTCTCCGTCGGGATTGAATCGCGTTGCATACTCCACCTCCGGAAACTCCTCCTTCAAAGCTGGCTGCAGCCCCACCTGCAACCAGGCATGTCTGTCATATGGTTTTTCGGGGTTCGGTTCCCAGGTTATGAAGCTTTTCACTTCCATTCTGAAGATTCGATCCTTATTCTGATGGAACTGGTCGAAGCTTTTTTCATCCTGGATATAGAGGTAGATCAACGCGCAAAACGCGATTCCGACGCTCAGACCAAACGCGTTGATGAATGAATACAACTTACGTCTGAGGATATTTCTCAGGGCTACTGAAATATAATTTCTGATCATAACGAGAGCATTGGCATTATTTCAAGGTCGGACAAATGTGACGGGACACCAAGTCTTTTGCACTCACACGTCAGGATCGTGTAGTGAATGGGGAAAAAGTGAGGATGAGGCTGATAAACAGTTCCTTTTTTTGACGCATTCGCCCCCGTTCCCATTCTGACTGAAAGCGGATATTCGTGTCATCAACATCAACCAAACAACACAATTATGGCATACGTAAGCACATATCTCAATTTTGTACGCGACACGGAAGCAGCATTTAATTTTTATAAGTCCGTCTTCGGTGGCGAGTTCGGAGGACAAGGAATCATGCGCATGGGCGACATTCCACCACAGGAAGGCATGCCTCCAATACCCGAAGGAGACAAAAAACTCGTGATGCATGTTGAACTTACAATTACCGGTGGGCATAAAATTATGGGTACCGATTCTCCTGAGAGTATGGGATTCAAACTCGTCCAAGGAAACAACGTGAACATTAATGTTGGACCCGACACACGAAAGGAAACCAAGCGACTTTTCGAAGCACTCTCCAAAGGAGGAGTTGTTACGATGGATCTTCAGGATATGTTCTGGGGCGACTATTTCGGTAGCTGCACAGACAAGTTTGGTATCAATTGGATGTTTAACTGCGGAGAGAAATGAGTAATGAACAATGAGTAATGAGAATCTCGTTACTCATTGTTCTCTATTTCCTTTTTCAGCGGCGTGTTCATCCAGTATTCCTTGGATGGAGCTCGGCTTTGAGTTTCCGGTACGGCATATAGAGGTGTATTCTTATCCATTTGAGGATATTGCTTTCGTTTGGTTTTACTATCCATCAGCTGTTGAACAAAGATTTCACGATACTGCGTTGCGTCTATAAACGTCGGTACGTTTACTTCCCTGCCGCCAAAATCTTTGATCCCATGAATATTGATCGTCATGAACTTTGTATCTGATATTTTAAGATCCTTATTAAATTCAGATTTGTGTGGAAATACGAGCACTTCCAAGTGATAATTTGGATTGCCAGCCTTGTCCTCAGTGAACATAACCTTTTTGACCTCAACACTCTTGCCATTGATCCTGAAGTCATAGTTGCCCGGTTCCAGCGCGCTTAACGTAGGCTCATGACTGAAACGAACGAAAAAACCAGCAGAGTCCGTGGATTGATTCGTGCTCACAACCCGGAAGTCATCAGGGTTACCCATCCTGAATGCGTTGTTAAACGATATGTAGTTCAGGTACATCACTTCATTATGCAATGCGTACTCCACGTTGACCGAATAAAGGGGAACGGCGTTATGCAATTGCCATTCGTTGGTTGAATATTGCAGTTTGTGAATGCGATAGTTTTCCTTTTCAATGTACAATTTGCCGACAGCCTGAAGATCAGTTCCCGAAACACGATCGTTGGTGACGAACGAAACAATATATAGTTCTTTGCCGTCTTCGATGATGCGACCTGTTATTGAGAACCGGTGATTGTAAAGAAAGTCCTTGTCGAGTTTATCGATGAATGAGAAGCTAAATACTTCGTGATTTCGTATTGGATCATGTACCATTAAAGTGGCTAGTTCGTTGCCGTGAAAGTTTTTCAATGTTGCATTGGGAATAAACTTTCGCTTCATGTTGTCATAAGGCAGCCGCGCGAGGGAGTCAATGGTGAATGCGGGATTCTGGCGATATTCAATGAGTTGTATTTTTGTTTTTAATTGATCATCGGTAGCAAAGCCTCCATCGATTACCTGGACCAGTGCTTCATTCAGGTTTACATACTGTTGTTCCTTTAATTGATAATCGCGATAATAAGCAATGTATGCGAATGGCTTCTCGGAGTAGTTGTAGGGAATGCGGTTAATCGCCCTTTCGACAAGTCTGGCTCCGTAAGACGCTTATTGTTAGCGGCTCGTATTTCCACTGCCTTAAGTTCAACGGCTGAAGATTGTAAGCGGATGACGTTTTGTCTTGAAAGGTCAAGATCAGCCATGGCGACACGTTGCGTTTTGAAGCCGATGCAACTGATCGCCAGTGTATCGGTTAAGAACTCCGGGCGCGACGGTATCTGAAAACTTCCGTCTGCGTTGGTAATCACTCCTGAATTGTATCTGGTCAGCCGAACACTGGCGAATGGAACGGCCTGATTATTATCATCGACTACCCGGGCTGTGATCGAAGATTGCGTTTGCGCAATACCGAACGTTGCAGTGCACAGCAATACCACCAGGATCCAAGGGGGCCATCTTTACAACGTTTGACATCTTCTTATTTAACCTAATATAAGTCAAAACATAGTATTTGCCACCCCGTTTTTGACAGACGAAATGGAGAGGCGCCTTGGTTCCTTACGATCCAAATGAGTATCATCGTAATACATTTGTTTTAAATGAAAAAAGATCCGACGACAGAGGAGTTCTTGTCTTCGTATGATGAGGACGTGCTGACTAACGCGTTGGCCGTGCGTAACGTATTGTCCAGGTTATTGCCTGATGTTACAGAGCAGGTCGACCGCTCTGCGCGAATGATCGCATACTGCTATGGACAACGGTACGCTGATATGGTGTGCACGATTATTCCATCGAAAAAAGGAGTGAAGCTTGGATTCTACAAGGGCGTCGAACTTGACGATCCACACAAGTTGCTCGAGGGAACAGGTAAGATATCCCGCTACGTGCAGATCCGTTCAAAAGATGATGTCAGATCTGATGCATTGAAAGAACTTATTAGTCGAGCCTTCAAAGCATACTTGAAAAGGGAGAAATAGGCACTGATCAGCAAGTGATGTGCTCACCCTGCTGTGCGTGCAACGAACCGGTGTGAACTATTCCCTGAATATTGTAGTAAAATACAGCGCAAACAAACCTGGCCGTTTGTCAAACAAGCCCTTCCCAGTACTTCACTATCCTTTTGGATGTTTCCGAAAGTCATTAAATTGGTTGTAGAATTTCCGCAGACATTCTATATCGCACATCGCAATCTTTCTTCAACTATCTACTTCTATGAACAAGTATCGAATTCCAACGCTATTGCTGCTTATCAGCTGTTTCTCCCTTGCAGGATTTGCACAAGATCTCAAACCGGTAGCTTACGCTGATGGTCAGCAAAAATTAAATGGGCTGGTTACGAGCAATGCGGGAAAAAATCTACCGGGAGTTTTGATTCTCCCTGCCTGGAAAGGCATTGACGAAGAAGCCAAGACGGCAGCTTTGAATCTTCAAAAGCAAGGGTATGTGGCATTCATAGCCGACATCTATGGTGAGGGAAATATTCCAGCCGATAACGCGGCAGCTGCGAAAGCAGCAGGATCCTATCGCAGTGACTACGCTGCGTATCAAAAGCGTATCACTCTTGCCCTGGACCAACTGAAAAAACAAGGTGCTAACAACAGCAAGATCGCCGTGATTGGTTATTGCTTTGGGGGTACCGGTGCGTTGGAAGCGGCACGTGGCAATCTTCCGGTAACAGGCGTAGTTTGTATCCACGGCGGATTGGCAAAAGCTGCTGAGCGTTCGAATGGCCCGCTGAACACGCGCATATTGGTCGGAAAATCCTGCCGAAGACAAAGGGGTTACACCGGAAGACATGTCGAAGCTCGTTACTGAAATGAATGAGGGCAAGGCAGACTGGCAGATTGTTACGTATGCCTATTCGAAACATACGTTTACCGATCCAAAGTCTCCTGATTATAACGAAGCCATGGCAAAACGCGCATGGGATCATACACTGCTGTTTCTGAAGGAAGTATTGAAGTAGCAGAGCAACCTGATCTGCAACACTAATCAAATTTCCGGGCAAACATGGAGATAACTATTATTCACAGACTGCCTTCAGTCGAAGAATACGTCGCGCTTAGACGTTCCGTTGGATGGCCTCTTTTTGATGAAGAATCGGTTCAACGGGCATTGGGCAACACACTGTTTGCAGCTGTGGCGACGAACGAAACTGGCGAAGCGGTTGGCATGGGGCGCGTCATTGGCGATAACGTGGTGTACTTTCACGTACAGGACGTCATTGTCAAGCCGGAATATCAGGGCGAGGGCGTTGGAAGCGGCTTAATGACCGCACTACTGGCATATATAGACGGCCGCAGTGTACCGAATTCAAACATCGGCCTAATGTGCAGCAAGGGTAGGGAAGCCTTCTATAAGGAATTTGGATTTGTCGAGAGACCGAGTGACACTTTTGGAAGCGGAATGATCAAGATTGTTCTAAAGTGAGCATTCAGACGGAACCGTCCATACATTGTATTTGAGTAATTTTTCCTTTTCGGCTGCACACAAGGACGAATAAGAAGCATGCGCGTTCATCCCGGTGCTTCAGTGCATGACTGAATTTTTTATGTATACTTGAACAAGCGATTCCAGGATTAATGAAGTCCCTCCAGGCATACACAACCCTTCTTGAAAAGATCTTTCTCGTTGGCCTCGTCATCGGCGGTGTATTCTTTGTACTGCATTTGGAACCCTTCGACGTTACGGTTACTGCTGTATCATTGTTTGGACTTGCGTTGGCATTCTTTCTTTCGGCGTACAAGTCGAACGTATTGCCGAATAGCGACGACAAGCTGCAGTGGGACGAAAGATATTCTTTCATTAGTGGTTCTTCCAAAAGTGCTATGGATCAGTTCGTCGGTGTCATTAGTGGGTATCGCACTGCTTGTACTCGGGTCCGATAGCCAGGGATATCAGCGAATGTTCTTCATCGCAGGCGGTGACGATTGCCGTTGCAACCGTGGCAGCGCTAATTGCCGTCTTCGCAGTAAAACAATCAGCAAAGGTGCTCTGGCCAATTTTGCTAAGAGCAATTCCGGTGTTTGTTGCCGACCTTTATTTCCTTTTGGGATAGTTAAACTGTAACACTGAAAGTTAGATCATTATGATATTCCGGTTCCTGTTGTCGATTCTTTTTATATCCGGCTGTGTTACGGTCGATGCACAGCCGGTGATCAGTTTTACGATTGACGACGGAGTTACAGACGATATGCCTGGCTATCCGTTTGCTGAATGGAATGGCATGCTCCTCGATAATCTCGACAAAGCAAAAATACGAACTGTTTTTTTTGTCAGGGGCGATAACAAGAACGATGATCTGGGTCAGGCGTTGCTTCGCAGCTGGAGCAATCGCGGTCACCGGATCGGAAATCATACGTGGTCACATCCGAATTATGGTAGCAAGAATATCACCTATGACAAATTCAGGAGCGAATTCTTGTCAACGGACTCCGTGATCAGCCAATACCCTGGCTACATTCAGATGTTCAGATTTCCATATCTGAAGGAGGGCGACACGAGAGAAAAAATTGATTCGGCCAGGGCGTTATTGAAAGCAAAAGGTTATCGCAATGGTCACGTAACTATCGATGCTTCCGACTGGTACATTGACTCTCGTTTGAGAACGCGTCTTCGAAAGAAGCCAAAGGCGGACATCGAAGGCTTTAAAAAGTTCTATCTGGAGCACCTATATGAGAGAGCTATGTATTATGATGATCTCGCCTATAAGCTTACTGGTCGTCATATCAATCACACCATGCTGTTGCATCACAACCTTGCCTCTGCATTGTTTCTGGACGATCTGATTGCAATGTTTAAAGAGAAGGGTTGGAAGGTAATATCTGCCGACGAGGCCTATCGTGATCCGATCTTCGAAAAACAACCGACTAATGCCCCTGCGGGTGAGAGTCTGATTTGGTCGTTGGCAAAGGAATCAGGCAAATACGAACTACGTTATCCGGCGGAAGATTCACAATACGAGGAGGCTCGAATGAATGCGCTCGGTCTCTGAGCAGGCGACACAAGGAGCAGTAACGACAACGCAGCGGGTTCACCTATCATTGTACATTACATCAACAAATCAATTAAGAAACGATGATCTACGTTACACAACTCGTTTATCTTGTACCCGGTCAGGAAAAGATCTTCGATGAGTTCGAAGCCGTCGCGATTCCCATCATCGCCAAATACAATGGACGCCTCCTTTTCAGAGTCCGACCCGACAATAAGGCGTATATTCAGCACATGGGAGAAAAGCCATATGAGATCCATCTTGTAGAGTTCGACAGTGAAAAAGATCTTGATAATTTCAAGAAGGATGACGAACGAAAGAAGTTTGTTCACCTCAAAGAAATGTCGATCAAAGAATAGGTGATGATCCTTGGCAATAAGTTGTAGTACGGATAATCTCCATTCATTTCGTATATTCAATTCGCCAACCCCAACAGATGCCGCACCACGCAGGGCCGAACATCCGCCATGCCCGATGGGTGAGAATTTCTCACGGATTGATCACCGCCAGTTTTCTAAGCCTGGCAGTGACCGGTGTTTATATTCTGATGGTACACCCGCGACTTTATTGGGGCGAAGTGGGAACGTACTGACGCCTGCGATTATTGAGCTGCCCATCAGCCGTAATTACCAGCACAACGGCTGGGATGAAAAGTTTGCGTACTTCGACACTCCAGGTTCGCCTGTCAGTGCAAGCAGAACTTATGACATTTTCAATGAGAACGGCTGGGGAAGGAGCCTCCATTTTCTTTCAGCCTGGTTCCTGGTGATTACGGGCTCTATATATATAGTGTTTGGACTAGTCACCCGACACTTTCGAAGACGTATGATGCCGCCGCGGGAGTCTTTGTCCATCAGGCAACTGTGGACGAATTTGTTGAGCATCTTCGATCACCACGATCTATGGGCAACGGCACTCAGTATAATCTTTTGCAAAAAGTAACTTACCTGGGCGTCATCTTTATCTGTATGCCAGTGATTGTAATTACAGGTCTTGCGATGTCACCGGCAATCACAGCGGCCTTTCCTTTTATCGTTAGTATGTGGGGCGGAACGCAATCGGCGAGGACGATTCATTTCTTTGCTTCGATAGTCCTCGAGCTGTTCCTTATTGTGCACTTGTTGATGATTATCATCACAGGCTTCACACGAAATATCAGGGCAATAGTTATAGGAAAGTAACATGAAAAAAGCGAAGTAGAATAACAGGTGCTGTTCGGATTCTATCGTGTTTCCCTATTAACCTTAGCAAGACCAACCGAACCAATAGACTATACA
>JASGJX010000044.1:0-14972 GCA_049840655.1 Chryseolinea sp.
AACAAGGAGGAGAACATACCTTTGAATGACCGATCCATCTTTCGAATCGCTTCTATCTCAAAGTCGTTCTCTGCAGTTACCATTATGCAACTGATGGAGGCTGGTAAGCTCTCGCTGGACGATGACTTCAGCAAACTGGTTGGTTTCCCTGTGAGGAATCCGAATTATCCCGACAAGGTGATCACTTTGCGCATGGTTATGTCGCATACTTCGAGCGTTAACGATAGTCAGGGGTACAGCAATCTGGATTTCATCAATCCCGCGAAGAATCCAAACTATGCAAAATGCTACAGTTCGTTCGGTCCGGGAGAAAAATACGTGTACTGTAACCTCAACTATAATATGGTGGGAACCGTAATCGAAAGGCTAACGGGCGAACGCTTCGATATGCGCATTAGAAATCACATTCTGAAGCCGCTGGGACTCTATGGCGGCTATTGTGTTGACTCGCTTGATGCAAGCCGGTTCACGACGCTGTATGCATACGACTCAGCGACGGGAAATTACGTTCCGTCAACGGATGCCTATGCGCCGCGCCGGGAGCAGATTTCCCGTTACCAGATGGGATACAACACACCCGTGTTTTCGCCGACAGGTGGAATGAAGATCGGCGCCGAGGATCTGTGCAAGTACATGATGATGCACATGAACGACGGCACGTCCAACGGCGTGCGGATTATGTCACGGAAGAGCGCTCAGCTAATGCGCAAGAAGATCTCCGATGACGAAGGGTACGGACTAGCTATGCGCGAGAGCAGTGATCTAATACCAGGTGAAGTAATGAAGGGACACACAGGATCTGCCTATGGGCTTTACTCAGCCATGTTCTTTGAACCGAAAAAGAAATTCGGATTTGTTGTGATCACAAACGGTTGCAAGCCGCAGGAGGAGATCGACATCAAGGTGGTCTTGCGCAAGTCCATGACAATCCTCTATGATCACATCATCAAATAACTGGAGCAAACGAGACACTGATCAATCCGTTCTTGTGGAAATTCTGCTCAACCATTTTCAACTTCTTGTACTCGTTTATTGTAGGAAATAAAGGTTTACCCCCTCCGACTGCCGTTGGACAAATTCTGATCTTATACAAATCGATCAGGTCCGCCTTCATCAACGCCTGCGTAAGTGAAATGCTTCCCCAAATGATCATATCCTTACCCGGGTGCTGTTTGAATTTCCGAATTGCCTCAACTGCATCACCATTGACAACGCTGGCTTGCGGCCATCTTCCCCATGGCGCGTGCTTCACAGTATTGGAGAATACGACCTTTGGTATTGAGTTTAACTTATCGGCAATCATTTCTTTATCTGTCGTTGCCGTAGGCCAGAACCCTGCAAATAGCTCATATGTCTTCCTGCCCAGTAATATCGTGTCGATAGTTTCTAAAAACTTTAGCTGCTGCTCATCTGCATACCGGTTTTCATCCGACGAAGGAAAAAAATCCAATTCTCCTTTGGAGTCCTCAGCGTATCCATCCAGAGATATCCATTCTTCTGCAATTAGTTTTCGCATTCCTTAAGTAGTTAATAATAGATGAATACATTCATAAGTGACGACATCGGGATTGTCACGTGAACCCGACAAAGATGGATGCGACCATCTTACAGGTCATCAATGGACCTGTAAGATGGTCGCAACCTCCACATTAAAATGATTCGATGTTTCCTGACGGCTAGTGCTCAGACATTTCTTTCAGTTTGTCCAGGGCTTTTGGCCAACTATTCTTAAACTCCTGTTCCCACTCCGGAGTGACCTTCATTTTGATCTTGAGATTTGTTTTCCCATTGGTCTCATCAAAGTAGTAGCTTTCAGTAGTTCCAACCCAACGGCTCGCCAACTCACTCGTGCGGTCTTCGACTCCGCCCTTTTGTAATATCGCAACATGCTTCGCGACAATATGGTCCAGCGGCGTGATCTCTGTTATTGTGGCCAGTGTTCCACTTGAATCAGCACCAATGAACTTTATATCGCTGCCCTCTTTCCATTTACCTTCATAGGTGGATCCAGGCCAGGCTGCATCCGTCCACTTTTTATAAGTATCCAGGTTTAACATTGTATCCCATACCTTTTTTTTAGGTGCTGCGATCTGCGTCGAGAATTCAAGTTCTTTCATGTCGGTATTCATGGCATTGAATTTTTGGTGATAAATGACTAACAAACGACTACTGTTAACGGGTGACAAACATCATACCTCGTGCTTGTCCTCTGTATTCTACAAAGATCACTGACGCGAATTACATCTATGGGGGCTGATGACGACATTATTGAAGGCAAAATGCGTCAAATGGACTATCGCCAGAACGTACGACGCGGCTTATCTGTGGCATTTAACGAACATCGCGGGAATCAATGGAACAATACTTAATGGAACGCTCTGGCTGGTCTTCGTAACAACAGTTCGAATCCGATCAAAAACCTTTTCCCCGTGTGATCGTAAAGAAATTTGGCACCACATCTTTTAGTATGACCTCCAGTCTTATCCAAACACTTCGTATGCTTTGTGACATTCCACCGGAAGAAGAACACAAAGTCAATGGAATAACAGTTATTGAAACGCTAAAGAAAGGAGACCATTTCATTCGGGAAGGAGCGATACCCACACACTTCGGATATGTTGTCAACGGATTGTTCCGATACTACTATCTGGATGCCAAAGGCACTGAATTTACAAAAGGTTTCTTTCCTGAAAACAATTTCCTCACATCATACACGGCAATGAAGGCGCAGCAACCGTCGCACTTTGCAATCGAAGCAATTGAGGATTCTGACATTTTAGTAATTGACTATTATCACTGGCCTGCGCTGTATGCCGGACATCCATGCTGGCGACAATTTTTGCTTGCCCTTTTGGAGAAAGGGTATGCTAAGAAGGAAGCGCGTGAACGCGAACTACTGGTGTTCAATGCCGAGGAACGTTATCGGTTGTTTCTTGAGCAGTTTCCTGATCTCGAGTCCAGAGTGAAACAACATATGGTCGCGTCTTACCTGGGAATCACACCAGTAGCCTTAAGCAGGATAAGGAAGTCGATGTCGGCGGCCGAATAAAGCACTGACAAAAAAAAATTCGCGTTAACATAGGTTAATGCAAAGTTGAGCCGGGTTGCTGTGATTTGCTTAAAAACAAATCTGAAATGCAACTGCGAAGTATGACAGTGCTAATCACCGGCGGTAGTTCCGGCATAGGGCTGGAGTTGGCCAGGCAATTAATCAAACGTGGGAACCAGGTCATTGTCTGCGGCCGTTGTGAAAACAAATTGGCTCAAGCGAAAGCAGCCATGCCAACTTTGGTGACCTTCAAATGCGACCTCGCACAGGTAGATGAGTGTCAACGGTTGGCCTCCTGGACGATCGAAAACTATCCGGCTCTCGGCGTATTGATCAACAACGCAGCCATTGTTCATAGGGGGCATTTCAATGATGACCGCCAGGCGCTTCCAAAGGCTATTCAGGAAATCAACATTAATCTTGTGGCGCCAATTGCTCTTACAAAAATCCTGCTCCCTCACTTAATGAAACAACAGCGGGCATCGGTGATTAACATCACTACTGGCCTGGTCTACGCACCACGAGCGCTCTATACAATATACAATGCCACAAAAGCAGCGTTGCATTCATTCACACAGGTACTTCGCCTTCAGCTATTGAATCTTCCTGTCAACATCATTGAAGTTATGATGCCGGTAGTTGACACACCGTGGCATCAGGGCCGGTCACCAGCCATCGCGATATCTCCGGAGAAGGCTGTCTTTGAGATGATAAATCAGATTGAACGGCACAAAACAGAAATCCGCGTCGGCAAGGTGCGTCTGTTATACCTGTTGTCGAGACTAACGCCAGAGTTAGCCATCAGAATGATCAACAGAGTATCCTGACTAATATGCACGAGCCGGAAGCGCAAGGCAATGTCCGTTGCAATCGCTACATTCCGTCATGCAAAAGACTGTACTGATTACCGGAAGCACAAGTGGCATCGGTCTCGCGATCGCCGAACAATTTGCGGCCAACGGATTTCGAGTCGCGTTCCAGGGACTCGGGCACGATGGACCTGACATCGCCGCGAACATAGCCGGACGGTATAAAGTATCACACTCTTTCTCCGCAGTGAACATGCTCGACGGCGATGGCATCCGTGTCTGGGTAGCTGACGTACATCAGCAATGGGGACGCATCGACGTGCTTATCAACAATGCCGGTATCCAGTACATTGCACCAATAGATGAATTTCCTCAAAAAAAGTGGGACGAGGTAATCGGAATCAACCTCACTGCACCTTTTCAGCTTACTCAGGCGGTGTGGCCATATATGAAACAGCAGAACTTTGGGCGCATCATAAACATAGCCTCGGCCCATGGACTTGTTGCGTCTCCTTTGAAGAGTGCGTACGTTTCAGCAAAGCACGGACTTGTAGGCCTCACAAAGACAACAGCATTAGAGGGCGCCTCTTTTGGCATTACATGCAACGCAGTTTGCCCAGGGTATGTCAATACACCTCTCGTTGAAAAACAAATCACCGACATCGCGAAACAAACAGGGCAACCTGTCGATCAGGTTGCCCGTGAACATTTCCTGAACAAGCATTCAATAAAGGAGTTCGTTGCAGCAGAAAGTATTGGCGCATTGTGTCTTTTTTTGGCCTCGGTTGAAGCAGCCTCCATTACCGGAGCAACGTTACCCATAGATGCCGGCTGGACTGCTCAATAGCATTATGAAATCATTCTGCGTTTCCCAAACACATAAAACGTAACGACGTTAATCGCAACCAACACCCACAGTACCGGACTTGTGAAGAACTGAATGTAGCCCCCTCCGTTGGGTATCTCAAAGAACGGCACAGTAACAAACACGTCCAGCAACAACGCCGTCGCCGAGGCCATAATACCGACACGTATACCATGATCAGCGTCCACATTCCGGTAGTATATCCATGAGCCAGCGAATGAATACATCGCCATCATGAAGATCACAATCAGCGACTGGTTCGGAACCGATTCCTGAATTCGCGGAACATGGGTCAGTATCGTAAACGTAGTGATCACCAATAGCCAAACCGTGGCACCGGCGATCATTGCTCTTACGACACTCATTTATCTGCTGGGATCTGAGCTGTGTTCCAGGCACCCTGTTTAGCAGCGTCTGAAGCGTATTGCAAAAAGGTCTTTGCCTTCCTTCCCAGTACCTTCTCTATATCGTTGGTAATACTGGCATTGCGCCCATCGAGAACCTCGGTAAACAAGTATCGGATCAGCCACAATTGATCTTCCGGAACATGGTAACTACGCATCATCTGCTCATAGTCGTCCATTGACAAAGCCTCAAACGCAATCTTGCTCCCCGTGACCTTTGATATTTGCCCCACGGCCTGTTCAAAAGTAAGGAGCTCCGGCCCTGTAAGGTCATAGGTCTTGCCATTGTGCTTGTCACTGATCAGGCATTGTACGGCCACATCGGCGATATCGTCAACATCAGTAAATGGCTCTGGCGATTCAACTTTTGGAAGAGCTACATGCCCGGCCAGAATGGGATCCAAAAAGAATCCCTCACTAAAATTCTGGTTGAACCAGCTAGCCCTGACGATCGTCCATTCCGATGCGCTACTTCGCACAATCTCCTCGCATTTCTGTGCCTCGAGCTCACCGCGACCGGAAAGTAGCACCATCTTTCTAACCCCATGCCTGGACGCCAGGGTTGTAAATGCGCGAATAGTCGACGGCGCAGTAGGAATTGCCAGGTCAGGCTGAAAACTTATATACACTGAGTCGACTCCGTTTAAAGCCTCGTCCCAGCTGGCTGGAACATCCCAATCAAAAGCAGGAACTTCGCGACGCGAACCGATTCGAATGTTGTTAAAACCGGACCGTTGCAGTCTTTCGATAACACGGCGACCAGTCTTTCCGGTGCCGCCCGTAATAAGGATCTTTTGTTCTTTCATATGATGTTCATTGTGAATTGCTATGCATCAAAATTGCATACCCACTCACCCAAACATTTGTCGGGAAAGAACTATGATTTGTTTGAAAGGAACTGTTGCCTCAGCTCATACGGCCGAAGCCCGTATTTCTTCTGAAATGCATTTGAAAACGAGCTGAGACTCTCATAGCCGACGTACCAGGCCGTTTCCTGTACACTCATCTCATGGCCGCACAGTAATTCATACGCCTTCCGCAGCCGTTCCTCTTGCAGGTATTTAAACACCGGCAGCCCGAACAACTCCTTGAAATTTCGTTTCAACTTGTTACTATTCAAACCAATCAGCTTCGACAACTCAGTTAAGGAAGGTGGTTGAGCGATATTGTTTACAATGATGTCCTTCGCTTTAAAGAGCTTGTCAGAATTCTCTATTTCGGTGTTCCGTTCGGCCGATAGCAATGCAAAGAAATGGGCAAGCAATTCATTCACCTGGCTTTTCAAAAACAACAGCCGCGTATTTCCAGAATAAGCCGTGCTGAATACCTTTTGAACAGCATGCTGCATATCGACGTTCATATAAAATGATGGTCCCTTCACAAAGTTCTCTTCAGGACGAAGTAGCTGCGGCAACTTTTCCTGAAAGATCTGCTGCTCAGACTGCGGCAGAGTATGGAGACGTTCGATACGGGTAAAAATGCTGATCGACTGGAGAGGTCTGTCCGGCGCAATCTTATGCGAAAATTCAACGCGTTGATTTCCATAGAAGGATATCGCCATCCCTGTTGTATTGGTGACGTATTTCGTTTGATCATTGTGTTTAATCTCCAACTCTACGTTACCTGAGCCATAGAAAGCAAATCCCACAACGTCTGTATCAATTGAACACCTCTGAACCACAGTAGTGGACGCTTTCGATTGCTCGATCAGGACAATGAAATTATGAAGTTCAATAATATCTGTGGTCATACCTGCTGGCTACACTATTCAATGCATTAACGGGTTTCGAATAACAAGGTTCTCACCCGTAGGGTCGCTCCGGAACATGCACTATTCATCCCAAAGAGCAGCCATCTTGTCCCCATATTATTTAGTAAATTTATAGCAATGCCTCCCGAACCCCACGACAAGACCGCTTCGAACCTCCGAACGGTCAAATTGATCCATACATTAATATGGATATTCTTTAACGTGGTAATCTTCTATATGCTGTATGCCGTTATCGTCGACAAACTGGACATGTGGTTATGGATGGGATTTGGACTTGTATTGCTCGAGGGCCTGACGCTGCTCATGTTCAAATGGACATGCCCGTTAACGCTGGTGGCAAGAAGATACTCCACCTCAAAACAGGATAACTTTGACATCTATTTACCCAACTGGCTCGCGCGACATACTAAGACGATCTATACATCACTGGTCATCATTATCCTCATCATCGCCGTCTTCCGATTGATAACGCAATGATGGAAGCCATCAAATGATAATGCCATGAATACTACAAACAAAAAGAGCTTATGGTCCTTGTCGACCATAAGCTCACGTACCCTAAAATTATGTTCTAGTATACCTGCTCTTCAGGAAGTGGCATCATTTGTTCTTCACTCAATCCAAGCAATGGATAGAAAATAAATGGAAGAAAGATCATCCCAACCGTAAAGCCATCGCTCTTTCCGAAACGCTTTGCCAACAAGTTAATCACCCATATTCCGAGTATTACATTCACAATGGGAATGAACATCAGAAAGAACCAAAGCACCGGCTTGCCAACGATGTCCAGCATCGTTATCGTATTATAAAACGGGACAAAGGCCGCCCATCCATCTTTACCTGCCTTCTTGAATATCTTCCACATCGACTCCATCATAATGACAAGGAATAGAAAGATCACATCGATCACTAAGCCACTGAGCAGACTCGAAAGAATAATTTTCGTAGACGAAATGCCGTTTGCTTCAGCAATGCTCCATGCTTCATCAAGCTTCTCCTTGTTAAGGAAATTGTAGTTGACGAACGAAAAGATTGTAGTCATTACAGCCGAGATACCCAAAACAACCAGACCGATCAGAATGGCATCCTTGAATGAAATGTAGTCGTTGTTCTTTTCATTGAACTCATAATGACTCCTGGCAATGATTCCAAGCTTAACGATATACATCAGGATTGCAGCGGCCACGGCAAAGAAAGCAATGGTTTCGCCACCACTGCGAACTGTTCCGAATAACAGGAGGGCCGAAATGACTGATAAAACGCCGAGCAGTACTCCGTACTTGATCGACACATTGAGTGCGGTTTTATTCATTTAAAACTTATTTATATGGAGGCTTGATAATAAGCGATGTTGTCGACGGATATAAAATACCTTACAACTGACAATCTTTAGCGTTGATCGAACGCACGTTTTCTAAACAAAAATAGCTTGCGCAACGGAAGCGCTATGCTGAAATAAAGATACCCCAATAGCCCCTATTTCATGGGCATGTTTCGACCAGGCACAAACCGTGTCGACTACCGATCCTGAACAAAGCCAGAATGCTTTTGGTCGTTTCGGGGCTGAAAATAATACCTCTTACGGCGCTGTTTTGGCGTCCCACAGGGCTGAATCCTGAGTCCCGTTTTTACTCTTTAGCAACGGGTAGTTGGACTTTACGAGCGAGCATTAAGTAGCTACTACTGGCAACCTTCAAATTGGACGAACTTAGAATAGGTAAGATCGCAAGTGTTCCCGTATCAGCACCCGGGTGACCAAACGTAACCTGAACAAGAGAAGCTTTAGAAACCACGAACATGTACACAACAAGCGAACACGCTAGTTCGATTTCGAAATTCAGTGTCCGAATACGCAATTACCAACCATCAACAAGTAATGAGCGCCTGAACATTCGATCTCTTGTTACGACAACTTTTATTGTACATAGCGATTGTCGTTCACGCGAATGACGTGAGATTCGTACGTTGCAAAGTTTTATTGATACGACGATTGTTTCGGAAATGTTAATCTCCTGCCAGTTGTATAAAATAATGAGATTAGTTTTTTAACTTCATATACCTAAGCCCTTCTCTTGCCAAGAATCAACTCCTCTCTGTGAGGGTGGTGCAGTTGCGTGTAAACTTTGTTGATCTTCTTTCTCCTTGATGTGACTCCTCAGTCACGTCCTTCTTTGTGTGGGCATTCCGGAAGGATTGTATATGAATAATACCTTATTAAACTAAACAACAACGTTATGAAAAGACCATTACGTAATGCATTGTGCTTTGTCACAATGTTTGCGGGCATCTATTGCCTCCCCGATTTGGCGTTCGCCCGATCGGTTGACCTAAACTCTTTGGATGATTCGCCCACGGTCGCGACGTCAGCAATCACGAACAGCGAATCGGTATCGTTCTCGTTTTATCAGGCTGACTTTGCGGTTTCAGGCAAGGTCAATGATAACACGGGACAGCCACTGCCAGGTGTAAACATACTTGTTAAAGGAACTGCAAACGGAACGACGACCGACAGCGACGGTAACTTTAAACTGAATGTTCCTGATGGTAACGTTACGCTCGTGTTCTCATTTATTGGTTACACCACACAGGAAGTAGGCGTCGCCAACAGGGCGACATTCAACGTAACGATGGAACCTGATATCGTTTCCCTTTCTGAAGTAGTTGTAACCGGTTATGGCTCTCAGTCAAAGCGGGACATCACTGGTGCCGTCTCCACACTCGACAGCAAAACTCTTCTGGCAACGCCAACAACCAACCTTGGCCAGGCGCTGCAGGGCAAGGCTGCCGGAGTTGTGGTCGGAAATGAAAACAGTCCGGGTGGTGGTGTGATGGTTCGTATCCGTGGTTTTGGAACAATTAACGACAACTCTCCTTTGTATGTAATCGACGGTGTACCTACTAAGGGCAATCTGAATACTATTAACCAGAACGACGTTGAGTCAATCCAGATCCTGAAAGATGCATCTGCCGCTTCTATCTATGGATCCCGCGCTGGTAACGGCGTTGTCATCATAACAACGAAAAAGGGAAAACAGGGCCACCCTGTCTTCTCCTATGATATGTATGTCGGTACACAGCAACCAGGTAAGCTTCTCCATTTGTTGAACACACAGGAATACGCAGACCTCACCTGGGAGTCGCGGATCAATGCCGGCGCAGTTGGTGCAAATGGTAACCCTGTGCATGCGCAGTTTGGCAACGGACCAACACCGGTTATTCCAGATTACATCTTTCCGGCAGGAGCCATGGAGGGCGATCCACGTGTCGCCCAGGATGCAAATGGAAACTACATCAATTACAGTAACAACATCGACGCTGCCGACTTCAACAAAACGAAGTGGATGATCACCAAAGCAAATAAAGAAGGCACAAACTGGCTTGATGAAATCTATAATCCTGCACCGATTCAAAACCATCAGGTCGGTGTATCGGGCGGAACTGAAGGTGGACGCTACGCCATGTCACTGAACTATTTCGATCAGGAGGGTATCATGATCTACACGAACTATAAGCGTTATTCCCTTCGCGCCAATACCGAATTTAATCTCGGTAAACGCGTACGCGTAGGTGAGAACTTCCAGGTGGCTTATGGAGAACGTGTGAATCAACCAAATGGTAACAGCCAGGAAAGCAATCCAACATCATTTGCATTCCGCATTCAACCGATCGTTCCTATTTACGACGTATCTGGAACGACTTTCGCCGGGACACGTGGCACAGACCTCGATAACTCACGAAATCCTGTCGCAGATCTTTGGAGAAACAAAGACAACGTTCAAAAAGAACTTCGGATGTTCGGCAATGCATATGCTGAAGTTGACATCCTCGAAAACTTAACAGCGAAGACCAGCTTTGGTATTGACTACCTGACCTTCAACTTCAGAGACTATACCATACGCGACATCGAATCTGCCGAATCCAGAGGTTCCAACTCTCTGAAGACAACGAATAACTTTGAGTGGACCTGGACATGGTACAACACGTTGACTTATAATACTACCATCAACGACATTCACAAGTTGAATTTTATTGTAGGTATTGAGTCGATCAAAGACTACTATGAAACGTTTGATGCTTCACGAACAAATTTCGCATCAGATGATCTCGACAACCGTTATCTCAGCGGTGGTACCGGTGTTCAAACCAACAACGGTGGTGCTTCCAACTGGTCACTCGCTTCAGAGTTTGCAAAGCTGAACTATAATCTCCTCGACCGCTATCTCTTTGAAGCAACTGTTCGTCGCGACCGATCATCACGCTTCTCAAAGGCGAATCTCGTTGCTTACTTCCCTGCCGTAAGCGCAGGTTGGGTATTCTCTGAAGAGGGATTCCTCGACGGAACGAAAGGATGGCTCGATCGCGGAAAGTTGAGAGTGGGTTGGGGTCAGACCGGTAACCAGGAGATTGGTTACTACAACCCTTACACAATTTTCTCTACGAACCCGATCACTTCCTTCTATGACCTGAATGGTTCACGTACTTCAGCTGTGCCAGGATATGAGCTTACACAATTCGGTAATGCAAATGCCAAGTGGGAAACTACGACGTCAACCAACATTGGTTTAGATCTGGCGTTGTTCAAATCCAAACTCGATTTCTCTATTGACTGGTATGAGCGCGAAACGACAGATATGTTGTTCCCAGTATCCGCACCGTTAACAGCCGGGGTTGCAACAGTACCTTTCCAAAACATTGGAACGATGCGTAACCGTGGTGTTGATTTAGCCATCGGATATCATGGTCAGCTGACGCCTGATCTTTCGTTTAATGTAGACGGAAACTTCAGCACATATCGAAACGAAGTGATCAAGACCACAGGAGATGCGAACACGCAATACTTCGGAATTAACGATGAACGCATACAAAACTTTGTGGTAACACAGCAAGGTTATCCCATCTCGTCCTTCTTTGGTTACACCATCGACGGCATTTTCCAAACTGACGAAGAGGCCAAGAATGCGCCAGTTAATAACCTCGGTGTGAATCAAAACAAAGCGGGCAGATTCAACTTCAGAGATATTAGTGGACCCGACGGAGTTCCCGATGGAGTCATCAACACGCGCGATCTCTCCATCATAGGTAATCCACATCCGGATTTTACTTATGGTCTTACTGTGAACTTGAACTACAAGAATTTCGGTCTGACAGTCTTCGGTCAGGGCGTACATGGAAACGACATCTTCAACTACGTGAAGTACTGGACCGACTTCCCAACGTTTGCCGGCAACCGTAGCACACGCATGTTGTATGACTCCTGGCGCCCCGGAAAGACCGATGCAGTTCTGCCTCAGTTAACCTCAAGTGACCAGGTGAGTATTCTTCCCTCGACATATTATCTCGAGTCTGGTTCTTATTTCCGCTTTAAGAACATTCAGCTGACCTATTCACTGCCAACGTCATTGATATCGAAGATCGGTCTCACATCCCTAAGAGTATATGTTCAGGGACAAAACCTGATCACGATTACCAACTACTCCGGTATGGATCCTGAAATCAACCTGCGCAATTACACTGCTGGTAACGACCGCGTAGCCGGAACCTTTAACTACACATCTGGTAGCGACAGGCAACTCGGTGTTGACGGTGGAGCTTATCCCGCCGCCAAGCAATATCTCGTTGGCCTTAACCTAACCTTCTAATGATCTCTATTATGCGACATATGAAAACAAACTTCATAACCATGAGAACAGCATTCATCATCTCGGGCAGTATACTGCTGAGTATCGTAAGCTCGTGCTCTGATTCATTTCTTGACGTAAAGCCGAAGGCAGCTCTTAGCAGCTCAACACTGCAGAATAACAAAGGAGTGAACGCTCTGCTGACTGCAGCGTATGCACTGCTTGATGGCTGGGCAACTGCAGAAGGTGCTTATCGATCCTATCAGGTTGGAGCAGACAACTGGGTATATGGAAGCGTCGCTTCGGACGATGCGTATAAGGGAACGATTGCCGGTGATCAGCCACCGATCTCTCTTATTGAACAGCACAACATAGCTTCCGACAACATCTACTTCCGTGGAAAATGGCGCGGCATGTACGACGGCATTGCCCGCGCGAACGACGTACTTCAGATACTTCCCAAGGTAATCGACATTACTGAGGTTGAACGCGCCCAGATCGAGGCGCAGGCGCGATTCCTGCGCGGACACTTTCACTTCGAACTGAAGAAGATGTATAATAATGTTCCTTACATCGATGAAACGATTTATGATCCAAATAATCTGGAGAGCACAAAGCTTCCGAACACAACTGACATCTGGCCAATGATCGTTGCCGATTTGAAAGCTGCTTATGATGTACTTCCAACCAAACAAACACAACCCGGTCGTGCATCCAAATGGGCAGCTGCCGCTACACTGGCAAAGGCATATTTGTATCAGAAGAAGTACGACGAAGCCAAGACACTGCTCACTGAAATCGTGAACAGCAATCAGTTCAAGCTAATGGACAATTATCATGATAACTTCAAGGCTGTCACGAACAACAATGCAGAATCAATCTTTGAGGTCCAGTATTCGGTAAATGATGGAGCTTCAGGAGGAGAGAATGGAAACATTGGCTCGACGCTCAACTATCCATACGGCGGTGGTGGTGTGACTACTTGCTGTGGATTTTTTCAGCCATCTCAGAATCTCGTTAACGCATTTAAAACCGACGCTACAACGGGATTGCCTTTGCTTGATACCTTCAATGATAGTGATGTAAAGAACGACCAGGGTATTGAGGCAACTGTTCCATTTACACCATATGATGGCCCCGTTGATCCCCGTCTCGACTGGACAGTTGGCCGTAGAGGTATTCCTTATCTTGACTGGGGAATTCATCCGGGCAAGACGTATGTTCGTGACCAGGCTTACGGTGGACCTTATTCACCCAAAAAGCACGTGATGTATCGCTCCGATGTCGGTACAAACACATTTGCCGGCAACCCGCGACTCAATGCTAACAATTATCGGATGATCCGTTACTCACACGTGATTCTGTGGTTAGCAGAGATTGCAGCACAACAGAATGATCTTGATGCGGCCCGCGGATACGTAAATCAAATACGGACAAGGGCATCTCATGTATCAGGTTTCGTCAAAAATCTCGATGGTACGCCTGCAGCTAACTATGTCATAGGACTGTATACAAATCCTTTCCCCGATCAGGCCACAGCTATCAAGGCCGTACAATTCGAACAAAGACTTGAATTTGCCATGGAAGGCTACTGTCGCTTCTATCTCGTAAGATGGGGCATTGCCGACCAGGTGCTCAACGCATACTATGCAGTTGAAGGCAACAAGCGTTCTTATCTGAAGAACGTGCATTTCGTTGCTGGTAAACATGAATACTTCCCAATACCGTTGCAGGAAATTCTGAATAGCCAGGTTGGTGGGCAGGCGACCCTGACACAGAATAACGGCTATTAACTAACAGCGCTTAGCTAGCTTGAACATAAAGGAGTCGTCTCCAAAGAGACGACTCCTTTTGTTTCCAGGCGACCGCATTCGAATACCGCCGACCGAATACGGACGATGATTTAATTGAAACGGACATTGAAAGGCGTTCGGGGCCTGAATGCAACTCACCAGTGCTCATTTAATGATCGAAATTTCGACTGGCAATCCTTTTGCAAGCAAGGACGGATACTTGACCTATTAACAACCTGCAGACCCGTTCTTATGCTAAGTCGTATCTTCCGAAACTTCAACAAGAACAAGTTCTTTACTTCCCTCAATATCCTTGGTCTGACCATCGGGATGGTGATCTTTCTCCTCGTTGCTCAGTATGTAAAGTTCGAAAAGAGCTACGAAGACTTCGTCCCGGGCTCCGACTTCGTGTATCGTTTGACGCTGGATACCTATGACGGCGGTGAACAGGTTCGATCCAGCGCCGAGAACTTTCCGGCGGCAGGACCAGCACTCGTAGCAGCACTTCCTGATGTAGTGAACTATGCACGACTCTATAATCTTGGCTTCAAGAACAACGTCGTCATAACCAACGAGGATGCAAAGCCTGAGGTGCTGTTCGGATTCATCGTGTTTCCCTATTAACCTTAGCAATACTAACTGAACGAAGTAACACGCATAACA
>JASGJX010000045.1:0-284835 GCA_049840655.1 Chryseolinea sp.
ACGCATTGAAGGTTAATAGGGAAACACGATAGAATCCGGAACAGCACCTCGACAGATACTACAGCAGCTCAGCAGCACCGGATGATCGCATGGGTCTCGAGACCGCTGCGGATAACCCGGAGGTTATATTCAGCCGATGCTCTGCCAGCACTGTAACAATGCACCTTGCGAAACGGTTTGCCCGGTTGCAGCAACTACACACAGCACCGAAGGTCTTAACCAGATGGTGTACAACCGTTGTATCGGTACACGCTATTGCGCTAACAACTGTCCTTATAAAGTACGTCGCTTTAACTGGTTCAAGTATCACGACAACGAGCAGTTCGCGAAAGTGAACCCTGCTATGAATACTGAGCTGGGCAAGATGGTTTCAACCCTGACGTTACTGTACGTTCACGCGGTGTTATGGAGAAATGCTCTTTCTGTGTGCAACGCATTCAGCAAGGTAAACTCACTGCGAAGAAGGAGAGACGTCACGTTCAGGACGGAGAAGTGAACACTGCTTGCGCTCCAGCTTGCTCTACCGGCGCGATCGTGTTTGGTGATTTGAATGATCCTAACAGCAAGATCGCTCAACTCCTTCAGATCGCTCCTCTCGATGAAAAGCATCCTGAGAACGTAGATAAAGTGGCGCACAACCCGCGCGCTTACCAGGTTCTCGAAGAAGTTGGCGTGAAGCCGAACATCTGGTACCTGACTAAGGTGAGAAACCGCGAAACAACTAAGGCATAATCATAGTGCCAATAACATTTGTTACAGATAACGACTAAGATCAACGAATAAAATGCAGGTATCTTCAGCAGTACGCGAACCCCTGGTAACCGGTGGCAAAACGGTTAAAGACGTTATCGCACGACATCAGCAGACAAGTCGAAAGCAAACCGAACCGCGCATGGTGGATGGCTTTTGCAGTGTCTTCCGTGTTCTTCGTGTTTGGTTTCTATTGCATTTGCTACCTCTTGTGGAATGGGATAGGGGTCTGGGGTCTGAACAAGACTGTAGGTTGGGCGTGGGATATCACCAACTTCGTTTGGTGGGTCGGTATTGGTCACGCGGGTACGCTGATTTCAGCTATCCTCCTGCTGTTCCGTCAGCGTTGGAGAATGTCTATCAACCGTGCCGCTGAGGCGATGACGATTTTCGCCGTAATTTGCGCCGCTACTTTCCCGCTCATGCACATGGGACGTCTGTGGCTCGGCTTCTACTGGACACTTCCTTTCCCTAACGCTTTCGGATCACTGTGGCCGAACTTTAACTCGCCACTCCTCTGGGACGTATTTGCCATCTCGACGTACTTTACTGTATCGCTGGTATTCTGGTACATCGGCTTATTCCTGACTTCGCCGTGATCCGCGACCGTGCCGTAGTGAAGGGTCACCAAGATCCGCGCCAATATCTACAACGCTCTGAGCTTCGGATGGCAGGGTGGTGCTAAAACCTGGATGCGTTACGAATCCGTTGCTCTGATCCTCGCGGGTCTGTCAACACCTCTCGTACTTTCCGTTCACACGATCGTATCCATGGACTTTGCTACTTCAGTTATACCTGGATGGCACACGACGATCTTCCCTCCATACTTCGTTGCCGGTGCTATCTTCTCCGGTTTCGCAATGGTATTGACACTGCTCCTCATCACCCGCGTGGTGTTTAAGCTTGAAGATTACATCACGATCTATCACATCGAATTGATGAACATCATCATTATCGTAACAGGTTCGATCGTGGGTGTCGCTTATATCACTGAGTTCTTCATCTCCTGGTACTCCGGAGTTGAGTATGAAGGTTATGCTTTCTACAACCGCGTTCAGGGTCCCTACGCCTGGGCATACTGGTCGATGATGACCTGTAACGTAATCTCTCCTCAGCTTTTCTGGGTGAAGAAGATCAGAACCAGCATCGCGGCCACATTCGTACTTTCAATCATTGTGAACATCGGTATGTGGTTCGAGCGCTTCGTGATCATTGTGACTTCTCTGCACCGCGATTACATTCCTTCGAGCTGGACAATGTTCCACCCGACGTTGTACGACATTGGTGAGTATCTCTTCACTTTTGGATTGTTCTTCTGCGCCTTCCTGCTGTTTGCAAAATACTTCCCTGTAATCAACATGGCTGAAGTGAAGAGCATTGTGAAAGTAGGTTCAGAAAAAATAACAGACGAAAAAGCACATCACTAAGTGATTGGCAACTGATAAATAACTATGGAAGCGACAAGAACTTTCTCGTAGGAATATTTGATGACGAAGACGTACTCGTCGACGGCGTCACGCAGATTCGGAAGAATGGCGTGAAGATACAGGAGGTATACTCACCGTTTCCTGTACACGGACTCGATGAGGTGCTGGGCTATCGCCGCAGCCGTCTGCCTAAGGCCGCCTTTTTGTTCGGTTTGACCGGAACATCTCTGGCTCTGTTCACGCAGATCTGGATGTTGGGTTATGACTGGCCGATGATCATCGGTGGCAAGAACTTCGCTTCGTTGCCTCCGTTCGTACCGGTAACTTTCGAGTTTACCGTGCTGCTGGCAGCGCTTGGCATGGTTGCAACTTTCATGATCGTGAGCGACCTGAAGCCTTACAAATGGCCTCGTCAGTTTGATCTTCGCAGCACTGAAGACAAGCACGTCATGGCAATCGACCTGGCTGCTAACAAAGGCAAATCGAAGGAAGAGATCACCAGCATACTTAAAGCTGCAGGTGCATCAGAAGTGAATGAAAAGAATTTTGACTAATCTGAGAATATCGAATATGCGAATGCGCTATCTATCGATTTTGGTTTCGGGCCTGTCAGCGGCAGTACTGCTGTCGTCATGCGGTGCTGGAGGCGATAACCAGGGTTTGGAATATGCTCCTAACATGTATCACTCTGTTGCCTACGAGCCTTACACTCAAATTGTCGATGAAGATGCCGGACGCTGGCTCACGTCGATTGAATATCCCGACGGCCACGCCGAGTTCTACAACTCCAACAATCTTAATCCATTCCACATGAACATGCGCGAGCTGCCTGAGAACACGGTGGCACGCAACAAGAATGATTGGTTCCTTATCGCTTCGGTAAGGATAGCCTGGCATTCGCGGCGGCTGTAAAGAGCCCGCTCGATTCCACAGCACAAATTATCGCGGAAGGAAAGGTATTGTTCGATGCATATTGCAAGCATTGCCACGGACCTAAGGGTGCCGGTGATGGCAAAGTTGCAGCAGGTGTAGACAATCCGGACGCACCGGGCCAGAAGAAGGGCAATTACAACGGTGTGCCTGACTACAAATCAGCTGCCTTGAAAGACATCACTGAAGGACACATTTTCCATGTGATCACATACGGCAAAAACCTGATGTGGCCTCACGGATCGCAGATCAGTCCGGAAGATCGCTGGAAGATCGCCAAGTATGTTAAGACGCTTCAGAAGTAACTGACCAACAGATAAAGGATAACAAGAATGGCTCACCATCACGTAGAAGTTAAGGAAGAACTTTATGAATTTAAGCCTGCTACACGTAGCAAGCTTTATATCCTGTTGGTCGTAGGTATTGTATTGGCTGCGATCGGTTTCTTCACAGGAGGCGACGGCAGTCATGAAGAAGGAGGTCACGGTGGCGGTCACTCGGCCGTAACCACTGAAAAGATGGTCGCCAGCGTGGATCAGGAGCATCCGCAGAGGCTGCTCAGTCTCACGACTCTACGTCTTCTGAACATGCTGCGGCAGAAGCAGGACATGGTGCATCAGACGAACATGCAGCTCCGGCTCAAGGTGCTGAACACGCAGGAGCACAGCATGCAGGTGGCGAACATCATGAGAGTCCTTATTGGCTTAAGCGTCTCTTCACAACGCTTTGGATGCACAACATCTATTTCACAGGTCTCGGATTAATTGGTTTGTTTTTCGTAGCGATTCAATACGCTGCACAGGCAGGTTGGTCTGTTGGTATTAAGCGTGTAGCCCTGGCGATGGGAACTTGGATTCCGATCGCGGGTATCCTTACTCTGATTTTGTACTTCGTTGTCAATAAGACGATTTTCCACTGGGCTCACGCCGATGTCTATGATCCACACAGCAGCACCTTCGATCAAATCATCAGCGAGAAAGGACCGTTCTTCTACTGGCCCCTCGCCGGCGGATCATTCCCATTCTTCTTCATTTTAAGAATGGTATTGTTCTTCGGCCTCTGGTACTGGTTCTATACCAAGATCAGAAGAAACATGCTGGCTGAAGACCTCGACAATTCTACTCAATACTGGTATAACATCCGCGGCACATCAGCATGGTTCCTCGTGTTCTTCGGCGCAAGCTCTTCAATCGCAGCATGGGATTGGGTGATGAGCATCGATACACACTGGTTCAGCACTATGTTTGGATGGTACGTGTTTGCCAGTTGGTGGGTGACAGGACTCTCCGTAATAACATTGATCGTAGTGTTCCTCAAAGAGGCAGGCTACCTGAAGATCGTAAACTCGAATCACCTGCATGACCTTGGAAAATTTGTATGGGCGTTCTGTATCTTCTGGACGTACATCTGGTTTGGTCAATTCCTGCTGATCTATTATGCTCACATCCCTGAAGAAACTGTATACTTCGTTGAGCGCATGTACAACTCTCCGTATGCATGGATCTTCTACACGAACATCATTCTGAATTTCGTGTTGCCGTTCCTCTTGCTGATGACACGCGATGCTAAGCGTCAGATGTCAACGCTGAAAGTTGTTTGCCCGATCATCATCATTGGACACTGGTTCGACTTCTACAACATGGTAACGCCTGGCGTTATGCAACACAGCGGATCTGTAGGATTCCTGGAGATCGGCGTGTTCCTGATTTTCGCTGCCGTGTTCCTGTTGTTTGTGCTGAACAATCTCTCGAAAGTTCCGCTGTTCGGTAAGAATGACCCGATGCTCGAAGAAAGTCTTCATCACCACATTTAATCTGCAAAAACTGATATGATGAGTTTGATAATTTTAATTGGTGTTGTACTGGTCCTGGTGATCCTGTTCCTGATTTTCAGGGTTAGTAGCCTGGTCGGTATTGCTAAGGGAAAGGAAGACGAGAAGGAAAACGAAAGCACCTGGAATAAGGTTAACGCCGCACTGTTCGTCATCTTGCCTGCTGCAGGTTTGATCTGGTTCTTCTATTATTCCTTCGTGCATTATGATAGCTATACGCTGCCGATTGCTTCGGTTCACGGTAAACGCACTGATAGTCTCTTCTGGATCACGATGGCCGTTACTGTTGTGGCGTTCGTGATCATTAGCATCGTGATGTTTGCATTCATCTATCAGTATCAATACCACCCCAAGCGCAAGGCGAAATTCTTCCCCGACAATCACTATCTCGAATTGACGTGGACAATCATTCCTGCCATTGTTCTTTCAGTATTGATCTTCACGGGTCTTCGTGCATGGAACGATATCACTGCTCCTGCCGGTAAAGATGCTGAGGTGATTGAAATCATTGGACAGCAGTTCGCATGGACCTGCCGTTATCCTGGTATCAAAGACAAAGAATTAGGTAAGGTTCATTACAAACTTATCGACAACGTTGGTAACGAATTTGGCCTTGACCTCTCTGATAAAAACTCGTTCGATGACTTCAAGTCACTCGAACTCCATTTGCCTGTTGACAAGGAAATACTTTTGAACATCCGTGCGAAGGATGTGTTGCACAGCGTGTTCCTTCCTCACTTCCGTGTGAAGATGGATGCTGTTCCTGGTATGCCTACACACTTTAAGTTCAAGGTGACCAAAACGACGCAGCAGATGCGCGATGAAACGGGAAATCCGAACTTCAACTATGAGCTTGCCTGCACAGAGATCTGTGGTCAGGGCCACTTCTCCATGCGCATGCCTGTAGTTGTTGAAGATGAAGAATCGTATGAGCGTTGGAAGGCTTCACAGGAATCCTGGTTGAAGCAAAATCCGGATTACCTCAAGAAGGTACCGGCTAATTTGAGAGAGGCCGCTATGATCAAGGCGGGGTTGGAGAAAGATCCGGGCACTTCTGTGGCCGCGGTTAACGAGTAAGGGACCAAAACGATTTCAAGCACATGGCAACTACCAATATTCACACGCATCACGAAGTTCATGATGACCACCACGAGGAGCATGAGCATCACCACGGCAATTTCTGGACGACTTACATATTCAGTGAAGATCATAAGGTAATCGCCAAGCAGTTCCTGATCACGGGTATCTTCTGGGCTTTGCTTGGAGGTACACTGTCAGTTATCTTCCGCCTTCAGCTTGGTTTCCCTGATATGAATCTCGAGTGGCTCAAGCCGGTGCTCGGAGGCTGGATCACAGCTCAGGGCAAACTTGACCCTGAATTCTATCTTGCGCTCGTTACGATGCACGGTACGATCATGGTGTTCTTCGTACTAACGGCCGGCCTGAGCGGTACATTCTCAAACTTCCTTATCCCGCTGCAGATCGGCGCGCGCGATATGGCGTCTGGTTTTATGAACATGCTGTCATACTGGTTCTTCTTCGTATCAAGCGTGATCATGTTCGTGTCGTTGTTCCTGTCAACCGGTCCGGCTGCAGGTGGATGGACAATCTATCCTCCGCTCAGCGCATTGCCACAAGCGATTAAGGGTTCTGGTACGGGTATGACTTTGTGGTTGATTTCTATGGCGATATTCATCGCCAGCTCATTGCTCGGTAGTATCAACTATATCACAACTGTTATTAACCTTCGTACAAGAGGAATGTCATTTACCCGGTTGCCATTGACTATCTGGGCGTTCTTCTTCACTGCGATTATTGGTATTCTTTCTTTCCCCGTTCTGTTTGCTGCCAGCGCTGTTGCTGATCTTCGATCGTAGCTTCGGCACAAGCTTCTACCTGTCTGACATTTATATCGCGGGAGAGGCACTCGCACATGACGGAGGAAGTCCAATATTGTTCCAGCACTTGTTCTGGTTCCTGGGTCACCCTGAAGTGTACATCGTGTTGTTGCCGGCACTTGGATTATCGTCTGAGATTATCGCGACCAATTCGCGTAAGCCGATTTTCGGTTACAAGGCTATGATTGGTTCGATGCTCTTTATCGCGATCCTTTCATTCATCGTGTGGGCACACCACATGTTTGTGACAGGTATGAATCCGTTCCTCGGATCGATATTCATGCTGCTAACGCTGATCATTGCAGTTCCTTCCGCAGTAAAGATCTTCAACTACGTAACCACACTTTGGAAAGGTAATCTTCGCTTCACGCCGGGGATGCTTTTCTCAATCGGTCTGGTATCATTCTTCCTTACAGGTGGTATCACAGGTATCTTCCTGGGTAACTCTGCAGTCGACATTCAGCTTCACGATACATACTTCGTAGTTGCTCACTTCCACCTGGTAATGGGTAGCGCATCATTCTTCGGTATGATGGCAGGTGTTTATCATTGGTTCCCCAAGATGTTCGGTCGTATGCAGAACCAAACACTTGGATACATACACTTCTGGCTGACATTCGTTGGTGTTTACCTGGTGTTCTTCCCTATGCATTACATCGGTATCAAGGGCTTCCCACGCAGATATTATACCTGGACAAACTTCGACTTTGCACAAGGGTTTACAGATCTTAACATGCTGGTAAGCATCGCAGCGATTGTGACACTTGCTGCACAGTTCATATTCCTGTTCAACTTCTTCTACAGCATATTCCGTGGTAAAAAGGCACCGGCGAATCCATGGGAGTCAACAACACTCGAGTGGACTACACCTCGCGTGCCTGGTCACGGTAACTGGCCTGGCGAAATACCATCAGTTTATCGCTGGCCCTATGACTACAGCAAGCCAGGTGCAAAAGAGGATTACATTCCTCAGCATATCCCTTACTCCGAAACGCCGGAGTCTAACCTCCCGCATGAGAATGACCTCATCAAGCTTGAGACAAGCAATGGTGATGGAGCTATCGTGATAGAGGGCAACAAACACTAAGAATGAATTAAGAATTGAAATGATAAGGGGCCCGAACGGGCCCCTGCCATGACGGCCCAACGCGGTCATCATGAGTTGTCAAATCTCAATTCTCAAATTCAATTTGTAGGACGTGTTCACAAAGCAATGAGATCATTCCGCCGGTTGACAATCTCCACACTCATAGCCGTATACGTGCTGATACTTGTGGGTGGGATTGTACGAAGCAGCGGTTCCGGGATGGGCTGTCCCGATTGGCCGAAGTGTTTTGGCAGCTGGGTTCCACCGGCCAGCTATGAAGAGTTGCCCTACAATTACAAGGAGATCTACGCCGCCTATCGTCACAAGAAGAACGAAAAATTCGCGCGTTATCTTACCTCTATGGGCATGGATGAAACGGCGAACGCCATTCTCAACGATCCAACTATACGCATAGAGGGCGACTTCAATCCGGTTAAAACCTGGATAGAATATGTGAATAGACTCGTGGGCGTGGTTATTGGCTTTCTCATATTCGCCGTATTCGTTTACTCGATTCGTTTTTGGAAAACGTCACGACGACTGCCGCTCATAGCAGGTGCAGCCTTTTTGCTCGTTGGATTTCAGGGATGGATCGGCTCATTCGTGGTGTCGACTAACCTCACACCCTGGACTATTACCGTTCACATGTTCCTGGCCCTCGTGATTGTAGCGCTTCTGGTTTGGCTGATACACGAAGCAAACTTCGGTACTGAAATATCATCTTCAATCGGATTCTGGTGGCTACTGGCCTGTATTGGCGTGCTACTCGTACAAATTTTATTAGGTACACAGTTGAGAGAGGCGGTCGACCGGGTCGCGAGTGCTCTGCCCCGAAGCTCGTGGATTTCGAGCATAGGAAAACCGTTCATACTACACCGATCTTTCTCCTGGATTGTCGTAATCCTGCATGTCGGATTAATCGTCAAATTGCACAAAACTCCAGCGTCAAAAGCTTTCGCCCTTACCCTAATCGTGCTAATTTTGGGCACGTTAATTACAGGGTTGGGCATGGCCTATTTTGGCGTTCCTCCCATACTTCAGCCGATACATCTGCTGCTTGCAACCGCCACGTTTGGAATGCAGTTTTTGTTTCTGCTGAAGCTGAATAGGAAAGAGCAATTAACGAGTATTGAGTCCTGAGTCTTTGGTCGTGAGTGGGTCTTGAGTACCTAAAGTATTAGAGCAACAACCCTCGACTACGAACTAAAATACTAATAACAACTCAGGACTTATGACTCAAGACTAAGGACTAATTAAGAATGGTTGGACAACTAGACAATTTAACTGGATTCGCACTTGCAGGAGCAAAGGCAAGAGCATACTGGGAATTGCTGAAATTCAGATTGTCGTTCCTTGTTTCATTTTCTTGTGCATTCGGATTCGTGCTGGCATCGCGCCAGGTTGAATACAATACGTTGTTCATGCTGTTCATCGGGGGCTTCCTCATGTCGGGATCATCGGTGATCATCAATCAGATCATTGAAAAGGACCTCGACTTGCTGATGAGCAGAACCATGAGCAGACCATTACCCACTCAAAGGGTATCCAGAAATGAAGCTACCGTTGTTGCAGCGGTTTGTCTGATCGCAGGTGTATGGATACTGACAGCCTATACCAACCCGCTGACTACTGGTCTTTCAATACTCTCTCTTGTACTGTATGCATTTGTATACACGCCACTTAAGCGTGTCGGCCCGATAGCAGTATTTGTTGGAGCGATACCTGGTGCATTGCCACCACTACTCGGTTGGACGGCAGCCACCGGAAGCATCTCCCACGAAGCGCTCATCATCTTTGGTATTCAATTCATTTGGCAATTCCCTCACTTCTGGGCGATCGCCTGGGTAGCGGACGACGACTATAAGAAGGCAGGCTTTAAACTCTTGCCATCCGGTGGTCAGAAAGACTTGAACACGGCTATTCAAATTATGATTTACACGTTGTTCCTGATACCGCTTGGACTGCTCCCGGCAACATTTGGAATTACGGGTATAAACTCGGCAATAGTAGCGACAGTATGCGGCGTGCTGTTTTTTGCACTTACCTTCTCGTTGATGAGAACCGGTGATCGGAAGGCAGCGCTGAAAATCATGTTTGCATCATTTCTCTACTTGCCGATTGTGCAGATTGCTTACGTGTTGGACAAACTTTAAGAGGGGAAAGATATTATGGCAACCGACATCAGAATAGTTGAAGAGGCGAATCAGCCCAAATCAATGGATCCGAAGAAATTCGGAATGTGGCTGTTCATTGCCAGTGCAACCATGGTGTTTGCCGCGCTGACCAGCGCTTATCTCGTTCGTCAGGCTGCAGGTAACTGGTTGGTGTTTGAACTGCCTTCATTATTTGGAATCACCACGGCAATCATTTTGGTGAGCAGCGTCACGATGCACTGGGCCTATATCTCGGCCAGGCGAAACAATCTGGAAATGACAAAGGTGGCGATCAGTATCACAGCGTTGCTGGGCGTCGCATTCTTCATAGGACAATTTAAAGCATGGGGTGCTTTGGTGACTCAAAGCGTCTATCTCGTGGGCAATCCCGCAGGATCTTTTGTCTATGTTCTGTCAGGGCTCCATATGCTGCACATTATTGGTGGCGTGGTGTATCTGCTGATAGTTCTGGTGGCAACATTCAGGTACAAAGTTCATTCAAGACGGCTGGCGCAGATGGAAATGTGCGCAACGTACTGGCATTTTTTGGATGCGCTTTGGCTATATTTATATGTTTTTCTATTATTGAACCGCTAAAAAACAGGCCGTTTTAGCTAAGGATTGAATGTGTTTTGAAGAGGCCGATTTGAACTGAACCAATCGTATAAAGGAATATATGGCAAGTACACACGCAGTGGCTCCGGGCGGGAGCGAATGGGATGGAGGCGTATCACCGATGGGCGCCAGCTATGGCAAGCTCATGATGTGGTTCTTTCTGTTGTCCGATGCATTTACTTTCTCGGCACTGCTCATCACATACGGGCTCGTGCGTTCTTCGCATCACGGCTATGTAGGAGAGGCCGATGCCTTCACCTTCTCTCAAGCTTATTGGCCGGTTCCTGAAAGAGTTTACGAAGCCGTCCCTTTCCTGCACGGCGTACAGCTCCCTCTGGTGTTTGTGGGTATCATGACCTTCATCCTCATCATGAGTAGCGTTACCATGGTGTTGGCCGTTGAGGCCGGACATCGCATGGACAGAAAAGCAGTTGAAAAATGGATGCTGTGGACTATCCTTGGTGGTATCGCCTTCCTGAGCTGTCAGGCATGGGAGTGGACACACTTTATCCACGGTATCGAAGTTGATGGGGTTCTGGTACACGCTGGCTTGTCGCACAACCCGTACGGCCCGCCAGACTTTGCGGCCTTCTTCTTCTTCATTACAGGCTTCCACGGTTTCCACGTATTCAGCGGTGTGTGCCTGAACTTCCTGATTTACTATAACACTGTGATGGGCGTATACGATCGCCGCGGCCACTATGAGATGGTGGAAAAGGTCGGTCTCTACTGGCACTTTGTAGACCTGGTTTGGGTATTTGTATTTACGTTCTTCTACCTGGTTTAAAAAATCCTGAGCACCAACTTGGAAGCCTGACCAATCAACCAATCAACAAATCAACAGATCAACAAATATCATGAGCCATAGCGAAAACGAAGTACAAGTAAATGTAATTCCGCCCGATAGAGAGAAGATTGCAAAACTCTGGAAAGTGGCTGGTATTTTGGGTATCGTAACAGCGATCGAATTCGTGATCGCATTTACCATGCACCACGGACCGCTCAAAACGTCGATCTTCATCGCTCTCACGATCGTTAAGGCAGCCTACATTGTAGGTGAGTTTATGCACCTTCGTTACGAGGTGAAGTTGCTGTTCTGGTCGATCCTCATCCCATTGATCTTTGTCGTGTGGATGCTGGTAGCCTTCATCTACGAAGGCCTGGCCATCGGCTCGGTTCGTTTCTGATTTTAATTATCCGAATTTCAATTTCGACTATAAGGAGGCTTGAGGATATCCTCGGGCCTCTTTTCTTTTGTCAAAGCGTTGGTACGTTGACAATGATTACTTCCCCGAGCATTCGAATATGAAACAAAGCTTCAAGATCATTATCCTTATCCTCGTATTCATCTTGCCGATCGGGGTCTTTGTGTTTCTGAAGCTTTTCGGACGGAACGAATTTGGAGTTGCTCCATTATTCGTCAAAGAGGCGCCACCTCAAACGGATGGATGCGATTTCAAATCAGTATTACCATACGTCGTTCCGGATAGCGTACAACGTCATTACCAATTGTCAGCTGATAGCCTTACCGTGATTTTCTTCGGACCGTTGTCCGGCGAAGGACAAAACCAACTCGATCGGATAAAGGAGCTAACAACAACAGATCCTGTTCAGATCTTTGAGGCAATCACCTATAAACCTGATAACAGCGTCACAAGCCGTGATACAACGATTGATACGCCCGGAACCTCAGCAGGCAGCGTCAATACCCAAGAACGTTCTATAATGGATCAGGAGTCGCTTAGGCGATGCGTCTTCTTCCTGGACAGTGTAAAGGACGTGGTCATGCTGGACCACAGAGGAGCGATTCGCGGACAGTATACTGCCGCAGATAGGGACGAAATGGACCGTATGCTGACCGAGATCACGATCATCCTAAAGAAGTACTGATAGTCCCTTCTGTGCCGTATCTTTACCGCTAGATTCAGGACGACCATAGCGCCGCTAAAACACCAACCCGCGATCATGACGACAACACCAATTGATAAAAAAAGGGACCCGTACCAGTTGCTCATTGTGATCGTTTCAATAGCGATTCCGCTGGTCGTGGCCACATTGTTCCGGGTGAAGGTCGATGGTTATGATCTGTCGTTTCTGCCACCGATATATGCCACCATTAACGCCTTTACCGCCGCCCTGCTGGTGACAGCATTTGTGGCTATCAAGAATGGTCAGCGAAAGAGACACGAGATGTTGATGAAGACCTGTATGGTACTCTCGGCTGCGTTTTTGGTTTTATATGTGCTCTATCACATGACAAGTGAATCGACCGTGTATGGAGGCGATGGACCTCTGAAATACGTCTATTATTTCATCCTGATCACGCACATTTTCTTGTCAGTTGGTGTTGTGCCGTTAGTGCTGTTCACATTCTCGCGAGGTTTGCGGAGCGATTTCGCCCGACATCGTAAGCTGGCCAGAGTTACATTTCCAATTTGGCTTTATGTGGCAGTCACCGGGGTAATTGTTTATCTGATGATCAGCCCGTACTATAAGTAAGTAGGAATTGAACGTGGTATGGTTCAACCTTGCGTTGCTAAAAGAACCACTGCATTATGAAGAAGATCGTGCTCATAGTTTTTGCTTTCACGCTCACGGTTACAGAAGGATTCGCGCAATGCGCGATGTGCAGGTCGACACTTGAGAACAACTACTCCAGTGGTAATCCTGGAATCGGGGCAGGTATCAACACTGGAATTCTATACTTGCTTTCAATGCCGTATCTGGCGGCGATGATCATTGGTTATCTTTGGTATAAACACAGCCGCAATGCCCAGAAGTTATCTCAGCGCAGTGCTCAACACTAAGTGCCCGAAATGCAGGGAGGGTAATATGTTTGCGTATTCGGCCGCGAACCTATCGAAGTTCAATGTGATGAACGATAGGTGCCCGGTGTGCGGCGTCAGGCTGGAACCAGAGCCGGGATTTTATCAGGGTGCAATGTATGTTGGGTACGGCTTCACGGTTGCCCTTATTGCCATCGTGGGCGTCACACTGTACCTTACCTGGGATCCCTCGGAATGGACATATAGCGCGATCGTTATCCTGCTCGCTATCCTCATGGCACCATTGAACTATCGTTATTCGCGGGTGCTGTATCTCTATTGGTTCGGCGGGATCAAGTACGACCCTTCGCATGGTCAGATTCATCGCGGGATTTAGTAATTTAAAGATTTGAAGATTTGGTGTGGCCGAATAATTGCCAGTTAAAGCGGCAAGGCTTTGAAACTGATCTCGGATCTTCAAATCACTCAATCGGCAAATGAATCGTATCCCCAGAATTGTACTTGCCGCTATAGGCTTCTTCCTCCTGGGATTGATGCTGCTGGCAATGTTCGATCGCCCGAGCGCTTCGGGTAGCACGATCGCCGACATAAGTCAAAGCCTGGGACGCGTCATTACTGATGTCGATCAACAGGCCGCCGAGTATCTGGCGCAGCTCAAACAACCATCCGCTCCAGTACTTCACTCCGTCGACGGCAACGCCTGGTTTGTATACGACGCACAACGCGTCCTCCAATGGTCCGACAACCGTTTTGTTCCGACGCCCGCATCAGTATCCGGGAACTTTGCTCTCAAACTTCTGAAAGGAGGAAACGGCGACTATCTCGCCAGGAAGTGGAGTATCGATGATCGCCAGTGGCTTGTCGCCGTGATACCACTTTTCAGGTCCTACACGATACGCAACACTTACCTGAGCACCTGGTGGAACAGTGCCCTCTTCAGCAACGAACAGATTGTCATCGAAGAACCGGACGCAACTGTTGGGCTACCTGTGTGTATCGACAACGATTGTCCGTTTCGCCTGACATTCTCTCCGCAGCTGAGCGCGACGCAACGGGCAGGACACCTCATCGGAACGCTGCTCGTCATGACCGCCCTCGTGCTGCTGACCACCTACTTCTATTCAAAGGCGAGGAACAGCGCGCGCCCCGAAGTGGGTTGGCTGATCCTGCTGGCTTATCTGTACCTGCTACGACTCGGCATGGTGACCATCGGTTTCCCCAGCATGCCATATCCAGCATGGCTGTTCAATCCCCTGGTATTTGCATCTTCAACATTAAACGCTTCGCTCGGAGATCTGCTGATAAACGTCATTGTTGTGCTGGTAGCTTGCCTGTACCTCTTCAGGAACGCACAACGATTTACCTTCGTGAAATCTCTTTTCACGATTAACTGGCTCAACTGGCTGCTGTCTGTGCTTTGCGGCGTGGCGATTCTCTTTGCTGTACTTTTCCCATTTGTAGTTATTCAGACCATCTACAACAACTCAACGATCGTCCTCGATATAACCAAGTCACTCACCTTTAATGGCGTGCGATTGATAGCATTCGCGGTTGTGCTCTTATCGGGTATATGCGCATTCATGTTTGCTCATGCCAATATTCGTTTGTTGATAGGAGACGGGGGCGTTATACGCATCCTGTTTTGTTTCCTCATGGCCATCGCGCTATTCTCGATCATCAACACCTTGTCGGGGCAGAACTACATCTCTTCTCTGATTTTAGGTTCCGTCTATTTTCTGCTCATCTATTACCTGAGACTTTTTGCAAGTCTCCGCCACCTGACCTTTGGAACCTTCTCTTATCTTTTCATCGCCATCTCCTTTCTCTCTGCAAATGGCGCCTACGCGATTCATGAGTTTGGTCGTCAGGAACAGATCGACAATCAATTTCGATTCGCAGATAATTTTCTGATCGACCGCGACATATTCGGTGAATACCTGCTCCACGAGACGGGACATAAGATCTCCGGCGACGTCTTCATTCAAATGCGCATCAACAATCCCTTCCTGAGTCGCGATGCGATACGACAAAAGATCAGGAAGGTGTTTTTACCCACTTACTTCAACAAATACGACGTTGAAATCTGGTTGTTTGCTGCGACGGGAGAGCCATTGGGAAACAGGACCAATCAGTCGCTTTCCGACTTTGTCGGTATCTATGATCAGGACGCGTATCACACCGCTAATGAAGGCGTCTATTTCGTTCCAGGTCCTACGCGTAATGTCACGCAGAAGTATCTGGTGAAGATACCGATGAACAGGAATGGATTCACCAGTGCGTATGTAATCCTCGAACTCTCACTGAAGAAGATCATACCCGATACTGTTTATCCTGAATTGCTCGTCGACAATACGGTTCAGCAATTTTATCATGCGGATGACATCAGCTACGCCGTGTACGCGGATACCGCCATTCTGTTCACGACAGGTAACTTTAATTATGATCATGCATTCAGCCGGGAATGGCTGGGCAACCCGGCCCTTTACCACAACGGACTGGAAGTGGATGGCTACATGCACATTGCTCATGAAGATCAAAACGATCGGGTGGCAATCGTTTCTTCACCAGTCGCATCACGAACCTATACACTGGCCAGCTTTTCTTTCCTTTTGGTTCTGGGCCTCGGTATTATTCTGATGTTTTTGTTTGTGCTCGGCGTGTCAGGTTATTTCAAAAAGGAAAAGATGAACTACTCAGCACGCATTCAGTTGTTGTTGAATATAGCATTCTTTCTTCCACTCATTTTGGTGAGTGCCACCACACTGAATCTTACCAGTAAGGCTTCGCAGCGACAGCTGAATACAGAGTATTTGAAACGTGCAGAAACATTTAGTCTTCCTTTGTCGGCACAACTGGATGACTATTTGTCGGGCCGCGATGTGAATGTTGTGGGATTTGAGAATCAGCTCACGGATCTGGCCACGCTCACCAACCTGGATGCCAACGTGTATACGGCAGCCGGAGAATTATTTGTTACAACGCAACCGCAGATCTTCGACAATGAATTGATGTCTAACTACATCAATACAAACGCTCTTCAGGCCATACGTTCCGGAGAGAATTTCGTCATCGAAACCGAACGCATCGGTAACTTGTCTTACTATGTCTCGTATGCTGCCTTGAAATCTCCCACTACGGGGCGCCTGATCGGTATACTTGCCATTCCGTTCTTTCAAAGCGCTTCATCGATGGAGCGGGCGCAGATAGGAATCATCGCGAACATCCTGAACATCTTTGCACTGATATTTATTGTGCTGGTGATACTGGCATACTTCGTATCAGAGTGGCTCACCTTTCCTCTGAAGTTTATTACGCACTCGCTGCAGCAAACATCACTGACCAAATTAAATCAACCTCTGGCCTGGAAGGCCGACGATGAAATCGGATTGATGGTTAAGGAATACAATCAGATGCTTTTCAAGCTGGGGGAGAGTAAGGCGGAATTGGAACAAACGCAACGCGAACTGACCTGGAGAGAGATCGCCCAGCAGGTTGCACATGAGATCAAGAATCCGCTCACACCGATGAAGCTAACGCTGCAACAATTGCAGCGGGCATTGCAAACAGGAGTCAATTCGTCCGACAAAACAGAAAAGGCTATCACATCGTTACTCACGCAGGTTGATACGCTGAATGACATTGCCTCTTCTTTCAGCACCTTCGCAAAGATGCCTGAGCCAATCATGCAGCGTTTGGAATTGGTATCGCTGGTGAAGAGAATTGTACTGCTACACAGCCAATCGGGTGACATTACGTTTACTCATCGCATACATGAGGCATATGTACAGGGCGATGAACAATTGCTGGGCCGGACGTTTTCAAACATTATTTTGAATGCGTTCCAGGCAGCACGCCCGGGCTACCCGCAGCAGTTAAGAGTGTCGCTCACTGTACATGAAGACAGGTACATCATCATGTTCCAGGACAACGGCAAGGGAATCGAACCCGAAATCGCTGACCGAATCTTCCTGTCACATTTTAGTACAAAGAAGTCTGGCTCCGGTCTGGGCCTCGCCATCGCCAAGCAAGCCATTGAACAAATGCGAGGCAGGATATGGTTTGAAACAAAAGTAGGGCAGGGGACGAGTTTCTTTATTGCACTCCCCGGAGAAAAAAGCAGCAATGAGTAAAGTACTGTCAGTAATTCACTGGCCAGGTTAATCAGTACTCATTGGTCATTGTTATTCCTGACGCAAGCTGTTCACCGGGTTCGCGGCAGCGACGCGAATAGAATGGTATGAGATCGTGATCAGCGAAACGATGAGACACGCGATTGCCGCTGCACCCAGCGTGATGATCCCGACATCAATGTGGTAGGCAAACTTCTGAAGCCACTGCGTCATGAGATACCATCCCAACGGACAGCCTATACACGCGGCCACCAGGACAAGGATCGTAAATTCCCTTCCCATAATTCGTACAAGCCCAGGCACAGAAGCTCCGAGCGTCTTGCGAATACCAAGCTCCTTCGTACGACGCTCAGCGGAGAAAGCCGACAAGCCGAAAAGACCCAGGCAGCTGATGAAAATGGAAAGGATTGCCAGTGTGTTGAATACTTTCTCCTGCTGGGCCTCGGCACTATAGAACTCTTCCCAGTCCTGATCAAAGAACGTATACTTAAACGGATAGCCTGGCGCATATTCTTTCCAAAGCTTCTCCATAGATTTGATCGCCTCCGCCGTTTGACCTTCCTTCGCCCGAACGATGATACAGTTGACATTCTCGGGTTTCAAACGAATCACCAGCGGGTCAACTGCACTGTGCAGTGATCCGAAGTTGAAGTCTTTAATGACGCCAACAATTTTTCCTTTGCGGTCCCACATGGTAAGATCGCGATCAGCCGTGCCCCCTGAGAAACCAAACTTCTCGGCTGCCTTCTGATTCACCAGGTAGTTTGCTGTATCCGTTGTGTTTGTTCGGTCGAAACTACGACCCTCGACCATCGTCATCTTGAGTGTGCTTACGAAGTCGTAGTCAACATCGAGATTCGTGAACAGAATTTGACTATCAGGATCTTTACCTTCCCAGCTGAGACCCATCGTCGAGTTTCCTATGCTGATCGGTAACTGACTCGATCCGGTAACATGCTCAATTCCTGATTCTGTTGAGAGACGATTACGAAATGTCTCGAATTTCGAACCGATGTCGGAAGCCGTCCAGGTGTAGAACACATTCTCGCGTGCAAAACCGATGTCGCGGTTCTCCATGAATCGCACTTGCCTGAAGACAACCGCCGTGCAAATGATGAGGATGATGGACAAAGAGAACTGGAAGATGACCAGTAATTGACGAAAAGTCGATGCGCGACCTCCACTCTTCAACTGACCCTTCATTACTTCGACAGGTTTAAACTCCGCGATCACAATCGAAGGATAGATTCCGGCAGCAAATGCGGTGAACACGACTACTCCCAGAATTAGCCAGAGTGCGTTCATGTCCAGCGATGAGATGGCCAGTTGCTTCCCGGTGATCAGGTTAAACCACGGTAGGGCTATCAGTGCGACACCAGCGGCAGCAACGGAACTGATAAACACTGTCAGGAATGACTCCCCCATGAACTGTTTAAACACCTGACCCGGCGCAGCGCCAATTACTTTTCTAAGTCCAACTTCCTTCGCGCGTTTTGTTGCCTGCGCGGTGGATAGGTTCATGAAGTTTATAGAAGCAATAGCCAATACAAATACAGCCACCGCAAAGAAAATCCGAACGGTGTCGATCCTTCCTCCGGAAAGAACACCGTTTTCAAAGTTTCCATACAGATATACGTCAACATACTTCTGAATAAACAGCTCAACGTTTGACTCTTTGTTGTGCTCCTTAACCTCAAGCTTGAATTTCTCACCGAATGCTTTCACATCTGTCTCTTTCGCCAGCATAATAAAGGTCCGGATGTTATTATTTCCCCATTCATCGAGCCAGCCTTTGTTTTCATCCCAGAAGAATGAGAACGGTAACAAATAGTCGAAGTGCAGGTAGGAGTTCGTTGGTGGATCTTTAACAACAGCCGTAACATTGAACACGTCTTTTGTGTCGAGCATCAGCGTCTTACCGATGGGATCCTGATCACCGAAGTACTTCGCGGCCATCTTCTCTGTGATGACAATGCTGTGCTTATCATTGAGTGCCGTCTTTATGTCACCTTTAACAGCGGGAAATGTAAAAATGGTCAGGAAGTCAGGATCAACATATTTCCCTCCCTCGTAGAATGCCTTATCGTCAAGCTGAAATAAACGTGAGACGTCCCAGGTCATTCGTGTGGCTTGTTCGATTTCCGGGTATTTGTCTTTGATGAACGGAGCCATTGGACCTGGTGTGGCCGCAAAAGTGTAGATCCGTCCGTCGGAGTAACGCTGATTCTCCATCACCCTGTAGATGCGATCACCATTCGCATGAAAGTTGTCAAAACTCAATTCATCTTTCACCCAGAGAAAGATGAGCAAGGCACTGCAAATGCCAAATACCAGCCCAAGGATATTCACAGTAGAGAATAACTTGTTCCGGAAGATGTTGCGCAGCGCGACTACCAGATAGTTTCTGATCATGAGAGATGGCGTTTAGTGTGATTACCTTTCAAATCCCGATGAGTTACATTCCAGTACAAAAATAGTTAGATGCCATCGAATTAAAACCTGAGCGTAAACACAGTCCTTACCTCCGGTTCTGATTCTACATTCAGCGACCCATTGTGCATTTGCATGATCTGACGGGAAAGACTCAATCCAATACCGGATCCGGTACGCTTCGTTGTGTAAAACGGTACAAAGATATGTTCAAGCGCTTCTTTGATAATACCAGGTCCATTGTCGATGACCTCGATCAATACCGACGTTTCGTCGTACCGCCCAACGAGTTCCAGCTGAGGATCCTCCGTTTCTCCCATGGCCTCGATGGCATTCTTCAGAAGATTGATCAGCACTTGTTCGATCAGTTCTACATCTGCCTGAATGGTGAGATACTCTGAGCTGCAATCGTGCTTGAATTTTACATGAGTCTTTTTGAGTTCCGTGCGCATGAGGTTGGCGACGTGCTCAATCAGATCCTTTAGCCTTACCGTTGCAAACTTGGGCTTTGGAAGAGATGTGTATTCACGATACGCGTCAATGAATTTGATAAGGCCCTTACTCCGGTTTTCTATCGTGGCCAGGCCTTCCCGCAGGTCGTCGGCGCCTTCTTCCTTAAGCTCGTAGTTCGCGCCTTTCTTCTCCATCTCGTGATCGAGAATTTCGCGTAGCGTGGACGTTAACGAGGAAATTGGCGTGATCGAATTCATGATCTCGTGGCGGAGAACGCGGGTTAGATTCTGCCATGCTTCCAGTTCCTGCTTCTGCAATTCCGGCTGAATGTTTTGCAGCGTGATAAGTTTCACATCCATCCCACGGATGCGCATTTCCGTGGCCTGCACCGTGAGGTACAGATCATTAGCACCCTTGTATAACTCACTCTTTCCTGGTTCTACGCTGTTCAGGGCGTGATATAGTTTTGGATTCAATGGAATCAGCTCCCGGATGTTCTGAATGTTTGTGACATTCATAAAGCGCTTAGCGTTCGCGTTAATCAGCTGGACGTTACCCTCAACGTCGAACGACAGAATACCGGTGCGTACCTGTTGCACCACCGTATTGAGATACTGACCTTGTTCCTCCTTTTCCGAGCGGGCTTTACGAAATGCCTCAAGCACTTCATTGAAGGCAATATTCAGGTCCTTGAATGATTTGCCAAGCTTGTTGTCGGATGTGAAACCGGAGATGAAGTCGGAGTACTTTACAGACTCAAGAAAGCGTGTAAGCTTCCGGTTGGTCTGATTAACAAATCGAAAGATGTCAATCAGCTGAAGAACGATGATCACACAGGTGAGAACAGCTGCAAACAACATATTTGGCCGCGTGATCATATACGTCAGCGCGGCCATTGTGAGTCCCAGCAAACACACTCGCAGAATAACGCGCGCCCGAAAATCAGAAAATATCATAGGTGTGGAGCGAGTTAATAAAGTGTGCGGAGAATTGAAAGAAATTAAGAATTAAGAATTGACTCCCACGACCTCCGGTCGTGACATTGTCGGCCTACTGGCCGATAGCTAATTCTTAATTCTTAATTCTTAATTACAAGCCATATTTCTCCAACCGTCTGTACAGCGAAGATCTCGTTAGCCCCAGCTCTGACGCCGCCTGTGTGATATTCCCATTGTACTTCTTAAGCACCTTACGGATCAGCAGCTTTTCCACTTCTTCCAGGTTGTATTGTTCAAGGCTGAGATTGCTGTCTTCGCGCGCAGAGGAGGCCTGTGCAAAGTTGAAATCTTCAGGCTGCAGCACGGAACTGGTACTGAGAATGATGGCACGTTCGATAGCATGCTGTAGTTCGCGGATATTACCTGGCCACGGATGTTTATGCATGCGGGCCATCGCTGCCTCGCTGATACGGTTCACCTGCTTATCGTATTTCTGCGCATAGTGTTTAAGAAAGTGACTGGCGAGCATCGGGATGTCTTCAAACCGATCGCGCAAAGAAGGAATCTCAATCTCTATGGTGTTGATGCGATACAACAGATCCTGTCTGAACCGGTTCTCTTTAACCATTTCGTAAAGCGGCATATTGGTAGCGCAGATCAGACGAATGTCTACTGGGGTATCCTTGTTCGACCCTACACGGCTTACCTTGCGATTTTGCAAAACCGTCAACAGTTTGGCCTGCAACGGTAGCGATAGGTTACCAATCTCGTCAAGGAACAGGGTTCCGCCATTGGCCAATTCAAATCGTCCTGCCCGATCCTCTTTGGCATCTGTAAATGCTCCCTTCTTATGACCAAATAGTTCGCTTTCGAATAGCGTCTCCGTTATAGAGCCGAGGTCCACGCTGACAAAGTTCTCGTTCTTGCGCGCACTGTTCCTGTGTATAGCCCGTGCGATAAGTTCTTTACCCGTACCATTTTCGCCGAGTATCAGAACGTTCGCATCAGTCTTCGCCACCCGGTCAATGGTCTGAAAGATTTTATGCATGGCCGTACTCTGACCTATAATCTCTGAATAGCGGTCATTCAGTGCCTGATTGATCTCGTGGTTCTTGTTCTTAAGATTCTCGATAACATCGCGGGATTCGCGCAGACGCATCGCGGAAAATAAAGTAGCCAGCAGCTTTTCATTTTCCCATGGCTTCAACACAAAATCGGTGGCACCTGCCTTGATCGCCCGCACCGCCATCTGGATATCACCGTAGGCTGTAATGAGGACCACAACGGCCGAAGGATCAAGCTGCAGGATCCGCTCGAGCCAGTAGTAGCCTTCACTTCCACTGCTCACGTCCTTCGTGAAATTCATGTCGAGAAGGATGACGTCGTAGTCTTCGTTGTTCATGAGGGCAGGTATCGCCTCTGGATTCTTCTCGATATCAACCTGCGCGAAGTGACGCTTCAAATGCATTTTAGCTGCCTTTAGCAGGTCTTCATTGTCGTCTACGATGAGAATCTTGCCTTGTTTTTGTTCCATTCCAGGGGCGTTTTTAGTTGGTTTATAACTGTATCATTACCAAACACAGTTGTCCGGTAGTGGGCAAAGCGCATACCATACACCAAGTTGGGCTAAAAACGCTAAAAAACGCCCAGAATGCATAGATTTTGCGTTCGAAACCGGACAACGCCGTTCACCGGTGAACGAAGAAACGGACACTTCTTCCTGAAAATAACGGCAAAATGGGCCCTTCCCGGGTTGGCACACTTGTTGGCAACGGGGGTATAGGAGCGGACAACGACAAACCCCTGGTCTGCCACGATAACTTAGGAAAATGGATAAGCAACTCAAGAAGAAAAAGTGGACGGTAAAGAAGATTGCAACCTATGGTGGTATTGCAGTGTTCGTGATATTCGTGGGCTATCAGTTCATTTTTGCCGACAGGCGTTCAAAGCTCAAGATTGAAAAGGACAAGATCACTATAGCAGAAGTGAAGCGTGGTCAGTTCAAAGAATATATCCCTCAGACAGGAACCATCGAACCAAGCCACACGGCTTATCTCGACGCAGTTGAGTCGGGTACCATCAAGCGAGTAGTTGCCGAAAGTGGTGCTATCGTAAAAACTGGCGACGTAATTCTGGAGCTAAGCAACCTTAACAGGGAAATTCAAGTCTTGCAGCAGGAAGCAGCACTGAGTGAAAGTATTAACCGAAATCGCGAAACGCGACTTGGAATTACCAAGAACGAGCTTGAGCAAAAGAGCCAGATGGCTCTCATCGAGAACAATCTTGCAGTGCTGGGTCCGCAATATCAGCGGCAGAAGCAACTTTATGAGAAAAAGCTGATCTCTAAGCAGGAGTTTGAAAAAACAGAGGCGGACTATAAGTACAACCTGGAACGACAGAAGTTCACGTACGAAAACTATCGCATGGACTCTCTCGACCGTGGAAGACAATTGGCAAATATCGCCTTGCTGGAAGATCGTATGTCGCGAAACCTCGAAGGAGTAGGAAAGATCCTTGATAACCTCGTGATTCGCGCCCCTATCGACGGACAGCTTTCTCGTCCTCAATTGGATCCTGGACAAGCCGTCAATCCAGGCCAACGTCTGGGCTGGATCGACGTACTCGGTAGCTATAAGGTAAAGGTTCCTATTGATGAATTGTACTTGCCCCGCATTTCCCAGGGTTTGCGTGCAACGACAACGTTTAACAACAAGGATTACGAGCTGGAAATTAAGTACATGTACCCAGGCGTGACCAACGGCCGTTTTGATGTCGATATGGAGTTTCTTGGCGATACACCTCCGGGCATCCGCCGCGGTCTGTCCCTGAGACTCAGAATAGAGTTGGGTCAGCCTTCCGAAGAGCTCCTGTTGCCTGTAGGTGGCTTCTATAAGGACACTGGTGGAAACTGGGTATTCGTAGTGGAAGAAGGCGGTAGCCGCGCCGTTAAACGCGACATCAAACTTGGTCGGAAGATGGGTAGTGAGTATTTTGAGGTGCTGGAAGGCCTTGAGCCAGGCGATAAAGTGATCACCTCTTCCTACGAAAACTTTGGAACCAACGAGGTACTGCTGTTGAATTAAGAGTTAAGAATTAAGAATCGGGAGTCGCCGGACAAAATAGTGCAGTACTTGGAAAAGTATAGAACAAGTATAGAAAACGCCTCTGAATACTTTCGTTAACAGTAAGGGATTGACTACAGTAACCCTGCATTTCACAGCATCACTGTAACAATTCAATTCAAAAGTGAGTCAAAGGCCGTAACTATTTCGAAAAAAGCCAGTATTCTCAGAACAAAATAACGACACCAATCATCAAATCGTAAAACGCGCCATGATCAAATTAAAAAATCTAGAAAAGGTTTATACCACAGAAGAGGTAGAAACAACGGCCCTCAACAACATCAACCTCGAGATCAAAGTGGGTGAGTTTGTGGCCATAATGGGTCCTTCAGGATGCGGTAAATCAACGCTCCTCAACATCCTCGGTCTGCTCGATAACCCTTCGGGTGGTGAATATTGGTTCGGAGACCATGAAGTGGCGAAGTATTCAGAACGTCAGCGTGCTCAGTTGCGCAAAGGGTCGATCGGTTTCGTATTTCAGAGCTTTAACCTCATCGACGAACTTACAGTATTCGAAAACGTAGAGTTGCCACTTTTGTATATGAAGGTGCCCGCTTCAGAGCGCAAGCAGCGCGTGGAGGAAGTACTCGAGCGCATGAACATCATGCACCGTCGTAATCACTTCCCACAACAGTTGTCAGGTGGTCAGCAGCAACGCGTTGCGATCTCCCGTGCCATTGTTGCAAAACCTAAAGTGATCCTCGCCGATGAGCCTACTGGTAACCTTGACTCAGCTAACGGTGAAGAAGTAATGAAGCTTCTTTCACAATTGAACGAAGAGGGAACAACCATCATCATGGTAACGCACTCGCCATACGACGCGAACTATGCTCACCGTATCGTCAACCTGTTCGACGGAAAGGTCGTTACAGAGAACATCAAGGAGCAGTTCCACATTTAAAAGCAATTGATAATTGACAATTAAGGAGGGCCTTCCGGCCCTTTTAAAAACAAAAGGCGCGGGGAGAGGATCTCAGCGCCTTTTGCTTTTTGTATGAAGCCATGAATGAGCCACGATGTTTGCGCCCCATGTATTTGAACGGGGGCGACAGCCCCCTCCCCAATTATCAATTATCAATTATCAATTGTCAATTGTCAATTATCAATTGTTTTCTGCAACCTTTTCCCCTCCGTTCCAGTCTTTATCTAAAAATCCCCTCTCATGATAAAGAACTTCTTTCTCATTACGTTCCGAAACCTGATGAAGAACAAGCTTTTCATCTTCATCAACGTTTTCGGAATGGCAATCTCCATCGGATGCTGTCTCGTTGCGTATTTCAATTGGGAATTCGATGCTCAGTTCGATGCAATCCATAAGAATGCGGATCACATTTATCGCGTGAGTTCCATCCGGAAGTTTGATGGTGCAACAACCTTGTACGGCCATGCGCCAACACCTCTGGGACCAACTATCCGTCAAAACATTAACGATGTCAGCGCAGCCACCCGTTTCAGCTGGTCGTACTCTGACTTCAAAATTACGGACAATGTATTCCGCGCAGAGTTGAGCTACGTCGACCCGGACTTCTTTAAAATGTTTTCTTTTGACTTCATCGAAGGGAGCGGCGACGCTATAAACGACAAATCAAAGGCCGTGATCTCCGACGAGATGGCCATCAAGCTATTCAATTCCACCGATGTCGTGGGAAAACAGGTTACGCAGGTAATAGGAGCGGAGACAAGAGAAGTAACGATAGGCGGTGTTTATCGCAAGCCTGCTATGAATAACAGCTTCGACCGCATGTCGTATATGCATTTCGACAATGCTTTCGATGATGATAAGAATGTTAAGGAAGATGACTGGAAGAATCGTACAACATTGTTTGTCATGATCAATGACCCTTCACGCGTCGCCTCCGTTCAAAACCAACTCCAGGGCTACCGTGAAAATAATAATCGGGTTCGCGAGGACTTCCAGATCAGCGAGTTCGTACTCGATCCATTTGTGGGCATGGGACAGCGCGACCAGAAAAACGACACCTGGAGAATGACCCGCAGTTCATCTCCACCTGAAGCAGTCCTCAGTCCGATCATTATGGCCATACTGGTGCTGCTCATTTCCTGCTTCAACATGACGAATACCTCCATCGCCATCTCCGCGCGGAGATTAAAAGAGATCGGTATCCGCAAAGTGATGGGCAGCCTGCGGGCTCAGCTCATTGTACAGTTCATTGGAGAAACTCTTTTTATATGCTTTCTGGCGCTCGTGCTGGGAATGTTCATCGGTGAAGCGTTGATCGTTTCATGGAACGTATTGTGGCCGGAAATAAAAATATCCTCTCACTATACAGACGCCCCTCAGGTGCTGATTTTCCTGGCGTCGGTATTATTGGTAACGGGGCTCGTTGCGGGTAGTTATCCGGCGTTTTATATCAGTAACTTCGAACCGGTAAGTATTCTCAAAGGCAAAACGAAGTTTGGCGGAACGAACTACTTTACACGTACACTGCTGATATTGCAGTATGCCTTTTCGCTGGTCGCTGTAGTATTCTCAATTGCCTTCTACCAGAATTCACTATTCCAGCGCGATTTCGACCTGGGCTTCGACGACAAAAGTATCATCGTTGCTTATGTGAATTCAAAAAGCGAATTCGAAACATACAAGAACGCAATCGCACAGGATAAAGAGATCCTCGATATCGCCGGGTCAACCCATAGTATCTTCTCTGCCCGCTACAATGATCCGATCAAATACGAATCCCGTGAAATTGAAGTAGACATCATCGATGTCGGTGAGGACTACATACGTACCATGGGACTGGAACTCGTTGCCGGACGCGACTTCGGGAAAGACTCGGAAACAGACCGGCGTGAATCCGTTATCGTCACTGAAGGACTGGTGAAACGCTTCGGTTGGGAAAACGCCATAGGCAAGGAAATTACCTGGATGGACACGACAAAGCTCTTTGTCGTTGGCGTAGTAAAGGACGTTTATACAATGGGACTATGGGATGAAATGGAGCCTATGATGATTCGCAATGTGGGCCCAGAGAAATATACCCACGTCATCGTGCGCGCTACAGTGAAGAATATTCGCGAAATCAATACACGTATGGAGGCTGCATGGAAACAAGTGTTTCCCACGCGTCTTTACAATGGGCGCTATCTCGACGAAATCATGGTGGAGGCGATCACCACCAACGACAATATCGTTCAGATCTTTGCATTCCTGGGTATCGTGGCATTACTGCTGTCTGCCACCGGGCTTTACACGCTGGTGTCGCTGAATATCATCAAACGCATGAAAGAGATCGGCGTGCGCAAGGTTCTCGGCGCGTCGATATCGAACATCACGCGTATCATCAACACGGAATTTGTCATTATGCTGCTGATTGCTTCTGTGATGGGCTGTGCGCTGGGCTACTTCACTGCGGAAGCGCTGATGAGCAGCATCTGGAAGTACCACCTGCCTGCCTCCGTCGCTACATTAATTGCGTCAGTCGCGATCCTGTTTGGCGTCTCCGCAGTGGTCGTCGGATACAAAATATTCTCGGCCGCAAACATGAACCCGGTAACAACGCTGCGGGTTGAGTAGAACCGATAGAAATTAAGAATTAAGAGTTAAGAATTAAGAATTAGCTATCGGCCTCTGGCCGCCAGTGGCACGACCGGAGGTCGTGGTAGCCAATTCTTAATTCTTAACTCTTAATTCTTAATTTCTTTTGCAACCTACTCCCTTTTTTTCGCGTCTCACCTCCAAACGCCATTGTCATGCTTCGGAATTACATCAACGTCGCCATCAGGAATATCCTGAAGCACAAATTCTTTTCATTCATCAACATCATCGGCATGACCATCGGGATCTCGGCATGCCTGCTGATCGTTATTTACATCAGCAATGAGCTAAGCTATGATAGATTCCATACCGATGCAGATCGCATCTATCAGGTGGCATTGCATGGCCGTATTGCGGGTCAGGAGATCAATACATCAACGACATGCCCTCCAATGGCGCAGGCACTGGTATCAGACATTCCCGAAGTGGAGGCGGCAACGCGTCTTCGTGCACTTTATGGTGTGCCGGTCAAGAATGAAGAGAAAGTTTTTACAGAAGAAAACGTGTTCCTGGCTGATTCAAACTTCTTTGAATTTTTCACCTTCAAACTTATTAAAGGCGATGCCCATGCTGCTTTGCTTGAGCCTAATACTGTTGTTATCACGGAGGAGATGTCTAAAAAGTACTTCGCCGATGAAAACCCGGTCGGCAAGCTACTGGTGATCGGTAACGACAACAAGGCCTACAAGGTGACCGGCGTGACGGAGAACCCACCACACAATTCGTCTTTCAGATATAACATGTTGTTGTCGGCAATCAGTGACGAGAGCATGCGCGCTCAGGTTTGGGTGAATAACTTCATGTACACCTTCTACAGGCTCAAGCCCAACACAACGGCAAAGCAGGTAGATGCCAAGTTCATTGCTCTTGTTGAGAAGTATGTCGGGCCGGAGATTGAAAAATTTCTTCAAACAACAATCAAGGAACTGAAGGCAAAAGGCGATGACTACGGATACTACTCTACGGCATTGCCCGATCTTCATTTGCATTCGACCACGCAGGACAACATATCAACTCCTGGCAATATCAGTTACATCTACTTCTTTGCAGCCATTGGTGTCTTTATCATTGCTATCGCCTGCATCAACTTCATGAACCTGGCCACAGCTCGTTCGGCAGGTCGCGCCAAGGAGGTTGGACTTCGTAAGACACTCGGTTCATTGCGCACGCAAATGATCGTGCAGTTTCTTGCTGAATCTTCTTTGTACAGCTTTGTTGCCGTTATCCTCGCGCTTGTTGCCTGCTACTTCCTGCTCCCGGCCTTCAACGAACTGGCAGGTAAAGTACTTACCATGTCAATCGTAGCGTCACCCATATTCATACTGAGTTTGATTGCTCTGGTTTTCGGCGTTGGTCTCATCGCGGGAAGTTATCCTGCCTTCTACCTTACATCTTTCAATGCTGTTGATGTATTGAAAGGAAAGGTTCGCGCTGGAATGAAATCAAAGGGTATTCGCAGCACGCTTGTCGTATTTCAATTTGGCCTTTCCATCTTCCTGATCATCTTTACACTTGTCGTGTATCAGCAGATCAGCTTCATGCAGGATGCCCAACTCGGCATGGATAAGAATAACGTACTGGTCGTACAGGGCGCAAACAGGTTAGCCACAAATAAGGAAGCATTCAGAAATTCCCTGGCGCAGATGCAGGGCATTGAAAAGCTTAGCTATACCAACAACGTTTTTCCCGGAGTAAATAACACTACCGTTTTTCGTTCCTCTGGATCAGATCAGGATCATATCATGGGGCTGTACTATGCGGATTATGAGCATAAGGATGTCATTCGTTTTGATTTGAAAGAAGGAAGATTCTTTTCCCGTGAGTTTCCAGCGGACACGATGTCGATTATCCTGAATGAAGCCGCAGTGAAAGAGTTTGGCTTCGCGAATCCTATTGGTGAAGAGATTACATTCTTTGGAGGGGGAAGTGTGGCAGACGCACCAAAATTGAAAGTGGTGGGTGTCATGAAGGACTTTAACTTTGAATCATTCACCGCTCAGGTACGCCCGCTCGCCCTCAGACTTACGACAAACGACCGAACGATATTGGTTCGCTACTCAGGCAATCCAAAAGAAGCAGTGGCTCATGTAGAAAAACTTTGGAAGCAGCTGGCATCAAACGAACCACTGCAGTACACTTTCCTCGACGATAACTTCAGCAAACTGTTTCGCGCCGAACAACAAATGGGCGACATCTTTACGGTGTTTTCCGGGCTCGCCATCTTCATTGCATCGCTCGGGCTATTCGCACTGGCGGCATTCACGTCAGAACAGCGCTCAAAGGAAATAGGCATTCGCAAGGTGATGGGAGCATCCGTATTCGGTATCACGATGCTGTTGTCAAGAGAGTTTACGAGACTCGTGCTATTTGCCTTCATACCTGCAGCCGCTGCCGGCTGGTTCGTGTCTAACCGTTGGCTTGAAAGCTTTGCATACCGGATTGATGTAAATCCCTGGACGATATTCCTCAGTGGATTTTCCGCGCTGGTTTTGGCATGGGTTACGGTCAGCTACCAGTCTATTCGTGCCGCAGCTGCAAGCCCGGCGGAAACGCTTCGATCTGAATAAAACAGGCTGATTTTTGACTCGCAAGGAAACCGGCCGCACCGGTGCTCGCAACAGCTAATCTTCTGTTAAACAGTAGTTTACCTGTTGCGGGATGACAATAATATTAAGTTTGTGTTTCCTCTTCACATTCCCCTAACATTCCTGTATTTTGTACTTTCATCAACCTCGAAATAAGGGTATGGAACCACAAAAGACTTCAAAAAAGGCGCTGCGCCACCTCATAGAAGACTCCATGCAGGATGCTCTGAAGGGTCTGCAGTTGCCAGAACCAGGCAAAAAGGTCAAGAAAGTCCTTCACCGGAATTCCAAGAAGCTTGCAGCCATTTTCTCAGACGTGATTAAGCACGAAGAAAAAAGGAAAAAGAAAGCAGCGAAGTTTATGGAAAGTGCAGTAGGCAAGAACAAGAAGAAGGACAAAAAGAAGAAGGAAGTTGCCGCTGAAACTGAGCAACTCGCCGCAGTTTAAAAGCATCACACCTGTTATGATTTTGATGAGCGCATTCCGATGGGCTCATTTTTTTTTACCCACTACATGTTACTAGTATCTAGCTCTTACTATAAGCTAGCTACTCATTCTTAATTCTTAATTCTTATCTGCGCTTATAGTACAGATAGTCCTCCAACCATTCCCAAATCGTGATCGGCATCACGAGCAGCAGCAGCGCGAAACATATGTTCTCCAGCGGAATAGTGCCAAGCCTGATACTGAGATTTTGCGAGTCGTCGTACTGAACGATCTGACTATCGGTAAAGGCTCCCGATCTAATTCCGTCAACGATCAGAATGGGGATGAAAAGCAGAGCAAAGGTCGAATAGAATTTCCCCATGTATCGCGGGCGAAGTTTCAGCATCTGAAACGCCAGAAACACAGCGAGCACAAGAAATGCCGCTCCAGTATAGATCTTATCTTTATGATACATCCCCGCAATCAATAGCCCCACGATCAGTACGCTGCTGATCACTTCCTGATGTGGAAACAACCTGTCCTTTTCAGAGATCTGGTTGAGTGCGAAGTAGACGAACATCCCGGCGTAAATAGCGATAAATACAAATAGTACTTCTTCCATGGGAATCCATCCCACGCGAATGCCAAGCGTATATTGATCATCAAAAGTCCACACACCCAGTTGTGCAAATAGTTCGATCCATAGAATGAAGAACGCTGCCGTGATGAACAGTCCGGCCCCAGCTTTCTTCCAGTGTTTATGGAAAGGAAACTTTGGATGGAAACTGACCAGTACAACAACGCCGAGGACGACGAGGTCGATCAGTAACGAAAGATATTTTGGATTCAAGGGGCTTTAGTTGAATGATGGTTTATCAATAACCAATCCAGCACGGACAATACCAACGACGCACGGTTTAACAATACAAAATACGGGATAATCACCTGTGCATTGACAGCATCATCGACGGGCTGCTAAAGCGGGCGTTTGTCTCAACTTAATTGATTTATTCGGCTGGTGCTGATTGCGCTATTTAACCCTGCAAAAACGCGAGCTGCGACTCTTGTCAATACGCTAATCTGTTATACTGTGAAAGGATTGGCTTATGCAGGACCAATAAGCTGTGAGTGTCACGTCGAATGCCCGTCCGTAATATTCGCAATCGCTTGAATGGCAGGATTTTCATATATTTCGAATGGCACCTGCATTAGAAAGGGGCGGCAATCCCCGTCAGGTAAAGTAATGGATTCACGGGATATGATCTGGATGAAGGGGTGGAAGTGTGGAGTGATTGGTTTGGTTTGCGTGTTGTCAACTTTGACGGGCTGCAAGCAAAAAGGTGATCAGTTGGCCACGCGTGATTCGGTTGATTACAATCTGCACATCAGGCCTATACTTTCCGACCGTTGTTTTAAATGTCATGGACCCGACGGCAATCAGCGCAAAGCTAAACTGCGGCTCGATACACCGGAAGGGGCATACGCCGCGCTGAAAGACGACCCCGAAGGCCACGTCATCGTTCCGGGTGATCCGGAACATTCCGAAGTTTATCTCCGCATAGCCACGGCCGATACTTCACTCATTATGCCTCCCGTGAAGTCGAATCTCAAACTCAACGAACAGGAGATCTTATACATTAAGAAATGGATTGAGCAGGGAGCCAGATACAAACGTCACTGGGCATTCATTCCGCCGAAAGCGCACACTATCCCTACCGTTAGCAAAGAAGATTGGCCAGTCAATCCGATCGATAACTTCGTACTGGCGAAAATGGAAGAGGCCGATCTTTCTCCTAATGAGCCGGCCGATCGCGAACGACTCTTAAAGCGCGCCAGCCTGGACCTTACCGGCCTGCCTCCATCACTGGAAATGCAACAGAAGTTTCTCGCTGATGAAAGTCCGGACGCCTATGCCAGGATGGTAGATGAATTGTTGTCGATGCCTTCTTACGGTGAAAAGATGGCGACGTATTGGATGGACATTGCACGCTACGCCGACTCACACGGATATCAGGATGATGGACTGCGCACCATGTGGCCCTGGCGTGACTGGGTCATCCACGCATTCAACGATAACTATCCCTACGACAAATTTGTCACCTGGCAGCTGGCAGGGGACCTGCTTCCCAATCCAACAAAAGAACAACTGCTGGCAACAGGGTTTAACAGGAATCACAAAATCACACAGGAGGGCGGCGTAATCGACGAAGAATATCGCATCGAGTACGTCACCGATCGCACCAATACTTTCGGCAAGGCGTTTCTTGCACTCACCTTTGAATGTGCCAAGTGCCACGATCACAAGTATGATCCCATCATGCAGAAAGATTATTTCAGCGCCTTCGCATTTTTTAACCAGGTGCCTGAGAAAGGATTGGTCGGAGACATTACCCTGGCCTCATTGGCAGATCCTCCCAACATGAAGATTACGACCGAGGATGTGCAAAGCATATTGAAGTTTGTCAATAAGCGCGATACAGCAGCAGTGCCCGTAATGATTATGAAGGATCTTCCTGCGCGCCGTCCGACATACGTGCTGAAGAGAGGCGTTTACGATGCGCCTGGCGACCGCGTTGTACCGAATCTGCCATCCGTAATTTTGAAATTCGATACGGTGAAATATGGCGCCAATCGCCTGGGACTTGCCAGGTGGCTGGTCGATCCGGCGAACCCGCTAACGGCACGGGTATTTGTCAACAGAATGTGGCAGGAAGTTTTTGGCCGCGGCCTGGTCAAAACATCCGGCGACTTCGGGATGCAGGGAGAAATGCCTTCACATCCTGAACTCCTCGACTGGCTGGCCCTCGATTTCATTAACAACGGTTGGGATGTGAAACGTTTGATGAAACAAATGGTCACGTCAGCAACGTATCAGCAATCGTCAGTATTTCATGAAGACAAACAACGCAAGGATCCCGACAACATCCTGCTGTCAAGGGGGGCCCGGATTCGTTTGACGGCTGAAAATATCCGAGACCTTGCATTAAAAAGCAGCGGACTTTTGGTTCCCGAGATTGGTGGACCAAGTGTGAAGGTATACCAACCGAAAGGAATCTGGGAATCGTCAACTTCAGGTCGCGGCGTACTGTCAAGATATGTGCAGGACCATGGCGACAAGCTTTATCGTCGTGGCTTATACAGCTTCATCAAACGAACGGTGCCTCCTCCAGGAATGCTGGTGTTCGATGCGAGCAACCGCGATCTGTGTGAAGTGAACCGGGGCGCACCAACACACCGCTGCAGGCGTTGGTGATCATGAACGATCCGATTGTATTGGAGTCATCAAGGGTGTTTGCAGAACGTCTCGTCAGCAGTGGCGGCGATCCTCATGATCATATTGCAACTGCCTTCAGAACAATTATCTGCCGCAATGCACGTCAGAACGAGTTGTCAATTCTGACATCTTATTACGACAACGAATTAAAGATTTTCAAAGCAGACGTAAACAAAGCCAACGAGCTTATTCACGTAGGAGAATATAAATGGATGGAAGGGGAGGATGCGCCAACTGTTGCTGCACTCATGCAGGTAATACACACTATGTACAACATGGAGGAAGCTATAACTAAGAATTGATAATTGTCAATTCCCAAAAAGACGCACAAGACATGAAAGAATTTATTGAGAGCCGGTTTCACGTAACGCGACGTCACTTTCTGGGAAAGATGAGTCTCGGTATTGGGTCCGTCGCGTTGGGATCATTGTTGATTCCAGATCTGTTCAAAGGCGGAGAAGATGGCATGTCGCAGCTTGCGGGATTGCCTCACTTTGCTCCGAAGGCGAAGCGCATCATCTATTTATTTCAGAACGGTGCACCCTCTCAGCTTGAAAGCTTCGACTACAAACCACTCCTGAACAAAATGGCCGGTCAGGATCTTCCTGAGTCGGTTCGTCAGGGACAGCGCCTTACGGGAATGACATCGGGTCAATCGAGATTCCCTCTGGTCGGTTCCTATTTTTCATTCAAGCAGTACGGACAGTCCGGTGCGTGGATGAGCGAGCTGTTTCCCGAAATGTCTAAGATCGTTGATGAGATGTGCATTGTGAAGACGATGCATACCGAAGCGATCAATCACGATCCTGCGCTTACCTTCATGCAGTCAGGAGCGCAGCAGGGCAATCGTCCAAGCATGGGAGCATGGCTTAGCTATGGCCTGGGCAGTGAGAACAAAAATCTTCCGGCTTTCTGTGTATTGCTGTCGCGGGGAAGAGGTAATGGACAGGGCGTTTATTCAAAGCTTTGGTCCAATGGTTTTCTGGACAGCATTCACCAGGGAGTGCAGTTCAGCAGCAGTGAGGAACGCGTACTTTATCTGAAAGACCCTCAGGGACGCAACCGTGAGGATACACGCACAATGCTCGATCATTTGTCCGAGCTCAATTCTTCTAACTTTAAGGAATTCGGAGACCCGGAGATCCAGACGCGAATACAGCAGTATGAAATGGCCTACCGCATGCAGACCGCCGTCCCTGAACTGGCAGATCTGTCCTCGGAGCCCGATCATATTATCAAGATGTACGGCGCCGACTGTCTTGTTCCCGGAACTTATGCATCAAATTGCCTCATGGCGCGAAAGCTATCGGAATCTGGCGTTCGTTTCGTTCAGCTCTATCATCAGGGGTGGGACCAGCATGGAAACATGGTGGGCGAAATGCCGCTGCAGGCGCAGGATGTCGACCGCGCAACGGCCGGGCTGGTGATGGATTTGAAGCAACGCGGATTGCTGGACGAAACGCTCGTGATCTGGGGCGGCGAATTTGGTAGAACCAACTATTGCCAGGGCACACTAACCAAGGAAAATTACGGACGAGATCACCATCCACGTGCTTACACGATCTGGATGGCCGGTGGTGGCGTAAAACCAGGTGTAGTGTATGGCGAGACCGATGACTTTGGCTATAACATTGTTAAAGATCCGGTGCACGTCAACGACTTCCACGCGACCGTTCTGCAACTCATGGGACTCGATCACGAAAAACTCACCTATAAACATCTGGGTCGCCGTTACAGGCTGACCGACGTAGCAGGGAAAGTCGTCAATGGACTCCTTGCTTAATAAATTGATATCAGTAGGTAGAGGGTTTTGACGTCTCATCGCAATCATGGAAAGATCTTTTCGCATCGTATCCAACATCATCTTCTGCATCCAGATACTGATGCTGTTCCTTTTGGTGGCGGAAGATCGAATCGCCCTTCCGGCGTGGTTGCAGGTTGCCGGCAGGATGCACCCGCTTATCCTGCACCTACCCATCGGCATGCTTATCCTGGTTGCTGCGTTAACGCTTTTTGGAAGGCAGTTCGACGTCGCGCATAACCAGCCCGTTGTAAAGTTTATTTTGCTGCTCGCGTCGTTGTCCGCTTCGGCCACCGCTTTGTTTGGCTTCTTCCTCAGCCTGCAGGGTGACTATACGGGCAATGCCATGGCCCGTCATAAGTATGCGGGTATCGCTCTCAGTTGGCTGTGTTACGGACTGGTATTGGTTTATCAGCTGCAGTTCAGGCGCGCGATCCTCATAGGTGCAGGCGGCTTATCATTCGCACTGCTCATCGCCGCCGGACACACGGGGGCAGTACTCACGCATGGTGAAAACTTCCTGCTGGAGCCGTTAAAAGGTCCCAAAGTCAAGCTCACGGCTGAAAACGCATCGGCCTATGACTTCGCAATCAAACCTATTCTGGAGACCAAATGTTTTTCGTGTCACAACGAAACGAAAGCAAAAGGCAAGCTGGTGATGACGGATCGCAACCGCTTCATGGCCGGCGGAGAACATGGTAGCCCCTGGGTTGCAGGGAAGCCTGAAGACAGTCGCATGATCAAAGCCATTCATCTGCCTCTTGAAAGCGATGAGCATATGCCTCCCGACGGAAAGGCACAACTTACAGCAACGGAAACAGCTGCGCTCATGGCATGGATCCGCGCCGGAGCCGATTTTGATAAAAAAATCGCAGAGTTCCCCGAGCATGATTCGCTGAGACTGGTAGTCGCTTCTCTGGTTGCCAGCATGCCCGTGCAGCCAACGGAACGTATATATGCGTTCACAAGTGCTTCTGAAGCCAACATCAACAAAGTGAATACACCCTTCGTCACTGTAGCTCCGACGTATCAGGGAAGCCCAGCGCTTCAGGCGGACTTCTACGTGCGCAAAGGCTTTGACATCAAGTCGCTCAATGCGCTCACGGCAATCACCGATCAGCTGGTATCGCTAAGTTTGTCTAAGATGCCAGTCACCGACAACGACCTCTCCGTCGTCGGCAAGTTCGTTAACCTCGAGGTGCTGAACCTTAACTTCACAAACATTAGCGGCTCCGGACTTAAATCCCTGGAGCCACTTAAGAATCTTCGTTCACTTTCACTTGCCAGTACAGGCGTCCGGGCTCGCGACCTGGATCCGGTGTTAAAGCTACCTCAGCTACGGCAGCTGTTCGTATGGAACACCAGTATAACATCTGCACAGCGCGATTCAATAAAGACAAAGTATCCAGCTGTAAACGTCGCTCTTACCCAGTTCGTCGACGACGCGGTGATGCGTCTGAACAAACCTATGGTCGACAATGAAGGAGTATTCGCTTCCGGCAGTGAGATCGCCTTCAGGCATCCCATGAACGGTGTATCTATACGTTATACGGTCGATGGCACAAAGGCGGATTCTATAACGGGGCAGCTATACGACAAGCCTTTCACGATCGACAAAACCACGTTGGTGAAAGCAGTTGCCTGCAAGAATGGCTGGTTCTGCAGCGAACCGGTTGAACAGATCCTGTTCGTCAGAGGTAAACATCCCAGCAATGTCACTTTGTTGAAAGAGCCGGATCCACAGTATCCCGGCGAAGGAGCAACCAGTCTTACCGACGGAAGAAAAGGCATTGCCGACGTCCTGAAAGAACCATCGTGGCTGGGCTATCAGAAGCAGCCTTTTGAAGCACTATTTCAGTTCGATAAGAATGATGCTCCCAGGAAGGAAGTAGTCGTCAGCTACGGCCGCAGTATTTATTCACACTGCTTTCCACCTCAGTCCGTCGAGCTTTGGGGAGGAAATGATGATGGACCAATGAAGCTTATTCGTAAAGTGGAGGCCGAACAACCAACAAACTACGTTTCTGTAAAGGTAGATCGCCTGGCGATACCATTGGATGGAACGGAATACAATCGTTACAAGCTGGTAGCAACTCCATTGCCCAAACTGCCCACTTGGTTCAGCAAGAAAGGGGAGAAGGGATGGTTTTTTGTCGACGAGGTGTTTTTTTATTGAGTATTTACTTTCGTCACGCTGTCATTCACTGTTACGCAAGAGCAGTTAAAGATTTCAAGCCCACCAGTTGGGGCATAGATACTAAGATCGGCTACTGTTCCTTATACCAATCTCATTTTTTTCTCACTCACTCTCACTCTTACTCACACTAATCCCTTTCTTTCTCATTCGCTTGTTACCTCCAGCCTGCTACGTAAGCTTAAACCAACCGCACAACTTATTTATGCCGGGGATTACAACCTAACCTGGACAACGAGTGTCTGAATAGCAAGCGGCCATAACAACGCGTGCGTTGCGTGCGATGCCAGCAAGGTAAAGAGGTCCTCAAGTGATCTCAAATACAGTCTCCCTAAACTCACCGATATGAAACCCTGTGTACTCTTTGTCGTGCTCTGTCTGCTGACTGTATCCGCCTGTGATGAGGACTTTCAGGACTGCGACGTTTCTGATCCAATGGAGCTGAGCTGGTTCCGTGAAATGACTGATGCTCTGGGTAAAAACTCTTTGTCAGAATATATGTATGTGATGCAGGGCGATTATAAGAACAAACGGGTCTACATCTCCGCCAATTGTTGTCCGATGTGTAACAGTGTGGTGATCGTTTACGATTGCTCCGGCAATCAGCTCGGATACCTTGGCCACGGCGAAGATCACATTGCCCCCGAAGCAATCACGAATCAATCCATTGCCTGGAAATCATCCAGCAATGTTTGCGCTTTCATGTAATCGCTGCAATCACTACACATTCTTATTCCGTATTCTTCATCGCCATTGCTCATCACCTTTTGCCCGTACCCATTGTCAATTGATTCCTACTCAAATACTCAAATACTCAATAACCAATACTCACGACTCACGACTCAGGACTCACGACTAACTTTGCCATAAGCTCTGATCGCCCTCTCCCTCGCAAACTCATGAACAACGATCGGCTTCCCGTAATCATCCGACATAAATTCGGGTACCCAGTGCATGATGTATTCAAACTCCGGATCGAATCTCCTGGCCTGTAACGTCGGATTGAACACCCGAAAATAAGGAGCAGCATCACTTCCGGTGCCCGCGGCCCACTGCCATCCTCCGTTGTTCGACGCCAGGTCATAATCGAGTAGCTTCCGTCCGAAGTAGGCTTCACCCCACCGCCAGTCGATAAGCAGGTGCTTCGTCAGGAAACTCGCGGTGACCATCCGGACACGGTTGTGCATAAATCCTGTTTCATTGAGCTCGCGCATGCCGGCATCAACCAACGGATAGCCTGTACGTCCGTTACACCATGCGTCAAAATCTTTCTCGTCATTCCTCCATTCGATCTTGTCGTAGACGGGCCTGAATGAATGATTCTGCACCTGCGGAAAGTGGAACAGGATCATTTGATAAAACTCACGCCAGATGAGTTCATTTAACCACACCTGATTCTCCTTCATTGCAATCCGCACGAGTTGTCGGATGCTAACGGTTCCAAAACGGAGGTGAACACTCAGTCTCGTTGTGCCGCGTATTGCAGGAAAGTCGCGCGTTTCATTGTACGAAGAGATGATCCCTTTGGGTATAACACGAGGAGGAAACTCACGGCCTGTAGCAACGAACCCAATGTCCTTCAGTGAAGGTAATGCACGAGCCTTAAGCTTTGCCAGGCTGCCGGCATACTTTTCACTGGGAAACGATTTGACATAAAACGGATTCAACTTCGCCTTCCAAACTTTGCTGTAAGGTGTGAATATGGTATAGGGCTTGCCATCACCTTTTACAACCTCATGACGATCGAAGATGACCTGATCCTTGAATGTTTTTAGTGCGCCTCCGCGCGACTCAAGTATTTTCCCGACAGCTTTGTCACGCTCGATAGCATAAGGTTCATAGTCATGGTTCGTATAAACGACCCTGGCCTTCATACTTTCAAATAGCTTCGCAGGATCACCATGGAAAACGACCAGCGAGCTTTCAAATTCAATGAGATCTTTTTGAAGAACGGCGAGTGATGACAGGATGAATTCTACTCTTGCGTCGGCCTCGTCTTCCAGCTGGTTAAGAATCGCTGTGTCAAAGATGAATATGGGGACTACCTTGGAGTTCTCCTTCAGCGCATGATACAGCCCTGCATTGTCTTTTAATCTGAGATCTCTCCGAAACCAGAATACAATGGTATCTTCTTCAATTATCGAATGATCATTTGTCCAACTCATGAACTTGATTTTTTAGTTGCGAGACAAAGACTACACCGCCAGCTCTACTAATTCTGATTTTGATCACCGACTGCAGACAAGCATTGTTCATTGAATCTGATTCCTAAATTCCGAAAGTCAAGCATTGTCCAGCTCCATCCTATGAAAAGGAGGCTGAAAAAAAAAGAACGCGGCGCCAGCCGCTCCACAATTATCAATTATCAATTGTCAATTTCTCCAGGATCAACCCAAACCAAACCGTATACGCCTCCGGCCTTCTCCTCACATCTTCACGCAAATCCTCAAGACCAACATACCTCCAGTCTTCAACCTCCTCAGGATTTACACTCGGCTCACCGTCAAATGTCGCGGTGAACACATGGTCCAGTTCGTGTTCAATGAGACCATGATCTAACTCAGCCTGATAAATGAACTTGAACGCAAACGCGGGACGCACATCAATGCCCATCTCATAGCTTGTTCGTCGTCGGGCAGACTCGGATATACCCTCCGTTGGATTGGGATGACTGCAACAGGTATTGGTCCAAAGGCCTCCGCTGTGATATTTGCTTTGCGCGCGCTTTTGTATCAGCAGCTCACCCCTTGAATTAAATACGAGCACAGAAAAAGCGCGATGCAGCACTCCCTTTCGATGCGCTTCCATCTTCTCCATCGTGCCAATGGCATTGTCCTGTTCATCAACTAATATCACCTGTTCCATTAAATCCTTTCGTCATGTAAAGCTTCATGAAAAGTCCAGCATCTGCCCGCCGCGCGCGTGAATGCTGTTACTTCCCTGATCAAGTTTTCAGCCGGCAAAGCACGTTCACCATAGTAAATCAAATCACCAGAATAAATCAAGTATGGCAGAGGAAATCAGTTACGCCAGAGTAAATCAAGTTCAGGATAGTACATCAAGTACACCGGAGTAAATCGAAACACAAAGCTTCCAAAAGTAAATTGAAAATCGCGCCGGCGCACAGCCGCCCCAAAAAATTACTCAATACTCATTACTAATTGCTAATTTTTAGCCCGATGACGCCGTGGACTGACATAGGGAAGAAATGGTTTGAAGAGCGGAATTGGACTCCGTTTCCGTTTCAGCTGGAGGCATGGCAGGCGTACCTTGACGGACACCACGGACTTGTAAACGCACCCACTGGTAGCGGTAAAACTTACTCACTCATTGTTCCCATTCTGCTTGAATTCATGCGCAATAACCCGCGCTCGCTGAAGGGCGATGGATTGCAGGCTATATGGATAACTCCTATCCGGGCGCTGTCGAAAGAAATTGAACTCTCGGCCCGCCGGGCCATCGAAGGCCTTGGACTTAAGTGGCGCGTGGGAGTACGGTCGGGCGATACAAAACTAACTGAACGTCAGCGCCAGCGGGAGCGGCCGCCGGAGCTTCTTATCACAACACCCGAAAGCATGCATCTGCTGCTGGCGTCGCGTGAATACGCCGACTTTTTCAAAGACGTGAAGGCAGTCGTCGCCGACGAGTGGCACGAACTGATGGGTTCCAAACGCGGCGTGCAGGTAGAGCTTGCGTTATCACGACTTAAAACCATCTCCCCACAGATGAAGATCTGGGGAATATCCGCTACGATCGGCAACATGGACCAGGCCCTCGAAGCGCTTCTGGGAAATTATTATCGCGATCACAACTTCCGCGTTATACGCGCCGATATAGAAAAGAAAGTTGAAGTCTTGTCAATACTACCCGACACCCTGGAACGAATGCCGTGGGCGGGCCATCTCGGCATACAATTGCTGGACAAAGTCATCGACATCGTAAAGCAGAGCACCACGACGCTCATCTTCACCAACACCCGCTCATTCGCCGAGATCTGGTATCAACGCATGCTCGACAAAGCGCCAGAACTCTCCGGGCTAATCGCCATGCACCACGGATCCATCAGCATGGAACTCCGCAGCTGGGTGGAAGAACAACTGCACGAAGGAAAACTCAAGGCCGTAATCTGTACCTCGAGCCTCGACCTCGGCGTGGACTTCCGGCCTGTCGAAACGGTAATCCAGGTCGGCGGACCGAAAGGAGTCGCACGCTTCCTCCAACGCGCCGGACGAAGCGGACACCAGCCCGGAGCCATAAGCAGAATTTACTTCGTGCCGACGCACTCACTCGAACTAATGGAAGCAGCGGCCATTCGCGAGGCAATCAAACAAAAGATCGTCGAGGACCGCTTTCCTTATCTGCGATCTTTCGATGTACTGATGCAGTATCTCATCACGCTATCGGTATCCGACGGCTTTGATCCCGACGAGATCTATTCCGAAATCACCAGTACTTTTTGCTACGCGTCCGTCTCCAGAGACGAATGGACATGGCTGCTCAACTTCATAACCACAGGGGGCGACTCTCTCCAGGCCTATGATGAATACAGGAAGGTGATCATCGTGAACGGCATATACAAAGTGTTTAGCAGAAGTATCGCGATGAAGCATCGACTCTCCATTGGAACGATCGTCGGCGACTCTTCCATGTTTGTGAAGATGCTGTCCGGCAAATACCTGGGGACAATCGAAGAATACTTCATCTCCCGCCTGAAACCAGGCGACGTCTTTTGGTTTGCCGGCCGCAACCTGGAGTTGGTGCGCATCAAAGACATGGAGGCTCAGGTACGCAAGTCGAACCGGAAGAGCGGCGCCGTTCCCTCGTGGCAGGGCGGACGTATGCCGCTCTCTTCTCAGATGAGCGAAATGATACGCATCAAACTCGACGAAGCGGTACACGGCCGCGAAACAGACGAAGAGATGAAGTTCCTGAAGCCGCTCTTCGATCTGCAACGCGAACTCTCTATACTTCCCGCCAAAGATCAATTCCTCGTCGAATACTTTCAGAGTACTGAAGGATATCACGTAGTGATGTATCCCTTCGAAGGCCGCTTCGTGCACGAAGGCCTCGCTGCATTGATGGCCTACAGGATTGCTCAGATACATCCGATAACTTTTTCCATAGCGATGAATGACTATGGATTCGAATTGCTCTCGGACCAACCTATTCCAATCGACGAGGCAATCGAGACGAACGTACTGGGCGTCGACAATCTCTTCCGCGACATTCAGGCAAGCATCAACTCCACAGAGATGGCGCGACGAAAGTTCCGCGACATTGCCGCCATCAGTGGTCTGGTGTTCAAGGGCTATCCAGGCAAACCGGTAAAGGATCGCCACCTGCAGTCGTCGTCACAACTTTTCTTCGAAGTCTTCAACGACTACGATTCACATAACCTGCTGTTGCAGCAGGCATTTGAAGAGGTAATGGACTTCCAGCTCGAAGAAGTGCGCCTCCGCGCAGCCCTCGACCGCATCAATCATCAACGCATCATGATCACCACACCCGACAGACCAACACCATTCTCTTTTCCCATCATCGTCGACCACATGAGGGAGAAGCTCACAACGGAGAAGCTGGAGGATCGAATCAGGCGAATGAAGGTGATCGATTAGTGCAGAGCGGTTGTTACAATTGATGGTGCTTTTTGTTTCCTGGTTGCTGGTGCTCCGACGATAGTGTGTAGCGATCGATGATAAAGCAGAAGCTTATCATAGTTAAATCCAATTCGGTGAGGTACACGGAGTTTTTGAGGTTTGAGGCGTGACTTGATAATTCAGGTGTCCGGCACGATTAGAGTTATCCTTGGAAAGGGTTGTTCTTCGTAGCATGTTTAAGTCCGAGGCATGAGAGGGCGTGGTTCTGCGTTTCGTGCTCCGATGTTAGTGTGCAGCTATCGATGATAGCGTGGAGGCTTATGACGGTTAAATCCAATTCGGGGAGGTACGCGGAGGTTTTGAGGTTTGAGGCGTGATATGACAAATCATTTCAGCGCTCGATAATAGTTTCCTTTGGAACGTATTGTTCTTCGTTGCATGTTTAAGTCCGAGGCATGGGAGAGTGTGGCTCTGCGTTTCGTGCTCCGATGTTCGTGTGTAGCGATCGATGGTAGCGTGGAAGCTTATGACGGTTAAATCCAATTCGGTGAGGTACGCGGAGGTTTTGAGGTTTGAAGCGTGATATGTTAATTCAGTTCAGCGCTCGATGATAGTTTCCTTTGGAACGCATTGTTCTTCGTAGCATGTTTAAGTCCGAGGCATGGGAGAGTGGGCTCTACGTTTCGTGTATTGATGTTCGTTTACAAGATCGTTGTTCGATACCGAACGTGATTGTCCTAAAACGTTCGTGACGCTCAAGGCATTTAATCTCAAAATGCAGAATACTCAAAGAAAAATGTAACAGTAAGTTCATTTAGTATCGCGCGTCTTGGGTGATGCCATGGCGTCTATAGTAACCAGCTTACAACGCCGTCGATACACGCACTCCGAAAATCAAGAAAGGTTACAGTAAACAGGCGCATTTATTTTGTGGTGCACGCCTGCGGTCAATCGATCGTTCACTTCGTACACTTCATGTTTTTGATGTTTGATCATGCAAAGCAATTCATCAAGAAATTTCATCGCATTATAAAGCGCGATTACATTTTTCATTTCCGTTGATCGTCTTCAATCAATCTGGCAAAGTTTTCGCAGATACTGCCCCCATCGAAAGAAAATGCAGCTATTACCGACGCATTTTCTTACTAAGCCGCGACAACGTCAATAAAAATTAATAATCATGATCAGGAAAATCACATTAGCATGGGGGATATTCAGTATCACCCTTACGACCGCTTTCGCACAGGCTGCGAGCACAGAACCAATCAAAGGTTCGCAGTACGTAAACGATCAGTATGTGGAAGGAACGATTTACTACGCAGACAAATCGATGACTGTTCCACTGCGCTACAACGCTTTTCAGGATGTAATGGAATATCAGCAGAACGGTAAACCTCTTGTGCTGGACGCCAAGAACATCAAACGCGTAAAAATGGGAGGCGATATATTCATCACCGCTTCTTATGATGCAAAGGGTAAACAGAAGGTGGGATTCTTTGCGCTCCTCGACAGCGGAGAAATGATGCTGCTCGCGAAGAAAGAGATTGTCTATACGGCTGCAATGAAAGGCCGCGCGCTTGATGGATCTGATCTGCCTGCGCAATACAAGCCAGCACCGGACACGTACTATTACAAGCTTGGCGAAAATGCTCCGAAGGAAGTAGACAATCTGAAGGGGTTGCTCGCTGACTTGCCCGACAATCAATCTGCTATTGCAGAGTTTGCTAAGAAGGAAAAGATCTCGTGCAAAAAAGAAAAGGACTTGGTTGCGCTGGCGAAGCGGTACAATCAACTTGCACAGGTTGATTAATTGTTGAGCCGACGCAAATGGGGCGGATGGGTGCACCGCCCCATTCGCTCGTTTGATGCTATAGTCAGATTATGATACAGCGATGTCGGTCGGATCTCAGGTCGATGCTCGGTTAGTGGTTGCAAATTTCGGCGATCGATGATAGCCTGGAAGCTTATGACAGTTAAATCCAATTCGGGGAGGTAGACGGAGTTTTTGAGGTTTGAGGCGTGACTTGATAAATAGGTGCGCGGCTCGATCAGAGTTTCCTTTGGAGCGTGTTGTTCTTCGTAGCATGTTTAAGTCCGAGGCATGGGGGCGGCTCTGTGTTTCATGCTTCGATGTTCATGCAGCGATGATGCTTTAGAATTTGTAAGGAAATCAGGCGTTCAGATTCGATGCATTGGAAATAATTTACTTTATGTTCATGCATGCTAAACGAACATATCACAGCGCGCATTATCGCGACAGCGATGAAGATACATAGTGCACTTGGTCCTGGACTTCTCGAATCTGCTTATCGCGAATGTATGTCTTCACAGCTCATCAAGAGCGGATTTGCAGTAGAAAAAGAAAAACACCTTCCTGTCGTTTTTGACGGCCTCAAACTCGAGCATGCCTATCGCATGGATTTATTAGTCGAGCAAAAAGTAGTCGTCGAACTAAAGACAGTGACCGTTCTTACACCAGTGGATTTCCAGCAGGTGTTGACTTATTTGCGTCTCGGCAATTTCAATACCGGACTTCTTATAAATTTTCAAGTGACTAGCCTTCGATATGGCATAAGACGAATATCAAACGGCCCACCAAAAGATTCCAAGTCAGACTCCGCTCAAGGTTAAGGATCTTGCGGTGCTCAACCATCAAGAGCTTCTACGCCATCATCAATCGCTGTACACTAACATCGAAGCATGAAACATTGAGCCACACCCTCCCATGCCTCGGACTTAAACATGCTACGAAGAACAACACGCTCCAAAGGAAACTCTGATCGAGCCGCGCACCTATTTATCAAGTCACGCCTCAAACCTCAAAACCTCCGTGTACCTCCCCGAATTGGATTTAACCGTCATGAACTTCTACTTTATCATCGATCGCTGCACACTGACATCGGAGCACGAAACGCAGAACCACACCCTTCCATGCCTCGGACTTAAACATGTTACGAAGAACAACACGCTCCAAAGGAAACTCCAATCGAGCCACGCACCTATTTATCAAGCCACGCCTCAAACCTCAAAAACTCCGTGTACCTCACCGAATTGGATTTAACTATGATAAGCTTCTACTTTATCATCGATCGCTACGCACTGACATCGGAGCACGAAACGCAGAACCACACCCTCCCATGCCTCGGACTTAAACATGCTACGAAGAGCAACACGCTCCAAAGGAAACTCTGATCGAGCCGCGCACCTATTTATCAAGTAACGCCTCAAACCTCAAAACCTCCGCGTACCTCCCCGAATTGGATTTAACCGTCATAAGCTTCTACGCCATCATCGATCGTTGCACACAAACATCAAAGCACGAAACGCAGAACCACACCCTCCCATGCCTCGGACTTAAACATGCTACGAAGAACAACACGCTCCAAAGGAAACTCCAATCGAGCCGCGCACCTATTTATCAAGTCACGCCTCAAACCTCAAAAACTCCGTGTACCTCCCCGAATTGGATTTAACCGTCATAAGCATCCACGCTATCATAGATCGCTACACACTATCAACAAAGCTTCTACTTTATCATCGATCGCTACACACTATCATCGATCGCTACGCACTAACATCGAAGTACGCAACGTAGAGCCTTGCCCTATCATGCCTACTACTTAACATGCTACAAAGAACAAACCTCCACACGCTCCGAGCCACTGCGAACCAACCCTCCCTGCTGTAGAGACATTTTCTCAATTCTGACTTCATTCTCACACCCTTTTGTTTCCAGAATCACCAACCCGAGTACAGTATTTTAATTGCGATGAAACCGCTCTTCACTCGTCTGCTGCTATTTCCATTGGTCGAACCCGATATCTAACCACAAATAAAAAAGGCACAAATTTCGCCTCAACTCATTCGACTTTTAACCTAACAGAACATGAAGAAACTCATCCTTTTTTGCCTCGCAGCACTGACAATGTTGTCCTGCTCGAACGACGACAAGATGGCTCGCCTCGAAGTGCGCCTCACCGATGCGCCAGGTGATTACGAAGCCGTGAACATTGATGTTATCGGACTCGAAGTACACAGTGAAGGGGCAGGCGAGAACGACGGATGGCGATCGGTGCCCGTTAATGGTGGCATCTATAATATCCTCGACCTTACCGGCGGACTCGATACGTTGATTACCAGTGTAGAACTTCCGGCCGGCAACATCAGCCAGATCCGACTCATTCTTGGTGACAACAACAGCCTGGTGGTGGGTGGCAAGGAACACGCTTTGGCTACGCCCAGCGCGCAGCAGTCAGGCCTGAAGCTTAACGTTCACACCTCACTCTCCGAGGGTGTTACTTACAAAATGACGCTTGACTTCGACGCCGCAAGATCAATCGTTCAAAGGGGCAACGGTACCTATGGTCTTAAGCCCGTAATCAGAGTGATGACGGAGGCTACCAGTGGTGCAATAAAGGGAAGTGTCGTACCAATTGAAGCAACGCCAGCGGTATACGCCATTCTCGCAAGCGGTGACACCGCAGCAACTGCATATGCAAATCAGCAGGGAGCCTTCCTGTTGCGTGGCCTCGAGGCCGGATCATATACGGTGCGCTTCAGTCCAAAGACTGGGTACAGCATTACCGAAAGGACGGGCGTTACAGTGGTAACAGGTCAGGTTACAGACGTCGGAGTAGTTAATATTCAGCAATAAAGCACCTTCAATATATCTTCAAACTGAACAATCAATCGTAATTCAATGTCACAAACAACAGTTCGCAGTGTCGCTTGTTTCGTAGTCTTCTTTTCAATCTGCATGGGCTTGCAGTCATGTGTAGTACACACGAAAGCTAAGCCTGTATCATCTGCGCCGCACGTCCCACCGGGTCAGGCCAAAAAGGCAACGGGCAGCCAGTCGGCAAAACAATATGCACCAGGTCAACAAAAGAAGAAGAATTGAGAGAGTAACTGTTTTTAATTCACATCATCTTTAGAGAGGTTGCTTATGCAGCCTCTCTTTTTATTTGGTAAAACTTTGAGCCGAAAAATTCTATCTTGCTGTAAAGACAACTCTCCCCATGAAAACTTATCTGTTTGCCGTTCTCCCGATTATCGCGTGTGTTCTTGTTTTTTCTGAGCGATCAAACGACGTTCTTCGTCATACGGACGATACGAGTGTCACGATGGGGCAACCGAACCTTTTGGGTAACGCCACAGGCTTGTCCGTCCAGAAGCAATACGTTTGTTCTCCCTGTGGCAACGACTGCGATAAGCGCGTGTACGACAAGCCAGGCACCTGTTCTGTATGCGGAATGCCATTGATCGATAAGGCAACAGTAGGTTTTAAAGATATCGACTTCGAAACAGTATGTGCCCGGGTGAAAGCAAATCCTAAAGTTGTTCTCCTTGATGTGCGTTCACCTGGTGAGTTCAAGGGTACCAGCACCGATGTGCCAACTTTCGGGCACCTGAAGAACGCGGTCAATGTGAATATTGACGATCTCGAGAGAAGGGTAGGGGAGTTGGAGAAGTATAAGGATCAGGAGGTGATCGTTTATTGCAGTCACAGTCACCGCAGTCCGCGCGCCAGTTATTATCTGGCTACCCATGGCTTCAGGAACGTTAAGAACGTTTCGGGTGGGGTCTCGACGTTAACGACCGTGCCCGCGTGCCTGAATCAGATTTATGTGAAACACACCCATTAAGACCGCGCTCATAGATTATTACCATACGGGCCTAAAAAAACCGGTCTTTCAAAACAGATCAAGCACCTTTATCGTATGTAACCGCAGCTCGTGCCGCAAATAATGCAAAGGATTGCGTTTTGATAATCAAGCTGTTACATTTTTAGTACCTTGATAAGGAAGATTAAAGTTTTAATATTGAACGACATTAATCATTACGGCCTTCATTGTTCACGGCTATTTTTGAGCTCTATTGGATAGGATACGCCTTGTTCAGCCGGTTAAATCCCCAAAATTGGGTACCCAGGCTGGCGGTGCAAACGAAATCTGGTAGGAGATGGAAGGGTTGAAAACCTGACCATTCAACAATCAAGAAATGACGTAAGTATGAGCACTGTAAAGATTCTCGGTATTGATTTTTTTAAGGGCACGGTGAAAGATGTAGTAAAGTCTTTGAAATCGGGCGGATTTATGGTTGTGCCCTCAGGACCTGGCCTCCAAACGATTAAGGAAGAACCAGTGTATTACAGGAGCCTTCGTTATGCCGATATCGCTATTGCTGATAGCGGATACATGGCCCTGATCTGGAACCTCTTTAACTCCCAAAAAGTAAACAGGATCTCCGGACTTGAGTTCCTTCGTGAATTCTTTAATGACAGGGACGTACAGCAGTCGAAATTTGTATTGGCAGATCCTACTGAAAAGGACGCAGAGATTAATCAAAAGTTTTTGAACAGTCTGGGATTCAGTATCAGCAAGGAAAATTCTCATATAGCACCCATGTATAAGAAGGGAAACATTGTCGATCCGGAATTGCTTGCTAAGATCGAGCAGCAACGGCCTGACTATGTGTTGCTCAACATTGGCGGTGGTACCCAGGAGATACTTGGCGCATACCTGCGCAAGAACCTCAGCTATAAACCGGCGATAATATGCACTGGTGCGGCGATTGCATTTTTGACTGGTCGTCAGGCCGACGTACCGGAGTGGGCAGACAAACTTTATCTTGGATGGCTCGTTCGATGCTTGCACAAACCGTCGGTGTTCATCCCGCGATACTTTAATGCCTTCCCTCTGTTTTTCTTATTAGTTAAGTATGGCAAACGTGCTCCGCTCGTTGTTTGACCGGATGCCATAATCAAGGACCAAGATGAATAAAGACTCCAGAATTTACGTTGCAGGCCACCGTGGCATGGTGGGTAGCTCCATTTACCGAAAGCTTGAGCAGGAGGGGTTTACCAACCTGATCGCGGCTTCGTCAAAAGAACTCGACCTTAAGGATACAATCGCCGTTAACGATTTCTTCAACCGCGAGCGTCCCGAATACGTATTCCTTGCCGCTGCAAAGGTGGGCGGAATACTTTCCAACAATACTTATCCTGCAGACTTCCTGTACGACAACCTCATGATCCAGAATAACGTGATCGAGGCTTCGTTTCGTTACAACATTAAGAAGCTGCTCTTCCTCGGCTCATCATGTATCTATCCTAAGTTCGCACCCCAGCCTATCCGTGAGGACAGCTTGCTTAGCGGATACCTCGAACCAACGAATGAGGCATACGCCATTGCAAAGATCGCCGGCATTAAATTGTGCCAGGCTTATTATAAACAACACGGCCGTTTCTTCATGTCTGCCATGCCAACTAACATGTATGGATATGGAGACAACTATCATCCACAGAACTCGCACGTGCTTCCGGCTTTATTGCGTCGTTTCCACGAGGCCAAAGAAGCTGAAAAGGATGAAGTGATCATTTGGGGTTCTGGGTCACCGTTGCGCGAATTTATGTTCGCCGACGACCTGGGTGCGGCATGCGTGTTCCTCATGGAAAATTATGATCAGCCTGAGATCGTTAACGTCGGTACCGGTGAAGAGATCTCTATTCTTGATCTTGCACACCTGATCGCGAAGACGGTTGGTTATAAGGGAACTATCGGCTTCGATAAAACAAAGCCCGACGGCACGCCGCGAAAGCTCATGGACTCAACCCGACTACACAGCCTGGGCTTCCGTCACAAAGTATCGCTGAAAGAAGGAATACGACTCACATACGAAGACTTCCTCAGCAAAGTGAATCAGTACAGCGTAGTTAAATAATAAGGAAGTTAATTAAACAATAAAGTGACAGCTATGGAATCGCACTCGTTAGAGCGCGGTATTCAATCAACAAATCAACAAATCAACAAGTAAACCAATAATGAAGAAGGCGTTTATTACCGGGATTACAGGACAGGACGGTGCTTACCTTGCTGAATTTCTGCTCGACAAAGGCTATGAAGTTCACGGATTGAAGCGTCGCTCATCGCTGTTCAACACCGCGCGTATCGATCATATTTACCAGGATCCGCACGACAGGGGCGCTCGCATGAAACTTCACTTCGGCGACCTCACCGACTCAACGAACCTGATCCGCCTGATCCAGGAAATTCAACCAGACGAGATATACAACCTCGGTGCCATGAGCCACGTGCGCGTGAGCTTCGATATGCCTGAGTACGTCGCCAACACCGATGCCATTGGTACGCTGCGTATTCTAGAGGCGGTCCGACTGTTGGGGATGACTGAAAAAACCCGCATCTACCAGGCATCAACGTCTGAGCTATACGGTAAGGTACAGGCCGTTCCTCAATCAGAAACTACACCGTTCTATCCACGTTCTCCATATGCGGTAGCTAAAATGTATGGTTACTGGATCACGGTAAACTACCGCGAAGCATACGACATGTACGCATGTAACGGTATCCTCTTCAACCACGAGTCGCCTCTCCGCGGTGAAACGTTCGTGTCGCGTAAAGTGACACGTGCCGTCGCCCGTATGGTACTCGGACTTCAGAAGAAAGTGTACATGGGTAATCTCGATTCGAAGCGCGACTGGGGACATGCCCGCGATTATATAGAAGCGATGTACCTCATCCTGCAACAGGCCAAAGCCGACGACTACGTAATCGCTACAGGTGAAACTACCTCTGTGCGCGAGTTTATGCGACGTTGCTTTGCTCACGTGGGCGCCAACCTCATCTGGAAAGGTGAAGGCATTAAAGAAATCGGTATCATCGACTCAGTTGATAGTTCCAAATTTGAAGGCTCCTCACTGAAGGCTGGTGACGAAGTTGTGAGCATCGACCCAAGATACTTCCGTCCTACAGAAGTGGATCTGCTCCTGGGCGATCCTACTAAATCAAAGACGATCCTCGGATGGAAACCTAAATACGACGTCGACATGCTCCTCCGCGAAATGGTGGACGCCGACATCGAACTTATGCGCGGCGAGAACGTGCTGAAGCAAGGTGGTTTCAGAGTGTATAACTTCCACGAGTAATTAATGAGCAATTAGTATTGAATAGTGAAGAGGGGCTTACGCCCCTTTTTTCATTTTAGATCCCGTAGGGATTCTGCATTTGATGTCGCATTCCGATTCTGTATTTAAGATCCCGTAGGGATCTTCGATCAGTAGCACATGCGACGTTGTCTCCTTCCGCGCGCGACGAAGAGCATGATCTATAAGATGTGGATTGCCATCGCGCGCAATGCACGAGCTCCCCTCGTTCGTTCTTCAATACATCGAAAGGTATTTTTGACACAGCACCTACGCTACCTCCAATGAATTGCAATGAGCTATTCATTCACACTCCTCTGCGTATAGCCCGGACGGTTGTGATGTATCGCCATCGTGGTGTGTTTCTCCCCGACCCGTCACCTCCAGGTCAGTGGATTCCATACGTTTCGTCATACGCTGCTCGCGCTGGATTCTTCGTTCACGAACAATGCGCTTTGCGCGCTCATTTGCCTGCACGCTGAAGGCGAGCACCACAATCAACAACGTGAGACGCGAAAAGTCCAGCAAGGAGATCATAAACTGTAGTCGCCAACGGCTTCTGGTTGAAATAATACTTCAACAACCTCAAACTGACGCAAACCGGCGGGTGTATTCCACGCGATGATAGTGCCCTGCTTGCGTCCCAGGAGAGCCAGTCCAGCCGGAGAAAACACGCTGATTCGATTCACGCGCACATCTACCTGTCCGGGATAGGTAACAGTAACCTCCATCTCTCCGCCATTTATACGATCGCGTAATAGCACGGTCGAGTTCATGGTGATCACTTTGCCATCAATATCTTCAGGTGCAAAAATTCTTGCGCCATTTAATTCGTAAGTAAGTCGCGCCGATATCGACGGTGAAACGGTTGATGTCGGTGCATTAATGACGTCCATAAGACGCCGGTAGTCGTTCAATGTAATGAGTCGTCCCTGCATGTCTTTATTTTTATTCCGCGTAAGTAAAAAAACGTGTGCGGTTCCTGATGCACTAGACAAATCCGTGCCAGCGCGGAAATGTCGCGTTAACGGGCGCACAGGCAATTATTTTAGGAATGCCACTGGTTCGAAACTACCCGCCGGGTAAAAACGCCCCGTGCGTACCTGGACAATGATTTGGAAGTTGTAAGAATGAAACGCTACTTGCATTGGGAATGTAAACATTGGTCCGAAGGACCGTTATGTGAATAGCCGCCGGTGAAACCGGCGGCGGACGATGCATCAAAGCGAAATTGTTGCCGGTGAAACCGGCGGCGTACGATGCATCAAAGCGAGTTGTTGCCGGTGCAACCTCGGGCGAACGACACACCAGGGCGACCAATTGGATTTTTTCAGAACGCAGGAAACACAATGAAAAGCACCAGCGATTTAAAACTACGCGAACGAGTAAAAGAACTAAAGTGTCTGTACGCCATCACGCGGTTTGCACTGGAGGCCGACAATGATATAGATGCCCTTCTCAAAGAAACCCTTCGTCTCCTGCCGGACGCGATGCAGTTTTCCGAGCTGGCAGAGGTAAGCATCGTGACGTCAAAATTCAGCGGCGAGACATCCGGCTTCGCGAAATGTAAAACGTACATCTCATCACGACTCGAGGAGAACGGTAAAGGTCCCCGCACGATTGGGACAATAAAAGTTGGATACCGGCCGGTAGAAAAGAAGACCAGGGCCGCAACCAAAACTGCGAAGCGTACAAGCCTTGCGAAGTCTTCAGTTAAAGTCGGAGTGGTATCGCGTGCAACTCCTGCTTTTCTCAATGAAGAAAAGAGTTTGCTCAAGGCCATAGCGCATGAAGTTTCCCTTTTCATTCACAAGGCTCAAATCGCGGAGAGCAATAAAAAACTTCAGCTGCAATTGCAGCACTCCGATCGCCTGGCATTTGTTGGCGAACTAAGTGCCGGCATAGCGCACGAGTTGAATGAGCCCCTGGGGCGCATCCTTGGTTTTGCTCAGCTGATTCAGAAGAACGGCGGACTCACAGGACAACCTGCCGACGACATCGAACGAATTATCAAGGCCTCACTGTATACGCGGGAGATCATCAAGAAGCTCATGTTGTTTTCGCGACAGATGCCCCGGCAGGTGATCGCTGTGAACCTGAATACGATTATCTCCAATATTCTGTATTTCATTGACGTGCGGTTTCAGGATCGCGGTGTTGAAGTTGTCCGGAAGCTCGATGCAAACCTGCCCGAAATCCAGGCGGATCCGGTACAGCTAAGTCAGGTGCTGGTTAACCTCATAACGAATGCGGTACACGCAATGCCTGACGGAGGGGTTATTCGGGTGATCACAAAGAGAGCAGACAATTTTGTCCGCCTTACGATCGCCGACACCGGCCACGGCATGTCACCTGAAATAAGGAAGAAGATCTTCGAGCCGTTCTTTACCACCAAGCCCGTCGGACAGGGAACCGGCCTGGGCCTTTCTGTTGTCCAGGGAATCATTGAAGACCACAATGGAAAGATCTCCGTAGTGAGCGCGGTAGGGAAGGGGACGAGGTTCGATATTCAATTAAGAATTAAGAATTAACAATTAAGAATGGAGAATTGGTCCGAAGGACCATGATGTGAATAGCCGCCGGTGCAACCGGTGGCGGACGATGTATCAAACGACGATGCATCGATGTGAATTGTTTCCGGTACAACCGGTGGCGGACGATGTATCAAACGACGATGCATCGATGTGAATCGTTTCCGGTGCAACCGATGGTCGGACGATGTATCAAACGACGATGCATCGATGTGAATTGTTTCCGGTGCAACCGTCGGCGAATGATGTATGAATTGACGATCCATCAACGTGAATTGTTTCCGGTGCAACCGGTGGCGGATGATGTATCAACACGAACAGACTTTAACAATGAAGAAACAGGCTGTCAAAAATAAACCATCAGGTACAGACACCATCAGCGTTTTGATTGTTGATGATTCGCCTGAGAGCATTGAATTGATTCGCCGCAATCTGCAGACGCGCGATTACAAAATATATTCGGCCGACAATGTTCAGTCGGCAGTGAAGCTGCTGAGCACACTTCACATCGACCTGCTCATCACAGATCTTCGCATGCCGGGGCAAAGCGGCATCGACCTGGTACGTCATGCAGCCGAGAACTATCGCAACATCGGTATACTCGTGGTGACGGGATTTCCTTCCATTCAGGGTGCCGTGGAGTCTATCAAGATCGGAGCTGAAGAATACCTTGTTAAATCATTCACCGACGAAGAACTCTTTGGCGCTGTCGATCGCGTGCTTGCCAGATCAGGACGTTCGCAAAAGCCGCAGGTGACCAGTCACCAGTTCGGTATCATCGGCGACTCCGACGGCATGAAGAAAGTATACAGCCGCATCCAGAAGGCGCGGTCTACCAATGCAACGGTGCTGATACAGGGTGAAAGCGGAACTGGCAAAGAGCTGGTAGCCCGCGCGTTGCACTATGGAGGCGCGAGCTCAAACGCTCCGTTTGTTCCGGTCAACTGTGGAGGCATACCCGATACCCTTCTCGAAAGTGAATTGTTTGGATATGTAAAAGGTGCGTTTACGGGTGCATCCGAAACTCGTGCGGGCTTCTTCCAGACTGCCGACGGCGGTACGATATTCCTCGACGAGATCAGCAACACCAGCCTGGCCATGCAGGCAAAACTTCTTCGCGTGCTTCAGGAGAAGGAGTTCTATATGGTGGGATCGAAGAAAACACTTAAGGTAAACGTGCGCATCATTGCCGCTACTAACGTCGACCTGATGCAGCTGGTGCGAAAGGGACACTTCCGCGAAGACTTGTACTATCGTCTCAACGTGATATCCGTAGAGCTTCCACCGCTGCGCGAACGCGGAACCGACATACCCTTGCTCATTGACTTCTTTCTGGCGCGCTATGTGCAGGAGCTTGACAAACCACCCATGAAATTCAGTACGAACGCGATGCAGGCATTGTGCGCCTACGGATGGCCAGGTAACGTGCGTGAACTTCAAAACCTCGTGCACCGACTAGTCATCATGTGCGACGACACGACCATCGACGTAGTTGATCTTCCGGAATCACTTCATTATTCAGCGCGAAGCAAACGAGGTCTCGATCGGACGCTCGACGCCATCGAACGGGAATACATCGCCGACGTCATGGCGGCCAACGACAACAATCTTACGCGCTCAGCTACCGTACTCGGCATCGACCGAAAAACTCTTCGCGACAAGTTGAAGCGCTGGAAGGATAATTAGCATGACAGCCATGCTTGCATTACTCATGACTCATTACTAATTGCTATTTCCCTGTTTGCTGGGATTTACAATCTCTCACGTGCACTCTACATTCGTGTCACTCATCAGTGAGCATTACCCCTATGAACACGAAGCCTGTTCTGTGCCTGCTATTGTGTGCGGCGATCGCTACGGCCTGCAGAAAGTCAGCAACGATCACCCTTGATACACCTGCTGGCACGCCGGGCGACATCGTAGCACTGCGCATCCATAATGGCACTTTCGCCAAAGAGCCCATCGTCAGGTTCGGATCAGAGCCAGCGGTTGTGATCACTTCGTCCGACACATTGGTTACTGTCATCGTACCTGCAATAGGACCGGAACTCACCAAACTAAGTGTCGACGTGAATGGCAAACCAATAAGCACACCATTCGAGATATGGGCACCGGATACCGAACGCTTATGGTTTACTATTAAGGGAAGCACCATTACCTACAAGGAAAGACAGGTGAGTCGTGAAGACTTTGTGCGCGACAAAAGCCATAGCATGAACAAACTGCTGCTGGAATTTCTCAACAGCAAAGGTGAGGTCGCAGCGCTCGCGTACATCGATCATCCGGCGATAGTAGAAGTTCCCGCTCAGGATGGGAAGGGGTTGAGCATGGTTCAGCGGCAGGGTGAGGTGCCATTCGATGTAAACATTCCTTCGCTTGAAGACCTGAGCAAGGTGCGCGTGTCGTCAATCAGTTCAAACACGGAAGACAATAAGCCGAGAGTAATTGCCGAGGTGTCGATTCCCGTGAAATGATCGGCGTCTTTCAGCACGCGACCGTTGCCCGTGATCTGACTTGCTATCCCTGGAGCTCACTGGCTAACCTTCGATCTGTTATTCTTCTCAATATCAAAATGAAATCCTATGAAAAGCCTCTCTGTGTTTTTCTTGTGCACACTGTCTATAGGCGTAGCTCACGCGACGGTCGATGTGCAGACAAACTCCGATGGATCGCACGTCACGGCAGTTCTCATCAACGGATCAACTACACGCAAGTATGATATTGTTTTTGTAGGCGACGGATTCACCTCGTCGGCAGCTGATCAGACGAAGTTTAACAATGCTGTCCTGTCAGCCATCGATGCCCTTCAAAATAAAGCTCCCTATGCGGCGAACCTCTGCGCATTTAATGTCTGGCGCGTGAACGTGATATCAGCGGAGTCGGGAATCGATCATCCCCTCAGTGGAGTCACGAGGAATACGGAACTCAACTGCACATTCGGCGACAACGTAAGTGCACCGGAAAGAGTCATCTATTCGACAACACCCGCTCTGGTCACCGAGGCCGCCAACTACGCCCCGGCTTATGAAGCAGTGTACGTACTGGTAAATGACACGCAATATGGCGGCGCTGCCGGGAGCATCGTCTACACTTCACTCAATACAAGTATGCAGGAAGTGATCGTTCATGAGCTAGGTCACTTTACGGGCCACCTCGCCGACGAGTATACCTGCTATTTCTGCGATGGTCGTGCCGAACCTGCCTACTCGGGACCAGAACCGGGATCCGTAAATCTCACGAAGAACATTAACCGCTCCACACTTAAGTGGGGAAGCTTTGTTGCAGCAACGACACCATTACCAACAACAGTTGATACGCCAACGGGCGTAGTGGGAGCGTGGGCAGGCGGGGGCTATTCACCGACGGGAATTTATCGACCCCAGAACAATTGCCTCATGCATTCACTGGGCAATGAGTTGTGCGCCGTTTGCAATGATGCGTTGACAGACATCCTGCACCCTGACTGTACTCCATGCGAGCGCGATCCAAACAGCATCGCCTGCATGCTCACCAAACTTCGAAAACGCTTTTACGTCTACAAACCAAAGTATCTGAAGATACCCGAATGTTGCTTTTGCCCACTGATGATCGACCTGGCGCAACAGGTAGAAATTCAACTGTCAGTGAAGACCAAAGATTATAACATTCAAATCGTCTCCGCCGACGGAAAACAGATTGAAACAAGCATACGCGACACGGAAAGGGGCGCGTCAATATTTTTCACGGAAAGTACCAACGTCGGTTATTTTCTACAGGTAATTCCATTGAGAGTGTTAATGAACGCGGAGCCGATCGATGTATCGGTTACACGTAATGGTGTAGCCTCGCCGTTGTGAAATGCGAGCCCGAAGGGCTATAACGTGAATAACCGCCAGTGAAACCGGCGGCAGACAATGCATCCAACAGCCAGCCCGAAGGGCTATAACGTGAATAACCGCCGGTGAAACCGACGGCAGACAATGCATCCAACAGCCCGAAGGGCTAACACATGAATAACCGCCGGTGAAACCGGCGGAAGACAATGCATCCAACAGCCAGCCCGAAGGGCTGTAACGTGAATAACCGCCGGTGAAACCGCCAGCAGACAATGCATCCAACAGCCCGAAGGGCTAACACATGAATAACCGCCGGTGAAACCGGCGGAAGACGACCGGCCTGCGACCAACCCCGAAGGGGTTAAATATTACCGATCAAGCCGGCAGCACGTCATATATCCACTGCCCATTGTTTCCCTGATGGATCTTTGTCTGGTTAACAGCATCTGCCCTTATCGATGCGATCGACCAAAGTCGATATACTTACATCGATGAATGATAACAATCATTCTAACCCAAGTCATACGTTCATCATGGGCACATATCGCCAGATTATCTATCAAGTTGTCTTCAGCACCAAGTATCGTGAGCCGGTCATCGACGAAACTCATGAAACTGAACTATATAAATACATCTGGGGTATTGTCAATAATCACAAATGCCGGTTGTACAGGGTAAACGGCATGCCCGACCACATCCACATAGTTTCAGATCTTCACCCCACGGTATGCCTTAGTGATTATGTGAAGAACATTAAAGTATCCAGTAGTCTGTGGATGAAAGAGAGCGGAAAGTTTCCAATGTTTTCAGCGTGGCAGGAGGGCTACGGTGCATTTACATATTCTGTCAAGGAGAGGGACAGACTAATACGGTATGTAAAAAGTCAGAAGGAGCATCATAGAAAGGAATCCTTCTATGATGAATTCAGAAGGTTATTGATTGAATGCGGGATTGATTTTAATGAACGATACCTGACGTGATGTTTTGTTCAACCCCTGAATGGGTTGGGATGCGATAATCCATTGGCCACCGGTTTCACCGGCGGCAATTCACGTCACAGCCCTTCAGGCTGGTCGGTTGATTCATGATTTGCCACCGGTTTCACCGGTGGTTGTTCACGTTATAGCCCTTCGGGCTGGTTGTTCAATTCATCATTCGCCACCAGCCGCTATTCATATCATGGTCCTTCGGTCTGGGTCAAACGCACCTAACGTCCTTCCATCCCCTGCGCCTCATTCTTAATTCTTAATTCTTAATTCCCTTCATTACTGATTATCTTTCTTATCTTCACCTCGTGACCTTTTTCTCTTAGGGTACAGACGGACTAGACAGGCAGGCTTCAAACTCTTGGTGCCTCTTGTGCAGTATTCTATTATTTAAGCAGAAGGAAATCTCGCGTCGTTAAGATCTCATTTTGGGATTAGCTCAGTTGTTGTTTATGAATTTCCATTTTGGGATTCATCAATAGTCCATTGTCTATACCTCATCCTCATCCTACGATTGTGAGTCGTGTTCAGGGCGTCCAGTTCAGTTGTTAGTAGTTCGTTTTCTCACCTAAACAAAATTCACATGCACAATCTTTGTACAAGATTATGGGCAGGCTTTGTCTGCGTAATGTCGTTTGTAACCATCGTCAATGCACAGTATCCCCCTGGTTTCAGTCAGTCGAGAGTAGCGGGTCCGGTGCGCGTTTCGGTTGCCGCAGCTTTCGCTCCCGACGGCAGAACGTTTGTCATCGAACAAACCGGGAATGTCAGGATCATCAAAAACAACGCAGTGCTCGCAACGCCCTTCGTCTCCCTCACCGTCGACAGCCGTGGGGAACGCGGACTGCTCGGTGTCGCTGTCGATCCGGACTTCATGGTGAATAAATGGGTCTATGTTTATTACACCTCGCCGGGTACGATCACCAGGAATCGGATCGTACGCTTCACCGCTACTGGCGACACAGCAACGCCCGGCAGCGAAACACCTATCCTTGATCTGGATCCACTCGGCTCAGCGCAGATCCATAACGGTGGCGCTCTTCATTTTGGAAAAGACGGCAAGTTGTACGTTTCTGTTGGTGAGAACGCGTCAACGTCCAACTCACAGAATCTCGATACCTATCACGGCAAACTGCTCAGGATTAATAAGGACGGGTCAGCACCGCCAGATAACCCATTCCCGACGGGAAGCGAACAGCGAAAAAGAATTTGGGCATATGGTCTGCGCAATCCTTTTACTTTCGCGATCGATCAGGAAACGGGAAAGATCTTTGTCAACGACGTGGGCCAGTCACTCTGGGAAGAGATCAACGACGCAACCCTTCCGGGAAGGAACTTCGGATGGCCGTTGACCGAAGGCAATTTTAATCAGGCATCATTTCCCAACCTCACCAATCCGGTTTACGCTTACGCTCACGGTTCGGGAGACGGAGTTGGATGCGCCATAGTTGGAGGAGCATTCATAGGTCCATCGAATCCAAACTATCCGCCAGAGTATCGGGGCAAGTATCTGTTCCAGGACAACTGTAACAACTGGATCAATATTCTTGATCTTTCCGGCCCCACCGCAGTGCGGTCTCCCTTTGCTACGAACGTGATTCAAAACAGCCTTGGTCTTACCATGGGCCCGGACAATATTCTGTATTTCTGCGCGCGCCATGAAGAGTCGCTCTACAGGATAACTTATAACGCGGGCTTGCAGCCAACGATTTCAAATCATCCGCAAAATGCAACTGTAGCAAATGGCCAACCAGCAGCTTTTAGTGTCACAGCAGTAGGCACGTCGCCGTTGTCATATCAGTGGCAGAAGAATGAAGTCGATATCCCGGGAGCAACCAGTTCCACTTTTAGAATTACGCGGGCTTCCATTGATGACGCCGGTGAGTATCGGGTTATCGTAAGGAATGCGGCGGGCAACGCGACAAGTAATGTCGCGACGCTTACCGTGATAACGAACGAGCTGCCGGTGGCCGAGATCCTCACACCTGCAACGGATGCGACATACGTCGCCGGCAATACGATCAGCTTTTCGGGCAGGGGACACGATGCGGAAGACGGCGACCTGCCTCCTCAGGCAATGAGCTGGCAGGTGAACTTCCATCACAATACGCACCACCATGATGAACCACCGAGAAACGGAATATCCGACGGTTCATTCACTGTTCCACAGGAAGGTGAGACTTCGGACAACGTCTGGTACAGACTCATTCTTACTGTCACAGATTCATATGGGTTCAAAGGAAAAGATTCTGTCGACATCTATCCCCTGAAATCAACTTTGAACTTCTCGACTAATCCCGAAGGTCTTCAGATTACGCTGGATGGACAGCCCTTCAATACGTCGGGCTCCGTTGTAAGCGTTGAAGGAGTTATCCGGACGCTCGGAGTCATCTCGCCACAGTCACGCAACGGGGAGATGTATGAGTTCGAGTCCTGGTCACACGGCGGCGACCAAACACAGCAGATCACCACACCCACAGACGATGCAACGTATACTGCCAATTTCAAAAAAGTTGAAAACTATTTCTATCGTGCGATCAATATCAATGGCCCCGCGCTATCGATCGACGGAAACAACTGGGAGGCTAGTGCATCGGCGCCTAATTTCGCTATGACCGGATCCGTATTTAACAGTCAGGGAGTGACACTGAATCCAGCCACCGATGCGAACCGCGCAACCATGATTCGTTCGTCAGTCTGGAATCAACCAAACATCACCGTCAATGCAGTGCCCTCCGGTACCTATCAGGTCTGGATTTACGTATGGGAAGACAATAACCCGGTAACCTATAACATGATGCTTGAGGGCATCGTGGTACAAAGCAATTACAACAGCGGAGGAGCGGGAGTATGGCGAAAGCTTGGACCATTCACGGCAACGATCAACGACGGAAATATCAATGTGAGAAGCACAGCCGTTGAAGCAAACATCTCGGGCGTGGAGATCTGGAGAACAGGCCCTAATACCACTCCGGCAACTCCAACACTGACTAATCCTTTGGTGGATCAAAACGCTACCGTCAACACTCCGTTCTCTTATACTTTTTTATCGAATACTTTCGCTCCGTCACAACCTGGTAATGCGTTCAACTATTCTGCTACGTTGGAAAATGGTGGCAGCCTGCCGGGTTGGTTAACCTTTACCGCATCGACACGAACATTCAGCGGGACACCTGGCGCAGGCAGCGGAGGTAGCTTGAATATCAGAGTTACAGCCTCTGATAGCGGAGGATCCATCAGCGATGTGTTTACATTGGCTGTCAGCGAACCAGGAAGTTCTGCATTTTATCGTGCGATCAACATCAACGGTCCCGCCTTGTCGATCGACGGAAACAACTGGGAGGCTAGTGTATCGGCGCCCAACTTCTCCATGACAGGCATTGCATTTGCCAGTCAGGGGGTGACGCTTAATCCTGCAACAGATGCCAGTCGCGCTTCTATGATTCGCTCCTCCATCTGGTATCAACCTAACGTTACTGTTAATGCCGTTCCTAATGGCAGCTATCAGGTGTGGGTGTATGTCTGGGAGGACAACTCTCCTGCAACCTATTCCATCCTCGTTGAAGGCACTGTGGTACAAAGCAACTACAACAGCGGCGGCGCGGGTATATGGAGAAAGCTTGGTCCTTTTAATACGACGATCAATGATGGCAACATCAACGTGAGAAGTACAGGCGTTGAAGCAAACTTCTCGGGTGTGGAAATCTGGCGAGCCGGTCCGCCATCAACGACACCAACCCTGACCAATCCGTTAGCGGATCAAAACTCTACAGTAAACACCCCGTTTACCTTTACGTTTCCGTCGAACACGTTCACACCAGCTCAGCCAGGAAACACGCTTACCTATACAGCTGCTCTTGAGAATGGAAATGGACTTCCCGGATGGCTGACTTTCACACCCGGCAACCGGACGTTCAGCGGTACTCCACCTTCACCAAATGCACCCATGAACATCCGGGTTACTGCCACTGAAGCCGGACAATCAGTAAGCGATATTTTCTCCCTCACCGTGAATGAACCGAATGCGGCAGCTACCTTCTTTAGGGCAATCAACATCAACGGTTCTGCAATGTCAATCGACGGAAACAACTGGGAGGCTAGTGCATCGGCTCCCAATTTCTCGATGACGGGACTTGCGTTTGCCAGTCAGGGCGTAGCGCTTTCACCGGCTACAGATGCAAACCGTGCTTCAATGATCCGTTCGTCCATCTGGTATCAGCCAAACGTCACTGTAAATGCCGTTCCGAATGGAAACTACCAGATCTTTCTGTATGTCTGGGAGGATAATGCTGCAGTGACTTATTCTATCCTTGTTGAGAACAGCGTTGTACAGAGCAATTATAACAGCGGAGGCACTGGAGTCTGGCGCAAGCTTGGTCCATATACCACGGCCATTACTGATGGAAACATCAACGTGAGAAGCACCGGTATCGAAGCCAACTTCTCCGGAATCGAAATCTGGAGAACAGGACAGGGTTCGTCGAACCAGCGAATCGCGTTATCGCAGTCACCTGCGGACATGATATACCAGGCGCCGGACGAAGAAACATCGTTCGATCTGCAGTTCTATCCAAATCCTTTTTCGACACATGCCACGATCCTGTATTCGGCCGGAGAAGCAGGCCCGATGAGCATCGCGATGTACGACATCCGTGGTGTCAAAGTGTGGTCAACAGAGAAGAGTGTAGAGAAGGGCTATAAAGGCTATGTGGAAATGGAAACTTCAAACTTCCAGTATGGAGTCTACGTTCTTGAGTTGATCAATGGAAGAAATGTAAAGCGCCAGAAGATAGTGCGGGCGGAATGAGTTATGAGCTATGTGGGATGAGCACTGAGTGTTATTATCCACTACTTATTGGTACTGGTTCACTGATACGTTTCGCCCCACCGATACGTTTCTACCCGGTGAATTACTGGATGAATGATCGAATTTAAGATCCTTTCGCACATTTTAAAGTGGTACGCTTTTAGTATTACCGGGTGCGTAGGATTCCATTGGGAATTCGGGGTAGGTTTAGGACGCACGGAATTCTTGGGCTCGGGATAACATCCCTCCGTGCTTGCCTTTAGCCCCGTGAGGCTGTCGGCCGAGCGGGGCTTTTTTTCCTTCCCGGGTACGAGTAGGGTTATCGCACACATGTAAGAATCTACTGAAGCATGACACCTTTACACGCCTTTGTTTCAAGTTTGATTTCGGTATCAAATTGACACAATTGTCTATCGGAGAGACTACCACAATACATCAAAATGGTGATGTATTAAGAGTAGCAGCCGGAATGTTGAAGCATCGACGCTACGTGCGCTCCGTGGATTAGATCGCCCGTGGAACCGGCATTCATGATAATATAAGTGCTGAATACGATGCATCTGAACGACACTATACGCGAAATGATATACACCGCCTTCGCCGATCATGATGAACACCGCAAGCAGGAGTCTACACTGGAAACCGGGGTATCCGGTGGCCGACGTAAGATTGCTGGCGCGGATCATGTCGCCTCGGGAAGTTTATGTCATTCCTGCGTGAAACGCGCGACTTGTTCGCGTCCGGGCCGTTCAGCCGGGGTGTGGCATTGTGAGGAATATTTTTAATCGCATGAAGAATCCATTTTTTAACCTGCCAGACTTTGGCGGTGAATTACTCGACTTCAGGCTTGCGCTGCGACTGATCGTGCGCCAGGCCTTCAAACCTGTTCTGGGCGTTGACGAAAACGTGATCCCCAGGCATACCGTTGCGCCCGTTCAAAAGACGGCGTTTATCCTTTCATTGAAACAATCTCTCAGGAACAAGATCCAGATCATCTCGCAAAACGCCTTGCGCTTTAACAGTATTTTCCCGGCCATGAAACCGACGGTGAAGGCAGTTGCAGCGAAACCTGTACAAGGCAAGCCAGTTGCCGGCAAGTCAGCGGGTCGCAAGTCCATGGCAAAGCCTGCGGGAAATGCATCAACGGTAAATCAGAGCAAGGGCCTGTCAAACGGATCGCCTAAAGCATTGGGCAAGTCCGTTAACAAGAACGCGGCGAAGAACGGAAAACATATCGCGGCTAACACAAAACGAGCTGTGAACGTTACCCGTGATTCGAACAGAGTTTCACATGACACTAAAAGCTTATCATCCAATACACAGCTGGGCGGAAACAATATGACATCTGCACCAAGAGTTGTTCATCCTGTTGCTCCACAACCTGATGCTTCACAAGCTAAGGTCCGTGACGGCATGTGGGTAGAATACAACAAGCACGCTGTAGTGATCGCGCGCGGCAACTACGTCAACAACCTGAAGACAGGTTTGTGGCGCGAGTACTACGACACCGGCGAGCTGATGATCGAAGAACACTTCGTCCTCGGCGTTCAGCACGGACGCTTTGCCACCTACCATCCCAACGGACAATGCTGCAGCGACGGCATGTATGAAGAGGGCAGGAGAGAAGGACAGTTTTTCCTCTACGACGAAGACGGACGACACATGCGATCATTAACATTCAAACGCGACGTATTGATCGAAGACGTGATCATCGAACAACGCCTGGCAATGGCTTAAGCAGAAACTATTTTAGGTTAGTTTATACAGTGAAAAGGGTCCGGTGTGGCGGACCCTTTTTTTTACCGTAATGATGGCGCTGGCTAATCAACGCTGGCCAAATTAACCATGGATCTCTTCTCCAGGTAAAAAGACTCAAAGCAACTTTTAGTACTGAAGACTTATCAGGGCCTAATCAGATTTCACACTTTCATTAGCACGATTACCTGATAACTCATTAAATTGATCTGCTGATGAGGCGGGACGTTGGTGTTTGTTTGATAATAACCCATTAACCACAGTTGCTATGAAATGGAATTTGTTGCTGGTCGTCATCATGGGTCTGAGTGCAGCATGCACACAAACCAGGAAAGAGGAGATCGAATCAGATAACACAAATGATTCGCTGATCGTTACCACTGATAATTTCGCCCGGGCGGAGTCCGACATGTACTTCGCTGCCGCGTTGAAAAAACCTGGCGCTGCTCTGGGTAAACTTGGTCACGACCGGGAAATAGCTTCGGTCGATCAGCAGCCGGTGATCCGTTACAATCGCGACGTGCTTGTTTCATCGGGATTGTTCGACCTGAGGGCCGGACCTGTGACGGTTAAAATACCTGACCCCGGAAACCGGGTCTTTTCCATCCTCGTCATCAATGAAGATCATTACAATCCTATCGCCGAATTCGGTCGCGGAAGTTATACATTAACAGAAGAAGGTGTAGGCACGCGATACGCCATCGTTGCGTTGCGTTTGTTTATGAACCCGAACGATCCAAAAGATATGGCTGAGGCGCATACATTACAGGACTCGGTGAAAGTTGAGCAGCCCGGTGGACCTGGCAGTTTCGAAATTCCCATCTGGGATAAACGCAGCCAGGATAGAATTCGCGACTCACTACTGGTTTTGAACCGATCGATCAGCGCATTCAAAGGGGCATTTGGCAAGAAAGGTGAAGTTGACCCGCATCTGCATTTGGTTGGTGCTGCCGCGGGGTGGGGAGGCAACCCTGAAAATGTAGCCATGTACGTTAACGTCAATCCACCAAAGAACGACGGCAAGACGGTCTATAAGCTTCACGTTCCTGCCAACGTACCGGTAGACGCATTCTGGTCAGTGGCGCTTTACAATGCAAAGGGTTATTTCGAAAAGAACGATCTGGGCGTATACAACCTGAACAGCACGACATCCAAAAAGAATAAGGATGGTTCGGTAGACATTCAGTTCGGCGGCTGCGACGGTAAAGTATCCAACTGTATCCCTACCGTTGACGGATGGAATTATGTTGTACGACTCTACCGTCCGCGCAAAGAACTGCTCGACGGCTCCTGGAAATTCCCCGAGCCTCAACCACTGAAGTACTAAAAGGTATTGAGTTCCCCCCGACAATTATCAATTGTCAATTGCATCTACTGCTTCAACTCAATTGTCACTTTATCAATCTTGCCCGTGAACTTATAAGGCAGCTTATAAGTGAAATCCACTGGCGAACCGATATCCATTCCAACATCCAGTCCTTCTCCGAGTGAGATCTGCAGTGGAATTGTCTTCGGTAGTTTACCTTCACCCGCTTTCTTTCCGTTCACCGTCATCACTACGGTCGCCGGCTTTCCAAACTCACCTTGCTTTCCCTCTGAATTAATATCAATCTTTACTTCCACCTTTCCCTTCGGCAACGCCGCCTGACTAACAACAGTATATCGCTCAAGATCGAGATAGTTGTAAACAAAGTGCAGCTTGCCACCTTTTACATACAGTCCATATCCGCCAACCATACCGCCATACGTGTTGATCATACCTTCCGCACCCGATGCAGGAATGGTAACATCCGCGGTCAATGACCAGGATTTGTTCAGGATGCGGGGGCAGGCTTCGTTCGCCAATCCAACCTGTCCCTCATAATACGTAAACACTTTTGCATTGCCCGTCAGCGAAGGACGACCCATCAGCTCGGCATTCAATCGCTCTACGGCGCGCCAGTCAAGTGGAAGCACGTTGTACTTCGATGCTTCTACCCACCACTCGTCCTGTAGTTCTCGTAACTTTTCGGGATTAGATGCTGCCAGATCATTCGATTGGCTGAAATCCTCGTCGATGTTGTACAGCTCCCACTTTTGTTTGTCAATGTCAAAACCCTGACGATTGGGTTGCCAGGGAGAGAACGAAATCGCAGATGCCATCCATCCGTTGTGATAGATCCCCCGATTGCATCCGAGCTCAAAGTATTGCGTGGAACGATGACCTTTTGCCTGCGTATCGGTGAAGGTGTCGGCGAAACTGATACCTTCGATTGGTTTTTGTTCAATTCCATTCAGCCGCTGAGGAGGCGTAATACCAATTACTTCATAAAGGGTCGGAACGATGTCGATGGTATGAATGAACTGACTGCGCAATCCTCCTTTATCTTTGATCTTCGCAGGCCACGAAATGATCATAGGATTGCGCGTTCCTCCAAAGTGACTGGCCACCTGCTTCGTCCACTGAAAAGGTGTACACATGGCGTGTGCCCACGCCGATGGAAAGTGATTGAAATACTTCGGACCTCCCAGGTCATTGATTGCCTTTAGATTGTCTTCCCATTTCTCGGGGAAGCCATTGAAGAAGAGATTCTCATTGAGAGATCCTTCGATTCCTCCTTCTGCACTTGCCCCGTTATCACCAGAGATATAGATGATGATGGTGTTCTCGGATCCAGGCATCGCCTTTACTGCATCTACCACGCGACCCATTTCGTAATCACAATGCGCCGCATAGCCCGCAAACACTTCCATCATGTGCGCATAGAGTCTTTTCTGATCGGCATTAAGCGACTCCCATGCCGGAAGGCCGGGAACACGTTCAGTAAGCTTTGTATTCTGAGGAACCACGCCAAGTTTCTTCTGACGCTCAAGCGTCATCTCTCTGTACTTATCCCAGCCCATATCGAACTGACCTTTGAATTTTGCGATCCATTCTTTAGGAGCATGATGCGGTGAGTGATTGGCTCCTGGAGCCACATACAAAAAGAACGGACGATCAGGCGAGATGCTCTTTACTTTCCTTACCCAGCTGATCGCGTGATCGGCGATATCTGGAGTAAGATGATAATTGGGATCTGTAGAGGTAGGTACGAGATTTCGGTTCTCATATAGTACAGGGTTCCAATGATTCATATCACCAGCGTTGAATCCGTAGAAATAGTCGAAGCCAAGACCGTTCACCCATCTGTCGAATGGTCCTGCCGCGCTCCCTTCCCACGGAGGAGTGTTGTGATTCTTGCCAATCCAGGCAGTCATATATCCATTTTGACGAAGCACTTCACCCACGGTACCACAACTCTTAGGCAACACGCAGGTGTAGCCGTCGTATCCCGTAGCCGCTTCTGAAATGCTGGCGAAGCTTACGGAGTGATGATTCCTTCCGGTGATCAGTGCCGCGCGCGTCGGACTGCATAGCGCCGTGGTGTGAAAGCGGTTATAACGAATGCCCTCGGCGGCAAGCTTGTCCATCGTAGGTGAGGGGATACCTCCTCCGAATGTTCCATACTGCCCGAAGCCAGAATCATCCAGCAGAATGAGCAGCACATTCGGTGCACCCTTAGGTGCCTGAACGGGTTGAGGAAACTGTGCCGGATCGGAATCCTTGAAGGTGCGCCCAACCTGACCGTTGTAATGGAAATCCTGCCGCGGAAGGTCCGTCGGCGTCTGGCACAGCGTTGTTGTTACAGACGTGATGAGCAGTATCAAAGGAAGCATCACCAGTAAACTTGAGGGTATCTTTTTCATAGCGTTGTTTGTTATCTACTGTGTATCGGCATACTGATAAAACGTTCACGACTTATTGGATCATGGATTCACAAGCTCGATGTCATCCATTTTCCAGGTCTTATCAAGAATGGCTTTTCAGGTCCATAGAGTCGAAAAATTGGAAACCATTTCCCGCCGGGTGAAGTACTGATCCAATTATTCTCCCATCCTTTGGGCGCAGTTGGGGCAAAGTAAAGATCTATCGAACCGTCATCCTTCCTGCGTGTGTCAAGCTTATACGAATCGTGGCTGACCACTTCCGCATTCCGAATGAACCCTGAGTCTCGTAATCGTATACGGTTACCGACCAATATTGTCGCACGGGTACATTTGCCGGTACGTGCAGCCGGTAAACCCTGTCGCCCTCGAAGAATTTTCCATCCTTGTCAACAAGAGTTTGTACATAAATAGTCGGCGCACTGGCGTCAGCTTTTTTGGGTGGTGCCCATCCATAGAATCCTAACATACCACGGTTGTCGTAGTCAAAGAATCCTGGTGACGTGTAGGTGAATTCTGTTTTGATACCAGACGCGTCAGGCAGCGCCCAATGCGCGCCATCCCATAGAGGCACCAGCTGACTCAATAATGTACTTTGAAACCACGCTTTAGCTTTCCTGCCGCCCGCCTTAGTAATAACTTCGTCGGCTCATCAGGATTAAAAATCGCACCTTTTGAGATTCCGATAGAACGCAACATATTCATCATCGCCTCATCCTGTGGTAGTACAGGTTCTTCATTAACCATTTTGGAAAGAACGACGTAGAAACTTTCATCCATTTTAGGTATACCCTCCCATACTCTTCCCGATTCAGAGGCATCAATGAAACGCTGTGTTGGTGGAGCCTTGGATGCCGACAATGGATACACACGAATCTTTCTCAGTAAATCGTTCGCGGCCTGCTGATCGGATTCTGAATTGCTCCTGGCAATCGTCCGCATCAACCAGAAGCCACCGTAGGTATTTTGATGAACAACGATATATCCCGCGGGAATTTTGCCGGTATAACCTGGGGGTACAATGAGGTACTTCGCTCCCTTACCTTTATCTTCCCCGCCAGGACCGACGATGACTAAGGGAACATCCCACATATCGCAAAGCTGACCATATAAGCCTGCTCCATCCGCCCTGATGAGTGGAACCTCCAATACGATCGGCCATCCTTTCTGGTATCATACGCGCAATAGATGTAGTGCGTCGAGGCGTTCGGAGTGGTAGTTGAAATTTCCAGTCAGCCGGCTTCGGGTAATAAACGATGTCATTGTAGGATGCCTGCATGTCCCGGAGGTAGCCCTGACGTATTGCGTCTGTCGCAACGATGGGCATTCCCCAGATCGCTGCTTCAACGGCACGCCTGAAGGTCGTTCGCTCGGCCAGTTCGCCAGAGGAATAAATGCTGTCTTTTACGGGTGCGGGTGTCGTGGTTTTTTCTGACTGGTCAGCCTGTTTGCAGCCAGCGCAAACAATTAGCGATAGTATAAGTAGCCGAAGTATTAGTCGTGTCTTTCTTTTATTCAACATGCTGCCGGAACGGATCAGGAGCAAAAATGGGAAGTGTTCATCGCGCGACATCAGACTTGCTGACTCGGATGACTCGCAGGTGTGAAGTTACTGCATTGTCCGGAGGTTGCAGAGACTCATTTAACGTCTGTAAATGATTTAACCGTAAATCACGTCTCCCTGCTTATACGAACCACGTGAGATGATTATTTTTCGAATACAGCGGCAGTTTTTTTATTGGCGATGAATTCGTGGCCAACGTTCGTCGTGACGTTTAATCTCGAATTCATAATGCGCACTACTTTAGTGGTCGGGCGCAATTGCAAAGGCGATAAACTTAAGATCGTCTTGCTAACGTTCACAGTTTATCAAGCCTTATAGCTTAGACCAGTTCGTGCGAATATAGGTACATAGCTCGTACAAGGTTATAGCCTGTACAAGTTCATAGCTTGATAAGTTTATTGCGGATCAAAACCGCAGTAGTGACCATGTGGCTTTGGAGACTAGCCTTCAGTACCAGGTTGCTTTTGTTTAATATGAATGTACGACCCATCCTTCTGTCTGAACAGAGCGATCGGAATCTGCGCCTGCAATTTGCTGATCTCTTCGAATTCAGACGACACAACCTCTGTCTTACGATTGTCAAGAAAATTAAAATCTTCATACGCATCCTTCGATACGAATCTGATCAGTTGAACTTCAACATCCGGTAAGGTGATGCTAATCTTTTTCATAACAGCACGGTTAAAGGATTGTTAATGGTTGTACTTGGGTTTGATGATGGAATGGTTATAAATCTTATTCCGTCTGGAACGAAGTTGACAATTGGTTTGGTCTGATGTTCCCGGATCTCTCGGTTTTCTCAGTTGATGTCGCAACCGACGATGGTGGCGCTACAGGCGAAGTCATCAAATGATTCAGGCCCCTGGACTGTATCCATCGCTCAAGCGTCTTCAACTGATCAGAGCTCAGCATCCTCACAGCCTTACCGTATTCCTTGTTGAACAGTCTTCGATCGAAGCTTACCTTTTGCAGGATAAGTTGAAAATATTCGAGATAGCAGATTGTCATATCTTATATCTTAATGCGATTGGTTCGTGGCAGGCAACAAGCGTGCAAAAACCCGAAAAACGCCCGGAATGGCAGAAAATTCAGGCCAGGTTGTCAGAGTGTGAAAATATTTCAGCAACCATGTTTCAGGTTATCACATCGGAATTAGCCGCCAGGACCTGCAATACCTCGCACGGTAGGTCTGATCGTACCCATTGCTATTGCTCGTTTGCTGTTGCTCGTTGCCATCACTCATTGCTATTGCTGCCATACCTCATTGCCGTTACTCACTGCCATTACTCATCATCCATTACCCTTGCTCACACGTCATTGTTCTTTACTCATTCCTAATTGCTATTTTTATTGACCGTTACAACACATGAAACTACTCACCACGTTCTCCTTCCTCTTCATCTCCCTTATTTCAATCGGCCAATCCGTTCAGCGCCACGGCCCCGACGAAGTTTACCTCCCAATGGACCTCGTCGAAGGAAAGAATAACCGGATCTTTCTTTCAACCAACGGTGGCCTGTACTATTCCAACGACTTCGCCGAGACCTGGCAGCGCGTCAAGGCAACCATGAACACCATATATTTTAACCCGGTGCTCGCCGTTGACCGTGGCACCGGTGACCTGTTCGCGGGTGACCTGAGCGGGATATTCTCATCCGCCGACAACGGCGTAACCTGGAAGATGAGGAAGTTGATCCCCGACCGCCTGTACATCTCACTAAAAGTGATGGACATAAACAGGGACACGCTCTGGATCGGCACCCACTTAGGATTATTGTATACGACACTAAAGAGCCTGGCGTCGGATGTCATCGAAATCCCTTTCTTTAATAGTGACGTCATTACCGGCGTGCATGCCGACGGCAGGAAGGTGTTCACCTCTACGCGCGACCATGGACTTTTCCGTTCCGACGATGGTGGGCGCAACTGGCTGCAGGTGAACGGAGGTCTGCCCGGCAACTTCAACGCGGACGGACTCCTCGTGACCACCAAACTATGGCTTGTATATGGACGTGACGGTACGTGGTCGTCGGCTGACAAAGGTGCAACGTGGCAGAAGCTCAACATGAACTCGCCGTTCATTTGGGAGTTATATAATGACAACGGCCAGCTATGGTCTTTAACAGGTTCCTATCAGGGTATCTGGAGACAGGGCGCTGGCGATAGCTGGACGGAGCTAAACAGCGGACTTCCCGACACCTTCTATCCTCAGACAATTCTGGCGCATGGCGAGAACGTTGTAATTGCGGGAACCGGCGGAATCTACAGAAGCACAAACGGAGGATCCGACTATACCCCTGCATTCAGAGGAGTGCAGGACGGTTTCAGTTTTAATACCCTTGATGTCGCTTCCGACGGAAGTCTTTGGACCACCGCCAGCAGCATGGGCGTGTATCGGATGGCTCCGGGTGAAAACACGTTCAAGCCTTTCCTCAAAGGTATGGCTGACTACAGCGGAGGCATATTGGGAGATGACTCGCTCGTTATCGTACGTGATAAACGCGTAGATTTTGTTAACGCACTAACAGGAGTATACAGCGAACCTAACCTGAGCGACATGATCAGCCAGCCAATCGGATTTGCCCGCGGCTGGGGCGATCTGTTTGTGATTACTGAAGTATCCGGGCTCTTCCGCTATCACGACAACGTCTGGGCTCCCTGGCGTGAGGGATTGTCCAATTCGCTTATCTGGCAGATCCTTTTTCATAATGACAGACTTTATGCAGCAACGAACGACGGTCTCTTCTCGCGGGGCCGGAATGATGATCAATGGACGCAAATCCCGTTTTCCTACAGATCGTCTGGTGTCTACCGCATGTTGATGGAGGAAGATCTGTACATCGTCTCGACGTCCTCATCGTTGAGCTACATAAGCTACGACGCCGGTGCGCATTGGAAAGAAATTCTTGATTTGACTGACTATTCAATCGGATCGTTTACCTCTCATGACGGACGCATCTACGCAGCCGCTTACCAAAAGCTATTCGTATCATCGCCCGATAAACAATCATGGACATCCTATGATCTTCCGGATATCATGCCCACTGCTCTGCGTATGCACGACGATCGCCTGTACATCGCCACATGGGAACGCGGCATCTGGTCATTCGACCAGGCATGGTTCCAGCGAAAGCCACAGGAGATCCTGACAGACGAGGAATACTACCAGGTCAATAAAAACACGCCGTTCGAAATAAAGGCTTCCGCCAGCTCCGGGCTTCCCGTATCCTTTGAGATTGTTTCAGGTCCCGCTGATCTGACTGGCCCGACGCTGACCATGCTTAGCGACCACATTGTTCGTGTCGATGTGTACCAGGAAGGAAATGATGAGTATCTCCCTGCAAGAAAACAATTGCAGTTCTTTATCGACGAAGTCACTGCCGTTTCCGAAACAAATGAGTCGATCTCCGTGTTCCCCAATCCCACAACGGACGAGCTATTCGTAAAAGATGCATCCATGACACACGCAACGGTATCGCTGGTTGACATGCAAGGTCGCGTGCTTCACAAAATGATTCATCGGAGAAGCACGTATCAACACGTCAACCTTGCCTTCAGGTTTGTACATGGTGGTGATTTCTAATTCTGGTCCGACGGTAAGAAGGAAAGTGCTGAGAATTGACAATGAGGGTCATTGATTGTAGGATAGGGCACCAGCTCTCAGGCTAGCAGTGGCGCCGGGTCTCCAAACCGCCAGGTCGCAGTGACGCCAGGACGCGCAAAGATTATTCTTATCACTGCGCACATCCATGCCAGCACATTGACTTGATGGCAAACTGACGGCGTAATGAATACTTTGAAAGAACTTCACAATATTAACTGGGAACATTAACACCCTTGGAGACCAAATCATCACACCATCCTAAACGCACTGACAAATAGCCTTTGCGCATACTGCGTCGATTGCGACCTGGCGGTTTGGAGTCCTGGCGCCCTTGCCTCCAGGAACCAGCACTCGCAAAGTTCATCCCCTCGTATTCAAACGTACCCCCCCCAACAGAGCACCACAATTGTCAATTATCAATTGTAAATTGTCAATTCCTGTAACTTCTTCCGCTCACCGAAGTACAATACGTTATGATCAAAAGCTTCCTGAAAATCGCCTGGCGCAACCCGCTGAAGAACAGACTCTATTCCATCATCAACATCGGCGGCCTCGCCGTCGGTATGGGCGTCGCCATCCTCATTGGACTCTGGGTCTACGATGAGATCAACTACGACACGTACCACGACAACTACCCGCGCCTCGCCCAGGTGATGCAGCACCAGACCTTTTCAACGGCAGAGATTGGCACACAGGAAGCCAACCCGGCCCAGATGGCTGAAGAAATCCGCCGCGTCTATGGCCAGGACTTTACGTATGTACTTCAGGCCTCATGGAACTACGATGATACGCTCACCTATGAGGACAAAGATGTTCCTCAAGCCGGAAGCTTCTTCGAGCCTGAGGCACCCGAGATGCTGACGCTGAAAATGATTTACGGTATGCGCGAGGACTCAAAGAGATCAACTCAATCATGCTTTCGCAGTCAGCCGCAAAGTCCTACTTCGGCGACACAGACCCGGTAGGAAGATGATGCGTGCGGACAATCGCGCCGACGTCACAGTCACTGGCGTTTATGAACATATCCCGCCCCATTCTCCGTTTCAGTGATCTCAAATTCATCATGCCCTGGTCACTTTACCTCCAGCAGAACGAATGGATTCAGAAGATGGAAAATCCCTGGGGAAGCAATTACACCCGCACGTTCGCCATGATTGCGCCCACCGCCAACATGGAACAGGTATCTGAAAAGATTCGCGACGTGAAGCTGAACAAACTTCCGGAAGACGATCGCAGGATGAAGCCCGTTGTATCCCGTACCCCATTGCCAAGTGGCATTTGTATTCCGACTTCAAAGAGGGTGTCAACGTCGGCGGGCGGATTACCAACGTGTGGCTTTTTAACTATGGGCGGCATTTTGTACTTGTCCTGGCCTGTATCAACTTTATGAACCTAAGTATAGCGCGTTCCGAAAAACGCGCGAAGGAGGTAGGCATTCAGGAAGACGATAGGATCACAACGCAAGCAACTGATCACTCAGTTCTTCAGCGAGTCCGTGCTGATAGCGGTGCTATCGTTCGTGTTCGCCGTGTGCGTTGCTGCTCGTATGCCGGCTTTTGGTAATAACGTCGCCGATAAGCACATAGCCCTCCCGTGGTTGCAGCCAATGTTCTGGGTTAGCGGTGCCGGATTCATCATCATGACCGGCTTACTCGCGGGTCTCTACCCGGCATTGTTCCTCTCCTCGTTTCAGCCGGTGAAAACATTGAAAGGTACCTTCCGTGTGGGACGTTACGCCTCGCTTCCGCGCAAAGTACTCGTCGTGCTTCAGTTTACGATTTCCACAACCCTGATCATCGGAACTATCGTCGTCTATAAGCAGATCGAATTTGCACAGAACCGGCCAATGGGATACAGTAAAGACGGGCTCGTCAACATCTCGTCATCACAGGAAGTACACGACCACTTCGATGCCGTACGGAACGAATTGATTCAGGCCGGTGCTATCGTCGAAATGGCGGAATCGGGAAGCCCGACAACAGCCGTATACAACACGAACGGAGGCTTCGACTGGGAAGGCAAAGATCCGAATCAGACCGTGGACTTCCCCAACAATCCGGTCTCTCACGACTATGGCAAAGTCATTCAGTGGAAAATCAAAGAAGGCCGTGACTTCTCACGCGACTTCGCCTCCGATACGTCAGCCTTCATATTAAATGAAGCCGCTGTAAAGTTTATCGGATTGAAAGACCCGGTCGTCGGCAAGATCATCAGGTGGGAGGGAAAGCCCTTCACCGTAGTAGGCGTTGTGAATGACTTGCTGGTTCAGTCTCCCTATGCACCTGTTCGGCCATCGATGTGGAGGTTGTCGACGGCGTCAGAGAATGTGTTCATTCTCAAGCTAAATCCGAGGCCGTCCGGCGCAGTCCCTGGCAAAAATTGAAGCCGTTTTCAAGCGGGTAAACCCTTCCTCGGCAATCTCGCCATCGTTCGTCGATGAAGAGTACGCGCAGAAGTTCGGTAACGAAAAGCGCGTGGGAACCTTGTCGACTTTCTTTGCTTTCCTCGCAGTATTCATTTCCTGCCTCGGACTCTTCGCGCTCGCCTCATTTGTAGCCGAGCAGCGAACAAAGGAGATTGGCATCCGGAAAGTACTGGGCGCATCGGTATCAAACCTGTGGCGGATGTTATCGCAGGACTTTGTATTGCTCGTACTGATCTCCAGCTTCCTGGCGATCCCTTTAGCATGGGTGGTGGTAACGAACTGGCTGAGCACTTATGAATACCGCACGGATATTTCATGGTGGATCTTTGCTGCATCAGTACTCGGAGCAGTAGCGATTACGTTGCTTACGGTGAGCTACCAGGCGATCAGGGCATCGGTGATGAACCCGACGAAGAGTTTGCGGTCGGAGTAGAGTCATTCAAGGTATTCATAGCAGCTTGAACCTAGAGACATCAGACTGCTGCTTTGCTTTCCCAGCTCATAAAGTCGTTGTTGTTATCGTTGTCGTTTGATGTGAAGTGCTTGACCTGAAATCCAGGATGGTGGAGGCAGGGGAGTTATAGAGTTTTGGTTGCGCGTTGATTTGGAAGGGCAGCTCGACTACTATAGTTGCTGTTGATAGTTAGGGTTTCATTGCCGGGTTAATTCCGAGGCATAGGAGACTGCTGCTTTGCTTTCCCAGATTTTGAAGTCGTTGTTATTCTCGTTGTGCGATGGTACGTAGTGCTCGACGAAGAAATCCAGGATGGTGGAGGCAAGGGAGTTATAGAGTTTTGGTTGCGCGTTGATTTGGCAGGGTACTACGATCGCTAAAGTTCATTTTTAACATTTAGCATTTCATAGCTAAGTTAATTCCGAGGCATTTGAGACTGCGGCTTTGCTTTCCCAGATTTTAAAGTCAGTTGTTTTCGCGTTGTGCGATGGTGCGTAGTGCTCGACGAAGAAATCCAGGATGGTGGAGGCAAGGGAGTTATAGAGTTTTGGTTGCGCGTTGATTTGGCAGGGTACTACGATCGCTAAAGTTCATTTTTAACATTTAGCATTTCATAGCTAAGTTAATTCCGAGGCATTTGAGACTGCGGCTTTGCTTTCCCAGATTTTAAAGTCAGTTGTTTTCGCGTTGTGCGATGGTGCGTAGTGCTCGACGAAGAAATCCAGGATAGTGGAGGCAAGAGAGTTATAGAGTTTTGGTTGCGCGTTGATTTGGCAGGGTACTACGTGCTAAAGTTCATTTTTAACATTTAGCATTTCATAGCTAAGTTAATTCCGAGGCATTTGAGACTGCGGCTTTGCTTTCCCAGATTTTAAAGTCAGTTGTTTTCGCGTTGTGCGATGGTGCGTAGTGCTCGACGAAGAAATCCAGGATGGTGGAGGCAAGGGAGTTATAGAGTTTTGGTTGCGCGTTGATTGGCAGGGTAGTACGATTGCTAAAGTTCAATTTTAAAATTTAGCATTTCATAGCTGGGTTAATTCCGAGACATAGGAGACTGCGGCTTTGCTTTCCCACATTTTCAAAGGGCTTCCGTGCATTGTATATCAAGTATGAGGTGCTGACGCTCTGTCTTCAGAGGCCCGTTCATTGGAAATGCGCCAAAGTCCAAGTTTTAAACTAGTGACATTAAAATTTATGATCAACCCAGTCCTGAAATTCCCAACGCGCAGGTAGGTGAGGAGTTGATTATAATGAACGCGCCTTAAGTCTTCTACGTTCTTCACCTCAACAACGACCTTTCGATCCACCAAAAGGTCCATGCGGTATCCTTGATCGATTTTTATGTCGTCGAATTGAATTGGGAGGCACTTCTCTTCCTATACGAACCAGCCGTCTTTTTTCAAAAGAGAACACAACATCCTGCGGTAAGCAGTCTCCAATAGCCCAGGTCCATATCGAGTATGAATCTTAATTGCCATCGCGATAATTCTTTCAGTTATCTCCTGGTCTTTCACAGTGAAATCTCACAATAAAGACAGAGCCTGGAAAATAATGGGCCGCCAGAAATCCTGACATATTTGTCAGTTTTGATTTAAAGATTTGGGAAAGCAAAGCCGCAGTCTCATATGCCTCGGAATTAACCCGGCTATGAAACACCAACCATCAAAATCAACTATATCAATCGTAACACACTGCCAAATCAACGAGCAACCAAAACTCTATAACTCCCTTGCCTCCACCATCCTGGATTTCCGGTCAAGCGCTTCACATCAAACGACAACGATAATAACAACGACTTTAAAGTCTGGGAAAGCAAAGCAGCAGTCTCATATGCCTCGGAATTAAACCGCCTATGAAATGCTGATGATCAAAATGAACTATAGCAATCGCGACACCCTTCCAATCAACGCGCAACCAAAACTCTATAACTCCCTTGCCTCCACCTTCCTGGATTTCTTCGTCGAGCACTACGTACCAACCCACAACGAGAATAACAACTGACTTTAAAATCTGGGAAAGCAAAGCAGCATTCTCAGATGCCTCGGAATTAAACTGGCTATGAAACACCAACCATCAGAATCAACTATTTCAATCGTACCACACTGCCAAATCAACGCACAACCAAAACTCTATAACTCCCTTGCCTCCACCTTCCTGGATTTCTTCGCCAAGCCCTACACACCAACCTATAACGTAAACAACACCACACATCACCTCCAGGTCACGTTGAAAGCGATCATCTTGAACCCTCGCGCAAACTTCGTAAATTAGCAACCAGAGCTTTACCAGGCCTACACCGTTAACCCGCTATGCACCTTACCCGCACGCGCTTGCTTTTCTACACGAGAAGCTTGCAAACTCTGTTTCTGCTATTCACGCTGACCACCGCCAGACTAACCGCCCAGGACCGCATACAACACGGTCCTAATGAAGTATTTCTCGCCAGAGACATCATCGAAGACCGGAACGGGCGACTGTATCTCAGTACGAGCGGCGGGCTATATTATTCCGATAATGCCGGCGACGAATGGCACCTCGTCGATCATTACCTCAACAGCGTTGACCTCGAGCCGCTCATGACCATTGACAAACGCACAGGTGCGCTTTACCTCGCCGACAACCACGACATACTCCATTCGACAGATAATGCTAAGAACTTCACCGTGACGACGTATACCTTTCCGGTCGGCGACGTCGGCACACAGTCGTTTGCGGTCGACGGTGACACGTTATGGGTCGGGACGAACCGGGGCTTACTCTATTTTTTAAGCAATGAGTCACCAACGAAATATCATTCTATCGATGCACTCAAAGACAAAGGGGTCATCAGTCTGTACGTCGACGACAGGGACATCATCGCTGCCACGAACGATTCAGGACTTTATCTTTCAAGAAATGGAGGCATCGATTGGTCTCCCATCAACAACGGACTACCTGCGGTCTTTTACGCCAGGGGCCTTCACATTCAGGAACCAGAAGATATTTGGTATACATATGGCTCGGAAGGACTCTTCATTTCCACTAACCACGGGGCCAGCTGGCAGCCAAAGGGAAATGGAATGACAGAGTTTTTCATCTTTGACATCGCTGTCAAAGGCAACGAAATCTATGCTGTGTCGGACACCGACGATGCCTTATGGCACCTCGCGGAAGGTTCCGACACGTGGCAGCTGATTGAAGACTTTTCACCGGCCCGGTCAAACCTTTGGTGCGTGTGGGCTAAAGGAGACGAAGTAATCGTCGGCGGTTATCGGGGCCTCTATAAAAAGAAAAGCCCGGCAGAGGCATTCGTTCAGTCAAACAAAGGAATTACCGACGCCTTTGCAGTGACTACACTAAACCAGGCGTCCGACGGCACCATTTGGGCAACGGCCAGCAAGACCGGCATCTACAGCATGGCGCCGGGTGAAACAATGTTCACACCATTCGAACAGAATAATGAAGGTTACGGCGACACACCACTATTGCACGATTCACTCGTCATTACCTCTAATCACATAGTTCGTTTCTACGATGTGATCGGTCATCAATGGTTAGGAGAGATCCCATGCGCAAATGTTCCCTTTGTCCGAACATTCGTGAAAGCATCAGGCGATATGTATCTGTCCGACGAGGAGTATGGAATCTTCAAATATAACGGTACCGATACCTGGCAGACATTCAACGATGGACTCGCTGACCTCAGGATCGTAAAGATGCAGGCTCATCGCGGGAGACTATATGCCGCTACACGCGAAGGTTTTTATAGTCGCGGCCATGCCGACGCCGAATGGAAACGCATCGCGTTTGATAGTCTACGAAACAACGTCGGAGTGAATACGTTCTACATCGCCGACGACATCATGATTATCTCCGGTTTAAACTCGCGTTGCTACTCGTCTGCCAACGATGGATCAACGTGGCGCAGGATTGCCAGTCTGACGGGCATGAAGGTATCAGCTTTCACATCACACAACGCCAGGATATACGCAGCCGGGGTTTCAGACCTGTTTGTCTCCGAAGATAAAAGCAGCTGGAAACCCGCCGCGCTTGCTCCCACGGAAGCCGTTTCACTGCTTGCAGCCAATGACCGCATTTATGTTGGCACCATCAGGCGCGGTATCTGGTCCGTCCCAGAGTCGCGCTTTTTTCGAATTGATCAGTCGATCGACATCTCGAAGATCCCTACAGACGTAAACCTGGGCGAGCCTGTTACGCTCGAAGCCACAGCTACTTCAGGATTGCCTGTGACATTCACGGTCTTTAATGGCCCTGCCGAACTGTCGGGTAACATCCTTACTATTAAGGGCGATGCGCGCGTCACCATCGAGGCATCTGTGGAGGGTAACGACGCCTATTCCCCGGCGAGAAAGCTCATTGTTTTTGAGCCGGGAAATATCACGGCCACTGAGGATTTCAACGCCGAATCAATAGCTATCTATCCCGTACCTGCAAGCTCGATTCTGCATGTAAGTGGTGCTTCCTCGGCCAGGCTGTCGATGATCGATGTGCACGGCAGGATATTATTGACTCAGGAAATAAATGGAGAGACTGAGGTCGATATATCCCGGTTGTCGCCTGGGGTTTACGTGCTGATGATTGCCGACACCCTGGGCGTTGTGGCGCGCAGGAAGGTTATCAGAAACTAATTTTGAATTGGCTAGCAAGTCCGTGGTTGTCTCTCAGTTACGACGGTTGCTCAATTTGTGTGATGCATCCTGACTCTTGCCTGCTTAACTTTCCCATCCTTGCCCTTCACAGTCGTCGTCTGACGCATCGCCCTTGTTCCCATTTGATCCATGCACGGTTGTTGACGTACGTGTAACGGTGCCGTTGTGGCCAGCACGATTATTGTAATGTAGATCGTGTTCCAGTTACATGGGTTACATTTGTCTCATCACCTGTATCATTGTATGCTGGATTGTTCGACAGGCATTGTCGCATACACTCTATAAATCACTTACTAACCCCTAAATGAAATCGTTTCGTAGCATTTTTTGCGTTACACTTTCACTCCTCGCTGCCTGCAGCGATGATATTCAGGAGGATCAGATAGATCCATCATCTTACCTTCCAATGAAGGTTGGCAATTATTGGGAGTTCAAATACGAAGTGTTGTCCGGGAACACTACTGTCCGTCGCCGGGAGGTGATGGACGTAGTCACGCTTGACGGGAACCAATATTTTGAAATCCTTGAGACCGAGATTGCATCCGATTTGGAAGCCAGAAGCACGGTCTACTACCGGATCGAAGACCAGCGTGTATATGCCTATCAACCTGGAACGATCGAGGAAAATTTATACCGGCTCGACAGTAAACACGGCGATACCTGGTCGTTCCCTTCGTACGACCATATTGCAACGATGACCGTCACGGTATCCGACATTACACTGGGCGCAGCGACAATCAAACATTGCAAGAACTTTCAAATGGATGTTGAGGAATGGGAAGACGACGAAAGGGTTTACACCCTGGCACCTGGCATTGGGTTCGTAAGAATTGAACCGCCCAATCCCGAGGATACCTTAATTCTGAAACGGGCGGGTATCAACGGACAGGAATACAATTTTTAAACAGCAAGTCTCCTTTTTGTTCGATGGCAACGGAGAATCTACCAGAACATATGGTTTAGCGCTACCTATTTCTTCGTCGAGCACTACACACCCGACTACAGCGCGAACGACAACTATTTTAAATCTGGGAAAGCAAAGCCGCAGTCTCATATGCCTCGGAATTAACCCGCCTATGAAATGCTTACAATCAAAATCAACTATAGCAATCGTGGCGCCCTTCCAAATCAACGCGCAACCAAAACTCTATAACTCCCTTGCCTCCACCTTCCTGGATTTCTTCGTCGAGCCCTACACACCAATCTACGAAGCACAACTATTTTAAAGTCTGGGAAAGTAAAGCCGCAGTCTCATATGCCTCGGAATTAACCCGGCTATGAAAAACCAACCATCAGAATCAACTATTTAATCGTACCACACTGCCAAATCAACGCGCAACCAAAACTCTATAACTCCCTTGCCTCTACCTTCCTGGATTTCTTCGCCAAGCCCTACACACCAACCTACGAAGCACAACTGTTTTAAAGTCTGGGAAAGTAAAGCCGCAGTCTCATATGCCTCGGAATTAACCCGGCTATGAAAAACCAACCATCAGAGTCAACTATTTCAATCGTACCACCCTTCCAAATCAACGCGCAACCAAAACTCTATAACTCCCTTGCCTCCACCTTCCTGGATTTCTTCGCCAAGCCCAACACACCAACCTACGACGCGCGACTATTTAAAAATCTGGGAAAGCAAAGCAGCAGTCTCAGATGCCTCGGCTTTCACCCGACTATGAAATACCAACCATCAAAACGGGCAAGACAAGCCCAGCAAACCGACGATACCTAGTTCGTCTGATGCCTCCTGACTTTTGTCTGCTTAACCTTCCCATTCTTTCCCTTCACAGTCGTCGTCTGACGCGTCGCCTTATTCCCGTGTGATCCATGCACCGTCGTTGACGTACGTGTAACGGTACCGTTGGGCCCTGCATGCGTCGACCGGTAGCGCGTCATATTCGCCTCGTTGCGATGAACGACAGTAACGGAAGTTGTCCGCACCGGAACGTAGACCCGATGCGCACGAACAACGCGATGAGTAGAAACAACGGCATAGTGGCGATGGTAGGGAGCGCGATACCCATAGAACACCGAATAACGTACCGGTCTCCACGGGCGCCAATAGGCAGGGTATACACGCCACCGCCACGGCGACACCCACACCCGGTAGCCCGGAGCATACACATAGCGGACCATCGGCCATGTGACCACGTTTACCACGACAGTCTTAGAGGAGGTACCTGCGTTCGTAGCGACAGACTGCGTTGGCTCGACGATCGTTTGGTGTCCGTATATATCCTCGTCGCCGACGATTTGGGCCGTGGCGCCGTCGTTTCCGGATTTCTCCAGTTCGACCACGGCAACGTCCTGGCTCTCGCTCTCCGACACCACCGCCTGAAGGATGAACGCATGGGCGTCAGACTCGCTTTTATCGACGACGCGGATGTAGTCCGTCTCTCCGTCGTCGTTGAGGTCCAGGTTGTTGACCTTGTTGTTTTCAGTATTGAGGCGCTTCTCGAAGTCTTCGGGCGACGATGATTCTTTGAAAAGGTCCAGCGCGCCCTCGAGGCTGAAGTTGTCGCCTGGAAGGCCTGTGGAGTCGGCGGCGGCGATCGTTTGGGCCATCGCTGCTGTCGGAAGGATGAGAAAGAGTGATATGAATAGCTGATTCAATTTCATGTTGCTTGCTTTTGGACCTTAGACGACGGTCAGGTGGATAGGTTTAAACCGGGGCTGGAAGTTTGATGAACTACCATTGGCAGTTTTACCGGGCGTCAATGCGGTGTTGCATCGCCAGGTAATATTTAGGACCGTTGACGAGCGGTTTTTTGTTTCTCAGATCGGGAATTGTTGTGCAACCGTCGACGTTCGGCATGTGGTGTTTCTTTTTTCTGACTGACAATCAGAAGTTTATGGCGGGCGTTATTAGCTTGCACAAAATGCGGGAATCTGCCATTTGGGGTGGGCTCGTACATGTCAGTTAATTACTATATTTGCCACCTTTGGAAAATTGACTTACTGATCTTAATGGCTCGTCTGGTTCTTTTTCTTGGATTATGTGTGTGTTTGTTGGGGGCGTGCGTGCCGGCGAAGAAGCTGGTTTTTTATCAACATGGGGATGAGCTGAAGAAGAGGAAAGAGATTCCGAAGGACACGGTATTACGAGAACATGCTCTTAAAATTCAGGAATATCGAATTCAACCATTGGACTTACTTAGTGTGCAATTCGAAACCCTAAGTGACCAGAACGACCTGTTTGATTTTCTTTCTCGAATAAATCCTCAAATGCGAGCGAGTGCCAACGCGCAACAAATTGCCGGTATCTTGGTGGACAAAGAAGGAAACATTGAATACCCGGTCCTCGGGATGATTCATGTTTCCGGATTGACCATGTTCCAGGCGCAGGATACAATAAAAAGTGTTGCAGCCAAGTTCATTCCTGATGTTGCTGTCAGGGTTCGAATGCTCAATTTCAGATTTACTGTTTTAGGTGAAGTCCACGGAGAAAAAACCGTCACATCTTCAAACACTCGCCTCACAATGTCAGAAGCGATTGCGATGGCTGGCGGGTTTAGTGAGATGGCGGACAGATCAACGGTGAAAGTGATTAGGCAAGACGGTGACTCGGTGGAAGTGTACTACGTCAACCTCCTTGAAGAAAAATTTCTGGAGTCTAAATATTATTATGTGATGCAGAATGATGTCATCGTAGTACCGCCGTTAAAGCAGCGCACTTTCCGGACCTATTGGACGAGCAACATAGGTATTATTACTGCAACACTTTCGTTTGTTTTCCTAATCGTCTCCTTGTCACAACGCTATTGAACTCACCTACTCCTATATCTTTTCCTGAACCAACCGCAAATGACTCAAGCGCGGGAGGTATTCAGATTAATTTCAAGAGAGTTCTTGATCGCATCATCCGTCTGTGGTACGTAATTCTCCTATCCTTGATCACTTGCGTGTCAGTGGCTTATATTGTCAACCGCTATACGACGCGAATTTTTCCCGTCAAGGCATCCATAATTATTCGAGAAAGTGATGAAAATGCAGGAGCGAAGTTTCTTTACGATAACGCACTGATCAACCCATATCGAAACTTCTTTAATGAGCTGTATATAATGAAGTCCTATCCTCTTCTGCAGGAAGTTGTGGAGGAGCTCGGTTTTGAAGTGTCATTTCATCGTGAAGGCGAAATAGTACTCACAGAGTATTATTCACACGATTTTCCTGTTAGACTTATCGTTGAAGCGTCATCTAAAAGACCTTGGGGTAAATCTATTCACTTTACAGCCACCGACTCAAGTACATTTTCTTTGCAGCAAATCACAAGTGATGATAATATGCTGGGCGAACGTGTGGATCATCTTCCCTTCAATGACACGATAGCGTTGAATGGATATCGATTTTCGGTGTTTAAGAAGGGGCCAATTCAGCCAATCGTGGGAAAGACATATGTAGTGAAATTTCATAATCCACTTGATTTAGCAAAAAGTTATTCAGCACGTCTTTCAGCGAATTGGGCTGCGCCTGGCGCGTCGGTAGTTAATCTTGACATTACGGGTCCTGTGGCGTCCAAGGAAATCGACTTTCTTAATAAGTTCATTGAGAAATATCAGGAATACGACATTGAGAAGAAAAGCAAGGTTGCGACAATGGCCATGAAATTTCTTGATGATCAGCTTATCACTACTGGAGACTCACTGAACCGTTATGAAGACAAGGTAGAGCAGTTTAAAAACAGAAACGTTATCACTGGGCTAGGCGAAGAAACAAATCGCTTGTATCTCAAGTTGCAGGGCTTTGAAGAACGGAAGTTTCAGTATAGGCTGAATGAAAGCTATTACGGTTACATTTCTGGACTAATGGAGGCGAATCAATACGAGGGCATTTTTACCCCGTCGAGTGTAGGGATCACTGACCCGATTATAGCTGGGTTAATTTCTCAGGTAATAAACCTTCAGACACAGGTTAGTGTTTATAAGAGCAATCAACGTGTTGAGCGTTCGGCAGACAATCCGCTGTTAAAGTCTGCCCAACAACAGATCACCTTTTTGAAGAAGGATATCTTAAAAGCCATAGAGAACAATAGAAAGACGGAACGCATCAACATTCAGTTCATTGATGACCAAATCAAATTAGTGAATGACCAGTTGGCAAGGTTGCCAAATAAAGAGAGAGAGTTAATAGACATCCAAAGGAATTATTCATTAAAGGAAAGTCTCTATGTTTTCTTACTACAAAAGAAGACAGAGGCTGGTTTGTCGAAGGCGTCGACGACTTCAGACATTGTGATAGTCAATCCGCCTATGGCCGGAGGTTCGATTAGTCCCAGAGTTAGTCAAAACTATGCCATAGCCGGAGGAATTGGGCTCGCGATTCCATTACTCGTTTTCCTTTTGATCGAACTATTAAATAACAAAATCCAGTCGAAGGAAGACATAGAGAGGATGTCTCGAGTGCCCTTCGTGGGTGCAGTGGGACACAACGCAGCTGATGATCCACTTATCGTTTACAACAAGCCTCGGTCAGCACTTGCTGAATCCTTTAGAGCTATTCGGTCAAACCTTAGTTACTTCACTGGAAATCAGGACAAGAAGGTGTTTATGATTACATCGACGATTCCCGGCGAGGGCAAGTCGTTCACAACCTTAAATATAGCAACGGTGTTTGCACTAACTGGCAAACGAACAGTTGTGCTAGGTGCCGATTTGCGGCGTCCAAAGTTAGCCGAGGAATTGGGTCTTAATAATACTGTAGGACTTAGCCAGTATCTCTCCGGGTTGACGACTCTTGAAAATGTTATTCAAGAAACGAAAGTCCCCAATCTCTTGTTGATCGCAGGAGGCGTAATGCCACCAAACCCAAGTGAGCTCCTACTTCGCCCAGCAATGGGAGAGCTTATCGATCATTTGAAATCACAATTTGACTTTGTTATCATTGATACACCTCCCCTCTCGTTAGTGGCTGATGCCTTTGTACTGTCAAGGTTTGCGAATCATTCGTTATATGTAGTCCGTCAGAATTTTACTCCGGCTAGCGCTTTGCAGGCCTTAAATGATGCATACGAATCAGGTAAGCTTTCTGAGGTGAGTATATTATTTAATGACTTGAAAAGGACTGGACTCGGTTATGGATACGGTGGCTATGCTTATGGTTATGGATACGGGTATGGTTACTCTTATGGTAACAAAGGACCTCGGAAAAATGGGTACTACGAAGATTAAGCTAATCCAAATGATTTTGTATTCATGAGCAAGGAAGAGGCATGGGACTTGGTACTGAGCGGACGGAAAAAACTTTTTGCCCTGAGGATTGGTGAGGTTTGGCGTTTTCGCGATTTGCTCGCAATGTTGGTCAGGCGCGACATTGTCGTGCTTTACAAGCAAACGATCTTAGGCCCAATTTGGTTTTTCATCCAACCAATATTAACTGCGCTAGTTTATATTATTGTTTTTACTAGGATAGCCGCGCTTTCAACAGGTGGTGCTCCTCCAATTCTATTTTACCTGAGCGGAACGATATTGTGGAGTTACTTCCAGGACTCATTGAACGGAACTGCTAACACTTTCGTCTTGAATGCAAATCTGTTTGGCAAAGTATATTTCCCAAGGATTGTTGTGCCAATTTCAAAGATCGCTGCTGGCTTGTTAAAATTTCTGATACAGTTCAGCCTGTTTTTGGCTGTATTCTTCGTGTATGCAATACGTGGTCTCCATTTTAATACAAATTCGGTTTTATTTCTAGTGCCGGTATTCGTCGCAATCACCGGAATATTAGGACTTGGTATTGGAATCATTTTAACGTCATTGACTACGAAATACCGTGACCTAACATTTCTTATTCAATTTGGTGTTCAACTCTTAATGTATGGCACACCGGTGGTGTATCCGCTTTCTTCTGTACCGGACAAGTATAAAGCCTTCTTCCAACTGAACCCTTTGACCTCCGTTGTCGAGGGCTTCCGATATGCCTTTTTTGGCTCAGCCTCATTTGATATTCAGCAATTGCTTATAAGCCTAACGACGTCGATTGTAATATTGATCTTAGGGATAGCGGTGTTCAATTACGTTGAACGAGACTTCATGGATACGGTCTGACTTGAAAGCTATTTGTCTACCTATTGAAAAAACTAGGAATGAATGGATGTAATTAAGGTTGAGGGTTTAAGTAAGCTATATGATTTAGGTCAGGTTGGGACTGGAACGCTTTCACGCGATCTGAACAGATGGTGGGCTGGTGTACGTGGAAAAGAAGATCCGTATGCGAAGATTGGTAAGACCAACGACCGGACAAAAAAAGATTCCTCAGCGCGCACTGCATGGGCACTTCAGAATATAAATTTCACCGTCTCTCAGGGAGAAATCTTAGGTATTATCGGTCGAAATGGTGCCGGTAAAAGCACGCTCCTCAAGATTATTTCGCAAATAACCACGCCTTCGCGTGGAACAATCAAAATTAGAGGACGCGTCGCATCACTACTTGAAGTCGGAACCGGTTTTCATCCAGAAATGACGGGTCGAGAGAATATTTTTCTGAATGGCACGTTGCTGGGCATGACAAAACGAGAGATTGCAAGGAAGTTAGATGAGATTATCGACTTTGCCGGTGTGGCCCTATACATTGACACACCCGTCAAAAGATACTCGTCTGGTATGCAGGTTCGACTTGGCTTTGCTGTCGCCGCGTTCTTAGAACCCGAGATTTTGATTGTGGACGAGGTCTTAGCCGTAGGTGATGCAGAATTTCAAAGCAAGGCTATTGGGCGGATGCAGGAGGTATCGTCAGGGCAGGGCAGGACAATTCTTTTCGTAAGCCACAATCTGGGAGCAGTTGCTCAACTTTGTAAGAGTGGTCTCCTGCTTGAGAATGGAATGGTGACTTCTCATGGAGAAATAAAGAATGTCTTAAATGATTATATCAAATCGTCGAGAGGGGCAGACACTATAACTGATAGGAGGAATCTCGGACAATGGGTGGGACAAAATCAGTTTGTGAATTTTGAAATGATAAACTCAAAGATGGAGGTTGCGAGCAAGTTCATGCACAACGAGCCAATAATTTTAAACATTGATGTGTATTTGCCGAATCCAACGCCATCAATAGAACTAGCGGTCAGTTTGTATGACAGACTGAAGAATCGAATCTTTACAATTCACGAGCCAATGAGCTCATTCAAGCGAAACGGTGATTTGATTAATGCGAAAATAAATTTGCCGGCAAATTTTTTGACGGCTGGAGAATACTCTTGGTTGATGTGCATTAACCGAAAGGCGGGAGGCGTTGAAGATTTGCATGATGACTTCTACAGTTTTTCAGTGGTTGACAACGGTTCTCGATTCAATTCATACAAAGAGGGAAGCTATGGTAGTGTATTTGTTAACTATTCAATTGGGCAATAAATAATATGATAGAAAAAATTTTATGGAAGGTGTTCGATAGGCTTGGATACAGGATTGCCCGTAAGCCAGCTAGGACAAGAAGCCGACATTCGACAGAACTCGAGTTTCATGAAACGGCCACTGGCAAGTATTACTTACCTAAGTTTGCTGTCAACGATATCGTTGCGAACTCGATAGTTGCCAACGAAGTATTCGATAAGCCAATCGTTGACTTGGCATCTACATTTATTATGAAGGGGACAACTGTTTTGGATGTTGGCTCAAATTTCGGCCAGATGGCAATATTGTTTTCTCGTCTTACCGGTCCGAGTGGAATTGTGCATGCCTTCGACGCAGACGATTTTATATTTGAAATCCTCAAAAAGAACATCGAAGCCAATGAAGCGCAGAATATCGTCCCTCATTTTGGTGCTGTCCATGATAAGCTGGGTGAGACCCTGTACTTCCCCGTCCAGGATTTCAAACGTTTTGAAACATACGGCTCATATGGCATTGATTATAATAGCCAGGGAAACGGCCGCCCTGTCGAAACATTGACAATTGACAGTCTTAACATCGAGGGTCCAATATCACTAATGAAAGTGGACGTTCAGGGCGGAGACTTATTTGCACTCCGCGGCGCAAAGAAGACTATAATGAAGCACAAAATGCCAATAATATTTGAATACGAGTATTTGTTTGAGCAAGAGCTGAATTTCAACTTTCAACAGTACGTCGATTTTGTGTCAGAAATCAATTATAGGTTTGATCGAGTCATAAATGGACATAACTATTTAATTCTACCCAAATGAGTAACCAAGGAGCATATACCGAAATAGAGAAATGCCGAATCGGAGGAAGCAATAATTTAATTCAGGTGTTGTCTTTGGGAAGCCAGTATCTAACCGGCGTATTTCCAAAGTCTACTTCAGAGGACGTTACAAAAGGTCCTTTAGACGTTGTGTGGTGTCCCGACAGTGGTTTGTTGCAGATGAAGCAATCGTACAGTTTAAGCGAAATGTACGGTGATAATTATGGTTACCGTTCTGGTTTAAATCAGTCGATGGTCCAGCATCTTACCAACAAGATCCGTGCGTTGGAGCGTCTTATTAAGTTGTCATCGAACGATCTAGTAATTGATATTGGGAGCAATGACGCAACGTCGCTAAGAGCGTACACGGCTAAATGTAACAAAGTTGGTATTGATCCAACGGGAAAGAAGTTCATTCAATATTATTCTGACGACATTAGGTTGATTCCTGATTTCTTTTCGAAAGAAGTCTTTAGGAAAAACTTTCAAACTGAGAAGGCGAAGATCATTACCTCGATAGCGATGTTTTATGACCTTGAACATCCGGCTAATTTTGTAGAGGACATTGAATCTGTATTAGATGATGATGGTATTTGGCACTTTGAGCAGAGTTATATGCCGTCTATGCTTAGAACAAATTCATATGATACTATCTGCCATGAACATCTTGAATTCTATTCTTTTAAAGTTGTCAAAAATCTATTAGAGAGTTGTGGAATGAGAGTGATCGATGTTCAGATGAACTCGATTAACGGCGGTAGTTTTGCGGTCACGGCATGCAAACATTGGGCAAAATTCAGATCAAATATGCCAGTGATCAATTGGATGCTGCAGCAAGAATCCGATATGGGCTTGGACACACCGAAACCATATAGGGATTTTGAAGAGCGTGTATTTAGACACAGGAAGAATCTTGTGGAACTTATAAACGCGTTAACGCTTGATGGAAAGAAGATTATAGGATATGGAGCGTCGACAAAAGGAAATGTTCTCCTTCAGTTCTGCGGATTGACCTCAAAACAGATTCCTTACATAGCGGAGGTCAATGAGGATAAGTTTGGGGCATTTACACCTGGGACTCATATTCCTATTATATCTGAGAGTGAAGCCAAGGCAATGAAGCCGGACTATTTCTTAGTCCTACCGTGGCATTTTAAGAACAACATTTTGGAAAGGGAAAAAGAATATATTGCCCAAGGAGGTAAGTTCATATTTCCACTACCTGAGATCGAAATTGTTTAAGCATGAATTTCAAGGGTCTCTATGTTAATCACAAGCGCCAGAAATGTGGTGTCTATGAATTCGGAAAAACATTTGGCGAGCTTTTGCTCGGGTCTGAAAAGTTTCCATTTAGTTATTGTGAATGTGATTCATTAAGTGAATTCATTAATATCTTTAATGATGTCAAGCCAACTCTGATCATCTATAATCATCACCCCTCAACTATGCCATGGGTGCAGGGGAAAGGGGCAGGATGGGTACCACTTAAGTACCGCTTTCAGGCAATTCACGTTGGAACTATACACGAAGTATATCAAGGGTATGCCGACAAAGCAGACAGTACCCTCTTCGATTTCCATATTGCCGCAGATCCAACGTTATTACTGAAGAATCCATTGGTTTATAAAACTGGCAGGTTGCTACCCAAAAAGGCAGTTCACGTAAATCGAGTCGGCGAAGATATATTGATTGGTAGTTTTGGATTTGCTACTCCTGGAAAAGGTTTTGAGAAGATCATTGACTTAGTTGAAAGGGAGTTTGACAAAGCAACAATTCGTCTAAATATCCCATTTGCGAAATTTGGCGACGCTGATGGATCATTAGCAAAACAAATGGCTCAAAAGTGTCGAGATAGAATAAGTAAGCCGGATATTAGGCTTGAAGTAAATCATGATTACCTAGAGAAGGATGATCTACTTTATTTCTTGGGCCAGAATACAGTCAACATATTTCTTTATGACGATATGCCCAATCGGGGAATCTCAAGTGCAGCTGACTGGGCAATTTCAGCAGGAAGACCGATAGCGATCTCAAACAGCAGGTTATTTCGACATTTTTGGGACTGTAAACCTAGTATTTGCGTTGATGATAGCTCACTGAAAACGATTATCAAAGATGACGGACATGCATTGATTCCGTTGTACAATGAATTTACACCTGAGATTATTTTATGGCAATTCGAGTCAATTTTCGCAGACATTCTCTCGAAGTTTCCCAAACATAGGGCTGCTCAACGAACACCAATTCGATATTTCGGCGGGAAGATTTATAGAAGGCTGCGAAAGGTCCTTGGACTTAAGAATACCAAGGGAAAAGTTTCCCGAAATGTTTGGACGAAGGAAAACGATCAAATGACTGGGTCCAGGCGGCAAACAGCCGACGTTTCATACGTATCGGTTGAATCAAAGGAAATTCACCTAAATGGCATCTTAGACAATTCTGCGCGAGAAAGATATAGAACAACAATTGAATTTCTTGAAACTAACCTTGCTGAGTTAATATCCAAGAAAATTCCGGAGGCCAATGTCCAGCAGGCGTTTGTATTAGACACAACGGTAAGACTTGCAAAAAAGGTAAGCGAGCCTAAAATTTTGGCAGTCGGGGCATTTGAGGATACTGCCGTGGAAGCCCTCAAACTATTAGGATTTAATGTAACAGCTATTGACCCAGTATTAAATTTTGATTTGTCAACGTACCGGAGTAAACCTGGTGTTTCCACTAACATGTTTGACATCGTTGTCTCAACATCAGTAATAGAACACGTAAAAGATGATGAACAATTCGTCCAAGACATATCTGCTCTCCTTAAACCTGGAGGTGTTGCAATATTGACTTGCGATTATAAAGACGACTATGTGCCTGGAGATGCAATTCCACAAGTGGATTTCCGGTTTTATACGCAACGAGATATAAAAGACAGATTACTAAGAGCGATACCCGAATGTGAGTTGGTGGACGCACCTAAGTGGGATTGCATTAATCCTGATTTTGTTCTTAATGGAGTATTTCGATACACCTTTGCATCAATAGTTTTTCAAAAACGAGTATGAATGCTTTGATCTTCGGCATTTCCGGTCAGGATGGATACTATCTTTCAAGCATCTTGCGAAATTCAGGCATTAATGTCATAGGTATTTCTAGAAGTGTTGGAGGTTGGCTATCGGGGGATGTCGGCGATGCCGATTTTGTTGAGAAGCTGGTCAAAGAGTATCAACCGTCTTACATTTTTCATCTTGCTGCAAACTCAACTACTGCTCATCACGCGATATTCGAAAATCATCGGGCTATATGCACCGGATCTATCAATATCCTAGAGAACGTTTATCGGCATAATCGAAGCTGTAAAGTTTTCCTTAGTGGCAGCGCGTTGCAGTTTGTAAACACGGGAGCACCAATCCATGAAAGTGATCCGTTTGAAGCGAGAGATGCATATTCTCTGAGCAGAATAAACTCAGTAAATGCCGCTAGATATTTCCGACAATTAGGCATTTCGGCATATGTAGGTTATTTTTTTCATCACGACAGCCCGTATCGGTCGGAAAGACATCTCAATATGAAGATTGCTCGCGCGGTGAAGAGAATATCTTTGGGATCATCTGAGTCCATTGTAATTGGAGACCTCGAAGTAGTGAAAGAATTTAATTTTGCAGGTGACCTGATGCAAGCGGTTTGGACATTAGTCAATCAAACCAACTCGTTCGAGGCCATGATTGGATCTGGTAACGGTTACCCTATCCGAGATTGGGTAAATGCCTGTTTTGAACGTGTCGGTGGTCAAGCAGGTGATAGTGTTGTTCAGCGCCTTGACTTTAAGCGTGACTTTGATTCCTTGGTTGCAAATCCATCTACTCTTAAGGCCCTTGGATGGCAGCCACAGGTCGGGTTGAGTGAACTGGCTGCTTTAATGATTGGACAATAGGCTATGCCGAGTTTGCTAATAATATTTCCGGAGCAATATTTACCCTATTCACCGACGACATTGAATCTTTTGAAAGGATTCAGGGATGCAGGATTTCAAGTTACCGCGCTTGTGGATCAACCGTCAAATGTCTTTTCGGCAAACCGAATTGATGATCCTGCTGTGAAATATGTTAGTAGTACTCCAGGAAATTCAACGGTGCAGCGGATTATCTCTTATGCTGAACGCTTCACTATGGGTGCTAAGGAAAGGCAGCTGATGACACCGAAGGCACGAAAATTCATCAAAGCAATTCATGCGAATCCAGCGGATGTGGTGATTGCAGTTGATTTCTTTGCCTTGTGGTGTGCACAGCAACTAAATTTGAAAGCACATCTCGTATCGCTAGAAATTTTGGAAGGTGATGGCTATTACTCGGCATGTGACCTTTCAAAAGTCGAATCTGTCATTATCCAGTCTAATATTAGATTTCATCATTTATTTAGGAATCGCGAAGTTCCACTCTTCATTCTCCCAAATTCCCCTAAATTTCTAAATATCTCTCGTGACAATACCATGAGGTTGAGAACCTCGCTGGTGTACTGCGGTAGTGCACTAGCTGAGTTCGGGGTTTTTAGTTGCCTAGATTTTTTGGCGGATTATGCGCAGTACACGCTTACACTTAAAGGCAATATTCCAAAAGTCACAAGAGACTCGATTGATCTTTTCTATTCTAACTTGTTGACAGAAGGTCGCTTAATACTGGATGACTCTTACCTGGATGATCGAGAACTTACAGAATATTTGGCTCAATTTCGTATCGGGCTTGTGTTTTATGATTGCTATCGGTTTTCTAACATGAGGAGATTTAACTTTTATACCGGACCCGCTGGGAAGTTATATCAATATTTTAACGCGGCACTTCCCGTGATAGGAAATAGACTTAAGGGATTTGAAGTTGTCGAGTCAAATAAATGTGGTGTGTTGATAAATAATATCACTAGTCTGCAGATTATGCATGCGATAGAGCAAATCGAAATGGATTATGTCGGAATGACTATCAGATCAAAGGAAACCGCGCGTGAATACGATGTGGAGAAATACGTACGCGAGGTTATTAATGGTGTTTCAGAGATTTCGCTTCGTGGTAAATAAGATACCTATTAAATTTTTAGCTCCTAAGAAACACGACAATGAGCACTTCTCCCCGTATTACGGTCATTACACCCTCTTACAACCAGGGAGCATTCTTGGAGCAGACAATATTGTCTGTACTTGGACAGAATTACCCAAACCTAGAATATTTCATATTCGACGGAGGCAGTACTGATAACTCTGTCGAGATTATCAAGAAGTACCAGAATAGACTAGCCTTTTGGATAAGTGAGAAGGATGGCGGACAGGCTCAGGCTATTAACAGAGGTTTTTCAATGGCAACCGGTGATATAATAGGTTGGCTCAATTCGGATGACTTGTATATGCCCGGAGTTCTGGAGAAAATTGCCAGCTGTTTTACTTCAACAGAAGAAAAAGTAGTTTTCGGCAATTGCATCAACTTTTGGGAAGGGAAGCCCAGCTCGGTTAGTGGAAGTAATGTATCCCGATGGCATAAGACTTTAGACCTGTCCTTGGTGGATTACATCATACAGCCTTCAAGTTTTTGGTCACGCTCAACGCTTGAAAAAGTGGGGCCTCTAAACGAAAGTTATACTTATGTTTTTGATTGGGAATGGTTCCTGAGAGCCAAACTACTCGGGGTTTCGCTAATACCAATTGACAGCATTATCTCCATGTATCGCTTTCATCAAAATCATAAATCAGGAAGCGGTGGCGCACGCCGTTTGCAGGAAATTCTTGAAATCTATGCTAAGAATCATGAGCCTCGCGTTAGCAAGGCGCTGCAACGGCTGTTCTGGTTGAGAAAAACTCTTCCCGGCTCGATTGTCAAGCGCAATAAGTGGGTTTATCGAGTATTCTTTAGCCGCCTACTTTCCTATTCCGAATATCTTTCAGTGCACAGGGTAAATTGACTATTCTTGCAGCGCTGATTGATTGTAATCCTGCAGCAGTTTGACGCAATCGATTGGGCAGACTACATCGCTTGAAGTTGCCCATGGATACGATCCAACATGCGGGTGGTTAAAACTTATCTAGTAACTTACGCAGATGAAACGTTTGATTAACAGCATATTGGCTCCTCTCAACCTCGAAATCAGGAGGAAAAAGAACGCGAGCAATCTGGCTGGCCAGGGTTCTACCATGCTGGGCGGGCTCAGGCGCTTCTCCAACCTGGGTATAAACGTCAATTCTGTGATCGACGTTGGGGCGGCGGCAGGTACGTGGTCTAAGAAAGCGTCTTCGGTTTGGCCAGGTGCCGAGTATCTGTTACTGGAACCGTTAGTTGAACGAAAGGCCGAACTTGAGTCAATCGCTGCAGAGAGGCGAAACTTCCATTACAGTCAGGTAGCAGCGGGCAAGGAACCGGGCATTGTAAAGTTTCTTATCTCAGAAGATCTCGACGGTAGCGGAGTAGCAACCAGTCACACGTCTCCGGACCGCATTCGGGAAGTAACAGTTTCAACTATTCCAGATGAGATAAAGAGACACGGTTTGAAAGGGCCTTTTCTGATCAAGTTGGACACTCACGGATTTGAAGTTCCTATATTGGAAGGCTGCGTCGGAATGCTAGCAGATATTCAACTATTCGTAATAGAAGTGTATGGATTTCAGATTGCAGATAACTCACTACTTTTTTGGGAGATGTGTTCCTACATGGATAAGTTGGGCTTTAGACTTCTCGACATCGTTGATGTCATGAATCGCCCAAAGGATGGAGCATTTTGGCAGTGTGACGCATTTTTCGTTCCCAATACAAATTTGGTGTATAAGTATTCTAGCTATCAGTGAAATACTATCCCAGAATATCGATTGTCACTCCGTCGTTCAACGACGTTCGTTTTCTTGAGGCAGCTATAACTTCTTTGCTTGATCAGCAGTACCCTAACCTCGAATACATTGTAATTGATGGGGGCAGCACCGATGGTTCTGTCGAACTAATTGAAAAGTATTCCGATAAGCTTGCCTACTGGGTTAGCGAAAAGGATGAAGGAATGTACCACGCTATATCCAAAGGATTTGAACGTTGTTCAGGTGAAATTATGGGCTGGTTAAATTCCGACGACCGCCATTATCCGGGATCGTTGTTCGCCATCGCTCAATTATTCTCAGATATTCCTGCGGTTCAATGGTTGCAGGGACTTCCGTCTGTCATCAATGAGACGGACAGGGTATTATACGCGGCACCAAGAAAAGATATTAATCGCTTTCATTTTTATGAGAGAAAGTACGTTGGCAACAAGGGTTTCATTCAACAGGAATCAACGTTCTGGACAAGAAACTTGTGGACAATGGCGGGCGGTTATATCTCACGCGACTTTAAGCTGGCGGGTGACTTCGATCTTTGGGTACGCTTTTTTAAGCATGCAAACCTTTACCGTGCGCCGGTGCTCCTTGGGGCATTTAGAATGAGTGGCGAGGATCAGCTTTCGATAAGCCGTTACGATGATTATGTAAAAGAATCATTTCGGTCACTGGAAACAAATAGCTTGTCACCTAGTGACCAGACAAAATTGAAGAAGTATAAAACAACTATGCGCATCCGTCGGGCAATCAACAAATGGCTTGATAGAATATTTCCGATTGGTGACACTGGTATTGCAGACGATATCAAGTACGATTTTAAAACCGGAAAATATAAGATCCGATAGTAGCGGGATAGACGGGCAGGAAATATTTTAGGAAAGAGTTAGAGATGACGAGAAAGGATTAGGCCATATATGCAGAACTCTGAACGACCTTTCTTTAGCGTCATCATGACTACTTTCAATGCTGAAAGTACTCTGGAGCGTGCACTTGATAGCATAGTAAGTCAAACATTCAGAGACATAGAACTTATCATCGTTGATGGGATGTCGTCAGATGGCACTGTCACAATCCTTGATCGGTATTCTTCATCTATTTCGAAGTACATTAGAGAACCTGACAAAGGCGTTTACGATGCCATGAATAAGGGAATTGATGCATCGTCTGGCGAGTGGCTGTATTTCCTGGGAGCGGACGATTGGTTGTTTTCCACGTCGGTTCTTGAGGAGGTCTTTCGGAGAGTTCAGACAATAGCCGATCCGTTGGTTTATGGAAATGTAAAAATTGTTGGCGACGCGAAATGGGCGAGGGACGGATCGGTCTATGATGGGGAATTCGACGTCTCAAAACTATTCAAAAAAAATATTTGTCATCAATGCATATTTTACTCGCGCAGACTTTTTGAAGAGTTTGGCCGATTCAATATCAACTACAAAGTATGTGCTGATTGGGATTTTAACCATCGCTGCATCGCGAAAGTAACCTCGATGTACATCGATCAGATAGTCGCTAATTTTTCAGGCGGAGGCAGTAGTTCAGGTGGCCGTGGCGATCAGTATTCGAAGAATGACTCGGTTCTAAAACTTAAGGAGTACTACGATATCAAATTTACGGATAGGCTGTTTTCTACATACTCCAACGCGTTTGTTAGTAACTTTCACCGGTCTGTTTCTCGTGGAGAGTTGGTTTCCGCTTTGAGATTCCTTTTCCTATCTCTTTTCCATTCAAAAAGAAAATTGTCTACCGTCAGGAGAATAATAAAAGGAGGCCTTCCGGATCGGGCTTAAATTTTACTGGTATGTTAAGACGCATTGCAAAGAAAACTCTGAAAGCTGGGAAAACATTGATCTCACCCCGGGGCTACTGCCCAATATGTGAGCAAAACGTCCATTTTCTCAAGTATGGGGATTGGCTAAGAGATAATCTCAGGTGCTCAAAGTGCAGCAGTATACCCAGGAATCGTGGTGTGATCGATACTATAAAGACGTTTTGCCCTGGTTGGGAAAACATGGAGGTGCATGAGTCTTCACCAAATCGTATGGCTGCATCGGTGTTTCTCAAAAAGAGATGTAAAAACTATTCCTCCTCACAGTTCTACAGTGACGTTCCGCGTGGGGAGTACAAGGATGGGCACAGATCTGAAGATCTGTCAGCAATGACTTTCAACGACAACACATTCGATTTGTTTGTCACTCAGGATGTCTTTGAGCATGTCATGGACCCGACGAATGCTTTCAAGGAGATAGCGAGGGTCTTAAAGCCCGGAGGAGTACATGTGTTTTCGATGCCATGGTACCCCAAACTCACCAGGAGCGTTCAGCGGGCAAAAGTTGAGGATGGAAAAACCGTCTTTCTGGAGGAGCCAGTTTATCATGGGAACCCCGTCGATCGTTCTGGCGGATCACTCGTAACATTTGACTGGGGTTTGGATTTTGTTGACTTCATCTTTCGTTCAAGCGGGATGACCACCATAATTTATCGCCAGAGAGATCCCTATAAGGGACTCGATGGAGAGTTTTTGGAGATATTTGTATCGCGCAAATCTTAGTCATCTATCGCATTATAATAATTTAGTCAGGCATAATGAGTTTGAAAGTTCGCCCTATTGCTATTTACCTCCCTCAGTTTCATCCAATTCCTGAAAATGATACATGGTGGGGTAAAGGGTTTACTGAGTGGACCAACGTAGTCAAAGGCGCGCCACGATTTAAGGGACATTATCAGCCACATTTGCCTGCCGACCTGGGGTTTTATGATCTGAGACTTCCTGAGGTCCGTCAGGCACAAGCAGACTTGGCTGCTACATATGGTATCTATGGTTTCTGCTATTATCACTATTGGTTTAACGGGCGAAGGATCTTGGAAAAGCCTTTTCAGTCAGTGATTGACTCGGGCAAGCCGGATTTTCCATTTATGCTATGTTGGGCTAATGAGAACTGGACGCGGATTTGGGACGGTGGCGAGAACAAGGTCCTATTACGTCAGGAATACAGCCACGAAGATGATGTCGCTCATATCAATTCTCTAATACCGTACTTTAAAGACCCCAGGTACATCAGAGTAGAAGACAAGCCTGTATTTGCAATTTACAAGGACTCACTTTTTCCAAACGTAAAGGAAACAGTCAATACGTTCAGGGCTGAATGTAAAAAGCATGGCTTCGATCTTTATCTGTGCAAGTTTGAACGCTCTATGGATAGTGCCGTTGGAAACCCTGAATCTTTGGGATTCGATGCATCCATTGAGTTTCAACCCTTGTCTGCGTCATGGCGTGAATACACGAATCATAATCAGACAAAAGTGAAATACCTGGATTGGAAAAGATACCCGAGCCAATTCAACAAGCACATCCTCGGCCGAAAAGTGATAAAAGACAAAATAACAGACTTGAAGGATTTTGTGGAATTCGATATAAAGAGGCAAACACCAAACTATAAGTTGTTTCCAGGCGTTTCCCCCGGCTTCGACAACTCATGCCGGAGAATTGGAAGTCAGGCAATGATTTTTAAGAATGGAAGTCCCGAAGTATTTCGGAATTGGGTGAAGTCGAAGATAGAACGCTTTACGCCATATGGGAATGGTGAGAATTTCCTGTTCATAAACGCATGGAATGAATGGGCAGAGGGCAATCATCTTGAGCCATGTGTTAAGTATGGACATCAGTATCTGGAGGCTCTTAAAGGTGCATTATCAGAAGCAAGCAGTGACGACAAAAAACGGGGCTGAGCAAATCAATGAACAATAGTCGTAAAGTGTGATGTGAACTATGATTGGTGAGGCAAGCGTATTTTGCATTGTTGTAACATACAACGGGGCTAACTGGGTGGAGCGATGCTTTCAAAGCCTCAGATTGTCGAGCACAAGATTGAAGACAATCGTCATAGATAACGGCTCTACTGATGGTACGTTGGAAGCCCTGGCGTCCAACTTTCCCGAAGTGACAGTAATCCGATCCGAAAGCAACCTGGGATTTGGTGCGGCCAACAATGTTGGTATCCTAAGAGCTTTTGATGAAGGCGCTAATCATGTGTTTTTATTGAATCAGGATGCCTGGATAGAACCTGATGCGATTGCTAATCTGGTGAACATAGCAAATCAAAACCCGGACTATGGAATACTTTCACCGTTGCATTTTCAGGCCGACCTTATCACTTTGGACAAACAGTTTTCATCTCATATATCTGCGCCTAAATGTACATACCTGGAGGACATTTCTTCACAAAGACCCATTGGCGACCTTTATCCTTGCGGTTTTGCAAACGCAGCCGCGTGGTTAGTCACTCGTAAATGCCTGGAAAAGGTTGGACTGTTCGAACCATTATTCTTTCTCTATGGCGAGGATTTCAATTATATCCAACGAATGAAATATCATAAGTTGCAGCTTGGTCTTGTGCCTGCTGCAAAAATCGTTCACGACAGGGCACAAAGGCAAGGACAAAAAAGCAAGAAGGGGACTGAAATTGAAGTTCAGACTTTCCTGCTAATAAAACTGCTAAACGTCAGGGAAAGCTTCATCATGAACCTAAAAGAGTCACTAAAGGTTTTTGTGAAATTCGGGGTAACATTGAATATCACTCGAGCATTTCTAACAGCCTTGTTAAAGACTCCACTGATCTACAGTCGGTTCATACAAGCCAGAGCTGAGGGGTATTTATTGCGTACTAGAAAGACAGGCCAACCGTTGTAAATTGTCTCGGAATGGCAGAGGTCTCAATTATCGTCCCGGTCTACAATAGAGCTGACATCGTCTCAGAAACGATTGAAAGCGTTTTAAAACAAACGTTTAGCAATTGGCAGTTGATCCTGGTTGATGATGGATCGACGGACAACAGCTGGAGCGTGTTGCAGCAGTTTGCCCAGCGTGATTCAAGAATCACTTGTGTTGAAAGACCAAAAAATCTGATCAAGGGAGCTAATTCGTGTCGAAACTTTGGCCTTACCATGGCTAGCGCTCCTTTTGTGAAGTGGGTTGACTCAGATGATATTTTATCCGAAAATAATTTAGCTATTCAATTGTCGCTGATAAAGAATACCTCATTAAATGCCGTTTTTAGTCAAAGTACTTTCTTTGACACAGCAAGTGGTAAGTTGGGTAATCCCTGGTCAAGAGTCGTTCATTCTAATGACATCATATGGGATTACGTACGTAATCAAATCAGGTGGCATACAGGTGGTGTATTGTGGCGACGATCGTTTCTTCAGGATGCACCGTTTAACGTCAATCAGCGAAATTCACAGGAATGGTTAATGCATGGATTGCAGCTGCTCGAGTTACGCGACAACGAGTACGTTATAACTAAAGATGTTGTTTACTTTGTACGCGTCGGAAATCTCCGAATGAGCTCAAGCCATTCGTCGCGTTATTACTGGAATCAGGCAAAGTCCCGATTCTTGTTCCTGGGAGCTGCATTATCGGGTAGAAGAATTTCCCTGAAAACAACCGTTGAACTTTCGAAACAAATAGGGATTTATTTGTTTCATACCCTTAGGAAAAGTATTGGATGATGAATTGATGATTTCAACAGTCATGTGAAATGAGACTTAGTGTACAATAACTTAAGATGAGCGCAAGTGAAAAGATTTAGAACTGTTTCTGTTTTTGATACATCAATATCGACATTGAACGTTGGTGATGGCATTATCATGGATGCTGTAACCGAGGTTATTGACGAGTTATTTCAATTGCATCAACAGATACGTATTCCGTCACACGAAAAGATTGGAATAACAAGTTTGTCGATCCTGCGGCGGTCGGAAGCCAGAATAGTAGGAGGGTCAAATATTTTGTCCTCCTATATGAATAAATATCCTCAATGGAAGTTGTCGCCGTTTGACGCTTGGTTCATGAAGAATACTGTTACCCTTCTTGGCGTTGGTTGGCGCAACTATCAGGGTAACACAAATCTTTATACAAGAACTCTTTTGCGCAGAATATTAAAATCGGATGGCTTACACTCGGTTAGGGATTCCTACACTGAAAACAAGCTTAGAGAAATAGGAATATCAAATGTTGTGAACACCGGCTGTCCTACAATGTGGAACCTGACGGCGCGTCACTGCGAAACGATTCCAAGTAAAAAAGCGAAACGCGTGATTTTTACATTGACTGACTATAACAGGAATGTGGAGCATGATTCAGCGATGATTGAGACGTTGAAGGCCAAATACGGTTCCTTGTTGTTCTGGGTACAGGGCAGCAGAGACCTCGATTACTTTAAGTCCTTTGGAAACGCCGTACGTGACGTCTCTATTGTTGCTCCTAATATCAAGCAATTTAATTCCGTTTTAGATAGCGGGGATATTGACTACGTAGGTACGAGATTGCATGCGGGAATAAGAGCGCTTCAGCGCGGTCGACGTTCAATTATAATTGGAATTGATAACCGTGCCGAGGAGAAACGAAAGGATTTTAATCTTCCGGTGCTTGAAAGGCCACGCATTAAGGATCTCGCAGCAATGATCGAAAGTGATTTTAGAACCGAGATCACATTACCCCTTGCCAATATCAGGAAATGGAGGCAACAGTTTGTTTATGAAGATAGCCAAGATAATTAACACGTTAGACTTCGGCGGCATTGAAAGAGTCTTCGAGATCTATGCCAGTTACTATAAGGGCGCTAAGCAGAACATTGTGTTTGTTGCTTTGGGTGGAGGCGGCGCAGCAGAAAAATTTATTCGCGAACAGGGATACCGTGTTATAATTCTTGACGATAGCACAAAGATTCCTAACATTGGATTGATTTTCCGACTGACCAGGCTGATCAGGAAAGAACGCCCGGATGTAGTTCACACTTGTGGTGCAGAGGCCAATTTTCATGGACTGTTGGCTGCCAGGGTATGTGGTGTAAAGGTTCGAATCGGAGAGGAAATAGGAATCCCCTCTCACAGTTCGGTAGCCAAGACAATTTTTCGGTTTGTCTTCGGTGGCGCATCTTCAATTATCGCGGTGGCTAAATCGGTCAAAGAGTATTTGGTTGTGAACAAAGAGGTAGATGCAAGTAACGTTGAAGTCATCTACAATCCTGTTGATGTAGATAAATTCAGCTTGAATAAACGCAATCCGCAAAATGAACCATTTCTGATCGTTACAGTTTGCAGACTACATGCCATCAAAAATTTAAAAGCTCTAATTCGAGCATTTGCTAAAGTTCAAAATAAGTCAAGGCATTTTGAATTATGGATAGTAGGGGATGGGCCTGAGAGAGCTGATTTGGTGCACCTCACAACGACGCTGGATGTTGCGGCTTCGGTTACTTTTTGGGGCTACCAAAACGACCCGTCTGCCTTTCTTTCAAAGGCAAATCTTTTTGTTCTACCATCATTCTCTGAGGGGCATCCTGTATCGGTTATTGAAGCAATGGTAGCGGAGCTGCCGGTTGCAGCGACAAAGGTGGGAGGTGCCAGTGAGATCATTGAGCATTCGGTGACGGGTTGGCTCATTGATCCGAATGATGACGATAGTATTGTTGCTGCTATTGAAGACGTTGCCGCTCTCTCGCAAGAGCGTTTGAACAGTATAACCAGTCGTGCCAGACGCCAGGCGATGGAGTCGTTTTCTCCTGATAGTTATTTGTCAAAGTTGGATCAATTATACGACCGGGTAACTGTATGAAGATTCGAGTGCTGCATGTTATTGAGTCTCTCACATCAGGCGGTGTCGAGCAACGGAGGCTGTTGCTGGCAAGATGTCTCGATCCCGCAAAATTTGAGCAGAAGGTTGTATGCACATTTGAAAGAGGTCCCCTGGGTGATGAAATTAGAAGCAGTGGAGTGTCTGTCTTCCCGATTGGGAAGTTTACATCGCTAGCATCGTATCGGCAATACCAAAGATTGCTACGAATTATTGCCGAATATCGCCCGCACATAATTCATGGAGCAGTATTTGAGGGAGTAACGCTCGCCATGATATGTGGTATGTTGGCGAGAGTGCCGGTTATTATTGCGGAAGAAACCTCGGAACCTAGCCGACGAACATGGCGAGGTAACCTTCTTTTTCGAAACCTCACAAAAGCCGCTGACTTTGTAGTGGGGATTTCTCCAAATGTTACGAGATACCTGAGGAACAATAAGGTCGCTCCACACAAGATTTGTTTAATCAACAATGGTGTCCGTGAACCGCGGTTCATAAGCGCGGAGCTATCGACCGAAATCCGTGCTCGACACCATGTGGCCCCAACTGATTTTCTTCTCGGCACAGTTGGACGTCTTCAGGATGTCGTGAAGAGATTCAGTGACGTGATCCGGGCTGTGGCTAGTTTAAACGAAACTAAAATAAAAATTCTTATAGTCGGTGAAGGAAACGATCGGGCGATGCTGGAAGCCCTTGCCGTCGAGTGCGGAATAAAGGACAGAGTAATTTTCGCCGGGTATCAATTCGATACAGCTCCATATTATGCTTGCATGGATGCCTTCGTGTTGGCTTCCAGTACGGAGGGCTTCGGCTTAGCCATTGTTGAAGCCATGATGTTTAAGCTGCCAGTTATCGCCACTGCTGTAGGGGGAATCCCGGACATAGTCGTTGAAAATGAGACGGGACTTCTCGTTCCGGCAAAATCTCCAGAACTGCTGGCCGGGAAAATAAGGTTCTTGTACGAGAATCGACAAAAAGGCATCTTGCTGGGTGAAAATGGATATAGGCGTGCAAAAGAGCACTATACCGAGAGCGTGTATAGTGCCAACGTTGCAAACCTGTATCAAAAGGCTATTCAACAGAAAAAGGTGAATCTATCCTAAATTGTTCTTTGATTTTAATGGCAAAGGATATTAAACGAGTGTTATTTATTGCCTGGGATAGCGCCTCTGTGAGCTATTTGGAAGGCTTATTTATCCCGATTTTTATCGGCCTTCAAAAGCACGATTACCAGTTTCATGTAATTCAATTTTCCTGGGCTTCAAAGGAAAAGGTTCATTCGATTGAACTTCTCTGCAATACAGCAGGAATAGCCTATACACATAAACCGATAGAACTTCGGCCGATAGCTACGGTGGGTAAGTTCATCACTACGTATTTAGGTGGCAATTTTGTCCGTCACTACATTAAGAAATTTGCAATCGATATTGTAATTCCGAGAAGTACAATGCCAGCAAGCATGGTGGTTAACCTCAAACGCAAACTCAAGGACGTAGGACTGGCATTTGATGCGGACGGACTTCCCATTGATGAACGTGTGGACTTTGCAGGTCTTCGCGTGGGAAGTTTCAGACATCGAAAGTTGGAAAAAATTGAGGGGACAATCATTACAAATGCTGATGTGGTTTTGACCAGGACATCCGTTGCGGCTGATTACCTCAGTAAAAAATATAAAGCTGTCCGGAGCAAGTTCATCCAGGTAACGAATGGAAGGAATCCTTCTCTCTTCAACTTTTCTGAAGAAGCAAGATCAGAGGTCAGAAGTAGTCTGGGAATACCGATGGATGCGACGGTTTTGGTTTACTGTGGTTCGATAGGTCCGCAGTACGGCGTCGATGAAATGTTATACATTCATAAACGTCTCCGTGAGTTCAAGACCAATGTCTTCTTATTGGTAATTACCAATAACGTAGAACGGATGAATGAGAAATTGAAGAACACACAAGGGGAAAACGTAGTTGTAAAAGGAGTTCCAGTAGGAGAGGTACCAATGTACTTGTCAGCGGCGGATATCTCATTGGCGTTGAGAAAGGATGCGTTTTCAATGGTTGGGGTTTCGCCGATAAAGCTTGGTGAGTACTTGTTGATGGGCCTCCCGGTCGTTGCGTCGGCAAGGATTGGAGACACTGAACAAATCTTGAAAGACCAGGATTTTGCTTTTGTCCTCGATAACTTTGACCAGTCAAATCTCGACAATGCTATTTCCTGGCTTGAAAACGTGATTCCGCGTGCGGACACAATCAGAACCTCAGTCCGGGAATTCGCAATGCCGCGATTTTCGCTGGAGAGGAGTGTGGAGACCTATCACATGGCTTTGTCGTGCGTCCAATGAAAGTTCTCTTTCTTACAAAATATACCCGGCAAGGGGCGAGTAGTCGTGTGAGAACCTTCATGTACCTGGATTTCCTTAAGGACAACGGGATTGACGTGACAGTAAGTCCTTTTTTTTACGATCAGCATCTGCAATTGGTTTATAAGCACAGGAAGCATAGCAAGGCGCTGTATTTAAAGAGTTTTCTCCGTCGGCTTTATGTATTACCTACGGTTTTTCGCTATGACAAAGTCGTCATTGAAAAGGAACTGTTCCCATATTTCCCGGCCGTTTTTGAAAGGATTTTAGGTATTTTAGGCATTCGGTACGTAGTGGATTACGACGACGCGATTTGGCATAATTATGACTTTTCCGGAAGTAGGCTCATAAAGACGCTTCTGAGCCAGAAAATCTCAAAAGTTATGAAAATCTCATCTCTCGTGCTTGCGGGCAATGAGTACATAAGTCAGAAGGCAGTCTCATCTGGTGCCAGAAAGATCGCGTATTTGCCAACGGTCATTGATACCAGCAAGTATCGCGTTAAAGATTATCAGGAGGGACGGCCATTCGTAATTGGATGGGTCGGTTCACCGATAACACATAAATATCTTGCTGCGCTTAAACCAGTGTTCGAACGACTGGCGTTAGATTATTCTATCCGGTTAAAGTTGGTTGGGGCTAATACTGGAATTGGTATGCCGGATATTGAGGAAATTGTCCCATGGTCTGAGTCAAATGAGGTTGAACTGATTCAGTCCTTTAATGTCGGTATAATGCCACTGGAAGACAACATATGGGAGCGCGGTAAGTGTGGTTATAAATTAATCCAGTATATGGGTTGTGGTGTTCCTGTAATCGGTACTCCGTTGGGGGTCAACGATCGGATCATCACTCAAAATGTCACGGGGTTTAAGGCCAACAATCTCGACGAGTGGTACAATTATTTAAGAGTGATTATTGAAGGAGGAGTTGAAATGGAGAAAAGAATGGGCTTAGCTGGTCGTGGTTTTATTGAATCAAACTACTCACTTGACGCCCATCGAGGTAACTATCTGGAATATATTGTATCCTGATATATGTCAGCAGCTTTCTTTTATTTTTTCATCCCAACGCTGTTAGATATTCCTTTTTTGATCTTAACGATCATAGGAGGTCATGCTATTATCAATGTTGTTGTAAAGAGGCACAAACTCCACGCTGACAAAGCATTGTTAGTTAAATTGTTTTATTACCATCTGTTATTTTGCTGGATATACATGTTGTACATCATGCTGTTCGGAGGTGATGCGATAGGTTATTGGCGCCCGCCAAACCGATTCCTTTCGCCCGGCATGTCGATCTTCGATTTGCATCAGCCAGGCACCTCGTATGTGCACTTTATCACTTACTTTTTTTCGCAGGTACTTTCATTGTCGTTATGGGGAGGTACCACAGTATTTAGTTTGTTTGGCTTCTCAGGATTTGTCTGCATTTATCTGATCCTCAGAAAGACATTGCGTGTGAATCCGACACTGTTTGGGTTTAAGTTATTTCCCCTCATTCTGTTTCTGCCCAATATGCATTTCTGGTCGGCTGGAATCGGAAAGGATACGATGATTTTTTTCGCACTTGCTTTATTTATCTACTGTCTGTTAGATGTTAAGCGGAACATCATTGGACTAATTACAAGCTTTTATCTGGCCTTCTATATTCGTCCTCACATTGCGTTAGTGATGATAGTCGGCGCGGGCATTGCTCTATTCATCAGCTCGCGGGGAATCTCGACATTTTGGCGAGTCAGTTCAATAATCGCCGCAGTCGTTGTTTTTTATCTCATTTCAGGGACGGTTTTTCAATTTGTGGGAGTTCAGGAAGATAGCATTGAAAATTATGAAGACGTCGCGAGCATTCGTGCGAAAAATCTGAGTAGAAGTAATGTCGGTTCAGCGATCGCGATGTCCAGCTATCCCGTGCCATTCAGGATTTTTACGTTTTTTTATCGACCTCTCTTTGTTGATTCAGTTAATATTCTTGGACTCGTCGTCTCTTTTGAAAACCTGATTTATCTAGCCTTGACGCTAAGTGTTTTTAAGGGTAGCGTTTTGCGTCAATTTTGGCGGATGCCGATCGTCTTCAAAGCCTGTATCTTTATCTCTTTGGCTACTGCATACTTTATGTCTGGCTCGCTGAGTAACCTGGGAATCATTATCAGACAGAAGAATATGGTAATGTTTATGGTTGTGTTGGTATGCATGTTCATGATGAGCGAAGCCAGGTATGCAACTCGGTCTAGGATCGTGCCTGCGAAGATGCGCCAAAGACGCCCGACCACTCTAAACCCCAATCTCGACCATGGAGCATCGCCCGGTGCTAAGGTGAGCTAAAATCTTTGGACTCTATGTATCGCGGTACTATTATGTCGATCGACTGGATGGGGCGAACTATAATCGCTCAATAACTACTAGAAGGTGAAAGCGGAATTGAATCAATCAGTTGACAAAATTTACTTGCCTGGCCTGAATGGGCTCAGGGCAATCGCGGCAACAGCGGTTGTTCTTTCTCATATTAGCTTGAATCTGCCAAAATTTGGTCTGCAAACATTCGGTGGGCTCGACGCTGCAAACTTTGGAGTTACAATCTTCTTCGCACTTAGTGGTTTTCTGATTACTTATCTGCTACTGGTAGAACGAGCTTTTCGCGGAGACGTCAACATCGGCAAGTTTTATGCGCGTCGTATTGCCAGAATCTGGCCGCTTTATTTTTTATACCTCTCGCTGGTCGTTTTGTATTGGGGTGGAGCAGTCATGGATAATAGGCTGTTATGGTATCTGTTGTTCACCCCAAATGTTGCTTTTGTGATCGGACAAAGCATTCCCCTGCTGGCTCATTATTGGTCATTGGGAGTAGAGGAACAATTCTATCTGGTTTGGCCATGGGTAGCAAAGTATGGAAGGATGCTTACAAAGGTTCTCATTGTTTTTGTACTTGCCTTCATCGTAGCTAAACTGCTGGTCAAGTTCTCTCATCTGGATAAGGCATACGCGTTCCTTCACTATAGCAGATTTGGATGCATGGCTATTGGAGCGCTGGCGGCTAATGCACTTCATAACGGTCATTGGGTTTGCAGACTGGTTGCTAAACCATGGCTTCAATGGATATGCTGGCTTTTATATGCGCTTGTGGCAATTAATAGGTTTCATATCGCCTCTATCATCGACCATGAGATTCTGGCAATTGCCACCGCTGTGATCATTCTAAGCCAGGTCCAGAGTGTGAGCATCTTTTCGTTGGAGAACAGACTGTTAAATTATCTTGGGAAGATTTCCTTTGGAATGTATGTCTTCAATCCTTTGATCATCGAGGTGCTTAGCCTTCTGACTGGCAATATCTTGCCAAAAATCATTTGGTTAAGGTTTGTTATGATCTTTACGATAGTCCCGTTCCTGGTGGTTGCGGTGTCCCACATTTCTTTTAACTATTTCGAACGTTGGTTTTTGCGTTGGAAAGAAAAGTTTGCAGTTGTAAAAACGTAGCTGCGACGTAACTCGTAGTCAGAAATAAAAGAGCTAGTTTGCGTATTTTAAATACTGCATTATCTCCCTGTTAAATTGGTTAACGCCACTTTGATTGAGGTGATGAGAATCGTAAAAATCCACGGTGTCATTTAAATGCATGATATTATTGAAGTTGACATAATACCCATATCTCTCCATCACTTTATCGAAGTCCGCGCGATTGGAAATCTGACTAAATCTCCCGTACGCTATCGGCGCTTGAACAAGAAGGATTTTAATGTTTCGCTTGCGTAATTTATCCAGTATTCTCTCAAAAGACTCTATTTTGTCATTCTTAATAATCCAGGTCTCTTTGGCGTGGCTTGCGGGACGCGCCTTTTCATTGCTCGAAACATAACCCCCGGTAATGTAAGTGTCACCGTACCTTGTAAGCGGCTCGGACGTCTTGGCCAAATGAAATATATTCATCAGCTCGGAATATATCAGAGTATTAGCGACTTTGAGATTTCGTTGCCGTAGCGCCAGTTTAACGGAAGACCAGTCATTCTTGTCATTTGAAATCAGATCGATCGTCGACTCGATGCCATCAATACAGAAGGTCATCCCGTACACCTCGTAAATCACGATTTTGGGATTGAGCTGGTCGAGATAGCGGTCAATTAGCAATTCTGATTGAGACGGAGTTTGAGATCCACTACCAAGATTAAAAGTTCGGTATCCGGCTTCAGCAAAGATTCTTGGATCAAATCCGCGATAACAATGCGATGAACCAATGAAAAGTATGTCAACATTTTTAGTCTCTTTTGCCTCGGCGAAACGGGTCAGCGAATGACCTGGCTGTCTTCGGTATAGCAAGTTTTTATTGAGCCGGGGTGGTACAATCAGGCCGCTAATAAGCAAACACACTACGTAGACGGGAATAGCTATCAAAAGAAATATTGACAATCGTCGTATCAGAAGTGCTGCTGTGTTGTGGTCCATGGCTCAGAATTGAAAATAAATGAACGGCGTTTCATTTGTCTGAGCATACATACCAATAACGAACACAATTGTGGCATAGATAACCCATCGAAACGGATAGCTTGTGCGTTGAAATATGTGTTGTATGGCGAATTCGTCTTTTCGGCCGGCCCACTCGACCACGATAAATCCAAATATGATGAGTATAATGGAAATGGAATCTTTAATTCCAGGAAAGTTTGGTATTGAAAATATAGAGCTGTTAAAAATACCGGCAACATAATCCCATGCCTGGCCTGGACTTGTTGCACGGAAGAAGATCCAGTTAAACGTAGTGAGACTAAACGTTAGAACCAGGGCTATTGTTTCTTTAGCACTTGGCAGCACAGAGTCTTGTGCAATTATTCCAATGTGTCGCCGGTTCCTGCCAATAATTAGCAAAGGCATAAAGCAGATAGCGTTTAGCAGTCCCCAAATGATGAACGTCCAATTGGCACCGTGCCAGAATCCACTTAATAGGAATATTATGAATGTGTTCCTTATTTGTTTCCACTTCGATACTCTGCTTCCACCAAGTGGCACATACACATAGTCGCGAAACCAGGAGGATAGGGAGATATGCCACCTCCTCCAGAATTCAGCGATGTCCCTTGAGAAATAAGGGAAGGCAAAGTTTCTGAGGAGTTTGATTCCAAAGAGATTTGCCGTTCCAAGTGCGATGTCAGAGTAGCCAGAAAAGTCGCAGTATATTTGAAATGAAAAGAAGAATGCCCCGAGCGCAAGCGTACTTCCTGATAGTGAATTTGAATTGTTAAATATCGTGTCAACGTACGCTGCGCAGTTGTCGGCAATAACAAGCTTCTTAAACAGTCCCCACAGAATCTGACGGAGCCCGCTTGCTGCTTGACTGTAAGAAAGACTTCTTTCTGATTTAACCTGGGGAAGCAAGTGCGTCGCCCGCTCAATTGGTCCGGCAACCAGTAATGGAAAGAAACTCACGAAGAGTCCGTAGTTGATAAAGTTTCGTTCTGGCTTTATTCTGTTGAAGTATATGTCAAGCACATAGGAGAGGCCGTGGAACGTATAAAATGAGATGCCAACTGGAAGAATAATCTCCAGAGTGTTGAAATGCACACCGGGCGCAATGTCTTTAATGTTGTCGATGAAAAAATTATAGTATTTAAAAACTGCAAGGAATCCGAGGTTAATCGAAATACTCAACCAAAGCCAAAACCTTTTTTTGCCTATTGTGTCTGCTGCATCGATAGCAAGCCCGGAATAGAAGTCAAGCAACGTGGAGAAGAGAAGCAGAAATGTAAATCGCCAATCCCAGCAGCTGTAGAAGAAATAGCTTGCGAATAGGAGCAGGATGTTTCTACTGCGCAGATCCTTACATACAAACCAGTAAAGAATGAAGACTACAGGCAGAAACACTGCATAGTCCAGTGAGTTAAATAGCATATCTCTTCACAATGCGAGCCGTCTCAAAAGCACGAAAAATACTCAACTTTGTGCAAAGTTTCAGGTACCGGGTGTGTAGTTCTGTTTCTATTGTGTCTCGCGGATAGTATTTGACTTCCCCGCAGCAAACAAACATTTTATGAAAGTCAGAAATGGGTTGGGATCCAAACTAGAACTCAGTTGATGCAGAAGTTTGACATCACCTAACTGGACCGAGACACCACCACCCTAAACCTCGACCCCTCCCCAGCCACGCTCTCCACCTCAATCCTCCCGGTATTCTGCGCAATAAACTCATAACACAACAGCAGTCCCAGCCCCGTTCCCTTTTCGCCGATCGTGCCTGCCACACTCCGGTCCACGTGTGCGCGTTGAATTTTTTCAATCAGACTCTTCGGTATGCCAATGCCAGTATCGGAAACGCAGATCTCAACTTTCGAGGCAAGCTCATATGCTTCAATGCGGACTTCTCCGCCGCTGCCGGTAAACTTAATGGCATTGTTCACGAGGTTCCGGATGATGAACGACAATTGATGCTCATCGGCGGTCACGGTGATGTTAGCCGGGACGTTAGCCTCTAATTTGATTCTCTTCTTCTCTGCCAGTCCACGGTACAACATAACAACGTCATCGACAAGCCTGCGAACCTGGACCTGCTCCAGATTCGGGCGACTCTCAACCGAGATCTGTGTTTTGGCCCACAAGATCAGCTTCTCGGCAAGTCCGATCGTATTTTGGATACTCGATTGGAGCTGCTCAATGATAGATCGGATACCCTCTTGTTTGAAGGCGGTCGTGTCTAAAAGCAAAAGATTGATCAACCCTTGTACGGATTGAAGCGGTGCAACCAGGTCGTGGGCGACTATCCCGAACAACCTTTCCCGCGTTTCATTAATGCCCGACACGTAACGCAGCTGATCTTCAATGATCACCTGCTGCGCCTGTAACTCGGCCGTCCTCATACCGACCATCAGTTCAAGATACTCGTTGTTATCCTTTACGATAGCTTCCGCCCGCTTTTGACTGGTCACATCGAACGACATGATCAATGCACCTTCGTCGATGGGAAATATTCGAAGCTGAAAGAACCCCTTCGACTGATCCGGAAACTCAAACTCGTTTATCCACTCCTGGGAAATTCCGTTATCAAGACATGTCCTGATTCTGTCGAAGAGCGGGGTTTGATCGATACCGGGATAACACTCAACCATACGGCGGCCGAGAAGATCCGCTCTTGAATGCATCTTGCCCTGCGTTGCAGCGGCATCGTTGACATACAGGTAACGATAGGCATGATCAATCACCTGCACGCCTTCAAGCATCCGGTCGAAAATGCTAAAGGTCGATGACATAAGGATTAGATGGGCTTAATGAATATATAAAGACAACGAACGAAAATCAACCTAACTTTTGCCGTTTCGTGTTTTAATTCTCCTGACTTCTTAGCATATTAAAAATGCTTGTACTCCTGGCAAATTCAACCAGGCATTTCATCGTCTCAGAAATGGCACGCATATTTCTTTTAGCAGTACAGGTTCGTTACAGTCATTTGGATTCCCGGAAATTTGACTTTATTGAAATGAGTTTATTAGTGGATAAACAAGTGTACCTGGTTAACAATGTCGTATGATTAAACCTCGTGACTTAATCGGGTCAAAGTTTTATTCGATCTGGCTGCACATAGCCGTCTTCATTGTCTTGCATGCGGGAAGCCGGCTGTCGTTGCTGGCGAAGAACGACGTCAGCATATCTGACTTTTACCTTCCTACGGCGATGGCCGTTGTGCTCATCAACTGGCTGCCACCCCGATTTGTGTTGCCCGCCCTGTACATCAATGCGGTCATTACGTCACCGCTTTGGGGCAACTCGTCTGAAAACTGGCCGCTGTGGTTTCTCTTCGGAATTCCTGAAACAGTTGGCCCGTTGTTATCGTGGCTGTTGTTCAGATTGAATGGGGGCAAATGCTGGTTACCGGACACCCGGAACCTGATCACCTTTCTCGTCTTTGGTATCGCTGTGCCGGTCATCGTTGAGACCTTCCTCCTTCAAAGCATGCTGTTGGTCACTCATGTGGAAACGCCGGACACGTTCTGGCTATACGTTGCGAGCAATATGATGAGCGAGTTTACGGTTTCCTTCGTGCTCACCATTCCCTGCCTGTATTTTATCACACCCTGGTTGGCACGTCATCATTGGATCAGGAAGGACGAACTCATGACAACAGATTTCAGAGAGCTCAATAAGAATGAATTGCTGGAGATCGCAAGTGTGTTCCTGCTGTTGTTTGTATTGACCTTCATCCTCGATTTCAAAAAATACTGGTACGTCTATGCGCTGTTCTCTATGTTCTTTGCGATCCGTTTTGGATTTGGGATGGCGATCCTTTCGAACCTGTACATCATCACGCTGATATACGTGTTCCCCAAATTCCTCAGTGTGTTTGGCCAGCATCCAATCGACAGCATCAAAGATTCCGTGGATGTTTTTCTGGGTGCCAACGTGTTGTTCATTTTCGCTGCCCTGACCGGGAGGTTGTTTTCTGATTTCAGAAATGTTCAATATCAGCTGTTGATCAATAACGAGGCGCTCGCGAAGACGAACAACGAACTGGCTGATGCAAACGTCAAGCTCGAACTGGCGAACAAAGAACTTGACCGGTTCGCTTATAGTGTATCACATGACCTGAGTGCACCGCTGAAGACTATCCAGGGTGTGGTGAATATCGGGCGATTAAGCAAGGACCTGGTTGAGCAGAAGATGTATCTGGAAAAGATCGGAGCCAGTGCGCAAAAATTACAGACGTTTATCTACGAGGTGCTTGACTTTGCCAGGAATCACAGGCAGGAGGTGCACTACGAAAACATATCATTGCAGGAACTCTTCGACGAAATAATCGGGGCGTTGCAAAATCCGGGAACAGAGCGTCCCTGTAAATTTGTGTTTCACCTGCAGACGCACCGCTTATGTCAGGACAGGACCAGGCTCAAGGTAATCCTGAATAATCTCATTTCGAATGCCATGCGTTTTCAGCAATCGCACGAGGAGCATCAGCCATTAATTACAATTGCTGTACGTAAAGACGTTAACGCTGTGCTGATCGATGTCGGAGACAACGGGGAGGGTATACTACCGGAAGTAGAACACAGGATGTTCGAAATGTTTTATCGTGGCAGTATTCGTTCGCAGGGCTCGGGACTGGGACTGTATATAGCAAGAGATGTTGCCGCTAAGCTTGATGGCAGTATTTCATACGTCACTGAGTTTGGTAAGGGATCTGTTTTTACAGTGACGTTGCCGGTACACCATTGCCCGGATTGAGGCGATTCCGGGTCGCCCCAAGCAATAACATCTGGTTCCTGCAACGAATCGTCCATCGCGGCACAATCGTTCAGCGATTTCCACTTCAGCGATCGCTGATACCAAAAATTGAAAATGGACTACTAAGATTCGCTTCCCGACTTCGGCCTGAACCGATCGAACGCTTCTAATGCTACTTTTTCAACTGCCTTCAGAATGATCGGGCTCAGGTTCGAAAGCCAGCCGTGTTTTTTCCCCTTTACGCGCTCCTGCAATTTGGGGCCGCTATCGGCGGCGAAGGCAACGCCTATTACGGCGCCGGCTGCTGCAGCGGCTGCAATAGCGATGATAATCTTGTTCGTGGAATTCATAAATATCTTTTCCGGTTAGTTCACTCGTCTGTATATCAACTTCCGCGCCATCACCAATTTTGGACTTGAATAGAATTTGAACTAGTATCCTTTCGCAACTAATCATGCCTGCGCAAACGGATAACTTAACTTAAATGCGGCGGGAAACATCATTCAATCACGAGATGCAATCTGACGACGGCTAATTCTAGCATGTCAGACAATGGCCCGCGGCAAATTCGGAATTCTTAATTCTTAACTCTTAATTCTTAATTACAACGCACTGTCATTTGTGTGCACTTTCATCCACAGGTTGTCAACTTAAAGCCAAGGAAATTCCAGTCTGGCTGCGCTGAATTTGGAGCGAATCCTGGCCCGTCCTGACTGTCAATCGGAGTCGACCGTCGATTGCCACGCTTAAATCAAACAGGCCCGGGCTATCTTGTTGCATTTTCCGCCGGTAGTGATTTTTATACCGTCGTAGTTCAGCGTACCCGAAAGACATCAAACACAAAATCATGAGGCTGCAAGAAAATCTTCCGGCGCCAGTGTTCAACCTGCCCGACATCTTTGGACGGACAATAGATCTCACCCACTATCGGAACAATAAGATCCTGATTGGTTTCTTCCGTCACGCGGGTTGCCCGTTTTGCAACCTGAGGGTACACGCGCTGACAAAGGTGCACGAGGAAATGAAGGGTAGGGGACTGGAGATGATCTTCTTCTTCGAGTCAAAGAGCAGTCAGCTGTTAAGGAGCACGTTCCACCAAGAGGTGTCGCCGATACCTTTGATTTCCGATCCGGAGAAAAAGTGGTACAGTGCCTATGGTCTGGAACCGTCGACAGGCAAGTCGGCATTGAGCCATCTCACCTCGTTCGTGCAGACAGCGATAAAGGCGTCGTCGGCAGGAGTTCCCATGCATGCAATGAAGTCGGGGGAGTCGTTCAGCACGATGCCGGCGGAGTTCCTCATCCGCGAAGGACTTGTAGTAGATAGCGTTCATTATTCCGAGCGGCTGAACGATCGCTTTAGTGTTGAGACGATACGGGCGTTTGCGTCAGGGAAGAAGGACTGATAGCCGGTGCGTTATCCATGGAAGGCAGAGAGTACGTTTCGGCCAGTTCTCAAACAGACATCGAAAAGGACATTGAATACCGCTGTCGACTATGGGCATCGGTCAATGCTGCGGACAAAGATGGAGTCCTTCGCACCTTTGCTGCCGACAACCTGCACGCGCGCAAACAACCACTTATCAAAGTATCGCCCTCTGAGCAGGCACTACCTGCACGAATTTATCAATGAATCGAGGAGCATTCTTATGCTCTGCCTTGCAGCAATCGATTGTGTTTTGAATTTTGCCCTGATACAACCAGTGCGTCATACTACCGGTGAGTGCTCATCGTTTTCCTCCAAATTCTCTCCAGAATCTCCGTCCACCTTGAAACTCTTTAGTCTTTCATAGCATGCTCAGAATATGTCTGGCCGTTTGCGCCTTGTTTTTCACAGTATTGTCAGCGTTTTCACAAACCAGTGAACCGTCTGACTCATCGGCCTACAAGAAGCGGAAGCTCAAGCTTGACGAAGTGAATTTTGTTTCGAGCTACTACAAACAGGACGGTAACAATTCGGCAGTCACCGGAGGGATCGGTAGCGAGCATCTTACCGACTTTGCTACAACGCTGGACGTCCGGCTGTCGAAATATGATTTAAGGGGAAGGAAACGTTCAATTACCGCCGAAGTTGGGATTGATGTATACTCATCTGCATCTTCTGATAAGATCGATCCCAATACAATTTCATCTGCCTCTTCGGGTGACAAAAGAATTTACCCGTCTCTGACGTATACGATCACCAATGAAAAGAAGGGGACCGCGCTCAATGTTAACGGTTCCATCTCAACGGAATTCGATTATTTCTCCAAGGGCGTAAGTTTGGGTTGGTCGAAGCTCTCGAAAGACAAAAACCGCGAGTTCAGCGTTAAAGGCCAGGCGTTTTTCGATACGTGGACTGTCATTCTTCCCATCGAACTGCGGTCCAGTAATAGCCTGGATGGAACACTGCCACGAAACTCATACAGCGCTTCATTTACGTTGAGCCAGGTGCTTACACGAAGATTACAGATGTTGCTGCTCGCTGATGTGGCCTACCAGGAAGGTCAGTTGGCAACATTGTATCATCGGACATATTTCACGGATGGATCTCATCGCGTTGAGAATTTGCCGGATACGCGCGTTAAGTTTCCCATTGGTATTCGTGCTAATTACTTCCTCGGCGATCGCGTCATTTTTCGAGGCTATTATCGTTACTACGTCGATAGCTGGGCGATGAGTGCCCACACGGTTGAACTGGAAACACCGGTAAAGATCACTCCATTCTTGTCGGTTAGTCCGTTTTATAGGTTCTACTCGCAGAAGGGTGTGAAATATTTCGCTCCATTCGGGAAGCATAGTACGAATGAAACATATTACACAAGCGACTACGATCTTTCAACGCTGACGAGTAATATGATGGGAATGGGAATCCGTTATGCTCCGCCGGGTGGTATTTTTCATATCGCCCGATTAAATACTGTGGAGATGCGTTACGGACACTACGATCGGTCTACCGGTTTAAATTCAGATATAGTTACGCTGCTGATAAAGTACAAATGATCATCGACGTTGTGCAGAGTGAAAGGCATTGCTGAACGATGGCGAATGATCTTCGTCAATGAGAGGTGTTGACCGGGTACATTTAACAGGCGAGGAATTTGTACAGGTAGGAGTTGTACAGATAAAATAATAGTAAAGTAAAATTGAGCCATGAAAACACTGTTAATTTCAATCGTGCTGTTCTCAGCAACGGGTAATTGGCTGACGAGCTTTGATACGGCCAGACAGATTGCTACTAAGGATAGCAAATACATCCTGTTAAATTTTTCAGGCTCCGACTGGTGCGCGCCCTGTATCAAAATGAAGAAGGAAGTATTCGAAAGTGAGGCATTTAATAAGTTGGCCGACGAACGGCTCGTCCTGCTTCGCGCGGACTTTCCCCGATCAAAGAAAAATGCTTTGCCAGCAGATCTAGTGAAGTCTAACGAAGCCCTGGCCGAGAAGTACAACCCGGAAGGCAAGTTCCCATTTACATTGCTGCTCGATTCATCTGGTAAGGTAGTAAAGACGTGGGATGGCTATGTTTTCGCAAGTCAGGATAAGGTCATCGATGAATTGCAACACGCTGTGGTAATCCCATAAGCTGTGGTAATCGCATAAGCTGTGGTAATCGCATAATAGGAGGCTGGCTTCGGGTGAAATGGTGGTAGAGAAACAGATATTTTCAAAATCGCTCAGGTTAATGGGCAACCGTTTTGAGTTTTCCGTTGTCGGGAGCGACGAAGCTATTGCTATGCAGGCGATAGAAATTGGAATAGGAGAGGTGCGGCGGATCGAGGCGTTGCTCACCACTTTTGATGAACAGAGCCAGACCAACCGGATTAATCAAATGGCGGGTATCGGTCCCGTTAGCGTCGATCGTGAGGTGTTTGAGCTTATCGAACGATCGCTACGCATCTCTATCCTGACGCAGGGAGCTTTTGACATCACCTACGGATCGATCGACAAGCGTCTGTGGAACTTTGATCGCGGCATGACTTCACTGCCTGACCGGGATACGGCCCGGCAGATGGTTCATTTGATTAATTTCAGAAATGTGCATCTCGACAAGACAACATCGTCGGTGTTCCTTGCAAAGAAAGGCATGCGCATAGGATTCGGAGGCATTGGCAAGGGGTACGCAGCAGATCGCGCTAAGACAATGATGCTGAAGGCAGGTGTACAGAGTGGTATCGTCAACGCTGCTGGCGATTTAACCGTATGGGGTAGACAACCGGATGGGTCCGACTGGACTGTTGGCATCGCTGACCCCGACCGTCGCACGTTTCCTTTTGCGTCTGTTCGCATTACCGACGCGTCGGTTGCAACTTCAGGCAACTATGAAAAGTTTGTCATGATCGATGGAGTGAAATACTCTCACACCATTGATCCAAAGACCGGGTTTCCCGTGAGTGGCATCAAGAGTGTAACGATCATGTGTCCCACCGCAGAACTGGCGGATGCCTTAGCCACGCCGGTTACAGTAATGGGAGTCAATGCTGGATTGAATATGATTGATCAAATGAAAGGCGTTGCCTGCATTATTATCGATGACAACGACGTTATCCATACTTCCAGAAACATAAATTTGAATGCAATAGCATGAAAAGAAAGCACTTAAAATACTTAAAAATAATCAGCGCATCGTTTGTTGCGTTGAGCTGTGTGCCGGTTAAGGAGTATCAAAAGATGTATCTCAACGATTCAGAAATGGAACTGGCTGCCAGAAAAATACAAAAGTTCGAAACAAGTTTTGAGCTTTACCGCGAGGGCGCCTCCGGTGCAAACGGCGGTAAGACTGGCGGCGGATGCGGATGCAACTGATCATTACCTGGTGTACGCTTGCCTCCTCAATTTGCTCTTGCCTCCTCCATTTACTTTTACATTTTACATTTATTGTTTTACATTTTGCGGTTAGTCAACGCTCGGGTTTGCCTAACGACTAACCATTAGAATCCTGACCGTCCCCACCCAGCTCAGATAACGCTCCCTGGTTGCTATATTTACTTCCGGTAACAGAAAGCTTTTCCCACCACTGAAGAAAGATGAAAACAGCAGCCATTACGTTAATACAGCTTTTTGCAATGGCAATTAGCTTGGGTCTGTACGCACAGAATCAATCGAAGGACTTACCAGGCGCCTGGGAAACCGGCTCCGACGTGAAGAAGACAAAGATCTATACGGAACAGTTCTTTGCGGTCAGCGTGTACAGTGTGGAGAGTAAGAAGTTCATCTCGACATCCGGCGGACGCTGGCGAATGAGTGGTAAAGAAATAATTGAGACGATCGAGTTCGATTCGGAGAATCCACAGAACGTGGGTAAAGATGTGCCGGTAGGGTATACGTTGCAGGCAGGGAAGCTGACTTTAACGTCGGATGGTAGAGGGGAGGAGTGGGCACGTGTCGATGACGGTACACCCGGTAAGCTCGCCGGAGCATGGATCATCACCGGCCGCATGAACAATGGAAAGATTTCTCAGATGAATCCGGGCGCACGACGTACGATGAAGATTCTTTCAGGGACACGATTCCAATGGATCGCCTACAACGTGGAGACAAAGGAATTTTCAGGAACCGGTGGTGGCACCTATACTACTGAGAATGGTAAGTACAGTGAACATATCCTCTTCTTCTCGCGCGACAATAACCGTGTTGGAACAGATCTTCAGTTTGACTTTTCAATGGAGAACGGCGACTGGCGCCACAAAGGTTTAAGCAGTAAAGGCGATCCCATTGATGAAGTATGGAGCAAGCGCGAGAAGGTTGGACTTTGATGCTTGTCGTTTTGTACTCCAAAATTTGGCGTACACCAGATTCTTATGCTGAAAGTATCCGCTGCAACTCAAGGTTCTGATAGTAATGATTCCCCTGCAAAACTCTCAGTTCAAGTATACCCATCGACACCAGTTGATTCAGGTTTTTTCGCGCTGTGTTTTCTGCATATAGTTTGGCTTCAGTAAGGTGTTTCACGCGCGTGAAAGGATGCATGAACAGCATCGTTATAAGCTGCTCTTGTTTTGTGATAGAAGTTTTAGCTAAAGCTTCGCGAACGCCATCAATGGCGTCGACTATTTCGTTGATCTTCGAATAAGTTATCCGCGATGTGATTTCGATTGCCTGCAGCATATACAAGATCCAGCTTTGCCAGTCACCGCGTTGGGTGACGCCCGCCAGGCGATGATAATATTCGTCTTTTGTTTGTATGATATGGCGACTCAGAAAAAGGATCGGATAATCTAATTGCCCCTGTTGTGTCAGAAAGTTGATGTTGAGGATACGTCCCGTTCGCCCGTTACCGTCGCGAAAAGGGTGGATGGCTTCGAATTGCAGATGAGCGATCGCCATTTTGATTAGTGGATCTGGCCCATCCTCGTTGTTGAGGAAGTCGATCAGGTTGTCCAGCTTTTGTTCGATAATTCCTTCTCCTCTGGGGGGAGTATAGACAGGCTGCCCGGCGTTCGGTCCGCTACCGCCTTGTCTGATGGTAATTCTTGCGGCTGACGGCCGGAGGCTATCATTGGTTTGTTTGATCTGACGGTAGATCGATATAAAATAGTCACGATCAAAGGAGGGATGGTTTTTGAGATAGGCATGTCCGGCCCAGAGTGCTTCGCGATATCGCAATACCTCTTTCGCGGCGCCGTCGAGCTGCTCGTTATGCACTTCACTATACGCTTTATAGAGCTCGTCGTCTGTGGTCAGGATGTTCTCTATAGCGCTGGATGCCTTTGCCTCCTGTAAGCTGATGGTATTGACCAGCAACCCCTGATTGGGTACGGCGATACTGCGACCTTGTAATTGTCCGAGTGCCCCTTTTGCTTTTGCAAGTTGTTCAAAGATCTCTATCGTCCGGTAATGCGTTGCGTCCAGGGGCAACGATGGCAGTCCATTCCACGGGCTGTCCCGGTCAGGATTGAGTTCATAGGGCATAAGGCAAAGATAAATCCTTCTGCACAAACATCAAAATATGGTGTATTTTAATGTTTATCCCTGTTTTGGCGTCAATGTGTGGCGCTGGAAGCGACTAATCCCTCAACAATCCAGGGAAATTGATGTTTTGACCGCTTTGAGCATTAATTGCAGTTACGCCGGATGCTTTTGTATAAGTTGAACAAAGAAGGACCGGCAGAGCCAGTCCTTCACTTCACTAAATTTTATACAATTAACTATGGGTAACCAGACATAAACTATCAGGCAATAACACTATGCTATGTTATACCTTATGGCTATTCAGGAACTATCGAAACGTTGCAGCATCTCAAACCTCATGATTAATCTTCTGTATCCTCGATGTACAAACTCCTGACTCCGTTATTCACAGCTTTTTGATGAACGCTCCGGTGTTGTTTCGCGAGATCATTAAATCCAAAATAGCTGTAGCACTCAGCCAATAGAAAATTGCTGTCAGCTATAAGTGTTTGTGCCTGATGCATTTCCGCGCAGCAAGGGCAGGAGGCCAGATCAACGATCTTGTCCACACTCAGGCTAGTCAGCATTTTAAAGAATTCAATGGCGGCGTTCCGATCACCTTCCTCCAGGAACACTATTCCGCACAGGAACGGAACCATCACACAGTCATCGTGAAGTTTCAGCCCCTCCGCAAGCTTTCGCTTTGCACGCGGATAGTCCCTTTTCTGAATGTAGGCGAGAGCGAGTTGCATCGTTAGCCAGTGATTCTTGCCCATCCTCTTTTCAGTACTGTTAATGTAATCGACGAGTCCTTCCCAGTCGTCCTTATCGTAGAATGAATGAATTCTGTTTTGATAGTTCATATAGATTTTGATGTACTCGTCGACGGCGCTGGTGCCATCGCCTGTCGGTAATTTGTTTGTGTCCATGGTTGTGATGTTTGATGATTGTTACAGGCCGGTCCTGATTACCTCCTTTGTTCTATTTTATATTTTGCATGGAGTCGATGATGCCAGTTTTCGAATGAAGTTTGAACGCTTTTTTTCTTTTTTCATACACAGGCTCACTTCCCGAATCTATTGGTGGCCATGGACTGGCCGGAAGCTGAAAGCTTACTTGAATGTGAGTCCCGTACGATCCATGATGATCCCGGATCTCCTCCACAACGAAATCGTGCACGTCACCACCATACACTTCGATGGTAAACTCCTTTACCTTGGCGATCAACTCCTGTATAGAAAGAAACCTCTTTTCTTTTTTCGGAGTGCTCACTAATAGTGTTGAAGGTGGTTCGTTTATTTCTGGCTCATGTTTAGCTAAGTTCATGGTAATTTGGTTTTAGTCGATTGATTAATGATTATGGTAGATTTGATGTGGGCTTCGATATCTCAATCTTCATCCTCCAGAAGGTGTTCCGGGAAGATCGTATCATGGCCGTTATCGACATGCCGCTTGTATACGTCGCGATAGTACCGGAACAGCGAATTGTAACCCAGCTCTCTGTAAGCAAAACCTATCACAAGTCTCGCATCGTTAATAATACTTTCTGCGCGTGCAGTGTTCATGTTGCAGGCACTGCCTTCACCACATTCGCCATGGGCGATCTTGCCAGGTGTCTGTTGAACATATTCCTCCAGGATATCGATCGCTTCCTTGACCTGTCCACGTAACAGAAGGGCATAGGCAAAGACCCAACGTGCAAGGGGACAATCATACTCGACCCACATGGCCTCAGCACTATGAATGAGTGCCTGACCATAGTCGCCTTTTTCGTGATAAGCCGCCGCTAGCTGTACGAGAAGCCAATGATCAGGATTGTCACGGTTCAGCAAGGGTTCGATGATATTAATGATTGCGTTCCAATCCTCATCTTCGCCCAACAAGTCAAACTGCTTTCGCAACTCTTCAAGCCTTGGTGGACTTATTCGTGGTTTATGTTTCGAACACTTAGTTTTCTTCGCTCGCTTGTTTTTCGGTGTTCTGTTTTTCATGATCTGATGTTGTTGGTTGAATTGACCTCAGTGGTTCGCGTAGACAGGATGAGTTACATGGTAGCGTTTTAGAACCGACATTACCTGGAATGTCTCGCGCACGTGCCTCGATGGTGAATCCCGATGTCGCGGCCAGGTCGTTTGTCGTCACATAAACCCACTGGTTTCGGAGGCACCTTAAACGTGTTGCAGCGCCCTGTTCGACGATTTGCTGCGTATCGTCTCTGATGATCAGATCTACGCTGGCAACTTTAAAGTCGTCGCTTGCAAACACGCCGATCTCGTGACGTGATGCTCCATTGTATCCGTTGGTACAAATGCTATGTACAATAGGCGACCTGAGATAGTCGGTTAATGCAACCTGGTATGCCGACGTGAGCTTTTTGTTCACCGCTGCCTGGTACATGCTCCTTGCCTCCCAATGACGCATCTGTAAGTTTGCATAGTTGACGGCATCAGTAAACTTATCGCGGGTTCGTCTTTGCGTCTCATGCGTGCGCCTGGGCTTACTCGGCCTGTTTGCCAGCACGATTCCATGGCGCGTTTGACGTATGACGAGCGTTTTGCCAATGCTACCACTTACGCCGTGTAGCAGTGGGTTATGTGATGTTCTTATCTTTGCCATAATTGTTTTCGGTAAAGGATTTTTTTGATGATTGATGAAATAAATTGATTGTGTTCTAATTCGCGATCGCCTTAGGCCGCCGAAAGAGGAAATGATCTCCGCGACTGCTGCCGAAATAATATCCATAGATATCTTTTGCAATGGCCGCCGCCATGCCGGTAAGGTTGCCGATGATAAAGCTTTCGTCAGCTTCCAGCGTTCCAATGCCATGAGCCAGGATGTACCCGGTCATGGCAAAAAAGGCAACGATAGCCATATACGCCAGCGCATTCTGGGTCAGATTCAGCGATCCGGTCTTCATAACATCAACCTCGCGCTGTCTTGCTGATTGAATGTTACCAACCTGAGTCTGCGTCATAGTCTCAGTGTGATGCAGTTCCAGCTCACGAAGTTTCAGATGCAGAGCTTCCTTCTCTTCTTTGGTGGTCACGATTTCGTCTATTAGTTCTTTGACCTTTCCGAACATCTTGCCGGAGATGAGGTCAATAATGTCCTTCATGTTGATTGATTTGTTTTTTGCCTGAAAGAGCAGCCCGCCCCGGCGCGTAGGGGCGGGACTGCATTTCATGGAAAGATCGTTAGTGCGTTAGCATCCTTCCTTTAGAGTTTCAGCGCTTGTGTCGCCACATTGCCCGGGATGTCCCTGGCGGTAACCGTAATAATGGTACCCGCCAAAGAGATGTTCTCCGTTTTTGCAATGTAAATCCACACTTGATGTAGCTCCTCGGAAAGGTTTGCTTCGCCTTGTTCGACTACGGCACCAGCAGCATTTTGGATAGCTACCTCTACCGTTTGAACTCTGAAGTCGTCAGACGCGTGTACGTGAACTTCCTGACCGACCGCACCGAGATAACGCTTGGCGTCAATCTGATGGATCCTGGGTACAGATAGGTAATCGCTCACAGCTACTGTGTAAGCTGACTTTCGCTTTCTGTCCACGCCAGCTTCATACATCGCTAGTACATCCGGCTTTTGCATCGAACGTCGGCCATAGTTGACTGCACTCATGAATCTTGACCGCAACGTAATCTGGGCATCGGTTAAAATGCCTGACTTTTTCGGTGCGTTCGACATCACTGTACCATCTGGCCCCTGACGAAACACAATCGTGTCGCCAAGCATTCCACTAACTTTCTTGAGAATAGGATTGTTTCCTACTTTAGGCATAGAGTATTGTTTAGTTTCGCAGCAACACCGTCAATTGATACGGCCGTTTATCAGGATGATCAGCTGCTGCTTGACACAAACATAACAGAGCGAAAATGGCAGTTTTTGGTTCCTTTCGATTCTTTCGCGATTTTGATTAACAATGATGTTGTTTATTCTCCTTTATCGGATTGCATTCATTTCTTAAACTCAAATCCTTCATTCATCTGAAGGATCAGCAAAGTCATGTTGCAGATTTCCATCCATTCAATGCTTCACAGTTCAGTCCTTGAAAACTGTACAAAAGACACGTGATAAACCGTGCCTGCATTTCTCTATAGATCTCCTATAGCTGCTCTATAGTGTGTCTATATTTTCTCTATACCCGCTCTATACTTCTCTATACCGGCTCTATACTTCTCTATACTCTCCAGTCTTTTCTTGATCATGTTAGGGTAGTACCCATGTTGTCACACATTATAACTACCGATTGTTAGTATAGACACAAAAAAAATTGAGCAGGTGACTTGTTCAATTTGTCGCCATTGTATTAAATTCAATTAGAGACTTACGGCAAGTTGTGTTGACTCAAGCGTTCGATGCCAAAGTTTCAATCCCCGACGATGCATGTGTTGAAGGCTGATGACAGGATATCTGCGTCGTCTTTCTGGTGAATCCAGTTGAGCATGTGGTGAGTTCATTCTCCAGAGTTTTCTTCTATCCTCGAAATATTTTTAACACTTAATCAATTATAAACTATGAGAAAAGAGGAAAGACCGAAAGGAGATTCACTGAAACCAGAAAAGCAGGCGATGATCAGAGCATGCACACTTGCAGTGCTCGCTGCCCTGTATGGCGTGAGCATTCCAACCTTTAAAAAAATGATTAAACCTCATTTGAAAAGAATTGGTGAAAGGGTCGGCAATCTGTTTACAACAAGGCAGATCCTGACCATCGTCAAATGTATCGGTCCACCGGCAATTATGCTGCCATGGTGAAATTAAAGTAGGTGCGCGGTATGCTTTCATCATGGTTCTTCAAAAACTGCGGTCATTGATCGATTAGATTGAGATTAACAAAACAATCTTTATCAAAATCGCTAAAGATTCAAAACGAATCGTAAGGAGCCAAAAGCCATGTTTTATAATGTCGCATATTCGCGCATGCAACATAACTATCACTCCCACGACAGCATGGGCAATTGGATTGCCTTCCTGTTTGGCGCGACATTCAACATTGTCACGCACGTTATCGAAACCGGTCCGACCAGCTATTTCATTCATGCCATTGCTGGAGGTATCATCTGTTTGATGTTTAAAATGATTGGCGATCTCTTCGCACCGTTAGTCCGCCGAATTGGCTTTCGTATCACGCGATGGCTTGAAGAAAAAATCGACTGACGCCTGAGGATCAACACCAACCAAAACACAGACAGTATGACACGCATAGAATATATCGTTCGCTATGGTCCTCATGTAGTTGAGCAATTGAAAAGCACTAAACTTTTTCCTTCTGTGATGATGGCACAGGCCATTCTCGAAAGCGCCGATAAGAAAGGCGTTCCCGGTGGCAGTCTCCTGGCGTCAAAGTATAACAATCACTTCGGCATCAAGGCAGGCAACGCATGGGTAGGAGAGAAGGTACTATTGCTGACAAAGGAATTTGTAAACGGCGCAATGAAGTCAGTTCTCGATTGGTTCAGGGTTTATCAAACTGCCCTTGATTCTTTTGATGATAGAATTCATTTCCTGCTGAACAATCTCCGCTACATGAAAGGTGGTGTGTTCGAGGCAAAGGATTTTGCTGCACAAGCCGTTGCCATACAGCGCTCCGGCTACGCAACTGATCCAATGTACGCTGCTAAATTGACAAAACTGATCAAAATATTGAAACTGGATACAATCGACGAGCTCGGTATTCACGGTATCAATCTGATTAGCCTGCTTTCAAAAGAAGCCAGTACTAAGTGAGTTTTAACTTATCCATTAAACCGATAGTCAAACGATATCCAACAGACCCTGCCTGTTGATAACAAATCAAAAGATCAACAAATCAAAAGATCAACAAATGGATCTATGACAGTAAAAGATTACATCAGAAAATTCCGGCAGTTCATCAAAGACCGACTCAGGAACACAACACTGCTCCCCTCAATCGTGATGGCTCACGCCTTATACGAAGCCGCAGACGACGATGGTTACATCGGCAAAAGCGACGCAGCTTCATATAACAATCACGTCAGGATGCCAGCCGACGCTTCCTGGAAAGGACCCAAAGTGAAACTGAATGTGCGCGACAATACCTGGACAAGGAAACGCATACGCAAGGCGTGGTTCAGGATCTACGACTCCTCCGAGGATTCCATTGCCGACCGCATAGAAATGCTGAGCAAAAAGATCACCTCCTGGCCCACAGCAGTACTCCATTCGGATATGCTGAGAGCACAAGCTGGCATTCTTCAGCTCGCAACGGAGAACAACGATCCACGCTATGGTGAGCGCATCGTTAAACTGATCGACAAGCACAGGCTGTACCTGCTCGACACACGCTGGATAGTGGAGTACGTTCTCAAGACGTTGCTGACGATCGGCCTGGTGCGCGCCGCCATCTATTTTGTCTCCATGTATTGGGACGCAATTGTTCCCTGGAGGTAAATTGACTTAAGAACGGAAATTGAAAAGCCCCTTCAATGGGGCTTTTTTTTAAGCCAATTTAACCCGGTAATCCCGACTAAACCTTCGATCATCCGGAAGAACTCTTTTCTACTTAGTTCCAGACTTTTGAAAAGTCATCAGCCGGGTACTAAAAAAATTGGATCACCAATTGTTAATTCAGATTTAACCCTACCGTTAACCCGTACCAGGGTTTGTTTTGATAAATCCAGATGTCCTGATCGCGATCCGAGATCCAGTCCCATCCTACGGCCAGCCCCACCGTTATTGTTTTCAGCCCTATCAGGCAGGCGACGCCGCGCGACAGGATAAAGGCACCGTATTCGTCCTGCGTACGGTAATTCGTGGTCCACGGAGTTACCTGCGTAGAGCCGAAGCCTCCGAACACACCTCCCGTTAATGCCCAGTGCTTATGATGACGGTCTGATCCAAAGGGGGTTGTCTCATGATAGATTGTGAATCGATCGAATCTATAGCCTATAAATACATTTCCGTTGAATTCAGGGTTAAGCTGCCGGGGAAGGTTTTCGGTTGCAGGACGGTATTTGAAGAGCGTAGTGGTCACATCGACGTCAAAACTTTTCATAAGAAAGTACTGCTTTTGACGATCATCAATTGGAATGATGTTCCCGCTTGCAGCCGACCTTAGTCCGACGCTGTCGTCAACAACATACACTCTCACTTTTTCATATTTCTGCCCCTCACGTTTATATAAATAATTTCCATCGCTGAGCTGATATTTAGGTGACTCACGTAACGCACTGCAGCCTACGTGAAGAAGACTGATGAACAACATGGTTGCCAAAGTCGGGTTTACTCTCATAACGGATCGCTTATGCTTGCCTAGTTAGCAATTGTTAGCGTGAATGAGCAACTTTTTTCTTGACGTCTTTATCGTGGCTTTTGCTTTAGCCTGAATTTAACCGTCAACACCCACCAGCCCATCCTACAAAGAACAACGATCTATTCTAAAGTCCGCACACCCAAAGCCGCATTCTCCCATGCCTCCCACAACTAAAACTCCCTCTCCCCAAACTCACTCGAAGGCAACTTGAACTTCCTGTTCTGCTTATTAAAATTGAAGCTCACATTCACGATCAACACATCCTTCTCCTGGATGTAATTCGTCGTCGTGTAAAAGTCTGTGCCCAGCGCCGTGATCCGTTGCTCGTTGGAAGGAATGATTCCCATTCCGATGTTCTGCCATTGAATCAACGCGACAAGACGTCCCTTCAGAAAAGACTTCTTTACCGATGCATTCGGACTGATAAACCGGGAGTCTTCCCCAATCGCAGTCGGGCGTTCAGAAATGTAATTGATCGTCAACTGTGCGCTTAGCGTCTTCGTTATCTGAAAAGTCTGATTGGTGTTTAATGAGTAAGCGATGCCTGAATTGTTCACATCTACGGTATTGTTAAACAAGCTTCCTTTGATCTGATAATCGTAAACATTGGTGCCAACATACAACGTCCACCACCTGACGGGATTCAGATTCACGCTTACCTCAACACCCCATTGTGACGCATTACCTGCACTCGTATAAATACGGTTCAGAATGGTATCGTTGTAAACATTGTTCACGCGATTGACAACATTCCTGATCCGCTGATTGTAAAGCGTTAGAAACGCCGTGCCGCTTTCAAATTCTTTAATCACACCCAATTCAGAAAGGTATACGAACTCGGGACGAATAGCAGGATCACCCTGCTCTAATGTTTCGGAGTGTTCGCGCTCCGGATAAGGATTCAGTTCATTATTGGTGGATCGCTGAACCCGGCTACTAAAGCCTGCCTTTAACTTCCAGCCTTTGTTGAACGTGTACAACGCATTGGCTGAGGGAAACAGGTTGGAAAGCTCCAGATCATAGGCCGTAGACAGTTTGTCCGCGTTGAAGACCCGTGTAGCATACTCATAGCGCAGACCAGCCAGGTATTCGAGATTTCCCGCGCTTCCGGAGTATTGGGTATACAATCCGTGGATGCGATTCTGAATGTCAATATTGGCACTAAACTCGTCATTGACTTTATAAGTACCTGTGCCCAGAACGGCATCGAGGTAAAGAAATGAGCCAGTTTGACTTTGCCAACGGTACTGGTACCCGCTCTCCAGCTTTCCTTGTCCTATGGTGATCACATAATCTGCCTTGATCCTGAAGCCATTCAAAGGACTATCACCGGTATTCAATACGTAGTCGGATGTGTCGGCCTGATCCAGGAGCGATGTGTTCAGGTTTGTGGTATTGCTGCGCAGCAAGGCATGTTCATAAAGAGCAGACAACGTGAGTGTCGATTTGTTGGTAAACGTATGCGTATAGTCAAAGTTGCCGAGAGAGAAGTCACCTTCCTTCTTTACAATATTGCCGTTAAAGTAGTTTGCCCGGCTTATGACTTCACCGGTTTCAATATCTGTCTTGACGTTGTCATAAACAATGTCGGCTCTTCTCGACTGACTTTTATTGCCGTAATAAAATCCGACGTTAAACGAATTGGACTTCGACGGAGAAAATCCTACTGCGGCACGGGTCGTGTAGTTTCTTCTCTGATAACTCCTTTCTCCCGCGGAAGGGAAGGAGGTGTGATGATTTCCAAGGATCGTATATACATCGCCTACGCGCCTTCCTGCTATGTCATTTTGCAGATAACTTCCCCCGAGCGATAAATCCCACTTCCTCTTTTTGTAGTTGATAGAGAAGTCAGCCCCGTAACGTTGTGGATTGTCGACGTTATCATAGTTATCCAGGCTAGGCAATCCAACCTGCGCATTTACGACGCCCGTTAATCCCTCGTCGACCCCTATTTCAGTTATGATGTTGATGATGCCCGCCTTTCCATCCGCATCATATTTTGCTGATGGCGCTGTGAGTAACTCTACGTTTTTCACACCGTTCGCCGGAAGCAGACTCAAGACAGTTGCCGCATCGGTGACTACAGGCTTGCCATTGATCAGCACCTGGAATCCCGTGGATCCCCTGTATCTGATTTCACCTTCAGCATTAACCGTAACCGATGGAGTGTTCTTCAAAACATCGAGGGCAGTGCCGCCCTTCGCTGACTGAAATTGCTCCGCCCTGAATATCTGCCGGTCCATCTTATTTAATACTTCATCTCTTGCACCGGTAACGGTAACTTCTTCCAGGTATTGAACAGAGGGGGCGATCGTAATATCACCGAGGTTGGTCGTCTGTGATCTGGAGACTACGATGTTATTTATAGTCGCGGTACGATAGCCGATAAAGTCAATCTTCAGATAATAATTGCCTGGCGACACATGGCTAAATGTAAAAGAACCAGTGGAATCACTGAGCTGACCGTTAATAAGTTTGCCGTCTTCGCTATGGTAAATGCTTACAGTGGCATACTCAACGCTGGAGCTACGCAGTGAATCCAGCACTTTTCCCTTGATAATTCCTTGTGCACATGCGGTCGCAGCAATACCCAGGCAAACGATAAATGTCAGAAGCCCCTTCATTCAGATTTAATTACCGATCGGAATCACGTTTACAGAGATAACCCTGTAGGTCAACAGCACTTACTCACGACGGGCAAAGACTTGACTTTATTTGGTGGGATAAAGCGGCTTGTGATGAGTCACCATGCCGGATCTTCATTAAAAGATATCTTATGCCTGTTCGATAATCGAAGTACTTAGTCTATAGTCTATCAAATTTATAGACAATTGGATTCAAACCAAGGAAATGACAGGATTATTGTTTGGTTAACCGCCCTGCTTCCCGGCTCCGACAAATTTCTTACCTTCAATAAACCCAATGTGCATCCGTGAAAATTCTGTTCTCCATCATTCTACTGAGTGCGTTAACGGTGCCACTATTGGCGCAACAAAAGGCAAAGTCCTTTGCTGTCAGTGGCCGGCCTGCACCCGTTGGTTATCTTGAGTATCTACCTCCAGGTTATGAGTCATCTGAAAAGAAATTCCCGGTCATGATATTCCTGCATGGCTCGGGTGAGAGTGGTGATGGGACACCTCAGCAGCTCGAGCGTGTAACGGCCTGGGGTCCGCCTGCCCTCATCAGGTATGGGCATGACATGTGTTTTACGGTGGATGGTGTAAAGGAATGCTTCATGGTATTTTCTCCACAGATATTTACTGACATTTATGGATGGCCCTATTTTGTTACGGCGCTGATCGATCACATCTTGTCTGGCCCCGATCACTACAAGGCTGATCCCGATCGGATTTATCTGACAGGACTAAGTGCCGGTGGCAAGGGCGTATATGAGTATGCCGCGGGCGTTACCAATCGCATGAACCATTTGGCGGCAATTGCACCTATTGCTGCCAGAGTTAACGACAGCTATGAAGGATGTGAGATATCTCGCAGAAAAATTCCGGTGTGGGCCTTTCATGGGCGCCTTGATACTGTAATACCGTACTCGTTTGGACTCAACGCCTTTAAACAAATCGAACAATGCACCACGCCAGTGCCAACAGCGGAGTTGATTTTTACCACCTACGAAGACCGCTATCACGACTCCTGGATCCCTGCCTATGACACCACGAATGCTTATCACTCACCGAATCTGTATCAATGGCTACTGCGTCAACGCCGCTATCAGCTTGACGTTACGTCGGTTGAAGAGGAGAAGCGCAAAGCCGTTTCCATGCAACAAAATCCGATCGTAGGTGATAAAGCATTCTTAGAATATGCCGACGGAAACACGCAGAAAGGACCAATCACTATATGGAGCGTTACCGGAGCAAAGATCATTGATCTTCCGGAAGGAACTTCTGAGATCAATACCACTTCGTGGAAATCCGGCGTTTACATTCTGCAAATGGTGGATGCCTCTGGCGTCGTCACGACCGAGCGCCTTGTGAAAACGGACTAAGAGCTGTTACAGTTAAGGTCACCGAACTTTGCATTATGCGCTATCTGGATTTCGATCAACTGCAAACAAACCTAAGTCTTGGCAAGGCCGTCGAGCAATGGCTCGGCACCACCGATCAGGGTGAATACACAACCATCCAATGGGTGAGGATTTATAAAGAGAGGCCATACGGCGATGTATACAATGTTTGTTATCACGACGTATTCGATGACGGCGGCAATGAGTTTACGGATATCGTTGAATTTGACGGTGTCGATCCTGACCATCCGTTTGGGACGGCAAAATCATTCTATTCATACCAGGAGGCACTAAACTTCGCTGTACAAACCTTCAATTGTAAGCTCGAACGATTTGTCAATAGTGGCTCCATTCAAAGCGAATATATCGAGTATCTAAGGGCCAGGAAAAACAAAAGCTAGTAGCGGATCATAACAAAGCAGCAGCCTCTCATGCCTCGGACTTAAGAATGCTACAAAGAATAACATCTTCCTAAGGCAACTTCAATCGAGCCGCGCACTTATTGATCAACCACGCATCAAACCTCAAAACCTCCGCGTACCTCCCCGAATTGGATTTAACGTCAAGACCTACCAAGCTATCCTACAAAGAACAACAAACCATTTTAAAGTCCGCACAAGCAAAGCCGCAGCCTCGCATGCCTCGGAATTAAACACGCTATGAAATACCACCCCCATCCAAATCAAACTATAGCAAGCGTAAATCCCTTCCAACTCAAAGCACGCATCATACCTCAATACCTCCGCGTACCTCCCCGAATTGGATTAAACTTAAGACCTACCAAGCTATCCTACAAAGAACAACACGCGAGCGCGATCCCGATTGATACTGACCGAAGACGACTGCAGCATCCGGATGCAAACTCAATCAGGACGATTTTCACCCCTTTTTGATATGATTTTCGCCCCTCTCCCGGAAGTGTTAACGCAATCTTTACACATCGGAAAAGAAAATTTCTAAACCCCAATTTCACTTTTATGAACTATCAGACAAATCTCACTCCCCAGTCATTCGAGTCTCTGAAAAAAGGATTCAGGATTCATCTTCTTTCATTTGTGGTCGGCGTTCCCGCGATCTGGCTGATCTGGTATCTGACGAGCACGACATATCCATGGCCGCTGTGGGCAACGCCGGCGTGGGCGATCGGTGTTGTATTTCATTACCTGGGTGTATTCGTGTTCAGAAGAAACAAAAACATTTAACACGTTACACGATATGGAAACACAAATGCAAACCTTCAGGCGCATCGTGACAGGTCATGATGCCGATGGACAAGCTGTTATCACTTCAAACGCACCACCAACCCGAACACAGCTGGTTGGCGGGCCGGGCGGACCAACATTCATCGAAGTATGGCATACATCTGAAACGCCGGCTATGATCTTTGATCAGCCTCTTGAAGATAATGAGAAAGGATTGGTGCTTGCTCCGCCTCAAAGCGGAACGCGGATCCGTGTGATTGATTTTCCACCGGAAGGAGAAGAGATAAGGAAGTTAAGTGGTGCTGATGCAGTTGAAAAATTCAAGGCTATGGGCGGTGAACACGCGTCGACGTCAAAGGCGGGCGCACCTCATCCGCTCATGCATAAGACAAAGACGGTTGATTACGGTATCGTTCTCGAGGGTGAGATCACGCTCGTGCTGGACAAAGGCGAGACAACGATTTCACAGGGCGACATCGTCATTCAGAACGGCACCAATCACGCCTGGGCTAACCGCTCGGGAAAATTGTGCCGCATGGCGTTCGTGTTAATTGATGGACAATTCACTAACACATAGCAGACAGCCGTCAGCGAGTACTCATGACTATCGCTACTATACTTTTACATTTTACATTTATCGTTTTACATTTTGCGGTTAAGTTATCCGTGGTACCATTTTGCGGTTAACCTCTCCGATTTTGCGGTTAGCCTCTCCGTGGTACAACATTTTGGACCACCCGCCCGCTTATTTAAAACAACACTTCAAACTTAAAACAACTCATTCCCTATGCGCATTACCCCCATACGCCCCGACGGGCTTACAGAGGAGCTGCGTCCCGTCCATGACGGTGTGGCTGCCCTCGTAGGCGGAAGCCAGCGACAGGTCACCATGACTGATCAGGATGGTGCATTGATTGGTCCTTTTCCGCCGATGCTGCACTATCCGCAGTTCGGTGTGCCTGCTCTTACGTTCATTCGTTCACTGGATAACCACGCAAAGCTCGATAAGAAAGTCCGTGAAGTAGCCATTCTTACGGTAGGCGCTGCTCTCGGCTCGCGCTTCGTGCTGTATGCCCATGAGATTATGGGCGCGGCCTTTGGACTATCACAGGCGTGTGTTGCTACGCTGGCGAGTGGTGGTTGTCCGGAGGGATTGAATGATCAGGAGTCCATCGCTCATAGTATAGCGCAGACGTTGGTCAGGGGTCATGTTGTTCCTGACTCTGCTTACAAGTACGCCGTTCAGGTCCTTGGCAAAGATCAGGTCGCCGAGTTGTTCTTTCTTGTCGGTGGCTATTGTCTTCTTGCGATGATCCTGAATGGCTTCGATGTGCCGGCACCGACAATCGGTGATTGAAATTAACTATTAACCATCAACCAACATTTTATGATTACAGAAAACATACTCATATCACTGATATCAGCGCTTTGTGCGATGACAGTATTTTCGTCAACCAGTAAGGAAGACAGCACTGCGAAAACCAATACCAACGTAAAATCAAACACCTATGTATTGGTTCACGGTGCGTGGCAGGCTCCTTATGTATGGGATGCAGTTCGGGCCGATCTGGAAAAGAAAGGACAAAAGGTAATTATCGTTGAGCTCCCCGGTCACGGCAAGGATCAGACGCCAACACATACGCTGAGCCTGGACGTCTACCGCGACAAGGTTATCGAAGGTATGTCGAAGGCAGATGGCAAAGTTATACTCGTAGGACATAGCATGGGCGGCATGGTGATCACTCATGTGGCCGAGAAGACCCCGGGCAAAATCAGCAAGCTTGTTTATGTAGGTGCATTCCTGCCTGCGAATGGTCAGGCGCTTACGGATCTTGCTTACTCCGATCCTGATTCAAAACTCGGTCCGAATCTCGTGCCGTCTGCTGATCAGCTAACACTCGATGTAAAGAAGGAGCAGCTCACCAATCTGTTTATCAACGATGGTAACAATGTCACGAAGGAACTTGTGGTGAACAACTATCGCGCAGAGCCTGCGATTCCCTTTACGAATAAAGTCACGTTGACGAAAGAGAACTTCGGAGCAGTCGATAAGGTGTACATCAGGACACTGCAGGATGTGGTGATCTCACCTGGGTTGCAGGGTCGAATGATTGCTGCGGCAGGAATCAAGACGGTGCTTGAGGTGAATACGAGTCACTCGCCCTTTCTTGCTCAACCACATCATCTGTCGGAGGTCCTGTTGAAGGCTGCAAAGTAAGAAGATGGAAACTTTATATAACAGCAACGTGCCTGGAGCACAAAACTTGTTGCCACAAACGCGTAGCATACCAGTACCGTTGGAACTTACCATGGTGTTGATAGTAGCACTGACAACAATCTGTTCACTATGGGTCAACGCTTACCCAAAATCAGCAGATGTACCTTTCAAGCTTCAGGATACGTACGTTGTCATTACGCGATATGAAGTGCAGCAGAACGCCAAAGAACAGGTTGGTAAAGCTTTAAGCACGTACGTACAGCTGGCGCTCGCTGATGGAAATAATATCATGGCGGAAGTGTATCAGGAAGAGGAGCAACCCTTCGTGTTATGGGTACTGGAACGATGGAAGAGCAAAGGCAATTACAGTGCATTCTCTCAGAGCGCTGGTGTAAAGGAGACCATCACTTTGTCAGGCACTGCGCTGTTCAGTCCGGTAAAGACGTACTACCTGAAGGACCTCGCGCCGCTTTCAAAGGATGAATGGCGCAAGGCTCCTGCGATAGAAGATAGGCCAATTGTTATCATGCTTTTTGTTGATAGCAAGCCCGGCACTGAACGCACATTTACGAAGGCGTATGATAAAGCGATGCCTCAGTTCAGGAGTGAGCCCGGAGTAATAACGTACGGGCTGGCGCAGTCTCTGGATGACCAGACGCAATTCGTGACTTATGAGAAGTTCAGGAGTGAGGATGCGTTTAAGTATCATTTGGGCTTCCCTCCGATACAGCCGGTGCTCGACTATCTGAACACGAGTATTAAGAAGCAGCCTTTTCAGGCTGGATTGCATCGCCTGGTTCCGCTATCTACACCCTTGTAAATCCTTTTACATTTTACATTTATCGTTTTACATTTTGCGGTTAACGCGTCCTGACCAAATGACCTCCGCGTTATCATTCCAATCACTAATATTTAAGTACACATACCAAACAACGAAACAAGATGAAACCAACATATAGCTTTAGCCTCCTCCTTGTATTAGCTCTGATTATCTCCTGCCAATCCCACGCACAAGTGAAAGTAAAAACAACAACTCTGACCAGTCACGAGCTGAGTGTACTGAATCAGCTCGGTTCTCCGGCGGTAACTGTGAACATGCCCGTATCCCAGTTGCTCAATGCACCAGGCAACGAAGCACTGCGTTCTTTCTTCTCACTCCGGTAAAGGACTCGACCGTATTGAAAGGGAAGAAGATCGCTGTCATTGCGGCTGACGGCTTCGAAGAAATCGAGCTGCTCGGTCCCGTTTGGTACTTCAAACAACTCGGTGCAAAGGTTGATATCGTTGCTCCGAAATTTGTACCTGCCCCCGAGCGCTATGGATTGCAGTATCCGGAGATGTCGAAGACCCATATTATGGCCATCCAGTACTTACAACCCGTGGGCTGGATCAAATTCGATCGCACAGCAGATCAGATCAAGGTGAGCGACTACGATGCGGTCTTTATCCCCGGCGGCGCGTGGAATCCCGACAATCTTCGGTTCGATAAGGATGTGATTAAGTTCATTCAGGATTTTAATAAGTCGGGTAAGCTGATTGCAGCGATTTGTCATGCGCCGGTTGTTCTCGCATCAGCCGATATCCTGAAGGGAAGAAAACTGACGGGCTACTGGAACATTCAGGTTGATCTGAAGAATGCCGGCGGTACGGTCCTGGAGCAGGCTGTTGTGGTTGATGGGAATTTGATCACGAGCAGGCACCCGATCGATGTGTCGGATTTCTCGCGGGCCGTCGAAGGTTGGCTAAGAGGCAAACCGTAAGGTTGAGATACCTTATCTTTCACCATCGCACTGGTCTTCACTTTGCCCTTCACGCTATTCTCCGCTCTCACGCTGTTCCTCATACTCAAATTCTTTCAACCAAAACAACGGACTATGAAAAAAAGAATCCACCTGCTGCTCGTTACACTCACGATCACCACAACTCATTTCGCATTCGCACAACACGTACAGCACTACGCCATCGACAAAATGCCAGCCAGGGAGGTGACGAGCGGAATCATGCTTCGCACTGCTTCGGGCAAAAACGGAACGTTTGGTCATTTTACGTTGAAGAAGGATGCATTTGTTCCCATGCACAGTCATGAGAATGAACAGTATTCTTTTATTCTGAAAGGCAGCGTACATGCGACGATCGGTGACACGGTGATGATTATCAGGGCAGGGGAGGTGGTGATCATTCCTCCCAACGTTCCCCACAGCTTCAGGAGCCTTGCCGACGGAACCGTAGACCTTGACTTCTTCGCACCCCGAAGAGAAGACTGGATCAACGGTACGGCTAGTTACTTTAATAAGTGAGATGAAGACGTCTGGGAAAGCAAAGCCGCAGTCTCACATGCCTCGGAATTAACCCGCCCGTGAAATGCTGACTATCAAAATCAACTATAGCAATCGTGACCGCCTTCCAAATCAACGCGCAACCAAAACTCTATAACTCCCTTGTCTCCGACATCCTGGATTTCTTCGTCGTGCACTACACATCAACCTACAACGAGAATAACAGCGACTTTAAAGTCTGGGAAAGCAAAGGCGCAGTCTCACATGCCTCGCATTAACCTGTCTATAAAATGCTGACACTCAAAATCAACTATAGCAATCGTGCCGCCCTTCCAAATCAACGCGCAACCAAAACTCTATAGCTCCCTTGTCTCCACCATCCTGGATTCTTCGTCGTGCACTACCATCAACCTACAACGAGAATAACAGCGACTTTAAAGTCTGGGAAAACAAAGGCGCAGCTCCCATGCCTCGGACTTAACCTGCCTATGAAACGCTGACACTCAAAATCAACTATAGCAATCGTGACCGCCTTCCAAATCAACGCGCAACCAAAACCCTATAACTCCCTTGCCTCCACCATCCTGGATTTCTTCGTCAAGCCCTGCGAAATAAAGTACAGCTAATATCAACACGATTTAAAAGTCTGGAAAGCAAAGCCGCAGCTCCCATGCCTCGGACTTAACCTGCCTATGAAACGCTGACACTCAAAATCAACTATAGCAATCGTGCCGCCCTTCCAAATCAACGCGCAACCAAAACTCTATAACTCCCTTGCCTCCACCATCCTGGATTTCTTCGTCGTGCACTACACATCAACCTACAACGAGAATAACAGCGACTTTAAAGTCTGGGAAAGCAAAGCCGCAGTCTCACATGCCTCGGAATTAACCCGCCCATGAAATGCTGACTATCAAAATCAACTATAGCAATCGTGCCGCCCTTCCAAATCAACGCGCAACCAAAACTCTATAGCTCCCTTGTCTCCACCATCCTGGATTTCTTCGTCGTGCACTACACATCAACCTACAACGAGAATAACAGCGACTTTAAAGTCTGGGAAAGCAAAGCCGCAGTCTCACATGCCTCGGAATTAACCCGCCCGTGAAATGCTGACTATCAAAATCAACTATAGCAATCGTGCCGCCCTTCCAAATCAACGCGCAACCAAAACTCTATAACTCCCTTGCCTCCACCATCCTGGATTTCTTCGTCGTGCACTACACATCAACCTACAACGAGAACAACAACGACTTTAAAGTCTGGGAAAGCAAAGCCGCAGTCTAATATGCCTCGGAATTAACCCGCCCGTGAAATGCTGACTATCAAAATCAACTATAGCAATCGTGACCGCCTTCCAAATCAACGCGCAACCAAAACTCTATAGCTCCCTTGTCTCCACCATCCTGGATTTCTTCGTCGTGCACTACACATCAACCTACAACGAGAATAACAGCGACTTTAAAGTCTGGGAAAGCAAAGCCGCAGTCTCCTATGCCTCGGAATTAACCCGCCCATGAAATGCTGACTATCAAAATCAACTATAGCAATCGTGCCACCCTTCCAAATCAACGCGCAACCAAAACTCTATAACTCCCTTGTCTCCACCATCCTGGATTTTTTCGTCGTGCACTACACATCAACCTCCAACGAGAATAACAGCGACTTTAAAGTCTGGGAAAGCAAAGCCGCAGTCTCACATGCCTCGGAATTAACCCGCCCATGAAATGCTGACTATCAAAATCAACTATAGCAATCGTGCCGCCCTTCCAAATCAACGCGCAACCAGAACTCTATAACTCCCTTGCCTCCACCATCCTGGATTTCTTCGTCGTGCACTACACATCAACCTACAACGAGAATAACAGCGACTTTAAAGTCTGGGAAAGCAAAGGCGCAGTCTCACATGCCTCGCACTTAACCTGTCTATAAAATGCTGACACTCAAAATCAACTATAGCAATCGTGACCGCCTTCCAAATCAACGCGCAACCAAAACTCTATAACTCCCTTGCCTCCACCATCCTGCATTTCCTCGTCAGGCACTGCGAACTAAGCTACAGCGAACCGTCAACACAATTTAAAATCCGGGAAAGCAAGGCCGCAGTCACTGAAAATTAGTTAGCTCCCTGTAAGGAAGTCCACAACCATTCGTCTATACAAGCAAAAACAAAACACATGAAGAAATTGCTTGTCATCTTAATGTTACTGACCGCGAGTTTAATGGCGTGGTCACAGAAGTCGCCGGTGTTTGTCACCGACAACGGGGCAATTCACGGCTATGACCCCGTAGCATTTTTTAAAGAACACAAACCCGTACCCGGCTCCAAAGACATCAGCTACGAATGGAATGGCGGAACATGGCACTTCGTCAGCGACGAAAATAAAGCAGCGTTCATCAAGGATCCTGTCAGGTATGCTCCGCAGTACGGTGGTTACTGTGCTTTTGGAACAGCGGAGGGGCACAAGGCACCTACGCAAATTGAAACATGGTCCATAGTAAATGATAGGTTGTATTTCAATTACAACAAGCAGGTACAAAAAGAATGGAATGAGAACCAGGCTGAATTGATCAGGAAGACAGACGAGAACTGGCCAACAGTGAAGGACTCACAATGAGGTGCTAAACAACGCGGAACGTTTCAGGGCACGTTCCGCGGCTCTTAATGATATAAGAGTGCAAAGTCATCAAAGGCTGCTTTGTTATCACCGCTGTGTGAATCTGCGGATACCATTAATCCAGCCCTTATGCCCCAGGACCACCAGGCAAGGTTGTCGCCTGACAATGACTTACTTTGTGCTTTGGCATCGACGACAGCATTCCAGTTTTTTCCATCCTGGCTGTAAGAAAACGTTACCACGTGTGCCTGTTCAATATCTGCTTTAAGCAACAATTGATTCTTATTGTCAATAGGCAGGCTGTTGAGAACAGCCCGCTTGCCATTGAGAACTTTCCATAGCACAAGCGAGTCGCCTTTCACGCCCATACCCAAAGCGTTGTCGGAGGTGGCGTAAAGCACCAATCCCTTAAGGGCGTTGTTGTGTTGACTAATTGTTGTGGTCATGGTGAAGTTTGCATCATCAGGGCTTATTCCAATGGCCGATCCCACATGACCCTTTCGGTCAACTTCGGTCATCGTGAGCTTGCCGTTAGCCACACTTGTGCGAATCGTATAGGCGGGGATATTGAAACGCCATTGCGCCGCTAATGCTGTTGAATCAAACGAATCAATCACGTTGTTCTTTAAAAGAACGTCGGAAGAATCGCGGCCATCCGTATTGAAGCGAGGCCATCCCGAATCGTCGTCCCAGAACATCTCACTGAGAAGCACTGTCCTTCCGAGATAAGGAAACCCCGATCTATTATAGGCATGGTATAAGTAATACCATTGGTTCCCACTCTTCAGAGCCGTTCCATGTCCCGGACACCTCCAATCGGCATTGCCTTTGATCAACGGATTGCTGCTAAACTTCTCCCAGGGTCCCTTCATGGTTTTCGACCGGGCAACTCCCACCTGATAATTGCATGAACCGCCGCAGCATGAATTGCCTGAATAAAGCAAGTACAAATAGTCACCATTTTTTACAATGCATTGTCCCTCCATGCCGCCATTTTCCCACGTGTCCTTTTCGGCCGTAAGCACCACAAAGGGATCACCATCAACAGTAAGACCGTCAGAAGTAAGCGCTGCGCCCATGATCTCAATCGATTTTCCCTGTGTCAGCCCGTTAGCTTTCCACGTGATATACAACGTATCGTTCTCATTGAATACAAACGCATCGATGGCTTCGTTGCCCCATTCAAGTATCATTCCTTTGTCCTGGAAGCCTTCTTCAATATTTTTTGTAGTGGCCACTCCGATACAGGAAACACCATCCTTCCGGCGAGCAGTATAATAGCAATAAAAAGTCCCGTCGCGATAGAACAACTCGGGTGCCCAATAGCTTCCCATCGTCCAGGCAGGAGGCTCCCGGAAAGCAAAGTTGACGAATGACCAGTCGACAAGATTGGAAGACTTGTATAGCGGATAGACAGGTCCCCAGTCGTTGGACGATCCAGCGGCATAGTACGTGTCGTTTACCTGGATGATCGAAGGGTCAGGCAATTCACCTGCAATTACCTGTTGCTGATTAATTCCTTTTGATTCTCCAATCTGCTTTGAAGACTTACTGCAGGAATAAAATAAAGAAAGTATGATGACCAATGCGATGAATACCTTCATTCGATTTGTAGGTGAATGTTGACGAAGATAGAAAAAAGATGTTACGCAGTACGTTGATGACCCGGAGGCTTGTATCAGTATTGCGTGCCGGGAAGCTCAGTTAGTCATCAATCCTTCGCTTCATCGTATTTCATCCAGTCCACTTCGAGCTCGTAAGGTTTTAACGGCTTCTCCAGTGAATTGGGATTCGTTACGACCGACCAGTCCTTCGTATGCCAGAAGTTGAGTCTGTACCGCGACTTATTTGCAGGTATGCCCCGTTGTGATCCGCGATAATCCCACAACACAACGGTATCGGCGGTGACCGGGTGAAGCATCCACCAGCGCAGGCGATCGGCGTGCCAGTCGAATCCGTAAGTGTAGAATTTTGATGATGCATCATAGCCTTCGATTGCCTTGACAGTTTGAGGTTCGTTTTGAAGTCCGGTGAGTGGAGTGCGTGCACCCTGATGGCCTTCGCGATAGGTGGTTTCATATATGGTTCCGTTGGCCATGTTAATGGTTCTTCCGATTCGCTTCAGTGCACCCTGCGGACCTGTCCAGGTTCCTACATAGATGACGGTAGGATCGGCGATGAGCCATTCAAAGTCGATCTCACTGAGGCCCTGGACGTCGTCCATGTGATAAGTGAAATAGCCAACCACAGCACCCACATTGGGCTGTTCCTTCCGAACATCAGGTACTTTGATCCGGGCCGAGTAGGTACCGTAGTAAGTATACTCGTTGGAGATGATCTCAGGCCCGCGACCGGCGCCGGCAGGATCAGCTGGATCGATCTTGAAAGACAGCACACGCGTACCTGATTCTTTAGAGGAACGAACGCCATACTTTCGGGTGAAATCTGCGCGATTACCCGTAGATGCAAATGTGAAATATTTGAGAGAGTCGCTGTCGAAGTCTTCGCGAAAAGATTGATGAGCGGGTTGGTCTGACGCAGCAGCAATACAAAAGAACAACGCAATGACTATTGGTAATTGTGATTTCATATTTTCTCGTTGGTGACGAAGGTTCTTTAAATCAAGATAGGAGATCTGTGACAACTTAAAAACGTATTGGTGTTCAGTGGTAAGCGGATGGATTGATGCGCGTTTCCGATTGTCCATGCATAACAGGACCACCATATCAATCGTAGTGTCCTTGGTCGTAAAGATTTCAACGATCGGTAACGAGCGCATCAATTCTGTATGGTTCGATGGGTGTCTCGGCATCCCGCATAGTACGAAGAAGTGGCAGTGAACATTGAATTAATAGTTTCCAATCCGTACAGAGAACCACAACCAACGTGGAAACCAACGTTAACACCTTCCTATGCGCAGTGATAAAAAAATTCTTTGCGCATCTTCGCGTCTCTGCGCCATCGCGGTTTGGAGTTCTTCCCGCCTTTGCCTCCGGGTAACGACACACGCGAAGCAACTACCTGTTTCAGGTAAGACTGACAACCACTCGAATCTGATAACAACGCGTTCGCCTTTACTTCGAGATCCGAAACAGACACACCATACTCGCCTCCGTCTGGTAAAGTGATATCTGTCCCGACGTGTATTGCATAGTGTGATAAAACTGAAAGCTGCCCTTCAGTACTGATGAAAAATGCCTGGAGAATTCAAATCCCAGGGCTACACGCGGACTAACAGATATCTGCATGATTACTTTAGCGAAGCCATTGAATCCATTCACCGGATCAATGTCAGCATGAAACGTTTCATACAACGTTCCATCACTGTCCCTTACGCCTAAACCATTACTGACCGACACTCCCGAATACGAGTATACGCCACCTCCGCCAATACCAAACAGCACTTTCCTGATTCCAATGTTAAAAGACCTTCCTATGACCGCATTAAGTCCTCCATAGAAAATACTGTATTCCGGAAAGCGACTCTTGTCGGCCGGATACTCTGAAGTTAACGTGTCTTCAGGAGCGACCCACATCGAATAGCCAATGATACCAATGTTCGCACCGAACAACGTCGCCCAATCATTTCCGAAGTTTTTTCGAACGGTAAGGACGATACTTCCGGAAGGCAGAGGTGTGCTGCCAACACCTGACGTCAGCGGTGTATACTTCAGCATGTTGCCGATGTTCAGCGACGGACCAATGTACGTCTGCGACAAAGCACTTATCGCACTTGACACAAGCAGGATCATTACCAGGTACATCCGTCGAAGGGAATTTATCATGACAGGCCCTGCAATCCTTAAGCTGAAGGTTCGACACATGGGAAACGGGGATTTCAAACAACAGGTATTATAATGTATGAGGCGAACGGTCCTGCACTTAGTAACATGCGATAATGTCCGCTGCACGAAACAGCGTATGAAGATACGTATTTTGTAGTAATCTGCCTTAAGAAGTGACGTAACCATGCCTTGCAAGGCAGCCAGTCCCACCGGTATGGTGGTTGTTCTGCGTATATTACCGGCGATATTCACTAAAGTTTTAAGTGGCAGTAATGGCATCCGGGATACTTTCATTGTTTGACGATTTGGCCGTGTTGATGGATGATGTTGCTTCTGCCAGCAAGATCGCGACACGAAAAGCAGCTGGCATTTTGGGTGATGATCTTGCAGTCAACGCCGAGAAGGCAACAGGCTTTCTCGCCAACCGGGAGCTGCCTGTTCTATGGGCGATCACGAAAGGTTCGCTGATTAACAAACTCATTATCGTACCCATTGCGTTAACGCTCTCCGCTATTTGGCCCACTGCTGTTACTGTTATTCTCGTCGCCGGTGGCTGCTATCTGGCTTATGAAGGCGTGGAGAGCATCATTGAACTGATCAGGCACCGGCTTGCCAGGAAGACGGGTGAGGCAACCATGGAGGCGGCGAGCCAGCCGGCTGATGAAAAAGCAAAGGTCAGGTCGGCCATCGTGACTGATTTCGTTCTCTCCGCAGAGATTGTCATCATTGCACTTAATTCGGTAATAGAAGAAACTCTGGCAGTACGGATACTGACTGTGTCTGTCGTGTCGCTGATCGCAACGGTCGGGGTATACGGTGTAGTCACCCTGATCGTGAGAATGGACGACATCGGATATAAACTCGTTAAACGCTCCGGCGGGGCGGGTCTGCTTGACTTCGCAGGAAGGGGATTATTGTGGCTGATGCCACTCATCATCAAACTCCTCCGTCTTGTGGGAACACTGGCCTTACTTTTTGTATCAGGTGGTATTCTTGTTCATAATATTAGTTACCTGGAGCATCTCTTTCCATCGATGGCCGACATCCTTAAGGAGTTTCTCGCAGGTTTTATCTGCGGTCTTATCGCTGTGATAGTATGGAAAGCTTTTGAGGGTGCTGTTAGTAGAATCCGAGCTTTTCCGAAGTAGCCCGTTCTGCCCGAAATCGGTCACCCCATCTCATTTGTGAACGCATGATCTTTAAATGCATCTCCTTAACTAGCTGAAAACAAGTTCATTGGAATCTGGCTATGTTTTAGATTGGATCATTGAAATCAACATCACCAGTTATGTTCAAAAACTATCTCCTCGTCGCCTTCAGAAACCTCATGAAGCATAGGAACTACGTTATCATCAACGTCCTGGGATTGGGAGTATCTATCGCGTGTTGTATCTCTGCATATCTCTTTATCGCCTTCAACATTGAGTTCGACAATTTTCACGCTGATGCTAAAGTGCGGAACATTTTTGCCGTGCACACTTTGTCGAAGGACCTTGATGGCAAGCCAATGCGCGACCACCAGACGCCAACGATTATGGCACCCATTGCTGCGGAAGACATCGCAGGTGTCGAAAGCTATATGCGCTTCATATCAGGAGGCGGTGCGCTTCGCTACGAAGACAAAGCTTTCAGCGAGTACCTTTGTTTTTCGGACAGCACGTTCTTCGACCTGTTTGAGTTTCCGTTTGTGACGGGCAGTCCTAAGTCGTTCAAGGAAAAGAACACCATCATACTTTCAGAGAAGCTTGCTAAAAAATATTTCGGCGACGAAGACCCCGTCGGCAAGATGATGACGTTCAAAGGACCCAATGAATCTGAGTTCAGGTTGTTTGTGGGAGGTGTAGTGAAAAGGATTCCGATCAACACCACGTTGCCATTCGATGCGATGTTGAGGTTCGAGCATTTTATGGCGATGAACAAGATCAGCAACGGCGACTGGAACGACTGGCGCAACCCGTCGACATTCTTCAAAGTTGCATCAGCTCAGAATGCAGCGAGCGTATCCAAAGCCTTAAATAAATATGTTCCCATAAGGAATAAAGCGCGCACCGATATGGTGATCGACAATTTCGAGCTTGTTCCTTTTAAAGAACCTCATGTATACGGCGATAACGATCTGCGTTACGGCTGGACTCAGGCGCGGATCAATATGGCACCCATAATTGTATTTAGCGGATTGGCTCTGATGATCCTGCTGATTGCGTGCTTCAACCTGACCAATACATCGATTGCCATGACCACCAAACGCCTGAAGGAAGTCGGCATTCGCAAAGCTATCGGGGCAGCCAGGCGCAATATCATCCAGCAATTCCTCCTGGAAACATTCATCATGATTTGTCTCTCGGTTGTGGTGGCTATAGCCATAGCTCAACTGATCGTTCCCATCTTCTCGGCGATGTGGCTCGGAGAATTTAGCCTGAGCCAGTTAAGCGGACTGAATTCATTGATAGCATTACTGCTTCTCGTGTTCGTTACTTCATTGATTGCAGGGATCTACCCGGCACTGTCGGGAAGTGGATTTAAACCAACCGCGCTGCTGAAGGGAACCGTGAAGACGGATGGTGCAAGCTGGCTGAGTCATTCGCTGGTCGCGTTTCAGTTCGCATTGTCAGTGCTGGTGTTGATTGGCGGAGTAAGCTTTATTCGCAATGCGCGCTTCCAGGAGAAGATTCAATTCGGATATGACCGCGATCAGATCATCACTGTTCATACTTCCGGGGAAACACAGTATGAAGCCCTGAAGACGGCCATCGCTTCCAACAGAAAAATCATATGCGTTGGTGTATGTGATGGAACCCTGGGCAATAGTTATCAGACACCTGTTCGCATGGATACGTTCACTTACGATGTACGTGCGCTGGGTATTGGTAAGAACTACTTTGAAACCATGGGTGTCAAGCTCGCGGAAGGCCGATACTTCAATCTTGAGAATGAGTCAGATCAGAAGGAGGGTGTGATCGTAAACAAAGCGTATCTTGAAAAGTTTGCATTAACGGGTGCGCTGGAGAAAACACTCTTTCTTCACAATGAAAAGCGGATCATCCTGGGTGTCGTTGAAAATCACGTCGACGCAATACATCGTTCGAAAGATCCTGAGCCTTTTGTATTCTATCCCGCAGGGAAGAATCAATATGTCACGATGGTTGTAAAGACCGAAGTAGTGGACCTGGCCGATACCCGCGCATACCTTGAGAATAAATGGAAGGAAGTATTTCCAACCGAACCATTCGAATGTTATTATCAGACCGAGATAGTGCTGGGCAACGCGAGACAAACTAACGGGAATCTGCAAAAGGTATTTTTGTTCATTACGGTGCTCGCAGGTCTCCTTTCCGCATCAGGCATATTCGCTCTGGCATCGCTGAATGTAGCGAAGCGTACGAAGGAAATAGGGGTACGGAAGACGCTTGGTGCATCGGTGAATAATATTGTGAGTTTGCTGAACCGGGAATTCAGGATTGTCTTGGTGATCTCCATGGTGCTTGGTTCGACTGCCGGTTATTATATCATGGAGTGGCTGCTGGGAGAGATCTATGCATACAGGATCAGTGTGGGCATTCTACCGGTAGCGCTATGCGCACTGGCCATTTTCGGCATTGGCATCGGAACCACAAGCATCACGATCATGAAGGCGGCGAAACTCAATCCGGTGAAGACCCTGCGGACGGAATAGAATTTACAATTGATAATGAAGGAGCCCCGGCAGGGGCTTTTGTTTAGTCGGAGCGCACATAGAAGGCGTAGCCTCTCATGCCTCGGACTTAAACATGCTACGAAGAACAATACCTTCCAAAAGCTAACTCTAATCGAGCCGCGCGCTCATTTCACAAGTCACGCATCAAACCTCCGTGTACCTAATTGGATTTAACCGTCATAACCTTCCACGCTACCATCGATCGCTACACACTAACATCGGAGCACGAAACGCAGAGCCACACCCTCTCATGCCTCGGACTTAAACAGGCTACGAAGAACAACACGTTCAAAATGCAACTGTGATCGAGCGATACACTCACTTAGCATAGCTCGCCTCAAACCTCAAAATCTCCGTGTACCTCCCCGAATTGGATTTAACCATCATAAGCTTCTACGCTATCATCGATCGCTACCCACTAACATCGGAGCACAAAACGCAGAGCCACACCCTCTCATGCCTCGGACTTAAACCGGCTACGAAGAACAACACGTTCAAAATGCAACTGTGATCGAGCGATACACTCACTTAGCATAGCTCGCCTCAAACCTCAAAATCTCCGTGTACCTCCCCGAATTGGATTTAACCATCATAAGCTTCTACGCTATCATCGATCGCTACCCACTAACATCGGAGCACAAAACGCAGAGCCACACCCTCTCATGCCTCGGACTTAAACCGGCTACGAAGAACAACACGTTCAAAATGCAACTGTGATCGAGCGATACACTCACTTAGCATAGCTCGCCTCAAACCTCAAAATCTCCGTGTACCTCCCCGAATTGGATTTAACCATCATAAGCTTCTACGCTATCATCGATCGCTACCCACTAACATCGGAGCACAAAACGCAGAGCCACACCCTCTCATGCCTCGGACTTAAACAGGCTACAAAGAACAACACGTCCCAAATGCAACTGTGATCGAGCGATACACTCACTTAGCATAGCTCGCCTCAAACCTCAAAATCTCCGTGTACCTCCTCGAATTGGATTTAACCATCATAAGCTTCTACGCTATCATCGATCGCCACACACTAACATCGGAGTACAAAACGCAGAGCCACACCTCCCATGCCTCGGAATTAAACACGCTATGAAATACCAAATCATAAAGATGAAACCTTAGCAAACGAACAACCCCTCCAAATCAAAGCACGCCTCAAACCTCCAAACCTCCGTGTACCTCCCCGAATTGGATTTAACCATCATAAGCTTCTACACTTAGCTTCTACGCTATAATCGATCGCCACACACTAACATCGAAGTACAAAACGCAGAGCCACACCTCCCATGCCTCATCCAACGAAGCTCCTATCACCATCATAATTCTTCCGCTCAACGTTGATCTGGCGACTATTGACTCTAACTACTCAAGACCCACTCACGACAGAGGACTAAAGACCCAGGACTAAAGGCATGACCGCTTTCAAAATCAGCCACCCATTCATTATATTCGTTATAGCCTGGTCTTGCTGATGAATAAGGCTATCATGACATACTGACCCTCTTACGTATCTCTTATGACTATCCGCCTCTTCCGTCCCTTCCAATTCGCCGTCGTCTTATTGATCGCCCTTTGCATCGGTTGTCAATCGGGTGCGCCGTCGAAATTAGCCGAAGTAAAAGAGATTGGTCCCGGACTCCTCCAGGGCTATCTGTCGAGAGAAGATCTGCCTAACAGCCTGGCGTTGGTCGCGCCACCACCGGAAGAGGGTTCTCCCGCATACCTGGCCGATCAGGATTACGCGTCAAAAGCCGTTGCGTCGCGACAAACAGATACGACGCGTCTGAGACAGGCTACTAATGATGCATACCTGTACTTTCCCGATGCCGCGTTATCATTTCAGTCGACGGTGGGAGTGGAGATCAGCGAGGCCAAGACGCCGCATTTGTATCTGCTCATGCGTCGCATGCTTACCGATGCGGCGTTGTCGACCTATACGGCAAAGAATCATTATAAGCGCAAGCGTCCCTTCGTGGTGAACAATACGCAGACCTGCACGCCCGCCGACGAGGAACAGCTGCGCAAGGATGGCTCGTATCCATCGGGTCATACAGCGATTGGCTGGGCGTGGGCGCTAATGTTTACGGAATTGTTTCCTTCAAAGATGAATGCCATTCTCAAGCGCGGCTATGAGTTCGGCGAGAGCAGGGTGATCTGCGATGTTCACTGGCATAGTGATGTCGAAGCGGGCAGGGTGATGGGCGCAGCTACCTTTGCGCGCCTTCAGGCCAATAAGACATTTCAGGCTGACCTGGCAGCGGCGCGTAAAGAAATTGCTAAGTTGGGACAGTAATGTCTTTCACCGCAGTCTTGAGTCTTGAGTTACCAACGCCTCCATAGATTCTTATAAGGTGCTCAACAATACGTTTGGATGTATTGCCATCCCACAACGAGGGAATGGAAGATTTTTTCCACTTTCCTTCCTTGAGCTTATTAAGAAGCGGAATCATATTCAGCGGATTGTTTCCCATTAACTCGTTCGAGCCGATGGTAACGGTCTCTGGCCGCTCCGTCGAATTTCTAAGCGTAAGGCAGGGTACCTGCAGAACTGTCGTTTCTTCGGTGATCCCGCCGGAGTCTGTGATGACGGCTCTTGAATTCTTGACCAGGTAGATAAACTCCAGATACGACATCGGCTCCACCATGTGAAGCCTCTCGTGTCGGAAATCAATGCCACTTAAGATCTTCCTTGTACGGGGATGTACAGGAAACACAACAGGTAGTTCGGTGTTCCCGAGAATTACATTCAATATGCTGGAAAGATTGTCTACGTCATCAACGTTCGACGGACGATGCAGCGTTGTAACAAAGTATTTTCCATTCTCCAGAGCCGCCTGCGACCAAATGGCAGGAACCTTAAGGCGATCCAGGTTCTGATACAGGGTATCAATCATCGTATTCCCAACGAAATGCACCCGCTCGGGATTTATTCCTGAGCCTATGAGTTGCTTCGACGCAATTTCGGTCGTCGTGAAAAAATCGTCGCAGATAGAATCCGTGACGATCCTGTTAATTTCTTCGGGCATCGTCATATCACCAGAGCGGATCCCCGCCTCTACATGTACAACGGGAAGGCACAACTTCTTGGAAACAATTGTACACGCCATGGTTGACGTTACGTCACCGACCACAAGTACTACATCACACGGATTGTCGAGCAAGTCTTTCTCGAACTTGATCATGATGGCGGCCGTCTGCTCTGCCTGCGTGCCACCGCCTGCCATTAAGTTAGCGTCCGGATCGGGTATCCCTAATTCTTCAAAGAAGTTACCGCTCATGTTCCGGTCATAATGCTGACCGGTATGCACTAGCCTGTAAGAGATGTCAACATTACTGCGCTGAGCTTCTTTAATCGACCTTATGATTGGTCCGATCTTTACAAAGTTGGGACGTGCTCCGGCAACAATGGTTAACTTCATGAGTTCAGGATCTCCTGGTACTGGTGATCGTATTCATGAATCAAACTTGCCGTCTCTCTGATATTGTCTTTCGAAGATGCACCGAAAAGGATTGATTCAATGTTAGGCAGATTACAAACGTACTCAAGAGCTTCTTTAGCCGGAATGGCTCCCGATGCCAGCACCATCATGGCAATTACCCTGACGCGCTTCATCTTCAGAACTTCTTCATAAAGATCTCTTCCTCCCGACATTCTGAAACCAATCTTATTGATAGAGGTGCAGATGATAGGATTGTCGACACCAACACCATTAAGCGCTGAAAGCAGCTTGGGCAAATTCATGGTGATGTATCCCGCTTCGGCATTGTACTTCTTTTCAACGTATGTGCCGAAGGCTTTCAGAACATCCACCATGCCAAGTCCCAGCAGAAGGTCTGTGATAACGTTTTGTAAAAAGATTACGGGCGTATTTATTCCCTTGAACATTTTCATCTCGGCGTCGATCAACAGCTCCATGATCGACATGTAATCTTTCGAAAGGAATGCAACTCCTCCTTTGAAGAACGAACTGAAGTAGTTTCCAGGGACATACTCTTTCAGTGTCCCGACAATGCCCAGCTCGGTCACGGCGTTCGCATACTTATGTGCATAAGGCATGCAGGGGAAGATTTGGAACTGACTGTATTTCTCCGGATGCTTTCTTATATAGTCGCAAATGTTGGAGATCCTGTCGTGAGTCGTACACATGAAAGTGTTGATCCCTGCATCCCTGGCATAATCAAGCGTTTTAATGATGGCTGTATCGTGCTTGAACCTGATCGATTGCTCTCTCGATTTCTCATCAGAGATGTGATTGACAGCAAAAAATTGATTGTCACCAAATAGTATTCTCTCCATAGTTACGCTGAGGTTTAATTGTGCGAACTGCTTTTGATCATGGAAATTACTTTGTCAGTGTGCCACGCCGATTGGAAAGTGTTAATCGAGTTGGGTACCTTTCCCTGAATGGCTTTTATAAAATAGTCCAGCTGAGACGAATACTCTTCGCCGCGCAAATAGAAGTTTACATTGTCAGTGAAGTCTGTAAGGTATTTGATATTCCAGCCCCTGTTGTAACCAGCAGGGCAATCGCCGGACTTAAAATGTACTTTGATCTGCGTAGCATCGCAGATGATTTTTCCTTTGCTTCCAATGACCGTAAGTGTGGTGGACATCTTACGATAGGTTTCATCACTCCAGTTTACGGAGAGCACGCCGGAAAGCTTCGGACTGATTTCAAGAAGAGAAAAAACAGAGTCTTCAACATTCTTAGAATAGAACGACTTCAGCAGACTGCCCTTGACCTTTGTGACGGGACCGATGATGTCGTTGATGAGATCTATGACATGTGACGCATAGTCCATGAGGCAACCGCCTCCTTCTTTGGGATCAGAGCGCCAGTTATCCTGTTTAGGTTTTGTAACAACAGGACCGTATGATTCGCCCACAAAATGAAACAGCTCTCCTAAATGATTGCCATCGAGGAGACGCTTGACTTCACGAAAAGTTCCCAGAAACTTATTGTGATATCCGACCTGATTGACGAGTCCTTTTTGTCTGGCCAATTCAACAAGGTCTTTACCTTCTTCTATGGTTAGACATAACGGCTTCTCGGCAAACACATGTCTGCCTTGTTCCATCACCTTCTTCACCATCGGTGCGTGAAACTTAGTGGGCACAGCCACGACAACGGCTTCAGGCTTTGCGCGATCAAGCATTTCCTCGTATTCGGTAAAGCAGGGAAACGAAGAATACTTCTTAAATACGTCGAGGACCATTTTTGAAGTATCGCTTACGCCTACTACTTCAACCTCGGGATGCGCACCTAATATGGACAAATGGGATATACCCATCTTGCCGGCGCCAATCAAAGCTACTTTTGTCATTGTTATAAAGGCTACGAGCTATCGGATTGAACAATTGAGATTGCTGGAGACTCTGGGTAGAGAAGTAATCGCTGCTGAAGATAGGAAAGTTTTTCAGACAGGGAAAACAAGTTTATGCTAAATGTAAAATCAATAAAGAAAAAATGTAAAGTGTGGAAATTATCCGCACTTAACTTAAGTAAACATGGGGCAACATCAGAGTTGTATGGTTGGGTAGTCCAACACTTATCTCATCGTTAGTAAGCATTTATCAATTTGCCCCCTGTATGCCGGCGCATCTGATTCCTGATATGATATTGATGATGGATGATGAGTCCATCTTGTTCTGAGAGATACAGCTGGTACCATAGAGATCCACGACTAGAAATCATCGACCGGTGCACGTTAAACTTCTTCCTTTGTTGAAGGGTCAATACATTGCTATGAGATGGTCTGCAATCGTTGTAAATGCGAATATTCGGGGAAATTAACTGCCCGTCTTAGGGACTCCTCATCTCATTAAATGTCAGCAAACGCGACGATGTTTATGCGGATATATGTGCTGTCGCTGGGGGAATAACCGGCGCCTCGAACGGAGTGAAGTACGATAAAGCAAGTACATGTCAGCAATTGTACTAAATTGGAAAAGGCACTGTAGATAGGTAATTAATAACGGCTTCATGTTTAAAGCTAATTGGGTGAAGGGGATTCTTTTGTTGGCCCTTATGCTGCATTTTATCGCTTCCCCGGCAAGAACGTTCTTCGTGTCCTCTTCTATGGGCGACGATTCAAGAAGTGGGCAACAGGCGCAAAGCAAGCAAACTCCCTGGAAGACTATTGCAAAGATCAACAGCTTCAAAGGATTTATGCCGGGCGATTCGATCTTGTTCAAACGAGGCGAATCCTTTTTTGGGACGTTAACGCCCAATGTGTCGGGCATGCCGGGAAAGCCAATTACATTCACTGCCTATGGACAGGGCTCTAATCCTGTTCTAACCGGACTGGTTACACTCAACAACTGGACGCCTTTCAAAGGCAATATTTACTACGCTGCACTCGATCTGCCAGGCCTGAACATACTGACCATCGACGATGTCATACATGCAATGGGCAGGTTTCCAAATAGCGGATATCTAAGTTATGAAAAGCATAGCAACAACCAGAGTATAACAGACAATCAGCTTAGTGGTACTCCTTCATGGAAGGGGGCTGAGGTCGTGATAAGAAAGTACAGATGGATTATAGACCGGCAGGTGGTTACTGGGCATGTAGGCAATACGTTAGCTTATAATGCGCTCTCCACTCATGGAAATAATAATGCCTATCAGCCTGTTGACGGAAACGGTTACTTTCTCCAAAATCACCTGGGTACACTTGATAAGTTTGGTGAATGGTTTTATGATGTTGCCGGAAAGAAGCTCTACATACATTTTGGAGATAAAAAGCCGTCCGCGCTGAAGGTTAAAGTCAGCAACGCCGACGCCAATGTAAAAATGCTTCAGGTTCAGAACATCAGGTTAATTGCACTGGATTTTGAAGGGGGAAACACTTCGGGCGTTTCAATTACGAATTGCAGTAATATTACCATCGCCCGCTTTAAAAGTTCTTTTCAGGGTAGCACTGCTATTTATGGAGGAGCAGTGAAGAAAATTGCAGTCAGCAATGGAAGTATAGATGGCGCTCTGTCTAATGGGATCTATTTCGAATATGATGCCGATGGCGTTTTAGTTGAGCACAGTACAATCAAGAATACAAACATCATTGCAGGGTCGGGGAGGTCGGGCGATTTGGTGGGTATTGGAATTTGTGTCAACGGAGACAACGTAGAAATAAAAAACAACTCCGTTATCAATTCAGGATACAGCGGCATTCAATTTACGGGTGATAAAGTGGTTGTTGAAAATAATCTCGTAAATCAATTCTGTCGGATAAAAGATGATGGTGGCGGTATTTATACGTACAGTGGATCAAAGGAAAAAGTTTACACCAATCGGGTAATTCGAAATAACATAGTATTGAATGCGATAGGAGCCTTTACCGGCGTTGAGTCTTACTACTATGAGGCGTTTGGAAAAGCCGCGGGAATTTATCTGGACGATTTCTCAAATCACACAATTGTAGCCAACAACACTGTAGCCAATGGGCAATGGGTAGGTATCTTTCTTCACAATGCTCAGAACAACGAAATAAAGAATAACGTCATCCTTAACTTTTCGAGCCACCTGGCAATCGATCAGTCAAAACCAACAACACGTGATATTAAGGTGATAGAAAATTGTGTAATGGCGAAAACCAACACCCAAAGTCTGATTCATTATAAAACATACGCTGCCGACAACCCGAGCCTGATAGGAACGTTTTCCAATAATTGTTACTGGAAGCCAAACGACAACACGCTTGTAGTAGTGGAGAAGGACTACCCCGGAGAAAGAAAGCGGGTCGTCGAAACTTTTGAGAACTGGCAGTTGAGTTATCATCAGGACGTTGGATCCTGGTTTATGCAAAAGAAAAGCTCACTATTCGAAACTGAACTTTTTAAATAGTAAACAGTGCCCTTCTTAAACTAGTGAGTTTAGCATTTCATTATGAAGCCCGGCTAAATGACATGATTTCCTTCTTGAACATATTGTAGGCCATCTCGCCTTTGTCCATTAATTCATTGGCTTGTTTAGCTTTTAGATTCTTATCAAGGTATTGCGTGATGATCCCGGTTGTAATATTTGGTTCGTAGAACATGAACCCATGTCGGATCAGAAAATTATCAACCTCCAGCAATGTGTCCTGGTACGCTGAAATCGTAGGCACGCCCAGGCAGGCAAGTTCTCTGGTCATCGAACCGCCAGCGCCGATAAACAACGAGCAATCCCTGGCGATATCTACCAGCGGTATGGGTTTCTCTGCTATTACTATTTTAGAAAACTTTTCCTGCTTGTAGTGAAGCAATTGAGTTTTGTCTCTCGGTAACAGAATGACTGAATACTGATGCTGAAGCTCAGAAAGCGCCGCGTCCAGAAAATTGAGACCTCCCTTATAATATTGCGCAGTGAGAGGCTCTGGTCTGACGTAAATCTTAACTGCTCCTGAACTAAGGTTCTTCTGCCTGAACTGTCTGATCGATTCAGCGATTCTCCATAAGTAAATGCCTTCCTTTACGCCTGGATAATGAACAACCTTCTTTTGAGCGGCGCCTTGCTTCCTGACCTTTGAAGCAGTAAGATATTCAGGAAGTAATATTTTGGTTGCGAAAATAAATGATGGAACATTTCCGAGCGCGTGTTCATTATCATTGGTATAGATTGAAGGAATCCCCAACAATCTGGCTACAAGAGGAGAGTGAAATGAACTTTGAGAAACCGCAAGGTCCAGAGATTTGTCCTGTAAATATTTTTTTAGCTGTAAAACCCTGATTGGATATCCGGCCAGTTTCTTGTAAATGTTTTTCCCATAGTGCTCGCCGATAATCTGGTAACTCAAACCTTTCTGATCCAGCAAATCGATCGTATTAGCCAAAGGCCTGCATGTAATAACAACTTCGTGACCAGACTGCTCGAGATCGCGAATCAGGTCATAGAATAAGTTGATGTGCGGCGAGTTCGACAGGTCAAACCAAATTTTCATTTACGTCATGGGTTTGGTTGATGTAGCAGGCTAAAGCATAAAAGATCCACCCCTGCGACCAGCGCATGTATGGAATCTTATTGGTGTACAGTCGTCGTTTCTGAAAATAGAAATATCCTTTTTGAGATTGCATGTTTTCTATCGTCCAGTTAATAACCCTGTCGATGAGCATGATATTCTGCTGGAACAAATTGGCTTTGTCCAGCGTGATTACCAATTGGGATGGCGCGTGAATATCGACGGGATAAAGAGAATTGTTGTAGTATTTGGAACGTCCCTCTTCATCAAAGAAGGTTTTCAGATAATAGTTTAATCCGTTGTCAAAGTTTTTTACAAAGCTCTTGTCCCCGGAATAATGACCGTACTCAGAGATGCATTCAAGGTTGAATCCGGTGTGGAAGTTGTCAATCCATTGATGAAAGGGTAGGGGGCTGTAGTACCACGAGCCATCACTGTTTTGATACTCGCAGGCATAAGCTACTGCCTTTCTTGCAAGATCGATCAACTCGTCTTCTTTTGTATAGTGATATATGCGACTCAACAGCCTTGCTCCAAGCAAAGAAGCATTGAACACAGAGGTCTGGTCGAATGGTGAATAGGAAAATGCGAAGTTCTCGCCCTTGTACGTTCTGCTCAGATCTTTAATGATGAAATTCTTCGATGAAATTGCCGCATCCAGAAACGCTTGCTCCCTGGTGGCTTCATAGGCATCAATCAAGGAATTCGACGCGAACGTTGTGGCCACAATTGTGGGCGTGTATTTCTTTTGAAAGAAGGCTCTTGATTCCCAATCGAAGTTGTATCCCCAGCAATTTCCAGAGAAACCGTTGGTCCTTAAGGAGAGCAATGCTTCGGCAAGTTCTTTCAATTTATGAGTTGCATCCGAGGCATAGGGGGCGATCCGGCTTAGTCTGGAATAACCCGAAATAAAAAGAGCCAGGCCCTTTGGATTGGTGCCTTTGTCAACCCTGAGAATTGGCCGCAAGTTCACCGGCATCTTCTTGAAAAACTGGATCCATACTAATCGTGCGAGCCGGTTGTCGGGAAAGAACGGAAGGTTGCTAAAGACTTTGCTATTCAACCCATCGTACGGATCCCATCCGCGGAATCCCTCTTTCGCGCAGTAATGCTCCAGGTCAGTAAAGGATTTGACAACGGCATCACGCATTTAGTTGAATTTGCTGTGGCAAGCCAGTTTTAAGGCTATCTACTATTTTAAATGTAGTTAACGTAGTTAGGCAGACCGAGCGGAAACTAATCGGGCTTTCTTTACCTTCTACCAGTGAAGTTAAAAACGCTTTTACTTCCTGCGCATGTCCTTTGCCTTCGCTGGCAACCTTTCTGCTTTTATTGTTATGATAGAAAGTTCCGCTTCGAAAATCTTCTATCACTGCCACCTTTCCGCCACCAAATATTTCGATATGTTCTTTTGGTAAAGACTTGTCGCCGTTGGCAACATACGTGAGGTTACCCAGACAACCATTGTTGAATTTGACTATGATGGCAATGTTGTCGTCTGGCTTGAGTTTTTCATTCTTTGAATAGATACAATCTGCATACACGAGAACCGGTTCACCGTTAGTAAAGTACTGCATTAAGTCGATGAAGTGGCACATTTCTCCAATGATCCGGCCCGCACCGATTTCAGGAATTTGGGTCCAGTGATCCTTTCCAATAAAACCAGCATTAACACGGATATTAATCACCATCGGTTCACCAATGCTTTCAAATTCCTTCTTTGCTGAAACACATATAGGCGCGAATCTTCTGTTGAAGCCAACCATGAGCGGGTGGTTGTGCACGTCTTTTGTTTCTATGATCTGATTTAGTTGTGCTTCATCAACAGCCAGAGGCTTCTCGACAAAGACATTTTTGTTAGCAATCAGTGACTTGATAACCTGTTCGGCGTGTGACGAATGTGGTGTTGCAATAAAAACCGTGTTGATGCTGGCCTTGTCAAGTATATCTGTTGCCTGAGACGAGCACGAGTTGAAACCAAATTTTTCGGCTACATTTTTCGAAGTAATACCCTTCGATGTAACGACAGTGTCGAGCGATGCACCAAAGGCTTTAACGTTTGGAATGAGATAGCTTTGGGCGAAGCTGCCTGCACCAATGAATCCCACGTTTACCTGTTTGACAGGCTCACTTCTTAGTTGCTTTAGCGAAGAAGTTTTCTCGTCCCGTTCCGCGTAAAGTAGAAGTATTCCGATGTGAGGCTGAGGATTTTTACCCAGTACAATTTCGTAGGCTTTCTCAGCATTATCAATATCAAATGTATGCGTTACCAGTGGCTTTACATTAACCAGCCCTTTCGCAATCATTTCAAGGAATGCCTGCATGTTCCTTTGTTCCGTCCATCGAACATAAGCGAAGGGATAATCCACACCCCGTTCTTCATAATCGGTATCATACCGGCCGGGGCCGTACGAACAGGAAATCTTGAGTTCCAGTTCTTTCTTATAGAAGTGTGGCTCGCGCGGGACGTCCATTTTTACTGCGCCCACTACAACAATCTTTCCCTTCTTACGGGAGATTTCTGTCGCTAATACGATTGGATCATTAGTAGGTGCCGCTGCCGTGATGATAACAGCATCAAATCCATGTCCGTGTGTAAAATTTTCACAGGCGGTTAGGAGATTAGCATGGTTTCGATTCAAAGCAGATACACCACTCAACTCTTTTGTTAACTCTACCAAACGATCTGATACGTCTATTCCAAATACATCACAACCATTTGCCTTTAACAACTGTACGGATAGTTGGCCCAACAGTCCTAGCCCAATTACGCAGACCTTTTCACCCAGTCGTGGCTCCGCTTGCCTGATACCTTGTAAAGCAATTGCACCCAGCGTTGTGAATGCGGCTTCTTCGAACGATACACCCTCTGGAATCTTAACAACAAGGTTTTCGGGCACTGATACAATTTCGGCGTGAGATGCGTAGCCTTGACCAGCACACGCCACACGGTCGCCCGCCTGGAATGTTCCCTGCTTGTCAAGTGACGTGAGCACTGTTCCAGCAGTACTGTATCCCATCGCTTTAAGTGAATCCAATTTGGTTCTCACTTTCGCGAGCGTTGCCGCCAGCCCCTCCTTTTTTATGTTTGCCAGCACCTGCGCTACCAGGTCCGGGCGCTGCCTGGCTTTACCGAGCAAGTTTGCCTGGGCAACCTGAACCGTGCTTCTTTCCGTTCCTGAACTTATTAACGAGAACTTGTTTTCCACCAATACCATGCCCTCACTAACAGAGGGCATGGGAACGTCGTCGACATATAACTTACCAGTTTTGAAATTTTGAATAAGCTGCTTCACGCTGTGTGGTTATGTTATCTGAATATTTCTAACGTCACCAATAGGCTAATATGAAATTCTCGTCAGCCGTTACCCGCTGCCCGTGGCGAACGAAGTTCGCTAAATTAACCGGTGTCCGCGTAGTTTCATCAGTCGCGGATAAAAAAAGTACAAAAAGAGGATCGACTTCGGGAGCTACCGATAAAAACGAATTACATCGCGCCTTTCGATAGGGCGCTCCCATCTTGCAGTTGAGCAGCCGGCATTTCAATCAACGAAGCTTCCGGATCGGTCTTGCCGATAAGAGCCATGTAGCGATTTATCTCGTCTTCGATGCGTAAGTTCCTGATTCTTTGCTGTTGCATGAAAGACGCATAGTAAGTAAGAACTGATGTATTTATCAGATCTGTAACAGTGTAGGCCGACTGTTCTTTGTTACTGATGATTTTTCTGAAGTTGCTGTACATCGAGTCATGTCCTTTGTCCCTGAAAAAGTTGGATTTTCTTATCTTCCTGCCATTTCTTTTGACATGCGAAAGTGAAATAAAATCATCAATAAAAATAGTCTCGTCATCATATCTGATTTCAATTTGCTCCTGAACACCTCGCAGGGAATTACCCTTGTCGGAGACTGTAATGTTCAGCATGGAGCCATTTTTATAAAGCACAGAGATAGCTCCTGAGTCAGGATCATTTGGATTCGATATCAGATTAATTTCAACGGGTACACTGCCGGTCCAGAAATTAGCCAGATCAAACCAGTGAACGCAATTTCCTGTGATTCGTGTGCCTTGATTTTTCCAAAAATACCAGTGGCTTGGATTAATATTAACTTCCTTGACGGTGCACGTTATAATGACTACCCGCCCTCGTACGATTTGTTGCACGTACTTGCTATAGTTTATGAACCGCCTGTTAAAACCAATTTCAATTTTCGCACCCTTGTTGTATAACTCGATGAGCTTTACAAGATCTTCTAACGTGACGGTTGGGGGCTTCTCAATAAAAATGAAAGTATTGTTGTTCTGATTATAAATCTTATGAGCCAGGCTCGCGTGGTCGGCGTGGTACGATGCAATAATCGCTACCGGCTGCGTAACGTTTTTCAGCAGAGGCATTGAATCATCTGCCGTGATGAAGCCATATTTAAAGTCATACTTCCTCTGGAACTCTTCGGAAACGTTAGCCTTATAGTCAATGCATGCAATCTTGGGAAGTTTTGTGAAGTGATGCATGATGTACATCCTGACGTAGCCCCCCAGACCATACATAAACATTCCATTGTTAAACTTAACTTCGAAGTACTGTTGTTGAATTTCATTCAGCGTTATGCTGCCCGAATGATCGATGTTAAACAATTGGAGGTTGTTATCTCCGGAAAATTGATTGAATTGTGGCAGGTAATAATCTACTCTTCCGGCTACGTCGTCGAAATTGATATCTGAGTATCTGTAGAATTGATTAGCAATAACAAATTTGTCTGGATCAGTTTGAAATTGTGTTGAGATGTTGACGTACCTGACGGACTCAAAATCAATGACAAGAAAAGTGAGAAATCTATGCTGTCGGCTTTTGTGCGCGAAGTATTTTCGAAGTGTTGTGAGGATACCTTCGTATCGAAAGAAGTACAGTATTTTCAGGAAGGTGTTGGTAAACTCAGGTCTGTCATGGTCCTTATTCTCGAATTGCCGTACATCAAGAATCTTGAAGCCTTTTAGGTTCCTGAGCTGGATGAAAGACTTGGTTTCCATTTTTTGAGGGTCCTGTTAATATAGCGCTTATAGTGCTCGCGCTTAGCTATCTCATTTTAATTTATTTGCGACGATCCCTTTAGTCTTAGTTGGTTATGGCTAGTCATTGACCTACACGTGCCCGCTTATCCCATGGGAATTTGCAAACAGGAAGACCTGGGGTGAGTTGGGGTGCAGAAACACATTCTGTACTTACGGTGTTAACGTACTAACGAAAGGGATTTACACTAACTGAAAGCCGACATGCCAAGGGGCTATAATGAGTTCCAAAACGGGAGTTTGGTCCAAACTGGGTAGTAATACGCTTTGGGCTTTTAAAAGAGGCTCAGTGGCTGAGGGCAGATTCAAACACCTCTTTCATATTTTGTTCAAAGTGTTCCAACGTGTATCGTTCGAAAAAGACCTTTCTCCCTTTCTCACCCATTCCTCGTCTAAGTTCAGCATCGTTTATCAATTTCGCCAATCTATCTGTCAATTCCTCAACATTTTGAGGTTCTATTACAAATCCCGTCTCATTATTGATTATTTCCTCTGCTATACCGCCCTCGTTCGTGGAGACGACAGGCAGTCCAAACTGCATGGCTTCCAGGTTAACAAGCGGGAATGCTTCATTGGGATAGAAGGTTGGAAACGCGAAAATGTCCGCGGCCTTGTATTCGGCAAACTTTTCAGAGCCGTAAATAGGACCTGTGACCAAGACATCACCTGCCAGCCCTGCGCCATCAACGTATTTTTTTATATCCTCAACAGTCAGATCTGCGGCGGCTCCAACCAGTCGCGCCTGGAAATCATATCCTTTCTTTTTTAAAATCGTCAACGCATCGATGAGAATAAGAACGCCTTTGCTTTCCTTGTAATTACCCAGGTACAATATCAATACTCTTTCATTGGTGTTCTTAAAAGGAATATCGCACAGTGCCTTATCTACCTTGATACCGTAAGGAACAATGAATGGCTTTGCGAAAGAGACGTCATCAATATCCTTATGCAGACTGTTAGTTAAGCATATAACCTGCGTATTGTTGAAAACCATCCGGTAGATGGTTTTATGAAGTGAAGAACTATCGCTGGCCTTCTTGATCCCTTTACCGTGCAGGTGAAATATGATTCTGCAACCGAATGCCTTTAGAAGGATTGTATACAAAGCATCGCGGTAAAAGGCGAGCCCATTGGGAGATAGTGTAAAGTATACTAGATCGGGTTTGAATGAGCGCACCTTTCTCCAGATGATCGCTCCATACTTGAGGCCCTTCCAGATCTTTCTGAGCGTGAAAGTTTGCAAATCGGCAACAGTTGCCGCGAATTGCAAGTTGATAATGTCTACGCTAAAACTTTTCTTGATAAGTTCACTTTTCGACAAATAGCTGTTGCTTTGACTTGCACCGTGAAGTGGCGGAGGTAAATGCATGATACACAGTATTTTTTTCCTGCGCATAGCTATACTGATGTTGTTGGTCTGAAGCGTTTAGGGTACACGGCGCTCATCAAATAAACAAATTATTTTATGATTGTTCAGACCGCCGGTCATTGTTTAAGGTCTTTATTATTTTGGCAGGGTTGCCAGCGACTACGACATTTGATGGTACATCCTTTGTTACTACAGCTCCTGCACCAATCTTTACATTGTCGCCTATTACGACTGGTCCAATAATGACTGCGTTGCTACCTATATCGACGTTGTTCCCAATAACCGGGCTTGCACTCCACGAACTTGACCCAAGATCCTTATTTCCAATTGTTGTACTTTGTCGAAGTGTGCAATGCGATCCAATCACAGCCTTGTTATTGATTATCAGTGACTGGCCATGGTAAAGTCGTAATGACTTTCCAATTCGTGTTCTAAAGGGAATTTCGCATCCCAGAAACCATTCAACCATTATTCGATACATAATCAGGAACGGACTGCCCAGGATCAGTATCAATTTATTGCGGGTAGAAAGGAGGAAACAAAGTCGGTAAAATGATAGGATCAGCTGACCTTTAATATTCCCGGAATTGATGCGCCAGTCTTGAAATATAAAAGTTATAACCTTCACTATGATATATTTAAGACTTAGCGCTTTCCGCTGATGACTGTTCAAGCGCAGTTTTGGATACGAAAAAAGTCGTGAAGATTAGTGATAAACTTCAGTTGTTCTCAAATTAACCCACCAGGAGGCTTTGAAATCTATCAACAGCCATGCTGACAGGATAATCGCACGCAGTCTTTCTTGCCTCCAAACCAAACTTAATTATTTCTGAGCTATTTTCTGTGAAATAATTCATATGTTTAGTGAGTAGGTTCAGGTCACCTGCCGGGTAAATGAATCCATTCTTCCCGGGCGTTATGCGATCAACAACAGAGCCAGCCTGCCGTGTTCCGATAATGGGTTTACCCCACGTCATTGCGTCTAGCACTACCGTTGGAAAAGGATCAATTTCTGAAGGGTGGACAAATACATCTGCAGAAATGAACGCCAGCTCTACGTCATCAGGTTGAATCCATCCCATAAATTTCACGCGCTCAAGAACGTTCAGCTTTGAGCATAAAGATTTGAGTTCTTCTTCCTGAGGACCCGATCCAGCGATCCATAGAATCGCTCGCTTGTCTTCCAGTTTAGACAAAGCATGAATGGAGTCCTGAAATCTTTTTTTGGATGCAACCTGACCCATCACGAGAAATATCACTCCATCGTTTTCGTTGCTGTATCTGTTCCTGAAGGCCAAGGCTTGTTGGCTTTTTTCGCTGTTAATGTTTAAGTAGCGGGTTAAGTCATGAAAAAATGGGAACGATCGTATTTTTTCCCTTTTGCAGCCCAGCTTCTCCAACGCTTCGCATCCGGGGTTCCCAGTGCTCCAAACCTGGTCGAAGTTTCGGAACACAAGTTTAACTAACTGCTTTCTGAAAAAACCTTTCAAGCCTGACCACTTTTCTTCGCTGACATCAACAGTATCAGTCCAGTAGACTTTCTTAGCCGATCTCATCGGAAGGAGCATGATCAGGATATGTTGCCAATAGGACCATCCTGAAACCCAAACAATATCGGAAGACATCACACGCTTCATCGCCCGGAAGAAATTGCCGGTCATGTAGTTGAGTCTGTAGTCAACTGACTTGATCTTCCAGGGGTGGGTTTTCATTTCTTTTTCCCGATAGTAGACCTCTAAATCAAAAGATTGATTTAGCACGGAAAGAAGGAAGTCATTGTAGGGAGATTGTGCTACTGCGCACCATGTAAGCTTTTTCATTGTCGCTCTCCGAAATAGAATACACAATACAAGTGCACTAAATATGTAGAAACGGAAGCATATCTCAAAATTGGCGGATACGTGATTGAATGAAATGGTCAGATCAACTGCCCGGCCAGAATTAAAACAGTGAGCTATTTTTTTCGTGCAACAATAAGGACCTCGCCTGAAAGTCTGGGAAATAGTTTGGCGATGAGTTTGCCTCCTTTTGAAGTACCTCGTGCCAACTCCAGAATTTGGTAACTCAGAGGCTTCAACAATTGCAGATAATCGAAATGATTGCTGAGGAACGTGACATCCTCGTCGGACTCTGTAAACTTTTCATAGTTGGGTGTCACATAGATAAGGTTCGGTTTTGTCGAAACCGCTTTACTTGCGCTGTGCCATATTGACTTAAAGAAGAAGGAGGGAGAACCGTAGAGGTGATAACGTTTTCTCTCCCCGGTTAGTCTTTTTAAAAGATATGAGAACCGCGTGAAGGGACTCAAAATATTCGGTGTCGAAATAACTAAAAGGCCGCCTGGTTTTAAGAGCCTGTCGAAATCAAGGATGATCTCGTCAACCTGATAACAATGTTCCAGAACAGCTGATGTATAGATGCAGTCGAAATGTCGGTCCTTGAATGGTAGTTTCCCGAAATTGACTACCTGGAACTTGAGGTTGTCATGCTGTGACGCATACGTTTCCTGGGCGTATCGTATGAACTTATCGGAGATATCAACCCCCAAAACATTGTAATCATTCCTGGAAACCAGGTCTGCCAAATTCCCTGTGCCACAGCCAAACTCCAGCATCGATGCTCCCTTCGGCGCATACTCTTTTATAACATCGATGATATTTGTAAAGCTCGCTTCATCACGATTCTGACAAATGTTAAAATAGATGTCGGAAGAATTGTAAAATGATTTTATGTTAACATCGGCCGCCTTTTCCATACTTTATTGAATTCGGATGATGATGCTTGTTTACAGGTACGCGCAATTGTTTGCATTCAACTCTCTCACGTTTTTGCCGTTCCATTGGGTGGAAAAGAAGAATTGTTTTGCATAAATCCCTCTGATCAGCTTCTCAAAACGATAAATCAATTTAGTAATTAGCTTCGGATTCTGACCATAGCTGTTTCGATATAACTCCAGCAATTTTTGATTATCTTCCTCAAACCACTTAAGGCTGGTGGGATTCCCGGCCGATTTCGACTCGCCATGGATTCTGAATCCCGCTAAAAACTTCTCCAGGTGTCCAATCTTAACATTACGTTCAAACATTCTGATCAGAAATTCTTTATCCATTAAGGTATGGAAATCTTCCTTTAACAGACCGGTAGAGTCTAAAAGGCTTCTTCTCCAGAACATTGAAGGTTGGTTGATATAATATATGCCTCGTTCTGCATACCACTTCTTTTGTTTAAGCACAAAGTGGCCGGACAGTATGTTAGAATTTTTATCAATGAGAACGGTTTGGCCGTTGATCAGATCGAGTTCTTTGTTCGCTGTAAATATGTTGGCAACCTTATTCAAAGCTCCCTCGATTAAGATGTCATCACTGTTTAACCAGCAAATGATATCACCTGTTGCCTTTTTGAATCCTTTGTTAATTGCTTCACTTTGACCGTTGTCTTTTTCGCTCACCCAGTACGCCAGGTGCTTTTCGTATTTTCTTATAATGTCAACGGAGTTATCTGTAGATCCACCGTCAATAATGATGTATTCCAGATTAGGGTAATTCTGATTAATGATACTGAGTATGGTTTCTTCGATAAATGCGCCCTGATTATAAGACGGTGTAACGATCGATATTTTTAGTTTATTCATTGACATGTAATTCAATTCGAACTTCGTTTTGTTAGTGCATGAATGATAAATCGCGCGTTGGCCAGTTTATCGTGCTTGCTTGTAAAAGTTGGTAATCAGACCCAGATAAAGATACTGGATGCACAGCGAGTATTTTTCCCACAGTGCTTCCTGAGTCATAAATGTTATTATCCATAGAAAGGACACGATGATCAGTAATTTCATAGCGTCATTTTGATAATTTTTTTCTTCACTTAAGATCGGCCATAAGTTCATTGCGTACTTAAATAATAGTATCAATATCGAAATTAACAGAATAGTACCAACGATGCCTCGGTGAAAGAGTGAGGTGACAAAACCATTATGAGCGCTCGCGAGGTCTTCGGGAAATCCATAGTGCGTTAACTCATCGTAGCCGGCTCCCAGCCAGAGATTTTGCTTCCAGGCAGCGATTGCATATTCGAGTGAAATAGACCGGCCTTTGTCCCAATCAGGATTGTCTACATCTACTGTAAATTCGGCCATTTCGACAATCTTCCCAATCGGATCGTAGCCTTTGTTGGCAAGTATAGAGCCAAAGATCAGATAACCGACAATCATGAGCACAATGGTGCCGAATACTTTTGTGAAGACTTCCTTTGTTTCTCCGGAAGAAAGAAGGACGTAGATTGTCAGAACGCCAACCATAACGAAGGTACCGCGGTAAAAGGTGATGATAAGCGAAACGTAAATGCTAAGAATGGCCGCAGCGAAGAGGACCTTGAGCCACGGATTGCCCTGCTTCTGAATAAAGTAGAGGCCGAAACCATATACAAAGGGTGTAAGTACTGTCGAGTAGACAGTTTCTTTACTTCCAACTACCTCGAGGGCTACTCGAATGTCAAGGTCTTTGAAGACGACATTTCCCGAAAGAAAGGAGTACAGGAGATACAGGTTTGTAATGGTTACTACTACCGCGCCAAGTATGGCGTAACTCTTGAGAAAAGATGTGATACTCCGGGGCGATAAGGCGTATGTAGACAGATCAATGACAATAAACAGGCTAAGCGTTGAAAAAAAGTGTGATATCTGCGATGAGAGATCCGTCTGTCCCCAGCTTTTGTAAAGCTGAAAAGATTCAAAGATCAGATATATGTAACAAAGGGCCACGATAATTTCTGTGTCGTACACCCTTTTATTGGTAGTTGTCAGACTGTAGAGATATCCTATGATAACGAAGACAATAGCAATATCGATCCAGCGGATATTCAAAAACGGGACCCTATATAAATTCTGAACGTCACCGCCTATAGAACTCGCCACTGCCGATGACAATACGGAGATTAAATAGACAATCGCTAAGAATTTGTATTTGGTCAATGTCGTTCAGTGAGTTTAAGGTGAGTATCTGATCATCCTTTCAAATCGAAGATAGTTAAAACTCATTTACTATAATACTCATTTGTGATAGGCAGAAACCGGCCGGAAGGCTGGCTTCGATTCCGAATAAAGGAGAGCAAAGGCCGGAGTTACATGATCCGATATGAAAGAATCGTTAAAACATTATTATTGATTCACGATCACGATTCTCATACTTAGAAATCTTTCAGAAAATTCTTAAGATCAAAGAAGTTTCTTTCAACGTTCCGCCAAACCTGCATATCCCGATCCCACCATTTAATGGTTAGCAATTTTTGAACTTCTTCGGGCGGAAACCTGAACTTGATCACTTTAATCGGACAGCCTACCGCGACAGCGTAGGGTGGGATATCTTTGTTGACAACGGCACCTGCACCAATAACGGCGCCATCGCCAATCCGCACCCCGTCAAGGATTGTTACATTTGCACCTACAAACACATCGTTGCCGATATATATAGTTTTGGTTTCCTGAATTTTGTTTACAGACGAGAGTGTGAATCCATTTGTTTTTCCGGTGGAGTAAAACGTTGGTGAAGTCGAAATGCCATCAATCGGATGTATGCCAAAGCCACATACCAGGTTAGGTCCTATTGAGCTGAACTTTCCAATTTCAGTGTTTCGAATCTGGGCGTTCAACGAGACGTACGTTCCAAAGGCAATTCCAACATTGTAAAACGATGAATTCTTGTTTACAACAACGCCCTTCCCAATCCTGCAATGTCTCATTGAATTCGATCTGAGAATGATGACAGACCTGTGTAAGCTAAGCAATGCGCGTGCTACACGGTTATAGATAAATCTGATGATATTCATTTTAGCCAGACTTTCGAAGCAACTTGACTTACAATCTTTTTGTATTGGTAACTAAAGATTATACCCATGATCAGGAAAACGATTGTATTCGCTGTTATAACACCAGCCAATCCCAAGCGTTCTCCCAAATATATCGCCAATGGCACATTGATGATAGCACTAGCTGTTACTAAAATCAGCTGAAGCCTGATAATGCCAACTCCATTTAAGAAATAAACGTGAATCGTCTGCCACATAAACACAATTATGTATAGCATTACGCTGAGCGAAAGTGTCCAGGGAACAGTGACTGTATCCTGGATCCAGAGTTGATACAGATATTCCGAGACGAGGAAAACAAGTACAGCCGCGAGGGAGAGCAATGCCCAGATTATTCTTAATTTTTTTATACTGTCCTTTATCCATGCAAAGTCTTTTACCGCATAGGCTTCTGTGAAGGCGCTCCAATAGGGGGTGATCACGATGGACAATACCATTGGAATGGCCGAGAATAACTTATATGGAATGTTAAATGTAGTTACAGCCTCCGGACCCATCAGCGAGGTTATAATTATATTGTCGGTTTGGAAAAGAACCAATGCGCCAATCTGAATGAGAAAGAATGAAGCTCCGATATTCAACAATTTGTGTACGTATTTGAAGTCAACTTTGTGAAAGCTTGGAGCAAATTGTCTTAGCACCTTACGGTAGAGAAATAGACTGGCGAGGATCAAAATGAATACTGGAGAACCTGCCAATGCGATTATTGACAGTATGAAGTTTTCGGGTACCCACCATACCAGCGATTGCATCGCGATTAACGCTAATGCCTGGCCCGAAAATAGTATCAGCGACGACTTAAAAACCTGCTGGGTAGCACTTAGAATGCTATTGATCAACTGTGCTACGAATTGAATGCAAAACAGACCGAGCACAATGAGTAAGGCTATCCGAATGTCAAAGGAAGAATTGTCAGGAACATTGAGAATCTGGTTCCAGTCAAATAACGAACTTATGAAGAAGAAAAGAAGAAATAGAAGTATCGCGATAAGCGAGAGCACGACATAGGTCGTACTCACGTAAGTACGAACATTACTGTCATCCTTTAGTGCAAGAGAAAAAGCAATTTCATTCTTAAGACCATTGCCTATCCCTATATCAAATATGTTAATCCAGGTAACGACAGAGCTGATGGTTAACCATACTCCGTATTCGGTGGGGTGGATGTACTTAATGGTTAGCGGTACAAGCAACAATGTTATCAGGACGCTTCCCCCTTTAAAAAGAAACGAGTAGAAAACGTTCTTCTTAATTAAACGCGTCCGCCCGTGGCTTTTATCAAGGAAATTGAATCCCAATATTTTCATTGAGGAGGATTTAATTGGCTAGATTCCTTGGTGAGCATTGGGTAAACCTGCCAATCCTGCTCATCATGACACTTTCTTGCGCGCTGGTTTCACCGCTGGTTGTTTGTAGGAATAGAAGTATTCATGACCATAGCCGTAACCAAAACCACTCTTGACGAGTCCTCTGGGTCTAACTCCATTGAATACGATGCCGAGGTTTTTAAGAGCTTTAATCTTGATATCGCTATCGAGATATTGAACAATGCTTTTAGGCGTTTTCCCATGACGCACAACGTACAGTGTTGCGTCGCAGTGTTGTGATATTAACTGGGCATCACTTACCGGATTGATTGGTGCAGCGTCAACAATGATATAATCGAATTTTTCACGAAGGTTTTCAAATAGGTCCTGCAAATTTCCATTCAGTAAAGTATCTGCGGAGTTGGTGCGCCTCTTTCCAGTACCAATAATTGATAAGTGCGGTAGTTTTGTGTGCCGTATTATTTTATCTATTGGAACAGCTTCGTTTAAATAGTCTGAAACGCCGGGGTTATGGTTGGCCCCATAGTAGTGCGATAACCGGGGATTTCTCAAATCCATGTCAATCAACAGAACCCTTTTTTTTGAACCGGCCAATGAAGTCGCAAGATTCGCACTGATGAAGCTTTTCCCCTCACCACTTATTGAGGACGTGATCATAATGACCTTTTTGGGAGTTTCCCCGTATAGTCCTATCGCAGTTCGAATATGTCTGAACTGTTCAGACAGATGAAGTTTTTTTGGATGATCAATTACAATATAGTCCTTCACCTCTGAATGAGATACTTCTGCCACAACGGGTATTGTAGTGTGAGCTTCGATTTCGGACCGGAAAAGAATATTATTGGACAGAATTTCTTTCAACATAACCCAGAGAATTCCGAGCACAAATGCGACTGCTATTGCCCCTAAATAAATCATGGCCTTTTTTGGGGAAACAGGATAGAAAGATGCTTCTGCCGGGTCAACTAATCGGCTATGAGATACAGCTGATGCGTGAGAAAGCGCTGTCTCTTCTCGTTTCTGCAATAGGAATGTGTAAACATTATTCTTAATCGACTGTTGACGGCTGGACTCAAGCAACTCCCGTTCCTGTTGGGGTATACCTTCCAGAACTGATGCGTATTTGTTATTTGTCAGCGAGAGATTCTTTTTGCTTTCGGTCAGACTTGACCGTTGATTCCGGATACTTTCTAAAATCCTTGGACGCAAGCTCTTGATCTCATTCTGAAGTGACAATAGGATCGGGTTGTTTTCCGCTGTTGTATTTTTTAGCTTTTCATACTGAATTTCTGACTCGTACAGTTTTTGAATCAGCAATGAAAGACGTTCGTCACTTACACCCAACGTGGAGGGAACGATTCCTTCTGTATTATTTTTCTTGACTACGTAATCCTCTAACTTATCAAGAACAGCAATCTGCATGTTTAATTCGGAAAGCTTCTGATCGTTTTCACCGACGTTTTTTAAGAACAACTTTCCCTGTTCACTCAAATCAACGATGCCCTTTCTGGATTTGTAACGCTCTATGTTGCGCTCGAGTGAATCAAGTTCAAGCTCGATAAGTCTTATCCGGTCTTCTACAAATTCAAGTGTGTTTGCAGCCAACCGGTTGTTGTTATCAGTAACGGCCCTGTCGTAAGATTCTATGATTGTATTCAGGATGTCTTCACCTCGTTTCGGCACGACGTCCTCAATTGTTAAAGTCACGACCGTCGAAAGCTTGTTTGACGGCTGGACACTTAGGGTTGCAAGCAACGCTTCCGTTACCTTCTGCTGATTGATCAATCTAAAATAAAACGGACCGTGCCCCATGCTCTCATAATGAGTGTTAGTTATGAAACGAATTTCTCCATATGGCGTCGGAAGCCACTCGTTAAGAGAATACTCACTTCCGTTGTAAATGATTTTGCTTTTTGCGCTGTCGTAGGAAAAATCGGCACGCGCTACCTCTCTTATTTTAGTAAGGTCTCTTGCCTCCACGGCAATTGGACATGTCGTATAAGCAGGGATAGAGACAAATGGACCTTCCTCCATGACCGGCGAACAGAGCCCGAGAATTTCCACGGTCTCCTTCATTATTTTTTTTGATCTGATTACTTCAATTTCATTTTCGACAATCTTCTTGGAACCGTATATGTTAAAAGATTCCATTATTCTTGAATCCTCCGCACCCTTCTTCTCGTCGTTTATTAAGACGGTAGCGGTGATCTGATACTTTGGGTTTGTGAGTTTCAAGTAGGTCCAGGCAGAAGCGAGCATGACGATGACCAAAGCCAGAAACAGTGGCCAATAGGGAAAATACTGGAACATGAGCATTTGTAGAATGCTCTGTTTTTGTTGCCTGGATCTTACTTTAGTTTTCAATACAATACCTAATAATCAGTTCTGTATGCCACTATTATTGCCAATGACAGGAAGCTAAATATTACGGGCAACCATTGTGTTAACCGACTTGTGCTTGCCACCTTGGATTTGTTCGGCTCTGCATATATGATGTCGTTAGACTTAAGGTAATAGTATGGAGAGGTGAACAAACTACTCGAATTTAGGTCTATTCTTCTAATCATGCGTTGTCCTGGCTCTTCGCGGATTAACATTACGTTGTCTCTGCGCGCATATATCGTTAAGTCGCCTGCAAGCGCTAAGGCTTCCAGCAATGATATTTTTTCACTTGGGACGGTTACAACCGTTGGATTTGCAACCTCACCCATAACCGAGACACGAAAGTTCAAATAGCGAATATCAACAATGGGATCAACCAGCAGCTTTTTATCCAGCAGGATAGTGGTCAACTGTTTCTTTAATTCGTGCTTCTTGAGACCGGCGGCCTTGATACGTCCCAGGATCGGGAACTCAATAAACCCTTCGAGATCGACCAAATAGCCATTTGCCTGTGTTGTTGTTGTTGCACTGGGTGTGGTAGTGGATGCGGGCGCTATTGGTTTATTGAAAACACTGGAAGCTTCAGGATTTAGACTGCTAACTGTTATACTTAAGATGTCGTTGGACCTTATTACGGGCTCCAGGTCGGAGACCGCCGGAGTCAGGTTCGAGTCTCCTATGCTGTTAAAATAGACCGCCTGTTTGGAATTACCACACGACATGTTTAACAATGCCAGCGCCATCAGGCACACTATTACGGGTAAATTCATCCCAAACGACCACTGCCGTTTAACACCAACTTCAATCAAAGTCATCTTGAATAAAGCCATAGAATTGCGAACAATAGCTTTAAAGGTAACAAAATGAACCTTTAATAAGCATTACTTAGAAGCGAATCTTGGGGTAAAAGCATGGGCAACCAGACGGCGTTGACATCACGCTCCACCCAGGCGTGGGTATGCCAACAATCCTCTTGTGGTCATCTGTTCCAGCTAGCCTGACCACGTAGACAGACGAAACCTTTGTCGCGAGTCGATTTTAAACTGCATACTACTATTAATAATGACAGTTCGTGAGTACCGAATTGCGTGTGAGAATTGGAGCGGAGAAGGGGTTCGCCAACAAAAGGTTGGGGACAACTAGTGCCGATGCCCGCATCCTGAGCGAAGCCAGAAAAGTGCTGGCAGAACAGAATCGCTGGTTCTGGAAGATCTGTAATGAAGTGAATATCTTATTTTTTTGAACTTGACGACAGAAATCACGTATACTTGGCAACACCCGTCATGATGCGAATTCTGGAGAAGGGCTTAATTTATACCGTTAGTGCCCATACCATTAGCCGCTAAAGTTTGTGAATCCCACAGTTCATGAAGCTTTCTTATCAACACCCTCATTCATGAAAGAGCTTGTAACTGTCGTTATCCCTATACACCTGCCGGAACCGTCAGCCCTTGAAAAAATTTCACTTAACCAGACCTTAAAGGTCCTCAATAAGTATCCCATTACGTTCCAGGCTAAGGAAGGTCTGGATGTATCGTGGTATGAGAATTTCTGCGCGGGAAAAGGTAACATTCGGTTCGAGCGCTTTGAGTGGAATGGCTTTAAGGAGTACACAGACCTGATGCTCAATCCCGAGTTCTATTGGCGATTCATTGACTACAAGTATATCCTCATTTGCCACCTGGACGTCTTCGTTTTCCGTGATGAACTGTCGAAATGGTGCAATGCTGGATACGACTACGTGGGGTCTGTCATCTATAATACTGCCTGGGCAAACCTGCCGACCCGGTTAGGCAAACTGCTCTTGTTGCGGAAACCCGACTATGTAGCGAATGGTGGTTTCAGTCTCCGGAATGTTGAGTCGTTTATTACGCTGAACTCTTCGCTTCTTGTTCGCGCCAAGCTGAATATCTGGAAGCGCCGCTATAGATTTTACCAGGACGACATATTCCTGGCTCAGTTATTTCCGACAATCAAGCACAAATTCAAAATTCCGCCCAAGCAGATTGCCCAGCAGTTCGGGGCAGCCTTTGAGCTTTGGGATGAGAACAATGTTCCCTTCACGCCCGACAAAGAAGAAACCCTTCCTTTCGGCGTCCACGGCTGGTTCGCCCACCACTTCGACTACTGGAAACCTTGTATCCGGGCCCACGGCCACGAGGTGTAGGGCAATTTTGTTGACAGCCTTTTCGAACTACCTTTTACATTTTATATTCAGAGTTTTACATTTTGCGGTTAGGCATTTGGTTGAAACGATTTCCGATGGTTGTTTAACTTTAGCTTCTTCTCAACCTTCAATCCGCTAACACATGCTGCTCGTTACCCGAACGCGTCTCTTCCGCGAGTGCAACGAAGCGGCTACTGGGCTGCTTCCCTATGTGGTGAGATTGAGTCCAGGGTTTGCTGAGGTTGTGGACGCATTTGAGCGACCTTATTTTACGGATAGAATCCGTTGCACCTGGATCACAGATAAGTTAGAGAAGCGAGCAGTCACGTTGTGTATCACCGCCGAGTAAAATCCAGTCGCTCAAATGCGTCCACAACCTCAGCAGGCCCTGGCCACCACCGTCGCTACGGTCTTCGCTTACTCACCTGATACCAAACAACTCCCGCGACAGGAATCAGAAAGATCACGATCACCCATACAAACTTATTTGGGCGTCTGCTATTGACAAGCAAATCGATGACAGCGACGAGGGCAACGAGCATATGGAATAAGAGAAGGAAATAATAGCCCTCGATATACATCAACTTCATAGTAACGGAACGTTGTTGTCTAATCTGCGCTTTTGCCTGTACAAATGAAAGGCATTATCTAACTAAAGTTGCTTGTGCAAACAACTACGGTTGAACACACTAGATTCTATATGTTTGTCCCCATTATTTAGTAGATGCGGGCAGGCCCTCTAAGCTCGACTGCCGGACAAATCCAGCCGCACAAATGAAGGGCTACTAATTTAGCAAACCCGAGCCTCGTAGTACTTCCGTTATAGCTATCACTTCGTTTAACTACGCTTTCTTCTTCATACCCAGGAACGCATAATTAAGATTCAGCAGGAACTGACTTCTCTCCCCAAACGTTCCAACTTCAAGCCGAAGTTGAATCCTTTTATTATGCTGATATTGCGCTCCGAAGATCAGATTCCACGGTCCGGCTACCTGCTTCTTAAGATTATAACCTATTGTGGCATCACCGATATTCTTTCCTGCGAAATAATCTTCGATATGATTGATGAGCGGCTTGATGGCAATCTGCTGCGCGGGCGATAATGTCGCGTACCACTGGTTGAAGTCCTCAATCATTTCTTCTTTCTTTTCACCTGATCCGTCAGGCAGGATATCGCTCACTTTGATGGTGCCGTTTGTGTTTGCTTTAATCTGTTGAAAGAATGTACCTATCCATAATGTGAGCTGGCGTTCTGCGTGTCGGGGATTGACAAAGTTATGAGCAAGCCTCATGTCGAGATTGTAGGCAGGCACAGGTTCTACGAGGGCTTCGACATTTACCCAGTTGTAATTCTGATCCACAATGATAATCACATCATGAAATCCTCCGGCCAGCGTGATGCCTGCGCCCGCCGACGACGCTTTGAAGTGTTGCACTGTCGTGAACGTGACAGGCTTCACCAGCGGCACAGTTGTCTCCGACGTACCTGTGGCAAATACGCCGTACACATTCATGAACGGAAGTACCCAAAGACTAGGCCTCACAGAGTAGGTGTTGGTCACGTTTTGTACATCGCCAAACTCTATAATGCCTGACAAGTCGATCGGCGCCCCTCCGTTAAAACTGATATTGGTGCTCTTGATAAGAATTCGCTGGTGCAGCGCAAAGTATGCGAGGCCAACTCCCCACGGGTAAGGAATGTCGAAGCCTTTCTTGTATGCCTTCTTACCGAGTAAGGGAAAGGTTCGGTTATAGTTCATCGACTTCAGACTGTCATGATAAGCTTCGTGAAAGGGATTAACGACTTTGTTGGCGCCGGTTTGAGCATTTGACATGATCGCGATTCCTGTAAAGATCACGAGCAAGAGGTATTTTTGCATTTGATGCCGGCGCATATTTATTAAATATGTCTGTCGTTAAATATTGATGTATAGCAAATGTATAGCGGTCTGTCAGGTTGAAAATTTGATCCTCTGCGCGTCAACTATCGGTACACCTACACGCTCATGGTGTTCTGAGTTTCTTCAGTTAAGTTTTCAGAACTGTAAATTGAATCCTACGAATGTCTGGAACTTCGGTTGGTTATAACCTTCCGCCATCACCGTAAACTGAGGCTCGGCAAAAATGTTAAAGACGATCTTTCCAACTTTGATGACTTTTCCGACCCCCAGCCCGATCGGGACATTGTAGTTCCCTTCGTCTTCGAGATTGAAAGACCAGAGTCCGGTACTACGAAGACAATAGCCTGCACCAATTTGCCAGATGAAGAAAACCTGCGAAGTGAGCATGTTTACATCAGCCCGGTCTTCGTCTCCTGCAAATGACGTTTGCCATTGCAGCAACGCGCCCGCTTGTATTTGATGACTCTTTGCAAAGAAGGCCAATGCTGCCAGCCCCACCTGCCATTTGCCTGTGCCGGTCATGTTGCTCGTTCCTGTCGGCATGGTGATTGATGGACCAATACCGACCTTATTTCCGGGCGAAGATGGAAAGGAGTAAATGCCAAATACATTTAGATCACCGAGTCCGAATTTTGCTGCCTGTTCGGGTTGATAAATCGTTACCAGCGGCATCGTGGCTCTGATCAATACTTTTCCTATAGGCTGAGCATATCGTACGAGAAGTTGATTCTGTTGCATGTCCGTTCCCGTCATCGATGACACTATGTAGTTCTGAAAGTTCAACGCTTTTACGTCGGCCATAGGGTCGTTTGCTTTCTTCAACGTTTCCTCGTCGAGTTGGGGTGGATGTCCCGGAGCTGCAGGCTGAGTCTCCTGCGCCATGCCACGAAATGATGCCAGCAGCAGTATGGAAATTGTAATGAGTTTCATGCTTTCCTTAAGTTAATTGTCGGTATCAACCACCACCATACGTCGATCTGTTGGTGTCAACATGTATGCTACTTTACTTCTTCAATGTCAGGCAACACCCATGTTTTTTCAAAATACGCAGGTAGCGGACTATACAGCCTGAACAAGGTAAACCATCCTTTGCCAGGCACGGTTTGTATCCAGTTGCCATCACTTACAGCAGGTGGCTTCGTGGGTGAAAAGTAAATCGTGAAGGTGCCGTCCGTATTGGCGACCGCGGCCGGCGTGGGATAACTCTGGCTTCCTGCCCTGGGATAACGCTGAGGCGTTTGCAGCATCGATCTCGTTTGGTTATCGTACAGAGTTAATGACCAGAACAACGCCGCCGGAATATGGGCAGGGAGCACAATCTTGTATGTCTTGGCACCATCGAATGGATTGTTATTCTTGTCATAACCTGAGCCGAGGTATTGTGAGCCAAGGTTAGGAAGACGCATACACATGGCAGGGGTGATTCCTGTGGCAGCATAAAACATAGCAATGCGGGCATTCAACTTTTTAGCGCCATCATCGGGTAAAAGTTTTACTCCTTCGCGGGTTACCATCGGAGGTGGAGTTTGAAAATCATATCCCCCAATGAAGAGCGGAATCAGCCACTTTGAATCAGCGCCATAATAGTTGAAACCTTCTGATGAACGAGCATTCAGAGATACGTTACGGCTCATGGCATTGCCGACGGTTGCTGATTCGAGTAGTATTTTCTTGAGTCGCGTGTCTGGGTTAAAGGGCTTATCTTTAACAATGCCGATAGCAGCAAAATGTCCAGCAACCTCCGGGTCGAGCGCAGATGCAGGCTGCGACTGAATTGCTTCGTTGAGCATTTCATAAAATGAATAATCGTTTGGCGGAACGGTGTTCATTTCACGCCCCGTTCCCTCTACAAATTTCATTTCTGGTGTCGACGATGTAATAGCACCCAGCTTTCCTTCGCCTTCCAGAAACTTGCCAACGCTTGAACCCCATCCTCCTTCTGCGTATGGATAGATCCTGAATTGTTTCTTAAGTGTTTCGTCTGCTTCCTTAGGACTATTGTTTGTCAGAAATGCCCTTCCCAGGAGTGACGCCTGTAATGTTCGACACCTGCCAATGAAATAACCGCCTTCGGGTATCGTGCCATTGTACCCCGGAGGAACGAGCAGGTATTTTCCGCCCACGCCACGATCGGCGCCAGGCGTTCCTATGTCGCAGATCCATCTCCACCACATATCATCAAAAACTCCCAATACCCCAGGCGGGATTTCCACCACCATCGGCCCCTTAGTCAGGTCAACGTAAGTCCAGAAATAATAGGTGTCGGCGTTGGCCGTGAGAAAGACTGATCTCGAGTCCATCAATCCGGAGAATACGAGCACATCATTGTCATTGACACCCGCATCTTTAAATCCTTTCCTGATGGCAAATTGCGACACCGCAGGAAACCCGTTCATGAAGGCGTCTACACCATGGATGTAGTCCAATTCATCATAGAGCTTTTGATGCGTTGCCGCGTCGGGAACGCCATCTTTAAACTTCAGGGTGCCCAGATGTGAAGTGACTACTTTATCAGGCGTTGACACAGATTGCACGGTTTCTTTCGATACCTGTGCATTTACCCTGATACAAACGGCGAATACTGCCAGTAGAGTGACCGCTGATATTTTCATACTTGAATGTTATGATTTGCTTAACACGACCGACATCTGACAGACGATTCACGGTTCAACGCCTCCCGATTGCCTGTATCGCATAATAGTGCATATTTGCTTTCGCCGACCGTTAAACACCGCGATTAACCGTGAAAGACGGGCTCTGGATGCAGCGCGATCAGACTGAAATTGAAAATTGCCCGTTGTGGTGATGTACTTTGATACGCAGGTGGCACTATTCTCCCTGTACATGCCATATCAGGCATGACTTAATGTGCTAATGAAGCGTGGTGAAAAATACAGCTACCAGGTGGCCGTAATCGGATACCCTTTAGAAGGTATACCCTCCCCGTTGTAGGGTATATTTCATAGAATTTTGTATCTGCATTCTTTTTTCTCGTGGTACTGCGGTCATCTTTGTCCGATAACGCAGACCTTATTGATGATGCAGAAATCCTCATGGCTAAAAAGGGTGTTGGCTCATGCTGCTATTCTATTATTCCCGATAGCCTCATATGCGCAGCTAACATCTGATGCTCAAAAAAGTAACGAGCACGCTGGACTGGTGAATACAAGGTTTCGGTTAGTGGAGCAACCGTTGTATGGTGGGATGTTCGAATCCTCGTCGGTGGAGATTGCCAAAGAAGAAGCGGCCAGCAATGGGTTGATCATTACGTGCTGGTCTTCGCAGAACAAGGAAAGTGTCGAGGAGTATAGGAAGTTATTGAAGATGATGCCCGATCTGGAGAGAAGTCATATCCTGTTTATTGGTGTGTCGTTCGATGAATGCCGTGAGACATGGAAAAGCACAATCGACAAGGAGAATCTTGATAATAAGTGGAACTGCATATATGACCTGCAGATGCTGCAAACACAGTACAAGGACTCAACGCTGATAGCACATTATCGCCAGACATCTCTACCGTTCACCATTTCCGTCCGCAACGGCATTATCGTAGGTGCCTCGCGAACTGTTCGCTTCGATGAAAGTCCCAGACAACCTGAACGGAAAGGAGAGAAGCATTAGTTGCTTCGTAAACGTTGCTTGTCCTCCGATTTAACCTGAGATCACGTTGTTTTAAAAGTGCCTGCTTCGCTAGTGCAACGAAGCGGCTACTGGGTTACCTTCCTATGTGGGGAGGTGAATACCAGGGTTTGCTAAGGGAGTGGACATCATTTGAGCGACCTTATTTTACGGATAGAATCCGATGCGCCTGGATTACCAATAAGTTGCAGAAGCGAGCAGTCACATTTAGTTTCACTTCCGAACAAAAGATTCGCGCAAAGGATGTCGAGGGCTACTGCCAACAGGAACGCTCTCTGTACAGTGCTTGTCCATTCAATCCGACCTGAGATCGCGTTGTTTCAAATGCGCCTCTTCCGCGAGTGCAACGAAGCGGCTACGTGGCTACTTCCTTATGTGGAGAGGTGAATACCAGGGTTTGCTAAGGGAGTGGACATCATTTGAGCGACCTTATTTTACGGATAAAATCCGATGCGCCTGGATTACCAATAAGTTGCCGAAGCGAGCACTCACATTAAGTTTTACTTCCGAGTAAAATCCAGTCGCTCAAATGATGTCCACGACCACAGCAAACCCTGGCCTCATCTGATCATTCCTTCACCTCAGCCCTTCACTTCGCATCCCACTTCACGCATCTCCGCTTCACGCTCCGCCAAACCTCGTCGACTCTCTCGCAATCACCTCTCCAAGTAAACTCACATCGGCACCAAACTCATGCGCCGTCTGAATTTTGTTCACCATCATATCATGACTGATTGCCACAATCTCCTTCAACGGTTGTCTATAAGTTGTCAGAGCAGGCTGCAAGACCTTGCCATACTTCATATCATCGAATCCCGCTACTATTACATGCTTCATGACAACCGTTCCGATCTGCTTCAGCGTTGACATGATGACGGCCGCTGTCGAATCATTCAGGCAGAGGATGCCCGTCTTGCCGCGTATGATGGGAAGTTTCTTCACCAGCACCGCGTCTGAAGGTTCTCCCATGACAATGTGGTCTTTCATGAAATTTATGCCGGCGTCGAAGCATGCCGCTCTGCATCCTGCGATGCGCATGTTCACACTGTTGGCGGAGTCACGCCGGTAAAAGAAGAGAATACGCTCGCAACCCGCGTCGAGCAGGTGACGCGCCATAACGTAGCCAGCGTTGAAGTTGTCGAGTCCAACGACGTGGTATTTGCTGCGCCTGGGAAAGGATTCGATGTCACGGTCGATGAGGACGATGGGAATGTTTTGCTTCTCGAAGAATTCGCACACTTTATGGTTGATGGCTGTGGCTGCCTCTGTTCGTTCGAGGGGAGCGAAGAAGACTCCTTTGATGCGTTCTTCGATATAGTGTTCGCAGATCTTCATGATATTGTTCTGTCGTACCTGCGCGTCGTTAGCGATAGCGCCGTCCCAGAGGAACTTCACATTCTTGTCGCGTTCCATCGAAAGGAAGTGATCGTGTATGGCACCGAAGATTTCTGATTCGCCAGCCCCGGGAAGCAGTAATCCGAATGTGAAGCGCTTAGTCTCTCCGTTGAAGATGACGGTTGTACCCAGTCCGGGAGTTTTTCTGATGAGACCTTCACGCTTCAGCGTGTTATAGATCTTGGCAACGGTTGGCCTGGACAGGCTGAGTTGCCCGGCGAGCTCCTTCTCTGAAGGGAGAATTTGTCCGTAGACATACTTGCCGTTAAGGATCTCGCTTCGATACCTGGTAATGGTGTCCTGGATCTTCTTTGGTGTCATGAGAAATTATTTACAATGTTAATGACTAATGAGCAACGATAAGTGATCAATGAGTCATGGTCAATCGTAGCGCTTGCTGACTAATATAAACGTCATGAGTTGCTTCTTCTTCGTCTTCTTCGAACTCCCGCCAAACCTGCGCACTGCATCTTACTATTACTCATGGCTCATTACAAATTCTAAATACCTTTTACATTTACTTTACATTTACATTGCCTGTTCACCCCTTGAAATTACAACAGAAACCGCTTCGTCGTATAAACAGGCAAATAAATGTATCTATTTCGATTGCAAATGTTGACTAGCATTTTACATTAGTTTCGTTAAATGTAACATCTGTTGCACTAAATGTAAATGTAATGTAAAAGCAGGAGCTCTCAAAAATTGATCGAAATATGAAAAGTAAAATTCTACGCCGCCACTACCCACCCTGCCGCAGAAATCTCCTCATCATCTCCTTTCTGCTTTGTCAGGTCTATGCCTTCGCACAGCACAACATTTCGGGAACCGTCAGAGATGATCAGGGCGCATTGTTGCCCGGCGCCAGTGTAATCGTAAAAGGATCGTCAGTGGGAACCACTACCGATGCCGATGGTAAGTTTCAGCTCTCCGCTCCATCAGCCGGTGAGGTCCTCGTCATCACGTTCATCGGCTACATGAGCCAGGAAGTGGCGATCGACAACCGAAGCTCTCTTGATATAACGCTTGCGCCAGACGTCCGAACGCTGTCCGAGGTCGTCGTTACGGGATATGGAAAAGAAAGGCGCGCCGACCTCACGGGTGCCGTTGCCGTAGTGGACATGTCCAAGGTCGTCGATGTGCCCAGAGCGAATGTGATGCAGGCACTTCAGGGACGCGTACCCGGACTCTATGTCGAATCATCTGGACAACCCAGCGGACAAACAGGTCAGATCCTCATCCGCGGACTCAATACCCTTGGCGACAACTCACCGCTCTACATCATCGACGGTGTTCCGGCAACAGCAAATGATGTGATCTCAGGTCGCGGCGCATACAACGGTTCGACAACCAAGAATGTCTCACCACTGCAAAATATGGATCCTAACTCGATCGAATCGATCCAGGTGTTGAAAGACGCTTCTGCTGCTTCTATCTATGGTGCACGAGCATCCAATGGCGTCATCATCGTTACTACTAAACAGGGCAAGGGAAAACTCAAGGTTCAGATCAATTCAAACGCCTCTTTCCAAAATCGTTTTGGGAAGATCCATGCTGCCAATACCATCGAACGTGGTGAAGGTCTCTGGCAGGCGTCCATCAATGACGGAACCGATCCTGCGATTCACAGTGCGCTGTATTCGTTCGACTATACCGGTACAGGAGCGAATGCCGTGCTGAATAAAGTAACTCCGGTTGAATGGGTCGGTGGCGATCCTGCGGGTCTTACTCCTTCGCAGGTGCCAGGCACCGATTGGCAGGACGTCGTTTATAAGACCGGCTTTCTCACCAATAACAATGTGACGCTTTCCGGTGGAAGTGAATCAACAACAGCCCTGCTGCAATTCGGATATCTGCATACCGACGCAATCAAACGGTACTCCAATTTTTCAAAGATGAACCTTCGTCTGAATACTTCTCACAGCATGTTCAAGCATAAGCTGAAGATCGGCGAGAACCTCAACATGGCAAAGACGCGCGAAACACCGGAGCCTACCGATCTCGGCGGCGCGGGAATGGACTATCTGGCTACCTACCAGAATCCGATCCTTCCCGTGTATCGCACCGATGGCTCATTCGCAGGGCCACTGGGCTCGGGGATGAGTGACCGGAATAATCCGCTGCACATGATGTATATCAATCGAAACAATAAAGACAACAATCTCATTCTCTTCGGTAACGTCTATGCCGAATTCGTTCCCATCGATAACCTTACGATCCGTTCGAGCTACGGACTTGACTTCACGTATTCTAATAATTGGTGGATACAGGAAAAATACAACGAGGGATTCCTCACGCAAAGCGTAAACAGCCTCAGCATCTTTCACGGTGAACGAATCAATCAGACATGGACAAACACAGCCGAATACAATGTGAAGTTCGGCCAGAGCTCATTAAACATCCTGGCGGGTATCGAGACCGTTAAGGAAGATTTTAAATCGGTTACAGCGAGAAAGGAAGACTTCGCTCTTCAGGATTTCGACTACTTCCAGCTCGATGCAGGCACTGGTAGCGCGACGGCGAGTGGTGGAAGAACGGGTTATCAATTGTTGTCATACTTCGGTAAGCTCAATTATAATCTTTCCGACAAGTATCTCGCTTCAGTGACGGTCCGGTACGATGGCTCTTCCCGATTTGGCGAGAACAATCAGTTCGGTCTCTTTCCCGCAGCAAATCTCGGATGGAGGATCAGCAAGGAAGATTTCATGAGCTCACAGGAGCTGATCTCCAACCTGAAACTCAGGCTCGGTGCCGGTCGTGTTGGAAATCAAAAGATCGGAAACCTGGCGCGATTCGGCCTCTATGCTCCCAACTATGGAGCGATGGATTTCAGAAGCTGGTATGGTGCCTGGAGAACGATTGGAACCGCGTATGATATCAACGGCATCAATAGCGGCACACTTCCCTCAGGTTATGTCTCACTGCAACAGGGTAACGACAACCTCAAGTGGGAAACAACCGACGAGATCAACATTGGTCTTGACTTTGGATTCAAGGGCGATCATTTGACTGGTTCGATCGACTACTTCACACGTAAGACTAAAGACATTCTTATCAAGCCTCCATACGCCGCTGTAATAGGCGAGGGTGGAAGCAGATGGGTAAACGGCGCGACTGCGAAAAACAATGGATTCGAAATCACCCTGATGTATCAAAACACATCCGGTGCTTTCACTTACGATATCTATGGTAACGCGAGTCACTTCATGGACAAGATCACAAGTCTCCCCGAATCTGTTATCGGTTCTTACCCGGGTAATGCCGAACAAACTATTCTCGGGCATTCGCAACGTTCCATCTTTGGCTACGTAACGGACGGGCTATTCCAAACTCAGGAAGAAGTGAATGCGCATGCTGCGCAACCCGGTAAAGGCCTGGGGCGCATCCGGTACAAAGACCTGAATGGTGATGGAAAGATCGACGCCCTTGATCAGACATGGCTCGGCACAACGTTGCCGAAAGCAGAACTCGGTCTTGGTTTCGATGTCAGCTATAAGAACTTCACACTTTCGGTGTTCATGCAGGGTGTTGTCGGAAAGAAAATAAATGACGGCATCAAAGGAGATTTTACCAGGGTGAACAACGGCATGAATTTCGGCGTTGGAATATTTGATGCCTGGACGCCGAATAATCCAAATGCAACACTGCCTGCATTGAGTTTGGTAAACGCGAATGATGAATTCAGATCGTCGGATTACCTCTATGTAAATGGAAGCTATATGAAACTCAGAAACGTTCAGTTGTCATACAACATCCCGAAGAGCATACTCGACAGACTGAAAATGACGACTCTCAAGTTCTACGTGATGGGAGAGAATCTCTTCGCCATCAAAGATAACTCCGGTGTAGACAGAATGTATGCACCTGATCCTGAGAATCCGAACCTGGTGTACCCTTTAACAAGGAACCTCACCTTTGGAGTTGACCTTTCATTCTGATCAAAAAGCTTATTATCATGAAACGAATATTAACAACATCAATCGTCGTGATTTGCCTGCTCGTCACATCCTGCCAGGACTTCCTCGACTATAAACCGAAGGGCGTTATCAGTTCAGCACAGCTTGCTACCCCTGAAGAACTCGACAAGATGGTCACCGCGGCTTACGCTTCATTGAGCAACGACTTCTTCCTTTCACAGATGGCGTCCGTACCATGGATCTGGGGAAGTGTTCGAAGCGACGATGCCTACAAAGGTGGCGGAGGTACAGGTGATAACTTCGATCAGCACATCATGGAGACATTCAATCTGATGACTCCTACGAACGGACAGATCAATGACATATGGATCTATCTCTATGAAAATCTAGGAAGAGCTAACGATGCGTTGGCGAGAATCGAAGACATGGATGATTCGGCTTACCCTGCTAAGAAAGAACGCGAGGCTGAAACACGCTTTTTGCGCGCACACTGGAATTTCTGGTTGAAGGTGTTGTTCAAGAATCCTGTTTGGGTAGATACGTCTATACCAAGAGACGAACGCAGCAAGCTCACGAACGATACGTACAACAATGATCAGTACTGGGACCTGATCGCTGACGATCTTCAATTTGCAGTCGACAACCTTCCGTTGACCCAATCGCAGGTGGGCCGGGCCAGTAAGGTTGCCGCCTGGACGTATCTCGCGAAGATCAGATTGTTTCAGGCCTATGAGCAGGATGAAAACAATAACGTAACGGCCATTAATCAATCGCGTCTGCAGGAGGTAGTGACGTTGTGTAACAATGTCATTTCGCAGGGTGGAAGATCGCTTGCACCGGATTTCGCAGAGCTCTTCCTCTGCGGATTTGACAATGGTCCTGAGTCGATCTTTGCCGTACAGTATTCGCAGGATGATGGAACGCAAAACGGAAAGATCCAGTTAGCAACCGGTGTCTGCTACAATATGGCTTCACAGTATGGCTGTTGCGACTTCCTGAATCCGAGCTACACGATGCTGAACGCGTTCAAGACAGATCTCACATCAGGTCTTCCGATGTTTGATACTTACAACGACGACTTCCTGTACGACATCGACACCTGGGCGAGCGCCGGCGATCTCAGCGGAATCGATTTTAAGACCCAAACAGTTGATCCGCGCATGGATCATACGATTGGCATTCCAACGCATCCTTATAAATACGACCCGGCCTTCGTAACTACAAAGGGCTGGAGACGCGTACCGGAAGTTTATGGATACCTGACCAGTATGAAATCGATCGAGCACTACAACAGCTCCTGCTTCGTGAAGCTTGGTCCTTTCATGGGCACTTCGAGAAACGCTGACATCCTCCGTTACGACGATGTGTTGTTGTGGCTGGCGGAAGCGTACATCGAACTTGGACAACACAACCTTGCCTTGCCGTTGATCAATCAGATCAGGGCACGCGCGGCGAACAGCACCAAGCGACTGGTACGTACAGATGGTAACAAGATTTCGACCTACAAGGTTAGTCAGTATGTGGATGGTGTAAACTGCAACTGGACGCAGGACTTTGCCCGCGAGGCGCTGCAGTGGGAGCGGAGACTTGAATTTGCAACGGAAGGGGTACGCTTCTTTGACCTGGTACGATGGGGCATAGCGGCGGAAACCCTCAATGACTACTTCGCAAAGGAGAAGCAAACATTCGGCTTCCTGAGTGATGCGCACTTCAAGAAAAACCGCGACGAGTACTTCCCGATACCACAGGCTCAGATCAATCTTGTGCAGGGTTTGTATAAGCAGAACAAAGGCTGGTAAGTTTGATGCAAGCGACGCTGGATACGCAGGCGTGCCATTAGTAAGAATGAAATAGGTTTGAAGCAACCGGTTATTCAGATTGTTTGGTAGCAGACACTCGGTTGTCGAACTAAAACCGAATACTGTCAGCAGAATCCTGAATGGATGATCCTGACAATGGAAGCAGAACCAGTCCGAACATTGAATTAATTATTAACTTGAATGACACACACCATATTCACAAAAGATACGAAGCGCATGATCAGACAAAGAATATCAATAGCATTCCTGGTTTTATTGACGCATGCGTCAATCGCTCAACTCAAACTCAACTATAAGCCTGAGATACAGTCTCCGACTGAGATGCAATACTTTTCTCCGAAGGGCGACAATCTGTTTGTGGGCGATTGCATTCCGTTCAGCCACAATGGGACGTATTACCTGTATTGGTTACTGGACTCGGCTCACCACTCAGCGCTGAATGGCCTTGGCGGTCACCAGTGGACGCTGAGTACTTCACAGGATCTGAAAACCTGGAAACACTATCCGGTGGTGATCGGAGTCGATGAAGAATGGGAGAAGTCGATCTGTACGGGTTCTGTGGTTGTCAATAACAACAAGTTCTACGCGTTCTATGCAACGCGACGGGTAGTGGACGGCAAGGTGAACGAACAATTGAGCTATGCGATCAGCGATGATGGTATTCATTTTAAGAAGCAGAAGCCAAATCCGTTTTACACCTCTGCGCCAGGATACAGCAAGCGCGACTTCCGCGATCCAAAAGTGTTCGTTGACAAGAACGGATACTTTCATCTCTTTGTCTCTAGCAAGCTAAGTGACGCCGTGGTGAAACGTTTTGACGGCGCTTTGGTGCATATGGTTTCCAAAGATCTCAAGACGTGGGATATCAAGTCACCGGTGCTCAGCGGACAATCATCCGTGCCGGAATGTCCCGACTATTTCAAATGGAACGACTGGTACTACCTCATCTATGGAGACGCTGGCGACACGTACTATGTAAAATCAAAGAGTCCTTATGGACCCTGGGAACAGCCAGAGTTTCAGGCTTTGGTAGAGGATTGGTCAAACGTGGCTAAGACGGCTGAGTTCAAAGGCAACAGAAGGATCATGGCGTCGTGGATACCATCAAAAAAGGATAACAAAGACGATGGCCACGAGATCTTTGGAGGAAGCGCTATGTTTCGCGAGCTGGTGCAATTTCCGAATGGAACGCTGGGTACGAAGTTTCCCTCTGAAATGATCCCGCAGACAGGCACAGTGTTGCAGCCCGCCATGATCAGAGATTCATTGTCAAAAGAGGCACCGAATAACGGTCTGAAGATCGTTGCGCCTAACGGTGTGGGTACGGTTCAGGTTAAAGACATTCCCCGGAACAGCCGAATTACGTTTGAGGTTGAACCTGGTGGCGTGAATGAAGAACTCGGATTGTTGCTGAGGTCGTCTGTAGACGGCGAATCGAGTTACAAGCTGACATTCGACTCGAACCAGCAGAGGGTAACTCTTCACAATACAACCATCAGCTCGGTTGAGGGGATGGATAAAAGATTCAAGGTCGATATCGTGATGAAGGGAGACATCATCGACGTTTCTGTGGATGGCAGGCGCTGCGTGGTCAATCGCTTGCCAGAGAAGAAGGGTGATATGTTGATGTTCTTCGCCAAGCACGGTCAGGTTACATTTGACCATATCACTATTGCGCCATTAAAATAGGTTTATGCTTCTGGGTTTTGATATTGGTGGCACCAAGTGTGCTGTGGTATTGGGAGAAAAAGTTGCTGGAGAAATTCATGTCGTCGCCAAAAAGAGCGTACCCACCAACAAGCCTGTCTATGAAATGATTGAAGTTTTGTTCGCGAAAGCGGACGAGCTGATGATCGATGCCAATGTTTCCATCGACGACATTGATGGCGTTGGGATCAGCTGCGGCGGTCCGCTGAGCAGTAAACGTGGAATCATTCTTTCACCACCCAACCTCATTGGTTGGGACAACGTGCCCATCGTTGATATGGCACTGAAAAGATTCGGCCGGAAGACGTTGTTGCAAAACGACGCCAACGCCGGGGCTATTGCCGAATGGAAATACGGTGCGGGAAAAGGGCTGAGCAATCTGATCTTTCTAACATTCGGAACGGGAATGGGTGCTGGATTAATTCTGGACGGGAAGCTATATTCAGGGACCACTGATCTTGCTGGTGAGGTAGGTCACCTGCGCCTGGCAAATCTCGGTCCCGTAGGATTTGGGAAGGAAGGATCCTTTGAAGGATTTTGCAGTGGAGGGGGCATAGCACAGATCGCACAGGTAAAAGTGAGAATGAAACTTCAGGTTGGACAGAAGGTAAGTTTCTGCAAATCGCTGGATGAGTTGCCAATGCTCGATGCAAAAGTAGTTGCTGAGGCCGCATACAAGGGAGATCCGGTAGCGATTGATATCTATCGCACCTGTGGTCACTATCTTGGCGTGGGCTTGTCGCTTCTGATCGATATGCTGAATCCGCAGATCATCATCCTCGGAAGCATCTACGGACGCGCGAAAGAGCTGCTCGCGCCAGCTATGTACGAGGTCATCGATCGTGAGGCAATCGATGCATCGCGCCAGGACTGCCGAATAACAGCAACGGGATTAGGTGAGAGCATAGGTGATATTGCAGCGCTTTCTCTGGCCGAGAAAGTTGCCGTAGAAGCTGCTTACTCGCATAATGGGATTAAACTATGACGCAGGCATTCGCAACGACAACTAAAGGATATAAGTTAACCGGTGCATTGGTACGCGCTGCAATTGTTTCATCGCTTGGCGGACTTCTCTTCGGGTTCGATACCGCGGTGATCGCAGGAACTACGACATCAGTTAAGACACTGTTTAATCTTTCAGAATGGTCGATGGGATTTGTAGTGTCGTCGGCGCTGATCGGAACAATAGTCGGCACGTTGGTTAGTGCAAAACCGGGAGACACGTTGGGGCGACGAGATTACCTGAAGATACTGGCGGCGATGTTTCTGATTTCCGCTGTCGGATGTGCCGTTGCCTGGGACTTCTGGTCGCTGTCGATCGCTCGCTTCATAGGGGGTATGGCAATCGGCGGCTCTTCCGTGATCAGTCCTATGTACCTCGCTGAGATTTCACCGGCCAGCATTCGCGGGCGACTGGTGATCCTGTTTCAATTCAATGTCTGTCTCGGGATACTGCTTGCTTATTTCTCGAACGCGCTGATACAGTCTTTTGGCTTCGATGTGCTGCATGTCGAGTGGCGCGTGATGTTTGCAACGCCAGGGATACCTGCATTGTTCTTTCTGGTCATGTTGTTTACAATTCCCAGAAGTCCCCGCTGGCTGATGAGCATGGGGAGGGAAAAGGAAGCGGTTGAAGTGCTGAGAAGAATGGGTGAGTCAAATCCTGAACTTGCACTCGCAGAGATCTCTGAATCATTGAAAGCAACCGACGATAAGAGCGACGAGCGATTGTTTCAGAAGAAGTATCTGTATTCTGTATTCCTGGGCGTTGCTGTTGCAGCCTTTAATCAATTGTCGTTTGTAAATGGCTATCTCTATTACCTGAATGATACATTGACGGAGATTGGCGCATCGTTCGGAGGAAAATTCCAGCCTGTGCTGATCGGCGTCGCGAATGTAATTGCTGTCACCGTTGCACTCTTTACCATCGATAAGATCGGCCGCAAGACATTGTTGCTGATCGGTTCCTGGGGCTCAGCTATACCGTTGGGCTTGTGTGCATACATTGCCTGGACACGTAACCTGATCGAGCTATTTCCCTGGAGCGTTGCCTGTTTTATTCTGTTCTTCAGCTTCTCGCAGGGCGCTGTGATCTGGGTTTACATCAGCGAAGTATTTCCTAATCGCGTTCGCAGCAAGGGACAAGCCCTGGGAAGCTTCACACACTGGTCGCTATGTGCAATTGCTGCACTGATCTATCCTCCGATCGTAGCCATGTCATCAGCAAGCCTGGCTATTCCGTTTTTGTTCGGTGGCATCATGATGGTGATTCAATTTTTTGTCGTGTTGTTTTTCTTTGTGGAAACAAAGGGCGTCCCCCTCGAAGTCCTGGAAAAACGCTTAGGTGTGAACAACTCCGAAAGAGTTAAGCATAAATAGCCTTCGGTTTCACTTTCAATTCTACTTCACAAAATCAAGGTTCTCCGTCACCCTCGTTCCGTTCTTTTTGAATTCTTCCATAAACAAATGAATCCTCTTCGATGCAACCCCAGGATCATTCGTGTTAAGGCTGATATTCAACAAATCGATAAACCACGGAGCCTTTACATTGTCCAGCACGTACGTCTGTGCAATCTCACGTGAAATCGGTAACGTCGTTGTCTTCGATCCATCGTGAACGTCTTTGCTCTTCGCGTCAAGCAGTTTCTTGTATTCTTCTTCCAGTAATTTAGAAAACAACACTGCATCGAATACATCACCTGCCTTAACGCCTGCCCCTTGATCATCTTCAGTAAGCCTGGCTCCTTTGTGAACCCATTCCCAAAGAATGCTTAGCCGGATTTCTCCCGTTGCCATGTCTTCCATCAGGTACAGGATGTCGTCATTGCCGAAGAAGTCGGCTGGCTTCAAGGCGGCCGCCTGCATGCCTTGCAGGAATGCGTTGCCATACTGCAACCCAACGCTGAGGAGATTGCGCGCACCTCTTATCGTAATAGGAGCTTGCTCCAGCAGTAATAGACCATCCGAATCCACTTGGGTGTAGGTGAGGGGTGGAAACGTTCTTCCCAGTTGATTCTGCTGACCAACCTTTTCCCAGACAGGTCTCACGATGTTCACCATTTTCCAATGTGCCACCCATTTTCCGCTGGCGCCGTCCCGTTGTTCACGCTCGGCTCCAGCTACAGCTTTTGCCATGCTCGCAGCGACGCCATCTTTTGAACCAACCGGAATATTAGGCTCCATGCCGCCCTGCCAAAGGGCAAAGTTGCCATTGATGTCTGGCGTATTGACGGCACGCCTCACACGGTCTTCATAGTTGCGCATGTAGCCGTATGTCATGGTGATGCTCTCAATGTTCGGGTTAATAAACGTCTTGTCCCACGACAACGCATCGGCTACGCTGTTGATGTAATCCCATCGCCCGGTATTGAATCCGACGAAGTGTTTCCCCAATGCCGCGCGGATCTCGATCAGCTGGTAGGTTTCCTCAAGCTGCTCCACCAAAACATAAACTTTGATAGTCCCTGTTTGTAAGGCGAGATGTGCCTCGAGTGCGCTTAGCATATCATTCCAGAGTGCCGCTTCTCCTGCCGTCTGAATCTTAGGGAGATATAACACGATGGATGAACCGGTCTTCTGTAGTTCTTTGTAATTGTTCACCACATACAACGTCATATCGACGATTGATGCGGCCATTGCCACTCCCTGCTGATCGCGGATGTGGCGATCATCGAGATGAAGCCCGCGTGCCCGAAAAATCCTGGTGGTAAAATTTAACTGCTCTTTCCAGTCGGCAATGACTTCACGCCCAAGGAACTCCCTGGCCCAGGTGTTCATTTCGCCTGCAACCTTCTCTGCAGCCTTCATAAATACAGGATCTTTATGAATCGCCAGCTTAAGGTTACGTTGATTGTCGAGCGACATAGCGTCCACCTGACCGAGCGCGTCCTCGCCGTCGAACATCCATCCGTCGGCGCCTGATAGCAACGCATAGGCTACATTACGAATGCTGCTTTCCAGAGGAGCGTGGGGCTTGGCCGCAGGTCCTGTGCCCTGAATCCATTGCCTTTGGAGATCGTGTGGTATGACTGACCCTTCAAACTTTCCCGCGCGCGCGTCTTTCACTTTTATGCTGGTGCGCGGAATTATACATTCCGGATCAGGAAAGGTGATGCGTTGCTTCTGTTGTTGCCGTTCTGCTCTGCGTTTGTACCGCGCCGCCATGGCCGATTTCACTTCGTCATTAAAATGCGCAAGAGCAGTAAGTGCCGCCAGGGCTTCCGTTGTATAGATGTCTTTGTAGTTTTCTTTCAGGTTCCCCCTTATAGCAATCTTCCCGTCCATACTTTTACATTTTACATTTAGTGTTTTACATTTTGCGGTTATGTCTTGTCCTGAAATAGGTTGACGGATTTGGAATTGATTTTTAAGCTGCATGCATCACATTGGGCGTTTTTAAGTTGATAGACCAATGAGGACGATGCATGTTGTAAATGTATATTGATTGACGAACTGTTTTGATGGCTTGATTCTTATTTTTGAACGTCTGGTCTAAATTAAATTCATCCTTTAATATTCCGTTTATTCTCTCTGCAAGAGCATTCTCGTAACAGTTGCCTTTGGCGGCCATGCTGATTTTTATCCCTTTTTCTCTAAGCAGGTCAGTGTATTGATGGGAACAATATTGAATGCCCCGATCGGAATGATGAATGAGTTGATCCAGGGAGCCGGCTGCTTGTGTGGCTGATCTGAGCGCACGCAGGCATCCATTAAGTTCCAGGCTATCGCTGATGTCGAAGCCAACGATTTTTCTGCTGAACGCGTCAGTAATCATTGCCAGATAGCAGAATCCTTCCAAGGTGCGAATGTAGGTGATATCACTTACCCAGAGTTCATTGGCCTTTCTAGGCACAAACTCTTCCGTCAGGTTACTATGCACCCAAAACCGATGTCTGCTCTGTGTCGTTATGGCATACGATTTCTTTCGTCGGATCAATAGGTCCTGATCTCGAAGCCACCGAAAAAACTTGTCTCTGCCCATTTTAAGAGCTCTTGCCTGCAACTTCTCTTTGATCATAAAATGAAGCTTTTTTCCTCCTATTCTGGGCATTATTTGGCGGATGGGTTGCACAAGGCTAAATAGGTCATCATCATGTTGATCTTTTAGATGTCGGGCTTTTAAAGCTTTGTAATAGCTCTGACGGCTTCGCTTCATCAATCGGCAGGTTCGGCTTTTCGATACACCCTGTTCTATCGCTTTGATGATGGCTTTGCCTGAAGTTTTTTTTTGACCTCCTCAGCATTCAATCCTTGCTGTTCACAAACTATCTCCAATTGACTCTCAGCAATTAAGTAGCGTATCTGAGTATCTGCCAGTGCATTTTTCAATTCCCTGACTTGTCGCTCCAGTTCCTTAACCCTGTCTTTTTCATTTGGCTTCTCCACGCGTATTAGTTTTGGTAACACATCTAATTTACCCATTCTTCTTAACCAATACGAAATAATCTGAGGTGAAACACCAAACCGCTTACCGGCTTGATATCCATTCATGCGACCACTTTCAATTTCTGCTACAACTTCATGCTTAAAAGCCTCACTGTAGCGGACTACTACTCGTTTCTTTAAATTCATTCTGTTGACTTGGATGTGTCAACTTTTTCCAGGACGAGGCATTAACTGCTCCAAGCTGCATCACCGCGCCACCATGCCCCACGCCGCAATTAATACATCTTTCACACCACCACCAATCGTTGCAATCTTTTCGTACTCTGGTATTATCCATGTGATCGCGTATGCCTGTGCACAGGTGATCAGGCATATTGCAATCAGCATAACAAAGCTATGCTTCAGGGTGAACCTGAAAAGATCCGATTCCTTTCCCACGAGGCCCACTGCGGCAGCACCAATGGCAATCGACTGAGGTGAAATCATCTTGCCCGTCACACCGCCTGACGCATTTGCGCTGACAGTTACTACGGGATCAACACCCAGTGTTTCCGCGGACGTCGCCTGAAGCTTGCAGAACAATGCATTCGATGAAGTATCAGAGCCGGTAAGAAATACGCCAAGCCATCCCAGGATAGGAGAGAAGAATGGAAATAAAACACCCGTTCCGGCCAGTGCTACCGCCATGGTGATAGACATACCGGAGTTGTTGGCCACGAAAGCAAATCCTACTACAGAAAAGATCGTGATGATCGGGAACTTCAGCTGCTTGAGTGTTGACCAGTACGTTCTAACGGCTTCGCCATACGTCATACCTACAAGCGGAATGGAAATCAATGCCGCGATCAGCAACGCGGTTCCGGGAGCTGAAAGATAGTTGAACTCGAAAGGCTTGATCACTAGCGGAGTTCCGTCAGCCTTTACAATTGTATTAAGTCCCGGGATATCGAACTTGATGATGCCAATCCCATTCAATACATCTTTGACCGGTTGAAAGCCCCACGCGATGATGAAGATGGTCATAATTATAAAAGGCGACCATGCCCTCAGGATCTGTCCCGATGAATAGGTTGTCGTAGTATCGATGGTTTGCACCTGTTCCTCACTGAATCTCCATATGGTTTTCGGCTTCCAGTATTTCAACAACACCATCATGCAAAGTATGGAAGCCAATCCTGCAAGGACGTCTGGAAGCATAGGTCCCATGTAGTTCGACGAAAGCCATTGAAAAAAAGCAAAGGATACGCCTGAGACAATGATGGCTGGAAGCACTTCAAGCGACTTCCGGAAGCCTGCCATAAGCACAACTAAGTAAAGAGGTACCAATAGCGACAGAATAGGCAACGTACGTCCTACCATCTGGGAGATAGCCATTTCTGGTATGTCAGATATCTTTGAGGCAATGATGATGGGCGTGCCGACGGACCCGAACGCAACAGGTGCGGTATTCGCAATAAGGCAAATGCCGGCAGCGTATAACGGATTGAACCCCAATCCCACCAGCATGGCTGCGGAGATGGCTACCGGGGCACCAAAGCCTGCTGCGCCTTCAAGAAAGGCCCCGAATGAAAATGCAATAAGAAGCGCCTGAAGTCTGCGGTCGGGTGTTATCGATGCCATGAACGTCTTGATGATTTCAAACTGGCCACTCTTCACGGTGATGTTAAAAAGAAATACTGCGCCAATAATCACCCAACAAATGGGAAACAGTCCGTACAATCCTCCGTGCAACGCCGACAGTAACGCCAGTTTCAAAGGCATACCATAAACTACGAAGGTGATCAGGATGGCAAGAGACATCGTTAGCAGCCCCGCTATGTACCCCTTTACTTTTCTGATCAGCAACCAGAAGATGAGGAGAACGGGCAGGGCAGCGACCAATGCCGAAAGCCACAGGTTGTTCAGTGGATCTATACTTTGTGACCAGTTCATGCTCTCGGTTTAGCGCTGACCACTTCAACCCAGTGTTTGGGCTTTACTCCGGTGAAGTGCGTGATCTGGTGGCGGCAGCTGAATCCATTGGCAACGAGAGCCGTTCCTTCCTTCATGGTCTTAACAGCAGGAAAAAGAACACTCTCTCCAATTTTGCGCGACAATTCGTAATGTTCCGTTTCATAGCCGAAGGATCCTGCCATACCACAACAGCCTGACGGAATCTCGGCAACGGTTTGACTATCCTTATTCAACGATGCTTTCATGGCTTGCGTACCATACAGCGCCTTCTGATGGCAATGTCCGTGGATAAGAATATTTCCTGCTATTGATTCAAGTTTCTTATCTATTCTTCCCGCTGACATCTCCCGCTCAATAAACTTGTCGATCATCATCACTTGGTCTCGCAGCTTTAGGCCGAGTGCTTCATCTTCGATCAGATCGGGCAGGTCGTCATTCAATGCCGAGGCGCAGCTGGGCTCACAAACCACAACCGTAAGACCCTGATCAATATATTTCTTCAGTCCGGCAAGGGTCTTCGTTCCCTCTTCCTTTGCTTCCCTCAGGAATCCATGAGAGATTTTCGGTCGCTGGCAGCAGCCGACGTTCGCTAATATAACTTCGTATCCACACTCGTTAAGTAATCGCAGCGCGCTGATTCCAATATTCGGTTCGTGGAAATTCAGGTAAGTATCAGCAAAGAGTACAACCCTTCTCTCAGCATTCCTGTAAGTGTTGTTGCCCTTCTTGTCAAACCATTTATAGAACGGCTCGTTCGCATATTCTGGTAACGTCCTCCTGCGATCGAAACCCGCAAGCTTTTCCATGGCATACCGGAACAGTGATGTCTCCTGAACAAAATTTGCAATACCTGACAACGCTCCCGATAGACGCGATGCAGCTTTCGAAGAATCGCGGATCAGCCGGTCTCGCAGTTTGGTGCCATGCTTGTCATAGTACATCTGCGAAACATCGGCCTTCATCTTCGCCATGTCGACATTACTGGGACATTCCGACTTACAAGCCTTACACGACAGACACAGATCCATTACCTGGTGCAATCGTTCGCTGGTTAAGCCCTGCTTATCGAGCTGTCCGGAGAGAGCCATACGCAACGCGTTAGCCCTGCCACGCGTAGAGTGCTCTTCATCGCGCGTAGCCTTGAAGCTGGGACACATCGTGCCTCCCAGCATTTTGCGGCATTCTCCAACACTGGTGCACATATGAACATGTTCTTTAAAACTATTCTCCGTGCGATACTTGTAAGTAGTTTGTACTTCCTGATCACGATAGCCCGTTCCATAGCGGAGGTTGTGTTCGATCGTCTGCGCTTCGACTATCTTTCCCGGGTTCATGATATTCTGCGGATCGAACAACTTCTTCACGTCCCTGAAAGCCTGATATAACTGATCTCCAAAGAATCGTTTGTTGTAAGCGCTTCTTACAAGACCATCGCCGTGTTCGCCGCTCCATGAGCCTCCATATTTCATGACGAGCTCAAAAGTCTCGTCGGTGATGTTCTTTAAATTGATGATGTCCTGTTCCTGCCGTAGATCGAGCAGTGGTTGAACGTGTATCACGCCCACACTGGCGTGTGCATACATGGCCGCTTCGGTGTTGTGCTTCGCGCAGATCTTCAGCACCTGATCAATGTATTCGGGTAGCACGGCCGTTGGAATGGCTGAGTCTTCAATAAAGCTCAATGCTTTCTTGTCTCCCTTAATACCCAGCATCAGTCCGAATCCTTTCTTGCGAAGGGACCACACGTCTTCATACTCCTTGCCGCCAGGAAACACGGGATAGGCGTAGCCCATGTTCATGCCCTTCAGCGTCTGAATCATGTCACGCGGCCGATCGATAACTGACTCGTACGTGTCGCCATAGAACTCTACGATTAAAATGGCCGCCGGATCGCCATCAATGAAATAGCAGAGGTGCTTTGTCGTGAGGTTCTCTGCACTTTGTTGCAATACTGTTCTGTCGAGGATTTCAATGGCCGAGGGTTTATAGGGTAGCATCGGTTCAACGGCTCGAATAGCTTCAAGCAGTTCTGCAAAGTGGACAACTACCACCGATTTGAATTTCGGTAGCGGTTCCAGATTTATCTTAAGGCTGAGACTCACCGCCAGCGTTCCTTCACTACCGGTGATCAGCTTGGCAAGATTCCACCGATCGGTGTAAACAAACTCGTCGAGATTATAGCCACCCACTCTTCTCATCACCTTGGGAAAGCGCTGCTTGATCTCTTCTCGATTTTGTTCAATGATGTCTTTTACGCCTTTGTAGATCTCACCTTCGTGACTGCGTTGTTCAGCCTTTTGATTGAACTCCTGGGGCGATAGTTCTTTTAATTGTAGTTCCGTTCCATCAGCCAGAAGAACATTGGCTTCCAGGATGTGATCAACTGTCTTGCCATAGAGAATGCTCTTCGTGCCCGATGAATTGTTGCCCACCATACCACCAACGTTCGCCCTGCTGGACGTGGCCGGATCAGGTGCGAAGTGAAGGCCATATTTAGCCATCTCTTCATTGAGTTCATCACGCACGAGTCCAGGTTGTACCAGGACCCAACGTTCCCTTTCATTGAACTCGAGTATCCTGTTCATGTACTTCGAGAAGTCGATGACAATAGCGTCACCGACGGTTTGTCCCGCGAGACTCGTACCCGCGCCCCTCGGCAGTATCCTGACATTGTTTGCATGTGCAACGCGTACTGCAAGTCTCACATCATCTTCATCGCGGGGTATGACGACAACCAGTGGTTTGATCTGATAGAAGCTTGCATCGGTGGAGTACATGCCCAAAGAATATTCATCTGCGAGTACATCACCTTTAATGTTTTTCAACTGATCGGCTAGAGCTAGAGTAGGGGGAGCTGTTTGTTCCTGCATAGGGCGAAGAAGGTATCGGTAATGAAATGTAATAAAAAAGTCGCTGAGGCATGTCGACGACGTCAGCAAACCTGTGGAAACTTTTCTACATCGGCTCGCATCGTTCTATTCAAAGTATCTCGTAAGGACGCACACAGCTTCGAAGCAGGCCGTCGGAGCGTACGCAAAAGCGTTGATTGCGAAGAACTTTTCTTTTTATGGCATGAAATTTTGCCTTTTGGCGGCAGCGGTTCGATATATAGCCGGCGAACACATTCCATTCTGTAACCTTCCATTAGAAATTCAGAATTCAATGATTCTCCGATGAATTATTAAATCACTTTAGAAGTATGCCAACAAGAAGTAAAACGAACGCCTTGCGAAAGAGGCAACTGAAGAAAACTCCAACAGGAATTGGCGGCCTGGACGAAATTACGTTTGGCGGCCTGCCTCAAGGCAGACCAACCCTGGTATGCGGTGGGCCTGGCTCAGGCAAAACACTGTTCGGTATCGAATTTATAGTTAACGGCGCTGAGCAATACGGTGAGGCCGGGGTGATTATGGCGTTTGAAGAGAAAAGCTCAGAATTGACAACAAACGTTGCGTCACTGGGATTCGACCTTGAGAAACTCCAGGAGGAGAAGAAAATTAAAATCGACTATGTTCATATCGACAAGGCTGAGATCGAAGAGACGGGCGAATACGACCTTTCCGGTTTGTTTGTACGATTAGAGCATGCCATCAATAGCGTTAAGGCGAAACGCGTCGTCCTCGATACGATAGAGAATCTTTTTGCAGGTCTGTCCAATGAAGGAATATTGCGTTCTGAAATCCGCAGACTGTTTCAATGGCTGAAAGACAAAGGAGTAACAACCGTAATAACGGGCGAGCGGGGCAACGAAACGCTTACCCGGCAGGGTCTGGAAGAATATGTTTCGGACTGCGTCATTCTGCTGGAACATAGAGTCAGAAGTCAGGTCTCGACAAGACTCCTGCGGGTAATAAAATACCGCGGTACTGTTCATGGGACAAATGAGTATCCGTTTCTCATTGACAACGATGGTATTTCTGTTCTTCCGATTACTTCGTTGGAGCTCAACTACAGCGTGTCGTCGGATAAAATATCTTCCGGTATCCCAACGCTCGACGAAATGCTGAGCGAAGGAGATGGATTTTTCAGGGGGTCCAGCATTTTAGTGTCAGGGACAGCTGGAACGGGAAAAACGAGCTTAGCCGCGTCTTTTGTTAATGCAGCATGTTTGAGGAAGGAACGGGCACTGTTCTTTGCCTTTGAAGAGTCGCCTCGACAAATTATTCGGAATATGGCGTCAATAGGCATGGATTTGCAGCAACACATAGATCGAAAACTTCTGCGCTTTCATTCGTCTCGCCCTACAGTACATGGATTGGAAATGCACCTTGTTGATATCCACAAGAAGATAACAGCATTCAATCCGCAGGTTATTGTGATTGATCCGATAACGAATCTTGCAACAATAGGATCAATCGCTGATGTAAAGTCTATGCTTATCCGTCTCATTGATTACCTGCAGAAGAATCAGATCTCTGTAATGTTCACCGCTTTGAATTATAGTGCCACAACGGCCGAGCAAACCGATGAGGGCGTGTCGTCGCTCGTAGATGCCTGGATAACAGTGCGTGATTTGGAGTCCAACGGCGAGAGAAATAGGGGTCTGTATATTATGAAATCACGAGGTATGAAGCATTCGAACCAGGTTCGTGAATTCGTGATTACTGATCGTGGACTCGAACTCGTTGATGTTTACCTGGGCCCCAACGGTGTGCTTATCGGTTCTGCAAGAGAGGAACAGAAACTGCAGGAAGCGGCAGGTCTGGAGATCAAGAAATTTGCGGGTACCAGAAGCGAAAGGGAAATTCAAAGAAAACGTACGGTTCTTGAAGCTAAGATCGCCAGCCTGAATGAAGAGTTTGAATCAGTTAAGGATGAACTCAATCGGACTTTCCAGGAGGAGGAATTAAGGAAAAGGGTTCTGGAGGCGAATCGCATACAGTTAACAAAGAACAGATACCTGAATGACAACAGCTCACAATCAAAAAAGCGCAATGGCAAAGGCAGCAAATAAATACCAGCTCCGATTGTATATAGCGGGTAATACTTCGAAGTCTGCACTTGCTTTAAAAAATCTCAAGAAGTATTGTGAGGAACACCTGAAAGGCATTTACGAGATTGAAGTAATTGACCTTCTAGTCAATCCACAACTTGCGGAAGGTGATCAGATACTGGCCATTCCAACGCTTGTGAAGAAGGTGCCCGAGCCAGTGAGAAAAATAATAGGGGATCTGTCGAATGAAGAAAAGGTATTGGTTGGCCTTGACATTCGGCCAGCTAAATAGAGGGGTGAACAAATGAAATCACGCGACCCAAATGCTCCACACGAGCTTGATCTGACATTGTATATATCCGGTGCGTCACCAAATTCACTGCGAGCTATAAATAATGTACAGCGTATTTTGGAAGCGCATGCTTCGGGAAAGTACCGCCTGACGATTGTTGACGTTTATCAGGAGAAAGGTGTCGCACAGCAGGAACAGATTGTGGCATTACCTATGTTGATAAGAAAACATCCTTTGCCTGCGCGAAGATTGATAGGTGATATGTCGAACGAGGTAAAAGTGATAGAAGGCCTGGGTCTTAATCAGGAATTATGAGAGAGCTGTCCAGTGCCGAGCAGGGAAAAGAAATTGAAAGACTTCGGGCAGAACTGGCTGAAGCCAGCGATACCCTCGAGGCAATTCGTACAGGGCAAATCGACGCCCTTGTTGTCAATGACCATGCGGGTCACTCTCTTTTTACTTTAAGATCAGCTGATCGCGCTTATCGACTGTTTATTGAACAGATGACAGAGGGCGCTGTGACGTTAAACAATGATGGTCTGATAATCTATTGCAATTCTCAATTTTCACGCCTTGTCGGCAGACCTTTGACTAACGTAATGGGAAGCTATTTCTCAGATTTTATATTTCAGGAAGACCTTTCATTATTTAAACATTGTTTATCAAAAGCCTGGACAGGGAATGTGAAGGCCGAGTTACGGTTAAATAATCCGTTCAAAAATATTGATGTACAATTGTCGTTCAGTGTCCTGGTTATGGACGACGACACCTCGCTGAGTGTTATCGTAACTAATCTTACTGAACAAAAGGACATTGAGAGACAGCTAAAGGCAAACAACGATCTGTTGCTCGAACTTAATAATGCACTTGTTGCCAGCAACCACGACCTTCAGCAGTTTGCTTCTGTCGCTTCACACGATTTGCAGGAGCCGCTGAGGAAGATTCAGGTATTCACAAAGCTATTGAAGGATACGGCCTTTCATCAATTACCTGAAGTTTCTAAAAATTATGTCGACAAGATCTTCACTGCGACGCAGCGTATGAAGATCCTGATTGTTGATATTCTTACGTATTCAAGACTTTCCGCCAAGGAAATATATACGGAAAAGGTTGATTTGAATGAAACTGTGTCCGAGATAATAGAAGATTTCGAGTTGCGAATTGCGGAGAAAGGCGCCAGACTTGAAGTGGCCGGCTTATGTGCTGTGGAAGGCAATAAAGGACAGCTTCGCCAGGTATTTCAAAATCTGATTAGTAATGCATTGAAGTTTACTTCCCCCGATAGAAAGCCCGTCATTGCGATAAGTATGAAAGAAATCGGGCCGGATGAACTTGGTGGATCCATGGAGAATCATTCCATGTATTGCCGCATTACGGTGAGCGACAATGGAATAGGGTTCGAGGAAACGTACGCGTCATCTATTTTTAATCTGTTCGAAACACTCAATCCGAAAGCCGCTTACGAAGGATCGGGCATTGGTCTCGCGATTGCCAAAAAAATCGTCGAGAAACATCACGGGCGCATTCTGGCAAAAAGTAATGTAGGCGAGGGCTCGGAATTCAGTGTTATATTGCCCTTGAAGCAACCAGAGACCGCTAATGGTTAAGAGAATAGTATTGGTCGAGGACGATGTGGATGATCGCGAGTTATTTTTTTCTTTTCTTTCAAAGCGAAAGGATATCGTTCTATTGCCTCCATCAGGGAATGGCCTTGAGTTAATTGATTTTTTGAAAAGTATTGAGTCAGATGATGGCCTGCCCGACCTGATCGTGCTTGACCAGAATATGCCGAAAATGAATGGTAAACAAACGCTTTCCTTCCTGAAATCGGAAGAACGTTACGCTCGTATTCCAACTGTGATATACTCTACATATACCGACACAACCCTGATAGCTGATTGCATGAAGCTAGGTGCGGAGATGGTGGCCATTAAACCGATTGACAGCAACGGCTATCATAAAATGATGGATGATTTCTTACAGGTGTTCGACGAACTCGGAAAATAATTACGGTCTGCGCGCCGTAACCGTACACAACTGGCTATAAGCCCTGCAAAACGAGATGATCTTTTTTGTTATCTTAGATTAAAGAAGCAGATCTTTTTTCCGTTGTTATCATGTCAAAGCGATCATTCCCGATTTTAGTGTGGCTTGTATACGCGACTGTAGGCTACATTTCAGCGCAAAATGCTCATACTTACAGGCAGCCCGCTCATACATTTCTTAAAGAAGTGACCTGGCGGGACAGCATTTACCTGTACCCTGAATTTAGACCTGGTTCCATTACCTACTTCACTGGTTTTGCGCCGGAGCGAGCGCTTCGTCTCAACTACAATCTTTATTATGCACAGATTGATATGATCGGCGAGAATGGAGATACTGTTCAGATTTCGCCGTCAAAAACGTTTAGGTCGGTTACTATTGGGAGTGATGTCTTTCTTTATGAACCGAAAGAAGGCTATGTGCGAATAATGATTAAAGGTGATGTCGCTCTGGCCGAACGCACCTACTTTTTCCTTAAGGACATGAAATTTGTTTCCGGAAGCACACCTAACTATTCGCCACTCGACTACGATGTGAGGGGCAGGACTTCAAACTTTGATCGGTATTTTGTTAAGGCGTCGACCTGGTTCTTTGTCAATCGCGCTGGAACGATCTACCCTGCATCGCGGACCGTACTGAAGAAGTTCTTTCCCGAGTACAAAAACGCGATACAGGATTTCACCCGTAAGCATGATACCAACTTCTTAAACGAGTCCGATCTTATTGAGATCACACAATACTGCAACAGCCTTCGCCGGATTCCATCGCCGGGCGCAGGGGGAATGATGGTGCGGGCAAACGAGCGTGTAAGCCAGGCGTTACGGGATAGTATTTATCGCTTCTCAGGGTTTCAGGAAGGGATAGTGGTCTATCAGGATGGACGCCAGAGTCAGTACACTTCGTTGAATTACAACTTAATGGCTGGTGAAATGCAAGCCATAGAAAATGGAGATACAGTTGGAATCAATACCAATCGGTTTGTAACTAATGTAAACATAGATGGCACGACCTACCTCAGGAAGTCTGAAGGGTATATCGAAGTGCTGCTGAACGGCAGGGCGATGCTGGGCGTTGTACGGACGCTCGCGATGTCTCATTCGCAAGCCATCGCTGCCAGCTCAAGATATGCACCCGTCGAGGCATACGATCCGACCACCGCCTATCTTGATCGCGTAAACTTCGATCGGCTGTTTTCGAGGAAGAATGAATACTACCTGATCGATGAACGCGGCACTGTATTTACACCGACTGCCGGCACACTGCGTCGTCTCTTCCCATATGCGAAGACACAACTTGATGATTATATGCGATTACATCAGCCGGACTTGCAAAATGAAGAAGACCTGAAAGGTGTAGTCAGCTATCTTACTGGGTTAGGTTCTAGATAGAATATTTGGTCCTGCTGCACAAATTACACGCACTCGCTATTTAGATCCCAACAGCATGCTCTGCAAACGAAGAATTGTTGGCGATGCCCGGTCAAGACAGACAATCACCATATCAACAAATCACCAAATCAATAAGTAATTTGTTTGCCGCTTTGGGAGGCCCAAAAGGGGAATTAATCTTCCATTGAAGTGTTGAATTAAAAAAAATTTACTTCCCGTGTGAAAAATGCCCGTCGCCTGCATCTATAGGTAAAACATCAATTTTATGAAAAACAGCCTACACCTATCAATCGAGAAACCCTGTGACGAAAACTGGGAAGAGTTCACTCCACAGACGAATGGACGTTTTTGTCCCACCTGCGAGAAAACGGTCATTGATTTTAGTAAACTTAGTGATCAGGCAATTTTGGATTTCTTCACAAACAAGCCTGCCAGAACCTGTGGTCGTTTCAGGACCAATCAACTTAAGTCTTATTCCCTCGATAGTATCGCAACCATTTCTCCCGGACGTGCCTTATTGAAGGCCGGATTTTTAAGTCTGATGTTCGTGCTTACAATTCAACAGTCTTATGCCCAGGGAGAAGTTTCAGCTAAAGCAACTTCCGAACTCACTACTGGCCACCAAACGCCGGTGGGCGATAACGTGAGTATCAGGCCTGGCGAATACTTTAGTGGGATCGTAAAAGACGAAGATGGCAACGCTCTGCCTGCTGTAAATGTGCTGCTGAAAGGAACCGACAAGGGAACCAGCACAGACGCTGAAGGACGTTTTTCTTTTCCTGTGCAACTAAAGGTCGGCGATGTATTACTGTTTTCATTTGTTGGTTATGAGACTGTTGAATACACAATCGCTTCAACCGACGAAACGGTCATTGAAATGAAAATGGAATATGAGATTATGATGGGAACCGTTGCTGTGGCTGGCTGTTATCAGCCAAAAGAAACGTTGTGGTCAAAAATAAAGAGCCTGTTTTGATGATGTCATCTTCGTTAGGGAAATATCAGCTTTGTTTATTTATACTATTTCTTCCGTTAGTTTCAGCGAATGGTCAGCTGGGTGATTTCGACAATACTGACTTCCGCCGTGCGGACAGCGTTGCTAAAATCTACGCGGGCCATTCGCTGAACAATCTGATAGTCCTGTCGCACAAGTTGACCAAGCCGTTGTCCACCGATGTTGAGAAGTTCAGAGCGATCTATACCTGGGTCTGTGAAAATATCGAGGGTGATCCGCTTCTGTTTATGCAGAATGAACGTCAGCGCGAAAAGTTGCGTGAACGTCCTGATGAATTGAAAGTGTGGTCGAGGGAGTTTTCACGCAGGGCATTTGCTATTTTAATAAGGGATAGGAAGGGCGTATGCACGGGATATGCCTATCTCATTCGCGAACTTTCCGTGCACGCGGGACTCTCGTGTAATATCATTGACGGCTATGGCAGGACCATCGTGTCCAACATTGGAGGTTCAGGCATCGTAAATCATTCCTGGAATGCTGTAAAATTAAATGGTAAGTGGTATCTGTGTGACGCGACCTGGTCGGCTGGCGCGACAGATTTTCTGTCGAAACAGTTCATCAGGCATTACGATCTTTCTTATTTTCTGGCCCGTCCCGAATTGTTCATCAGGAATCACTATCCTCAGGATTCTACCTTAACGCTGCTGAGCAACCCGCCAACCTTGCATGAGTTTTTGAACGGACCAATCATTTACGTCACCGCATTTAGGTATGATTTGCAGCCCGCGTCTCATGCCAGCCTCGACACGACAATTTCAAAAGGCGAGGAGGCTACATTTGAATTTCGTGGTTCTGGATTACTTCCCGCTGATGAAATAACTTTAAGGGTGGACAAAACTCCTATCGCTGTCACAACGACCAGCGCATTGGATGGCAACGAAATTGTTTATACCACCGTTGTGCGCTTCAATTCAAAAGGTGTGCATTATGTACACTTCCTCAATGACGATCAACCGCTTTATACTTTTAGAGCGACCGTTAAGTAAAGTGCCAGTATTTAAAATGTGATTTAGTACATTTAATGACTGACTGTTATTGGTTATTTTTGAATCTTTCAAACGCTATATCCCCGCTTCAACTATGAAAACAGTACTTAATGTGCTTGCGTTGATTTCTTTGCTGTCATTTGCTTCATATGCCCAAACAACGACTGACTTAACCCCGGATAAAATGAATACCGAGTTCTTCAAGCTATACGGCACGAAAGGACTGGAGAGTTCACTGCAGTACATATTCGAAACAAATAAGTTTATCAGTGCGGGCGATGTAGACAACGTGAAGACTAAGCTCGCCGAACAAACGCAGCAAATGGGCAAGTATCACGGATATGAATTGATTGCCAGGAAAAGCATAGGTCGTTATGTACTATACTCATTCCTCATCAGGTACGAACGTCAGGCAATCAGGTTTGTTTTGACTTATTACAAGCCCGATACCAAATGGAAGTTCAATGGCTTCGAATACGACGATCAGTTGTCAACTGAGTTGAAGGAGGCGGCTACTGCATAGCGATTGCCGCAGAATCTTCCTGGTGGTGAGAAGTAGATGCAGCGATGAAATATCTGTTGCTTCTCTGGTTATGGATTTCGATGCTTTGTCAATGCAGCGCACAAAGACATAAGTCTGTCGTTCGGGGAAAGATGATTTATGTGAAGTTAAGAGAAGAGGTTGTTGATTCAATTGCAATCTTCTCACCGCGCTATTCGAAACAGCTATTTCATGGAGATAACTTATTCTATACTGATGGAATAGTTACTCCCGGCAGAGTAACTATTAAACTTTTTCGCTTTGAGTTGGGAACGCGTGAAGTCACCAATGCAGTACTCAGGTCAATGAACCATGATAGGGAACGGTTGCTGGGGATCCAGCTTTCCGCTAAGACCGTCAAACTGCGATTTCGGGATGAACAGGGGAAGAGAAAGGTTTCGTATAAAATTGACTCGCTGCTACCGGAGTCTGCTTCCGCCAGCAGTACCGGTTTCGATATCTTAATATTCCGGCTGAACAGGGTGTGCCGATTTCGCCAGAAGAAAAGTTTGATGCCAGATGATCTCAGGTGCTCGATGGCTCTCTGAAATCAGACAAGCCATAGATGTCACGGACAAGCATTATTCTCCCCAGGCACAACCCTGGCTACACGCACTGCTAAAATAATCTTTGCGAAACTCTGCGTCTCTCCGCCTCTGCGGTGGAAAACTGCGACCTTTGCCTTCCTCTGCTGCCTTTCTTTTCAGATCAGGCGATGCAACCTTAAAAGAGCACAGACGTTTTGTGACCAGGGATCTTCAGGATTATTGGTTCAGGTAAGAGTTTGGTTGGGCTCAAGTCGGAGGAGGAAGGAGAGAGCGCAGCTTCTCCACCAAGCACCTTCCAGGGTTTGCAAGGGAAGTGGACAGCATTTGAGCGACCTTGTTTTACGGATAGACTCCGATGCGCCTGGATTACTGATAGATTGCAGAGGCGAGCAGTCATATTAAGGTTCACTGCCGACTAAAATCCAGTCGCTCAAATGCTGTCCACGTACCGCAGCGAACACTGGCCGCGGCGCTTGAACAGTTACTTCAATTTCATTGCTGCGGGATCCCAGTTGATAATCTTCTTCGAAAGGTAGCTTTCGTTACACGCCAACGCTGGGGCTGCTGCTCTGAATCCAAATTCTGCATCTTCCACAACTGCCTTTCCGGTGCGGATAGCATCAAAGAAGTTTGTAAAGTGATCGAGGTGATCGCTGTATCCATCGGGAGCTTTGAATACAATGTCTTCCTTCGTTGGACGCTTTCTCTGCGCTTCGGTCCATTTTGCATCGTATTCTTTCTGCATCTCTTCCTGCATTTTTTTCGAGAACGTGAAGACAGAATCGTAGCCACCGAAACCAGGTGCTTCGGGCATGAGGCTGTGCTTGATCGTAATGCTATTGCCCTTCGTTTCAATGACACCTTCTGATCCGATGAGGCGAATGACTTCCTGTCCGCCGGTACCGCTGATGAAATTGACTTGCAGCGTCAATTGAAATGCGCTATGTTCCTTGCTGTCGGGATATTGCATTACACCGGACATGACGTCGGGCAGGTTGCGGCCATCTTTCCAGTAGCTGAGTTGTCCCGTGCTGTAAATCGTTTCTGGTCCTTTGGAGTTAGTGATAAAGTGCGTACCGCTGAGCAGGTGGATGAACAAGTCACCAGCAACGCCAGTACCTACTTCTTTGAAGGCTCTCCACCAGAAGAATTTTTTGGAGTCGTATGTCATCTTCTCCGTCACTTCGATGAACTTGTCCCAGTTGGTGGTCATGGCGCTGGCGTCTTTTGGAATGGTGTATTCCCACGCGCCGATAGATCCTTGTCTGTCGTACACCGCGTTTACCATGTTAAGCTTTCCAATTTCACCTGCGGCGAGCAACTCCTTCGCTTTTGCATAGCCGATGCTGCTCACACGCTGGCTGCCCACCTGAAACACCTTGCCTGATTTCTTCGCAGCTTCCATTACCGGATAGCCTTCGCTGATCTTATAGACCATCGGCTTCTCGCAATACACGTGCTTGCCCTTCGCGAGTGCATCCAGTGCGATGCGCGCATGCCATACATCAGTCGTGCAGAGGAGGATTGCATCGATATCTTTTCTGTCGAGAAGATCCTTATAGTTGATGGTTGTATAAAGGTCTTTGCCGTGCAGTTCCTTTGCGTTTTCCAATCGACCGGTGTAAAGGTCACAAATGCCCGCCAGCTCTACTCCAGGCACTTTTAGTGCAGTGGTCAGGTCGAAGTGGCCCTGAACGCCATATCCGATCACGCCAATCCTGACTTTATCTGCAGGGGCTATCTTTTTCTCGTACGTGAGAATTCTTTCTTCGGCCTTTTCTTTTGCACTAAGTGACGACAGTGGCGCTGCACTTAACGCTAATCCCGTTGCGCCTACCCGCTGTAAGAATTTCCTTCTTGAGCTGAATGTGTCATTTTTCATAAAGAACTGTGTTTGTCTGTGTGTTCAATGGTGTATTTACGAAGTTTGTGGTCCGACAGACGGAGCAGCATGATGGAACGCAACGTGCGCCCTACCAGTCGCGTGGGACTTAATTGTTTCGTGATTGTCGTTGGTGGTGTTGTTATACACAATCCGAATCTTACCTATTTTTTTTAATTATACAGTTGACTTTTTCATCAGCGGTATGGAGCGCATGAGCCCGGTGCGGTTATTTCCTTTAAACCAAGCCTGGCCGGCTATTTCTGGGTACTCGACTGCAGCCAGCACCCGTGCTGAGGTTGCGAATTTGAGGATGGCGATGGACTGGCGGTGCCTTTTTTGACCTGTATCCTGTTAAATTCCGTACGTCTTTAGCGCCCACCCAATTCATAATTCTTCATTCTTCATTCTTAAATTTTTCTCTATCTTAAGAGTTACAACCCACAATATTGAAGACTGTTATATTGATCGACGACGATCCCGACGAATTAGAGCTAATGCAGCAGGCTATTACCGACAATTACCAGCCGGTTGATTGTCTTGCGTATTCGGATCCTGAGGAAGCGTTGAAAGCTATCCTGTCAAACACCAGTACACCACCTGATGTAATATTTATTGATATCAATATGCCTAAGCTAACAGGTGACATGTGTTTGCAGGTCATCAGAAAGGAGCTGGCTTTGAATAGCGTGGTGGTAGCGATGCACTCGACATCTATGGATTCAGAGAACCAGGTGTTCCTGATGAGAAGGGGCGCCGACTTCGCATTTCAGAAGCCTTATAAAGTCGAGGAGTACCGACAGGTTGTTTTACAGGTATTGAATTTTTCTAAACCCAGGAGCTCGTACACACCGGGCTCTTTTTTTTAGGCGGTTTTACGGGTCCGCGGTCTGCAACGGTTCGGCTGACCGGTAGCCGGCATCATGTCAACACGGCAAGACATGAAGTTGAGCAATTGTTGAGAACGCTAGCCACACCGTGGATTTTCCACATCAATTGCGAATCATTTTCTTCCGCAATCCTGTAGAAAAACACTAATGGGATGATTTTTGATATGGCAAAAAAAAGCCTTTTATGCTGAGTATCGTGATCATTGATGACGACTGTGAGGAAATTGAATTCATGAAGGATGCCATCGCCACGTCCTTCGAAGGTTCAAATTGCGAATGCTTCGAAGACTGTGAAGCCGCGTTGGTTGCTCTCGTCAATAACCCGCAGCCACCGGACTACATTTTTGTCGACGTAAATATGATAAAGATGGGCGGGGAGGAGTGCGTGATGGCACTTCGCGGCATCGGGCATTTGAACCAAGCAAAAATCGTATTGATGTCTTCCTCTATGCATGTTTACGAAAACAAGCAAAAGCGATTCATGGAACTTGGCGCCTCCGCTGTCGCTGAGAAACCCGACAACATGGATGAGTATGGAGCGATGTTTACTGATGCTATTCGCTCCGTCAATGACCGATCGTCAGCAACTACGTAGCGGATTTAACCGTAAAACACTCCTCTGTTGCGCGCCTGAATATTACCTTTCGAGCGGAACTTCATCATTCGTCAATAGCCAGTTTTCGGATGCGAATGAAGTCCGTTACGAAATATTCCTTATGATTTTCAGTCGAAAAGTATTTGTCGTATTGCTGTCGATTCAAATCGGCATCACCTCCTCTTTCGCGTGTACTCGGGTTGTCTACCAGGGTCCGAATGGTATGATCATCACCGCTCGCTCAATGGACTGGAAGTCTGAGATGCCGCCTAATCTCTGGATCTTTCCACGCGACATGACCCGGTCCGGAAACGTTGGGCCGAATAGCGTTCAATGGAAAGCGAAGTATGGAAGTGTTATCACAAGTTCTTTCGACTTCTCTACAAGCGATGGAATGAACGAGAAAGGATTGGTTGCAAATCTTCTTTGGCTGGCAGAATCAAAGTATCCCGTTTATGATGCTTCAATGAAGGGATTGTCTGTTGCCGCCTGGACGCAATACGTGCTTGATAATTTTGCGACTGTCGCAGAAGCGGTCACAGCTCTTAGCAAGGAAGACATCGTGGTAGTGTCGGCAAATATTCCAGGTACAAAGAGGTTTGCAACAGTTCACCTTTCCATCTCTGATGCCTCGGGCGATAACGCCATATTTGAATATGTGGATGGCAAACTGGTCATACACCACGATAGAAAGTATACTGTAATGACCAACTCTCCGGTGTACGACAAGCAACTGGCGTTAAATGAATATTGGAGTCAGATAGGCGGTATTACCATGTTGCCAGGTACAAACCGTGCGGCTGACCGTTTCGTTCGGGCTTCATTCTACATTAACGCCATTCCCCAAACCGATGATGCAAAGCTGGCTGTGGCGAGCGTGTTCAGTGTAATCAGAAATTGTTCTGTTCCGTTGGGAATATCTTCTGAATCGGAACCCAATATTTCCTCGACCCGATGGCGAACAGTCTCCGATCAGAAGAACAAAGTATACTACTTCGAAACGACAACCACTCCGAATACCTTTTGGGTTGATTTCAGGAACATCGACTTTTCGGAGAAAGCATCTGTGAAGAAACTAAGTGTATCAAAGGGTGAGACCTATGCCGGCGACGCGAGTAAATTGTTTGTGAATGCAAAGGCCTTTGAGTTCGCCGGGTTATAGTTCAAAAACGGCATGTTGCTGATCCCGATGTCTGAGATTTCTGGCTGCGCTGTTTAAACCCGCCAGCTGCTTTTTCTAAGCTTTCTGGTTACTTGCAGTAAGCGAGCCGTAAGGTAGCTGGGGGTAGCTGTAAACGTTCTCTAAGCATTTCCTAAGGTTTCTCTAAACGTTCTGGATACTAGCCGTAAGGTAGCTGTATGGTAGCTGTAAACTTTCTCTAAGCATTATCTAAGCATTGTCTAAGGTGTCTCTAAACTTCCTCTAAACTTTCTCTAAGCTCTCGCTAGGGTTGTCTCCAGCTAAGTAGCTTCATTACGTTTGTTAGGCCATAGTGGTGCCCAATCCTACCGTTACACCACAGCATTACGCCTTACAGTACAGGTTATATTTTTTTGTCACCGGGCAGATAATGAACCGACGTCGGCCGTTACTTGTCTCGCCCATAGATCGGCCGACGAGCAGGACGGTAACTATTTCGCGGGTGGCGGGCTTAATCGTTCCGACCGTCTTCTAACGCACCTGGCACAGCTGCTCCAGCACACTCAAATTATTGATGTATTTTTGACGCTTATTCAGTTCCCATGAGCAAAAAGTTTGATACCATCTGCGCGCAGGCAGGAAATTCACCAGAGAGCGACGATGCCGCAGTAACGTCGTCGATTCAACTTTCAACAACGTTCCATTACGACGCAACGGGTGAGCCACCGGTCGGATTGCTTTATAGCCGTGAGAATAATCCAAATCGCAAGCACCTGGAAGGACTGCTGGCCCAGCTGGAACATGGAGTTGACGCTGCTGCATTTAGCAGCGGAAGCGCCGCAGCGCACGCGGTGTTCCTTAGTTTAAATCCAGGTGATCATGTTATCATCAATAACGATGCTTACGCGGGCACCCGGTCGATGCTGAAGAATGTGTTCATACCGTGGGGACTTGAGGTTTCTTTTGTTGACCTGACAGACCTTAACAAGCTGCAGTCGTCGATAAACAATAACACTAAGCTGGTGTGGTCGGAGTCGCCTACCAATCCTCAGCTTAACATTGTAGACCTCCAGGCTTTGATTGCGATTTGTAAGGAACATGGGATCAGAACTGCGATCGATAACACTTTTGCTACTCCCTGTCTGCAGAACCCTCTGCTTATGGATGCGGATATTGTGATGCACAGTACAACCAAGTATCTCGGTGGACATAGTGATTTGACCGGCGGCGTCTTGATAACCAGGGAGAAGAACGATTGGTGGCAGAAGATTCGTTACATCCAACACGTATGTGGTTCAGTGCCGGGACCGTTTGATTGCTGGCTGCTAACGCGAGGCATAAGATCGTTGGGACCACGCATGAAGCTGCATGTTGAAAATGCGAAGGCTGTCGCTGAATTTTTAAATAATCATGTCGCCGTCGAACGCGTTCTTTATCCTGGAATCGATACCCATCCTGGATATGAGATTGCGAAAAGACAAATGAAGTCTCCTGGCGCAATCGTGTCGTTCCTGGTGAAGGGAGACAAAGACAATGCACTTAAGGTCGCACGAAGGGTAAAGGTCTTTACGAATGCTACGAGCCTCGGGGGAACGGAAAGTCTTTTGGAGCACAGAAAGAGTGTTGAGGGACCCGATTCACCGACCCCCGATAATCTGATCCGGCTTAGTGTTGGTCTCGAGGACGCAGATGATCTTATCAGCGATCTGGATCAGGCCCTGAATTAAACATTAGCTGGTCACTTTTACATTTTACATTTAGCGTTTTACATTTTGCGGTTATGCCTCGTCCCGGAAAAAGTTGACACATCCAGGTCAACAGAATGAATTTAAAGAAACGAGTAGTAGTCCGCTCCAGTGAGGCGGTTGAGTGATCAGACTGTCTCCAGTCGCCATCCGGAGTTTGTTCGGATTGTTAAGAGTAGAATAACCTTCATGGCGTGACAAATATGCGGATCTAACGCTGGCCCGCGACGATTTTATGAACTGTGGCGAAACGTTGTTAACACCCGCTCCACACTTTTATGCTTATTCCATTACACTTGGCTTACACTTGGTGTACACTTGGCTTGTGCTCCGTATTTTAGATTTCTTGCTGCGTCGCCTTAGCAGACAGGCACTCTTGCTTCGATTTGAAACAGTTATTCGTTTCAATCCGGCGCAAATGGGGCATAGTGAAAGTTAGGTTACAATACTTTGACCCCAACCCGAAACACCACTGAGCATAAGGCCGTTATTATACTATAGAAAATCGCTTCAGCTGGCTGAATCATTCCTGGCCGCTTCTTGCTCCGTGCTTTAAGCCGTTGCCCGTTAATAACACGTTATCTTAAAATAGAACCCCGGACATCAGTCACTGAATTTTCTTTCATGTGAGGTCTATCTCGGATTTGAAATCAAGTTTACTCGTCAACCAGTAACCGATATCAATCATGAAACGCAAACACACCCTCATCCTTGTGCCGTTGCTGTTTTTGTTAATAACCTGCTCTGAATCAAAGAAAGTTGGCTTCTTTCACAGTATGCCATCGCAGTTTAAAGTCGATTCACTGGACGTCTGGCAGAAGCTTTTTGCCAGTATCACGGTGAAACATTTTGATGATAACATCATTCTGTTTCAATCATCTGATCCGGACCTGATACCCTTCGATGGAATTCTGGAGGCAAGAGATGGGATGATCTATTATCGTAAGCTCTCCGGAGGCAATGCCATGCCCTGGCTTAAACTGAATGCGAACGGCGCTGATACTTCTATCATCAATTACACAGAGTACAGGACTGATCAGGTAGTGTCGCGGGGTAAATTCTACGACAGTCAAACGCGAGATTCAGTGTATACATTTGAGCTTCTTCCATTGAAGAGAAAAGGCTCTGCAGATGATATCTACCTCAAATCCATTTCGATGAGCGAAGGTGAAGGCATCCGATATCTGACTTTCGGAAAATACATGTACGGAAATACGATCATCATACAGAATTATCCCAGGGTAGTAGGTGTGGAAGGTAAAATGCCCTACTAATCGATCATTATCCAATCCCTTCAGTTGTCATCACAACACGCAGCATCGTGCCATCGTCGTTGTAGTGAAGTCTGTCGATGCAAACTGAACGCCTGTGACTGCCCCCTTGTGGAAGGCATCCGTTGTGATAGAAGAAGTATGTCTTTTCGTTGAAGTCGATAATGGCTGGCCGGTTGGTTTCACAGTTGCCGGGAACTTCGTTGAGTATGCCTTTGAATTCCCACGGGCCATGGATGCTATCAGATATTGCATAACCAACCTTTTCGGGAAAGTCATAACCGTAAGAAAGATAATACCATTCGTTTCGTTTGTGCAGGTGTACGCCCTCTTGAAAGTCCGGCAGATCCAAAGTCTTGATATCTCCCTCGAGTTCGATCATATTTTGTTTCAACTTTGAATAGTAACAAACATTTTTTCCCCAGAAGAGGAATGCCTCACCGGTGTCGTCAATGATTACCGATGGATCGAAATTACGTCCCTGCCTGGTGATATCGCGTGCCGTTAAAAGAGCTGATCCTCTGGCATCTTTAAATGGACCTGTTGGAGAGTCTGAAACAGCAACGCCAATTGCTTCGCCTTCGATAGATCCATGAGTTGTTGAAACGTAGAAGTAGAATTTGCCATCTCGTTCAATAACTTTCGAAGCATAAGCATCTTTCTGTGCCCAATGAAAATCTGTGGGTTTAAAATTGATCTTGTGCTCCTCCCAGTTTATGAGATCGACTGATGAAAAGCACAGCCACTCGGTCAATACATAGCCCGGATGGTCTGATGGAGCTTCGTCATGACCAGCGTAAAGGTAGATCTTTCCGTTGTAAGAGATGACTGTAGGATCAGACGTATACTGATGTCGGATGATTGGATTGCTCATGGCATCGTGATAAATGAAACATGATGACTGCTGAAGCAAAATCGTGCCAATGAATATCTCAGGTGACCGGAAATATTCCTTTAAGCACGCTCGTTCGATATTCAAAAATCCGCTCCAGCTGAGGGCCAACAAATATGTGATTAACCAAACGACCCAGAGGGCCGAACGGAACCTCATAGTTTACCTCATCAATCATCTCTACACCATTGTCGGTTTCACGAAAATGATGCTGATGATGCCAGAATCTATAAGGACCACGGCGTTGTTCATCAACGAAGAAGAATGGCTTCCGCACGTGCGTGATTTCTGTGATCCATTTCACCGTTATCGCCGGCGCTACTGTTACTTTATAATTGATGATTTGACCAGCATACATCTCACCCTCATAGGGCAGTGACGTGATCCTGAAATTCATCGATGCCGGCGTTATGGTTGCCAGATTCGAAGGATTGGAGAAGAAACGCCACGCTTCAGAAAGATCTGTCTTCAATATTTGGATCTGTCGGAGAGAATGCATGATCGAAAGGATTAGATCTGAATGTAGTTAGTGTTACGAAAATATCATGCCACAGCGTGGTTTAAGAACACTCCGTACGAACCTGGCTTAGATCTATCATCAAGTGCAGAGCATAAATTGATATTCCGTGTGTAAGGAGTCCGTCACTGCTTCGTCTATACTAGAACCATGTCAAAGGCTTGTCCATATTGCGCGACGAAAGTACTAGGCACCTACTGCCATGTGTGTGGTCAACGCACAGAAGCCCTCCGTTATACTATGAAAGAGCTCCTCTGGGATGCCTTGCTGGATGCTTTTCAACTCGAAGATAGAAGTCTGCCTAAGACAATCTTTCGGCTTGTCAAGGAACCAGGAACGGCAATCCGCGAGGTGATCCATGGTCAGCGACGAAGCTTATACCCGCCGTTCAAATTTCTGGTGCTTGCGGGTGCCATTATTATTGTATGCTCGCTTCGTTATCACTTCTTTTCCAGCGAGTACACACACGACAAATCGGGTAGTGCGAATGTGTTTCAATACCTGGGCATTCCGGAACGTTATCGCGCGTTCTTCGAAAACTTCTTCGCCTTCGCTGAGGACAACGCGACAATATTGAATATTGCTGCTATTCCGGTATTCGCCCTGTTCTCCTGGTGGTGGCTGTCGCGGAGCGCTTACAACTTTGCCGAGAACCTGGTTCTCAATACGTTCATTACAGCGCAGCAACTCGTGTTTCTGGTGTTGCTGATACCCTTTTATGAATTCTTCCCTGAAAACAAATCGCTGTCGATCTCGATATATATCACGGGTATCGCTGTATACAATATTTGGGTTTACGTACAATTCTTCGGGCGGAGCCCTGTGGTGGTGCTAAGATCGGCCGCGGCCGTACTGGCGGGATACGTATGCCAGTTTCCGTTTAACTTCCTGATATTTTACCTCTACGAACACTTCATAAAAGGATTCTTCATGTGGACGCCACAGGGAAACTGACTTTAAAAAAAAAATCGTAATGCACTGTAAGGTGGAACGGAATTCGTCGTCTATAAGCTAAAAAACATGAAATCAATATTATCTGTAATGTTACTGCTGCTGATCCTGACGCCGGCAGTCTATGCTCAGAAAGGCAGCGATGCAACACAATGGAATTTAGATTCGAAGAATCACCTGGCGTTGAATGGTTATGATCCTGTAGCGTATTTCAAAGACAAAAAGGCAATAAAAGGGCAGTCGTCGATTACTGCAGACAGTGATGGCGTAAAGTATCAGTTTGCCACGAATTCGAACAAGGATCTTTTTCTTAAATCCCCGGCTTCTTACCAGGCTCAGTACGGTGGCTGGTGCGCTTATGCGATGGGTGCGAAAGGAGAGAAGGTTGAAGTTGATCCCGAGACGTTCAAGATAGTCGATGGCAAGCTGTACCTTTTCTACAACAAATTTTTTAACAATACGCTCGACACGTGGAATAAGAATGAAGCGGAGCTGAAGACAAACGCTGACAAGAACTGGTTTAAACTTACTGGTCATTGAACTTGTTTGTCCGGGCTTCGAACGATATCTTAATAGCGATAGAATAGTCGTTCGATGAGCAGCACCCCTTCTTCAATTGAAAAAGAAACTCGTTTCAGCACCTGGGTGGCGGAGTATTCTGATATGCTTTATAGCCACGCAGTCCTGAGAGGATTTGATCAAAGCAAAGCGAGAGATCTGGTTCAGGATACGTTCCTGTCCGCATGGAAAGGCATGGATGGATTTGAAGGCAAGGCATCGGCAAAGAACTGGTTGTTCGTAATCCTGAAAAACAAAATCACCGATATCTACAGAAAGTCAGCGTTGCACGTTAACATTCTGATCTCTGAATACGAAACGCAATTCGATGACGATGGCCATTGGGCAAAAGGAGCGTACCCGAAAGAATTGACGATTGATCCTTCTGAATCGTCTGAACGAATTGATTTTCAAGAGATCCTTGAAGGATGCTCAGGCAAGTTAAACACTGTTCAAAAGGCGGTATTCTTCATGAAGTACATGGACGAGCTGGAGAGCGACGACATCTGTGCGCAGTTGTCGATCACGGCCAATAACTATTGGATAATACTTCACCGGGCGAAAGTTCAATTGAGAGCATGCCTGGAAAAGAACTGGTATCTGCGAAGCGGAATATGAAGAACATTTCATGCAAAGAGGCTGTTGAGTTGATCCTGAAAAAGGAGGAGCGAAAAATATCACTGTTTCAAAGGATCAGCCTTTGGCGCCATCTCGCGATCTGCAGCCTTTGCCGGATCTTTTCAAAGCAGAATAATCACATCAACGAATCCATGCGAAAGAGACAGGGAAATCAAGTGACATTGTCAGAGGAGGACAAGAACAAGATCATCCGTAATGTGTTGGATGAAAACAAAACATGAAAATGTTGAGCATTCTTGTAAGGTCTCGTCATTTCGATCGTCAATAGGAAAAAAACACTCAACATGTCAAACATTAAAGTTATTGTGAGCTGGCTGCTACGACTGACAGCTGCATTCATTATGGTACAGAGTCTTTTCTTTAAATTCTCTGGCGCCGAGGAGTCGATTTATATCTTTTCAAAGATCGGTATGGAACCGTGGGGACGAATCGGTACCGGTGTGATGGAGTTAATCGCGTCCGTTTTATTGATCATTCCCCGAACAACGTGGCTTGGCGCTGCATTGGGAATTGGAACGATGAGCGGTGCAATCTTCTTTCATCTGACGAGCCTGGGCATTGAGGTAATGAATGATGGAGGCCAACTTTTTATCTACGCCGTCGTCACTGCCGTTTGTTGTGCGGCATTGTTGCTCATGGAGCGTCAAAAAATAGTAGCGATCCTTGGCGCTCTTCCATCCCTACGCTAGCGTAATTGCTATCTGATTGCATAAATCCTGCAGGAGCATCGCAATAGCTGACCGACAAACACCTTCACCGCCAATATTAAAGTGCTGCCATTCATCTAATGACAACGCGCTGCTGGTTACAACGGCCAGGCTATTGTTATTCATGCTAAATGCTTGAATAGCAGCGTGATGTGGAGAAAGTTCTACACTAATCTTACAGCAAAAGTGGCATGGCTGATCTGCTCAGGCCTGGTAGTGTTGTCCGGTTCTGAGGCCGTTGCGCAAGCAGCAAAATCGGTCGTCATTGGATCTATGGATGAAAGGCCTAATGCCTTGCTATTTCTAAACCCGCCCTCAAAAAACCAGGGTGTTCTGATCCCTCAGTTGACCACGGAACAGCGACTCGCCATGCGACCGGTATCGCCAATGGAAGACGGCCTGTTACTCTTCGATATCACTGACAAGTTTTTTTACTTTTGGAAGGATGGCAACTGGGTAAAAGGCCTTGGCGATCAACTAACAGGCTCAGGCTTGCTGACAGGAATGGACGCTAAGGGTGACCTGAGCGGAGATTATCCCGCACCAAAAGTTTCAAGATTGCAAGGGAATGCCATTGCACCGGGAACATTGTCAGGCAGCGATGCCGGCAAAGTATTGGTCTGGAACGGTACTCAATGGTCTCCACAGGTTCTGCCGAATGGTAACACCGTTTCGCGTTATGCAATGATCGACCCCGCCGCTTTTACAAATCTCCGAAGAAAGGAAAAAAAGGATAAGGTCAATGTCGTGATGTTTGATGATAATTCAACGTACGTTACCATTTTGAAAAAGGACGAAGGCTCCGACATTATAGCACCACTTGACCTCCCTGATGGCGCTATTATTCAGGATATCTCCCTTTATTATATGGATAACGAGGCAAAGAGTCTTGTATTTAACGTGTACAGAAAGATCCCGATGGGTGGAAACGAGCCAGTTATTAATGCCTGGACGTCTGGTGGCAATACACCGCTTATTCGAATGTCCGGTCATACGCCCGTCGCCGGTAGGGAAGTCGTTGATAATGGCAGTTATTCTTATCGTATTGTGATAAAAATGGATCAGTCCAGAGATGTCTCTGATTCTGATGATGCAACTCTCCGGGTATACTCGGTAAGAATTAAGTACCTTGCCGTAAACTAAATTGATGTTACGTATGAAATTGTCCCTCATCTTTTTCTTGTGCGCAACCTCACTCATTGCGCAGGCACAGACTTCAACCGAGCTGATCGGTAAATGGAAACTAGTTAAGGAAACGAAAGATGGAGTCGTGAAGCAACCGCAGGACACGTACCAGATATTCAAGGAAGGCGGTGTGTTTGAAGGTGTATCTGGTGGGAAGTCAAAAAAAGGCAAATGGAATCTTTCAAACGATAACAAGGAACTGACTGTCAAAGTCAGTGTAGTGTCGGTAAAGTTTAAGGTTGAATACTTTGATGCAAAGAAGCGCATGATCAGCAGCGATTTGACTGGCACTCTAGAATACGAAAAAGTACCCGATTAGTCTCGCAGCATTAGAGACATCGCGGCGGAGTTGGCAGTACCAGCGAAGGAATGGTTGTGAGATACAATGTCTGATCCCAGGCATAAGACATTTCATGGAAACTGAGCATATTAACAGGTTGCGTTTAACGCGCTGTTCTACCATATTGCTCTTAGGTTAAGATTTTCGACTCGAGTTTCTATGCCGTCCGTATGCTGATCCAGGGAGGAATTTGCCGTGTCGTTTTATTCGTGCTGGCTTTCGCGATGCCCTTCGTCGTGTACTCGCAACGGGCCCCGTCCGGTGAAGCAGAAGATACTAGCTATGTCTCGCGCACGCTTAGAGATGCCGACCTTCAATCAAAGAAGACCGTTGGAAAGTTTACGAGGGACCGACTGCAGCTTCGTCAGCAACGACAGTTCGAAAGGATTCACCACGCGCTGGAAGATGCGAAAAGCTTTCTTCGTGAGGGCGTAGATACCGCATCGATCAGGGTTACACTTCAACAGTTTGAAGCCTGGGACTCATTGCTTGAGGCGGACGCGCCCGGTAGCCCACCCGGTAGTGAATCCTTTCGGAATCTTGTCACCCTCTCAAGAGTATGGAATGGGTTAAAGGAACGGGTTGCCTTTACGAGCGAACACGTACGCCGTTTAAGCGATCAGGTCGATGGAATGAAGTATCACCTCGATTCGCTCAGTAGTGATTCCGTTATTTTAACTTTCCCGGAGGGCGATTCAGCGGCGATCGCTGTACATGCTCAGCGATTGGAGTTGCTAACCGCAGCTGTTTATCCTGTCGATTCAACGCTGTCGCACTTGTCACTTCGCATGCAGGAATTGCTTAACCGGAGCAATCTTTTGCAGGCGGCGGTCTCTTCTCATTTGATTCGTATTCAGAACAAAGAGGAAGTATTGTCAGCCAGAACCTGGACAAAGGAGGTTGCGTTTCTTTGGGACACTTCCGGGCAGGCTGATTCATCCCATGACACGCTTGCTTATTCTGCCGCCCGCGCAAGCCTTGCGTTGAGATTTTATCTGAGGAATCATGCAGGCGCTTTGGTAATCTTATTCACAGCAGTGGTGATTGCTTCGGTCTTCCTTCGTGCGTTGAGGAAAATACTGGAAGAGGAGCATCTCCTTCATGAACCGTCGACAGGACAATTGGTGCTACGCTATCCCATTCTATCGGGTGTAATACTGTCTTTTAGCATTCTGCAGTTTATTTTTCCCGATCCCCCGATGGTGTTTACACTCATTGTTAATACCATCAGCGCAGTGGCACTCACGGCGATATTCCGACATCTCATCCATGCTAAGTGGATGCGTAACTGGATCTTGTTCCTATTGTTGTTTCTTGCGACCAGCGCCGTTAATCTTACTCTTGTGGGTTCGGTGGCTGAACGTTGGATCATGCTACTACTGGCGCTGCTGGGGATAGCCGTAGCGTTGAATTCGATTTTCAGCGACAGAACTCATCTTACTGAAAAGCGTCTGATATATTTCGTCATCATGGTGATGATTATGGAATTCCTTTCCATAGGCGCGAACGTATTTGGAAGATATAATTTGGCAAAGAATCTTCTGACTACGGGGTATCTGAGTCTCATTGTCGCCGTGATCTTCCTATGGACCGTCAGGTTCATTAATGAAGGACTCGCACTATCATTTCATGTGTATACACTAAAAGACAGACAGCTTTTTAGTATCAACTTTGAAAAGGTGGGAACGCGCGCGCCACTTTGGTTATACATGCTCCTGGTGATGGGGTGGCTCATCATGGTATTTAGGAATTTTTATGTGTACCGCCTCATATCCGAACCGTTGGGAGATTTCATTCTGGAGCCCCGGATGATCGGTGATTACACGTTCAGCATTGCCAGTATTCTCACGTTTGTGTTGATCATGTTCGCAGCAGCAGTTGTTTCACGTGTCGTTTCATTTTTTGCCTCCGATCGCCCTCAAAGTAAATCCGATGGTGGCGGTCTTGGAAGTTTATTACTACTCGTACGCATCGGTATATTTAGTATCGGTCTCTTTCTTGCATTTGCAGCTGCTGGCATACCCGTCGATAAAATGACAATCATACTGGGGGCATTGAGTGTTGGCATAGGCTTCGGGCTTCAGACACTCGTGAATAATCTTGTTAGCGGATTGATCATCGCGTTCGAACGGCCCGTTAACGTGGGAGATATTGTGGAGATCGATGGCCAGGAAGGAGTCATGAAAGCCATAGGATTTCGAAGCAGCCGGATCTCGACGTGGGAAGGCGCCGATGTGATCATGCCCAATGGTGATTTGTTGTCTGGCAAGCTCGTGAACTGGACGGGCGGTGACACGCGAAGAAGAATGGACCTGTCGTTAAGTGTTGCCTACGGATCTGATCTGACCAAAGTAGAGCACGTGATCAAAGAGGTATTGAAGAACGAGGGCGGAGTTATTGCGTATCCTGAACCTGTTGTGCAGTTTCAAAACTTCGGAGAGAACGGGATATATGTAATCATATTATTCTGGGTGAGTCACTTCAGAGAACGCGGGGGAACAAAGAGTAAAGTAATTGTGGCAATTGATGCGGCGTTTCGGTCGAATGGAATTACGATGCCATTTCCACAGCGGCTTATTCATATTAAGAAGGATGATGCTGGTGATACGGACAGAGGTACAGCTGTATAACTTCAAAACATTACAGCCGGTTTTGATGTGTGATGCTTAACAAGATGGTTCTTAAACACACCCGTTTGTATTTTGTTGCTTTGGTTTGCATGCTGTTGAGTATGGAACATTTCAGCCTCTTCGCGCAGAATCGGCCCAGGGTTGGTCTGGTGTTAAGTGGAGGAGGAGCGAAGGGCATTGCACATATCGGCATTCTGAAAGCACTCGAAGAAGCAGGACTAACGCCCGACTATATTGCCGGAACGAGCATGGGAAGCATCATCGGTGGAATGTATGCTGCGGGTTACAGGGCCGATGAATTGGAAGATGTTATCACCCATGTCGACTGGGATGAGTTGTTGTCGAACAAAGTGCCACTAAATGAGGTGGTGTACGAGGAAAAGTACTTCGCCAACCGGTACCTGCTCGACTTCTATTTTCAGAAGAATAAGCTGATTATTCCAAAAGGTATTATCGAAGGCGAGCGTTTGATTCGTTTATTCTCTGAACTAACGAGGGGGGTACACGGCCTTGACTTTGATCAATTGCCCATTCCATTCGCATGTGTTGCCACCGACATTGTAAATGGAAAGCCGGTCGTACTGCAAAAAGGATCACTGGCACTGGCCATGCGTGCAAGTATGTCGATACCGTCAATTTTTACTCCGATTTCTATCGACGGTAAACTTCTGGTTGATGGCGGATTGTTGGAGAACCTGCCAGTAACAACTGTACTAAACATGGGAGCCGATATTGTCATCGCGGTCAATGTAAGTTTAGGTCTTGAAGGAGAAGATCAACTGAATACACCGATATCCATCATCACGCAATCGGCATTTATTACGGCTGCGCATGAGGCTGATGAGGAAGCAAAAAAGGCGAACATCCTGATTCAGCCTGATCTGACGGGTATCTCGACGGGGAGTTTTAACATGGCATCAGAGATCTTAGTCCGCGGCGATGAGGCTGGTAAAAAATACATCCGGCAGTTTGAGAAACTTGCTGACTCATTAAATCAGTTTGGTCCGGCACGCCAGGTGATACATCCCAGGAGTGAGCCAGCTTATCAGTTTGCAGAAGTAGTGGTAGATGGTGTTGATGATCAGCAGCAAAAGAATTTCATAGCGGGGAAGTTGAACATATCTCACGAACGAGCTATTAGTATCACCGAACTGGAGCATCGATTCGCTACGCTCTATGCCACGCGTTATTACCAGAGAATTTGGTACGAGATTCTTGGAACTAACGATCATCGTATACTTGTTGTGCACGCAACGGAGAATCCGCAGACGCAGTTCCGGTTCAGCTATCATTACGATTCCGAAAACAAAGGCGGAATTGTTCTCAACACTACCATTCGGAACAAGTTGCTGCAACGGAGCCGCTTCATAGCTGAAGCCGACCTGGCGACCTTTCCACGGGTAACTGTTGACTACTTTAAGTATTTGGGTATCCGTCAGAATTTTGCTGCACAGATAACAGGATTTTTTAATGTTAATGAACTTCCAATTCTCTCTGACAGGGGTGATGAGATTGGGAGCTTTGCTTCGCGCTTCTACTCAGCGACAGCGAGATTGCAGACAACGCGTTTTCTCAACGGAGCCTTCGGCGTAGAGGCAATGCTGACACATCTTTACTTAAAACCAAAAGTCGCAGATGCTCCCTATCGCGACATCAATTGGATTAACTACAATCATCTAACTTTCGCGCTTTACTACCGCTATGACAATACCAATGACCGTTACTTTCCTGTAAAAGGTGTTCGCGCCGATGTTCGCGCCGCCGCCACGCCCAATGCTTACGGGTCATTTCAATATCTCGATAGTATACATGGTGAGCTGAAAGACCTTGGCGCGGCATTCTATTCTGATGATATTTATTCAACGGCAGCGACAATAGAGCCATTCATTCCGATATCCCGGCGACTCACAATCTTGTCAAAACTGAGATATAGGATTTCGTCATTGCCCGACGACGCGATCAATTTCGACAACAAGGACTATATCGGGGGCTTTATTCCCAATCTTCCTAATTCGCAGGAATATTACGGTGCCAGGCCCAAGGAATTTCTGGCCGCCTCGTATCTCTACGGAAGGTTAGGGCTGCAATATCAGATCCTGGGTAAGTTGTTTGCAGGCGTTCATTACAATTTTCTTTCGGCGAATCCCAAAGACGACGAACCCGTCTTTTCGGGAAAGAATTTTCGTCAGGCGTTTGCTGCCTCCCTCGGATATGCGTCGCCAATAGGGCCTCTTAAGGTATATCTCGCAAAGGATCCCGATCGCAACTCGTGGGAAGCATCACTGGCGATTGGCTTCTATTATTGAATTGAATTTCAAAACATTAGACTTGCGAGTAGGTTACCGCGATAATCGGAGTTACCTTTGCAAAAGTTGCTTGAAGAGGGCCAATGCATCGCGCCCGCTTCATTCTATAATTTTCTCACCTGTACAGTTTCCACTTCGTTTACGATTCAGGGCGCGCCACAGCAGTTAACTATAGGCATTTTTATCAGGCGATGCGCTTTTAATAACATATATCATGGAAGGAACAGTAAAATTCTTCAACCAGGCCAAAGGATTTGGCTTTATCAAACCTGTTAATGCCAATGAACAGGACATTTTTGTCCATTCAACAGGCCTGATCGATGAAATTCGTGAAAACGATGAAGTCGAATACGAGGTTCAAAAAGGTAAAAAAGGTCTTAACGCGGTAAACGTTAGAAGACTGAATTAATTTGCCAGTGTGCATAAGGGCCACTTTCATGAGTGGCCCTTTTATTTGCTTAGGAGACAATCCATTTATTAAGGTTCCAGTATGCTCAAATACAAATTTGACAATAGTAATCAACTTTTGTTTCCGGCTCTTAAGGAACGAGTAGACGAGTATTTTAGCGGCATACGTCATCCGGCGGGTAATCGCAAGCTGTATGTTAAAGCCCTGTTGCAAGTAACAGCGGCAGTGAGTTTTTATTTGATCCTCGTCTTCTTCACGCCGCCGGCATGGGCTGCGATCTTGTTATGTATTGCGTTAGGGATTAATCTTTCGCTCATCGGGTTTAACGTGATGCACGAGGGCGGTCACCAAAGCTTTTCAAAATACAACTGGCTCAATAGGCTTTCTTCGTATTTCCTCAATATCCTGGGAGGAAATCAATACTATTGGAAAATCAAACACAATCAGAATCATCATACTTATACAAATATTGAGGGGATGGATTCTGATATCGACGTAAAGCCGTTGATGCGCTTGCACGAAGGGCAGCCACACCGTTGGTTTCATCGCTTTCAGCACATCTACTGGTTTTTCCTTTACGGCATCTCTTACCTTGCCTGGGTTTTCTATGAAGACTTTCAGAAATACATCAGCGGGAAAATATCACCCAACAGCGCACGGAAAAGAATGGAGTTGCGGGAGCATATTATATTCTGGTTTACAAAGACCATGTACATTTTTGTGTATATCGTGGTGCCAATATTTTTCGTGGGATGGCTTTCATGGCTGATCGGTTTTCTAATCATAACATTCGTCTGTGGCCTCACCATCAGTATCGTCTTTCAGCTTGCCCATGTTGTTGGAAGCACAACGTTTCACTCCGCCGAAAATGGCGCTGGTAACTGTGAGTGGGCCGTACATCAACTCGCCTCGACTTCAAACTTTGGAACCTCCAGCAAGACCTTGCATTGGCTGCTCGGTGGACTTAATTTTCAAATCGAACACCACTTGTTCCCACGCGTAAGCCACATTCACTATCCGGCCATCAGTATTTTTGTTAAAGAGGCATGCAGAAAATCCGGCATCGTTTATCATGAGCATGTTACCATGATGGATGCAGTTGTTTCGCATATTATGCTCCTGTATAAACTTGGCAAGGGAGAGGTGCAGCCAAAGCCTTAGTTTGAAAAATCAATGTCGGTCAGCACCGTGACCATAAGCATCAGGCAACGTTTGACAACATTATTCATACATCGGGATTCAACGTAGCAACGATATGCTGTGACAGAATATTGCGCCTGATAAGAATGTTATTATGCCCTCCCACAAATGCGAGGAGCGGCACACGGCCGCTCCTGAATTATAGGTCACTAATTATTAAGCTGCCTTCCTTAGCACAAACCGATAATACTGTCTGCTTCCGCAGCGCAGCGTCTCGTGAAAAGGCGATCCTACTGTGCCTGCAAACTGACAAAACAATTTGTGCCAGCGTTCAGGTACGAGCTTGCGTATCATCTCGTTCTTGGATTTGTCTTCAGCTTCGATAGCGGCAACAACATTTTCGCTGATGTTCTCTTCCTCTACACATTCAAGTCCAGAATCCTTAAGCTGCTCTTTGAAGATCTCCATGTTCTCGGCCGAGTTTCGGAAATCGACAAGTAACAGATGTCCACCGGGTGCAAGCACGCGCTTGGTTTCGGATAAGAACTTTGGAACTGAACCATAGCCATGGCACGATTCAACATTTAACACAACATCAACAGAGTTGTCGGCGAGTGGAATAGACTCCGCCGATCCCTGGATGAACTTGAGATTGGGAATGACGTGTATTTTGTTGGCAAGCTTCACTGCATTACCGGCGATATCCATGCCGGTATAGGATGATGGTCTGAGGCTTTGAGTGATATAACGTGCTCCGCCGCCGCGACCGCTACCTATTTCAAGAAGAACCTTTCCTTCGATGGGCGCCTTCGTTGCGAGGTAGTGATACATCTGCATCGGAAATCGCTGTGGCGTGGTCGGGCAGATGCCACTTCCATTCTCGCATGACTTCGGATAGTACCCGTAGTTCATGAAGTGCCAGTCCGAGGAACGAATGTACCTCGACAGAATTTCGTAAGTGATTTTAGCGTTCAGGCGCTTAAACCATGGGTAGCCTTTTAACAGGCGGATCGACGTTGTTATCATGTGGGTTGTTAAATGCTAAAAAAATGCAAGGCAAGGGTAGAAACGAAATCTGGGTATTAAAAGTAAATGTTAAGAGAGGGGTAAAGAGTGCAAGATGAGTATTATTTGGATCAATTCCAACATTTACAACGATTGCGCTCATTGCTTTGGCGTGTTTTACGACCACACGGCGGAACCGGTAATGCCGATGATGGAATTTCTTCGCCGTAGCGCTTATCCTCCTTTATCTTGCGAACCTCCGCCTCGTTAGGCTTGTCTTTATGTACTATTGTTGTCAGTTATTGGGAACCCTGCAACCCGAGGGTCGTATCGCCAGGTTCCTTTTCTCGATTGTTCTTATTGGCATCAGTTTTACGCCTGCGCTGGCGCAGCGATCACCACAGACGGTCGCAAATACCCCATCCGCATATCCACACTTGTCAGGTAGGGCGAGCGTTATTGGGAAAACGCCTGCGCTCAACGGGCAGAAGACAGTGCGGTTTATTTATCTCGTTCCATCCGATGTAGCCGTCAAGCCAGCTTACACCCAAAGTATTAAAAATGCCGCTCGTCACTTACAGCAGTGGTATCGCGATCAGTTAGGAGGAAACAAATCGTTCAGGATGACGGACGAGGTCGTCGAGGTTCATCAGTCCACTCATCCCTCATCGTGGTACGCTACAAATCCGGATGCTGACTGGGCGGGAGAATGGAAGTTCTGGTTCAACGCCGTCAATGATGCCTTCAGTCTGTCGGGAGGTAGATTCGAAGATCCGGACAACTTCTGGGTGATCTATGTTGATGCTCTGCCGGTATGTCCAATGCAACAGGGTGGCGGTCTGAACGGCGTTGCTGCAATGGGAGCCAATGACCTGCGTGGACTGATAGGGCAACCGTGGATTCCTATCTGCAATGAGGTTATTCCCAACTATTCGCCATGCCGATATGTCGGCGGACTTGGTCATGAACTGGGGCATGCCTTTGGTCTGGCTCACCCGGCCGGCTGTGATGATGGGCAGCCGGTTGCTTGCGACTACAATGCATTGATGTATACGGGATACGTCAACTATCCGTCTACCTATTTCTCAGAGAGCGAAAAGGCAACTCTCCGATCAAGTCCGTTCATTACTACCATCAGTGGTGCGGGTTGTGACATCGACTGTAGTGCGCTCACTCGCGATTATGCAATAACATCATCTCAGCAGATCACCATTTGTCAGGGAGATAGCTACTACGCAGGAGGGCAGATGCAGACTGTCGCCGGCACTTACACGGATCGTTATTTATCTAAGAGTGGATGCGATAGCATATTGACCACACGACTCACGGTGCTGCCGAAATTCAATAGCACAAGAGATGTTTCGATTTGTCAGGGGCAATCGCTCTTCGCCGGAGGCAAACAACAAACTACATCGGGCACTTACATTGACAGGCTTAAATCAAAAGCCGGATGCGATAGTGTAGTCACTACTAAGCTGACGGTTCTTTCATCATTTGCCATTAGCAGGGACATCTCCATTTGTCAGGGACAATCGCTCTTCGCCGGAGGCAAACAACAAACTACATCGGGCACTTACATTGACAGGCTTAAATCAAAAGCCGGATGCGATAGTGTGGTCACTACGAAGCTGACGGTTCTTTCATCATTTGCTATTAACAAAGACATCTCCATTTGTCAGGGACAATCACTCTTCGCCGGAGGCAAACAACAAACTACATCGGGCACTTACATTGACAGGCTTAAATCAAAAGCCGGATGCGATAGTGTGGTCACTACGAAGCTGACGGTTCTTTCATCATTTGCTATTAACAAAGACATCTCCATTTGCCAGGGACAATCGCTCTTCGCCGGAGGCAAACAACAAACTACATCGGGCACTTACATTGACAGGCTCAAATCAAAAGCCGGATGCGATAGTGTGATCACGACTAAACTGACGGTGCTTCCATCATTTGCTATCAACAAAGATATCTCCATTTGTCAGGGACAATCGCTCTTCGCGGGAGGCAAGCAACAAACTACATCGGGCACTTACATTGACAGGCTTAAATCAAAAGCCGGATGCGATAGTGTAGTCACTACTAAGCTGACGGTTCTTTCATCATTTGCCATTAGCAGGGACATCTCCATTTGCCAGGGACAATCGCTCTTCGCCGGAGGCAAACAACAAACTACATCGGGCACTTACATTGATAAGCTCAAATCAAAAGCCGGATGCGATAGTGTGATCACGACTAAACTGACGGTGCTTCCATCATTTGCTATCAACAAAGATATCTCCATTTGTCAGGGACAATCGCTCTTCGCGGGAGGCAAGCAACAAACTACATCGGGTACTTACATTGACAGGCTTAAATCAAAAGCCGGATGCGATAGTGTAGTCACTACTAAGCTGACGGTTCTTTCATCATTTGCCATTAGCAGGGACATCTCCATTTGCCAGGGACAATCGCTCTTCGCCGGAGGCAAACAACAAACTACATCGGGCACTTACGTTGACAGACTGAAATCGAAAGCCGGATGCGATAGTGTGGTCACGACTAAGCTGACGGTTCTTTCATCATTTGCTATTAACAAAGACATCTCCATTTGTAAGGGTGATACTTATTTGGCCGGGGGTGTGCAAAGAAGTGTCTCTGGCACATACTACGATAATCTTAAGACTGTTCATGGGTGTGACAGTGTTGTCACCACGCACTTACAGGTTGTGAACGAGCTTGAAGTAACGAAGGATGAAACAATCTGTGCCGGTGAGTCCTATGTGATCGGCAGTAACACGTATTCGTTAAGTGGCACTTACCGGGAATTGTTTCCGTCGCACGCTGGGTGCGACAGCATTGTAATCTTGCACCTCACTGTATTACCTCAATATGAGAACACGGTAGAAATAAACACATGCGTCGGGGAGACATATTTTGCCGGAGGTCAGTTGCAAACAACATCCGGTATCTATACGGACATCTTTAAAAGTGTAAATGGGTGCGATAGCGTGGTGACTACAAAGCTCACGGTTGGTGTCTGCATGGCTGTTGAGTTGCCAAAGGATTTGACATTGTCAATCTATCCGATTCCCGCGTCTCGAAATCTTCACATCGATGCGCCGTATTTTGATCATGCTGTATTGCTTAGCCAGGCAGGAAGAGAACTAATCTTAACATCAGACCGTGACATAAATACCGAATCTTTGGCAGACGGTATTTACTACATCAGAGTCTATGAAGATAAGAAGAGGTTTGTGGTAAAAAAGGTGTTGGTTTTACATTAGAGCAGCGCCGAACCATGGACACAATTGCCCGCACCACTCATCGTATGCATGATCATCTTTCTATTGTTACCGCCTTCCTGCGTTATTGAACGAAAGAGGTTGAATAGTGAGGTTTAAAACTCACCAAAACATCGATTAAAATCGCGCTCTGTTTACGAACTAGTACCTTCCAGGATAGTAATTGAAAACAGAACGATCAGGGCCCAGAAGAAAGTGCCAGCGGTAGGGTTGGACGACGCTGAATTGTTTTCCGGCCTATAGTTGGCATCAGCTTCCTACTTTCATCCCTAAGGCGTGCGTTTTTTGTTTGCCTGGTTGCCTCGCTTTGGTGCTGCAAACAACAAGATGACGGCGTAGACAACTCCGGCCATCATGAGCGGAACCCAGGCAACTCCCAAATAGACAGGACCGAACGGTGTGACGTAGATACCCGTTACCCAAAGGGCAAGAAACAAGATCACAAACAAAGCCCAGAATGAGTTCCAGGGCCCTCGCGATCCAATCAGCAGTATGGCCATCGTCATAATTAATGAAACACCCATTGCTGCCATAATAATAGGATAGGCATTCATACTTGTACTTTTACCGGTTGTCCAGATCGTATATCATAAAAGAGGCTGTCCCAGTTAAGAGACAGCCTCCGCCACCGGTCTCTTTATAACGAGTTAGCGATAATAACTTTTGACGGTTATAGCTTGTAACATCGTGAGTTGCTGCAGGATTCCTGGGTTTTCAATCCAGGGCACTGCCGTCTCGAAAGGGACCAATTTCCCTTAGTGTAGACTAAATATTGTGCCATGTTAGCGCCGCATTCCGGATGACGGTAGTATTGGTCAATAGCCTTTAAAATGAATGACCAGCTCCGTTGGAACATCACAATTGCACCATGTTTACCCGAGCAATTTTATCCACGGTAATTCGATCCTCACATTCGCATGGGTGTTTGCGACAAAAGCCATCTACCAGACCTATGCTGAACTAATTGCCAGTTTTTTCATTATCTTCATTAGCACTTCACTAACAACAATCTTCTGCTTGGTGGCGGTCCGTGATTATGGGCCCGGTATAGTACGTTGGCTGAGCGTCCGTTGATTTTGAAACATTCGTTGCGACACCCATATTAATCCATCTGCTATGAAAACCACGCTCTTTATCCTGGCCATCAACCTGGTGCTTTGTACTGCATTGGCCGTCGAGAACGTCATTGACAAACTTGGACTTCAGGAAGCCACGGCAAAGGACTTCATCCTAAAAGATTTTGTAGGTCGATTTTCGACGTCACCAGTTAATGATGCTGGATCCGAAGAAGACATTACCGACAAGATTGCAGCAGAGACAAAGATCTTTCAGATACCCAGCGCCAAATTATTGGCATCAGTAATCGCTGGTGACAAGAAGGCAGCTGCGAAAGAACTGTGCTCCTACGTGAAGGCTTATGTAAATAGTCCCCAGTTTAAGACGGACTATCAGGAATTGAGGGAAGCTGCGAAGCCCGACTCAGAACCGACCGGCATGGATGAAGCAACGCTGGCCTCGACAAAGGCGTCGATCGCAGAAATGGAAAAGCAGGTGGAAACGTTAAAGTCCAGCCCATTGACACCCAAGGAAGCCATCACGCAATATGAAGCTGCGATTAAGCAAATGAAGGCTCAGCTCCCGACGGGTGATCCGACGCCTAACAAAACTAAATGGATGAAAACTTATCCCGAGGATCCGTCAATATTGATAAAGGCGCGGCTGAATGAATACCTTCAGATTCTTCCTACGGTCGATTTCAATGCACAGCTCACTGGCAACAAGGGAAATAACCAGAAATTCGCGAAACCCGCGTACGAAAACCAAACCCTGAAATGGAAGGCCATTTATCGTGCTGGAAAAGACGTAAATGACGTAGCCTCCGCCTTCGCTAGGGAATGGCTGAAGGAAATCAAGTAGGGCGTAAAAAATACTTAAGGCAATCTGTCCAATCCTCGGAGGTTGATCGTCATTCGGGCGTATCAAATTTCAGAACAATGGGCAGAATAATGAGCTTAATTAACACCACCCCTGATGGTTTTGCCGACGGGAAGTATGTGAAAACGGACGCGGAGTACTTCGACTTCGTTCACGACTTACTATCGGATACCGACACCGTTGCATTCGGCCGAAAGAGTTTTGAGCTCATCTCCTTTGATGTCTGCTTCCTGACACAATACAACAATTATAAGGGAAGTAGATGCCATTCAGATCAATAAATACAAATCTGAGAACAACTACTTACTGCTAGTTACTTATTACCGGTTGCGTCCACGCCATCTCGACTTCTTTATCCTTGTAAGGGTTGCTCTTAACTTTTGTCGACGTTATTCTTGCCCGGACAAACATGTGCTGAGACGTCACCTGGAATTTTGCCCTGGTGCCTTCAACGTGCAACAACACACTCGACTTACCTGCGTTCTTCATCGGGCCAATGAATTCAATGGTGTACTTAACACCTGCTTCCGGCTTTACTTCTATAGCAATGTCTTTTTGATTGAGAGAAACATTCTTCAGTACTACGCCTGAAGAAGCGTAAAAGTCGCCACGTTCCAGTGCTTCGATGAGACTCTTGGGTTTGAGGGAATCGGCGTATACCATCACCCAGCCTCGACCTGCGTTGGCGTAAGCGGATCCAAATTGATGATAGCTGTGACTGTCGTCGGTGCCGAGGCCAAGCATGAGTGGTTGTCCGCGTTTGTAGTAGGCGATGTTGATCTCATCCCATAGCGCCTCCGTTCCGGGATGCGTCGAATCTCCTTCGTTGTGTACCTGCGGATGACCATTATAAACTTCAAAGAACCGTTCACCGTGAAGCCCGATCATATCCTGCGCTGTCAGAGCGTAGTAGAAGTTGGGGTGATTGATATGGGGAAACATGGGCACTCCTGTTTCTTTTCGCTGCTGAAGTACGGCATCGATGTTTCGCTGTAGCGTCTCCGTTACACTTGTGCCTCCTTGAGGAGTCACAACCTTCTGCAGGTTGATGCCTCCCATATGAAGCGGTTTTCCCTCGAAACGATCGGAAATCTCCTCGGCAGCAATGATGAGGAAGCGTGGATCCTCCATTTTTTGCTTGTACTCGGGATACGTCTTAAGTCTCACGTTTGTACGGCCTGAGTCAACCTTGTACGTCACCCAGTCTTTTCCGAAGCGCGAGAGGTACTTTTCAAATGAATCCTCGTACATCTTGCTCTTAACAACCTTAACCCACTTCTCATCCCGCGACAACGTGTTGTGATCAGAGAGGGCGATGAAGTCGTACTGATTGGTCTTGTACCAGTCGAGGATCATTTCAGGATATTCATCACCGTCACTCCAGTAAGAATGTGTGTGCAAGTTTCCCTTGTACCAGTATTTGCTTTCTTTCTTCGGTGGTGCAGGTGCCACAAAAAGAATAAGAGAAATGAGATAAGTGGTGAGGTTGAAAGTCATCATATAGGTAAGTTACAAAGGAGCTGTTAATTAAGTAAGAAGCCAATCTGAAGAATTAGCAAATACGCAGCTCCATTAGTCACAATTGATTGCTGATTACCCATTGCGGATTTTTTTTCCGGTTCTACACTCTATGATTCAAATCATACCGCCGGCTGTTCAAGGCTCATACATTTGATAAAAAACGTTTTATGAGCACATACATGAATACCTTAGAAGGAAACGGCCTGACCGTTGCCCAGCTGGCGATCGCTCATCCTGGCGCACTCGCCGTTTTTACAAAGTACAATATTGACTATTGTTGCGGCGGGAACAGAAGTCTCGTTGATGCATGCCATCGGATCGGCCTGGATCCTGACGTGATTCTCGCGGAGATTGCCGAAGCATTACCACCCGATAACGTACATGCATTAAAACCAGAAACCTGGAGCTCGGGTCTGCTTATCGACTTCATTATTCAAAATCATCATTCTTATATCAAAAGCGTTACACCTGAATTGGAGGCACTGCTTGACAAGGTTTGTGATCGTCATGGGAACGACTGCCTCGAGTTGCTTAAAGTAAGAGAGTGCTTCCTGGACCTGAGTGAAGAATTGTTGCTGCATATGGAGAAGGAGGAGAGAGTCTTGTTTCCGTTGATTAAAAGGATGGAAGCTAATAACGATGAGGCTATGTATTATGAAAGAATGATTCGGGGGCCGATATCTGCTATGGAAGATGAGCACGAGACGGCCGGTGACCTTATTAAACAGATCAGATACCTTTCGAACAACTATACACCGCCCGACTTTGCATGTCCAACGTTTCAGATAACCTATCGAAAGCTGAAGGAATTTGATAGCGACCTGATGCGGCATATTCATCTTGAGAACAATATTTTGTTCGAACGTTTTAAAAACCTGCCGGCACCTTCCGCATGCTCTATCTGAATCTTTCCTCAGGTAGACCTGTTTTAGAGATATGGAGTTGAATCAAAGAATTCTCAGTGACCTGGTCATTCACATGAAGTATGCCCGGTACATTCCTGAATTGCAACGAAGGGAGCTGTGGGGCGAAATATGCGAGCGTTATGCGAAAATGATGCGCGACAAGTACCCTTCGCTGTGTGCCGAAATAGACGATAACATTCGGTTCGTGCACGACAAGAAAGTATTGCCTTCGATGAGAGCCATGCAATTTGCAGGTCCGGCTATCGAACGCAACTGCAGTCGTATTTATAATTGCGCCTACATGCCAGTCGATGATATACGCGCATTTTCGGAAGCGATGTTTTTGTTGCTCGGTGGAACGGGCGTTGGATTTTCTGTTCAGTTTCATCATGTGGAAAAGCTTCCGGAAATTATGAAGGGTCACAAGCGCAAGCGCTTTCTGGTTGGCGACAGTCTGGAAGGATGGGCTGACGCAGTAAAGGTTCTTTTGAAGAGCTATTTTGGGCTCAGCGAATATATACCCGATTTCGATTATTCTGACATCCGCCCGAAAGGTGCAAGGCTCGTAACAGCAGGTGGAAAAGCCCCGGGCCCTGAACCGTTGAAGATTTGCATTGCACATCTTTCCGCTATCCTCGACCGCAAAAGGAATGGCCAAAGGCTGACACCACTGGAATGCCATGATATGATGTGTCATATCGCGAATGCAGTGCTGGCCGGTGGCATCAGACGGTCTGCGATGATCTCACTTTTTTCACCTGAAGATGAAGAGATGCTCACGTGCAAGTATGGCAATTGGTGGGAGTTAAACGAACAACGTGGGCGTGCCAACAATTCCGTTGTGCTCATGCGCGACGCTGCAACGAAGGAAGATTTTATTCAACTCTGGAATAAGATTGAAATGTCGGGAACAGGTGAACCAGGATTTTATTTTACGAACCATTCCGACTGGGGAACAAACCCTTGTTGTGAAATTGCCTTGCGGCCGTTTCAATTTTGCAACTTGTGCGAGATCAATGTGTCGGACGTTGCCAGCCAGAATGATCTAAACGAACGCGCGCAGGCTGCAGCATTTTTTGGAACACTGCAGGCGGGCTTTACCAACTTCCATTACCTGCGCGAAGTGTGGAGAACCACGACCGAAGATGAAGCTTTGATCGGAGTGGGAATGACCGGAATTGCGAGCGGACGCGTGTTGAGTTTCGATTTGCAGGAAGCGGCCGATGAAGTTAAACGTACCAATCAACGCGTTTCAGCGCTGATCAACATTCAGTATGCCGCCCGTTATACGACGATCAAACCATCAGGAACTTCGTCGCTGGTATTGGGTACATCGTCCGGGATTCATGCATGGCACGGTCAGTTCTATCTGAGAAGAATCAGAATCGGAAAGAACGAGGCGCTCTACACATACCTGGCAATAAATCACCCTGAACTACTGGAAGACGATTTGTTGAACAGCAGACAGGGGATCATTTGCATTCCCCAAAGGGCTCCGGAGGATTCCATCCTTAGAAGTGAGCATGTGATCGATTTACTCGAGCGGATAAAGAAGTTCAATACGGAATGGGTAAGGAACCGGTCATGGGTGAAAAACAATCACAACAACGTATCCGCTACAGTATCCATCGCCGCCGACGACTGGCAAAAGGTGGGAGAGTGGATGTGGAATAACAAAGCCTCCTATAATGGCCTTAGCGTTCTTCCGTTCGATAACGGCAACTATAAGCAGGCCCCTTTTGAGGATATTTCGGAAAGCCGTTTCATCGAGTTGGAAAAAAGTCTTTCTGACCTCGATCTGTCCAGGGTATTCGAGTCTGATGATTCAACAGATCTTCAGGCGGAGGCAGCTTGCGCCGGGGGGGCGTGTGTCATAACGTAAGTTGACAAAAATCATATTTTATCGTTGTCACAAGCCCTAGCTTTATGGGAAAGAGAAAGAAAGTGTTTCCATCAAGTACGCTAGAGCGGTACCACGCCAAACTGGTTACCCTGAAGAAAGATCAGATGCTCATACAGGAGGGAGATCCCGCCACTGACTATTTGCAGGTGGAGAGCGGCAGCATAAAGATGTTCATTGTAAGTAACGAGGGTCAGGAGTTCATTCAAGGCATCTTCTCTGCTGGCGAAAGTTTTGGTGAGCCTGCATTGATCGGCAAGTTTCCATATCCCGGCAGCGCGTTGGCCATCGTACCGTCGAAGATATGGAAGTTGCCTTCCGATTACTTCTTTCAAATGCTGAAAGAGAATTTCGATCTCCACGTAAAAATGGATCAGGTCCTGTGCCAGCGACTGCGTTACAAATCGATGGTGCTTTCTGAGATCTCAAGCCATGAACCAGAACATCGCATAATGTCTCTGCTTCGCCATTTTAAATCAAAGAATGGAAATGGTCCTGGCAATAAAATAATCATCCCCTACACACGCCAACAGCTTGCCGATATGAGCGGTCTCAGAGTGGAGACGGTCATCAGGGCTGTCAAGAAAATGGAAAAGGACCGAAAGCTGACGCTGGAGGGACACAAGATTAAGTTTTAGAATTTCTTAAAATGCCGCGCTGGCATGTCTCCCGATGGGCATTGGAATGCCAATTTTTCGATAAGACCATTCTTATCTTTTTTCAAAGCCTGGAAAAGCCGGTACAGAGCCGGTTCAGAGCCGGTACAGAGTAGGTAGAGAGTAGGTACAGAGCCGGTCCGGAGTAGGTAGAGAGTAGGTAGAGAGTAGGTAGAGAGCCGGTAGAAAGCCGGTTCGTTGTCGGTTCACTGTACGTTCACTGTTGGGAGACAGGAAAGCGTCGCAATCATCAACTGTCATCGATACACTTCCAACAGGTCTTCTGCTTGGCGAGTTTAATGAGCTGCGAAACTAATCAGCTCTCAGGCTTCATCGTTAAGGAATCACTCGATCGAGAAGCGAAACCGGAATATCTGGAACAGGGGTCTGGATTTGAGCTTTACTTGTCACGGTTAATATCAGTTTCTGAATGATTGCTTCTTCTTCGTTGAGTTGTTCCTGAAACAATTCCGCTTGTAACGTCACATGATCTATACTGCGATAGTATTCAACACCCAACAATAGTTGCTTCCCAAAATCCCCTATTTCTTTTATTTGCTTCACATCTCCGTCTTTCAGTGCATCGGTTTGTTCTTTCATGTATTGAACGTTGAGGCGCAGTTCTTTGATAAACATGTGTGGCCTGCCCTGGAGCGACAGTACATTTCCTCTTCCGTAGATATGGTCTGTCATTTCACGCAACGTTACGATCCTGTTGAAGTAGGCGATGTTGGGACCCGGGCAAATAGTAACGGCCGTGAGGTTCTTTACCGGCGGCAAATCATACTTCAAAATAGCCGGGTTGGAAAGCCCAATACAAAGACACTCTTTGCTCACAACGTCGTCATATTGTCTGCGATATTCCGCTGGCGACAGATCCAACGACTTTAGCTGCTCTATTTTTCGCTTCTGGTACGAATGGGCAGCCGTACAGATTGGTTCCCTGGTGAATTCAGTATTGGACACGAGGTGCTTCTCTGTACATGGACTTCCGGGTTTACCTTTTGCAATTCTGTCTAGCTTTTCTTTTTCCGAACTTGTGCCTTTGAGGTAGTTAAATCGCACTCCAAGGGGAGAGTTTTTGCTGAGAATGACATCCTTCTCCTCGGCATTTTTTAATAATTGCTGTGTTGCATCATCTACAGTCGTTGCTTCAGGGCAAAGCAGAAATGGTGTGCCCCATCCGGTGCTCGTTACTTCGTACTCCGACAACAGAAACTCGGCTTCTTCATGGGTACCAATCCCACCCTGTACCGTGATGGCTATGGGATGAGGTTCGTCGAAATGAACGCCGCCTTTTGCCTTTATAGCTGCGTTGTACAAGGTATGCAGGGATGTGATTAGCTCAATACGTTTTTCCTTGAACTCTTTTAGAATTGGCCCTAGCAAACTGCCATCGGTGGCAAAGGCGTGTCCTCCACAGTTGAGGCCAGACTCCACTCTGAATTCGCTTACCCAAATCCCTTTCTTCGCCAGATACTTTCCCTGTATCAGAGCCGACCGGTAGTCGCTCACTTTAATGATCACCTTCTTATCGAGTGAACCATGAGCAGCAGCGTCAAATCCCCCAAGCTTTTCGAGGTAATTGAACAACCTGGGATTCAACCCTGCGGAAAAGACGATCGCGGAATTGGTAAGATTACTGTTCGCATATCCCCGTAAAGCGGCAAGTGCGTCTGAAGATTCTGGAATGAGGTCGCCTTTTCGATCGTAGTTGTTCTTGTCAACTTTGGTCATGATGTTGACGTCTATACGGCCAGGTTTGATTTGGCTCTTTAGAAAAGTAGTGAGCGCTTCCTTCTCCTGCGCTATGGTGGACGTCATCAGCTTTTCAAAGGCAAGACGTAACACGTTCTGACTGGGAAGCATCTCAAAATACTTTGCTATCTCTGAGCCGGCTTCAATCGCCGTGCTTTTCAATTTCTCAACCTGATCTTCGACAATCTGGTTGACAAGGTTGAGATAGTCTGTTATCCTTTTAGCGCGGAAGTCATGTTCAGACGGCAGGATTGGAACAAATGTTCTTTTTAGTTGTTTATAGTAATGCTGCCTCATGAGTTCAATGAGCTTGTCCTCTATGATGGATATAACGGAGTCAATGCCGTATCTCGCTACTTTAATGGGCGAGTCAACCGTATAGGCCAATCCCATGACAGGGATGTGAAAAGTGTGCAGCGATGGTGCGTTCATGATCATGTTTTTGCGGGTTGAGGGTGGATGAAGTGACTTCTGGTAATGTATGGCTCAAATGACGATGCTCAGCTGAACTCATCAAACCAACACTTCCTCGTTTTGTTTATGAATTTGATTTTTGAAAGATGTTCTTTTGAGATTTCTGGACACGTTCACGATAATGAATGTAAGCGGCAACACTCCACCCAAAGTGAAGACAGAGCCGCCGATAATTCTTAACCAGGTTAGGGTTTGAAAACGATCGCCATCGATGAACGTGGACGAGCGGGCAAACCACAGGCCGCGGTCGACAACGGCTTCAAATTGAAGAATGCCAGCAGGGAACAGGTCGAGCAGTACCATCAGCATCAATCCGACGTTGATCGACCAGAACGACAGTCTCACCAATCCCGGCCGCCACGCCTTAGGGTCGATCAGTAGTTTGCAGCAGAACAGTACGGCGGCAATCGATAGATTGCCATACACTCCCATCAATGCAGCATGTCCATGATTGACGGTGAGATAGGTTCCATGCTCGAAATAGTTTGCCAACGGCAAGTTGATGATGAATCCCATAACGCCTGCGCCAAAGAAGTTCCAGAAGTTCACGCCGACGAGGAATAGGAATACGTCAGTCATACCGAATCTTGTAGTTTTACCGTTGTCCGTGGACAACATTTCTTCGGCAAGGCGGGGCAATTTTTGAAAACGCCATGCCTCGATCGTTAATAATATTAAAGGGATCACCTGCAAGGTTGAGAACACGGATCCCAACGCCATTGTAGCAACTGGCTTGGCGTTCCAGTAGAAGTTGTGCGAGATGCCCAACAATCCTGATCCAAGGAAAAGGAGCGTAGCGAGGTATATAACACGGATTGCAGACTCGCGACTAACAAGTCCCATAAGAACCATGAAGTATCCAACTAATACTGTGGTAAAAACTTCAAAGAATGCTTCAGCCCACATGTGTATCACACACCAACGCCAGAAGTCGGCAATGACGAAGTTCGTTTTTGGTGTAGCAATGAAACCTGAAATCAGCAAGACCAATATGCTCACCGTTGTATAAACAAGCCAGTTGGGCAGGGCCCATGGTTGTTTGAGTGTTAGTGCAGGTCGTAATGCTTTGAACAGCGTTACTGCCCATAGTACAAAAATCGCGAACAATAGGCCCTGCCAAACCTTTCCAGGTTCAACATATTCCCATCCCTGGTTTCCGATCCAATACCAGTACTGCGTTAGTCCCATAGGGCCGATGTATATACCAACGATGGAGCCGGCTACTAAAATAAAAGTCATCCAGAATAATACGTTTATATACCTCTTGTGGCCCTTTGGTTCTTTTGATATGAACGGCGTTATAAAAAGGGAAGCTCCAATCCAGCAAGCCGATATCCACAACAGGGAGAGCTGCACGTGCCACCCGCGACTAATGGTTATGGGAAACAATGACCTTAGGTCAAAGCCGAAGAATACGGTAAAGTTTACAAAGTCATGTACGGTGAGTATACCGGCAATCACCTGAAATAGAAAGACAAAGATTCCCGCGTAAAAGCACTTATAGGCTGCCCGTTGCGCTGGAGTAGGTGTGAAAGAAGCAACGCTTTGCTGCGTAAGCAAGGGACTCGAGTTATCGAGGAAGGTACGGTCACTCAACTTCTCCAGTTGTCCGTGATAAAATAGTACGATCCCCAATCCGAGAACAAGACCGAGTGAGCCGATAACAGTCCAGATGATAACTGGTGTTTCCGGAGTATTTCCGGCACCTGGATCGTACGGCCAGTTATGTGTGTAACTATAGGATTTGCCTGGACGTTCAGTGCTACAGACCCAGGCGCCCCAGAAGAAGAATGACGATAGTTTCTTGATTTCCAATTCATCTTTAAAATACCCGGGTTGCAACGATGATTGGTCGGATTGGAAATAGCTGGTGTAAAATTCAATAAGACGCTCAGATGCATATATCTGAGCGGCCGTTAATTTGGTTGAGTTTGAACGGCGTTCATATAGATTGTTCTTGAGGTCCCGCTTCACTTGTGTGTCGACTCCAAGAAATTCAAGCCTTGAAAGTTCAGGTTCATTCCCGTAGTATTCTTGCATATAGCCAGCAACTTCATGGAGCGCCTGTGCAGTGAAGTCGGGTCCGCGATTGGCGCCATCTCCGAACATGCTACCATAATCCATCAGCGCTCTTCTTTGAAAGATCGCCTGTCCGTCGAGCACGTCATCATGAGAAATGATTACTTCTCCCTCCTCGTTCAGGAAATCGGGAATCGGAGGCGCTTCGTTGTAGGTTTCGAATCCAATCAAGCCCACTCCCATAAAGCTTATGACAAAAACAAGAGTCAACGGGATCCACCACTTCTTTGGATTCATGATGAAATGAATAAAACCTTTCCTGCGAATCATAACGATTTGAATTTGGAAGAAAGCTACGTTGACCTACAACGAGCGCCTATGATTTAAATCATATACCGGGCGGAGGTGGAACTAATCCCATCTTATGCTGAAACACTCCGGCAATCGCCCTCGCCCTCATTCTTGTCTCTTCCATCTTCTCTCCGGAAAAATGTTCATTTAGCGTTTCTTCAAACAACTTTAACCACTGACTGAAATGCGAGCTGTTGATTGGCAAAGGCAGGTGGCTCTGAAGTGGATTTCCCCGATAGCTCATTTCACCCAACAACATGGAACTCCAGAAATCGTACATCACCGGCAAATGCTTCGGCCAGTCTACATGGCTGAATACTGGCCCCAGCAACAAGTCCGATTTTACCTTTTCGTAGAATGAATCAACGAGGACGACGATGTCATTTCTGGAGTGTATATCCTGTTTGTCCATGTTGTTTTTAAGGGTTGTATACTGAAACTTTCAATAAGTTACTGCGGAGGAAGTAATACCTGATCTATAACGTAAATAATGCCATTGGATGTGTTAACTGCGGCCACAATATCGATCCCATTTACTTTTAGCTTTTCTCCTTCTTTGACAAGTGTTACGTTCTTTCCGTTAACCTCGTTTAGTGTCATGGATCCGTGAACCATTGATTCACGAACAACACCGACATATACATGGTACTCGAGGATGTTCTGAAGTTTTGCTTTGTTTTCGGGCTTCACGAGCTCTTCAACCGTCCCGGCGGGCAACAGTGAGAAAGCGTGGTCAGTGGGGGCGAATACGGTGAACGGCCCTGCATTTGAAAGGGCATCAACATACGCTGCTGCTTTCAATGCCGCCACAAGCGTTTTGTGGTCAGGTGATTTTACTGCGGTCTGTACTATGTTTGGCTCCGATTCGTCGTCCTGGACAGCTGACTGACCTTCGTTTACCGCCTCGATAACTTCTGTGGCGGTTTGTTCTGCCGGCTTTGAGCAGGAGAATGCTGCAAACATCATAACGATGCCTGCTAAATATTTTGTTTTCATGACTTGGGGTGTTAGGTGACTCAAATATTGGCCGCGTAGCCTTGTGGTAATATGATCGTAATCATAGTCTAGAGATCTTTTTTGCTGAAGATGCGAAGGGCAATCAGAAAGGGAATCAGGGTCCACATAACCAATACGCCTGTGGAAATAGCAATGCCCAGATGGCTTCCGAAAAAGTCCTTGTAGAACGCGCCAGTATATCCCATGAGAGCGGAGATATCAAGCTGCAGCAACATGATTACGCGGGCGAGGTCAACCGGATTAAGTGAGATTAATGTGAGGGTGATCTTTTCCAGTGGATATTCTGCAAACGCATAGACGAACCATAAAAGAAACCCGTCGTAGATGAGCGAGAAATAAAACCAGAACAGTAAGGCGATCCCAATGGCTTTCGCCTTGTCGCGTGTCAGTACGGAGGCGAGGAATGCGAGCGAGACGAAGACCATGGTAAGGATGACGCCGCAGAATAACAACGTGAACGCTGCTGCTCCACCACCCTGAACCAAAATCGGGAAACCGCATCCCGCAAGAAATGCGATGCAGAGAGATGATACAACTGCCAGGTACTCTCCGAGAAAGATCACTTTGCGATCAATAGGTTGTGCCAGCATGAGCTCAATGAACTCATAAGAGTTATAGAAGTGAATTGTGGTGAACACGATACTAATCAGCGGGATGACCATGAGTACAATGTTCAGCAGGCTCATCACGACTTTTGAAGGGTCGCTGTCTATCTGAAACATGGCGACTGAGCTGATGAACAGCAGGATGGTGTAGAGGATGATAAACTTTGTTCGAAGAATATCGCCGAAAATATATTTAATAATGCGTGTCATGGCTTATTTCTTTAGCGATTCGATGAGTTGTTTTTGTCCGATCATCGTCGCGATGGCTTTCCCTAATTTTGACTCTCCGGTTTCCTCTTTGAGCGAAGTGATTGAATTATTGAAGTGAAGCTGACCTTCAAATAAATAAACAAGATGGGTAGCCAGCTCGTCCAGGTCACTGAGAATGTGAGATGACACGATAATGAGTTTTCCGTTACTCTTTTCTTCACGAATCTTAGTCTTGAGTATCTCTACAGAGACAGGATCTAACCCGGCAGTTGGTTCATCAAGTATCAGTGCAGGAGGGTTGAACAAGAACGCCAGCGCCGCACTTACCTTTTGTCGCGTGCCTCCGGATAACGTGTGCATACGCTTATCATACATCTTGTACAGTTTGAACTCCTCGATCAATGACTCGTCAAATTGCGTGGCGCTTTTTCGAATGTGTTTCATCATGTCAATGATCTGGCCAATGGTCATGTTCTCCGGGTAATGTCCAATCTGCGGCATGTAGCCGATCTTTTCCCGATACCGCCAATCATTCCTGATGGAAGTGTTGTCGAACAGGATATCACCTGAAGAGGGAATGACCATGCCAAGTATACTCTTGATCAGTGTTGTCTTACCAGAACCATTTGGGCCTACAAGTGCATAGGACTTTCCCTTTTGTAAGTCCAGGTCTACCCGGTCGAGCACCCTGAGCCTGCCAAATGTTTTACTAACTTCTTTGATGGAGATCATAAGGTTTCATTAGAGGCGTATCGTCTTTGAGATTCTCAGGCGTTAACGCCGGTATAGCCCGCTCAGCCTTGTCAAGCAATAATACCAGGAAGCTTCTCCATAGCAGGACCGCTGCCGGCATTTGTTCGACCACCATAGAATACATGCTAACAGGATGATAGGGGATGTCGCCCACCCGATCCTTATTCATATCGTATCCTTCGTACTTATCCCAATAGTTGCTTTCAACTTTATTAAGTACGAGGGTTCCGTTCGTAGCAATGTCAAAGGTGTTGCCGGAGAAATTGTTTCTTGTTATGGTATTGTCGTCACAGCTGGCTTGCAACCTGATTGCGTAGCCGTTCTGTTTAAATTCATTATCCGTGAACTGGATTCTGCTGGAACCTTCCATGAAGATCCCGACGCTATTTCCAATGAAGTGGTTATGACGTACCTCGCTGTCGCGGATATCCTTTAGCAGCAACCCATATGCCGACGATCCCCAGTTGTGATCGAAAGTATTGCCAATCATTTTGACGCCGGCAGTGTACATTACCGCCACACCCGCGCCATTGTTGACGAAGGCATTTTCACGGTATTCGTTGTTGTGCGAGAACATGAAGTGAAGACCGTAGCGGAGATTTTGCTCGCTGTGATTGTTGTGGATGATTGAGTTGGTAACAAACTCAAAGTAGATCCCATCGCGGTGACCCTGGACACGGTTGTCGGCGATGGTAAGGTGATTACACTTCCACATATGAATGCCATTGCCGATTTGGTATTCGGCGACAACATGAGCTTTTAGTTCGTTGTTTTCAACTCGGCAATAGGAGGAGTTGGACCCGTGAATGGCGAAAAAAGTGTCCTCGAATTTGTTATCCAGAATGTTTACGTACTTCGCGTCTAGTAGTTTGACGCCTGCGAGGTCCTGTATGCTTGAGACTCCGGTGCGAATGAAGCGCAATCCTTTGACGGTTACGTGGCTCGCATGAATGGTTAATATTTCATATTTGCTTTCTCCGTCCAGAACAGGATAGTCTTCGCCTATAATGACGAGGCTTTTTTCAATTATGATATTGCCTTCCCGGTAGACACCTGGCTTGATAATTATGGTGTCTAGTGACCGCGCAGATTCAACGGCTAGCTTCAGACTGGTAACCTTGCCATCTTTGCTGACAATGATCGAAGCGCAGTTGGCTACTGATGTTGAGAGCAGGAGCAGTATGAACGCAAGTCTTTTCATTTAGGTGCTTTAGAGTTCTGAAAAACGCAGCATCAATTGCTTATTTGAACTGAGTGATCAATCCCTCCCAGCTTAATACTTCACCCTTCCATTGCTGATTAAATGTTTGTAGACTCACATCGTCGTAGAAAGCGGCGATGTTGCTGGCCATCGGACTTTTGATTTCTTCTGATTTCACATAGAATGCAGTCTTTGCATCGATCAGCTCGCCCGGAGAAGCGAAGTCGGTGATCAGGCAGAGCTTAATGTCTTCTGTTTTGACCTGTCCGCTGTTGACAAAGCTTGCAAGGCAGTTAGCATCGTCAAACTTAAATACCTTGCCAGTTTTCGATACAATCTCAGCGCCGAACTTGTTGTCGATGAGCGTCATCTTACAATGCTGACACGCATCCTTGCCGTAGTGAAGTGGCTCAGGAGTCACATCGCAGGAAGCCAGCGCGAATGCAAAGCCAATGACCGCAACGCTTGTTACTAATGGTTGCTTTGCAGCTCTTGAGCGGTAGATTTCAAACGCAACTGTTGTGATGGCGATCATACCCGAAATCATAAAGATCCAGCCTCCAATTGCGGGACCAGAGAATGCAGTAAAGTTTAGCAGTTGTTTGGTTCCGATAAGTGGGGGTTGATAAGACATTCCGGGGACAATGATGGGTGCAGTAGGGTCAAGGTTGTGTCCGTAGTCGTAACCCCACAAATAGAAGTCGACGAGAGCAGCCAGTCCGCAACCCAGAATAACCAGCGCGTAGACTAAGAGCATGGCTCGTTTGTTTATGAGTGCTGTGAGCAAACCAATGCCGATTACTCCGGCAACTATGTAGATCATGTATCCAAACTCGGGGAACATGCTAACTTCAATATGTCGCATACCGATGTAATGGTTCAACGCACTGATGATCTTTACATCACCCGTGATGTTGTTGATCCATATTTTCATAGCAAGTCCCTCGGGATATTGAGGAGCCCACATCAAGATTTGCCAAAGTGGTACGAAGTAAGCCGAGATCAGCAGCAATGCGGAAACGGCGATGGCAATTCTGGAATACGGATTCAATGATTTCATATTTTTAACTTTAATTTGGCCCCATCACGCAGATGGGGCCTTCAACCTGCAAACTATGAATATGCTGACCTACTGACCTCCGGCACTAGGTTGGTCTTCGGTCTGTCCGGTTGAGAATTTTAGTGGTACGTTGTTACCAGGCGCTGATACTCTAATATATCCCTGCATCTCCTGGTGTAGTGCAGAACAGAAGTCAGTGCAATAGAAGGGGAAAACTCCAATACGATCGGCTTTCCACTTCAGCGTTTGTGTCTCGCCTGGCATGATAAGGATCTCGGCATTGTTGGCACCTTTGATTGCAAAACCATGCGGAACATCCCAGTCCTGTTCGAGGTTAGTGACATGGAAGTACACATCATCACCTTGTTTTACGCCTTCGATATTGTCGGGAGTAAGGTGCGAACGAATGGCTGTCATGTACACATGAACTTCAGTTCCTTTGCGTTCTACTTTAGTCTTTCCTTCGCCTAAGGCTGCATAAGGGTGTTTGTTCTCTTCAAGCTTGTAAATCTTTGTCGACTTAGGCATCAGCATTTCGGCCGGGATGGCTTCAGCGTAATGTGGCTCTCCCGTGGTTGGGAAGTCCAGGATCAGCTTCATTTTATCACCACTGATATCGTACAGTTGTGCAGATTGTGTCAACTCAGGACCTGTAGGCAGATATCTGTCCTTGGTGATCTTGTTGTATGCGATTACATATTTGCCATGCGGCTTTTTAGTGGGACCACCGGGCACGCAAAGGTGACCGATTGAATAGTAGGTTGGTACACGATCCAGTACTTTCAATTCTTTCAGGTTCCATTTTACGATCTCGGATGAAACGAACATCGATGTATAAGCATTTCCGTTGGCATCGAATTCGGTGTGCAAGGGTCCAAGTCCTGGCTTTTCTACAACGCCGTGCAAAGCTGATTCATATTTCACTACGGGTATTCCTGCAAATTCACCTTCAAAATCTTTGTTGGCAATGGCCTGCTGAAGTTTGTTGAATGAGAACACGGGGATCAATGCGGCAAGTTTTCCACTGCCAACAATGTATTCACCTGTCGGATCCACATCACAACCATGCGGCGACTTGGGACATGGGATGAAGTAGATGATGTCTTTCAATTCGGCTGGATCAAGTTGCAATACTTGTTCAAGGATTTCTGAGCTCGCTGTATGCGTAGATTCGTTTAGCGTATTATGCGCATAACGTGACTTTACAGTTTTGCCCTTTCCGGCCTTGATGTACTCTTCTGCTTTCTTCCAGTTCACCGCCATGATGAAGTCTTTGTCTTTTTGTGAGGCATTCACTTCAAGAAGCGTATAAGCCTGCTCAGTGTTATAAGTTGAGAAGAAGAACCATCCATGAGACGGACCTTTGCCCGCTCTGGCAAGGTCGAAGGATACACCCGGAGTCACGAGCTGGAACGCAATGCTCATATGTCCTGATGTATCGACTTTGATGAAGCTGACAGTTCCTTTGAAGTTTTGTTTGGAGGAACTGATCGGTACATCTGTCTTGTCGCCAATAGGTACACTGAATCGTGTGCTCGCGACGACATACTCGGTGTTTTCTGTTATGAAGGGCGAAGAGTGATTACCGCCACTATTGGGAAGCTCGAGTATCTCTGCAGTTCTGAAGGTGCGGAGATCAATTCGGGCAACGCGAGGAGTATTGTTTCCATTTGCAAATGCCCATCGTCCGTCATGCTCACCATTTGTCGTTGAGAGAGCAATGTGGTGAAGATCATCCCATGGCACAAATCCATTTGATGTATTGAGCATGGGCTTGCTTTCTTCACTGTAACCATATCCGTTTTCCGGGAATGTGGAGAATACAGGAATGATTTTGAACAGACGCCCTGAAGGCAATCCATAGACTCCTATTTGCCCGTTGAAACCGCCGGATACGATATTATAGAACTCGTCGTACTTACCGGGCGCAACGTATGCTTTGTTGGCCGCGTCTCCGGTGATGGCTTCGGCAGGGCCGGCCGGTCTGCATTTCACTACTGCGAGGGCCACTGCGACTGCAGCGACTCCAAGCAAAACTTTACTGGCTGTTTTCATTTCCTTGGTGTTATATAACTGTGGGTGTTTATTTCTCTCCGTCATTTTGCCTCATAAATTCCACTACATCGCGGGCATCGCCGACGCTCACGTTCTGGTTAGGCATTCTGGTTAAACAAAGCTCAAGAAGCTTTTGGGCTTCGGGATCCTGATCAAGCATTACGTCCACGTTTGTGACCATGTTCATGATCCATTCCGGCTTTCTGCGTTTGGTCACATCTTTCCAACCAGGTCCAACGACGCGTTGATCCGTGAGCTTGTGACATGCGGAACATTTCATTTCATAGATCGCTTTACCACGACCAACTCTTTCCTGTTCGAGCGGTGTGTTGAGGGTAACCTCCGTGATTTGGCCAATACCCTTACCGTTATTTTCTTTCTTTAGTGGTTCGGCTTTATCGTATGCGCCATAACCAGTTTCTTCGGTCTGTTCTGCTGGTTTGTCCGGTGCGCAGGAGGCCAGTGCCAACACTCCCATGACCAGGATTGGAATTAACTTTTTCATAGATTTTGTTTTATAGATGGAATCAGGTGTTGCCCTTATTCAGTCACTAAAGTACCCGGGCGCAGCAGGCATCCGTATGACTCAAATCATACTGAAAGAATGATTTAAATCAGAATTCCAAAGACATTTCAATGAGCTGCTGACAACGTTTCGACCTCGGGTATATAAATCAGGGATCGTCACTATTCTTCACCGCGAAGCCGCTGTATCCCTAAGTTAAGTATTTTTTGAGGTATGCGCTTTAAGCCATCCGTATAGTTGACGCTTCATATACCTCGCCCTGGTGAAATTGGAGTAAGATCCCGGGCATTCTTAGTAGCATCGCGGTACTTGCAAGTCCGGAATGAAAACCGTGTGCAACAGGACAATACTCAGACGACCTGCTTCTTTCTTACTCTAACTAGGATACTCGCCATTGATAGGAGATACCCAACAATGGCTACAGCTGAGAACAGGCCTGCATACTTCCGCATTTGCATACTGAGCACAACATCAGCAATCGTTTGGGTAATCCATGATCCATGTAGCAACATCAACCAGAAGAAAAGTATTGGATGATAGGGCTTCAAACTTATTCCAAGTACTCCAGGCAGTATGATCGGACCATGGGCGAAAATCATGGAGAAGACAAATCCAATGAAGAAGCTATGTAAAATGGCATCGTATCCGAGGGGTTGATTACCAAGCAATGGCAGGAATAGCCCGCAAAGCAGCAATGAAAAGTAACCTGATATCAGTGCTACGCCGATATACTTTGTAAGACCTTTCTTTCCAAGATTGATTCCAACAACGTCGTGTCGCATCAACCAAAGCGAAGAGCGGCAATGAGTGCGACCGAGGCGATATATCTACCGGCACCGTGAAACGAAAGTATACAGGCGAACAGGAATGTAGCCAATGTTCCAACAAACAATGCCTTTTGTTGTTTTGTGACCGGCAGAAATTTTATCAGCTCTAGTCTTTCGGAAGTGATGATGAATAGCACAAAGGCCATCCACCATGGAACTGCTGAAGGATAGAAGTTGTCGGTCAGTAATATTAAGTTTCCGCTGAACCAGCAAACAGCGCCCGCGAACATCAAGGAGTAGATCAGCGAACGCTCTTTTAGCCAGTACAGTAGAAAGACGACGCTAAGGCCTGCGCTGGCTATGATTAATGCTGCGACCGAAAGAATCGGGAGCTTGAAGTAGAAAAGAACGACACTTGCCGCTGAGACAATTGGTACTGCAAACAGAAGGCGTCGCTTTAGGGGTATGATTTTTTCGAGCGTGATCAACGTTCCCAGAAATCCACCGACCATGATTGCACCGTGGCCCGGACTTATAGCGTTAACGGGCAACATCCATCCAATGCGATGAAGCCCGGCGAGTAATCCTCCGATAAGCGATATCATCGCCAGCGCTACGAATGGAAATCTCCCCGGACGCACGTTGTGAATTGTTGTAGTTAGCTGCGGTCCCGTCCGTCTTAATTGATATCACATCGACACATAAGGCAGCGAAGATTCAGCTTATCATACAAAATTCGCTGAAAGGATTTTCGGAGACATTCGTGTTGGTCAGCTCAAGGACTGACTTTTGTCAGCCTTTTTAATTGTCATCAGTCTCCATAATTTATCCACTATTGCTCGCTATTTCATTAACACATTTTTAAAGCTTCTTCGCGAACACCCTTGTTCCATCCTGAGTATCCATTAGAAAGGCCGCCACAAAGCCATCCCGGGTTTGAGTAACGACAGGGGAGTATGCATTTGAATTGGCGGGAGTAAGGGTATGCCTTGATACTTTATTGTCGTTGCTGACCTGGTAAACAATAGAAGTCGACCTGTTGATGTTCTGATCGGGTATTTCTTCCCAAACCATTACGAAGCGTGTTTCATCCGCGCTTAGTTGTGGATGTCGTCCGGCATTGGAGATCAACTCGCGCTTGCCAAATTCATCTGTGCCGGTTTGTTTGAAGCTGTAGTAAAGTCCGGTTCCGTTTCCCTCGGTATACCACATCGAATAGACGCCACCTTTCGAACTGCACAACGTTGGCCCTGTATGCGGACATCCGTCGATCTCCCAGTTGTCCTGGCTGATCCTCATAGGTGTTGTGAAGCTATTACCATCATCTGCGGATGTCGCGATCATCATGTCGCGAACAGGTTGTCCCATTTTGCCCTTCATCAATCCGCGATACGCCACGTTGATTCTTCCTGCGAGATCACTGTACACATCTATCCGGCAGCATTGACACGCCGATGAGTCAATGAGTACTTCGCTCCCAAAACGTGATCCTTCCGTTTTGGCGAAACGGACGGAGCGACCTCCGGTTTCATTGTTTAGTTTGATGTCCAGCCATGAGGCACCTATCTGTCCGTCGGGCAATCGCTCAATATCAAAATAAGAACGGCTCCTGCCGGCAATAGTGTCGCTGTGAAGGAACGTTTCAGGCGTCCACGTTTGACCTTTGTCTGATGAACTTCTGTAGTAGATAGCTCCAGCATACTTGTTGGTTTCAGTGGGCAACTTCTTTTCGTAAGCGGCAACGATGGTTCCATCTCCCCTGAACGCTACCTTGGGCATACCTTCTGCATGCGTGGCAACGTCCGGTGTCAGAGGTAGTGTCACGCTATTGGAAAAGGTCTCGCCTTCATCATGAGACACCGAATAGTATAGGGTCAGTTCATCGCCGACACGTTCAGTCCACACGGCTACCGGATTGTTGTTCTCGTCATGCGTCAGATATACTGATTCAGCTTTTCCTTCGTTGGAAGAGACGGTTTGGAATGATTTTTCCTGCACGCAGCCGGCAAGTGTGGACGCAAAAAGAATGTATGTCAGAAGTCTCATGTTCCGCTATTTGTTTCCAGTGAAAGTGTACTGAACTCCAAACACAAAGGTTCTCGGGGCCGCCGGAGTAAATGTGGTTCTGTCAGAGGTGGAGTTTCCTCGTGTTGCAGCGTTGGCGTATAACTCATCCGTGAGATTTAATACGTTCGTATACACCTCGATTCCTCTCCATTGATAACCAGCCCTCAGATTGAGGTAACTTACCCCCTGCATGCCGAAGAGAGTCTTGTCGTCGTACTTTACCTGATTCACCTGATCCTGATACCACGAACTTATCCTTTGCCACTCCACAGCTATCCGGAATCCTTTTAGGTAACGGGGTTTGTAGGTGACCTCACTATTCGCAATCCAACGAGGGGATTGTGGAATTTCCTTTCCATTCACATTCTGTACAGCATCGGTGCTGCGATTGCTAAGTTCAAATTCTTCAAACTTGTGAATTGCATTGGTGCCACCAAAACGGAAGAACCACTCTTCATTCGGCTTATAGGTGAGTCCGTACTCAACACCGCGATGCAATGTTTTTCCTGCACTTTGGTAGTCGGTCGAGTTATCCGGCTGACGAATGCTGAGTAATTCGTTGCGCCCTGTCATTTGATAAAAGGCGTAGTCAAAATAAAGTTTGCTTTGAATAAGCGTTCCCCAACCTCCAACTTCAAGATTCTTGAAGCGTGCGGGCTCCAGATTATAGTAAAATTCATTTCCCGGTGTTGAGCTGGCAGCAGGTCTCTTCCTGAAGATAGCAGTGAGTGCAGGCGGTGAAAAACCTTCACTGTAGTTTGCGTACAATCCATTATCATTCAGGAGATCGAATGTTACGCCGACCTTCGGTGCAAACTGTCCATAGGATTTTGTTCCTGTTGAGCTGTCAAGAAAATTCTCATAATCAAATGCCATGTTATCGTATCGCAGTCCAAGTGTAAGCTTTAACCGTTCAATGGGATTGATCTCGAACTGCGAGTAAGCTGCGTAGTTCCTGAGGTTTGCCTGGTAGTTTGATAAGTATATGTCTGGATGTTCCTGCGACGATCGTGTAATGCTCGACAGATTTTCCATCGGGCCTCAGCTGAGCTGCAGAGATCAATCCTGTATGCCCAATAGTCAGTGGGAGAGTAGTCAATGCTTCCGCCTGTTAGGAGTTTAGCGTCGAGAAAGTTGAATTTGATCCGGTGTTGCAGTAACGCTACCTGGCTATAGAAGCTGTTTCTGTTGCGCTCGCCCGTAGCGCTGGTGCTGCCGGTCGTCCAACAAATGGAGTAGTTAGGATTTTGTTCGATGTAGTTATCCCTGTATGCCAGTGTCAGCACCGTTTCCTGTTGTTCATTCCATTGATGTTCGAGTGTGAGCCGTGTTCTGTTCGAGTGAACCTTGCGATAGGTAAAGTCTGTAGTGCTGGAGTATTCGCGGTTGTAGAAGGCGATGCTGTCAACGCTTCCGGCCATATCGGAGTAGTACTCATTTTCCAAAAGGCTAGCGTTAACTTTGTCTTATCACTAACTACATAATCCAGCCTTGCATTTATTGAAGACTTATCATAATCGGAATATGTCTGCCACGCATCGCGCTGTCTTGCTTCGAATCCACTAACATATACACCGAGCTTTTTCCGATCGTGCCTCCTGCGGCGTACTGAATTCGTGTGTATCCCCATTGATCACCCTGAACTCCAACTTTTGCGGTCGGCATCAGAAGTGGGACGATGCGTAATGAAATTGATGGCGCCACCCACTGCCTCAGGTCCGTACAACGAGGAGGCAGGTCCTTCACGACTTCAATGTTGGATATGCCGAAGACGTTCATTTCAATCAGCGCGTTGTGATTGAAGATGCCCATGGGTCTGATTGGCACTCCGTCTTCTAAATACAGATAGTATGCAGAAGTGCCCATCGGCTGGCGGATAGCCATAGCGTGCTGCTCATTATTATAGTTGAGCATCACTACTCCGGGACTTTTTTACAAGTTCTGTAAGCAACACCGGTTTAGTATCGTTGATTGTTACCGGTGATACTTTGCTGATCGCTACGGGAGCTTCTGTACGCAGAGCCGCCTCCCGATTGGCGGTTACAATGATAGGTTGAAGATTGTTTATTGAAGGCGATAAGGAAATTGCGAGCAAAGCTTCGGGATTTGTTATGAGCTTTTGCTCATAGCCGATGTAGGATACCTCTAGTGTATCACCAGGTTGCGTTTTGAAAGAGTGAATTGTCCGAGTGCATTCGTGATGGCACCTTGCTGAGAGGAGCGAATGCGGATGGTAGCTCCAATCAACGGTTCTTTGGTTTCGCTGTCAAAGACATTTCCAGTGAGGGTTTGTCGTTGTCCGAACAGATGTATTGAGGTCGACACACAAAGAAGTGTGACGAGGAATGTCATTTTCATGATTGTGATTTGATTAGTTCATAGGTAAAGACGCGCACCGTTGACACTGCATGCAAATTGCAGATATGCGACGCGTGACAGCTACCGCTGCCTGATTAGCCTATGAGCTGAGAGGGTGGATGGAATGGAGCGGGGAGATACTTACACGAAGTCCCAGGTAAATAGCCGGAATTTCCCCCTTCGGCATCAGGCATAAACGAGAACCTGTAGTTGATCTGTGATATAAGAAACACCGGGAACTCAACTGTCTGCTGACGGCCGCCAGGCAATCCGCTAGTGTCGGTGGCTTTGTCGGCGAGATCGAGATTTTTCTTCAGAAAGCACGATCCTTGACAAAGAGGAATTGGCTCCGATTTGTTTACGCAAAGTACCTCAGCAATATACTCGCGGTTGATAGTGAAGTATGTAATCACACCCAGCTTGTAGAAGCATTGCAGCGACATCAGTAAAACAAGGCCTATGGATGTGATTCGTTTCACGGCCTAAAAGTAGTAAAAAGGGTTATTCGAAAAACATGATTTGAATCACAATTCGTACTTGATTAAAGTCAGTTTTACTGTTTTTCTAACTCGTTGCTGGTAAAGACTTTGATTTAGACCGGTTAAGCAATTCTGATAAATAATACCTTCGTGAAGCTGTTATCGTCTTACCGACCATCTGCTCACTACTCACTACTCACTACTCTGTACTCATTACTCATTACTCATTACTCATTACTCATTCTTGTACATCAGTTACTTTCTCCAACCAGTCAACAACTTTCCCATTGAGCTCTTCCTGGATGGCAATATGCGACATAGCAACCGTTGGACTGGCTCCATGCCAGTGCTTTTCACCGGCCGCAAACCAAACGATGTCACCTGGTCTGATCTCCTCAATCGGTCCGCCTTCGCGTTGAACCCTTCCAATGCCGGATACAACAATGAGCGTTTGTCCGAGCGGGTGGGTGTGCCAGGCCGTTCTGGCGCCAGGTTCAAATGTAACTTTAGCAGCTGCTGCGCGCCGATAGCCGTTCGGTTGGAACAATGGATCAATTCTGACAGAACCAGAGAACCATTCACCTGGCCCAATACCCGAGGGGAGCGTTCCTAATCTTGTGATTTCCATAGCTGATCTTTTATGCCGCACGCCGAAGGTATAAATAATTGCCGATTCTGGCCTATATTAGATTTATGCGAATTGCCGTTGTCCTCGTTCTGCTACTGTGCAGCCTCTCTGCGCTGTCTCAAACCACTATTTCTGGTACAGTCACCGATGCCACTACCAGGAAGCCCATGCCATTTGCAAGCGTTTATCTGAATCTCACCACAATTGGTGTATACTCCGATGATCAGGGCAGGTTCACATTGAGGAATATACCGATGGGCCGGCATGAACTGGTTGTTTCACACGTAGGTTACGTCACCTCTCAAACAACATTTGACGTCAGAGATAGCACCGAGCAGACCTTTAACATTAAGCTCGTGGCCGTGACGTTGAAGGAAGTAAGTGTAATTGGAAAAAAGGACAATCGCTGGAAGGAACAACTCAAGCGATTTAATGTTTTATTCTTTGGAAAGAATGTGCAGGACAGGCAATGCAAGATACTTAACCCATGGGTGCTTGAATTCTCAGAAGATGCCACGGGTGGGTTGAAGGCCACGGCTTCTTCGAACCTGATCATTGAAAACCTTGGCCTTGGGTACAAGATATCGTATCAGCTGAAGAAGTTTGAATTCACCGCGTCAAACTATTCTATTCTGGGAGTCACGTGGTTTCAGCAGATTTCAACCTACGACACTGCGTTGGTTAACCTTTGGAACCGCGAGCGCCGAAAGGCTTACTATGGATCAGTTACGCATTTGCTGGCTTCTATAACACGCAAGTCCCTGAAAGAAGACGGCTTCAATTTGTACCAGGACTTTACCAATAACCCAGACGTGGTGAGGAAGTCGTCATTGACGCCCAACTTGAATCGCTCGATTTCCGCGCTTGACGACAAAGACCTGGTGGATAGAGGAAAGAATCCGAATCAGTACTTCCTCAATTTGCCTCCTAAAACGGAAGTGCATTATATGAAAGCCAAGGCGATCCCTACGATCTACAGAGATGTGGCGGTACCGATCAGCTGGATAGAAATAACGAAAGGAAGCGTGCTTGAAGTTAGCGGAAGTGGAATACCCATGAACCCGTCAGTTATGATGGTGTCCGGAGCTATGAGTGAACCGAGGATTGCGGACCTGCTTCCAATCGATTACGATCCCGGGAAAGCGAACAGCATGGCTTCAGTTGTGAAAGCTTCATCAACGAATTCGGAGTATCTTCTGGAGCGGACTCACGTACACACGGACAAAACCTTTTACTATCGCGGGGAAAAACTTGGTTCAAAGCCTATATGAACTATGCTTCGCCTGCTTTTCAGGATACGTTAAGCAACGCGCTATACCTTGATCTTGTTAATTCAAAGAATGTAGTAGTATCCTCAAAGCTCCTTCTGATCGATTCGATCGGAGTAGCGACTGGTAGTGTCAGTCTCTCGAATCTGGCCGCTGGTGATTATCAGCTTCGCTCCACTACGCGGTGGATGCTGAACTACGATAAGTCTTTCATATTTACCAAAACTATTCACATCCTGGAAGATGATGAAGTCATTGCGAACAGACAAATCGACACATTGAACAGCTCAAGAGCGTTTGTCGTAAAATCCAATCGGTCCGGCTATGCGCCGGGCGACAAGGCCGTTCTGACGATCCTCACAAATGATGACGAAGGCTTTGCTTTTGCCGGCGATGTATCGGTTTCTGTTTCACCTATGAGGTACTCTTCACTCGGTAACGAGGATCCGGACATTCACAACAAGCTGGGATTCTCCGATAAATCAATTTCAACGCAACGTTCGCAATCGCAGTCCATTCAATATGGTATCGATATCGTCGGAAAGGCAGATATGAAGTCCCGGCGAAAGAAGTTCCGCCGTCCAATTGTCATGCTGGCGCAGGAGGGAGCCGACGACCTCATCAGCACAAAAGCCGAGCAGGACGGTTCATTTGCGTTTCATGGACTGCTACTTTATGACACCATGAAGTTATCGATTCAGGCGCTCAGTCTGAAAGGTGACAGACGGGGAGTTGTGAAGATTGATTCAACAACGAAAATCTCGATACCGCCCATGTCCTTCTCGAGACTTTCTGCGGAGGTTGTGAAGGCTGAGACTCCCAGACGTCCGGTAGCCCCGGAGTTGTCTGGTCCTTTTCAGATGTTAAACGAGGTGACTATCGAAAGCCAGAAGCCGACGAAAGTTGTGGGATCAGCAATACATCTTTCTGCAGACATCGTCGTGAGCGGTGAAGACCTGCGTAACAACGATAATGGCGATCTCATCATGATGCTGCAGTCTAAAGTTCCCGGACTGAAAGTGCTCACATTCATGGAGGGTGGAATTGTGCGTAAGTACTTTAAGCTTGGAGGATTTTCCGGTTATGATTCGAACCCTTATCACCAGGAACCAATCGTTCTTATCGATGGAAGCGTGCTTTCGAATGAATGGGGGGAAACTGCGGCTGAACAGGTAGGACGTCTCACTGCAAACATGATCGATCGTATTGAAGTGATTAAGTTTGGAAACGCCGCTGCTTACGGTGCCCGTGGCGCAAATGGTGCTATCGCTATTTACACCCGGACAGATTATGAGAAGAGCAAGTTTATTGACAAGTTCGATCGCTCCCTGTTCACGCCTATAAAAATCAAAGGGTATTCTCTTCCCGATAAATTTAAGGGTTATCAATCGTATCCGGTCGGTTCAACAATCTACTGGAATCCCGGCATAACGTTAAAACGGAACGAGGAGCGTACTGTGGAGTTCTCCATCCCGGATGTGCGCGGTAAATATATTGTACACGTGGAAGGTTTATCAGCCGACCACAAACCTTTAAAAGCTACCTGTGTGTTTGTCGTGAGCGACTAATGGTATGTTTGGCGAACTTTATTCTCCGGTAACACTTTATAAATAGCATCATTATGGGCGTGAATGTGCGGTACATTGTGAACAGCGTTTAAGACGCGGTAAAGTTTTACACCGAGAATCTTGGCTTCAAGGTGGATTTTCATCCCGCGCCTGGGTTCGCAGCATTATCTAAAGACAATTTGAAATTGTATCTGAACCAGCCCGGGGTTGGAGGTGCGGGACAAGCATTAAGTGATGGAACACTACCGGCGCCTGGTGGCTGGAATCGGTTTCAACTTGAATCGGACGATCTCGATCGACTAGTAAGTGATCTGAAACTGAAAGGAGCTAGATTTCGAAACGATATCATTACGGGAGTTGGTGGCAAGCAAGCGCTACTGATGGATCCATCCGGAAATCTTATAGAACTATTCGAGCCAAAAAAATGAATTCTCAGGATTGAAACGAATCGTAAAACTTCGAATAAGGTCCGGTAGGTAAATGGAATATTTTATTCTTTGCTTCTCTGCGCTGATTACTTCTTTGCTGACATTCTTCTCTGGTTTTGGGCTTGGGACAATCCTAACTCCTGTATTTGCTATTTTCTTCCCGATCGAAGCTGCCATTGCTCTAACGGGTATTGTACATTTTCTCAATAATGTTTTCAAACTGGTATTGATCGGACCAAAAGCTAACAGGCAGGTAGTTGTCATGTTTGGCCTGCCCGCTTTTATTGCTTCTATAGTTGGAGCACTTCTGCTAGTAAAGTTGAACGCATTGGCACCGTTGTACTCCTATTCGATAGGGCAAAAGTTATGTCTTGTCACCCCAGTGAAAGTCGTGGTGGCTTTACTATTGATCTTCTTTGCTCTATTGGAGACGTTGCCTTCCTTGAAAAAGCTCGGGTTTGGAAAGAATCTTATACTCGGTGGTTTGTTGAGTGGTTTCTTCGGAGGACTCTCTGGAAATCAAGGTGCATTGAGGAGCGCGTTTCTGATCAATGCGAATCTTAGCAAAGAGGCGTTTATCGCCTCAGGAGTCGTGATCGCATGCTTCGTAGACTTTTCCAGGCTTGGTGTCTACTTCACACGATTTTCTGAATCAGGACTGCATGAAAATATCGGTCTGGTAATCGCAGCAACCTGTTCAGCATTTGCAGGTGCTTTTATCGGAAGCAAGTTGTTGAACAAGGTAACAATGAAGCCCGTTCAGATCATTGTAACGATCATGCTAATCATGCTTTCAATAGCGTTAGCATCAGGCTTTGTTTAGCGCCTTACCCTTTACAAAGAATGTCCGCACGCCCCAGTAATGCAAAAAGAATATCCTTGGTTCTTCATGTACCATATGATTATGCACAGCAACGACTTCAATGCCATTTTCAACAAGAGCTCTTATTACCGGGGCAACTTCTTCCTCGAGCATGGCAAAGTCTCCTGCTACCGCCGCATGCTCTGGAGTTCCCTGCCACGCAGCCCATGTATTGAATCCTGCGAATGAGGATACAGCCGATTTGTGATCGCGTAAGTCAATATCGGGACGACCGATCGTGTGCTTGAATACTCCTCTCGACATTTCACACTAATCATCACGCCATCCCGACCAGGAGTAAAAGCCGTCCAGCTTCCCAGTCCCATTGGCGCAATGATCCTGAAGCTGTCAACCACAACATTCAAATCATTCTGAGGCACAGTTACCTTGTATTCACCGTTCTTTTCAGTGCCTTTCATTCCCAGTATGCTTTCAATTTTTGCGATGTCAAGCGCTCGCTCTGTTGCATTGGGCTTACTACTTTCCGACGAAGGAGCAGAGCATTGTGCAAATACTACGAGAGCTATGATAGATATCTTTCTTGCCGACTTCATAAGCGTCATTTTTGATTTTGACTTTTGATGCGTTCAATGATTCTTTCGATGTTATGAACAATCGAGTCCCTTGATGCCGGATAGCCAGACTCGAACGAGGGTGCATTCCATAGTTCTATCTTCTCATTGTTTCCATATGATGTAGGTATCGTTGTAAACGAAACAACGTAGTCGGCTGCTTTAAGGTCTTCTTTAGTGAGTTGAGTTGGCTTTTCGCTGTGATTGGGAAAACCATCGCCATTGAGAAGTTTGTTTATCTTATCAGGAACAACTGCATCCGGATGCGTTCCTCTGCTGATAGCCATAATGTCAAGCTGCTTGTCCCCGGCAATTCTATTAAAGTACGCCGCCGCGACGATGCTCTTGGCAGAACCATGTTCGCAGATAAAGAGTATCGTTTTCACGCCTTTGTCTTGTGCAAAGGCAGTGGCTACCATCATGGAAAGCAGAAAGGTGATTGCAATGAGAGTGGAGCTTAATGCGGTCCTGGCGAATATCATATTGAATGATTTGATAGCTGAAACTTAATGTATGCTCAGAATCTGGATGAAATCTGAACATCGATTCAGTCACTTTAGTTTTGGTTTTCAGTTGTGCCTGTTGTCGTGCACACGCGTAGCCCAGCTGTAAAGCGGATCATAGATCTTCCGATGCTCAGTTGCTCATAATCACGGACACGCAATCCGATCAATCTTCGGACGTTTTCTCATGATCCATTTCACAGCACGGATTTTAATAGAATTCCTACTACCGCAGCAACAATGATTACATAAGGCTCCTGCAGCTTTTTGAAACGGAGTAGAATCGTGGCAGTAATGATGGCTATGAGCACCGTGGGTACGTCTATGAGTGTTCGCTTAGCAAGAACAGCCACGGCTCCCACTATAGCGCCAATCGCCGCCGCAGTAACACCGTCGACGAAAGCTTTAATTGCCGGATGCTTTCCATACTTTTTGAAATAAGGTGCTGGCAGTACTGTGAAAAGGTAGCAGGGCACGAATGTAGCCAAAGCCGCGACTACAGCTCCCCAGAACCCAGCAACAAGATACCCAATGAATCCAACGGTGATGACCACCGGTCCAGGCGTGATCATAGCCACCGCCACGGCATCTACAAACTGTTGCTCATTAAGCCACGCGTATTCTTTCACAACTCCTCCATACAAAAAAGGAACAATGGCCAATCCGCTTCCGAACACAAAAGCACCAGCCTTCGTAAAGAACCACGCGATTTGCCAAAGCTTCGTCTCAAATGTTACGGATTGAATCTGCGCAAGAACGGGAACAAACCCATTGGCTCCAACCTTTAACCACGATGGAGGTGCTTTGGCAAACCAAACGGCTACACCGCCCAACAGAATCAGCCACAACGTCTCCTCTTCAAGTACAAAAGTGCTGATGGCGAGTACAACAAAGATGACCCACAGCAGCCAGTCTTTTCCGATGCTCTTTGTTGTAAGCTTGTAACTGCTGATGGTAATGATGCCAATAACGGCAGCACCTACTCCATAGAAAATTGCCTGCATCCACGGTAAGCCTCCATACTCAACATATGCCCAGCCGATAACAAGCACCATCAGGAAGGAGGGAAGAACGAACGCTCCACCAGCGAGCGTGGCGCCCCATATTCCATAATCAACATAGCCGATATAGATTCCCAGCTGCGCGGCTAACGGGCCCGGTGCAAGCTGGCTTAGTGCGAGACCTTCCTTGTAGTCCTCTTCGCTGATCCACTTTCTCGTGTCAACCAGGTCCCGGTGCATGTATCCAACGAGAGCAACTGGTCCTCCGAATCCAAGAGTTCCAAGCCTGAGGAAATAAAGACAAAGGTCTTTTAACGTATATGCTGGCCCGGTATCATCCATTGTGGTTGAATTGCACCTCAATGTTAGGCGCAATCACCAGGAAAGTATAGAACAGGATTTACATTTTGGAATTGTTTTTACCTGACATCATGGCCACACTTTGCATTTTGTCACTGGAGATGCAAATGCGCTAAATGAATATGAGCAGGAGACTTAGCACCAGGCCGGCGGCAGCAAAGTACAGACCCTTGCGAAATACTGGCGTGTTCGGGATGAACATCCAGAACGCCGAAATGACGAAGAAGAGCAGGCCGAGTCCAAAGAAAATGTTCAGATAGAAAAAGCGGCTTCCGGAGTTTGCTTTATGCAACTTCGTCATCTTGTCTATAGTATAAGGCAGCTGCTTCACGGTGTGTCTGGCAAGTCCTGTGGAACGATCGTATGTCCCAGTCTTGAAGTGAACAACATTGCCTTCCTCGCGATCAACCGTGAACTCACGGATCTTTAGAGACTTTCCAACTTCCTCATTGCGTAAATTGGCAGGCAACTGAGTCTCTACAATATTTTCTCTCTTTAGAAAATCTGTGTCGCGAAAGATTAATATAATTCCGCTGATCGCGTATACGGCCATTATTCCTGAAAGAAAGAATCCGAGGTAGCGATGAAAGATTCGCATTTTGCTGTTCATAATAATTATATACTTAGTCCTGTTAGTTTGATTGTTTGAACAAAGGGTGCGTCTGTTCGTAATGAGTCTTCATCAACTAAAATTCAATCATCAGAGTTTTACCTGGAGAGTTACGTAAAAACTTCGTCCATCGGAGGGGAGTATTCCGGGGCCAGGGTATCCAGTAGCGCGGCGTGTGAAGTACATCTGATTTGCAAGGTTGTTGACCGAGCCTTCAATTCTGAACATCTTGTACTCATAAGACAGACTGAGATCCATGATCGTGTATGCGGGTATAATGCCCACGACAGCGGAGACCCCGCCATCTACGGCGTTTGTCGCATCAGAGTACTGCTCAGATAAATGAGTGATCTGGTATGATCCTTTCAACTTTTTATATGCAACCTGGATCCCACCTTTCACATTGACGTCTGGAACAAACTCGACTTTGTTACCTGTAATTCCGGGAGCCTCAGACTGCACGTACTCTGATTTGATTAATGCCAGGTTTCCAAAGACGGCGCCGGTCCATCGTTCTTCATCCGGACGAAGCAGATGCACGACGTCCGCCAATGCATAGGATTCAAGTCCCATGATGATTGCCTGACCAATATTTCCCCGGCGACGCATCACGCGGTTTGATTCGTCATAATACTGAACCTCTCCAATCCGGTTGTCGTAATTAAGAAAGAATAGCCCCACGTCATAGTTGAAGAACGTTGTTTGTTCACTGCGAACTCCAAGGTCAATGGAATAACCTCGTTCGTCTTTCATATCCGGATCAATCACTGAAGATGGATTGGAAATGCGCATGTCATTGAACGTTATAGATCTGTAGTTCTGGGAAATGTTTGAATAGATGTCTATGTGTGAAGTGGGCTTGTAGCTGATGCCCACTCCTCCAAGCACAAATTGACGGGCGTCTTCACGTGATTCTTCTGTCCTGGTAATATCCAGGATGTTTCCTGCCAGATCCCGGTAGATCGTTCCGTAGTAGCCATCAGACTTTGTGTTGATGTATTCAAAACGAACGCCTGGAGTAATTGACAACTTCTCGTGCAGATAGAGAATGTTCTCTGCAAAGAATGCCAGGTTTCTGTTGGGAAACTGGTAGTCATAGGTGATAAATTGCTCGGGATTGACAAAGGCAAAGTCCGCGTCGCTTCCAGTTGAGCCTTCACCTTGCTGACTGTGATTGTAGCCATGATAATAGCGAGTACCTACTAACAGTACAGAAGGCTTGCCACTGACCGTGTAGCGATTCAGATAACGCGCTTCGGCACCCCAGTTTTGAAACTCTCCTTTGATCAAATCACGCGGGCCATTGTCATCTACAGTAGCCACACGGTTGGGCCTGAATCCCACAGAATACCGGTTGGCCAAAAGACCAAACACGCGCAAATTAAAGTCACTGGATTCCGTAATCTTTTGGTCGAAGTGTAAACCAAATAAGTTCCAATTGACCTGAAACCAGTTTCGTTCGCGATTCGTCTGTCTTGGGTCCTGAGCGAACATCTCATCGGTGAGACCACCTGGCTGGTGAGCGAGATATGACATATTGGTATAGTCAAATCCCACTTTGGTTTTTTCCGTTACAGCATAAGACAACTTTCCATAGAAGGTATGATTGTCGAAGTCCGAATTGTCGCGCCATCCGTTTCCAGTCTTGTACTGAAAACACGTATAGTAGCTCAGTTTGTTAACTGTGCCGCTTGCGCTTGTAAACGTGTTGTAAAACCCAAACGAGCCAAGAGTTTGTCGTGCGATAAGTTCAACCTTCTTATCCTGGACCGGCTCTTTCATGTTGAAGTTGATCAGGCCACCGAACTGTGTTCCGTATTGTAACGATGCAGCACCACGCACGATTTGTATTCGGCCAACCGCTTCAATAGGAGGAGTGTAGTAGCTCTCGGGATAGCCAAGGGCATCGGCGCTGATATCATAGCCATTCTGCCGCACATTGAAGTTGGACGTTCTATTGGGATCTAATCCTCGCCCTCCAATGCTAAGCTGTAGTCCCGCACCGTCATTTTCCCAGATGTTCAAGCCTGGTACCCGCGAGTAAACTTGTCGCGCATTGTTTGTTGAGACGTTGGCAACCAGTTGATCGGGCACGATGACTTCAGTTTTTTTGCCCTCATAGATCCCCATGTTTTCAATCGCCCGCAGGTGAGTGGAGCCGAAGCCATCGCGATTGTCGGTAACAACAACCTCTTCGAGCGTTTCACTTCGCGGCAGAAGCACCATGGTGATCTTTTGACCATCTCCGGATACGGTCACTTCGCGGGTGCCGTATTTAAAACCACTCTCAACAAAGTGTAAAGTGTACGTACCCTTAGCCACATCGTTGAAAGAAAACATTCCGAAAGAATCGGTGATAGCAGTAAGATTTCCACTTCCAAGTCTTACAAAGCAGTCCTTAACGACTGCGCTGTCTTCTGCCGAAATTACCTTTCCGGTCAAGCGATACTGGGCCATGCCACTCGCACAGAGAAGACAAAGGATAACGGTGATATTAAAGCCCTTTGATTTCATCGTTGAATGGAAGGATCCAGTATTTATGTTCAAGGTTGTCCTCTAGTTGAACCAGGTCGGTGGTTGGATCAATCATGGGTCGGCCAATTCTACCATTGAGCGTGACGTAGGAATCGACGTAGACCTGAGGTGAAACAAAACCTTTTCTCTTATAATGGGCTTTCAGTATGTGTGCGTATTGAATGAGCATGTCAGGCTGCGCAGCCATCATCTTCTCTTGTAGCGGTGTTAGGAAGTCATCGTTGTTCACATTTTCATAGTACCCGTTGACATCGCGCACAATGAACTCTGCCTGGCCAGCCTTTTCCATGAGCATGACACGCCACGAAAATCGATACCCTTCTTCCGTCCAGAAAAGCTCGTCAGGGTATGCAAGATATCGCCACGGAAGCGCTACCTGCACGAGAAAGAATAATGAAAAAAAAACCAATGCTGCATACTTGCCGATACTGCTCATTCGATAGGGCTGTACTACCGCGGGATCGATAGCCCTGAATCCGGCGATACCTCTGGCGGCAATGCTTCGAACAGATTGTATCACGCGTTCATGAAACGACGAAGGGAAGAAGATGAATGAAGTGCCGATCATGATGTAGGGAAACATTCCAATCGGAAATAGCCATGCCGTTAGCAGATGAAATATAACAACCGCACAAAAGGCCGGTATTCGCGTCAATCGATAGGAGAGAAGAAAAGGAATGGAAAGATCATACAGACACCCAATCCAACTAAAGGCGTACGCAATCCAGACTTTACTGAAGAGCGGCCCGATGATAAACATATCGTTGCGCGATGGAAGCCAGATACGCAACGGTTGTGCGTGCACCAGCCAGTCGCTGTTGATTTTTGCTAATCCGGCATACACATAAACAATTGTGACAAATCCACGTATCACATCGATCGTCCAGCGGGGAACGGTATTACCACTGATATGTGGATCACGCCTGGCATCCAGTGAGAAGTATGCGTTTGCCGGAAGGAAGATCATCATCAGACAGATCATGCTGATGAAATAGTAATGATTGAGGTAGGTGCTCTTGTCGATGAGCTCTATATAGGTAAAGCTTAGAAACAACGTGATGATTGCTGCTCTGTAGAAGATCCCCAAGGTTACCATGAAGGCGGCCAATCCGCAGATAGCAAACACAGCGTATGTGTAAGTGCCAAGTGGCTTAATGAACTCGAAACCATAGAATGAAAAGTGATGTTTGGGAAGGATGTAAACACTCTCTATCCAGCCATTCATCCAAAACCGAACAATGCTGAGCAACAACATGCCTCCAAGGATAACCCGAAAAACCGCCAAAGGCGCGGCTGACGTGCTTCGCTGGAAGTATGGTGTCACGTTGATCATTCGATATTAATCACCGTCATTATCGGTATAGGTGATTGTTATACTCATCGCCGATGTCATGTCGACCTTCAGCATACGAACGGCTTTCTGCAATTCGTTGTAAGTGTCAATCATCGGCTGATTATTGTTGACAACCTGATCGTAGAAATTTTCTCCAAGCCCATCAAGTTTTGAAGCTGTTGCTGAAAACTGGTTATTGATTATCTGCGAAAGAGCTGTGCCGGTCGAAGCATCTTTTGCATCCAGTGCGTTGAGATATGATTTTAAGGAGGGGCCCTCTGTACCGGTCAATACACCTTTCCCGTTGAAGAAATCCACTGTCGCCTGATGTGCTGTCTTGGCAAGGGTTAAAGAGATGTCGCGCTTGTAATACGCTTCTACTTTTTCAGGATATTTTACGCCACCACTGGTTGTCATGGCTCCCGAAGGAATTCCAATTTTTCCGGAACGAATGAAACGTTCGTAGTTGAGGCTGTAGCTATTAACGACGTTAGAAGTCGAGGACCCGATGTCAAGACCTGTGCTAGCTATGAAAGTGCTGCGATAGCTTCCCTTCCAATCAGTAATAACAGTCGTAAGAAGACTGTTCATTCGGTCGACAATCTTATCGATGTAAGCGATTCTTTTAGATGCGTCGGCATCAGTTGTGTACAGTTGTAGGATGGCTGGATCGGAATCTGCTAAACCATTGATGAGATAATCAAGGGCAGGAAATCCTTGTCTTGCGTATGATACTGGCAAAGCCAGGTTAGCCGCAGGGTCAGAAATATTTTGTTTTATACCAGCCTCGTCAGCAGGATAAATGTTGAAGAAGTTTCGAATGGTGTTTCTATCTCCAGGTCCGAACTCAAAGAGTTCTACCTTTTGCCAGTCGATATAGGCATCTTTCCAGCTGGTTCTGAAATCTGCTAATGTTGTTTCGTTGGGAGTTTGCGCAAAAGCATCCGCTTTGGCCGTCATCGTTGCGAGCTTCGCGTTGAACTTGTCATACGACGGGATGATAATGTTGTCAGCCCAATTCGTAAGCATCGGCACTCGATCAAGAGGATCAACTGCTGGATCCGGATCGGTGCTACTGCTGCACCCTGACAGAAAGAAGCTGACCACAGCGATGCCGGTTTTCGTGTAACGAAGCAAAGACATATCTTAAATAGTTAAGTGGATTGACGTTGAGTTGTCATCAATCCACTGTGAAGCAATAACTGCGATTTATTGAATAGAGAACTTCGCCTTGATCGCATCAGAGGCAGCGTTGATCTTAGTGACATCAAGATCCCAGAATCCATATTCCGAACCGACAAGTCCATTGAGGATTCCATCAGACCATGTTGCATCTCCGCCATGGATCTTTGCAAATCGCAAAGAGTAAATAAAGCCCAGACCTTCGCCAATTGCATGCGCCTGGTCTTTAACCTGTGCGCCACCAGCTTTCCATTTATCAAGGTAGCCGAGCGCGGCACGGGCAATAGCCAGTTCCATTTGCGTTCTGATGAAAGTCGCTTGTGTCTCCAGTTCAGCTCTATCGTTATTTACGATCGCCGCGCGACCCTTCAGGAATGCCGGGTAAAACTTAGCGTAGTTTGATTTATTGTATTCCCAGATATAAGAGCCAGCTGCAAATTCTACGGTTGCGCGCTTTGCATCTGTAGAGGCCTCTTGAGTATCTGTATTATACAAAAACACCGGATTCAACGTGAGTAAACCATAGGCTTCATCCCAGTTGTGCTCAAGAGCCGAGTAGTTCTTGCCGCTTACAACGGAGTAGTTATCAGCGTTTAAACCTTCATTGAGGAGCACATTCGATATGTAATCGAGTTGGAGTGCTCCGATCAGAGATTTTTGAATGATTTGAATTGTCTCAATTCCTTTCTCATCCACAAGGTAGGTAGCGAGTTTGCCTGCTTTGCCCTTTTCTGCCACCTCTCCAACGGAAAGGCTGGCAGCAGCGATATGGTCAAAATCGGATTCGAGTTTTGCTCGCACGGCATCTGCACCTGAACCCAACGAAGATGCAGTTACATTCTTCAGTTGTACGCCCGACGTATTAAGAACTGAACCAGTGACCTTGATGGTCGATGTTGAAATATCAACAAAAGGATTGCCTGTATTAGAGAAAAGCTTCTTGAGCTGTTCTGCACTGATCGTTGTATTGGCGGAAATATTAGAGCTGGAGTAGTAATTCAAGGCCTGGAACATCTTGTGGCGGTTGTTACCATCCGTGAGGTCCACGGTTGATGCGCCATCCTCGTCCACAAACTGTTCTGAATAGGCTGCAACATTATTAAGAGTAGTGTAGTCCACATTGGCTCGCAGGCTTGATGGGGTATCATCATCGTCGCAACCAACTAGTGCAAAGATTGCTAATGCAGCAAATGTGGGTTTTCGAAGCATTTTAAGCATATTCTTAGGGTGTTTGGTTTGAATCCTTATTTGGAATTAGTCTAAATATGGCGGCAAAGATAGGAAGGAGGACGAGAAGTGAAAGGAAATCCCTCAAGACTCGAAAATTTTTTGTCAGCATATTTTTGGGCTATCTCCAGATTTCCTCCAGAAAAACGTCCTAGGGTGCAGACCGAAATGACTGACCTATTACTTGAAGCTGAGCACTATGTGGAGCAATATCTCAAGCTCTTCCTGCCCAAGACCCGCTGTTTTCACACTTTCGCCACCACCAGATTCATAGTAGAATGCTGTGAAGAACTGGCTGCTGCCAATGACCTTCCATGGCCTGAAGCCGAGGCTCTTTTTATGGCGGCCTGGTTTCATGGAACCGCATATTGTCGTCTCGGTGATAGTCGGATTGATGGAAGCGTTCGGATTGCGGCCGAGTTTTTGGCAGATCGGGACCTCTCTTCCGACTTTAGCGACCAGGTTGCCCGACTAATCAGAAGTACACGGGAAGGAGCGTCGCCATCATCTCTTCTCGAGAAGTTATTAACTGATGCAAGACATCGTTATCTCGCATTGCCTCACTACGCAATCATATCTCAATTCATACGACAGGAACTTAAATTGAGTGAACAAATTCTTTATTCCGATGAGGAATGGAAAGAAAGAAATATTCGTGTCCTGACAATTCATCAGTACTGCACGTCATATGCTTTGGAACATTGGGATCATCAAAAGCGAGTCAATCTCAGCGAGTTGATGAGTGGTTAGTCAGGTATCGACGTGCGGGGGTACCCAGTAAATACTGCGAAGTCTCTCGGCACTATGCATGTTAATCAACAACCGGATTGCCGTATACAAGTTCAAATGATCTATCTCTGGATGAGGTGTTGTTGATCTCTTCAGAACACCCTACCTTGATACATTAATATCCTTCTAACAAAAGCCACCTTTTCAAATTTCCTATGAAAGCTTTACTCTCGCTATCACTGTTGTTTCTCTCACTAAGCCTGTCGGCACAAAAAATAGACAAACGATATTTTGAACTTCGGGTCTACCATACGTATCCAGGGAGACTGGACGCCCTGTTGAGTCGCTTTCAGAATCACACTACGAAGATCTTTGAGAAACACGGCATGGAGAACATTGGCTATTGGGTTCCATCAGCAAATGATAACCAGCTCCTATATTACATACTGGCGTATCCCAGCAAAGAAGCTCGCGATAAATCCTGGGCTGCATTTTCTGCGGATCCCGAATGGAAGCAGGTTCAGGCCAAGTCTGAAGAAAGTGGAAAGATCGTTGACTCAGTAGGCTCCGTGTTCATGAACGTATCGGAGATAATGCCAAAGATTAAACCAGGATCTGGCAAGGGGAGGGTATTCGAGCTGAGGACTTACACCTGTTTACCCGGCAGGCTTCCTAACCTCATCACTCGATTCAAGGATCATACGACTAAACTCTTTGAAAAGCATGGCATGGAGAACATCGTCTACTTTACAAGCATAGAGAAAGATGGTGGCCAGCCTAAATTGGTTTATCTCTTAGCCCATAAGAGCGAAGCAGATGCTAAGAAGTCGTGGGATGCCTTTAGAAGCGATCCGGTTTGGATAGAGGCAAGGGATGCATCTGAAAAAGATGGTAAGATTGTGGAGAAGGTCGAGTCCGTTTACATGACCCCAACAAGCTTCTCGAAGATTAAATAGAGAAGCGTTGAATTATTGATAAGATGAGCCCGGTGATTCGGGCTCTTTTTTTGTATGAACTCTAACGCAGACGGGCAAATAATTCATTTATACAGACAAGTCGCTCCAACGGCTTATAGGTGAATTGTCAAACGATTGTTGTAAAAGCGCAAGTTTCGGTTTTCCCTGAGACCTGCGGTCCGCTACTTTTATTCCTCTAAACATTTGTTTGTGGAAAAGATTGAAACACGAATTGCTACCAAAGACTGGAAGTCCATAACAACGAAGCTGCATGACGTCGGTTTCGCTATTGTCCCCGAAGTACTCAGCAAAGCAGAATGTGATATATTAATAGAAGACTACGACGCTGATCATACCTATCGAAAAACAATCAGCATGGAACGTTATCGGTTTGGTCAGGGAGAGTACAAATATTTTCAATATCCATTGCCAGCGTTAATCACGAACCTCAGAGAAAAGGTTTACGCGGAGATAACGGACGTTGCCAATCAATGGATGCGAGAACTGCATATCGATACGACATTTCCACCCACGCATAGACAGATGAAGGCTCTTTGTCATGAACACGGGCAGTTAAAGCCTACCGTTCTCATTTTGAAGTATGAAGAGGGAGGCTTCAATACACTGCATCAGGACCTTTATGGAGATATCTATTTTCCGATGCAAATTGTCTTTATGCTGGATCAGGTTGGTGAAGATTATACTGGGGGAGAATTCGTGCTTACTGAGCAAATACCCCGGGCACAGTCAAAGGCCAATGTACTCACACCCAATCGCGGTGATATGATCATCTTTGCTACCAACTTCAGGGCAGAGAGGGGAAGCAAAGGGCATTATCGCGTAAACATGAAGCACGGTGTAAGCCCGCTACATAGCGGTAAAAGGCATAGTCTTGGAATTATTTTCCATGATGGTTTAAGTTAATTGTATTCCGGCACCTCATTTTACATTTTACATTTAGAGTTTTACGTTTTGCGGTTAGATGTAACGCCTCTCACATTTACATTCAGCGTCCTCTGCATTCTTTTAATGTGCACTGCTTAAATTTCGGTAATGAAGAAAAAGAACGAATCAAAGTCCGGACACAGGCACCTTCCCGTATTCGAGCTAAACGCATTCAGCGAGAAGGCCAACTGGTCTGAGTTCTATATAGAGAATATTCGCGACCACATTAAGGATCATTCTTTTGTCGATAAGCCTCATAAGCATGATTTTTATCTCATCCTATTTATTGAGAAAGGAAGGGGCACGCACACCATAGATTTTGTACAATACTCCGTTGAAGCAAATACGATCTTCCTGATGACACCCGGACAGGTTCATTCATGGACCTTATCTCCGGGGACCCGGGGTTGGATCATATTCTTTACCAGGGAATTTTATGAGCTGCATCTGAGCCAAAATAGCTTGCTCGAATTTCCGTTCTATCATTCGCTCGTCACGAATCCTGTGGTTCATGTCCGTAAGGCCGAGGCTTTTAAATTCGCAGTGAGTCAGATGTACGATCAATACAAGAGCACGAATAAGCCAGGTCCAAGGATTCTAAGAGCCTATCTTGAAATATTCTTACTTGAGGCTGCCAAATTCTATGACGATTCCCGACGTGCAGCAACGCATAGTCAAACGTCTAAGATTAGAAAACTTGAACAGTTGATCGATGAAAATTTTCAGACATTAAAGCAACCAGCTGACTATGGTGAGCTCATGAATCTTGCGCCCGCCTACCTGAATAGCATTTGTAAAGATGCCCTGGGCAAAACGTTATCTGACCTGATTCAGGGAAGACTTGTCCTGGAAGCGAAACGGATGTTTGCATATTCCGACATGAACGTCAATGAGGTTGCTGAAGCACTTAACTTCAATGATGCATCCTATTTCGTGAGGTGGTTTAAAAAGCTTAACGGTGATACCCCAGAAGCGTTCAGGAACACCATGTAGATTGAATGCAATCTTCGATCTGCAACCTGCATTTCGATGTCAGTGGGATCTCGACCTGCAAGAGCAGTGACCCTGGAACCCAGACTCTGTTAGCGTATGTGAACAGCTTCTGTCTTGCATTCAGCGGGTCCCTGATATCTGACGAAGATGTAAATCCACAACACTCTCGACAACCGGAATGTAATGGGCAGCAATCCAACCACTAAGGCAACCGTGCCTCCGATCATCAGGGCGTCAGGTATGTTATCCATGAGAATCAGTAGTACGATCCATAAGCCAATGAAATAACCGGCATTCAGAGCGTAGCTGATAAACATTGCACCGAAGTAATAGGCAGGCTCAGGCTCAAACGACTGTCCACAACATGAACAATGGTCGTTCATTTTCATAAATCGACCCGAATACAAAGTGTGAACGGGAAACATTTTTCCTTCGCGACATTTGGGACATCTCATGCTCATGATTCCTGTTATAGCTGATCTTTCTTTCATAGCAGTTATTGTTTGTTTGATTGTCGCCATGTTTGAGGAGCGGATTGCCAACCGACAGGCAGTCTATTCTCTTCTGACGTCGTAAAGTTAACAGTTACACGTAGCTCGACTCCCGGACAGATTGATGATTAAACAGGACAGATCATGAATTCTGACAAACCGCGCGTTTCGGGAACGAGTTGATGGCACCTCACCGGAAGCATCGCTGGACAGAAACTACCGATCTGGCACAAAAATTTCCTGTTGCCTCTGTGAACAAAACAACAAGACCATGGCAACTGTAACATCCAGCTTAATTCTGACACTGCTTGCGTTGACGACAGCTAATATCTCACCAGTCAATCGTGGCGCTTCGTCCGGACCCGTTATTTCCGCGTCTTCAATATCATTCGCCGATGATAAAGATTTTGTGATGAAGGCTGCAGAGGCCGGGCTCCTCGAAATCAAAGCTGCACAGCTCGCGGCAAAGACCTCATCTAATGAACAAATCAAATCTTTTGTCGATGCGATGATCAAGGATCACGGCAGCGCAAATGCAGAATTACTGGCGTTGGCAAAGAAGAAATCAATGACACCGAGGTCAGCGCTTTCGACTACAAGTGAGCAGAAGTTGAAGAGTCTTTCATCGAAGTCGGGTGCGGCCTTCGACAAAGCTTATGCGGAAGCAATGGTGAAAGACCACCAGGCGGCCGTCGAGCTTTTTAAAGAGCAAGCTGCCAATGGCAAGGATGCCGATCTGAAGCAATGGGCCGCTGAAAAACTGCCGACACTTGAACATCATTTGTCAATGGCCCAGGAATTAGCGAGCTCGCTTAAATAGCCTTAAATCACTCGCTGATTCCTCTCCAGAGTTGGCGATATTTCGCGCTAAGGCGTGGCTAACTTGTGTTGCTTTCTCTACACGTCGTCGTCTGACCGCCACGTCGTTGTATAGTTGAGTAGTACCTTCTTCGCCTTTCAAAAGTGAACGCCATTGTTATTTGGCGCTGCTGACTTATTTTGCCTCGCAAACCCCGACAGGGGAAAGCGACAGCAATGACAAGACTTCAAAGCCTAATCCTGATTATCCTTTTTCCTTTTTCGCTGGTGTCCTGTGGACAGAAAGATTTTTTCGATGATATGCCGACGAAATTTAATGTTGACTCCCTGACAGTTCTGAAAGATCTTTTTGGAGGCATCAAGATTAAACACATCGACGACAACATGATTGAAGTGCGCTCAACCGAAGACGACCTGGTTCCATTTGCAGGCGTCCTGGAAGCAAAAAATGATACGATCTTCTTTCGGGAAAAGGAGGAAAAGCCTGGCATCCCTTATCTCATATTGAACGCACCCAAATTCGATACTTTGCACGTTCGATACAAAGAACGAAGAGTTGATGAAGTTGTTGCGTTGGGCAAAATATACGATACGTTGTCAAAAGACTCACTGTATGCTTTTGCGCTCAGGCCACTTAGAAGGATGTCATCCAATGAAAGCATATATCTCAGGAGAATTGCATTGAAAAGGGGAGAAGGAATCAGATACCTGACCTTTGGAAAGGACCAATACAACGTTACGATAGCAGTGACTGATCAACCCAAAGTCATAGCCAATCCAATACCCTGATTTTTAAAAAGGAATATCCATTTGTTTTCATTCGCTACTTTGAGACGCGGTCTTCGTACGCGTTGTCATTTACACCTTTAGATGTATCGTGACTTGATTTTTTTGACCAGTACTGAGAACTCTATTGAATTGATTTTTTTACGGGTGAATCTGTAACTTTGAGGTACACTATCCATCTAACCTTTGGTCGGTCCAGATATTCTTCTGGTGCGGCATTTGTTGCCGCAATATTGTATTCAAACCAATATCACATGAAACTCATCTTCACGCTTTTAGCCTGCGCATCATCGCTGTGCTGCCTGGCACAACACCACTTTCCGAGCATGCGCAAGTATGACTTCAGCAAGGTGGACCCTTCTACAATCGACAAGGAGGAACTTAAAATGAAACTTGAGAAAGCGAAGGTCGCCTCTGGCTATGATTCACTTCAGGCTCTCACGCAGTACGTATATACCACAGACGACAATCAGTTCGCAACGCTGGCGATAGGATATCAACACGCCTTTGCTTCGCTGACAAACTTGCGGCGTGAACTTGCCCCTTATGGATTTAATGACATCAGCGAAAACATGAGCAACGTTTTGCTCTCTCTGGATCTGTACAAGAATCGTATTATGGCTTCCTTTATGTTGACGCCTGGATTCAGGAACAGTTCTTCCAATGAAAGTCTCGAGTTAAAAACAAAGCGAAGAACAATTGAATTTGGCGTCGGCTACGACCTGATAAAGAATCGCCATATAGATTTGTTTCCGCAGGTTGCTATTGGATTCCAGGACTTCCTGCTCGATGTAAGACAGAAGAACGTGAATGTCAACACGATTTCTGATCTGCTGGACCCAATGGTAAATACTTCCATGCGCAAGCGCGATTTCATATTTACCTATGGAGGCGAATTTGATTATAAGATCTACACGGAATCCCGCGCACGAATAATCCTGGGTGTCCGATATGCGCAAGTGGTAGAGACAGGTGCAGGTCACTATCGTATCAACGGTGAAAGCTCAGACTTCAGACTTAGTGACCAGATTGCAAAATCAACGCTGTCGCTCGTACTCAAAATGGTGCCTGGCGCGCATGGTCACCCATAGACCTGAACCCATTGGGCATTGTTAACAACTGTTACATCATGCTCATTATTATTAATTGGCAATGTTCACGAGTTCTCCAATCTTCTGACACAGCAGCTTGAAGTCCTCGGGCTTTTGCAGATATGCCTTTACCTGGTAAGGTGTGGTGTCCTCAATGTCTTTCTTTGAGATCGAAGTGCTATAGATTACAACAGGTAACTTCAATGTTGCCTTGTGTTGTCTCAGCAACTTAAGAAGTTCCTTTCCTGAAACTTTTGGAATGTTCAAATCGAGGAAAAGGATATCTGGCTGCGTAGCGTCTTTTAACAGCGCGTCAAGTGCATTCATGACATCATCATACCAGAGTACTTCGATGCCAGGGTCCACCTTGTGCACCGCGTCTCTGAAGAGTTCCTCTTCTTCCATGTCATCGTCTACCAGGTATAGCTTCATGGTTCTATATGCTCATCAGAATTGTCTTTGGAAAAAATACGCTGAAAGTGGCTCCCTCATCCGGTTGCGACGATGCCCTGATGAACCCATAATGACGCAGAGCGATCTTCCTGCAAAGCGCGAGTCCGAGCCCGGTGCCTTCATATTTGTCCTTTGGATGAAGTCGTGTAAATGACTCAAATATCTTGTCGGCATAGGAAGGATCAAACCCAACGCCATTGTCCTGCAACTGGATCTTGAAGTAGTCCGCTTCTTCTCCGGATGGTTGAGCAGGGGAGTAGCTAATCGTGATTTCCGGTTCTACATCCCTCTTCCGGAACTTCAGCGAGTTGTTCACGAGATTATAAAACAGCTGATAGATTAAAGTAGGGTACCCTTTTATGGTCGGCAATTGCGAATAGAGGATTTCCGCGTGATGTTCCCTGATTGGAATCTCCAGGTCTTCCATGATGCTTTTCATAATCTCATGGAGATCGATTTCGCGCATAGCCTGGTCGGTAGTTTCGACGGTCGCATATTTAAGGACGCCGTCTATCATTGCAGATATCCTGCTGGCAGCCTTGTCGATTCTTGTGAGATAATCCTTTCCCTTGTCGGGAAGGAAGCTTGAGAAATCACTGTTGAGTATATTTCCATACATTTTAATCTTCCTGACTGGTTCTTTCAGATCGTGACTCGTTACATGCGCAAATTGTTGCAGATCGTCATTGGAGCGTATTAGCTGTTCATTGGATTCCCGAAGTTGTTCGGTGAGTTTCATGATAGAAGTGATATCACGCTGCATGGTCACTACTCCTGTAACTTTACCATGTTGTTTCAGGGGAATAACGAACGATTCAAACACCAGTGATGGATTGATCATGGAGTTAGCAGCTTTAATGTGGGTAGTTTCACCGTTCAGCGCCTTCTTCAGGTGTTGATAACTTTCGGTCTTTTCGATTCCGGGCGAAAGTTCACGCAGATTTTTTCCAATAAGATCCTCTGCCACACGATTAGTCAGAGACTGTATCCTCTTGTTTACGAAGGCAACGTTCAGATCCTTGTCAAGCGCGGTAACCAATTCAACCGAAGAATCCAGTACCGTCTGCAGGAAGTTTTGTGCGCGAAACAACTCTTCGTTCTTTCCTTTCAACAGGACGTTTAGCTTGACCAGTTCAGCCGTTCGTTCTGCTATCAGTTCTTCGAGTTCAAAGTTCGCTGTCTTCTGAACTTGTATGTCAGACGAGGAGCCGATCCATTTGAGCACGTTCCCTTCGTCGTCGCATATGGGTACCGTATGACCAGCAAACCAGCGATACTGTCCAGTCTTTTCGTTGCGCAGCCGGAATTCCGCCGTCCATGGTTGCTTAGTTTCCATCGACACTTTCCACTTATCCCTTACGTCAGCAACATCGTCTGCGTGAATAAAACTTGAGAATGCTGTCTTGCCCTCCTCTACAGACGTACCCGAATAAGTTACCCATTGCTCCGACATGTATTCGATGGTGCCTGAGGCATCGGCGATCCATACAAACTGTGGAATGCTGTTGGCAAGTACACGGAATTGTTCTTCACTTTCCTTAATCCGCATGTTGGCCTTGGCCTGTTCCGTTACCTCCAGGGTAAACTGAAGTACACCCTGGATCTTACCATCAAGTCCACGCCATGGGAGGTAAGTGATGTGGAAGTAGTGTTCTTTTGGTTGTCCTTGGTTGTCCGGTAATACTGCTTTGCTTTCGGGAATGTCAACCACTCGTCCAGAATTGTAGACATCATCGAGCAACTCGAAAAAACCCTGGTTTGCCAGTTCGGGAACTGCATCTCTGATTTTCAGCCCGGTAATATCGCGGCCGATCATCTGAGCACCCAGTGGATGAAAAAATTCAACGATGTGATCGGGCC